>NZ_JBIWDA010000018.1:0-1115 GCF_044761745.1 Lysinibacillus sp. NPDC097279 | reverse complement strand
TTTAGTATGACCCCTACGGGATTCGAACCCGTGTTACCGCCGTGAAAGGGCGGTGTCTTAACCGCTTGACCAAGGGGCCAATGGCGGAGAAGGAGGGATTTGAACCCTCGCGCCGGTTACCCGACCTACACCCTTAGCAGGGGCGCCTCTTCAGCCTCTTGAGTACTTCCCCACAAATAAAAAATGGCTCCGAAGGCAGGACTCGAACCTGCGACAACCTGATTAACAGTCAGGTGCTACTACCAACTGAGCTACTTCGGAATAATGGTGGGCCTAAATGGACTCGAACCATCGACCTCACGCTTATCAGGCGTGCGCTCTAACCAGCTGAGCTATAGGCCCATTTGGAGCGGGTGATGAGAATCGAACTCACGACATCAGCTTGGAAGGCTGAGGTTTTACCATTAAACTACACCCGCGTATATGGTGGGTCAGGACGGAATCGAACCGCCGACACTTAGAGCTTCAATCTAATGCTCTACCAACTGAGCTACTGACCCATATACTTCTTACTAAGCTATCAACTTATTTAAAAATGGCGGTCCCGACCGGGATCGAACCGGCGATCTCCTGCGTGACAGGCAGGCATGTTAACCGCTACACCACGGGACCATTTGGTTGCGGGGGCCGGATTTGAACCAACGACCTTCGGGTTATGAGCCCGACGAGCTACCACTGCTCCACCCCGCGAAAATACTATTTATTATATCGAGTTGTTAGCACACCATTTACTAAATAAAAACTGGAGGAGGTAGAGGGATTCGAACCCCCGCGCGGTGTTACCCGCCTGTCGGTTTTCAAGACCGATCCCTTCAGCCAGACTTGGGTATACCTCCGTAGTATATAAATGGTGGACCTTGCAGGACTCGAACCTGCGACCGGACGGTTATGAGCCGTCTGCTCTAACCAACTGAGCTAAAGGTCCTTTAAGATGGCGGCGGAGGGAGTCGAACCCACGACCTTTCGGGTATGAACCGAATGCTCTAGCCAGCTGAGCTACACCGCCAGGATCTTTATACTGGTTATAAATTATGGTGGAGCCTAGCGGGATCGAACCGCTGACCTCCTGCGTGCAAGGCAGGCGCTCTCCCAGCTGAGCTAAGGCCCCATAATTA
>NZ_JBIWDA010000017.1:0-2181 GCF_044761745.1 Lysinibacillus sp. NPDC097279 | reverse complement strand
TTTTGATGTCCAAAATTTTGTTTCGTTCACTAACGAAGTTAGCTACTAAAAACTATATTGATTACGTTTTGCTTGTTCAGTTTTCAAGGTTCATTGTGTTAACTGTTTTATAAGAGTTAACTTTTATATAATAACATGTTATTGAAATAATGTCAAACATTATTTTGTTTTTTTATATTTCTTATTACATGTTGTAACAGCAACTTTTATATAATAACATCTGATTTATAACTCGTCAATAGATTTTATCATTTTTTTTACTATTATATTCTATACTTTGGCCAGTGCTTTAAAAATTGAATAGTTCGATTCCTTCCTATCTCTAGTAATGTTTCCTTTGTCTCTTCATTTAAATCAAATTGTGTAGCACTGTAATCATCTACTGGAATAAAAACAATATCTCTTTCATGCCTTCTTGAAATATATCTTTCATCATGTGCCCCTTTCATAGTTGCAAATAATGCTTCAAATAAATTTAGACCATTCTTTATTGATTGAGGACATTGTTCTTCACTACTTCTACTTAATTTTAGACCGAGGACTGGTCGCTTTTTTCTCCCTTCTTTATCATCAAAAATCCAGAGAGGAAAATTACTTAATACACCACCATCAACAATGACCGATTCACCTTTTCCTGTTTTTAATGTAACTGGTTCAAAGAAAAATGGAATCCCACAGCTCATACGCAAAGCACATGCAACGGAAAAATTATTAGCATCAATTTGATACTTGTGTAGATCATCCGGTAAAACAATAATTCTACCATTTGATAAATCTGAAGCTACTAACTTCAATGAACCTTCGGGTAGATCTGCAAAAGTGTAAACCCCCTTATCCGCTAATTTTTGAAAGAACCATTTTTCTAATGCTTTTCCTTTATACAATCCTAAATGGTTATATACATTAATCCATTTCATAAAAGGCATTGGCAGAAATGTTTTTCGTGGATCTAGTAATGAAGGTACATCCAACTCTTCAAGCATACATTCAATTTCTTTCCCCTTATAACCAGCAGCTATAAAAGCAGCTAAAATAGCACCAGCACTAGTACCTGCAACTCGTTTAAAGTGGAAATTTTCAGCTTCTAATACTTGATAAGCTCCCACTAAGGCAAAGCCCTTCAATCCCCCACCAGAAAAAACACCATCAATCCACAAAATTCCCTCTCCTTTTTCAAGTAATAGTTCATTATAGAAAACTAGTAAAGCGATTAGAACTAAATCGCGAAATTTGTCGATTTAGTAAGGCATTATAATACGCAACTCTTAAAACAACTTGTGTACTTAAATTAAAATCACCGTTTAGCAAATATTTTGTTAAAAGCGTTAATTAACTATAAGTTTTAGCCTTATCGAACCTCCTTACGTATAGCTAAAGAATAGAGGAAACACAGTTCCTCAGTTTTACATCTGTGTAAATTTATAATGTGGCCAAAAGTCTATGTTCTCCATCAATTAAAAAGAACCGCTTTATTTTAAATAGCCTTCATAGAAATTCATATATAGCCACTAGTAAGGACTAGCAATTCTGTTATGTAAAACATCCCTTTATAAAAAACCTATCTTAACTGAAATGGCAACAATGAAAAAGGCTAAATCCCCTTCATTACTGCCTTTATTTTTTACAACTGAGTATGATAACAAGGATCTTACTGAATAAATTTACTCTTCATCATTTAGAACATCAGTTATTAGAACGGTCAAAATAATAAATTTTATAAAAAATGCAATTTTTAAATTGCACAAGTGATTAATAGCTAAAATTTCTTTTAGATATATATAAGCATCTGAAAATACGCAAAAGTTTAACATCATAGCTTTAAAAATATTTAGTATTGCTTTCCCATCTGATGTAAATATGCATCAATTACAAACTCTTCACACCAATTATCTCTTCAATAAGAAATGATAAATTGTTACCCCCTTGAAAAACTATACAAATTTCTAGTCTCAAGTCTCTTACATAGGAATTTTTACGATGGTTAATTTTGCTTGAATACCCCTAACGGGCTTCTAGCATCTATCTTTCGCAATTCGTTCAATCATACTCTCTTCATCTCTATTAGATCTTTATTTTTAGATAAAACAAAAAAACAGCCAGCTATTGCTGACTGCTTTGTGTGCCTAGCGACGTCCTACTCTCACAGGGGGAAGCCCCCAACTACCATCGGCGCTAAAGAGC
>NZ_JBIWDA010000016.1:0-2537 GCF_044761745.1 Lysinibacillus sp. NPDC097279 | reverse complement strand
TTTTTTGGTTAAGTCCTCGATCGATTAGTATTCGTCAGCTCCATGTGTCACCACACTTCCACCTCGAACCTATCTACCTCATCGTCTTTGAGGGATCTTACTTACTTGCGTAATGGGAAATCTCATCTTGAGGGGGGCTTCATGCTTAGATGCTTTCAGCACTTATCCCGTCCACACATAGCTACCCAGCGATGCCTTTGGCAAGACAACTGGTACACCAGCGGTGTGTCCATCCCGGTCCTCTCGTACTAAGGACAGCTCCTCTCAAATTTCCTACGCCCACGACGGATAGGGACCGAACTGTCTCACGACGTTCTGAACCCAGCTCGCGTACCGCTTTAATGGGCGAACAGCCCAACCCTTGGGACCGACTACAGCCCCAGGATGCGATGAGCCGACATCGAGGTGCCAAACCTCCCCGTCGATGTGGACTCTTGGGGGAGATAAGCCTGTTATCCCCGGGGTAGCTTTTATCCGTTGAGCGATGGCCCTTCCATGCGGAACCACCGGATCACTAAGCCCGTCTTTCGACCCTGCTCGACTTGTAGGTCTCGCAGTCAAGCTCCCTTGTGCCTTTACACTCTACGAATGATTTCCAACCATTCTGAGGGAACCTTTGGGCGCCTCCGTTACCTTTTAGGAGGCGACCGCCCCAGTCAAACTGTCCGCCTGACACTGTCTCCTGCCCCGCTAAGGGGCATGGGTTAGAATTTCAATACAACCAGGGTAGTATCCCACCGACGCCTCCTTCGAAGCTGGCGCTCCGAGATCTCTGGCTCCTACCTATCCTGTACAAGTTGTACCAAAATTCAATATCAGGCTACAGTAAAGCTCCACGGGGTCTTTCCGTCCTGTCGCGGGTAACCTGCATCTTCACAGGTACTATAATTTCACCGAGTCTCTCGTTGAGACAGTGCCCAGATCGTTACGCCTTTCGTGCGGGTCGGAACTTACCCGACAAGGAATTTCGCTACCTTAGGACCGTTATAGTTACGGCCGCCGTTTACTGGGGCTTCAATTCGCAGCTTCGCTTGCGCTAACCACTCCTCTTAACCTTCCAGCACCGGGCAGGCGTCAGCCCCTATACGTCACCTTACGGTTTTGCAGAGACCTGTGTTTTTGCTAAACAGTCGCCTGGGCCTATTCACTGCGGCTCTCGTGCGCTTGCACGCTCAAGAGCACCCCTTCTCCCGAAGTTACGGGGTCATTTTGCCGAGTTCCTTAACGAGAGTTCTCTCGCACACCTTAGGATTCTCTCCTCGACTACCTGTGTCGGTTTGCGGTACGGGCACCTCTCACCTCGATAGAGGCTTTTCTTGGCAGTGTGAAATCAGGAACTTCGTCCATACGGACTCGCCATCACAGCTCAACGTTACAGTGTGCGGATTTGCCTACACACACGCCTTACTGCTTGGACGCGCACAACCAACGGCGCGCTTACCCTATCCTACTGCGTCCCCCCATTTCTCAAACGGTGAGGAGGTGGTACAGGAATATCAACCTGTTGTCCATCGCCTACGCCTATCGGCCTCGGCTTAGGTCCCGACTAACCCTGAGCGGACGAGCCTTCCTCAGGAAACCTTAGTCATACGGTGGACGGGATTCTCACCCGTCTTTCGCTACTCATACCGGCATTCTCACTTCTAAGCGCTCCACCAGTCCTTCCGGTCTGACTTCAACGCACTTAGAACGCTCTCCTACCACTGACATCGTAGATGTCAATCCACAGCTTCGGTGAATCGTTTAGCCCCGATACATTTTCGGCGCAGCGTCACTCGACCAGTGAGCTATTACGCACTCTTTAAATGATGGCTGCTTCTAAGCCAACATCCTGGTTGTCTGTGCAACGCCACATCCTTTTCCACTTAACGATTACTTTGGGACCTTAGCTGGTGGTCTGGGCTGTTTCCCTTTTGACTACGGATCTTATCACTCGCAGTCTGACTCCCGTGTATAAATATCTGGCATTCGGAGTTTGTCTGAATTCGGTAAACCGGGATGGCCCCCTAGTCCAAACAGTGCTCTACCTCCAGTATTCTCATCACGAGGCTAGCCCTAAAGCTATTTCGGAGAGAACCAGCTATCTCCAAGTTCGATTGGAATTTCTCCGCTACCCACACCTCATCCCCGCACTTTTCAACGTGCGTGGGTTCGGGCCTCCAGTAAGTGTTACCTCACCTTCACCCTGGACATGGGTAGATCACCTGGTTTCGGGTCTACGACCACGTACTAATTCGCCCTATTCAGACTCGCTTTCGCTGCGGCTCCGCCTTCTAAAGCTTAACCTCGCACGTAATCGTAACTCGCCGGTTCATTCTACAAAAGGCACGCTATCACCCATTAACGGGCTCTAACTACTTGTAGGCACACGGTTTCAGGATCTCTTTCACTCCCCTTCCGGGGTGCTTTTCACCTTTCCCTCACGGTACTGGTTCACTATCGGTCACTAGGTAGTATTTAGCCTTGGGAGATGGTCCTCCCGGATTCCGACGGAATTTCACGTGTTCCGCCGTACTCAGGATCCACTCTGGAGGGAA
>NZ_JBIWDA010000015.1:0-5515 GCF_044761745.1 Lysinibacillus sp. NPDC097279 | reverse complement strand
GAAGCCCCCAACTACCATCGGCGCTAAAGAGCTTAACTTCCGTGTTCGGTATGGGAACGGGTGTGACCTCTTTGCCATCATCACTAGACTATGTTTGGTTTCTAATTTACTACATATTCATGAAACCTTTATGTATATCGTTTTGAAGTTGTTTACCTGTCCTTCAAGACAAGAATTATTGTATAACGTTTATCAACATATTGCAACCCTTTTTTATAAAAAAAAGAAATTATTACTTTTTGAAGATATTTTTGTTATGTGAGAGAAATTATCGCTCTGCTAATCATTATAGCAATTGTTTTTTCAAAAGAAAACATTTTATTAATAAAAATTAAAACTTTATCGTATAAGCACATAGTAAAAGCATGCTAAAGAAAACTAACAAACAAAACTACTACCCTTTTTGCAGTCTAGCGAACACAACAAGCGCATATTACGAATGTGCCTTTGTACAGTTTCCCCAATAGATTTTATTTAAAACTACTTGGATAGATATTAGATAAAAACTTTAATATTCTACCCTTCAATGTATTTCCTAATCATATTTATGAAAAGCCTTTGATTTTCACTGAAAGTGGGGACTCTAAGTGAAAATCTAAAGCTTTTTAATAAAATATTTTACTAACATTTATATTTCCGTTTAGTATTTTACAAAAACATTAGTAAGAGCAGCAACTAACTGATCAATTTCTTCAAATGATGTTGTTGGTCCAAAGGAAATTCTAAAAAATTGGCGTGCCTCCTCCATCGTATAGCCCATTGATAAAATTGCCTTTGTACCAGACTCACTGTGAATATCACAAGCACTACCCGTTGAAATACAAATACCTGCTTCGTTTAATTTTAACAACACATATTGCCCCTCTACTTTTTCCATTATCAAGCCGCATATACTAGGCAGTTGATTGTCACATTCAATCAACTGACAAGTTGACGGTAAATTGTTTCGTAAATATTGGCGTAGTAATTCATAATGTTGACGCTCATATTGATAGTTTTCAATAGCTGTCGCAAATGCAACAATGGCAGGTGTATCTAATGTTCCTCCTCGTAAACCTCGTTCATGCGTTACACCAGGCGTTAATGTTGGAACTCGAATTTTCGGATTGATAAAAATAGCCCCACACCCTTTTGGTCCTCCTATTTTATGGGCTGAAACCGTTATCGCATCTACATTTGCACTAAATGAATATGTTGCTAGTTTACTAAATGACTGCACACAATCTACATGAAAAAATATATTTGCATTATTTGCTATTTCGACGATTTCCTCTACAGGTTGGATGGAACCTATTTCAGAATTTACATGCTGAATCGTTATTAATGCTGTATCTTCCCTTATCGCCTTTCGAACTTGTTCTACATCAATACACCCATTTAGCTGTAAAGGTAATTTCGTGATGGCAAACCCCATTTTTTCAAGTGTATTTAATGCTGCATGAACAGATGTATGTTCAGCCTGGGATGAAATAATATGCTTACCCTGTTTTGCAGCTAAAGCTAGTGACAAAATTGATAGTATATTTCCCTCTGTGCCGCTCCCAGTAAAAATTATCCCATTCCGTCCAACGCCGAGAGTTTTGGCTACTACAGTTCGTGCCTGCTCCACAAAATAATTTGCTTGTCCTCCTAAATCGTGTAAGCTCGCACTATTTCCATAATAACGTTTTGCTACATCACAATAAGCCTGAAGTGCATTACTGGACATTGGCGATGTTGCTGCATAATCCATATAAATCATCTAATTCTCCCTTTCTAGTCATCAAGTCTTGTTTTCCTTTTTATTTTATGTAAAGATATGTGTCAAGACAACTGTAAAGAAGGTATAGCTATGGATGTAAAGACAGACATACTTATTATTGGTAGCGGCATTGCGTCACTTCAAGCTGCACGACTACTCGGACAATATTTTCAAGTACAGATTGTTACAAAATCCTCAGTTAAAATGAGTAGCTCTTATCGTGCACAAGGAGGAATAGCTGCTGTTACTAGTCCAGAAGATCATACAAGTTTTCATATTGCTGATACACTGGCGGCAGGTGAACACCATCATGAAAACAAATTCGTTGATGTACTTATAAAGGATGGAATGACGATTATACAGCAACTGCTATTAGAGGGTTTACCTATTGATCGGCAAGAAAATGGCGAACCTGCTCTAGGCTTAGAAGGAGCACATAGCCATCAACGAATTATACATGCCGGTGGTGATAGGACTGGCCAAGTGCTAATTGATTATTTGCTTCAGCATCTATCTTCAAACGTTCACATTAATAGCAATGAGATGGCTTATGACTTGTTACTGAATACGGATGGTGCTTGTATTGGTGTACTGACAAAAAGTGAAAAAGAAATAAAACGTTACTTTGCTCATCACGTCATTCTGGCTTCAGGTGGTGCAGGTGCTCTCTACTCAAACACTTCGAACTTTGCCACGAATTCTGGAGACGGCATTGCATTAGCTTACCGTGCTGGCGCTGCTATCAGTGACATGGAATTTATGCAATTTCATCCAAGTCTATTATGGTGTAATGGTGAAGCTAAAGGGTTGGTTTCTGAAGCTGTTCGGGGAGCAGGAGGAATTTTTGTTAATGCAGAGCGTCAACCAATTATGGAAGGTGTGCATCCATTGCTCGATTTAGCTCCGCGCCATATTACAGCACACACATTATATACTAAACGCGCCTCAGGGCACGAAACATTTATTGATATTTCAAGCATTCAGGGATTTGAAGATAAATTCCCTACAATTACAAAACTTTGTATTGAAAATGGTTTAGATATACAAGACGGCCTAATTCCTGTAGCTCCAGGCGCCCATTTTTTAATGGGTGGTGTGATTGCGGATGATAAGGGAAGAACCTCGATTTCCCATCTCTATGCTGTTGGTGAGGTAGCATGTACAGGAGTTCATGGTGCAAACCGTTTAGCGAGCAATTCATTACTCGAAGGCATAACATTTGGTCAAAAAATGGCTCAATTTATTATAAAAGCAGGTTGTAAGCAAACTAATTTCACACCTGCTGTTGTTAATGATTATCAATCAATGCCAGCATTATTCACAAAGGAAAACTTACAACAAACCATGATGCGCTCATTAGGCATTGTCCGAGACCCTTTCGATATGCAGCTTTTGAAAGAACAACTACCTTCATTACAAGATTTACGTCAAGTAAAAGTAAAGGACTTAAATCAACAGCAGCTCGAACTTTATATGATGCATATTGTTGCATCATTGATGCTCCATGCAGCTATCACGCGAACAGAAACTCGCGGTGCTCACATTCGGAATGATATGCCTAACAGTGAAGCATATTGGGCACAGCGCTGGATTATTTTTCAACAAGGACAAATGAAAGTGAGGAATTCATTGTATGAATATCATCAAACTCGAGGAAATGCTCAAGCAATTTTTTAATGAAGATATAGGAGATGGGGATTTATCAAGTGAACTAATCTTTTCAATCGACCAAATAGGCTCCTTTTCCTTTTATGCAAAAGACAGCGGTATTTTTTGTGGAACACCTATTATCGAACATGGATTTCGTTTACTTGATCCTTCGATGCATATAACTATGCATAAAAATGATGGGGATGCTGTGAATTACGGAGATGTTCTTGCTGTTATTAAAGGACCTCTACAAAAATTATTATTAGGTGAACGAGTCATTTTGAATCTTATTCAACGCATGTCTGCTATCGCTACAGCAGCCAACTTAGCTGTTCGTGAAACTGTAGGAACCTCTGCGAAAATTTGTGATACACGCAAAACCATTCCAGGATTACGTATGCTCGACAAATATGCGGTACGAGTAGGAGGTGCCTTTAATCACCGAAGTGGCTTATACGATGCAATTATGCTCAAGGATAATCATATTGCTTTTGCAGGAAATATTACCAAAGCCGTACAAACTGCTCGCAAGAAAATTGGGCACACGGTAAAAATCGAAGTCGAGATTGAAACGAAAGCACAATTAGAAGAAGCTATATTAGCAGGGGCTGACATTATTATGTTCGATAATCGTACACCTGAAGAAATACATGCTTGGCTTCCAATCGTTCCAGCACATATCGCTACTGAAGCTTCTGGTGGCATTACATTAGAAAACCTCAATGCTTATGCGAAGTCAGGCATTCAATGGATTTCATTAGGTGCATTAACTCATTCCGTAAAAACTTTTGATATTAGTGCACTTGTACAAATGAAAGGAGAGCATACACTTGTCCATCACTAGTTTACTACAACAAACCACATTACTTCCTGACCATTATCGAACATTATCATCCATCGAAATGGAATCTCGTATTCGAACTATAAAAAAGAAGCTAGGTAAGACACTTTTTATACCTGGCCATCACTATCAAAAAGATGAAGTAATACAATTTGCTGATGCTACAGGGGATTCCTTACAGCTTGCTCAAATATCCGCTGCTAATAAAGAAGCCGAGCATATCGTTTTTTGTGGTGTGCATTTTATGGCAGAGACAGCCGATATGCTTACTATGGAGAAGCAACATGTCTACCTACCTGATATGCGTGCAGGGTGTTCGATGGCTGATATGGCAGATATTTATCAAACAGAACAAGCTTGGCCTATGCTACAGCAACTTTTCGGCAATACAATTTTACCGTTAACATATGTTAATTCTACTGCCGCGATTAAAGCATTTACTGGACGTCACGGCGGTGCTTGTGTAACCTCTTCTAATGCTAAAGAAATGGTAAAATGGGCATTTACACAAAAACAGCGTATATTATTTTTACCAGATCAGCATTTAGGAAGAAATACAGCGTTCGACTTAGGTGTGCCACTCGAAAATATGGCTGTATGGAATCCACATACGAATACGCTTGAAACAGATCAATCGCCAGAAAATATTCAAGTAATATTGTGGAAAGGACATTGTTCAGTCCATGAAGGCTTTACAGTTCAACATACAGCAATGGTTCGTCAATCAAATCCAAATATGCGTATTATCGTACATCCTGAATGTAGCCGTGAAGTTGTCGCAGCTGCAGATGATTCAGGCTCTACAAAATATATCCTTGATACGATTAATAATGCTTCAAGCGGATCAGCGTGGGCAATTGGAACAGAAATGAATTTAGTAAACCGAATTATTCAACAACACCCTGATAAACATATTATTTCTTTAAACGAAAACTTTTGCCCTTGTCTTACAATGAATCGCATTGACCTTCCACATTTACTGTGGTCACTTGAGAGCATTGTTCAGGGCAAGCCCCATAACCGTATCCAAGTAGATGCGTCAACGGCAAAGGAAGCTCGTAGCTCCCTTGAAAGAATGCTATCACGTGCATAAGCAAAAAATCGTCTACCTATTTATTGGTAGACGATTTTTCCTATTTCTCCTAATAAAAAAAGCACAGTCGATGTATTTGTTCACATCGACTGTGCTTTAGTATGACCCCTACGGGATTCGAACCCGTGTTACCGCCGTGAAAGGGCGGTGTCTTAACCGCTTGACCAAGGGGCCAATGGCGGAGAAGGAG
>NZ_JBIWDA010000014.1:0-18162 GCF_044761745.1 Lysinibacillus sp. NPDC097279 | reverse complement strand
TTTTTATTGACTGCAAAAGAATGAATAGTTATAGCTTCATTCATTTTACAGAGCGGAAAATTGTCATCACATGGATCTAACACTTTTTGCTATATCGTTAATGTTCGCTACGGCGGGTGCTTTCCGCGGGCACACATGTAAGCCACAACCCTCGCTAGCGCGCGGTTTGTTGTGGCTTACATTGCGTGCGTTCCCGCAGGAGTCACCGCCTCCGCTACCATCGATTCCAATAATTTAAGAACTTCTTTGTGATATTTCTGAAATTTTAATAGTTATGTTCCAACTTCTTTTTATTACTTTTTACGCTTTGTTAAGCGGCCAAGAACGAATGCCCCAGCTGCTACAGCAAGAACAGTATTCGTTTTCTTTGTGAATACTTGTTTTGTTACAAGGTTAAGATTTTGAGGACGCTCTGCTAAGCGACGCATAAAGTAACCGTACCAATCTTCGCCAAATGGAACGTAGACGCAGAAGTTATAACCTTCCTTCGCAAGTTCCTTTTGCATATCTGTACGGAAGCCGTATAACATTTGGAATTCAAATTTATCGAATGGAATATTGTTATCAGCAACAAAGCGTTTTACGTGTGCAATGACGTTATGGTCATGTGTAGCAATCGATGTAAATTTGCCGTGTAATAAATGATATTCAATCAGTTCGATAAAGTTTAAATCAATATCAAGCTTATCTTGGAAAGCTACTTCTACAGGCTCTTTGTATGCACCTTTTACGATACGTAAACGGTAGTTTTTAAATTTCTCAAGATCGTCTTTTGCACGATAAAAGTACGATTGAATAACAGTGCCGACATTATTAAATGTTTTTGAAAGCTCTTCTACCATATCAAATGATGTTTGTAGACGGCCGTAATTTTCCATATCAAAGTTTACAAAAATATCATAGGCTGCTGCTTTTTCTACAATCTCATATAAATTGTCGTAACAAAAATCAACATCAATGTCTAAGCCTAATTGAGAAGGCTTTAACGAAATATGTGCATCCACGCTGTTTTCATGAATCGCTTCAATGACAGCGAGGATTTGATCCTTAGCTTTAGTAGCTTCTTCTTCATTCGCAACAAATTCCCCTAAATTATCCACCGTGCAAGAGATATTATGTGCGTTTAATTCTTTGATGCTTGCAATCGTTTCTTCTATATTTGTACCAGCTACCACACTTTGGGCACCTAATTTTAAGCCGTATTTTTTAGCAGCACTATTTAATAGTTGGTTTTCAGATAATTGGATGAAAAAATCGCGTAATAACATATGGGTCATTCTCCTCACTGCATTTTTCTTACTAGTATAACATATTTATAGAGAATGTCATGATATCACGAAAACAATTATTTCATTTCTAGCATCTGTAACCTATCATTAAAAAGCACTGGATAGCTTAAAAAGCCTATCATTATGCTCGATAATGTCGCAGTTGTTAATAGAGCGAAAATTATTAAAAGTTGAAATTGAACTGCCTGTATCGGGTCTGCACCACCGATAATTTGACCGCTCATCATCCCAGGTAATTGTACAAGTCCGATAGTTTTTTGGCTTTCAATGGTAGGAATCATACTTGCTTTAATGGCATTTATTAGCTGGCGATGAATTGCCTGTTTAGGTGTGCCACCTAGAGATAAAATGAGTTCGATTTCATTATGGTGACTTGTTATTTCTGCAGTGAAACGATTTAAAAATAATATAGATAATACCATTGTGTTGCCAATTAACATACCACTAATAGGGATAATATACTGGGCAGTGCTAGGAACAATACCGAAACCAAGTAAAACGCCTTGTGTGACAATTTCCACCACAACAAGCGTAATTATTATTTTCCAAGTGATTCCCTTAATTCCTTTACCGTTTTTACGGGCATTAAACGCGGCAACTAAAATCATTAATGCTACCATTAGAAAGATATAAATAAAACTTTCAGCTTCAAAAACGAATTTTAAAATATAGCCGACAGCAAGTAATTGAATAATAGAACGAATTGTTGCAATAACTGTGTCTTTTTCAAGGCCTAGTTTAAACGTTTTTGAAAGTAATAGCGGAATTAATACGAAAATTAATGTCAGCGAAAGTGATGTATAAGTCATGAGTTTACCCCCTGTACAAATTCAGCGACTCTCGGATTACTAGGAGCTTTTAATAACGAACTTTCTCCTGTTTCAATCAGCTCTCCGCCCATCATGACCCATGTATAATGCCCAATCGTTAAGGCTTGCTGTAAATTATGTGTAATCCATATTATCGTGACATCATATTTTTTGTTTAATGTCACAATGAGTGCTTCGATATCTTGTGAGGATTGACGATCTAATGCAGAAGTAATTTCATCTAACAATAATATCGAAGATTGATTGATTAAGGTGCGTGCAATTGAAACCTTTTGGCGTTGCCCACCAGATAACTCATTGCTATCACGTGATAAAAAGCTTGCATCAAGCCCGACGTCCAGTAAATATTGAATGGCATCGTGCTGTGAGAGTTTTTTTCCTTGTAACACAAGGGGTAGTGCTAAATTGTCAAAAACGGTTCCTTTTATCATAGGTGCTGCTTGAAGGGCAATACCTACATGTTTTCTTAAAGTGGTAGGCTCATAGGTTGTGATTGACTGATCGTCAATTAATATACTGCCTTCTGTTGGTGATAGTAGACCGTTGCACATTTTTAGTAAGGTTGTTTTGCCAGCACCAGATGGTCCAACAAGTGTTGTAATTTTCCCTTTTGGGAATGAGCCAGTAATTGATTTTAAAATGGTTTTATCGTTCACTGAAAAACGCACTTGTTGAAAGTGAATAGCGGGCTCAAATAACATAGTCATGTAGTTGAAACTCCTTTAGGGTTATAGGTAAAATAACTGTAGCATGAATTGATTCGACGCTATAGTTATTTTACATTTTTATGTAGTGAACTTCTAATCGAGTTAGGAGAATGGAATAATGGATATTTTATATGTAGATACACTAACATACGCACAAGGTGAGATGTATATAATTGCTTCGGATGAAGGACTTGTGTATATAGGAACACCTAATACAGCGTTTGAAGAAGTTGAAACATGGGCTCAAAAGGCGTTTAAGGGTTACAGCTTAGAAGAAAATAAAGAAAAATTAATGCCTTATGTTGAGCAATTAACAGCTTACTTCAATGGAGAGCTTACTGAATTTAATTTACCTATACATGTGAAAGGAACAGCATTTCAGTTGGCTGTATGGGAAGCGTTGAAAGAGTTGCCGTATGGAACGACGACAACGTATTCTGCCATTGCAGAGCGCATTGGTAAACCTAAGGCAGTTAGAGCTGTAGGTAGTGCAATAGGTGCCAACCCTATACTAGCGATTATTCCATGCCATCGTGTCATTGGGAAAAACGGTAAGCTAACGGGCTTTCGAAGTGGGCTAACTATGAAAGAATTTTTACTTGAATTAGAAAGAGCTAAATAAATAGGTAACGTGATACTGAAACACAAGAATCTGCTAGGTTCCCGCAATTTCACCAGGGATAACTAGCAGATTTTTGTACTTGCTTTATATGTGGAACGAATTGATTTTAGACATGTTCCTCTGTGACACTCGTTTGGGTTTTACCAAAATGAGTTAAACGGTGTGCAAATGTTTCACCATTTATAGCAGAGCTTTTAAAAACTTCTTGATATTCATAAGCAGGTGTACCATGTTCGATAACATCTAGTCCTGTGATTTCTTCTTCTGCTGAAACTCGTAAAGGGACAAATGCTTTAATAATAAATAGACCTGCTGTGACAGAAACACCAACCCAAGCGATTGTCGCAATTACACCTATTGCTTGGATGCCTAACAAACTTAAGCCCCCACCATAGAATAGGCCTTGACCAGTAATATCGAAGAACCCGACCGCAAGTGTGCCCCAGATTCCACAAATACCATGAACTGCAATTGCGCCAACAGGATCATCCACTTTTAATTTCCATTCAATAAAGCGAACACCTTCTACTAATAATGGTGCTGCGATCAAACCAATAATGAGTGAACCGATAATGCTGACGTTTGCTGCACCAGCTGTAATACCTACTAGCCCTGCTAACGCACCGTTTAGAGTAAGTGAGCCATCAATGTGACCATAGCGGAATTTTGTATAAAATGCAGTAGCAACTACACCAGCAGATGCTGCGAAAAATGTATTCGCAATTACTTTTGGAACGAGAGTAGGGTCTGCAGCTAATGTGGAGGCACCGTTAAAACCGAACCAGCCGAACCATAGAAGAAACACGCCTAATGCGCCAAGTGGGATACTATGACCAGTAATAACGTTAACACGGCCATTTTCGTATTTACCTAGACGAGGTCCAATCATGATTGCTGCTACAAAGGCAGCTACAGCACCAGTTAAATGGACGACTGTGGAACCAGCAAAATCGATAAAGCCTAAATCAGTTAACCAGCCTTGACCACTCCAAATCCAATGCCCAACTACAGGGTAAACAAGTAATGTCATAAGTATAATTACACCAATATAAGCAAAAATATTTGTACGTTCTGCTACAGCGCCAGATAAGATAGTTGCACCTGTTGCAGCAAACATTGTTTGGAAAATAAAGAAGGAAAGGTCATCCACACCGTTTAAAGCAAATCCACTTGTACCGAAGATGCCTCCAGCAGTGTCACCAAACATTATTGCATAGCCACATAGAAAATAAACAATGCCTCCAAGTGATATCGTTAAGAAGTTTTTCATAATAATGTTTACAGCATTTTTAGAACGTGTAAAACCAGCTTCTACCATTGCAAAACCAGCATGCATAAAGAAAACTAAAATTGTACCAAGCATAATCCAAACTAAATTTACAGATAAAATAACGTCATCCATAGTTATCTCCCCCTTAATCTACAGCAATTGATCCGACTTCTTTAGTACGGATACGAATTGCCTGTTCTACTGGATAAATAAATATTTTCCCGTCTCCAACCTTACCAGTTGCAGCATCACGTAATAAAACCTCTACAATTGAATCTACTTTCTCGTCGTCGATAATCATTTCTAGTTTTAATTTAGGTAAAAATTCAATTTCGTAGGCATTCCCACGAAACAAACCTGTATGACCTAATTGACGACCGCAGCCAGCGATTTCAGAAATACTTAAACCTGCAATACCAACCTTTGCAAGTCCGTCTCGTACAACCCCAAATACCTCTGGACGAATAATTGCCTCGATTTTTTTCACTCACACCAGCTCCTTGCGTAAATTTAATTTACATACTATAGCGAGCGGTTAAACGGCGCAATTGTTTTTTTAATTTACATGTGAGGTATTATGACATGCTATATTACGATTTTCGTAATAGTTTACTAAAAAGCTAATTATTAAGGGAATGAAAGCGGTACTAAAATTTGTGTCTAAATTATGAACAGTTCATAATTTTCTGAATATTCATGTTAGATAACCTAACATGAGATAGAAAACGTGTAAAACGCAAGATTTTGGGTATATAGTGTATACTAGGACTAACTATGATAGTGGAAGAAGGGATTTCCTATGAGATCAAACTATGCTGATGATAGCTTAGCGCTACACACAGACTTATACCAAATCAATATGGCAGAGTCTTATTGGGCTGATGGTATACATAATAGAAAAGCGGTTTTTGAATTATATTTTAGAAAATTACCATTTGGTAATGGCTATGCCATTTTTGCTGGATTGGAACGTATGCTTGAGTATTTACGAGACTTTCGTTTTAGTCAGTCTGATATTGAGTATTTGCGTGAAGAAGTTGGCTATAAAGAGGATTTCATCGACTATTTAAAAAACATTCGCTTTACAGGTAATATGTATTCAATGGTGGAAGGGGAACTCGTTTTTGCAAACGAACCAATTGTCCGCATTGAGGCACCGTTAGTGGAAGCTCAATTAATTGAGACAGCTCTATTAAATATTGTGAATTATCAAACGCTTATTGCTACGAAAGCAAGTCGCATTAAGCAAATCGTAAAAGACGAAATGGCAATGGAATTTGGTACACGCCGTGCCCATGAAATGGATGCGGCTATTTGGGGAACTCGTGCAGCCTTTATAGGTGGATTTGCTTCAACTAGTAACGTTCGTGCGGGTAAACTATTTAACATACCAGTAGCTGGTACGCATGCACATGCACTTGTGCAAGCCTATAAAAATGATTATGATGCCTTTCATGCCTATGCTAAACGTCATCGTAATTGTGTGTTTTTAGTGGACACCTATAACACGTTGAAATCAGGTGTGCCGACAGCGATTAAAGTGGCGAAAGAATTAGGGGATAAAATTAATTTTATTGGTATTCGTCTGGATAGTGGTGATATAGCTTTCTTATCAAAAGAAGCGCGTCGCATGCTAGATGAAGCTGGCTTCCCTAATGCGAAAATTGTTGTTTCAAATGATTTAGATGAATACACGATTTTGAACTTAAAGGCACAAGGTGCCCGCGTTGATATGTGGGGAATTGGCACAAAGGTCATTACAGCCTATGATCAGCCTGCGTTAGGTGCCGTCTATAAAATGGTAGCCATTGAAAATGCTGAAGGTCAGTTAGAGGATACAATTAAAATTTCTGCAAATGCTGAAAAGGTATCGACACCAGGTTTAAAAAATGTTTATCGTATTATCGACCAGAAAAATGGTAAAGCAGAGGGTGATTACATTACAATGCACGATGAAAGCCCTCAATCAGAAGAACGTATTAAAATGTTCCACCCTGTGCATACATTTGTGTCAAAATTCGTGACGAATTTCGAGGCGAAAAACCTACATCAGCATGTGATTAATAATGGTGAAATAATTTATCAAAATCCTACGCTTGTAGATATGCAGAAATATGCAGCTGAAAATTTAGAGTTGTTATGGGATGAGTACAAACGTGCGATGAATCCAGAAGAATACCCAGTCGATTTAAGTCAAAAATGCTGGGATAATAAAATGCGCAATATAGAAGAAGTACGAGAAATGGTCAACCGAATAGTTAAAGGGTAAGGAGTGAAGAATGTGATGGCATTACAACAACAAATAATTAATGAATTAAAAGTACTGCCAACAATTGATGCGCAGGAAGAAATTCGTAAATCCGTTGATTTTTTAAAGGCGTATGCACGTCGATATAGCTTTGTTAAAGGGTTTGTACTTGGTATATCTGGCGGACAAGATTCTACTTTAACTGGGAAATTAGCACAACTAGCTATTGATGAGCTAAATGCGGAAGACGGCGAGGAGAAGTATTCATTTTGGGCAGTGCGATTACCATATGGTGTACAATTCGATGAACAGGACTGTCAAGATGCCATTGATTTTATTAAGCCTACGCATACTTACACAGTAAATATTAAGGAAGCGGTTGATGCTAGTGTTCGTGCTTTAGAAAATGCGGGTGTTATGCTTAGTGATTTTGTAAAAGGGAACGAAAAAGCACGTGAGCGCATGAAAGTGCAATTTTCTATAGCTGCCATGAATGGCGCTGTTGTTTTAGGTACCGACCATGCAGCAGAGGCAATTACAGGTTTCTATACGAAATTTGGTGATGGAGGGGCAGATTTAATGCCTATTTTTCGTCTCAATAAGCGTCAAGGGAAACAGTTGTTAGCTGCTCTTGATTGCCCTCAGCATTTATATTTGAAAGTGCCAACTGCCGACTTGGAAGAAGATCGTCCATCACTACCAGATGAAGTGGCACTTGGATTAACATATGAGCAAATTGATGATTATTTAGAAGGGAAGGAAATTCCTGAAGCTGCTCGTAATACACTAGAGCAACACTATTTACATTCACAACATAAACGCCATATGCCTATCACGATATTTGATGATTTTTGGAAATAAAGCCTTGAAGAATAGAGTTGTACAAAAAGTGATAGATACTTTTTAAACAATTCTATTCTTTTTATATATTTTGGTTCTGTTTGGTTAATTTTGAGCATATAATGTCGATATAAATACCTATAAAGTGAGTAAAATGAAAAGGAGGGTAACTAATTATGAGGACTTCTAGCGTAGGTGCGACGACAAGTAGTACTTTTCGTAATGAACAACAATATTTACATGCTGGCGATCTTAGTCATAACTTTAGCCATAACGCACAGCAACGATTTAAAAAAAGTATGCAAAAAATGAAAGATAAAAAGCTATTAAGTAAGAAGAGACAAATTCAACAACAAAGTCCCAATAAAATAGAGGCTGCTTTTGTTGATAGTGAAGACAACGTTCAAATCCATAATGAACTACATGAAACAGCTGGAAAGCTTAGCCGTCTTAGCAAGCAAATGAAGCGTCACAATAGTTACCGAACTTCTATATAAATTTTAAAAACACCCTATACCACACATGGTATAGGGTGTTTTTGCAAGTGGAGAAGATTCGTCATGTCTCTATCCTTTTAGCTTAACATGGAAGCGTTTTGGTTTCTTGATAATTATGGGTAATCAAATAAAAATTGTAACTTTATTGAAAGCGAAACGTTATACTACTAAATAGGGTTGTTTTATAAGGTAGTGCAAACAAGTTGTTATTCGAGGAATGTAAGGGAAATACTATCGGAGATTTAAAATGATGTATGTAACGGCTAATGGCACATTAATTGTGTTACAGTGCAGTTTTCGATATGCTTAAACTAAAATTATCGTGCAATTCAAATAATTGGTTAGCGGAAATGGGAGGGATTTTGTTTATGAATTTACAAATACAAATGGTATTAGAAAATATAGAAAAAGTAATGATTGGAAAGAGGGAGGTTGCCGAACTTAGCATTGTCGCTTTGCTTGCGAATGGTCATGTATTACTTGAAGATGTGCCTGGAGTTGGTAAGACAATGATGGTACGTGCACTTGCTAAGTCGTTCGATGCCCAGTTTAAACGTATCCAGTTTACACCAGATTTATTGCCCTCAGATGTTGTAGGTGTTTCGATTTATAACCCTAAAACAATGGAATTTGAATTTCGTCCTGGACCGATTATGGGTGATGTAGTATTAGCGGATGAAATTAATAGAACTTCACCTAAAACACAATCGGCATTACTAGAGGCGATGGAGGAAGCGTCTATTACAATAGACGGCAATACGCTTAAAATTACCCAACCATTTTTCGTTATGGCTACACAAAACCCGATTGAACATGAAGGAACGTATCCACTGCCTGAGGCACAGTTAGACCGTTTTTTACTGAAAATAAAAATGGGTTATCCAACTAGAGGGCAGGAAGTAGAAATATTGCGACGTGCAGAAAACGGTAAGTCCATTGAAAAAATTGATGCTGTCCTTACGCTTGCTCAATTAATTGAATTACAGGAACTTGTGCAGGGGGTATATGTTGAAGACTCCGTAAAAAACTATATGGTTGAGCTGGCTTCTCAAACGAGAGAGAACAACTATGTTTATTTAGGCGTTAGCCCTCGTGCGACGATTGCTTTAATGAAGGCTTCGCAGGCGTACGCGTTTATGAAAGGTCGTAGTTATGTAATACCAGATGATGTGCAGCATTTAGCGCCATATGTTTTTAGTCATCGATTAGTGCTTAAGCCAGATGCGCGTTACGATGATGTAACCGCAGAGGAAATTATTGAGCGTATTTTGGCGAAAACACCTGTGCCAACGAAGAGGTTTGCAGAGCAATGAAGAAATGGCGTGCTCTTTTTGAGAAAAGTAAACATTTCCTATTAGTGAGCTCTCTAATGCTTATAACATTTTGCTACGCAATGTTTCAAGGTGGTTTTGTAAGCTGGTTTGTATTTTTTACAGTAAGTCCATTTTTGTTATACGCCTTTATTTTTCAACTTGTAAGAGAGGACATCTACAGTATCGAACGGAAAATTGAGCCTTCGCGTGTAGAAAGCGGACAATCTGTTAACGTGACAATTAGCATTGAAAGAAAAACACGATTTCCATTTGCATATATCCTAGTGGAAGAGCTTGTTGGTAGCCAGATGCTAGTTCAGTCTAAAATACAAGAGAAGGACGCTATCAAATTTGTAGGTTTTAAAAAGGCTTTTCATTGGAGTTATACACTTGATAGCTTGCCACGTGGTGAACATCGTTATTTAGGTGCAAATATTATCTTCTATGATTTTTTCGGATGGGCAAAGAAACGCATTCAGATAGAAAAAGAACAAATAGTTCTCGTTTATCCAAGAGTGCATGAAATGAAATATGCTACATTACAAGCGAAATTAGATGTTGGGTCTATGATGGCTCCTTATTCCATTGTAAAAGATACATCAATGGCCATTGGTTTGCGAGAATATGTACCAGGTGACCGCTTTTCGTGGATTCATTGGAAATCTTTTGCGAAAACGCAAACGTTGCAATCGAAGGAATTTGAGGATCGGCAATCTCAGGAGTTGCTGTTAATGCTTGATGAAGGTGCTTCTCCCTTATTCGAAGAGAAAATTGAGCTAGCAGCTTCGATGCTTAAAGCAATCGTACAAGGTCGTGGAGATGTTTCTTTTGTGTCAACAGGCACAAAGACGAAAATGTTTACTTCCATTCAGGGGGAAAAACAGCTAGATCGAGTAATGCATCATTTAGCTGGTGTAAATCCAATTGAAAATGCAGAAGTCCGATTGCGCGATCAACAAGTTTTTCAGCGTGTTGCAACACTTTTATATGTGACGAGTGATATATCAGATGAACTATTACATACTTTAGGTAATTCGGTGAAAAGCTGTATTTGTTTTGTATTGGCACAACAGACACAAGCGCAGTCTGATGTAATAAAGCGTTATAAACATATTCAAGTCGTACATGTAGATCCAACAGATTATTACCACTTGTTCACGGAGGTGATGAAGCCGTGAAAAAATCACTAGAAAGTTTTGTTGAGCTGACGATAGCCTATATCATTATTTTCTTTATGTTGCGTGAGTGGCTAATGCCAGTCATGCAATTAACCAATACAGGCGTAAGTCATTTGTTTTTAATTTTCATTGGCTTAGCGCTAGTATTATGCCTATTTAAAGTTAAGCCATTATTATCAGGGCTTGTGAAGTTAGGCTATATTACATGGTTTGTTATATATGTATATAGCGAGAATCCTTTTTTCTCAGGTCACACTATTCCATTTTTAGTGAATGAAGTGACGTTGAATATGGTGAACATTTTTTCGGGGAATTTTGGACAAGTATCAGATGCATTTAGAACAGTTCTGTTTTTGGCATTGATCTGGATGCTAATCTATTTAATTCACCATTGGATTACAGTGCATCATAATATTTTCTACTTTTTCATACTAACAGTATTTTTCATCGCTACACTTGATACGTTTAGCGAATATAATGGTAAACCAGCTATTATTAAAGTAGTCATACTTGGTCTTGTTATGACAGGTGTACTTTTCTTAAAACGCTTAAGAATTCAAGTTGATGCACCGAGTGAGATAGTGAGAAAGTGGAAAATTGTAATACCGATGCTAATTTCGGTTGCACTCGTTAGTATGGTGGCATTCTTTTTACCGAAAGCAGGGCCTACGTGGGCAGATCCAGTGCCATTTATTAAAGGTGTTACAGGACAAGGTGGCGTTGGGGATGGTCAAAAAACAGTCGGCTATAGTGATGACGATAGTAGATTAGGTGGACCATATAAAGGTGATAATACTTTAATTTTCACTGCATCTTCCAGCGATCGTCATTATTGGCGTATAGATACAAAAGATACATACACATCAAAAGGGTGGGTATTGTCTGGTGAATATATAGGAGAAGCGGTTTTTGAAAACGACACTCCAATCATTACTTCTCTGCCTGTTGGACCAAAAAAGAATGAACGTCAAATTCAGATGGAAATGGCTGTACCTATGCCATTTTTAATTCAAACGTATGGTATGCTGTCTGTTTCCGCAGATGATCCAACTTTGTATGTACAGGATGGACAAACTGAAAAAATAGTTATGAAGCAACCAAGTGGCGAATTAATAACCATGAATAATGGGAGTAATAAATTACTGTCGAGTTACACGATATTTTACAGTGAACCAAACTATAGTTTGCAACAACTTCAAATGTCAGAGCCTGCTATGTTAGAAACATTAGATAGTTCGTATAATCGTTTCTTACAATTACCAGGTACACTTCCACAGCGTGTGCAAGATTTAGCAATTGATATTACGCGCGATAAAACATCGATCTATGAAAAAATAAAAGCGATAGAAGGGTATTTTTCAAAAGGGGACTTTAGTTACGATAAAACAGCTGCCGCCTATCCTTCTGAAAATCAAGATTACGTAGATCAATTCCTTTTCGATACGAAAGTAGGGTACTGCGATAATTTCTCTACATCCATGGTCGTTATGCTTCGGACTATAGGTATTCCTGCTCGTTGGGTAAAGGGTTTTGCACCAGGGAATGCTGGTGGAGTATCTGATGGTTATCGGGAATATAAGATAACGAACGATAATGCGCATTCATGGGTAGAGGCGTATGTCCCTGGTACAGGGTGGATAGAATTTGAACCTACAATTGGTTTTTCTGGAAATGCAAACATTAATTATGATTTGCAAAGAGATACTCCACAGCAAGAACAGACACTACAGCCAGAAGAAAAACCAGAGCAACAACAAAAGAAAGAACAAACAACGAAGAAAACAACTTCGCAATCAGCATTTAGCTTTGGTAGCGTATGGACATGGGTGAAAACATTAAAATATGTTTGGTTGACATTAATTGCCTTGCTCTTAATTGCTGGTGTGACATTATTTGTACAACGTAAAACATGGATTCCTAAAATGCATGTGCGTGCTTATCGAAAAAAAGAAGCGGATTGGACGAATTTTGACTCTTCCTATCAGGCATTAACGAAACAATTAGTACGCATTGGTTTAAGTCGAAAACATGGTGAGACATTACGAGCGTTTGCTGAACGGGTGGATGCTGCGCTAGAAACAGAAGAAATGAGAAAGTTAACAGCGGTATATGAGCAGCATATTTATAGCAAGAATACGCTTGATGTTGACTATGTTAAACTGAGAGAAAGTTGGGAATATTTAATCAATCGCACAATCAGTTGATTTTAATGGGCACAAAGAGTAAAATGAGAAAAAATTATATATGATTAGGATGGCTTTCATATAAGTTCGAAAATAGGGTTCGGATGTTTCTACGAAATCACCGTAAATGATTTCTCTATGAAGGTGAATGTTTTGGTTAGGTGAGGAGTTTTATAAATCACTTTTCTTTGTTACGCATTCCCCTTTATATATCATGAACTTATGGACGCGTAGGAAGTTTTTTTACTTTCATACGCGTTTTTCTTTGAACATATGAAAACGTCCTTTAAAAATACAAGAAGAGGTGGAAATATTGTCAGCAAGCCCTTTATTAAAAGAGCAAGAAAAAATCGTCGTTCTAGACTTCGGTAGCCAATTTAACCAATTAATTACGCGTCGTATCCGTGAGTTCGGTGTCTTCAGTGAATTACATCCACATACGATTACAGCAGAAGAAATTAAAGAAATGAACGCAACAGGTATCATCTTTTCTGGTGGTCCTAACTCAGTTTATGATGAAAATGCTTTCCATGTAGATCAAGCTATTTTTGAATTAGGTTTACCAATCCTAGGTATTTGCTATGGTATGCAATTAATGGCTTATACTCAAGGTGGTAAAGTTGAAGGCGCAGATACACGTGAATACGGTAAAGCGGAAATTCAAGTAACTGCTGCAAATAAATTATTCGGTGAATTACCAACAGAACAAATCGTCTGGATGAGTCATGGTGACCACGTAACAGAAGTACCTGCTGGCTTTGAAATCATCGCAACAAGTGCATCTTGTCCAATCGCTGCTATGGCAAACGTAGAACGTAAATTATATGCAGTACAATTCCACCCAGAAGTTCGTCACTCTGTATATGGTAACGATTTACTTCGTCAATTCGTATTCGATATTTGTGGCGCTAAAGGTGATTGGTCAATGGCGAACTTTATTGAAATCGAAATCGCAAAAATTCGCGAAATTGTTGGCGATAAAAAAGTATTATGTGCCCTTTCAGGCGGAGTAGACTCTTCTGTTGTTGCAGTACTGATTCATAAAGCAATTGGTGATCAACTTACATGTATGTTCGTAGACCACAACTTAAACCGTAAAGGTGAAGTTGAACAGGTTATGAAAACTTTCACAGAAGATTTCGATATGAACTTAATTAAGATTGATGCACGTCAACGCTTCATGGACAAACTTGCGGGTGTGTCTGATCCAGAGAAAAAACGTAAAATTATCGGTAACGAATTTATTTACGTGTTCGATGAAGAAGCTTCAAAACTAGAAGGTATGGATTTCCTTGCACAAGGAACTTTATACACAGATATTATTGAATCTGGTACATCTACTGCTCAAACAATTAAATCTCACCATAACGTAGGTGGTCTTCCAGAAGACATGCAGTTCCAATTGATTGAACCATTAAAAACATTATTCAAAGACGAAGTTCGTGCACTTGGCTTAGAGCTTGGTCTTGATGAAAAAATCGTTTGGCGTCAACCATTCCCAGGTCCTGGTTTAGGTATTCGTGTACTTGGTGAAATAACAGAAGAAAAACTTGAAATTGTTCGTGAATCTGACTTCATCTTACGTGAAGAAATTGCAAAAGCTGGACTTGATCGCGATGTTTGGCAATACTTCACGGTATTACCTGATATTCGTTCAGTCGGCGTAATGGGCGATGCTCGTACGTATGACTACGCAATCGGTATCCGTGCTGTAACATCTATCGACGGTATGACTTCTGACTGGGCACGTATCCCTTGGGACGTACTAGAAAAAATCTCTGTACGCCTAGTAAACGAAGTAAAACACGTAAACCGCGTGCTGTATGATATTACGTCTAAGCCACCAGCAACAATTGAGTGGGAATAATAGCTAATAGCAAGAGTCCTAAAAGCCCTAGTAACACAGGGTTTTTAGGGCTTTTTTTAGTTATTTGATGTGTCCCAAGTGACGTAACAATAGAACTTTTTTAATCATTTTTAACTGGAAAGATTTAAATAATATAAACTAACGTAGAGAGGGCAAAATTGCTGGCAAAGCGTTGGATATAGTAAACTAAATTTATGTAAAATGATTACGCTGTTGTTTAATTTAGGGGGATTGAAATGGAGAAAAGTATAGCGACGATTTATACACTTGCTGTTGGTATGCCGAAAGAATTGGACTATAGTAAAGGGCGATCAATGATTACAGGGATTGCAAAACGGAAAGTGCACGAAGTTTATTTAGCTACTCGTGGATTTGAGGGGGATGATGTGGCAGATAAAAAGCATCATGGTGGACCTGATCGCGCTGTTTGTCTATATCCTGCGGAGCATTACGAACAATGGGAAAAGGAACTTGGTAAGGCATTGCCAGCAGCAGCATTTGGTGAGAACTTAACGGTAACAAATATGCTTGAAGCGGATGTTTGTATTGGAGATATTTATAAAATTGGTGATGCAGTCATTCAAATTACGCAAGGACGTATTCCGTGTAGTACGATTGATAAATATACAAAGGCTGACACATTACTTAAACGATTAATTGAAACAGGTTATACAGGCTTCCTAGCGCGTGTGCTAAGTGAGGGAACAATATGTGCAGACTCGAAAATTGAAATAGTTGAAAGACACCCTGCTCGTATATCGGTTTTACATTGCAATGAAGTATATTTTGAAAACAACAACGCACTTGCGATGAAACGTATTCAAGCAGTAGATGCATTAGCAATGGATTGGAAACAAAAATTAGAAAAAAGAATTCAATTATTAGAGAGTCGAGTAGAGAAGTAAGGATAATGATGGAAATGAGAATGGGAGCTCTTACGTAATGGGTTTCGATGGTTTTGTATTTATTGCCTAAGTACTTCTTATTGTGTGGGAGTTGGGTGAGTAATTAGATATAAAAGCCTTTGATATATTTACATACATTTGAAAAGCTCCCTTTTTCAAAATAAATGCAAAATGGTCGATTATAGCCTTTAATCGTAAATAAAAAACAGGAAAAGCAACTTGTATAAGTTAGTATTTTTCCTGTTTTTTTACGCTGTTTTTACAAAATCAGAACATTAATACCGTATTTTACACGAACTTTCGTATTTTTTTTATAAGAAATGTTCGGAAATGGGGTTGAAATCTAAAAAACGAAATGATATATTACGATTGTAAAGTAAATAAGTCGTCGTATAATGTCGGGAATATGGCCCGTGAGTTTCTACCAAGTTACCGTAAATAACTTGACTACGATATAGTTTTTATACGAATGTATAATAACTAATTTATTTCACACATTATTAGTGGTGAAATGTATCGTAGACATGCGACTAGTAGAATAGTCGGCGTGTCTTTTTTGTTTTCGATATTGAAGACGACAATACGGAGGATATTTTCAAAATGAAAAAATATTTCATGTTCGATGAATTAGGTACTAATTATCGCCGCGAAATAATTGGTGGTATTACAACATTCCTTGCTATGGCATACATTTTAGCTGTTAACCCAGGGATTCTGGAAAGTGCGGGAATGGATAAAGGTGCTGTTTTCGTAGCAACAGCATTAGCAGCGGCAGTCGGATCTTTGATTATGGGTATTTTCGCTAAATTCCCAATCTCATTGGCACCAGGTATGGGCTTAAATGCATTCTTCGCTTTCACGGTAGTAGGGACGTATGGCATTCCTTGGCAAACTGGTTTAACAGGGGTATTCTTCTCGGGGATTATATTTATTATCCTTTCATTAACAGGTATTCGTGAAACAGTTATTAATGCAATTCCAGCACAACTTAAATATGCTGTATCAGCTGGTATTGGTTTATTTATTACATTTGTAGGGTTACAAGGAGCTGGCATTGTAGTTGATAGTCCAGCAACTTTAGTAACATTAGGAGCATTTACAGGTTCAACTCTTTTAGCAGTATTCGGTATTATTATTTCAATCATCCTAATCCTTAAATTCCGTAGTGTCGGCATTTTCTTAGGAATGGTTATTACAGCAATCGTTGGTATGATTACAGGTGTGATTGCACCACCAGAAGCTGTTGTATCATCAATCCCAAGTGTAGATTCTACATTTATGGTTGCACTTAATCCAATTATTCATGACTTCGGTTCATTACTAAACGTTAAATTTTTAGTTGTTGTATTAACATTTTTATTCGTTGACTTTTTCGATACAGCAGGTACATTAATGGCTGTGGCAACACAAGCTGGCTTAGTAAAAGACGATAAATTACCACGTGCAAGCCGTGCACTTATGGCAGATGCACTAGCAACAACAATTGGTTCTTTATTTGGTACTTCAACAACTACTGCTTATGTAGAATCTACTTCTGGTGTAGCAGCAGGTGCTCGTTCAGGTTTTGCTGCAGTTGTTACTGCTGTATTATTTATAGTAGCACTATTCTTCTCACCATTGCTTGCGGTTGTGACTTCAGCAGTAACAGCACCAGCACTTGTTATCGTAGGTGTGTTAATGGTTTCGTCACTACGATTAATTGAATGGGATAAATTCGAAATTGCCGTTCCAGCATTCTTTACTGTTTTAATGATGCCTCTTGGCTATTCCATTGCTACAGGGATCGCCATTGGTTTCGTATTCTACCCAGTAACAATGCTTTTAGCAGGACGTAAAAAAGAAATTCACCCAATGATGTATGGATTATTCTTCGTCTTCCTTGCATACTTTATCTGGGTTCGATAATAGAAAGCCGAAAAGGGCTCTGCTTAGTGAAAACTAGGTGGAGCTTTTTTTTATGGAAAATTGTTTGAGTGCCTGACACCAATGTAAGCTGTGGGAGACGACAGACAGAATTCAAAATTGTTTCAGTGCCTGGCACTTTATTATATAGAAGAAACTACTATCATATATTGACTGAATAGTTTTATTTCTATTAAACACTTGCAAACTATAATGTGAGATGATATATTTAAACACGTTGTTACGAAACATGCGAACAACAAACCGAAAGAAAACAATAGAAAAAAATAGTTGACATCATATTGAATGTATGTTAAATTATAAAAAGTTACTTATTGTGTAACTAACAAATGAACCTTGAAAACTGAACAAGCAAAACGTAATCAATATAGTTTTTAGTAGCTAACTTCGTTAGCGAACGAAACAAAATTTTGGACATCAAAATTGATGCCAGCAAAACAATTTGAGCTAATCAAATTTCTTTTATGGAGAGTTTGATCCTGGCTCAGGA
>NZ_JBIWDA010000013.1:0-30853 GCF_044761745.1 Lysinibacillus sp. NPDC097279 | reverse complement strand
ACACCCGTTCCCATACCGAACACGGAAGTTAAGCTCTTTAGCGCCGATGGTAGTTGGGGGCTTCCCCCTGTGAGAGTAGGACGTCGCTAGGCACACAAAGCAGTCAGCAATAGCTGGCTGTTTTTTTATTTAGGTTTTGTTAGAATACTAATATGCCTTTTATCACTATTTACTTTGTTAAATTTTGTGAAAAAAATACGTATGAAAGAATACAAGATTTCTAATCTTAAATTTGATATTTCAAGATATGAGTCTTTTTTAGTTAGTTAGTCTTTTACAAGAAAAACAGATATAATAGAAAAAACTATACATTAAATATAGAAATACGGTCTTAAAAATAGAGAATTGGGTATAAATTTTACTAGGATGAAATATCTGAATTGTCTTTCTTTTATAAGTTTCTTGACAGTAGCATGACTCGTTGTTAATCTTACAATTAATATTCTTTTAACTATAGGAGGAAGTTACGAAAATGTGGGAATCTAAATTTGCCAAAGAAGGTTTAACTTTTGATGATGTATTATTAGTACCAGCTCATTCAGAAGTATTACCGAAAGATGTTGATTTATCAGTTCAACTAACACCAAAGATTAAATTAAATATTCCGATGGTCAGTGCAGGCATGGATACAGTAACAGAATCTAAGATGGCAATTGCTATGGCACGTCAAGGTGGTATCGGTATTATCCATAAAAATATGGGAATCGATGAGCAAGCAGAACAAGTTGAAAAAGTAAAACGATCTGAAAATGGCGTTATTACAAACCCATTCTTCTTAACTCCAACCCACCAAGTTTTTGATGCTGAACATTTAATGGGGAAATACCGAATTTCAGGTGTACCGATTGTTGATAGTATGGAAAACCAAAAACTAGTAGGTATTATAACAAACCGCGATTTACGATTTATTTCTGACTACTCTTTAAAAATTGAAGATGTAATGACAAAAGAAGATTTGATTACAGCTCCTGTTGGAACGACTTTAGAGGATGCTGAAAAAATTCTTCAACAATATAAAATTGAAAAACTTCCTATTGTAGATGAAGATGGTAAATTAACTGGCTTAATTACAATTAAGGATATTGAAAAAGTAATTGAATTCCCTAAAGCTGCGAAAGATGTACATGGTCGTTTATTAGTAGGCGCAGCAGTAGGTGTTTCTAAAGATACAATGGTCCGCATTGAGAAGCTAGTGGAAGCACAAGTTGATATCGTAGTAATCGATACAGCACATGGCCACTCAGAGGGCGTACTACAAACAATTCGCGCTATTCGTGAGACATACCCTGAACTAGAAATCATTGCTGGTAACGTAGCAACTGGAGATGGTGCTCGTGCACTATTTGATGCTGGTGCAGATGTAGTAAAAGTTGGTATTGGGCCTGGCTCAATTTGTACAACTCGTGTTGTTGCTGGTGTCGGTGTACCTCAAATTACAGCTATATATGATTGCGCTACAGTAGCTCGTGAGCTTGGTAAAACAATTATTGCGGATGGCGGTATTAAATACTCAGGAGATATCGTAAAGGCCCTTGCAGCAGGCGGTAACATCGTAATGCTTGGTTCACTTCTTGCAGGTACTTCTGAATCTCCTGGAGAAACTGAGATTTTCCAAGGTCGTCGCTTTAAAGTTTATCGTGGTATGGGTTCAATTGGTGCAATGGAAAAAGGCTCAAAAGATCGTTATTTCCAAGAGGATGCTAAAAAGTTAGTGCCAGAAGGTATCGAAGGTCGACTTCCTTATAAAGGTCCTCTAGCAGATACAGTATATCAATTGATCGGTGGTATTCGAGCAGGTATGGGTTATTGTGGAGCTCCTAACCTTGAGTATTTACGTAACAACGCTCAGTTTGTTCGTATGACAGGCGCAGGTCTTCGTGAATCACATCCTCACGATGTTCAAATTACTAAAGAATCACCAAACTATTCAATGTAATAAATTTCTAGCAACTTTTATGCTCTCGTATCGTCTACAAAGATGGCACGAGGGCATTTTTTTATGATACAGATTGCGCACGTAGGATGATATCTATGATAAAATGTCGAGGACAAGATTATTTTTTGGAGGGCAATGAAGGTGAAAAAATCAATGAACACCGTATTACGTTTGCTCCTAATTCCTGTTTTATTATTTAGTCTATTCGCAGGTATGCCTGCGAAAGCAAATGCAGAAACAGATTTAGGGCTTACAGTAGATGCTGCGATTCTAATTGACGCAGATTCAGGAAAAATTTTATATGAACAAAATGCAGATACTTCACTAGGTATCGCTAGTATGACGAAGATGATGACAGAGTACCTACTACTGGACGCAATCGATGCAGGTACGGTGAAATGGGATCAGGAATATCATGTTACAGATTATACGTATCGTATGTCTCAAAATCGTGCATTAAGTAATGTACCATTACGAAGAGACGGATCATATACAATTCGTGAACTTTATGAGGCGATGGCAATCTATTCCGCTAATGCAGCCACAGTAGCTATTGCAGAAACAATTGCTGGTACTGAAACTGAGTTTTTAAAGCTTATGAACAAAAAGGCAGAAGAGCTTGGACTTGAAGGCTATAAGTTCGTTAATGCTACTGGTCTTAACAATGCAGATTTATTTGGTATGCACCCTGCAGGGACAGGTCCAGAAGATGAGAATGTAATGCCAGCTAAGTCTGTAGCAAAATTAGCGTATCATTTATTAAAAGATCATCCAAAAGTTTTAGAAACATCGAAGATTACAAAAAAGACATTCCGTGCAGGGACAGATGATGCAATTGAAATGTCAAACTGGAACTTTATGTTACCAGGACTAGTATTCCAATATGAAGGCGTAGACGGCCTAAAAACAGGTACTACAAACTTTGCAGGGCATTGCTTCACAGGTACTGCAGAACGCAATGGCACACGTTTAATCGCAGTTGTAATGAAAGCTGTAGATGCAAATGGACAAGGCTCGTATAAAGCACGTTTTGATGCTACAGCAAAATTATTTAACTACGGCTTTTCACAATTTACAAAGCATGAAGTAATCCCAGCGAACTATACGTTTAAAGATCAAAAGACAGTAAAAGTTACAAAAGGGAAAGAAGATAAAGTAGCAATCGCTGTGAAAGAACCAATTTCATTTATGGTGAAGTCTTCTGAAAAAGATTTATATCAACCTAAATTAATATTAGATAAAAAAAGCCTTGAAGCTAAAGTTAAGAAAGATACGGTTGTAGGGAAAGTCGTGATTGAGCGCACAGAAGGCACAGACTACGGCTTTATCGATGGCAAAGAATTTGCATCTGACGTCGTGACAACAGCAGCTGTTGAACGCGCAAGTGGCTTTGCTCTATTCTTCCAAGGTATCGGTAACTTCTTCGGCAACTTATGGGGCGGTATTACTGACTTTGTTGGTGGCTTATTTTAATCGCTAAGTATAAAGAACACGTTTATGTTTGAAAAAGCATAACGTGTTTTTTTTTCACATTTTTCAGCCTAAGTGCATACGCTAATAGGCGAAAGGATGTGGCTAAATGTGTGGTATTACAGGGTGGTCTAGCTTTAAAAAGGATTTACGTTCAAGTGATAAAATCATAAAGTCTATGGCGCAAGCTTTAAGTAAACGAGGCCCTGATGATGAAAATACTTGGTGTAATGAACATATCGCATTTGGCCATCGACGGTTAGCGGTTATTGATTTAGTAGGTGGCAAGCAACCGATGATGAAAAAACATGATGGCGTAAACTATGCCATTACATACAATGGCGAGCTGTATAATACAGAAGAATTACGTAAAGAGCTGCAAACAAGAGGGCATGTTTTTACAACACAGTCAGATACGGAAGTATTGATAACTGCTTATATCGAGTGGAAAGAACAATGTGTGAACTATTTAAATGGCATATTCGCCTTTGGTGTGTGGGAGGAACAAACAGAATCGCTTTTCCTGTGCCGTGACCGTCTTGGAGTAAAGCCTCTATTTTATACGGAGCAGCAAGAGGGGTTACTTTTTGCATCAGAGGTCAAGGCGCTGTTTGCTCATCCAGCAGTACATCCACTCGTTAATACAGAAGGGCTTGCTACAATAATGGCTGTAGGGCCATCAAAGACGCCTGGGAAGTCGCTATTTCACAATATTAATGAATTGCGGCCAGGATACGCAATGAGGTATTCGAGAGATGGCATACGTATATGGCAATATTGGCAATTACAAAGCAAAAAGCATGAAGAATCACTGGAAGAGACAATTGATCATGTACGGTATTTATTGACTGATGCTATCGAACGACAGCTTGTATCGGATGTACCGATATGCACATTTCTTTCGGGAGGCTTAGACTCCAGCATTATTACAGGTATTGCGGCAAATAGCTTCCAGCAACAAAATAAAGGTAAGCTTCATACGTACTCAATCGATTATGAGGATAACGAACGTTTCTTTAACCCTCACGCTTTTCAAACTTCAACTGACACGTATTGGATTAAAAAAATGAACGACTCCTTTGATACAACACATCATGCTGAACAAATTTCACAACAACAATTAATTGATTTGTTAATAGAAGCTGTCATTGTCAGAGATAGTCCTGGAATGGCGGACGTTGACTCTTCATTATTATGGTTTTGCAGAGAAATAAAAAAAGATTTTACGGTCGCTTTATCTGGGGAATGTGCAGATGAAATATTCGGTGGTTATCCATGGTTCAAAGAAAAAACTACAGGCTTTCCATGGATTCGATCACTTCCCGAAAGAACAGCTATGTTACGGGAGGAATGGCGCAACAAGCTAGACGTAGAGCATTATGCACAGCAAGTATATGATCAAACGATTGGCGAAGTACCTTATCTAGAGGGGGAAAGCTCAGAGGCAGCACAGCATCGTAAAATGTTTTATTTAAACATGGTATGGTTTATGCAAACATTGCTAGAAAGAAAAGATCGGATGAGTATGGGTGCAAGTCTAGAGGTGCGCGTCCCATTTGCAGATCATCGGCTTGTAGAATATGCGTGGAATATTCCTTGGGAAATGAAAAATTTAGACGGTATGGAGAAAGGCTTACTTCGAAAGGCGATGTCGCATTTATTGCCTGAGGAAGTGTTATACCGCAAAAAGAATCCATATCCGAAAACGTATCATCCTGTTTATACAGCAGGTGTTCAAAAATGGTTAAAAGACATATTAAAAGATAAAAATTCAGTTCTTCATGAATTTTTTGACAGAGAAAAACTAGTGACGTTAATTGAGTCTGGAGGAAGTTCATTTAAAGTGCCGTGGTATGGACAATTAATGGCTGGTCCGCAACTGTTAGCTTATTTAGGGCAAATTCATACATGGTTTACGCATTATAATATTCAACTTAAAGAAAATCGATAAAAATAAACAACCATCTTATCACTTTAATCGTGATGTAGATGGTTGTTTGCGTTGTATTGCCCAGCAATTCATTAATTTCTCAACGGATGTTTCGATTTCCTGCACTGGTATTCCGCCAAAGCCAAGTAAAAATTGAGCTTGTGAGGTCGTATTTTCATCAAGTCGATAATCTGATAATGGATAGATCCCTATCCCAGCAGTATTAGCACTTTGCTGTAGTTGCTTCTCGGATAAGTCATGTTGAACATTGAGCAAAATGTGCATGCCTGCTTGCTCTCCTGTTATTTTAATTTGAGTAGAATAATGTTCTAAAATTGTAGTTAGCTTCTCATGCTTTTTTCTATATACTTTTCGCATTCGATTTAAATGCTTAGAAAAGTGACCGTCTCGCATAAAATTGGCTACAATGTGCTGATCAAACCTAGGTACTGTGGATGAGTAATAATTAAAGACATCATTATAAGTCGCCAGCAGCTTTGGTGGAAGCACAAAATAAGCAACTCGCAAAGAGGGCATTAAAGATTTTGTAAAGGTACTCATATAGATGACCTTGTCATTGCGATCTAGTGCTTGAAGAGCAGGGATTGGTTTTCCAGTATAACGAAATTCAGAATCGTAATCATCCTCAATGATATATCTTGAGGTGCTTTGAGCCGCCCAATTTAATGCCTGTGCACGTCTTGTAGCAGATAATACAGCGCCAGTAGGGAATTGATGTGATGGCGTTATATAAACAACATTGGCATTTGTTTTTTCTAGTTCTTGAATAAGTATTCCTTCTTCGTCTACAGATATTGGGCAAACCTTTCGCTTATGTTGTAAAAACATCCGATGCACTGTGGGATAGCCAGGGTTTTCGAGCGCAAAGCAAGTATCTTCACTGAAGAGACGTAGTATCATCGGAAGTAATTGTTCAGTACCAGAGCCAATAACAATTTGCTCAGGGCTACAAATAACACCACGTGATTGATATAAATAATTCGCAATCTCCGTTCGTAAGGCTAATTCCCCCTGTGGCTCACCCGTCAATAATAATTCCTTCGAGGCATCATCAAATAGCTCTTTTGCATATTTTCGCCACGTTTGAAATGGGAAGGCATCAATATCAATGGAACCAGGGTTAAAATCAATCGTGTATGATTTTTTCCGAGGCTGCTCTGTTAGGAAGTTGGTTGTGTCTTGCTGAATATAGGGAAGTTCATCCATGTCCTCAACAAAATAGCCGACCCTTGATTTTGACATAATATACCCTTCTGCAAGTAACTGCGCATAGGCTATTTCAATAGTCGTTTGAGAAATATTTAAAAAATCTGCTAATTTTCTTTTTGAAGGTAATTTTTCTCCAACGGTAATTTTCTTTGTAGTAATGGCTTCTTTTATACCGCTATAAAGCTGATCATATAGCGGTTTTCCACCATCTTTTTCAAGCTGAAATAAGAGCATATCCATGAGCGATTATTCTCCTGACCTTATAATTATTTTGTAAACTGAATATTTTGATATGGTCAATTTCTATTATACTAAATTTTATCACAAAGGTGGAGGTAGAAAATAATGAAGCAAACAGGAACTGAATTAGTGAAGCGTGGGATGGCTGAAATGCAAAAGGGTGGCGTCATTATGGATGTCATAAATGCAGAACAGGCAAAAATTGCGGAAGCGGCAGGGGCTGTAGCTGTTATGGCGTTAGAGCGTGTACCTTCAGATATACGAAAGGCAGGGGGTGTTGCCCGCATGGCAGATCCTCGTATTGTGGAAGAGGTTATGGGAGCTGTTACTATTCCAGTAATGGCGAAGGCGCGTATTGGTCATATTGTTGAAGCGCGAGTATTAGAAGCTATGGGCGTTGATTATATAGATGAGAGTGAGGTCCTAACGCCAGCGGATGAGGAGTATCATTTATTAAAGAGTGATTATACAGTACCATTCGTATGCGGCTGTCGTGATTTAGGGGAGGCAGCTCGTCGAATCGGTGAAGGTGCATCGATGCTACGAACGAAAGGTGAGCCAGGGACAGGTAACATTGTAGAGGCTGTACGCCACATTCGTAAGGTCAATGCGCAAGTGCGAAAAGTGGTCGGAATGACTGAGGATGAGTTAATGACAGAAGCAAAATTGCTCGGTGCTCCTTTTGAATTATTACGAGAAATTAAAAGGCTTGGTCGCTTACCAGTTGTCAATTTTGCTGCAGGTGGTGTAGCGACGCCAGCGGATGCAGCACTAATGATGGAATTAGGTGCCGATGGTGTATTTGTTGGGTCGGGTATTTTTAAATCAGAAAATCCAGAGAAATTTGCACGTGCCATTGTCGAAGCAACAACACATTATAAAGACTATCAATTGATTGCTGAAATTTCAAAGGAGCTTGGCGTGCCGATGAAAGGTATAGATATTGCACAGCTGAGTCAAAGTGAACGTATGCAAGAACGAGGCTGGTAACATGAAAATAATCGGTGTGTTAGCATTACAGGGTGCTGTTCGAGAGCATGTACAAATGTTAGATGCACTTGGATGTCAAACGGTTTTAGTAAAGCATAAGGAGCAACTAGTAGGGCTTGATGGTCTAGTATTACCTGGCGGAGAAAGTACGACGATGCGCAAGTTGCTAAATCGCTATGACCTGCTAGAACCAATACGAACACTTGCACAACAAGGATTACCGATGTTCGGTACTTGTGCAGGCCTTATTTTACTTGCAAAAGAGCTGGTCGATCATGAACCACATTTAGCTGTTATGGATGTTGTTGTTGCTCGAAATTCATTTGGACGTCAAGTTGATAGCTTTGAAGTGGCATTGGATGTGCCAGCTATCGGTGAAGCGATATGTGCTGTCTTTATTCGAGCACCGCATATTGTATCAGTCGGTGCAGGTGTGGAAGTATTAGCTGAGCATGAAGGGAAAATCGTGCTAGCACGTGATAGACATTACCTTGGATGTTCATTTCATCCTGAATTAACGACAGATTCACGCATTCTCGAATATTTTGTAACGACTATGGTGTGACTTGCAAAATGTTGAATCATATAGTACAGTATGGATAAATTTAAATAAGTAAACACGATGATGGGAAGTAGTAACAAGCACGTTTTTTTTAGAGAGTCAGCGGGTGGTGGAAGCTGATAAAGGCACTTGTGAATCCGTCCTGGAGTTGCGCAGTCGAAGTAAATGAAGTAGGCTGTCGCCGGCTGAAATGCCGTTATGAGATAAGTGGACTAGGCGAAATGTCTGGTCAATTAGGGTGGCAACGCGGGTAGCTCTCGTCCCTTTCATGGGATGAGGGCTTTTTTGTGTTCTCTCATAAATAAAATGCCCATCATTATGAATTCTATTACTGGAGGTATGAACGATGTTAGATATTAAACGCGTCCGTGAAAACTTTGCGGAAATTAAAGAAATGCTATTAACACGTAACGAGGATTTAGGAAACTTAGACGATTTTGAAGCTTTAGATACAAAACGTCGCGAATTAATCGCAAAGGCAGAAGAGCTTAAAGCTGAACGAAATAAAGTGTCTGAGCAAATCTCTGTTATGAAACGTAATAAAGAAAATGCTGATGAAGTCATCGCTCGTATGCGTCAAGTTGGCGATGAGATTAAAGAGTTAGATACACAGCTAAATGAAGTAGAAGATCGATTTAAAGATATGATGATGCGTTTACCAAACGTTCCACATGAGTCTGTGCCAGTTGGTACTACTGAAGACGATAATGTAGAGGAATATACGTGGGGTGAAGTGCCAACATTTGATTTCGATATTAAAGCACACTGGGATATCGCAACAGATTTACAAATTGTTGATTTTGAACGTGGTGCAAAAGTAACTGGAAGTCGCTTCTTATTCTATCGTGGTTTAGGTGCTCGTTTAGAACGTGCATTAATGAGCTTTATGATGGATTTACATGCAGAAGAGCATGGCTACGAAGAAATGTTACCACCTGTTATTGTGAATCGAGACAGCTTAACGGGTACAGGTCAGCTACCTAAGTTTGAGGAAGATGTATTTAAAGTAGACGATACAGACTACTTCATGATTCCAACAGCAGAAGTACCCGTTACGAATTTCTACCGCGATGAAATTCTGCCTATTGAAGCTTTACCACAGGGCTTTGCAGCATATAGTGCTTGCTTCCGCTCAGAAGCGGGATCTGCAGGTCGCGATACACGTGGCTTAATTCGTCAGCACCAATTCAATAAAGTAGAATTAGTACGTTTTGTTAAACCTGAAGAATCTTACGAGCAACTAGAGTTATTAACGGGTCACGCTGAAAAAGTACTGCAATTATTAGGCTTACCTTACCGTAAATTAAAAATGTGTACTGCTGATTTAGGTTTCACAGCTGCGAAAAAATATGATTTAGAAGTTTGGATTCCGGCACAAAATATGTACCGCGAAATTTCTTCTTGCTCAAACTTTGAGGATTTCCAAGCGCGCCGTGCGAATATTCGTTTCCGCCGTGAGCCAAATGCAAAACCAGAATATGTGCACACATTAAACGGCTCAGGTCTTGCAATTGGTCGAACAGTAGCTGCTATCCTTGAAAACTACCAACAAGCGGATGGAAGCGTAGTAATTCCAGAAGTATTAGTTCCTTACATGGGCGGAAAAACAGTTATTGCACCAAAATAACAAGTCCATTGTGGTCGCACATCTGTAATAACGAGCTTCAACAGACAGAAATGCAATAATTCCACATAAAAAAATAAAGACAATACTATAAGCTATTTTAGTTAATCGTGTTTTAGATTTTCTAAAATAGCTTTTTTTTGCTTTTTTAACACTCGAATCTCTCATTATTTTAGAAAATTCGTTATAATGAGTATAATTCATGGGGACAAGGGGGGAGAAAATTCATGGTTCTACATCAATTTACACAAGCATTACGAGAGTTTGATAATGTTTTAATTACAGATGAAAAAGGCTGCGCCATTTTTTATGATTTAGCAGATTTAAATATATTGTTAGAGATTGGCTTAACACCAGATGAATTTTTCCAAAAAACCGTGACTGATAGCTATCAAAATTTATCTACTGAAACAAGTACAATTTTTAAAGTACTGCAAACAGGGGAACCAATCATTTACTTTGAGCAGGTTTTGACGACGTTAAATGGTTTTAGTTATACATCGCTAAGCTCAACCTATCCGATTATCGAAAAGGGAGCAATTATTGGCGCTATTGAGTTTTCAAAGCATTTTTATGAGAGTAAACAAATAAAATATTTAGATCATTTCCTCGGACATAAATTGTATCGAGATAACTATACAAATTACCGTTTAGAAGATTTAATTTCTGTTAATGCAGAAATGAAAGCTCAAACTGAGAAGGCGCGTCGGGGGGCAAAGAAAAACTCTTCGATTCTGATTACAGGGGAAACTGGTACAGGGAAGGATATTATAGCGCAAGGCATTCATAATGAAAGCGAGCGTTTTACGAAGCCATATATTGTACTTAATTGTTCGATATTGACAGAGGATAATATTTTTTCTCAGCTTTATGGTGTTGATGCTGAGGGGAAACAAGGAAAACTGCAGGAGGCGAACGGAGGAACGTTACTAATTGATCAGTTAAATATGCTGGACCTATCATTACAGGCGAAATTATTGCATGCAGTAGATTTGAAAATACTGCATGGGGAGCCAGTGGATATTAGATATATTACAACGGTCAATGAAGATATAGATAAACTTTTAGCAGAAAAAAGATTACGTGAAGATTTGTTTTATCGTCTGAACGTTATGCAAATAGATTTGCCACCGCTTCATATGCGCAAAGAAGATATACCTGCGATTCTTGATTTTTATATTCAATTTTATAATGAGCATACAATTCAAAAGGATGTTCGTTATAGTGATGAAGTACTTCAATTATTTTATGAATATCATTGGCCAGGCAATGTCCGTGAATTAAAAAATGCGCTAGAAACGGCTTATAACAACTTAACAGGGCAAGAAATTTTACTAGAGCATATTCCAGAGCGCATTGTAAGAACGGTACAACAAAAAGCTCAACCGTCGATGCCTAATATTCACTCAGGGCATTTACGAGATTTAACAGAAGCTTATGAACGTCTGATTATTGCGGAGAAATTGCGGGAAACGGAAGGGCGCTTAGCGGAAACAGCGCGCCGTTTAGGCATCTCACGTCAGTTACTAAAATATAAATGTTTAAAATACGAGTTGTTGTAAAATTTTTTTTACAAAAAGGAGATAAAAATTTATCTCCTTTTTTCATTGCTGAAAGTTTTTTATTATTTAGATAAATCTTATGTAAGTTTATTGATGTTTAAAGGAACAGTTTATGATAAACATGCTAGTTTTCACTACTTTGTATTTCCCGACGCTATATGCATTTCCATCGGCTTTTGAGAGGATTTGACATGTAATGAACGCAAACGACCTTGGTGTTGAAGAAATAGGAGTTGAAAAATAATGAAAATTTTTCGCAATGCAAAAATTTATACAGCAAATACCGACAGTCACTCTGCTACAGCGATGGTTGTTGCTGATGGCAAGATTCAATGGCTCGGTTTAGAAGAAGATATGCCTTCATATGAGGGCGAAATTGTTGATCTACAGGGGAAAGTAATTATTCCAGGTATTATCGACGCGCACATGCATCCAATAATGTTAGCAGATGTGCTAGAGCAAGTAGCTTGTCTACCACCTCAAATTCTTTCTATTGAAGAAATGATTGTAGCTTTGCAAAAATACGACGCTAGTCAACGTGGCTGGATTTTAGGATGGGGCTACGATGAAGGGAAGCTTGCTGAAAAACGTGCACCACTAAAAGAAGATTTAGATCGTGCATCGACAGCCTTACCTGTTATCGTCATGCGTACGTGCGGACATATTATTTCTGTTAATAGTAAGGCACTAGAAATTGCGGGCATTACAAAGGATACTCCAAATCCGCAAGGGGGACAAATTGACCGAGATCAAAATGGAGAGCCGACAGGTGTGCTGCGTGAAAATGCGCGCAATTTAGTGCTACAACATTTACCGTCACCTTCTGAGGATGAAATTGTGGCAAGACTCGTCAAGCTTTCTCATATTTTAGCTTCCTATGGCGTAACAAGTATTACAGAAATGATGGCAACGGTAAGTCCTCTTGATTATTTAACTTTATATCGTAAGGCACGTAGTAAAGGTTTGAAGCAACGTGTCGCGGTTAATTATGTATGGGATGATATACAAAAGCATGACTTATTAGTAGAAGATAATTTAGATCGCCAAGCGGGTGCATATATAGGTGGAATTAAGTTATTTTCGGATGGTAGTGTATCGGGACGTACAGCTCTAGTTTCTGAGCCATTTTTAAACAGTACTGAAACAGGTATTGCTATGACGACAAAAGAGGAACTTTTAGCAGCGTCTACTGTAGCAAGGAAGTATGGTATTCAATTAGTCGTTCATGCAATGGGCGACAAAGCGATAGACTTAATCGTTGATACTTTTTATGAAGAAGAAGCATGGTTAACAGATGCACCATCTGTTCGTATTGAGCATGCAGCGATGCCATCAGAAAGTGCATTGAAAAAGGCTGCTGAATGGGGTATTGGCTTTGTGCCACAACCAATCTTCCTATTTTGTGAAATTGAAAGCTACTTACAAAATCTCGGCCTAGAGAAAACGCAAACATTATATGGGGTGAAAACATTTTTACAGCAAGGTATTGCAACTGCTTTATCATCAGACGCCCCAGCGACATCTTGGGCTGAGGCATCTAATCCATTCGTAACGATTCAGGCAGCTGTTACACGGACTGCATATGATGGAACAGATTTAGGCGCCGCAGAGCGCATCTCAGTAGAAGAAGCATTGCAGCTTTATACTGCGGATGCGAAAAAGATGATAAGTATGGAAAATGTAGGTCAGTTGAAAGAGGGATATGAAGCGAACTTCGTTATATTAGCAGAAGACCCTCGCGAAATATCACAAGACCAAATTATGAATGTAAAGCCACTTGCAACGTATATTGAAGGTGAGTGTGTTTTTAAACAGTAATTTTTAAGCTTAATTATATGTTGTTATGAAGATGTTGTCGCTGCTACGACACATTTCATATATATCGCCATCCCCATAATCATAGAAAAGAAAAAGGTACCTCACAATTTGGAGGTACCTTTTTCATATGAGAGCAAAGAAGTGCCTTCCGCCATTTTACGCGCCTTTTTCTCCGCCTTTTTTCGTTCACGCAATGCACGGAAAAAATCGGTTAAAATTTGGCCACAATCTTCCGCCATAATGCCCTCTGTAACTTCACATTCATGGTTAAAGCGAGCATCATTTAATAAGTGATAGAGTGAATCAACACAACCTGCTTTCATATCTCGCGCACCATAGACGACACGTGGTACTCGTGATTGCAAAATGGCCCCAGCACACATAGGGCAAGGTTCCAGCGTTACATAAAGCGTTGTTTGTTCAAGACGCCAACTACCTATTTTTTTACATGCCTCCTGAATAACCATTAATTCAGCATGCGTTGTTGCATTTTGGGTTGTTTCACGTAGATTATGCGCTCGCGCAATGACTTCCCCTTCGTATACAAGAACGGCTCCTATTGGCACCTCGCCAAGCAAGGCAGCTTTTTTCGCTTCTTCTAAAGCTTGGCCCATAAACATACGGTCTGTTTTAAAAATGTCCACTAGTATCTCTCCTTATAAATAGTGTATCACGCAGGTGGAGTTTTGTGCTTCGCTTTGAATTGACATTCCTAAAATAACCATATATATTTATATATGAACACATGCTCATATATAAATAAACATTGGGGGAATGGAAAATGGATGAACAAATTAAACAAGTAGAAGTAGAGAGTGGCAAGGGACAGCACTTAGACGAAGAAACGCTATTTGTTGTATCTCAAACGTTCAAAGCATTGAGTGATCCGACAAGAATACGGATTTTAAATTTATTATGCTCTGATGAGCACTCGGTCAACGACATTGCTGAAATATTAGACTTAAGTCAATCAACAGTATCCCATCAATTACGTTTTTTAAAAAATTTAAGATTGGTTAAATTTAGGAGAGAAGGAACAAGCTTATATTATTCAAAAGATGATGATCACATCATGAATTTATTAAAGCAAGCAATAGAACACGCTACACACAATTAAACGTTTAGGATGAATAAATTTTTGGAGGGGAAAACGATGGGGCATCATCACGATCACGGCCATGATCATACACATGGCGCAAATAAAAAGGTACTTTTACTATCCTTTATAATCATTACGAGCTATATGGTTGTTGAAGCAGTTGGCGGGGTTTTAACAAATAGTTTGGCGCTTTTATCAGATGCTGGACATATGTTAAGCGATTCGATTTCATTAGCAATTGCGCTACTTGCTTTTATGTTTGGAGAAAAGGCAGCTAGTTTTAGTAAAACATATGGCTATAAAAGGTTCGAAATATTAGCTGCTGTATTAAACGGTGTGACATTAATATTAATAGCACTATTTATTTTCTATGAAGCAATTGAGCGTTTTGCAAATCCTCCAGAAGTGGCAACGTCAGGAATGCTCATTATTAGTGTTATTGGCCTTTTAGTAAATATTTTAGTTGCTTGGATTATGATGCGTGGTGGCGATACACAAGACAATTTGAATATGCGCGGAGCATTTTTACATGTTCTTAGCGATATGCTTGGCTCTGTAGGCGCCATCATTGCTGCATTAGTTATTATGTTTTTCGGCTGGGGTTGGGCAGATCCTCTTGCAAGTGTCATTGTCGCAGTGTTAGTACTACGTAGTGGATATTTTGTCACAAAGGCGTCTATCCATGTTCTTATGGAAGGAACACCATCAAATGTAGATGCACAGGAAATTATTCAAATAATCGAGCAAACTGAAGGTGTGCAAAGTATTCATGACCTTCATATTTGGACGATTACAAGTGGTACAAATGCTCTTTCGTGTCATGCAGTAGTCGATAGTCAACTCAGTATTGGAGATAGCGAGCATATATTACGTGAAATTGAACATAATCTTGAACATAAGGGCATAAAGCATGTAACGATTCAACTGGAAACAGTGGCGAATCTTCATGATGCATCAATTTTATGTAATATTAAAAGTGAGCAAGCCCATCAGCACAATCATGATTAAAAAGTTAGAAAAAAATAAATTGCCTACTTTACATACCCTTCGTGGGTATAGTATGATAATAATCAAATAGGAGGTGAAGTAGTTGGAGGACACAGTGAAAGATGATGCTTGTCAAACAGAAGAAACTGCGTCATGTCGTAAAAGTCACCACCCTGAGCGCGTAAAAAAGGATTTAACGACTCGTTTAAATCGAATCGAAGGTCAAATCCGAGGCATTAAGGGAATGATTGAAAAGGACGTTTACTGTGATGATGTAATTACGCAGTTGTCTGCCACGCAATCCGCTTTAAATAGCGTAGCGAAAATTTTATTAGAAGGTCATTTAAAAGGCTGTGTCGTTGATCGTCTATCTGAGGGCGATGAAGCGGTCCTAGATGAATTAGTAGTGACCATTCAGAAATTAATGAAAAAATAATGATTTTTTAGGGTATATACTCTTATATAACATTTTAAACTTAAAGGAGAGATATTTATGCAAAATGTAACTTTAAACGTACAAGGAATGTCATGTGGACATTGTGTTAATTCAGTAGAAAAAAGTGTCGGTGCACTCGCTGGTGTAGAACAAGTGAAAGTAAATTTAGCTGATGGTTTGGTAGATGTAGCGTTTGACGATGCACAAGTCTCACTTGCGCAAATTAAAGAAACGATTGACGATCAAGGTTATGAGGTAAAATAAGATAAGTAGGGTGCTCAAAAAGCACTCTATTATTTTCAAATCTATATACCCCCTGTCGGTATGATAGAAGGAGGAAAGGTAATGAGTTCTGAGTTCAAGGAAACGAATTTACAAATTACTGGTATGACTTGTGCAGCCTGTGCAACTCGAATAGAAAAAGGGTTGAACAAAATGGAGGGTGTCGAGCAAGCAACTGTAAACTTAGCGCTTGAAAAATCCTCGATAAAATATGATCCAGCAAAATTGAATGAAGCAGATTTTGAAAAAAAGATTGAAGCATTAGGATATGGCGTGGTGAAACAAAAAACGGAACTGGATATTACTGGTATGACGTGCGCTGCCTGTGCGACACGCATAGAAAAAGGGTTAAATAAACTGTCAGGCGTATCAACAGCTTCTGTTAACTTGGCTCTTGAAAAAGCAACAATCGAATTTAATCCAACAGAAGTTTCTATATCGGACATGATCGGAAAGGTAGAGAAATTAGGTTATGGAGCTCACCAAAAGGCGGATGAGCAAGCAACCGAAGATTATCGAGAAAAGGCTATAAAGCAACAGCAACAAAAACTCATTTTGTCTGCTATTCTTTCGCTACCACTATTGTGGACGATGGTTGGCCATTTTTCTTTTACCTCATTTTTATATGTCCCTGATTTTTTAATGAATCCGTGGGTGCAATTAGTGTTAGCTACACCAGTTCAATTTATTATAGGGAGACAATTTTACGTAGGGGCATATAAAGCACTTCGAAATGGCAGTGCCAATATGGATGTTCTTGTCGTTATGGGGACTTCTGCGGCGTATTTCTACAGTGTTTATCAAGCAATTGTCACAATCAATTCGCATCATGGCCCACATCTCTATTTCGAAACGAGTGCTGTTTTAATTACGTTAATATTATTAGGTAAATTATTCGAGGCGAAAGCTAAAGGTCGCTCATCGGAGGCTATTAAAAAGCTAATGGGCCTTCAAGCTAAAACCGCTATCGTTGTGCGCGACGGCGTAGAAAAAGAAGTACCGTTAGAGGAAGTTGTAATAGGTGATATTTTATTAGTGAAACCAGGTGAGAAAATTCCAGTCGATGGTGCCGTATTAGAGGGCACAACGGCTGTTGACGAATCCATGCTCACGGGGGAAAGTCTTCCAGTAGATAAAAAGCAAGGTGATGTATTATACGGTTCAACAATTAATAAAAATGGTTTTGTGAAAATGTCGGCTACAAAAGTTGGTCGTGATACAGCATTAGCACAAATTATCAAAGTCGTTGAAGATGCACAGGGCTCAAAAGCACCTATTCAACGTCTAGCAGACCAAATTTCTGGCATATTTGTACCAATCGTTGTTGGTATTGCTATTGTGACATTCCTTATTTGGATCATATGGGTAAAACCAGGGGAATTTACACCAGCACTTGAAGTTTTAATTGCCGTTCTTGTCATTGCTTGTCCATGTGCACTTGGCTTAGCGACCCCAACTTCTATTATGGCAGGTTCTGGTCGAGCTGCTGAATTTGGTATTTTATTTAAAGGTGGCGAACATTTAGAACAAACGCAACGCATTGATACCGTTGTTGTCGATAAAACAGGGACGGTTACACACGGAAAACCAGTGTTAACGGATGTCGTACTGGGTGCCAATCAAGAGGAGACACATGTTCTTTCATTAATTGGTGCAGCGGAGAAACAATCGGAGCATCCGTTAGCACAAGCAATTGTTCAAGGAATTGAGGATAAAGGTATCGAGCTTGGCAATGTTCAATTTTTTGAGGCAATACCTGGTTATGGTGTGCAAGCAACTGTTTCTGGTCAAGGTGTTGTCATTGGAACACGTAAATTAATGCAACAATACGATATTGATATTGAGCATATATTGCCAACGATGGAGCAATTCGAAGAGAGTGGTAAAACGGCAATGTTGGCTGCAATTAATGGTCAATTCGCTGGTCTCGTTGCTGTAGCAGATACAGTAAAAGATACTTCCAAAGAAGCAATTCATCGTTTGCAGGCAATGGGCATTACAGTCATTATGATGACAGGCGATAACAAACGGACTGCACAGGCAATTGGAGATGAAGTGGGTGTTAATGACGTTATCGCGGAAGTACTTCCAGAAGGAAAAGCAGATGAAGTGAAAAAACTTCAAGCAGCAGGCAAAAACGTTGCGATGGTAGGAGATGGCATAAATGATGCACCTGCATTAGCAACAGCAAATATTGGGATGGCCATTGGTACAGGTACAGATGTCGCAATGGAAGCCGCTGATATTACGTTAATTCGTGGAGATTTAAATAGCATTGCGGAAGCAATTATTATGAGTCGTAAAACAATGCGCAATATTAAACAAAATCTATTTTGGGCATTTGCTTATAATACATTAGGTATTCCTATTGCAGCAATGGGTCTACTTGCACCATGGGTAGCAGGCGCAGCGATGGCATTCAGCTCCGTATCTGTTGTCTTAAATGCCCTACGTCTTCAACGAGTAAAATTATAGTGACAGGCACTCAAACAATTCTCAAACAATTTCCAAACTAAAAGTGGGAATTACGAAGAGGTAGTTTATTGATAGTTTGTTTGAGGAAAGCGTCCACCGTAGCAGAAATCAATCGCAATATTTGGACCCACTACGGTGGGTCTTTTTTTTATTGGCGTATCTATCAAGAATGCTAAACTAAAAATGTTAAAAATTGAGATTCATGTTGATTCTGTTTTTCATTTTCTCACTATGATACAATGAAAAGCACTGATTCATTTTTAGTTTTAAACAATACAGCCTTAAAATAAGGACATAATTGACTCATAGAATTCTAAACATAAAGGAGGAACTTCTGGTGACAGTTCCATTTGTTGCGGTAGAAGGTCCGATTGGTGTAGGCAAAACTTCTTTGGCAAAAGAGGTATCAGCGACATTTAATTACCATCTATTAAAAGAAATAGTAGACGAGAATCCGTTTTTAAATAAGTTTTATGAAGATATTGAGGAATGGAGTTTCCAAACCGAAATGTTCTTCCTATGTAATCGCTATAAGCAATTAACAGATATCAAAAAAATGCGGTTGGCACAAAAAAACTCTGTTGTATCGGACTATCATATTTTTAAAAATTTAATTTTCGCGAAACGTACGTTGGCACCTGCTGAGTATGATAAGTATGAAGAAATCTATCAGATTTTAACGAAGGATATGCCTGTGCCAAATGTAGTCGTTTATTTACATGCCAGTGTAGATACATTAATGCAACGCATTGCTAAACGAGGGCGTGAATTTGAGAAAATGATTTCTCGTGAATACATGGAGCAACTAGTAGCAGATTATCATACCTTTACTGAACATTTTGAGAAGTTGCATCCTGAAATTCCTGTTATACGATTTAACGGAGATCAGCTTGATTTTGTAAAAAACCCGCAAGATTTACAATATGTTTTAAAAACAATTGAAGAAACGTTACAACAAAGGAGCTTGCAATAATGAATTTGAGAGAGAAATATGATATTCCCCCACAAACTGTCATTACAATTGCTGGGACTGTAGGTGTAGGAAAGTCAACGATGACAAGGGCGCTAGCAGAAGCGTTAAAGTTCCGTACATCATTTGAAAAAGTAGACACCAATCCGTATTTAGATAAATTTTATGATGACTTTGAAAAATGGAGCTTCCACTTACAAGTGTATTTCTTAGCTGAACGTTTTAAAGAGCAAAAGCGTATTTTTGAATATGGTGGTGGCTTTGTTCAAGATCGCTCTATTTATGAAGATACAGGGATTTTTGCAAAGATGCACTTTGATAAAGGGACAATGAGTCCGATAGATTACGAGACATATCGTAATTTATTTGATGCCATGGTGATGACCCCTTATTTCCCACACCCAGACTTAGTCGTTTATTTAGAGGGACCGATCGATGACGTCATTGGCCGTATCCAAGAGCGTGGTCGTGAGATGGAGCAGCAAACACCAAATGATTATTGGATTGAAATGCATGAGCGCTACGAAGATTGGATTAATAATTTTAATTCATGTCCAGTACTACGATTAGATATTAATGATTATGATTTAATGAAAAATCCAGACGCAATTGAATCAATTGTGAGCCGTATCAGTCATATGCTAAAACAAACAAGTCATTTACGGAAATAAGGAGAAGTCCTATGCAAACGTAAATGCTTTGAAGTAGAGAAAATTCATGCGTTCTGGCCGAAAGCGAAGTGGCTGGCCTAAACAAGTTATGATTTATACGTAAAGAATAAAATTGCAAGGCTAAATAAAAATAAAAAGACCAAAAGACGTGAGACAATACGAAGCTTATTGTAATCACGTCTTTTGTAATAGGAGGAATAAGGATGAAGATTGCGGTATATTGTGGTTCAGGATTAGGCGTTAATCCCATCTATGCTGAAAAAGCAACTGAGTTAGGAACAGTATTAGCGAAACACGGTCATGGTGTTATATATGGAGGCTCTAAAATAGGATTAATGGGGAAAGTTGCAGATGCTACTTTAACAGCAGGGGGAGAAGTGATTGGTGTCATGCCAACGCATTTACAAAAACAAGAAATCGTCCACGCTTCATTGACAGAAATTCATTTCGTAGAGTCAATGCATGTACGCAAGGCAAAAATGGTAGATTTAGCGGATGCCTTTATTGCATTGCCAGGTGGTGGCGGTACATTGGATGAATATTTTGAGGTATTTACATGGGCTCAGATTGGATTGCATGAGAAGCCAGTTATTTTATTTAATGTGAATGGTTTTTATGATGCATTGCTACAGCATTTTAATAGAATGTTAGAAGAGGGCTTTATCCGTCCAGAACACAAGTCATTAATTCGTGTAGCTACAACAGCGGAAGAAGTTTTAGCATTGATAGAATAACAATGGTGTGAATAAAGTACCAAAAATGAAAATTTATAGTATTTTTAATATACAATTAGTTATATTATAATATATAACAATCTAATTTATTATAAAAGAAAATACAGGATGACTCACACTAGTAAATTAGGACGACGGAGGTGGATTTTATGAATAAAATTGATACACAAGTCACAGATGATTTAGTCGTGCAAGCAATAGAACGCAATATAGCGATTATTCGTTTTAATATGCATCGTAAAGTGGCGTATGTAAATGAACTTTTTGCGAAAACAATGGGCTATACAGTTGAGGAAATGATCGGTAAAGACCATAGAGAATTTTGTTTTCCTAACTTCTTAAAAAGCCCTGACTATGAAAAATTTTGGCGCTACCTGACAGCAGGTAATAGTTATCAGGATAAAATTGAGCGGATGGATGCCCAAGGCAATAGCATTTGGCTTGAGGCGACCTATATGCCTGTATTTGAGAATAACTCCAGAAGAGTCATCGGCGTATCTAAAATCGCAACAAATGTAACTGATCGTCAAAAAACGATAGTCAATGTAGCAGATCAGTTGAAACAAATGTCCACCGAGCTTTATAGTCGTTCAGAGGCAGGTATAAAAAATAGTGAGCGTTTACTTGAAACTATTCAACAAGTATCAAAAGAATCCACAGAGAACGTAAAAAATCTTGCCCATTTACAAAATCAAGCTGAATCGATTAAAGGTATTGTCAAAACCATTCAAGGGATTGCTTCTCAAACAAACTTACTCGCTTTAAATGCAGCAATTGAAGCTGCAAGAGCTGGTGAGTATGGAAGAGGCTTTGATGTTGTAGCGAAAGAGGTTCGGAAACTTTCAGTTAGAGTTGAGCAATCGATTTCAGAAGTAAAAGAAAATGTGGAAGGCATTGTTCGTGAGATTGAGCAAGTTACGGAAAGCATTACACGGATTTCTGAGGAAGTTGAAAAGTCTAATGGGCAAATAAATGTCACAACAAGTGATTTTGCTGAAATTGCTTCTGCTGCTGAGGCATTAGATGAACGATCAAAACAATTTATCGAAATAATTTAAAACGAGCGTGCGGCAAGTGGCGATTAAGCCTAAACTGCCACAGGCTTTTTTATTTTCTTATAAAGGCTAGCACAGACGGATGCCAGTAAAATAGCCACTCTTGTATGTTCATTTATAAATAACACGATAAGTTTTCTAAATATATTGAAATAGTAGCTGCATTTTATTTACAATAATTGTGAAAGGGCTTCATAAATTATAAATAGGGGTGTTGTGTATGACAAAGGTGGAAGTAAGTTTTAAACATTTACCAACGACAGCAATTTCCGATGCAACTGGGGGCCATACAAATTTACGTAGTAATATTAAAGCGTTAGCCGATCATTTTAAAATAGCGGGACGAGCGGTTACTGTACGTTTACCAGACGGAGAAAATGGAGCGGTACTAGAAGCGATTCGAGCTGCTCATGAGGGCGATATTTTAGTAATCGATGCAAAGGGGAATACAAATCGAGCAGTTGCAGGGGATTTTGTTATTTCTTTAGCAAAGGGTATTGGTGTACAGGGCTTCGTAGTGGATGGTGTTATTCGAGATATTGCTGCCATTCGCGAGCTGGATTTCCCTGTATTTGCTCTAGGTACGACTGTAGCTGCTGGCAATAAAAATGGCGGTGGCAAAGTTAATGTACCAATTGCTATTGGCGGTGTAACCGTGCAGCCTGGCGATTATATTATCGGAGATGTTGATGGTGTTATTGTTGTTCCACAGGAGGATGCAGAGCGCATTGTAGTAGCTGCTGAGCTTAAAGTGGAAAAGGATGAAGTACGTGCACAAGAAGCACATGCAAACGGCAAAGAGTCTATTATTGCTTATTTAGATAAAGTACTAGCAAAATAAAAAAATCCTCACGATGCATTCGTCCATCGTGAGGATTTTTTTGTATTAAGCTAAATTTTCGTTGTTTTTAAAGTAGTTTTTCATCTTTTCTTTATCGAAGCGGCCTTCCCATTTCGCCATTACTAATGACGCTAAAGAGTTACCGATTACGTTTACTACTGTACGTCCCATATCAAGAATACGGTCGATACCTGCAATGAATGCTAAACCTTCAATAGGAATACCAACAGTACCTAAAGTTGCAAGTAATACTACGAATGATACGCCTGGTACACCTGCAATACCTTTAGAGGTAACCATCAATACAAGCATTAACGTAATTTGTTCTCCGATGCTTAAATGAATACCGTACATTTGAGCAATGAATAATGCAGCGATTGCTTGATACAATGTTGAACCATCTAAGTTAAAGGAATAACCTGTAGGGATAACAAAGGATACAATATCTTTCGGTGCACCTAGTTTCTCCATCTTCTGCATTACACGTGGTAATACGGCTTCCGAACTAGCTGTGGAGAATGCTAAAATTAATTCGTCTTTTAATACTCTTATCAAGTAGAAAATGTTAACTCCAGCAAATTTTGCCACAAGACCTAGTACGATGAAGATGAAGAATATCATCGTTGCATAAACAAGTATTGCAAGCTTACCAAGTGGAATGAGGGAAGCAAACCCATATTTGGAAACGGTTACACCAATTAAACCAAATACCCCAATTGGAGCGAATTTCATTACAAGGTTCGTTACCCAGAACATCGCGTCTGCTACACCTTGGAAGAAGTCTAATACTGGTTTTCCTCGATCTCCAATTGCAGCTACCCCTAAACCGAAAATAACAGAGAAGAAAATGATAGCAAGCATATTGCCTTCAGCCATTGATTGAATAATATTTGTTGGTACAATACCTACAATAATATCGAATGGTCCTTCATGTTGTACTTCTTCAGTTGTTGTAACGTATTTCGAAATATCCCCTTGCGAAAGTTCGTTCATATTTATGCCAGCACCTGGGTGAAACAGGTTAGCTGAAAGTAAACCAACAACAATTGCAACTGTTGTAATAATTTCAAAGTAAATAAGCGTTTTTCCGCCTAATCTTCCGAGCTGTTTAATGTCTCCAGTTCCAGCAACACCAACAATTAATGTCGAAATGATAATAGGTACCACAATCATCTTAATTAGATGTAGAAAAATATCTCCTAGTGGTTGTAAATATGTCTCAATTTTGGGGTTTCCATAAAAGATACCACCAACAATAATCCCTAAAATTAAACCGATTAGAATCTGAGCGGCTAAACTGAGTTTAAATTTCTTTTTCAAAATCTTAATTCCTCCCCTATATTAAAATTTTTAGGACATGCCTTACTTTAATAATACGGAGGACTTATAAAATCCGACAAAATCCGAGAAAATTAATTTACTTTTGTTAAAATGTCTGAATATAACACCTGTATAAACTTCTTTATATTGACCTTTGCTTTGCGATTTCCGTGGTCTTCAATCTGTGTCATAAGCTGACGAATCTCTTTAAAGTCAAAGTATCGAGGTGCATAGTATTCGAATTCTGAGTTTGTATAATCGACTACCCCTAAATTGGCGAGGTTAATCATCGCAGCTAAAATTGTTCGACGCACACGCTGTTCAATGGCCTTACTCTCTTTTAAAATTTCATCTGGAGTGGACTTTGTGACAGCTGCTATTTCCTCATAAAGCTCTTTTAAAGGAGGAAGTGGTGCAATTTTATGCTGATGTGCTAGCAATGTTTCAATAATTGCTATAATATCCTCACTGCCTATCTCACCGACAATACCCATATCATTTAAAATGGATTGAATATGATCTCGTGAAGTGGCTTTATTGTTTATCTGCTCACTTAGGTCGATGTTAGTCAACGATTGTCGTATAACTAATAGAGAGTTTTTAAGGCGAAACTGTTCTGTTGTTTTGCGTAAAACATTCTCAACTTCGATACGGTTAATCGGTTTATGGATAAAGAAGTCAATACCTTGTTCATACGCCTCGCCAACCATTTCTTTATTTACAACCTGAGAAATCATAATAAACTGTCCTTCAAATCGATTTTGGAGAAGATGCTCCACTGTAGCTATACCATCAAGCTTAGGCATAAGTAAATCGATTAGCACAAACTCTGGCTGTGTCATTAATATTTGAGGAATGGCGTCCACTCCATTACGTGCTTCGCCGATGACTGTGCCTAAACCACTATCTTCAATAATTTGTTTTAGCATCACGCGGCTAGCACGATCATCATCTACAATAAAATACCTCATTTAAGTCTCTCCCGTTTGAATAGTTTGCGTAGGAATTATAATTTTAAACACTGTTTTGAAGTTATTTGATTCAACTGAAATAGAGCCGTTTAATTTAGAAATTAATTCGGCAACATGTGAAAGTCCAATTCCTGTAGCTGCTACACCTTCGACATTATATTTTGTCGTATAGCCAGGTTCAAAAATAATAGAAAGATCACTTTCGGAGATTCCCTTTCCATCATCACTAACTGTTATTACAGTATCAACCTCTTGTTGCTGAATATCAATAGATATGACACCTTGTCCTTCTATTGCTTCAATAGCGTTGGCAGTTAAATTGTTTAAAAGGGCTAGAAGGGCAATATGCTCATTTGTTACAAAATCGGTCTTTAAAGTAATGTTAAATTGAATTTCTTTACCGAGTAATTCACTATATTTACTATTACCGTCTTCTATATAATGTAATAATTCTGATAATCGTAGTGAACCAAAGCTCTTATCGCCGACGATTTTAGATATCCCTGCATAAATACGTTGGGAATCTTTTTTAACCTCATGAATTTCCTGGGCAATATGAAGCGCCTGTAAACTTTCAGAGCGATTGCCTTGAGCTTTTAATTGGCGATATAAATCAAATCCATTGGCGGTAATTGCCTCAATATGATTCATAGACTTTTTTAAATAAAGTGTCTCTACATATAAGTCTGAGCCAATCGTTAATATTTCTTGTACACGCTTTTTTTGCTCAGCAATTAAAATAGAGCTATAAATTCCGACAACAAAAAAGCTTCGTAACAAGGCAACAGCGAATAAAATCAGTAAGTCATGGATGAATAAAATTGTATAAGATTGTACAAAGAAACGTAGCAACTGTTCTGCTAAATTGCTAATGACCTCACTTAGGGCAACAAGTAACCCTAACTTAAGTGGCTTTTCGCGATATTGATGAATATTTAAATATTGCAGACATATTGCAAATAATAAATAAAATGTAGCTGCAGGTAAATGAATATAGATACCTTCTAATATGGATATGTTTTGTGTATAGATACTAATAGCCGTTCGTAATGCAGTTGTTACAATACTTGTTGCGACCCCCGCAAAAATAATAGGTGTTGGTTTAAGCAATGTGCATAAAAAGAAAATGATCGTTCCTAAGCCAAAACGAAAAGACGTATTAGCGAATGGGATAATTTTAATTTCACTACCGAGAGCAGTTAATATGGCAATTAATAAAATCCATGTGAGGGAAGTACGAGATAAAAAAACCTTTGAGTACATATTTTATATCCTCCCTAAATTTTTAGTAGAAGCAAAATAGCTAATAAAAAAATACCACAACCTAAAAGGAAGTGGTATTTAATAAGTATGACATACAATTTTGAGCAAAAAAAAACGGCTACATTATGTAGTCGGTATTTTAAAAATGGAGGAGGTAGAGGGATTCGAACCCCCGCGCGGTGTTACCCGCCTGTCGGTTTTCAAGACCGATCCCTTCAGCCAGACTTGGGTATACCTCCATACTATATTGCTGTGTTGTCTTATCGACAAGAACTAATTTATCATGTTTTGATTTTCACGTCAACACCTTTTTTTGAAAAATAATTTTGTTTATATTTCTTCTTATTATTTTGTAATAACGAACATAAATAATTTGTGCAATTCGTTGCAATTTATGAAAACTGAAAGTATACTAGTTATTGCCGTGCTAGGTGGGAAGGTAGCGGTGTCCTGTAACTCGCAATCCGCTCTAGCGAGACTGAATTCCTTTTTCGAGGCTGTCCGTATTGTTTGGTCTGCCTTTTGCACGTAGTGTTGACGATTGGGTCCTGCGCAATGGATACCCATGAACCATGTCAGGTCCGGAAGGAAGCAGCATTAAGTGGTCTTATTCATGTGCCGCGGGGTTGCCTAATCTGAGCTAACGACAAGAGTAACGCTTATGTGCGGCTGTCGAAGAAAGGTGCACGGCATTAAATTGCCAATTCGAACGCATTCGTCTATTATAGGCGAATGCGTTTTTTTTATATTCTAAAAAAGGCCACTGTTTTATTAACAACGTAGCCGATGCTATAATGGTTTTAATCATATTTAAAAAGAAGGGGAGAGGAAATTATTGACGTATCAAGCATTTTATCGTGTGTATAGACCACAATCATTCCGAGAAATGTCAGGTCAAGCACATGTCAAAAGAACGCTGCAAAATGCTCTCCTAGCGAATAAAACAACTCATGCATATTTGTTTTCAGGGCCTCGTGGAACAGGGAAAACAAGTACAGCCAAAATTTTTGCCAAGGCTTTAAACTGTGAGCATGCTCCAGCAAGCGAACCATGTAATGAGTGTGCAACTTGTATAAGTATTACTGATGGTTCACATCCAGACGTAATTGAATTTGATGCAGCTTCTAATTCACGTGTAGAAGAAATACGTGACATTATTGAAAAAGTCCGTTTTGCACCTGCAAGTAGCAGGTTTAAAGTGTATATCATTGACGAAGTGCATATGCTGTCTACAAGTGCCTTCAATGCGCTGTTAAAAACATTAGAAGAACCACCACCACATGCTGTATTTATTTTAGCAACTACAGAACCTCATAAATTACCAGCGACGATTATTTCTCGTTGCCAACGTTTTGATTTTAAACGACTTTCAACGAACGATATTATTGAGCGCATGAAGGTTGTATTAGAAGACATTGAGCTACCGTTTGAAGAACAAGGACTCAAAGTAATTGCGCAATCAGCAGCAGGTGGTATGCGTGATGCATTGAGCTTGTTAGATCAAGTTGTATCGTTCAGCGGTGAAATGTTGAAACTTGAAGATGCGCTACTAGTTACTGGCTCAATCAGTCAAGATGTTTTCTATGATTTAGCAGAAGCTTTAAAGGTGAAAGATGTAGCACAAATGCTAACGCTTTTAGAACAACTAATTGCAGATGGAAAAGACCCATTGCGTCTGTCGGAGGACTTAATTACATTTTTCCGTGATTTACTTCTTTTGCAAACGAGTGAAAATCTAGCTGAACTATTAGAGTTAGTATCACCAGAAGAGCGTGTGTTTGCTCTGGCGCATGATTTTGCTCCAGATATGCTCTATGGATACATTGATATTTTAGCGAAAACGCAACAAGAAATGCGTTTCTCTCATCATACAAAAATTTATTTGGAAACGGCATTGCTGAAAATGACGCAGTTTTCAGGTGGGGTCGTAAATCACAACGTTACATCAAGCGAAACGGCAATGAGTCCAGAGCTTGCGCAAAAAATAGTCGCACTAGAGCAGATGGTACAACAACTGTCAGCGCAATTACAAAGTGGCGCACCATCACAAGCTGGTCAAGCTGCAAAAGAACAACGTCCTCGCGCAAAAAGTGCAAACGGCTACAAAGCGCCTACTGGTCGTATTCAAGAAGTGCTTAAGGATGCGACAAAGCAAGATGTGCAAAGTTTAAAAGCGGTATGGGCGCTAGCATTAAATCAAATGCAAAAGTCTCAATCTGCTCTTTTAGCAGAAGCTGAACCTGTTGCGGCATCTTCAAGTGCTTTTGTGTTAAAATTCAAGTATGATATTCATTGTCAAATGGTTGCAGACAATCAAATGCTAAAAGCGCAATTCACACAATTAATTGCAGCTCAAACGGGCACGATGTATGAAATGCTTTGTACACCAGAAGAAACATGGTTAAAGTTGCGTGAAGAGTTTATTCGCGATCATGGATTACCGCAAAAGAAAGCACAGTCAGTTAACGATGATCCGAATGTTGAATTGTTAGAACCACCACCGACAGAAATGTCGGAAGAACCGTTTATCGATGATGCGCAACCACTGGCGTCACAAGATCCACTTGTGACGGAAGCGGAAAAGTTATTCGGTAAGGATTTTATTGAAATTGTTGAAGACTGATTACTTAGGAGGAATAGGTTATGCGTGGAATGGGAAATATGCAAGGCATGATGAAGAAAATGCAAAAAATGCAAAAAGAAATGATGGAAGCTCAAGAAGCTTTAAATGTAGAACAATTTGAAGGTGTTGCTGGCGGCGGTATGGTCAAAGTAACAGTTACAGGTCAACGCGAAGTTGTAGAAGTGAATCTTGATACTTCAGTAGTGGATCCAGACGATATCGAAATGCTACAGGATTTAATTGTTGTTGCAACGAATGAAGCACTTAAAAAAGTGGAAGAAAAAACAAATGCAACAATGGGTAAGTTCACACAAGGCATGAACCTTCCATTCTAGGAGGTAACAATATGTATTACCCAGAACCAATATCTAAACTAATCGATAGTTTTATGAAATTGCCAGGTATCGGGCCTAAAACCGCGGCCCGACTGGCGTTTTTTGTGTTAACAATGAAAGAGGATGACGTTCTTTCCTTTTCAAAATCTTTAATTGAAGCGAAGCGTAATTTAAGCTATTGCTCTGTTTGTGGCAATATTACTGATATAGACCCATGCCATATTTGTACTGATAAACAACGAGATGCTTCTGTAATTTGTGTTGTTCAAGATACAAAAGATGTTATCGCAATGGAAAAAATGCGTGATTATCATGGGAAATATCATGTGCTACAAGGAGCTATTTCACCGATGGATGGTATCGGTCCAGAGGATATTAATGTAGCCTCCCTTTTAGTACGACTACAAGATGAAACTGTACAGGAGCTTATTTTAGCAACAAATTCTACTATTGAAGGTGAAGCGACAGCTATGTATATCTCTCGTCTTGTGAAACCATCGGGTATCCGAACAACACGTATTGCACATGGGTTACCTGTGGGTGGAGATTTAGAATATGCTGATGAAGTAACATTATCGAAGGCAATGGAAGGCCGTCGAGAGTTATAGTGAGGGATTGAGATGTTCTTCCGCAATAAAGGGAAATTAAAAAGAGAATTTGATGAAAAGCTTGTTAATCTCATTAAAGAAACAAAAGAAGATTTACAGCAAGCGAAAGTGATTGAAGAACTATTAAATGATTATGATTTAGAAATTTTAGCTCAACGAAAAGCTGCTGAGAGTATACATTTCTATTTGTTTAAGGAAGCTAGAATTCGACGAGTGCTAATTAAATAATAGTTAAGAGTTATAGAAGCGACATGGGAATCATAAACTTACATAATTATTATCGAAGGAGGCAATTGGATGCCGTGGATTGTAATTGTAAGTATTTGTGTGCCTGTAGCGCTTCTTTTTCTTTATATAGTAGGAAAGCATGTTAAATTAGGAAAAGTATTAGAAGGGATTTCTGTATTTTGGTTCCGATTTGCATTTGCGTTTTTATTACTATTCATTATCCATTTAGGTGTTGGGTATGGCGGCTATAATGTGCCTATCAACCTGTTTTCAGTTTTCACAATTGCAATATTAGGAATTCCTGGTGTGCTAGGAATCACTTTTTTAATATTTTTTTTATAAAAGACTTGCAAACTATATTTATTGTGATATAGTAATAAGAGTCGTTAAGACAACAACTGAAACAACTTATATAAAACAAAAACAATTAAAATAAATTGTTGACATCGATTTGAAAAAATGGTATTATATAAGAGTTGCTGAAACAAGAAGCGACACAATGAACCTTGAAAACTGAACAAGCAAAACGTAATCAATATAGTTTTTAGTAGCTAACTTCGTTAGTGAACAAAACAAAATTTTGGACATCAAAA
>NZ_JBIWDA010000012.1:0-56642 GCF_044761745.1 Lysinibacillus sp. NPDC097279 | reverse complement strand
TGATGTCCAAAATTTTGTTTCGTTCACTAACGAAGTTAGCTACTAAAAACTATATTGATTACGTTTTGCTTGTTCAGTTTTCAAGGTTCATTTTGTTTCGTTTAGCGTGTCACCTCTTGGCGACTCATTAATAATATCAAGTTTCATAATCTATGTCAACACTTTCTCTAAAAAAATTAAAATAGTTTTTAATGACATGGATTTACTCCTTATATTATGCAAATTAAAAAGGCAATCTGGATGCTTAATGACTGCCTTATTAATACTTTGTTCTATTATTCATTTGTAATTATTCTTGAAATATAGAAAGTGCGATTTTTACCTAAATCAAAAATCTCTCCTGTAATACTTAATTTAATAATTGGACGAGTTGGAGCAAATCTATTAACAAACATTACTTCTCCACGTTCAAGATTTGAAAGCTCAATAATTGTACCGATAGGTAAGTCTGCAACTAAATCAATTAGTGCTCTAACTACTTTAATATCAAACTTTCCAAACTCAGACTCATTAATCATTTCTATAACTTTAAACGAAGATTGTTTAGATCGATAGATACGTTCACATGTCATAGCATGAAAAACATCTGCAACAGCAATTATCTGTGCAAAGATAGATATATTAGCGATTTTCTCACCTTTAGGATAGCCGCTTCCATTTAAGCGCTCATGATGCTGAAAAATTGCTTCTTTTATTGTATCTTTTAAGATTGTTAAATCCTTTACCATGTTGTAGCTATAAATAGGATGTTTATAAATCTCTGCAAATTCTTGTTCGGTTAAAGACGTTTTTTTATCTCGAATACGTGGATGGATTTTAGCCATTCCGCAATCTGCTAATAAACCGCCAATTGCAATTTGAATTGTTAGCCCTTTATCATAACCTAATTTTTGAGCAATAACGGAGGAAATCAAAGCTGTACCTACACAATGATGGTATAAATAATCTTTAGGATTAGAATACTCGTTTAAATTGAAAATTATTGTACGATCTTCTAATACCATATCCAATAAAGGCAAAATAATTGTACGAGCTTTTGTAATATCTACTTTTGCACCAGCTTCCCAATTTTTGAACTCTCTTTTAAATTGTTCAACAGAATTGTCGTATACTCTTTTAAATGTTGGGATGGCTTCTGGAAGGATAGCAAAATCTATTTCTTGTTCGGTTTCTACTAAAACTTCCTTTACATTATCTTTATATACAGGAGCTCTTGAAATATTAAAAGCACTAAAAACTTGTAAATGTTCATGAGATACTACTGTATCTTTGAAGATAATAGGATATTGTGTATTAGCGAAAATATCTTCAGAAATAACTTTTCCTAAACGTAATTCTGAAATTGGGACATGTACCGTTTCCACGAAATTAAACACCTCTTTACTATTTCACTTACTTAAACTAAGGTCTAATAATATATTATCACGAATTTCTAAATTATTACTTATTTTTCATGATATATAATAAAAACCGATGAGCAGCAACAAGTGCTGTCTTCATCGGTCTTTTTTTTTATTCTTCTATTTGCTCATTTTCATTTTCATTTTCAATTTCGTTTTCATCGGTCACGTCTTCGTCTTCTTTTTCTACTTTCGCAACAGTAGCAACAAGTTCGTCATCTCCTAAACGAATTAAACGAACGCCTTGCGTACTACGACCGATTAATGAAATATCATTTACATCCATACGTATAAGCATGCCGTTGATAGTAATAAGCATTAAATCTTCAGAACCATCGACGGTTTTAACAGCTACCATAGGACCATTTTTGTCGGTAATTTGAATTGTTTTTAAACCAACGCCTCCACGACTCTGTAAACGATACTCCTCTTCGGTTGTACGTTTACCATAGCCTTTTGCGGTAACAACTAAAATTTCTTGTCCTGGTTCAACGATTTCCATACCAACTACTTCGTCACCATCACGTAGTTTAATACCACGGACACCGCCTGCTGTACGCCCCATTGAACGAATATCCTCTTCTTGGAAACGAACAAGCATCCCATCACGTGTACCAATAATAACTTGCTTAATTCCATCCGTTAAACGAACAGCAATTAAATCATCATCTTCTCGTAAACTAATAGCAATTAAGCCATTTGTACGGATATTAGCAAATTGAGATACTGGCGTACGCTTCGTAATACCTGTTTTCGTCGTAAAGATAAAATAAGCATCCTTATCAAATGAATCTACGCGAATCATTGCTGTAACTTTTTCACCTTTATCGATGTTAAGTAAGTTAACGATAGGTAAACCTTTAGCTGTACGTCCATACTCAGGAATTTCGTAACCTTTTGCACGGAATACTTTCCCCTTAGATGTGAAGAATAAAATAGTATCATGCGTAGATGTATTCATAAGGTGTTCTACGAAATCATCATCGTTCGTACCCATTCCTTGTACACCACGGCCACCACGCTTTTGACTGCGGTATGTATTGGCAGCTAAGCGCTTAATATAACCATTGTGCGTTAAAGTAACAACTGAATTTTCTACAGGAATTAAATCCTCATCTTCAATCATTTCCATACCGCCAGATGTTATTTCTGTACGACGAGCATCACTGAAGCGTTCTTTAAGCTCTAATATTTCGGTACGAATAATATCAACAATTTTAGCTTCATCAGCTAAGATTGCTTTTAATTCAGCAATTAGCACTTGCAGCTCTTGATATTCAGCTTCTATTTTTTCTCGCTCTAATCCACTCAAACGAACTAAACGCATATCTAAAATTGCTTGCGCCTGACGTTCAGATAAATTAAATCGCTCCATTAATTGTGGTTTTGCTTCTTCCCCACTACGTGAACCACGAATAATCGCGATAATTTCATCGATATGGTCAAGTGCAATACGTAAGCCTTCTAAAATGTGTGCACGATCTTCCGCTTTCTTTAAGTCAAATTCAGTACGGCGACGAATAATGACTTTTTGATGCTCTAAATAATGATAAAGCATCTCTTTTATACCCATTACTTTTGGCTGTCCATTTACTAACGACAACATATTAACACCGAAACTTGATTGCATCGCTGTTTGTTTATATAGATTATTTAAAACGACGTTAGCATTTGCATCTTTTCGTATTTCAATAACCACTCGCATACCACGGCGGTCAGATTCATCACGTAAATTAGTAATGCCATCGATTTTTTTATCGCGTACGAGCTCAGCAATCTTTTCGATTAGTTTTGCTTTATTTACTTGATAAGGTAATTCATGAATTAAAATTGTTTCCTTACCATTCGATTTTTGCTCAATTTCTACTTTAGCTCGAATAATAATGGAGCCACGACCGCTTTCATAAGCACGGCGAATACCACTGCGTCCTAAAATTATTCCACCAGTCGGGAAATCTGGTCCTGGAATAATTTCCATCAATTCTTCGGTTGTAATTGCAGGATTTTCAGATAGTGCTAACACCCCATCAATCGTTTCCCCAAGATTATGTGGAGGAATGTTTGTAGCCATACCAACGGCAATCCCTGCCGCACCATTTACTAATAAGTTTGGATAGCGACTTGGTAAAACAACTGGTTCTTTTTCAGAGCCATCATAGTTATCCGTATAGTCAATTGTATTTTTATTAATGTCACGAAGCATTTCCATTGCAATGCGGGACATACGTGATTCTGTATAACGCATCGCCGCAGCTCCGTCACCATCGACAGAACCAAAGTTCCCGTGACCATCCACTAGCATATAACGATAACTAAAATCTTGCGCCATACGTACCATTGCATCATAAATTGAGGAGTCACCATGTGGATGGTACTTACCCATTACATCCCCAACGATACGTGCTGATTTTTTATACGCTTTATCTGCTGTATTACCTAGCTCCTGCATGCCGTATAAAATACGACGATGAACTGGTTTTAATCCATCACGTACATCTGGTAATGCACGCGAAACGATTACACTCATTGCATAATCGAGGAAGGATGTTTCTATTTCTTCTGTTATATTGACTCCTTTTACTCCGGAGCGTTCTTGTTCTGACAAAGTGTAGACCTCCCCTCAAGAAAAATTAAATATCTAAATTAGCGTATACCGCATTTTCTTCAATGAATTGACGACGAGGTTCTACTTCATCGCCCATTAAGCGTTCAAAAGCTTCATTTGCTTTAATTGCATCATCTAACTCTACTTGTAACAATGTGCGGTGCTCTGGATCCATCGTTGTATCCCATAGCTGCTCTGCGTTCATTTCTCCAAGACCTTTATAACGTTGAACAACAGGCTTTGGCATACTTGATAATCTTCCTAAAATCTCTTGTAGCGCAATATCATCATAGCAATATTCAACATGCTTACCTTGCTTCACTTGATATAGTGGTGGCTGTGCAATATAAATATAGCCAGCATCTACTAGCGGTCGTAGGAAACGGAAGAAGAATGTTAACAGTAACGTACGAATATGCGCTCCGTCTACGTCGGCATCCGTCATAATAATGATTTTATGATAACGGGCTTTTTCTAAATTAAATTCCTCGCCAATACCAGTACCGAATGCTGTAATCATTGCGCGAATTTCTGCATTCGATAAAATTTTATCTAATCGTGCTTTTTCTACGTTCAAAATTTTACCACGTAAAGGTAAAATCGCTTGGAAGTGACGGTCACGTCCAGATTTTGCAGAACCACCGGCAGAGTCACCCTCTACAATGTAAATTTCACATTCAGCAGGATTTGTGGAAGAACAGTCTGCAAGTTTACCAGGCAAACTTGATACTTCAAGCGCTGACTTACGACGTGTAAATTCACGGGCCTTTTTCGCTGCTACACGTGCACGAGCAGCCATTAAGCCTTTATCAATAATTTTACGTGCTACTGTTGGGTTTTCTAACATAAATCGTTCAAAACCATCTGAGAATAATGCATTCGTAATTTGGCTTACCTCTGAGTTACCAAGCTTTGTTTTCGTTTGTCCTTCAAATTGAGGATCAGGGTGCTTGATAGATATAATAGCCGTTAACCCTTCACGAACGTCTTCACCTGTAAGGTTGGCATCAGCTTCTTTTAACAAACCATTTTTACGTGCGTAATCGTTGATAACACGAGTAAGTGCTGTTTTAAAGCCAGACTCATGTGTACCACCTTCGTACGTATTGATATTATTAGCGAATGAGAAAATATTCGATGAAAATCCTGCATTATATTGCATGGCTATTTCAATTGAAATTCCATCCTTTTCACCAAGAACATCAATTGGTTCATGGATAGGCTCTTTAGATTTATTTAAGTGCTCTACATAAGAACGAATACCACCCTCATAATGATATGTAGTAGAACGTACCTCATCTTCACGCTCATCTGCAATTGTAATTCGAATACCGCGATTTAAATAAGCTAGTTCGCGAATACGGTGTGCTAAAATATCGAATTCATAAACTGTTGTTTCTTTGAAAATTTCAGGGTCTGCTTTAAAACGAGTTGTTGTTCCGTTATGATCTGTATCACCAATAACAGTTAATGCTTGTTTCGTTTGACCGCGTTCAAATTTAATTTCGTGAATATGTCCCTCACGATGAACTTGAACGATTGTCTCAACTGATAAAGCATTTACAACCGAGGCCCCTACACCATGAAGACCACCAGATACTTTATATCCCCCACCGCCGAATTTACCACCAGCATGGAGCACTGTCATAATTACTTCGACAGCTGGTTTACCCATTTTTTCTTGAATACTAACAGGAATTCCTCGACCATTATCCTCTACACGAATCCAGTTATCTTTTTCAATCGTAACAGAGATATCAGTACAAAATCCTGCAAGTGCTTCATCAATACTATTATCAACAATTTCCCACACCAAATGGTGGAGACCTTTAGAACTTGTTGAACCGATATACATCCCTGGTCTTTTACGAACCGCTTCTAAACCTTCTAATACCTGTATCTGATCGGCTTCATACGCTTGATCTTGTAAACCTTCGTTTTCTATAGCCACGGCTTCCATCTACTCCTTCATAACATCATTGTGTGTAAATGAATGAACAGTCAACCGAGCTGACTATTACCATTCTTTTATAATCTAAAAAACTCCCTGGCTAACTTTCTTCAATCGCACCTTGTTTCACGTGGAACAGCTGTGCATGTTCCATCGTCTCATGATGAATTCCATCAACACTTGTAGTCGTTACAAAGGTTTGGACTTCACCTTGAATGGTGTTTAATAAATGCGATTGGCGATAATCGTCGAGTTCCGACAATACATCATCTAAAAGTAGAATGGGTGTTTCATTTGTTTCTTGTTTAATTAACTCAATTTCGGCAAGCTTTAATGATAATGCAGTTGTACGTTGCTGCCCTTGAGAGCCATATGTTTGCACATCATAGTCGTTCACTAAAAATTGTAAATCGTCTCGATGTGGTCCAACCATAGTGACGCCACGATCGAATTCACGGTCCTTAACCTCTATTAGCTTTTTAAGTAAAATATCTTCAATTTCACCCGTTGTCTGCCCCTTATCAATACCTGCTACTGTGCGGTATTTAATAACTAAAGTTTCTTTGCCTTGTGAAATTCCTGCATGTATTGGTTCTGCCCACTCTTGTAACAAATCCATAAATTGAAATCTTTTTCGAATAATTTGGGTAGCTGCGTGAATATACTGCTCATTATAAACATCATACATCACGTCATTAGTCATTAACTTGCCCTGATTCATTTTCAAATAATGATTTCGTTGTTTTAAAATCTTCTGAAAGGTTAATAAATCATGTAAGTAGACTGGCGAAATTTGACCAATCTCCATATCGATAAAACGTCGTCGTATTTGTGGACTTCCCTTTACAACATTCAAATCTTCTGGCGCAAACATCACTACATTCATTTGACCGATATAATGGCTCAGGCGACTTTGTTCAATATGATTAATCTTACCTTTTTTGCCTTTTTTCGTAATGGTAAGCTCAATCGGTAAAATACCGTGCCTTTTTTGAACGGCCCCTTCTATTTTACCATAGTCTGAATCCCAACGTATCAATTCTTTATCGTTCGTCGTACGATGCGATTTTGCCATCGCTAATACGTAGATAGATTCCATGACATTTGTTTTCCCTTGGGCATTTTCACCAATAAATACATTTATTTTTGGAGAGAAATTTAACGCCAAAGCGTCATAATTACGGTAATTTGTAAGTTTTAACTGCTCTATATGCATAATTTATTGTCCAGTAGGCCCAACAATTCGGAATCGGCCACACCCAGGGATATTTACAACATCTCCGTTACGTAATTTGCGACCACGGCGATCGTCTACCTCGCCATTTACGTAAACATCATTTTCGTGTAAAAACCATTTTGCCATTCCGCCTGAGCTAATAGCATCGGTCATTTTTAATAGTTGCCCTAATGTGACAAACTCTACGTCGATTTCAATGTCTTTCATAGCTGTGTTACCCTCCAAATACAGAATGTCTATCTCTCTATCATACCTAAAAATGCATGATAAGTAAAAAAAGATAGCCGCATCTCGCGACTATCCTAAAGTTTATCCAAATAAAGTAAACATAACACAATTTCTTTACATTGCTCCACTAATATAAATTAGATGATCAATATGTTCGCACTGGTAAAATAAGTTGTAGAATTGCATCATCATGCACAGAACGTAAAATAAATGGTCTCATAGCGCCTGTAAATTGAATGACTACATCTTGGCCATCAATCGCTTTTAATGCTTCCATCATGTATTTTGCGCTAAAGGAAATTTTTAAGCCTTCCCCTTCTAATGCTTCGACAGGTATTTCTTCTTGTACTTTACCAATCTCAGGAGAATTCGATGAAACTTCAACAGCTTGACTATCTAAAATTTCAAATCGCACGACATTATTACGATCACCTCGTGCCACTAGTGATGCACGGTCGATTGCTTGTAACAATGCTTTACCGTTAATCGTTACATTTGTTTGATATTCTTCTGGAATTAAACGTGATGTATCTGGATAGTTTCCTTCAAGCAAGCGAGAGAAGAATAATACATCTCCTGTTTTAAATAAAACTTGCTGACTTGTAATAACAATTTGGACAAGGTTTGTAGAGTCTTCTAACACTTTGTTTAACTCATTTAAACTTTTACCTGGAATAACAACGCTATGTTCAACTTCTGGTAAATCTTCTAGTTGAACTTTACGTCTCGCTAGACGGTGGCTATCTGTTGCAACACAGATTAATGTTTCATTTTTTATCTGCCAGTTTACACCTGTCAACACGGGTCTGCTTTCAGAAGTAGCAACTGCAAACACTGTTTCACGGATAATTGATTTTAGTAGGTCAGCAGGTATAGTAAATTTTTGATCTTCCGTTAATTCGGGTAATAAAGGATATTCCGCTGCATCTGAGCCAATTAAATGGAATTCTGATTTACCTGAGCGAATATGCGTTTGGAAACCTGTTGTTACTTGTATTTCTACTTCATTTGTTGGCAATTTACGTACGATTTCATTGAACATACGAGCTTGTACGACAATAGAGCCTGTTTCTGTAATATGAATAATTTGTTGTCCATCTTCTTCTACTGGTATAAATGTTTGAATTGTAATATCAGCATCACTACCAGTTAAACGAATTCCTTCGTTTGTTACATCGATTTTTATCCCCGTTAATATTGGAATAGTTGTTTTTGAACTTACAGCTTTCATGACATCATTTAAACCTTCTAGTAAACGGTCACGTAAAATATCAAATTTCATTTCTTTTCCCTCACATATTTATATTATTTATTTATTTAAATATAAAAGATATAGTAATAGGTCCTGTGGATTTGTGGATAAGTGCTTCTATGTGAATAAAATCAGTCTATCCACATGTAGATAGACTGTGTATAAGTTTGTGTTTAAATATTTGAGTTGTCCACAAGATTATTTTCCTAGCATGCTACGAATTTGTTTAATATCTTGTTGCAATTGAGTGTCATTTTTCAACAACGAAGATATTTTTTCATGAGCATGGATGACCGTAGTATGGTCACGACCACCAAACTCTTCGCCAATTTTCGGCAATGAGAAGTCTGTTAATTCGCGCGATAAAAACATCGCAATTTGTCGAGGAAACGCGATTAGTTTTGTTCGTTTTTTAGCTGTAAAGTCTTCTAAACGAATATTAAAGTGCTCCCCTACGGCATTTTGAATGTCTAATATCGTTACAGTTCTTGGCTTCGCATTAGGAATAATATCTTTTAACGCTTCAGCGGCTAATGTAGCAGTAATATCTTTGTTAACTAGCGATGAGTATGCTACGACACGAATAAGCGCACCTTCAAGCTCCCGAATATTGGAGTCAATCTGGTTCGCAATATAGAGCATTACCTCGTTCGGTACATCCAAACCGTCCGCTTTTGCTTTTTTTCGTAGAATGGCAATACGTGTTTCTAAATCTGGAGGTGCTATATCTGTGATAAGCCCCCATTCAAATCGAGAACGTAAGCGATCCTCTAAAGTCGGGATTTCCTTAGGTGGACGGTCACTAGAAATGACAATTTGTTTGGATTCCTCATGTAATGTGTTAAAAGTATGGAAAAATTCTTCTTGAGTAGATTCTTTTCCAGCAAGGAATTGAATATCATCAATTAGCAGTACATCTACATTACGATATTTATTGCGAAAATCGAGTGCTTTGTTATCACGAATAGAGTTAATAAACTCATTCGTAAATTTTTCTGATGATAAGTACACGACTTTTGCATTTGGATTATGTTCTAACACATAATGGCCAATTGCGTGCATTAAATGCGTTTTGCCAAGCCCTACGCCCCCATAGATAAAGAATGGGTTATAGGCCTTTGCAGGGGCCTCAGCGACAGCTAATGATGCAGCATGAGCAAAGCGGTTTCCAGAGCCAATAACGAACGTATCAAATGTATATTTCGGATTTAACATTCCTGGTGAAATATCATGTTGGTCGTTATTTTTTGCTTGGATAATCGGCGCTGGTAAGTCAAAATCGTCCGAATCCTGGTTTTTTTGAACAACAAATTTAATAAGCAAGTCTTCGCCTGTTAGCTCCGTTAATATACCTGTAATCAAATGAATATAATGATTTTCAAGCCAGTCTCGAGCAAACGAATTTGGCGCGGCAATCGTCACTGTCGAACCACTTCCATTGTAAGAAAGTAATTTTGTAGACTTTAGCCACGTTTCAAAGCTTGGTTTAGAAATTTTTTGTTCAACTTGAGCCAGGACATTATTCCATAATTCTTCTAAATGTTCCAAGCTGCTATTCTCCTTTACAGTTCAATACATATACAGCAATAAAAAAAGATAGTGCATTTATGTGATAAGTAAATACGTCCATTTTACGACTAATCCACAAAATCACAAGCTGTGGATAAGACTTAACCAAAGGCTGTGATAAAAATTATCCACAGCATATCAACAGTTGTGGATAAAAGAATAGTTCGTTTTAGTTTTCAACAAAGTGAAGCACAGTAATCGTATCAGAAAAACAAAGCTATTTCAATAGTTTATGAAACTTATCCACATAACCTTGATTTACTCACTTTCGAGTTGTCCACAAGCACTGCTTATGTGAAAAAGCTGTAGATAACAGTTGTGGATAAAAAATGCGGCAAAAAATACTATACACAAGTCTGTGTAAAAAAAACAAGTATTCTGTGGATAATTTAAAAGAGGGAAATTAAAAATATAGATTATATGGTTTAAAAGAATTTTATAAAATTCATTGACAAAATAGCCGTTTACTTTATATAATATGCAGGTCTGTATGTTGAAAAATTCAACTTTCATTCAGGAGGTGTCTATATACAATGAAACGTACTTACCAACCAAAGAAACGTAAGCACAGCAAAGTTCACGGTTTCCGCGCACGTATGAGCACGAAAAACGGTCGCAAAGTTCTTGCTGCTCGTCGTCGTAAAGGAAGAAAAGTTTTATCAGCATAAAATAAGTCCACTGAGCCACATCAGTGGTCTTTTTTTTCTTTATTTTTTGAAGCCGATAAGGATCAAAAGTATAATTTAGTAGCAGGTGAAAGTAATGAAAAAACGCCAACGAGTGAAAAAGAATGAGGATTTTCAAAAGGTGTTTAAAAAGGGTAAATCTTTCGCGAATCGACAGTTTGTCGTTTATTTTTTACCGAAAGAGGGACAAGCAGAATTTCGCGTAGGCTTATCAGTTAGTAAAAAACTTGGTAATGCGGTAACACGCAACCAAATTAAACGTTATATTCGACAAAGCGTTCATGAATTAAAAGATGAACTAAAGCCGAATATGGACTATGTTATTATCGCCAGACATCCGGCGGCCACTATGGATTTTCATGAAGTGAAACAAAGTTTGCAGCATGTACTACGAATTGCTAGAGTTTTAAAGAAATCGTAATATATACGGCAACCAAAGTGGCGATAAAGTACACTTATAAAAGATTCCACGATAACTTATGTAAATTAAGTAAACACTTTACTGCATGAGCCTATAATAATTGGCATATTTAGTAGAGTGAAAGCTAATTTGCATGATAAAATAACTGATAACTTTATTCTTTCCATAATAAAATTGAATAAAGACAACGCATATAGATTTAAGAAAAGTGAATAGTAATTGTAGGGGGAAGACGGTTGAAGAAACAACTTTGGGTAATTTTGTCGCTAGTATCAGTAGCATTACTACTATCTGGATGTACAGAATTTAATGAACCAATATCCAAAGAAAGCCAAGGCTTCTGGAATGAATTCATTGTTTGGCCGCTAGTATCAGCAATTAAATATTTTGCTGATTTACTTGGTACTTATGCATGGGGGATTATTGCGGTAACAATTATTATTCGTTTAGCGATTCTTCCATTAATGATTAAACAAACGAAGAGCTCTAAAAAAATGCAAGAAATTCAGCCGAAATTGAAGGAATTGCAGAAGAAGTATGCTTCTAAGGATGCACAAACACAGAAACAATATCAGCAAGAAATGATGAAGCTGATGAGTGAATCCGGTGTAAACCCAGTTGCTGGATGTTTACCAGTAGTCATTCAAATGCCAATTTTAATTGGTTTCTACCATGCGATTAGCCGAATGAATGCTACACCTGCTTTTGATTTAGGAAATTTCTTTATCTTCCCATTAGCAGAATCTGCACCTGCTTTGGCAATAATTGCTGGTATCATGCAATTTTTCGTTTTACGTACGGGCCCAGCAATGGATAACCCTCAAATGAAAATAATGATGTATATTATGCCATTCATGATTATTGGTTTTGGTATGGCGTTACCAGCTGCATTATCACTATATTGGGTAATCGGGAACATTATCTCGATTCTTCAAAACCTGTATATTTATAAACCTTGGCAAAAAAATAAAACACAACCTGCTCAAAATGGAGGGGCTAAAAAGTGAAACAACTTACGCAAATAGGCGCAACAACACAAGAAGCGATCTCATTGGCGTTACAGAAACTTGGCAAAACCCGTGAACAAGTAGATGTTGAAGTTTTACAAGAAGGTAAAAAAGGATTTTTAGGTTTTGGAGCACGTTCTGCAGAAGTGCGTGTGACTGTAAAGGAAGTACAAGTTCGTCCAACTACGGAAATGCCCATCGTAGCTGAGCAAGGTGAGGCAGCTACAGAGCAATTGAACGAACATAAGGTAGTGGATGACGTTGAAAAATTAAGTTCACAAGTTTCAGAACAACCAATGGACATCGAAGCTATTCAACAAGTAGTGACAGAAGTAAAAAAAGAGGATGAAGATCACTCTATAAATCCGATCGAAGAGGCAAAAGCTTACCTAGTAAGTATCGCTGAGCAATTGGACATTCAAGATCTAAACATTGAAACAAAGCGTGAAGGCAAATATGTGCTGTTTCAATTGAATAGTGAGAAAGCAGCGCTGCTGATAGGGAAACGTGGTCAAACGTTAAATTCCTTACAGCAATTAACACAACTTGTATTAAATAAAACGGCTAAACAGTTCCTGATGGTTAAATTAGACGTTGAAAACTACCGAGAACGTCGCCAGGTAGCCTTAGAGCAACTGGCGGATCGTATGGCTGATAAGGCACTTCGTTTAAATCAACGTGTGGCATTTGAGCCGATGCAGTCATACGAAAGAAAAATTATTCATAATCAATTAGCGAATCGTCTCGATATTGAAACATATTCAGAAGGGACAGAACCGAATCGCTATTTAGTTATCGAACCAGTAAAGAAGGCTTAAGCTCTCTTTACGAAAAGGCATACAGACATATGCTATGAAAAAAACGGTCATTTTATCTATGATAAAGTGGCCGTTTTTTATGTCGTATAAACAAATAATTATGTGTGGCAATAAAACAAGTTATAACATGTCGTTTATTGCGTTTCACAGTGAAAAATGTTGAACGATAAATAAATGTTAGCTTATCCACAATTGGAAATGATCCTTACTTTAGATTTTAACGAAAATATGTTAGTCTAAGATGTTAGAAAGTGTTGATCGGTTTTAATTATCCACATGTGGATAACGTTGAGGAGGTAGTAAAATGGAGTTCGATACAATTGCTGCGATATCCACACCTATGGGTGAAGGTGCTATTGCTATAGTTCGATTAAGTGGAGATGAAGCAGTAGCCATTGCAGATAAAATATTTAAATCGCCTGGTGGGAAAAGTTTAACGAAGCAGGCTTCACATACAATTCATTATGGACACTTAGTAGATCCTAAAACAAACGAGGTAGTAGAAGAAGTTATGCTATCGTTAATGCGAGGACCGAAAACGTTCACGCGTGAGGATGTAATAGAGATCAATTGTCACGGAGGACTTGTATCAGTTAATCGAGTATTAAAATTAGTATTAACGAATGGTGCAAGACTTGCAGAGCCAGGTGAATTTACAAAACGTGCATTTTTAAATGGTCGTATTGATTTATCACAGGCCGAAGCGGTGATGGATTTAATTCGAGCAAAAACAGATCGTGCGATGAATGTAGCGCTTGGTCAAATGGATGGAAAATTATCTCGCCTCATCGGTGATTTACGCCAAGCATTGCTAGAGACATTAGCGCAAGTAGAGGTTAATATAGATTATCCAGAGTATGATGATGTAGAAGAAATGACAGTGCCCGTATTGCTTGAAAAATGTACATGGGTGCGCAATGAAATTATTAAACTTTTACAAACGTCATCTCAGGGCAAAATTTTACGTGAAGGCTTATCGACTGTTATTTTAGGACGACCGAATGTAGGGAAATCTTCACTTCTAAATAGTTTAGTGCAAGAAAATAAAGCGATTGTGACAGATATAGCAGGTACAACTCGTGATATTATAGAAGAGTACGTAAATGTCCGTGGTGTACCTCTTCGTTTAGTGGATACAGCTGGTATACGTGAAACAGAAGATATTGTGGAACGAATTGGTGTGGAACGTTCTCGTGAGGCGTTACAAAGCGCAGATTTAATTTTATTCGTATTAAACTATGCGGATGAATTAACGATTGAGGATGAGCGCTTATTCGAAACAATTGAGGCGATGGATTATATCGTCATTGTCAATAAAACAGATTTACCGCAAAAAATCGATTTAGCTCGTGTAAAAGAATTAGCAGGTAGTCATCGTATTGTGACAACATCACTTTTACAAGAAGAAGGAATAACAGAATTAGAGGAAGCAATTGCTGCATTATTCTTCGAAGGGCAAATTGAAGCGGGCGATTTAACATATGTATCAAATGCACGACATATTGCATTACTCCACCAAGCGCAAGCGACCGTAGAGGACGCATTAGCTGGAGCACAGGCTGGAGTACCAGTTGATATGGTGCAAATAGATGTTACAAGAACTTGGGAAATACTTGGTGAAATTATTGGGGATACAGTGCAAGAAAGCTTAATAAATCAACTATTTTCGCAGTTCTGTTTAGGAAAATAATTCTACTAGAGAAGGGAAGATACGAGCATGCCAACACAATATGAGGCAGGCACGTTTGATGTGATTGTTATTGGAGCAGGTCATGCAGGCGCAGAAGCTGCGTATGCTGCTGCTAAAATGGGCGCTAACACGCTTATGTTAACAATCAACTTAGATATGATTGCATTTATGCCATGTAACCCATCCATTGGTGGTCCTGCAAAAGGGATTGTCGTACGTGAAATTGACGCACTAGGTGGAGTCATGGGGAAAGTTATTGATAAAACGCATATTCAAATGCGTATGTTAAATACAGGGAAAGGTCCAGCTGTACGTGCATTACGTGCACAAGCGGACAAAGTACTATATCAACACGAAATGAAACGCGTGTTAGAAGAAAATGAAAACTTAACGATTCACCAAGCTATGGTGGAAGAGTTAATTATCGAAGAAGGCGAAGTAAAAGGGGTTATTACACAAATCGGCGCCATTTATCGTGCCGACGCAGTAATCGTTACAACAGGTACTTTCCTACGTGGTGAAATTATTATTGGCGATATGAAATATTCAAGTGGCCCAAATAACCAACAGCCTTCCATTCGCTTAGCGGATAATTTAAAAGAATTAGGTTTTGACCTTGTACGTTTTAAAACAGGAACACCACCTCGTGTAAATAGCCGTACAATTGATTATTCTAAAACAGAAATACAACCAGGTGATGATGTCCCACGGGCATTTAGTTTTGAAACAACGGAATTCATCATGGATCAACTTCCATGTTGGTTAACATATACAAGCCTTCAAACACATGAAATTATTGAAGCTAATTTACATCTTTCACCGATGTACTCAGGTATGATTAAAGGAACTGGCCCGCGCTATTGTCCTTCAATTGAAGATAAAGTCGTGCGATTTAATGATAAACCGCGCCACCAAATCTTTTTAGAACCAGAAGGTCGCAATACAAGAGAAGTTTATGTACAAGGTTTATCGACAAGCTTACCTGAGCATGTGCAACAACGTTTGCTAAAATCAATTCCAGGGTTAGAACAAGCTGAAATGATGCGAGCAGGCTATGCTATTGAGTACGATGCCATTGTGCCAACACAATTATGGCCAACTTTAGAAACAAAACGCATTAAAGGCTTATATACAGCAGGACAAATTAATGGAACATCTGGCTATGAAGAAGCTGCTGCTCAAGGGTTGATGGCAGGGATGAATGCTGCTGCCAATGTCCTTGGTAAAGAAGAACTGATTTTAAGCCGTTCAGAAGCTTATATAGGTGTATTAATCGATGATTTAGTAACGAAGGGTACGAATGAGCCTTATCGTCTCCTAACGTCTCGTGCCGAATATCGTTTACTATTGCGTCATGATAATGCAGATTTACGCTTAGTCGAACACGGTTATAAAATGGGCATGTTATCACAGCAACGATATGAAAAATTCATGGAGAAAAAAGCATTAATTGAAAATGAAATTGCCCGCCTTCGTGAAGTCATTATTAAACCGAACGAAGCAACGCAATCTGCCATTCGCTCTGTAGGCGGTAGCGAGCTAAAAGATGGAATCCGTGGAGCAGATTTATTAAAACGTACGGAAATGCACTATGATTTAGTCTCTTCATTAATACCAGCGGATATTGAACTTTCGGATGAAGTAAAAGAGCAAATCGAAATTCAGCTAAAATATGAAGGGTATATTGAAAAGGCATTGCAACAAGTTGAAAAGCTTCATAAAATGGAAAATAAAAAAATTCCAGAAAACATTGATTATGACGCCATTTCAGGTCTTGCAACAGAAGCACGCCAAAAATTAAAACAAGTTACACCACTTTCTATTGCACAGGCGTCTCGAATTTCTGGTGTAAACCCTGCAGACATTTCGATTTTACTTGTCTACATTGAACAAGGAAAAATCGCGCGCGTAAGTGGCGAATAATAGAGTAACAGCAAAGTGAATAAGAGGCGGGCATACCATTGTGCCCGCTTCCTATTTTTAGGCTATGTTATGACTCAAGGGTGATTGCCTCCTATTCGGCATGATAATCCCCATTTAGACAATACTGAGCCATTTTTTAAAAGGAGACCTTACATGAACGAACAACAATTTATTGAGGCATTGAAGGACAAGGGCATTGAGCTTTCTGAAAAGCAAGTTGCACAGTTCAAAAAGTATTTCGAGCTGCTTGTCGAGTGGAATGAAAAGATGAACCTAACGGCTATTACAGATTTTGAAGGCGTCTATTTAAAACATTTCTATGATTCAATTAGTGCCTCGTTTTATTTTGATTTTACAAAGGTAACGACAGTTTGTGATGTAGGAGCAGGAGCGGGCTTCCCAAGTATTCCGATTAAAATCTGCTTCCCACATTTACAAGTAACAATTGTAGATTCTTTAAATAAACGAATTACATTTTTAAATCATTTAAGTGATGAATTACAGTTAGATCATATGCATTTTGTCCATGCTCGCGCAGAGGAATTCGGTCAAAATGTAAAATATCGTGAGCAATTTGATGTTGTGACAGCCCGTGCAGTAGCTCGCTTGTCTGTACTATCAGAATTATGTGTGCCATTGGCAAAACAGGGTGGTTATTTTGTTGCATTAAAGGCTTCAGCAGGACCTGAAGAATTAAAAGATGCAAAAAAAGCATTGATTACTTTAGGTGTTTCACTAAAAGAAGAATATTCTTTCTCTCTACCTGTTGAAGAAAGTGAACGTACTTTATATGTTTTTGATAAAATAAAAGGAACACCAAAAAAATACCCGCGTAAACCTGGTGTACCAAATAAAACACCTATTCAATAATTAGTGTTTCATGTGAAACTTCTCAAACTGGAAAAATATTTTCTCTAGTTTGAGCATACATACTAGTTATGGATGGTTCACGCAAATGACATCTATGAACTATATACATTTTAGGAAATATAATAAATAATAATAGAATGAGACAGAGCAAGATAGTTACTTAAAGGTGGTGCCAATTGGATGAAAAGTCCTTTTTCACGTTTTTTTGGAGGCGGAAATAAAGCAGAGCCTATTGTGGAAAATGAAGTAGAACAAGCAGAGGCGGTTCGTGCAACAGAAGAGGTCATTAAGCTTCCAATCGATCAAATTGTACCAAACCGTTTTCAGCCACGTACTATTTTTGATGACGAAAAAATTGAAGAATTATCAAGAACCATTCATACTCATGGTGTAATTCAACCAATTGTTGTACGTAGCACAGCAAACAATCAATATGAAATCATTGCAGGTGAGCGTCGTTATCGAGCAATGAAAAAGCTACAATGGACGGAAGTTCCTGCGATTGTACGAAATTTAACGGATAAGGAAACAGCATCAATTGCATTAATTGAAAACCTTCAACGTGAAGAGTTAACGGCAATTGAAGAAGCGGTAGCCTACCAAAAATTATTAGAGCTTCATGAACTGACACAAGAAGCACTGGCTCAACGTTTAGGAAAAGGACAATCCACGGTAGCCAATAAATTACGTTTATTAAAGCTTCCTGAAGAAGTGCAGCAAGCTATTTTAAAGCGTCAAATTTCTGAAAGACATGCCCGAGCACTAATTGCAATTAAAGATCAACCGTTGCAATTAGAAATTTTACAAGGAACAATTGAAAATGATTGGAATGTGCGCCAGTTAGAAGAGCACATTCATACATTGCTACATCCTGAAGTGGCAGATCAAGAAGAAGATATGCCTAAAAAGGTAAAGCCAAAAAGGAAAGCAATTAGTAAAGATGTTCGTATTGCCTTGAATACAATTAAGCAATCGCTATCAATGGTGACGAAAAGTGGAATAACGGTTAAAACAGAGGAAGAGGATACCGAGGAATATTATCAAATTACAGTGAAAATCCCTAAAAAGAAGAAATCTTAATGAATATTTAATTATACTGAAAAAGTATTTTTCACTGTACTATATCTTCTGTATAGAGGAGGATCTTAGAATTATTTCTAAGATGCCTCCTTTTTTGTATATATTCTTAATATTTTATACAACTCTATTCGTTTTTTTTGATAGAATGATAATTAAGATAGCGGTATTGAACAATGATTTTACAAATGGATTTGTCAAAGCAAACTTTGATGGATGAAAGCAGGTGCTTTTAAATGGGTAGAATTATAGCAATCGCCAATCAAAAGGGTGGCGTAGGGAAAACAACGACATCGGTCAATTTGAGCGCTTGTCTGGCATACTTAGGGAAAAAAGTGCTATTAATTGATACAGATCCACAAGGCAATACAACAAGTGGACTTGGCATTAATAAAGGTGAAATACAAAGTTGTATTTATGATGTCCTAATTGATGATGAAAATGTTGAAAATGTTGTTCAACAAACAAATGTAGAAAATTTATCAATCGTTCCTGCAACCATTTCACTAGCGGGGGCAGAGATTGAATTAGTATCAACGATTTCTAGGGAAGTACGTTTAAAGCATGCACTTCAAGATGTAAAAGAGGACTATGACTATATTATTATTGATTGTCCACCATCACTTGGGCTTTTAACGATTAATGCATTAACGGCATCAGACGCATTAATTATTCCTGTGCAATGCGAATATTATGCATTAGAAGGTTTAAGTCAATTATTGTCAACTGTACGTTTAGTGCAAAAACATTTGAATCAGCAACTATATATTGATGGTGTATTATTAACAATGCTTGATGCAAGAACTAATTTAGGTTTACAAGTAATTGATGAAGTAAAAAAATATTTTCAAGATAAAGTATATAAAACAATCATTCCTCGTAATGTACGATTAAGTGAGGCTCCGAGTCATGGACAGCCTATTATCATTTACGATGCAAAATCAAGAGGAGCTGAAGTTTATTTAGAGATGGCGAGGGAAGTGATAAAAAATGGCTAAAGGTTTAGGAAAAGGTATTGGTGCTCTATTTCCAGGAGAATCGTTAGAACAAAGCGGACAAGTAGAAGAAATACAGCTACAGCTAATCGTCGCAAATCCATTTCAGCCTCGTAAAATATTTGATGAAGAAGCATTGCAAGAATTAGCAGATTCGATTCATGAACATGGTATTTTACAACCAATTGCTGTACGAAAAAAAGCTAGGAAATATGAAATTGTCGCGGGCGAGCGTCGTTTTAGAGCAGCGCAAATGGCTGGGCTAGATATAATACCAGCGATTGTGAAAGAGCTAACAGACTCACAAATGATGGAACTTGCAATATTAGAAAACCTTCAGCGTGAAGATTTAACAGTTATTGAAGAGGCTGAAGCATATCAAAGTTTAATGGAAAACTTGCACTTAACACAAGAGGAGCTATCCAAGCGATTAGGTAAAAGTAGGCCACACATTGCCAATCACGTTCGATTATTAGCATTGCCAGAGGATGTTCGTGCATTAATGAATGACGGTACATTATCAATGGGGCAAGGACGTGCATTACTTGGGTTGAAAAATAAAAGAAGAATTCCAGAAATTGCGCTCAAGATTATAAAGCAAGGCTTGAACGTTCGCCAAGTTGAAATTTTAGTGCAAAATTTAAATGAAGAAGTTTCACGTGAAACATCGCAGCCGAAGAAGAAAGATATTTTTGTTGTAGCGAAGGAATCTCAATTGAGAGATTATTTTGGTACTAATGTCCAAATTAAAAAAGCAAATAATAAAGGTAAAATTGAAATTGAATTTTACTCAGAAGATGACTTAGAACGTATTTTGGAAATATTAAACATTCAAGAAGATGATTAATGGACCATTAATGTAAATTAGAGCGCCAACATACTAGGCGCTCTCTATTTTTTAGAGAGAAGGAAGGCCTTTTTGTGGTTATTTTAGGAGCATTAATTAATGCACTACTGATAGTAGTAGGCGCATTGATAGGACGCATTTTTAAAAATATTCCTGAGTCAATGAAAGCTTCTGTATTATCAATTATTGGCTTATCTGTCGCGCTATTAGGGATAAAAATGGGCTTTGAGAGTAATAATTTTATAATTTTAGTGGTAAGTTTAGTAGTAGGAACAGTAATAGGTGAATGGCTAGATTTAGATAAGCAAATGAATCGACTTGGTCAGTGGGTAGAATCCCTTTTTAGTAAAAAGCGCAAAAGCGACAATCAAATTAATATTGCAGAAGGCTTTGTCACTGCTTCATTAATATTTGTTGTTGGATCAATGGCGATAATAGGTGCACTCGATAGCGGTCTGCGTCAGGACCATAACGTCCTCATAACAAAAGGCATTATTGATGGATTTACATCTATTATTTTAGCTTCTACTTTAGGTATTGGCGTACTATTATCAGCCGTTCCAGTATTTATTTATCAAGGGATTATTGCTATTTTTGCAGGTGTTATCAGCGTTTATATTCCAGATGATGCATTACAAATGTTTATTACAGAAATGACTTCTGTAGGTGGTGTAATGATTTTAGCAATCGGCTTAAATATAGCTGGCTTAACAAAGATCAAGGCTGCCAACTTGTTGCCGGGTATCGTCGTTGTCGGTATTATGGTTGCCATCATCTATCCTTTTCAATGAGTAACGATGTGCAGCAAGCAGTAAGGCTCTTGAAAGCTTTTCAGCCATTGCGTAAGATATATGCAACCTAGTATTTTGTAAAACAAGCATTTCCATAAAGCCTCCAATATTGACGATTCCTTTAACGGAAATGTCACCGATTGGGGGCAATTCTTTTTTAACAGCTTTTCCAGGCAATATGGGTCCATCTTGCACAGCAATATGACCAACATTTTGTTCACTACCGAGACATGCGTCAATCGCAATAATAAAAGGTTCCGTAGTATGATGATGTAACTGCTGTATTCTCGTATCTAAGTTGAGCGCATGCAATGGATCTTCTAAAGTCCCAACAACTTCATAGGGAAAACTAACAGACTTTTTCAAAAAGCTACCTGTTAAAGGTCCAAGTGTATCGCCAGTACAACGGTCACTTCCGATACAGCAAAAAACAAGACGTTCATGATGGAAAGGGATATACTCTAAAAATAATGTACTCAATTGCCATACGGCATTTTTACTTTCATGATGAAGAGAATAGGGTAGTACTAAATTAGATATAGTATTCATAAAAAAACTCACTTTCATTTTTATTTGGAGGAAGTGCTCAATTTTTATGCAGTATACGCAAATTTTTAACAAGTTATTCAAGAGGTGGTAATAATGGATTTTAACGCTAGATTTATTAAGAAAAAATGGGAAACACTAACGTCCGAAACATTTTGGGATCAAGTCATAGATGCAACCTTTGAGATTACAGTTATCCTTATTGCATCGTGGTTAGCGGTGCGATTAGGTAAAAAATTTATTAAAAAAGCATTTTTAATAAGAATGCGCTCACCATTAAATCACTCAGAGCGCCGCCAACGAACAATTTCGAGATTATTACAAAGTGTTATTTCGTATGTAGTCTATTTTTCAGCTATTATAGCTATCCTTTCTTCGCTGAATATTAAAGTCGCTGGTTTACTTGCAGGAGCAGGGATTGTCGGCTTAGCAATTGGTTTTGGTGCACAAAGCTTAGTGAAGGATGTCATTACAGGATTCTTTATTATTTTTGAAGACCAATTTGGTGTAGGGGATTATATTAAAATAAACGCAGCAGAAGGAACAGTTGTAGAAATAGGGTTACGTACTACGAAAATTAAAGGTTCTACTGGTGAGCAATTTATAATTCCAAATGGGTCAATAGGAGAAGTGATCAATTACTCTATAAATAACTCGAAAATTTTTATAGATTTACAAATGACTATCGATGCAGATTTTGAAAAAGCGGAAATGCTTATTAAGCAATATTTAAAATCACTTCAAGAAAATCATAAAGAGCTTGTAGCAGTACCTACCTTTTTAGGTGTACAAAATGTAAAAGGTAAAGAGGTAACGATTCGCATTGCCGCAGAGACATTACCACAGCAACAATATGGCGTGGCACGTACTATTCGTCGTGACGTTACAAAACTATTTGAAGAACATAATATTCCTATGGCATAACCTAAAATGATGTTATATGGTGGAAGTGGAAAAGAAGATGGGAGTAGTGAATAAGATGGAAGCGAAAAAGTTCGATTTAAATGATATTGTCGAAATGAAAAAACAACATCCTTGCGGCACAAATGAGTGGAAAATTATTCGTATGGGAGCGGATGTGCGCATTAAATGTGAAGGATGTCAACACAGTGTAATGATTCCACGTAGAGAATTTGAGAAAAAAATGAAAAAGGTTCTGAAGCATGCAAATGAAGCCTAGCTTTTTGCGTATTAGACTTTTTAGGGGCGAATCAATATAATAGATAGGGTTATACAGAAATCTCTAACTTGCTTCACACGTCCTTACAGGGATGAATATTACCTATGCACTTACATTCATTGAGGAATCTAACCTCGCTTGAATCATGTTCAATGCCCTAAGCGAATGTTACAGATTTTTAGAAATAATTTTCGAGCAGGTTCGCAAAAATCTGGACGCCATTACGTGGGGGCGTAATGAATTGTGTGTAGTTTACTTCCATCTTACTGATTTATGGACGGAATTTGGACTAAGAGCGTCACATCGGCTAAGACGAAGTAATGAATGTTGGTCTGTAACTGCTTATACAGCTTATACGGACTTACTGTTTGAAGTAAGAATTTTAGCACCTAAAATACGGGATAAAAACAACAAAATTGAACTGATTATAGAAAGGTTGTGTCCATTTATGGCATTAACAGCTGGAATTGTTGGATTACCTAACGTCGGTAAATCAACATTATTTAACGCAATTACAAAAGCGGGCGCTTTAGCTGCAAACTATCCATTCGCAACAATCGATCCAAACGTAGGAATCGTTGAAGTACCAGATGCACGTTTAGATAAACTTACAGAATTAGTAGTACCGAAAAAGACAGTCCCTACAGCATTCGAATTTACTGATATTGCAGGGATTGTAAAAGGCGCTTCTAAAGGCGAAGGTCTAGGGAACAAATTCCTTGCACATATCCGTGAAGTTGATGCAATTTGCCAAGTAGTACGCTGCTTTGTAGACGAAAATATTACACACGTATCGGGCGCAGTAGATCCGATTGATGATATTGAAGTCATTAATTTAGAGCTTGCTCTTGCTGATTTAGAATCAGTTGAAAAACGCATACAACGTGTAAGCAAAATGGCGAAGCAAAAAGATAAAGAAGCGATGGTTGAAGAACCGATTCTTCTTAAAATCAAAGCTGAATTAGAAAACGGCCGACCTGCTCGTGCAGCTGAGCTATCAGAAGACGAGTTAAAAGTTATTAAAGGTCTTCACCTATTAACGATTAAACCAATGCTGTATGTTGCAAATGTGTCAGAAGACGAAGTTGCAGATGCAGATAATAATGAATATGTTCAAAAGGTACGTGAATATGCAGCGGCTGAGGGTGCTCAAGTCATTACAATTTGTGCAAAAATCGAAGAAGAAATTTCAGAGCTTGACGATGAAGAAAAAGCAATGTTCCTAGAGGAATTAGGCATTAAAGAATCAGGATTAGATCAGCTAATCCGTACTTCTTATGATTTACTAGGTCTTGCTACTTACTTCACTGCTGGGGTACAAGAAGTACGTGCATGGACATTCCGTAAAGGCATGAAAGCACCACAATGTGCTGGTGTCATTCATACTGACTTTGAGCGTGGATTTATTCGAGCAGAAACGGTTGCTTTCAATGATTTAGTAGAGGCAGGCTCCCAAGCTGCTGCGAAAGAAGCGGGTAAAGTACGTCTTGAAGGGAAAGAATATATTGTACAAGACGGCGATATTATGTTATTCCGCTTTAACGTCTAAATAGAATTCGCTGTGCTACCATAGGTGATGTGAAAGTTGCATCGTAAACGAGTGCTTTTCTATTGACTTACCTGTGAGAGGTTTAAGCAGTTTTACGCTAATAAATAAACAAACATAATAGGCTTCTCCTAGCGTAGTATTTTGACGTTTGGAAAAGCCTATTTTTGGTTATATAATATCAGAATTTTCAATTTCCACAGGGGGATATTATGAACATATTAGAAATAAAAGAACGTGCTTTAGAAATTGAACAGTTAGGGAAGTTACCACAAGATATATTAGAGGTTATTTACGAGCAACAACTATTTAAACTGTTTATTGCCAAGGAATTAGGTGGGAAAGATTTAGATTTAATCGAAGGGATCAAAGTGTTTCAGCGTATGTCTGCTATTGATGGGAACTTTGGATGGCTTGTGACCATTGGAACAGGCGGTAATCTGTTTATTCCTACGTTAAATCAAGAGATAGGAGAAAAGATTTTTTCACCAAGTGATGCTGTAATAGCGGGGAGTGGCTATCCTAACGGTACGGCCGTAAAAAAGGATGGAGGCTATATCGTAACAGGGCAATGGAAGTTTTGCAGTGGTGCTGACTATGCCACAACCTTTACAATGAATTGTTTTATTAAAGAAGATGGTATTATGACAGATAAAATCATTAGTTGTGCGGTAAGTCGTGAGCAAGTGGAAATCCTAAATGACTGGCAAGCGATGGGTTTAAAGGCTACAGCAAGCCATACGATTCGTGTTCAAGATGTATGGATACCGTTTGATAAAACATTCCAATTAGGCATTAGTAAAAATAGTTATAATAATGTCGTCCATAGTTTTCCGTTCACTGCTTTTGCAGAAGCGTCTTTTTTAAGTGTTTGTCTAGGGATTACAGAAAATTTTTTAGATGAAGCCTTTTCCCTAATGGAGCAAAAAAATAAGAAGTCTACTTATAGTGAACGTGTTGGTGCACTTCAATTTTTATTTATGCAGCAAAAAAAGCGCTTTTTACAGGTGGAAGAACAATTTTATTCTATGCTAACGGACTATTGGCAAAAACATAAGCTTGGGGTTGAACTGACAGAACAAGAACTTCAGCAATTTACCCAAATGAGCAAGGAAAGTGCAGCTGTATGTGTGGATATTGCAAACAATATCATTCGGAGTCTTGGAATGGACGCTATCATTGAAACAGCGACCATTAATCGAATTTGGAGAAATTTATGTACAGCTGCACAACATGGATTTTTAACACCATAAGGATAGAAAGAAGCGTTTATTTTTGAGATAGTTTCTTTTTTGGTGGAGAATAAACATAAAGCTTTGGTAACTGAGGATCGTCCTGTATAAGGGCGTTTTTTGGATATTTTCTTAATTCCTTATACATGGAAAAATCTCCGACTGCTCCAGCTATTAAAAAGGCACCAGCAAGTAATAAAACAGTACTGTTAAAGTAAAAACCTGCAATGGTTGGTACAATACCAGTTGTCCAAAATGGTAATAGCAACGCTTTTTTCATTGCATGATTAGGGAGGAGCTGGTCAGTGGTTGCGTAGGCAATACCAAGCTCTAAATTAACGCCGTATTTTAATGATTTGTAGGGCACACCCCCAAAAATCATAAACCCTATTAAATGAAAAGCTTCATGCAAAACGATAAGCACAATATAGAGTAAGACAAAAAGGACAAATCCGCCTAGCATACTCCATAACGAAAAATGAAAATCTTTTAGACAAATATATTGTACGGCAATAAACAAAATAGAGAGGCCACTAGTAATAACGGCACTATCCATCATTAGCTTCTTCATATCTAATTCAATTACATGAGGTTCTTGATCTGGTAGCATAGAAAAGTTCTCCTTTATAAAATTAATTATGGTCTTTATTATATCGAATGAATTATTTGTTTGCGACTTGAAAGACAGATGCCAATGTGTTACAATTCATTGATGTGAGTAATATTTATTGCTTACTCCTTGCTCCCTGTAAACAGGAGAGCCTGAGTCCATAAGGAGGTGTAAACAGATGAGAAAATACGAATTAATGTACATTGTACGTCCAAACATTGAAGACGAAGCGAAGAAAGCTTTAGTAGAACGTTTCAACGAAATCTTAACTTCTAACGGTGCTGAAGTCATCGAAGCAAAAGAGTGGGGCAAACGCCGCTTAGCTTACGAGATTCAAGACTTCCGCGAAGGTTACTACCAAATCGTAAAAGTAAACGCTCCTTCAGAAGCAATCAACGAATACACACGTCTTGCTAACATCAGCGAAGATATCATTCGTCACATTGCAGTACGTGAAGAAGCAAAATAATTTTAAACAAAATGCTGAAAAGGAGGTTGCATTCTGATGATAAATCGTGTCGTATTAGTTGGAAGACTAACAAAAGACCCTGAGCTGCGCTACACACCGAATGGTATTGCGTCTACTCGATTTACAGTAGCTGTAAATCGTACATTCTCAAACCAACAAGGTGAAAAAGAAGCAGATTTCATTAGCTGTGTTGCTTGGCGTAAACAGGCTGAAAACTTAGCGAACTTCATGAAAAAAGGAAGTTTGATTGGAGTAGAAGGTCGTATCCAAACAGGTAGCTTTGAAGGACAAGATGGTAAGCGTGTATATACAACTGATGTTGTGGCAGATAGCGTACAGTTTTTAGAGCCTCGTAGTGGTGGAGGTGCTCCTGCATCAAACCAATACGGTGGACAATCTTACGCAAATAGCCAACCGTCATATGGCGGTGGTCAACCACAGCAACAGTATGGTGGCGCGATGCCTCAGCAAGGTTCATTTGGCGGCGGTAATTCTTATCAGCAAAATCAACCACCAATGAATCAGCCGAACTATACACGAGTAGATGAAGATCCATTTGCTAATAGCAAGGGACCAATTGAAGTATCAGAAGACGATCTTCCATTCTAATCTTCCATCTACAAAAACTATAAACTTATAAGGAGGAGACATCACTATGGCACCACGTCGCGGAGGCCGCAAACGCCGTAAAGTTTGCTATTTTACATCTAATAACATTACGCATATCGATTATAAAGATGTGGATTTACTTAAAAAATTCATCTCTGAACGCGGTAAAATCTTACCACGTCGCGTAACTGGCACTAGCGCTAAGTACCAACGTAAATTAACTTCAGCTATCAAAGTTTCTCGTATTATGGGATTACTTCCATTCGTATCTGAAGATAAATAAGATTGCTAAGCACAACAAGGTTTATACCTTGTTGTGCTTTTTTATTTTGTTTGAAAATAGAGGTTACTTTTGCAGGACAAATTCGAGAAGCAGTAACGGATTTACATAAATGTTTGAACAAATATCTTAGTGTAAAACTATCAATTTTTATTTAATTTTGAATATTGACAAATAAATATATCAAGATTTATTATAATATTGGAAATTATCAAATTTATTTTGTGAATCAAGGGGTGTTTACATTGAAAACTACAAAATGGATATTGGTAGGTGCACTTACATTAAGTTTAAGCGGCACAATTTTATCTTCAGCAAATGCAGTAATACTAGATGACCCAACGATTTATGGCGGTTGGAGTGAAGATACGGGCTATTTTACTTTACGACAAGATAGTGATATTTCCTCATTTGCTACTGGTAACCCGATACATAGCGCAACGAAAGATTATACTAGAAGAGGTTCAGCAGTTTATGAGCGGGTCATTGCAAACACGACTTGGCCAGGTGTATACCATTATTCGAGAGCTCGTTACGAATCGGCTATTTCGGGTCGTGCAGAAGCAGATAGCGGCCGTGTATGGGGTTTCGGTACAACACAAGCAATTAGCGGTTGGCACCCTGGCGACTTAGGCTGGGTTGCGAAAACGTACTATGGAAAATAACATATATGAAGAGATAATCAATTGATTATCTCTTTCTTGCAATAAAGGTATAACGTGATGAAAAAATATTTAGTATCCAGCAAATTTGTGCTACTAACTTCACTATTGTTTGCTAGCGCCGCTGCCTTGCTTTATAGTATGGACTCTGTTAGCTATACCAATATGATTAACAATGGCTATATCAATAAAAATGCTGTTGAATTCATTATCAATACTGAAGACTCTTCTCTAGATATCGACTTAGAAGAGCCCTATTTGTTAATGCAATATAAACTAGACGATCCGAAATTAAAATATATCTATATTAACAAATCGGTAAAGTTGCCACCTATAAACTATAACAAACCACCACTAGCAACAGACTATATCATTACAGGTACTGTTTTTCCTGAAGGGGCCCTTTCGAAAAATATGAGAAGCCTCGTTATTGGCCAATTTGCCACACCTGGCTCTTATTTGAATAGGGAGGCGTGGTATATATCAGAGTCTCAACAAATCAACTTGCAAAATGGAACAAAGTTTATTCTCAATGTAGAAAGTGGAAATCCATATAAATTAATGCAAAAAATGTTCCCTAATACGAGTTATCAGCTACTTGAAAACGAAGATAGAGGAACTGCCATATTGAAGTCAAATGTTCTTTTAAAAGGGTTCTTACTCATTTCTTTACTGTTTGTTATTATTGCTCAAGCTGTTACAATCCATTATTCAATTCAAAGTAAAAAATCAATTTTTCAAATATTGTATTTAGCAGGCGGGAAATGGAAAATCATATTTGTTAAAGTTTTTAAATCAGAATTTATTGCGCTATTCGTAATAATGTTATTGGAATCTATATTATTAATAGCGGTTAACCACGTCACTTCGATTTGGGGGAATCATTGGTACTACATATCTGTTTTCTATATGTTCATTACATGTATAGGATATTTTTTTGCCTGTCTACTTGTAACAAAGTCCTTGATTAAAAAAGGAGTAAGATCATTTTGAATACAACTAGACTATTAATGAAAAATAAAAAATTGTTTGTGGTGTTAACAGGGCTTCTTTCATTTCTATTTTCTGTCGTTTTATTTGTGCTGTTAGTGAATCTAAACATTTCAAAAATAGAAATACGTTCAGCAAGTAAATTTCATAACTACAACATCTATCAGATTTCGGATGATTTAATAGGTGAAAGAGAAATTGAATTTTTCAAAGATGTAAAAAACTATGATATTCTCAATGATTTTAATAATGGGGTATTTAAAAATAATAAAGTGGTCTTTTATAATGCCGTATATCAGCCAATAGGCCTAAAACAATATCCCCCTGATGAGAAGTTCTCCGCTTATTATGAAAGTGGCTTTAATAATATATATGAGCACGAAGGTGCGTTTTATCAAACCACTAAATCGATGCAAGTGACTAAATCTGTATTCGATTATAATGTCGTTGAACTAATCGAAGGACAGTACTTTGATGATTCCGCTTATGTCTACGTAGCAGGAAGAAAGGAAATACCTGTAATTCTCGGCTCTGAATATCGTCAATACTATAAGTTGCATGACCAATTAGAGATTCATTATTATTTTGAAAAATTTATTGGGCGAGTAGTAGGCTTTGCAAAGGAAAATTCATTTATTTTCACTAATAATGAACCGCAGCAAGTACTCAATCGTTATATTCTATTGCCTTCCATGTCGCTTTCTGAACAGCCTTCTGAATTGTTACGAAAAACGCAGGTAGATGAAGTATTCTTTAGGGCACTTCTTTTAAGTGAAATGGGAGGTCATTTAATGACCAACTTAAATGCACTTGAAGTAAGAAAGGAAATTGGAAAGATAGAAAAAGTTACAAATTTCACCAATTATCAAATTATTGGTGCAAATTCGTTATCAGTTGATCTCTTATATAAAATGATTGATACCAATCAAACACTTATTTTTACAATATCGGGCGTAGTATTTATTTTTATTTTGTGTGCTTTCTATTTGTTCGTGAAAAGCTTTATAAAAAGACAATTCGATACGTATTTAGTGTTCATTATGAGTGGTGTTACAAATTATAAAATCAAAAAAAATATCCAACTTGAATTTTCAATCCTCAATGGCATGAGTATAGGATTGGCATTGTTGTGCACCGTTCTATTTATGCAAGACATTTCGATTATATCCATTTTAATAATTGCGGGGTTCATAGTTTGGCTGTTATTCAATGTCGTTGTTTATAGGTTAGTGAATAACTTATTAGCAACAACGAATGTCATTGAAAAGTTAAAGGGTGATTAAAATTATAAACTTTATATCATTAGTTAACATAGTAAAAGCGTATAAAGAAAAAATGGTATTAAACAACATTCATTTAGAAGTTGCCGACAATCAATTCATCTCTATAAAAGGGCCAAGCGGTGTCGGTAAAAGCACGCTTCTAAATATATTAGCTGGACTTGAAAAAGCAGATAGTGGTCAGTATGTTATGGATAGTATAAAAATGCATGAGCAAAATCTTAAAGAACTTTCGAATATAAGAGGCAGTCAAATCGGATACATTTCACAATACAATCCAATGATACGCAACCTCACAGTTCGAGAAAATATAGTAGCTCCGTTATTATTAGGTAAATATGATAAAAAGCAAACCATGGCGTATAGTGATGAGCTGAGTGCGTGTTTAAAAATTAATCATTTACTTGATAAGAAAATCGACAAGCTATCTGGGGGAGAAAGGCAACGGGTAGGGGTCATTAGAGCACTTATTAAAAAGCCTCAATTGTTAATAGCAGATGAGCCCACTGGATCATTGGATGACGATACAACGATGTTAGTGTTTAACCTTTTTAAAAGGCTATGTGAGAATGAAACGACTATTATCATGGCTACTCATAGTCACTTAAGCTCTCAGTTTGCTGATCAAGAGTATGTTATGAGTTCAGAGGGTATTTTTTTAATTTCCCAAACTGTGCCGCGAGTATAATGAGTTCGGTATTGCACCGAACTCATTTTTAATTTTTCCTTCGTCCATGTTCTTTTTGCTGTTCAAAACCGTAATATATGATACGATTTACCTTTTTCGATTAAGAAACTTTACTTTTGACATCAATTTATCATAAAGCATACAGACGTTCTTAGCGTTTTTTGTTCAATAAGGTGAAAAAATGGTACAATAAAGTTTAGTAAGTTTGACTGACAAAAAGGAAGGTTTTCAATGCCGAATAATCAAACAAAGGCGCTTGTACAAGGCTCAATGATGGTTGCAATTTTTACAATTTTAATGATTGCTTCAGCGTATGTACCAATCATTTCTATGGTAGCCTTATTATTTACTCCATTACCGATTGCTTGGTATAGCGCAAGTTACAAGCGTTCCTCATCAATACTCGTTGCAGTAGTTGGCTGTATTTTAACAGTGCTAACGAGTGGACTATTTATGCTGCCATTTGCTTTTATTATGGCGTTGCTTGGGATAGTCATAGGTAATGGAATTCAATTAAAGAAAAGCAAACTTTTTTTATTCATGTCATCAGGTATCGCGGTACTTTTATCGTCAGCACTTGTGTATTTAGCCTATGTACAATTAGCGGGAATTAACGTGATTGAAATGAGTTTAGAACTTGCTCGTAACAGTTATGAGCAATCCAACGAGCTTGCTAAAAGTGTAACGGGCCAAGTGGCAATTCAACCTGAACAAATGGAGGTTCTGCTTAAAACGATTGAGCTAACAATACCTTCGACCGTAACAATCTTTGCATTTTCAATAGCTTTTATTGTCATTACATTGAATTTACCGATTTTAAAGCGATTAGGTTTAAATGTTCCTAAATTCTCACCGTTTGAAAATATGCGATTACCACGCTCTGTGTTATGGTACTACATGATTATATTGTGTATTAATCTATTTATACGTCCAGAAGCAGGCTCTATGCTAGATGTTATCGTATTAAATGTATCTTATATATTGTGGTTGTTATTAATCCTTCAAGGGATCTCATTTATACATTATTTCATTACGGCTAAAGGGATGCCGAGTGCGGTAAAATGGATAGCTACAATTTTAGCCATTCCACTTGCATCATTCATTATTTTACTCGGTATTATCGATTTAGGTTTCGACGTACGTTCACTTGTGAAAGGGAAGACTAAGGAATAAGGGGCTGATGTAATGGGGACTTTTAGAAAACGACCGATCCGCTATCCGCTTTATGTTCTTTCCATTTTTGGCATTGTGACGTTCATGCTTCTGTGTATATGGAATATTGGGATTGGTATTGGCTATGGGATAGGCTTTGCTATATTAATGGTCTATACATGGAAAATTGAAAAAGCTACTTATGAAGAGACAGAAAAGCATATTGAATCTATATCCTTCCGTATGAAAAAGGTTGGAGAAGAGGCATTGCTCGAAATGCCAATTGGGATATTGCTGGTTAATGAGGAATATGAAATAGAATGGTCCAATCCATATATGCAAAATATTCTAGATAATGAGGCATTAGTGGGTGAGGGTATAGTTAATATATCCGATGACATCTATGTACTGATGAAGACCGAAGAGACAAAGGAAGCTACGATTACGCTTCGTGATAGGAAATATCGTGTCTTTTACAAAGAAGAGGAGCGTTTACTATACTTCTTCGATATTACTGAACAAATTGCTATTGAAAAGCAATATTTTGCAGATCGCACAGTCATTGCAATTTTATTTGTTGATAACTATGATGAAATTACGCAAGCAATGGACGATCAACCGCGTAGCTTAACAAATACGATGGTAACATCTATTGTCAACGAATGGGCAGCGGAGCATGGTATTTTTGTAAAACGAATTTCATCGGACCGTTTTTTAGCAGTTTTAAATGAGTCCATTTTAACGGAACTAGAAAAGAAGAAATTTGCTATTTTAGATACAATCCGTGAAAAGACAGCACAAAAAAACCTTTCCTTAACGCTTAGTATTGGCGTTGGAGCAGGCTCTTCTTCATTAGTAGAACTTGGTGAGTTAGCTCAATCTAGCTTGGACCTTGTATTAGGTCGTGGTGGAGATCAGGTAGCCATCAAGCAGCCTACTGGAAAGCTTAAATTTTACGGCGGTAAAACTAACCCTGTAGAAAAACGTACGCGTGTAAGAGCACGAGTTATCTCACATGCATTACGTGACTTAATACAAGACAGTGACCAAGTGTTTGTCATGGGACATAAAAACCCTGATATGGACTCCATAGGGGCATCTGTCGGGGTCCGCAAAATGGCCCAAATGAATGATGTAAAGGGCTATGTAGTCATTAATTTTGATGAATTAAATGGTAGCGTTACTCGTTTAATGAATGAAATTGAAAGTAAATCCGACTTCTATGAGCATTTCTTAACGCCAGAAGAAGTTGCAGCGAAAATGACTGAAAAATCGTTACTAATTATTGTGGATACACATAAGCCTAATTTAGTAATTGATCCATACTTATTAAAGCTTGCGGAAAAGGTTGTAGTTATCGACCACCACCGCCGTAGCGAAGACTTTATTGAAAATCCTACACTCGTTTATATGGAGCCTTATGCTTCGTCTACAGCAGAGCTTGTAACTGAATTGCTAGAGTATCAGCCAAAGCGAGCAAAAATTAATATGTTAGAGGCGACAGCATTATTAGCGGGTATCATTGTTGATACAAAAAGTTTTACACTTCGTACAGGTGCACGTACTTTTGAGGCTGCTTCGTATTTACGAACAAATGGTGCCGATACAGTGTTAGTGCAGCGGCTATTAAAAGAAGACATCATTACGTACATCGAACGATCAAGAATTGTGCAAACGGTAAAATTCGTGAAGCCAGGCATTGCAGTAGCTGTTGGTGAAGAATCGAAAATTTATGATTCCGTATTAATCGCACAAACGGCTGATATATTACTTACGATGAAAGACGTTAACGCATCCTTCGTCATTGCGCATCGAGCTGATGGTAAAATCGGTATTAGTGCAAGGTCGCTAGGGGAAGTAAATGTACAGCTTATTATGGAAAGGCTTGGCGGTGGCGGGCATTTAACGAATGCAGCTTGCCAAATAGAAGCACTTTCCATAGATGAAGTGAAAAAATATTTAGAAGAGGCCATATATGAGGTACTCGAAGGGAGTTCTGAATTATGAAAGTAGTATTTTTAAAAGACGTTAAAGGTAAAGGAAAAAAAGGGGAAGTAAAAAATGTAGCAGATGGCTATGCACAAAACTTCCTAATTAAAAACGGTTATGCTGCGGAGGCGAATGCTCAAGCAATGAGCCAGTTAGAAGGTCAAAAGAAATTAGAACAAAAAAATGCAGCTGCAGAATTAGCAGAAGCAAAAGCTTTAAAAGAAAAGCTAGAAGCACTAACTGTTGAGCTAAAAGCTAAATCAGGCGATGGCGGTCGCCTATTTGGTTCAGTTTCGACTAAGCAAATCGCTGAAGCACTTCAAAAAGTACATGGCATTAAAATAGATAAACGTAAAATGACATTACCTGAAGGAATCCGTGCACTAGGCTTTACAAATGTACCTGTAAAACTACATCACGAAGTATCAGCAACATTAAAAGTACAAGTAACGGAAGAATAAGGGGCGACTATCCATGAACGAACCGATGATAGACCGCGTTCCACCGCATAACCGGGAAGCGGAGCAATCGGTTATCGGTGCGATTTTTCTAGAACCACAGGCACTAATCACGGCATCTGAAATATTGCTAGCCGATGATTTTTACCAAAACGCACATAAGAAGATTTTTGAAACGATGCTGCGTTTAAGTGATCTAGGAAAAGCGATAGATGTTGTAACAGTTACTGAGGAATTATCAGCAAAAAAAGAGATTGAGGATGTTGGCGGGCTATCGTATTTACTAGAGCTCGCCAATGCTGTCCCTACGGCAGCAAACGTTGCTCACTATGCGAAAATCGTTGAGGAAAAAGCGCTCTTACGTCGATTAATCCGTGTCGCTACAAAAATTGTAGAAGATGGCTACACACGTGAGGATGAGGTAGAGGCATTACTTGGCGAGGCAGAGAAGAAAATGATGGAGGTCGCCAACCGCAAAAATGCTGGCGACTTTAAACATGTAAAAGACGTTTTAGTAGAGACATTCGATAATATTGAACAGCTTCAATCACGTAAAGGTGATGTAACGGGTATTCCAACAGGATTCCGTGATTTAGACCATATTACAGCTGGCTTCCAACGCAATGACTTAATTATAGTCGCGGCACGACCTTCTGTAGGGAAAACAGCTTTTGCGCTAAATGTTGCACAAAGTGTTGCTGTACAAGCACGTGAAAATGTTGCCATCTTCTCATTAGAGATGGGTGCAGAGCAACTAATCATGCGTATGCTATGTGCGGAAGGAAATATTGATGCACAAGTTTTACGTACAGGTGCTTTAACAACCGAAGATTGGGGTAAACTAACGATGGCAATGGGAAGTTTATCGAATTCGGGTATTTTTATTGATGACACACCAGGTGTACGTATCAATGAAATTCGAGCAAAGTGTAGACGTTTAGCACAAGAGCATGGACTTGGAATGATTCTAATCGATTACTTACAGCTTATTCAAGGTAGTGGTAAGCCAGGTGAAAACCGTCAGCAAGAAGTATCAGAAATCTCACGTTCGTTAAAACAATTAGCGCGTGAATTAAAGGTACCTGTTATTGCATTATCACAGTTATCACGTGGCGTGGAACAACGTCAGGATAAGCGACCAATGATGAGTGACTTGCGTGAATCAGGAAGTATTGAGCAGGATGCCGATATTGTTGCCTTCTTATATCGTGATGATTATTACGATAAAGAGTCCGAGAGTAAAAATATGATTGAAATTATAATTGCTAAACAACGTAATGGTCCAACAGGAACAGTTACACTTGCTTTTAAAAAGGAATTCAATAAATTTATAAACGTGGATTGGTCACAAATGCCACCACCACCACCACGCGATTAGTAATATTTATCTAAAATAGAGATAATATTCATACCATTCCGTCATTAAACACGAACGTTAAATCATAGTAATTGATTTTATGTTCGTGTTTTTAACTATTTTTTGTTGACGAGTCGTTTCTATCATTGTTACAATAATTTACGGCTTGATTAATGAGATACAATACGTATCTAACGGAGGTGCTGATTATGACATCAGTTGTAGTTGTAGGAACACAGTGGGGAGACGAAGGAAAAGGTAAAATTACAGATTTTCTTTCACAAAAGGCAGATGCAATCGCTCGCTTTGCAGGTGGCGATAATGCAGGACATACCATTAAAATTGATGGAGAAACATATAAACTCCATTTAATCCCATCAGGTATTTTCTACAAAGAAAAAACTTCTGTAATGGGAAATGGGATGGTTATTAATCCGAAGTCGCTTGTAACAGAGCTAAAAGGACTTCAAGAGCGAGGCATTAATACGGACAATCTTCGTATTTCAAATCGTGCCCATGTCATTTTGCCATATCATATTAAGCAAGATATCGCGGATGAAGAAAGCCGTGGCGATAATAAAATCGGTACAACATGTAAAGGAATCGGTCCTTGCTATCAAGATAAAGTAGCACGTATCGGTATCCGTATGGCTGATTTATTAGATAAAGAAGTATTTGAAGAAAAACTACGTCATAATTTAGCAATCAAAAATAAATTGTTTGAGAAGTTTTATGAAGTTGAAGGTGTAACATTCGAAGAAATTTTCGAAGAATTTTATGGTTATGGTCAAGAAATTGCAAAATATGTTACCGATACTTCAAAAATTTTAAATGATGTGTTAGATGAGAGTGGCAAAGTATTATTTGAAGGCGCACAAGGTATTTTACTTGATGTCGATCAAGGGACATATCCATTTGTTACTTCTTCAAACCCTGTTGCTGGTGGTGTAGCGATTGGTGCAGGTATTGGCCCATCTAAAGTAACAAGTGTTATTGGTGTATGTAAAGCCTATACTTCACGTGTAGGAGATGGCCCGTTCCCAACTGAATTATTTGATGAGGTTGGTCAACAAATCCGTGAAGTTGGTCGTGAATACGGCACAACGACTGGACGTCCTCGTCGTGTAGGTTGGTTTGATACGGTTGTCGTTCGCCATTCACGCCGTGTAAGTGGTATTACGCATTTATCTCTAAACTCAATTGATGTTTTATCTGGCTTAGAGACAGTAAAAATCTGTACAGCTTATAAATATAAAGATGAAACAATTACGGAGTACCCAGCGAATCTTCATATTATTGAACAATGTCAACCAATTTATGAAGAGCTTCCAGGCTGGTCAGAAGATATTACAAGCTGCCGTACATTAGAAGAGCTACCAGAGAACGCACGCCGTTACGTTGAACGTGTAAGTGAATTAACGGGCATTGAAATTGCTACTTTCTCTGTCGGCCCTGGTCGTGAACAAACAAATGTGTTAGTAGACATTTGGGAAGCATAAAAAATAGTAAAAGCTGCTGCCGTTGATTTCCGTTGCGTGCGGCGCTTTCCGCGGGCACAACGTAAGCCGCAACCCTCGCTAGCGCGCGGTTTGTTGCGTCTTACGTTCTGTGCGTTCCCGCAGGAGTCGCCGCTCTCCACTCCAATCAACAAGTGTTGTTTCTTATTTATTGTTTCCTAAACGTAATAATTAATAAAGCGCGTGCCAAAATGGGTACGCGCTCTTTCGTGTACTATTTTAGTGAATGTCCTTCTTCTTGAAGCGGCCACCTTTTACTTCTGCAATATTCCCTATTGCAAGGAAAGCATGGGCGTCAATTTCAGCGACAATTGATTTTAATTTTGATTCTTCTAATCGCGTAATAACTGTAAAAATAACCTTTTTGTCATTCCCAGTATAGGCTCCTTCACCATGTAGAAAAGTGACCCCACGACCGAGACGATCCATAATTGTTTGCCCGATTTCATCAATTTCATCACTAATAATATAAACAGATTTTGATTCTTCCATCCCTTGTATTACAATATCGATCATTTTGTAGGCTATATAATAGGCCATGATAGAGTACATTGCCTGCTCCCACGTAAAAACAAAACCTGCAATTGTAAAGATAAGAAGGTTAAAGAACATAATAATCTCTCCGACAGAGAAGGGGGATTTTCGGTTAAATAAAATGGCTAAAATTTCAGTTCCATCTAAAGAACCACCATAACGTATAACGATACCAACACCAATGCCCAAAATAATACCACCAAATACTGTGGCGAGTAATGTGTCTGTTGTAAATGGTTGAAGATTATGTAAGAAGATCGTTGTTACGGAGAGCACTGTAATGCCAAGCCCTGTAGAAAGTGCAAATGTTTTACCGATCTGTTTATAGCCTAAAAAGATAAAAGGTAAGTTCAAAACGAAGATGAATATGCCTAGGGGTAAGCTCAATAAATGCGAGGCGATAATGGATACACCGACGATTCCACCATCCATAATGTGGTTGGGTACTAGAAATAGCTCTAATCCTACGGCCATAATGATAGCACCTATTGCCACCATAATCGTTCTGGTGGTAATTTTCCGAACTGTATTCTTTTTTTGTTGTTTTGCTTTAGATACCTTCAATGAGGTCTGTGAATCACTCAATTCAATCGCTCCAATCAACTAGTCTCTCACTCTATTTTATCGAAATATTTAAAAAGTAAAAAGTAATAAGTTCTAAGACCTTTTTAAAATAAAATAAAAAGGATAATATTTCTTTATTTTGAGAAAAGAGGATTTTGTAAGGTGCTGTAAATGATAGGGATTATGTAACAATTAGTAGAGAAATAATACATTTTCATTACAAAAAGGATAAATTATTCAAACAACATTTTCTTTATGGTACATTATAGTGGTGCAAAATTCTTTGTGGGTAATTAAACCTATGTTAGGTTAAAGTTGGAAGGGGCTTTATTGAATGAGTTCGTCTTGGAATAAAAAAGAAGAAAGCAATCGATTCACCTACAATTTTTCTTCTTTTAAAAAAGTATCAATTATTGCAGTGTTAATGGCAAGTTTTGCAATAAACGTGGGCTTTACAAAGGAAAATAATCATAAAGAAGCATTAAATAAAATCTATCATATATATGTTGATAATGAATATATGGGTGCTGTATCTAATGACAAAGCTGTTCGCGAAATTATTGCATCAAAAGAACAACAAGCTAGCAATCAGTATAAAGACTTATTGATTGATGCAAACTCAGCGGTGAAAATAATACCAGAGCAAGTGTTTAGCAATGAAACAAAGGATGCAGAAACATTAGCAAAGCTTGAGCAATCTTTAGTAGCTCAATCACCAGCTTTTGCATTATTAGTAGATGATAAGCCCATTGCCTATTTAAAAGATGCGGATGCCTACGAAGAAACAATTCGTATGCTAAAGCTACAATATGTTTCACAACAAGAGTTAGACGCACTAGCGAACCAACAAACTATAAATAATTTACCAGCTTTACAGTCTGGAGAATCACGCCTTTTAAATATTACGTTTAAACAAGGTATTTCAGGTGTAACACAAAAGGTAGATCCAAATACCATTGTATCACCTCAAGAGGCAGTTAAATATTTAATGACGGGTTCACTGGAGCAAGAGGAATATAAAATTCAATCTGGCGATGTATTAGGAGCAGTTGCTAAAAAACATGATTTAACAACGGCTGAATTAATTGCTTTAAATCCAGGTCTTACAGTGGATACAGTGTTACAAATTGGACAGGCATTAAATGTAACAGTTGCAAAACCATTTGTAGCGTTAGAAGTAAAACAAGAAAAGAAAATTACGGATACAATTCCATTTGAAAAAATAATTGAAGAAGACTCTACGATGTACAAAGGTGAAACAGTTGTAAAACAGCAAGGTGTTAACGGCAAGAAAGAAACCTCTTACTTGATTACTGCTGAAAATGGAACAAGAACATCAAAAGTCGCTTTAGAAGAAAAGATTCTACAACAACCAGTAAATGAAATCGAAGTGGTAGGAACAAAAGTCGTTTCATCTCGTGGAACGGGAGAGTTTACTTGGCCAACAGTAGGGGGCTATATTTCAAGTGGAATGGGGCAACGTTGGGGTACGACTCATCGTGGAATTGACATTGCTCGTCCTAGTAACTACAATATACTAGCTTCAGATAATGGTGTAGTAGTATCAGCTGGTGTTTCTGGCAGCTATGGTAATCGCATTGTTATTAATCATAATAATGGCTATACGACGCTTTATGGACATTTATCTTCAATAAAAGTTAGCGTTGGACAAGTAGTTGAAAAAGGTTCTGTTATTGGGATTATGGGCTCTACAGGAAATTCAACAGGTACACATTTACACTTTGAAGTTGAGAAAAATGGAGAGCTTGTCAATCCATTATCGTATGTAGGTCAGTAATTAAATTGCTTCAACAAACATCCTCCCCTTTTTTATAAATGGGGGATGCAGAAGATGCATTGAATTCAGTGGGGATTTGCCCCTAAGCTGTATCAAGTTAAATGTCCCGTCAGATGCTACAGATTTTAAGAGAGCTTTTGAAGTAGCTCAAATCTGAATGCAAATACGTTGAGGCGTAATTGATCTTTAGTAAATGGCAGTCCAAATAGTGGGCTGCCTTTTTGTATAGAAAGCATAAAATGGTCAGTTATTTCCCGAGCAATAATTGTCGAAAGAGGGAAACTGTACGTCAATAATGCATGGAAGCTAAAAGCATGTTAGAGTTAAGAGTAGTAACTTTACAAATACACATTGTTTAGAATAGATGAATAGCGAAAGGGAGATAATGTATGAGCAAAACAATTTTAGTTGTTGACGATGAGAAACCAATCGCAGATATTTTACAGTTTAATTTAATTAAAGAGGGCTACAAAGTAATTTGTGCTTATGATGGAGATGAAGCATTAGAAAAGGTTGAGGAAGAGCAACCAGATTTAATGCTATTAGATATAATGCTACCAAAAAGAGATGGTATGGAAGTTTGTAGAGAAATCCGAAAAAAATATGATTTCCCTATTATTATGTTAACCGCTAAAGGTTCTGAGATTGATAAAGTATTAGGCTTAGAAATGGGCGCGGATGATTATGTAACAAAGCCGTTTAGTACGCGAGAACTTATTGCACGTGTAAAGGCTAATATGCGCCGCCTTCAAGTAGTAGCTCCTGCAGCTGAAGAGGAAGAAGAAGCATCAAATGAAATTGTAGTAGGCTCTCTTGTTATTCAGCCTGACGCTTATCAGGTAATGAAGCGTGATGAAGCAATTGAACTGACACATCGAGAATTTGAATTGCTACATTACTTAGGTAAACATATTGGTCAAGTGATGACTCGCGAGCATCTTTTACAAACTGTATGGGGCTACGATTATTTCGGAGACGTACGTACAGTCGATGTAACGATTCGCCGACTTCGTGAAAAAATAGAGGATAATCCAAGTCATCCGGCATGGATTGTCACTCGACGTGGTGTAGGGTATTATTTACGAAATCCTGAACAGGAGTAAAAGAAATGCAGAAAGTAAGCTTCTTTAAATCAATTCATGTCAAGCTTGTATTAATTTATATTTTGTTGATCATGTTAGCATTACAAATTATAGGCATCTATTTCGCAAAGGAATTAGAGCGGAATTTGAAAAGTAATTTTCAAGAGTCTATTTTTCAGCGTGTAGATTTGATGCAATATAGCATTCGTGAAGAAATTTTGAAAGAGCGCGATGAAAGCATGCCTTCACTTGAGGAAAGTCTGAAATCCATCGTAAAAGAATTTTCAACAGGATTGAAGGATGTATCGACGGGTGATATTTTAGAGATTCGCGTAATTGATAGTAGACAGCGTATACTTGCAACTTCAGAGGTAGATAATCAAAGTTTAATTGGACAGCGTTCAAATACAGACCTTGTTCGGCGAGCAATATCAGCAGAAACATTATTTGATATTATAAAACTCGATAATAAAACTAGAAATCGAGTATGGGTGTTAGCAACGCCAATTCGTGATGGAGCTGGCCCAGATGATGAAATTATCGGTGTGCTTTATATTGAAGCAAATATCGAATCCGTTTTTGAACAAATGAATGATATTAACCGCATTTTCCTAGGAGGTACTGCTGTTTCATTAGTAGTGACTATTTTCTTAGGAATATTAGTAGCACGCACCATTACACAACCTATTGCTGATATGCGTAAGCAAGCGCAAGCAATGGCGAAAGGAAACTTTTCTCGCAAAGTACGGGTTTATGGAACAGATGAGATTGGGCAGCTTGCTACTACCTTTAACCATTTGACCAATCGTTTGCAAGAGTCTCAATCAACGACAGAGGCGGAACGGCGAAAACTCGATTCTGTTCTTAGTAATATGACTGATGGCGTTATTGCAACCGATCGTAAAGGACGTATTATCCTTATTAATGATCCAGCATTAGAGTTATTGCATATTTCAAGAGATATTACATTAGGGCGTCCAATCGCTTCTGTTTTAGGAATCGATCAGGAATATAGCTTTGAAGATTTAATTCATATGAATGATGCAATCAACTTGGATTTTAGTACGTCAGAGGCGCCATATATTTTACGCGCTAATTTTTCTGTTATTCAAAAGGAAACAGGCTTTATTAATGGTTTAATTACAGTGCTACATGATATTACAGAGCAAGAAAAGATTGAAATGGAGCGAAGAGAATTTGTATCGAATGTATCACATGAGCTTCGCACACCATTAACAACGATGCGTAGTTATTTGGAGGCATTAATGGATGGTGCATGGAAGGATGACAACATTGCGCCGACCTTTTTAAATGTTACTCAAACTGAAACTGAGCGTATGATTCGTCTAGTGAATGACCTACTTCAATTATCACGAATGGATAGTAGTAATTATAAATTGAATAAGGATATTGTGTTATTTAATTCATTCTTTAATCGAATTATTGATCGCTTTGAAATGTCTAAATCAGAAAATGTAACATTTGAACGATTACTTCCAGAAACATCGTATTACGTTGAAATTGATACCGATAAGGTGACGCAAGTAATTGATAATGTTATATCGAACGCCATTAAATATTCTCCAGATGGCGGTAATGTCCGTTTTGGTTTTACCGTACAAGGAAATATGCTTAAGGTAATGATTTCAGATGATGGAATGGGTATTCCAAAAGAAAATGTAGGTCGTATTTTTGATCGTTTTTATCGCGTCGATCGCGCGCGTGCACGCTCTATGGGTGGTACAGGTCTTGGTTTAGCTATTGCACGGGAAATGATTGAAGCGCATGGTGGGAAGATTTGGGCCGAGAGTGAAGAAGGATATGGTACAACCGTCTTCTTCACACTACCATTTGAATTAGATGATTTTGACGAGGCAGGTGAGTGGGGATGAAATATATAGAGCCAGTTAAATCCGTTGTTTTATTTCTACTCGTCATGCTAAGTGTTGTGCTAACCTTTATTATTTGGACCTATACGCCTGATTACAAAGTAATTGAGCAAACAGAAGGTAAAGAAATATTAATCGGCACACAAAAGAAAGTGGAAGACGTCATAAAGCCATATAAAGCAATTTATAGCAGTGACGATGACTTAACAGGTACAGTATCGAATGGTGCAATGAAAGATATTATGAACATCTTTGAAGGCTGGAATATTCTTGACCTCGTTCGAGTGAATAATAATATTTCACCAACATATATCAATGAGATGATTCGCGCCAATCATCGTATGACTGTATTTTTCGCTGGAGAAATACCTTTCTCAGAGCTCGGAACTATTTTCAACTTCGACGAAAAAGAGTTACCTGAGACGACTTTCAATCGTATTATTATAGATTGGAGCAATTACTCGAATAAAGAAGTACAGATGTATTTCGTTAGTAGCTCGAATAAATCATTGTTACGCTCACATGTAAGCATTACGAATGCCAATGAATTTGCCAAAGATATTATTGAACCGTCTAAACTGCAAAGTGCGTATAAAGAAGTAGAGCGTGATGGCTATACTTCACTTTACGTTCCTAGCGATAAAATTGAATCTGTAAAATATACGTATTATATGAATGAACTATCACCAGAATTATTTAAAAATGTTTTATTCTCAGAGCCAAACGTTGTTCAGCGTAATGTTGAAAGTGCGACATTCGAAAAATATACAGATGGATTATCTCTTATGACTGTCGATACAAGATCGAAATCATTAACATATGTATATCCTGCTGCAGAAAGTAGTATCCGAATAGAGCCATCGAAGCTCTTCAAAGATAGCTTTGATTTTATTAATGAGCATGGAGGCTTCACAGCGGATTATCGATATGTATCAAGCAATCCGAGTAAAAATCAAATAGATTATCAGCTTTATTTACAAGGCTTCCCTGTTTATAGTGATCAAGCAACAACCCGTATTACAACAGTATGGGGAGATAACCGTATTTTCCGTTATAGACGTCCTTATTTTTCTTTAGACATATCAGAAAAAGAGATTAAAGAACTGCCATCTGGCACGGAAATAGTGGAAAAAATTCATAAGCTAAATAATATAGTATTGTCAGATATCGATGAAATTGCCGTAGGGTATTATTTAACGCAAGATGAAAATTTAAGATTATTTACTTTAGAACCGAGCTGGTTTATCATTCGTAATGGTTCATGGATTTTAGTGACACCTGAAATGCTTGGGGGTGTAAAAAATGGATTGGAATAGAACAAAATCTATTTTTATCGTCGTCTTTTTAATTTTAAATATTTTCTTATACTCATTGTATGTGAATCGCTACAATGAAGCACAAAGTGTAGAGGTTCCAGGGGAGAAAACGATTGATGCTCGTTTAAAAGAGGATAATATTACGTATGGTGTCCTGCCGAATGCCGTTGAATCAGCAACGTATATTTCAGGGAAAGTCCATACTTTTACAGCAGCCGATTTTACTGATCCAAACCATCAAGTTAATCTTGTTGACCCTAAAGAGGCGCGGGTAATTATAGTTAGTCCTGTGAAATTGCGAAATGTAAATGATGATGCAAGCTTCACAGAATTTGTGCAGGCAAATATTAAAGAAGGTGGTTCCTACGGATTATGGAAGGTCGATCGTGATGAACGTATAGCCATCTTCTTTCAAAAAACAAATAATCGAATGCTCTATTACAATAAATCTGGGTTGTTAAAAATACAGTGGAATGCGGACAATGAAGTAACAATGTATGAGCAAACGATGCTTGATAATATTGAGGAAGTAGAGCAACAAGAAAGTGTACTTCCGCCAATTCAAGTTATTCAAGCATTATACGCAAAAGGGCTGTTAAAGCCAGATTCACGTATTGAGCATATGCAGCTGGGCTATTCAACACTTGTTTATTTAACGCAAACACAAGTATTATTACCAACATGGGAAGTCCGAGTGAAATTATCCGACGGGGCAATTGAAGAGTATTTTGTCGATGCTGTGGAAGGTAAAATCATTGAAATACAAGAGGAAAAGCAAGAGGTTGAAGAAGAAGACTGGGGAGTTTAATCATGCGATTTAGTGTTTTAGCAAGTGGCAGTACAGGCAATTCGATTTATGTAGAGAACGATAATCATGCATTTATTGTCGATGCTGGCTTTAGTGGTAAAAAGATGGAGCAGCTCTTCACAAAAATCGATCGCAATATGAAACAGCTAAGTGGCATTTTAGTTACGCACGAGCATAGTGATCATATTAAAGGAATTGGTGTATTAGCACGTAAATATAACGTACCGATCTATGCAAATGCAAAAACGTGGCAGGCAATGGATGGGCTCGTAGGAGAAATTCCTGTAGAGCAACGCTTCGAGTTTGAAATGGAGACTGTGAAGCATTTTGGCACACTAGCAATTGAATCTTTTGCCGTTTCCCACGATGCAGCAGATCCGATGTTTTATACATTTCATGAGAATGGTCGTAAACTCGTGATTATTACCGATACGGGCTATGTTAGCGACCGGATGAAAGGTATTATTCGCGGAGCAGATTCCTTTGTGTTCGAAAGTAATCATGATGTTAATATGCTACAAATGGGTCGATATCCATGGTCCATAAAGCGTCGTATTTTAAGTGATGTAGGACATGTATCTAATGAAGATGCAGCCATTGCAATGAGCGAGGTTGTGTTTGAAAAGCCAACGAATATTTATTTATCGCATTTAAGTAAAGATAATAATATGAAAGAGCTTGCGCGCATGAGTGTTTCACAAACACTACAATCTTGTGGAATTATTGCAGGTGAGTATGTCCATTTATTAGATACAGATGCTGAGGAGCCAACAAAGCTAGTAACGGTTTAAAATAGGACAAGCAATTATGGAAGATTTTCTTGCCTATTTCTATAGTTAAAAATATAAGCTGTTCAATTGCATTTTTTTATTAATGCATTGAACAGCTATTTTTTATATCCATTTTATTTATTTTTCATGTAATTTTAATGTTTGAATCGTATGATAAAGGCAAGAATTAATAGATAGAGCAGTCGCACGAAAGGATGAGGAACATGAGTTATTTTAACGAAGATGATAAAAACAGTGATTTTCTAAATAATGATGAAATACAGAAATCACCTCTACAAGAGAGACTTGAACGTGAGGAAAAGGAAATGCAAGAGAAGCGTTCCAAAAAGAAAGGTGGCGGCAATGGAGGTGGAGGCGGTAAAGGTGGCTATTTCTTTAGTGGACTAGTTGGTGTAATCATTGGTGCTTTACTCGTTTGGCTAATGCTTCCTGGACTTGTCAATCAAATGCCAGGGACAACAACAAGTAGCACTGGCAAAAATGATACAACCATCAACCAAGTAGCTACAGAAGTAAAGACCGACGTTATAAGTGCGGTTGATAAAGCATCAGGTGCTGTTGTAGGGATTACCAATATTCAAGAAGTCGCAAGCGGCGGTTTTTGGAATCAGCAAACAACACAAGATACAGAAACAGGAAGCGGCTCAGGTGTTATTTATAAAGTAGATGGTGATAAAGCCTTCATCGTAACAAATAATCACGTAATTGAAGGGGCAAAACAATTAGAAGTAACAATGCAAGATGGCTCAAAAGAAGAGGCACAATTAGTCGGAAGCGACGTTTGGACAGACTTAGCAGTTATTTCAATCAGCTCGAAAAATGTTAAAACAGTTGCGACATTTGGTAACTCAGATGTACTAAAACAAGGTGAAACAGTTATTGCTATCGGGAATCCACTAGGGTTAGAATTTTATGGCTCTGTTACAACAGGTGTTGTTTCAGGTAAAGATCGTTCTGTACCAGTTGATTTAAATGGCGACAAAGTAGCAGACTGGCAACAAGAAGTATTACAAACAGATGCAGCTATAAACCCAGGTAATAGTGGTGGTGCCCTAGTGAACCTAGCTGGTGAATTAGTAGGTATTAACTCCATGAAAATTGCTGAATCATCTGTGGAAGGTTTAGGCTTCTCAATTCCGATTAACTCAGCAATTCCAATTATTGAAGAACTAGAACGCAACGGTGAAATGAAACGTCCAACAATGGGTATTTCACTAGTTGATTTAACAGACGTACCAGCATTCTATCAACAACAAACATTAAAATTACCTCAAGACATTACAACAGGTGTTGTCATTACAGATGTTGTTGGCAACTCACCAGCTTCAAAAGCGGGTGTACAACAATATGATGTTATTGTTGAAATGGATGGCGATAAGATTGAAACATCAATTGATTTACGTAAACACTTGTATAACGACAAAAAAATTGGTGATGAATTAACAATGAAAGTATATCGCCAAGGTAAATTAGTTGAAGTGACATTAACATTAACAAATAGCGATTCATTGTAGGAATAGTAACGAGACGAAACAAAAAATAAAAGTGTTAGATTGATGAAAAGTCAATCTAACACTTTTTTCGCTATCATCAACAAGTGCTTTTTTCTAATTAAATATGTATTAACAATCGAAGGGTATAACGAAATGAGGGAAGCTAGCCTCAATTTCATTGAAATTAAGTTAGGATAAAATGTTGCGTTTTGTTAATGGCAATTAATAAATACAGGTGTGGATAACTAGGAATTTGTGAATAACAACTTTACACAGCGAATAGCGGGACAAAGCCTTCCTTCCCTACTCGCTATTCCTTTGTTACAATAGATTGTGGATAACATAGACCGAATTGTGAATAAGTTTGTGGAAATTTCGGAAAATAAGGAGAGACTATGAAATGGAAAAATACAGTTGTGAAAAGCATATAGAGCACGCTTTAGACATGTTTGTCGCGGAGCAAAAAGTATTCCCAATTATGGATAAAGTACAAGAGGAAAAAAAGTTATCCACAAATTGTAGTTACTGTGAACTGCCAGCAGAATATATTGTATCAAGTAAATAACTTTACACAATATATAGAAAACGCTTGTGGATATGTTGATAACTTTTGTGGATAATTTGTTTGTAAATGAAATGTAAAGGTGGATAACGTGTGAATATTACAATTGTATCAGTCGGAAAACTAAAAGAAAAGTACTTAAAAATGGGAATCGACGAATACGTAAAACGCCTAGGTGGCTACGCAAAAATGGACGTAATTGAAGTGCCTGATGAAAAAGCACCTGAGCAGCTAAGTGATGCAGAAATGGAAATTGTGAAGAAAAAAGAAGGTGAGCGCATCCTCGCCAAAATTGGCCCAGACACATACGTTATCGCTCTTGCCATAAACGGCAAAATGAAAACCTCTGAAGAAATGGCATCCGATATCGAGTCATTAATGACCTATGGAAAAAGTAAAATTGCCTTTGTTATCGGTGGTTCTCTCGGTTTGCACGACGATGTCCTCAAACGTGCCGACGAGAAACAATCATTTGGCAAGATGACATTGCCTCACCAATTAATGAAGCTTGTATTGATTGAACAAATTTACCGAAGCTTTAGGATTATGAAGGGTGAACCTTATCATAAGTAAGTGCGGTTTTTAATAAACCATCGATTACAGTTATTTTAATGTAGTTGGTGGTTTGTTTTTTTGTTTGCTGGGATTTGAGAATTTGCAGATACATTGGGGTAGGACGTAACGTATTCGTTCTAAAATAAAAATAGAAGATGTAATAGAGATATTATTATTAAATTTAAAATTGAATGAAGTATATTAATTCTTATTTTTACTTTTTTTGTATTTTTTATTGATTTTCTATATAATATTTAAAAGATAATTTAGGTGTGATTTTATAGGAAGGTGTGAATTAATTTGGCTAAGGATTTAACTAGTTCAAATATTCAAAGACAAAATATATAAAATAATGAAGGAATAAAGCTAAAAATTCTAGAAGCAATAGAACAGGGAGAGCTATTAAAAAAACTACAATTAGCCGCATTACGGAAAACCGTATCATAATTAAGTAAGGTTTTTCAATAATACAAATATTGGTTATCTCATTGTAAATCTTTAGGGGTAATCTATTAATTTATTTATAAATAAAGGAGTGTAAAATCGAAAATGTTTAATTTATCGAAAATAACAACACAGGACTTAATTCAATGCGTCGGAATATTATTAACACTTGTTGTAATTGGTGTTTCGATTAGTCAATTTAGTAAAAATGTAAGTAATTCAATTAGTCAAGCCAAAAAGCAAGTGGCATTAGAACAAACAAGTGAATTGCCACTACAAGTTTCAGAGTTTTGTATCAATGCAAGTAATGTGGCTACTGTAGTTTTGCTTACAGAGAATGGTATTGATATAGATGTTGCAATTGAAGCAGAATACAAAGCATCTAAAGAAAAACAAGATGCTTTGTTACCAATAATAAAAAATAATATTTTAGCATATGGCTCAAATGATGCATTACAATTATTTATTGAGTTTGAGAAAGGGATATCAAATCCTGATAAAAATCAAATTGATATTAATGTTTACTACTTGTTGCCTCTCCTCCTTTCGCAAGTAAAAATGGATGTAACGGGAGAAGTAGTAGATCCAATGATTTTTTTAAATTCATTAATGCCTCAATTTAAAGAACATAATCCCAAGGCTAAGGAATATATTAACGAGTTAATCGTTGATTTAAACTTAGATAAAGAACTTAGTTCGAAATAATTGTTTGGGTTGAAGGGACAGCTTTTAACAATCACCTTATCATTATTATCTTATTTGCCTATTTCTAATAAAAGCCACAAAGTGTTTATTAAGTTCGGAATAGTGCGAGAACTAGGCTACTTTTACTGACTGGAAAAGCCTATTGGAAGTTAAGGCTAATCAATTTAGATCAGGCTAGTGATGTTCTTACGTCCAACTCTTTCAGTATTTCAGGGTCGTATTACATAACAGGAGGTACCTCTCACACTGCTTCTCTAACATGTAAACCAGTTTGGTCGTACCAAGGGCAGATGCGAAAGGAAAAGAATATTTAATGTAAAAACCGCACTTTGACTAGGAGCGGTGAACCGTATCATAAGTAAGGGCGGTTTTTACAAGACCAGCTAGAACAAATATGTTTTAGTTGGTTTTTATTATATAATGAGGAACAAATAGAATGATAGGAGGTTCAATACTGTATGAAATTTCAGCGTTTTATGGATACTTATTATGATGGTCATAAATTAGTGCCGAATTTTTATCATAATTGGCCTTATTCTTTACATATAGAATCCCCCTATGATCCTACGAATGAAGTTACGTATCAATTACTTCAGGAAGTACAGTCCTTTTTATTTAAAAGTGAGGACGAGCTTTTTATTGTTGTAAATAGCTATCCTATTGTTAAAAATAAACCGACCTACCCCAATGTTTTCAAACGATACATGAAAGACTCTATGGGAAAATATCAATTGCAATTAACGAACTTTGAATGGTTATTTGATGCAGAATTTGTTGCTGTTCAGCAAATTGTTTGGTCATGTAACGTTTCACAAATAAAATTATCCCATCTACTAAAATCACTCGCGAATGAAGATTTTCCAAAGCTTCGACCACAATTAAAACGAAATAATAGTATGTATGCCCCAGATGTTTTTATTGTTAATCGACGAACAAAGTGTATCGTCCATGTGTATGATGATCGAGGAATTGAAATTATGAGTGCAGATAAAGAAAAGCATCATAAAGATATCATGTTATTTAACTCATTGTCCTCAATGGCCCTAAATACAAGCACCTAATTGGATACCGCAATCTTCTGCTTTAACCAATTTTAAGTTTCTTGGAGAAGTACCGAATTTAAGTTGAGTAAGCAAATACTATTAACTAAAAGCTCTTCTTCATTTAACTTAAAATACCTATGCTTCAAGTTGTAACACGACCTTCGTAAAATCTTTAAAATCATCAATATGTTTTTCTAAAATGGCTTCTAATATTTCAAGTTCGAGTGCTTGGTAGTCATGTACTGCGATGTTGCGGAAACCAACCATATTCATTAATGTTTTCGCTAACTTAGCGTCAATAATATTCGCTTCCTGTAACAGCTTAAACCCTTCACGACTTGCTTTCGGGACGCCTAATTTTTGTTCACTTACAATGTGCATCGCTAAATCAATACTCGCCTCACAAGCGCGTTGAATATTTAAAATGATACTATCTTGCTTTGTATAATCTTTTAAATTATTGGGATTTCCCGCATAAACCTCGTGAATCCGATTCACACAGCGTTCGATAGTGGTTGTTTTACTTAATATCACATCATTCATCGCCGAAAACACTTCCTCTTTTTTTAATTGCTTCAATTATCGGGGCGCGCTGCTCGCTTAATGTAGCATACATACTATAGGCACGCATTTTTTGACGAGTATATTCATTTTCATCATGTATATAAATCGGTATGCCTTGCTTGAAAATTTGCATTGTAAAAACGGTATCAATTTGTTTTAAATCAATTAAATCTACTTCCCGATTTGCGACCAATGCCAAATCGCCAGACAGTAAAAAACGTTCATAAGACGATAGAGGTTGTTTACTAAAATAAGCAAGATCAATATCACTTTCGGCACGCACAGTACCTTTTGCGAAGGAACCAAACAATATAATAAAATCGGGATTAATCTGCTGCTTAATCGTATCAATCAATTGTTGCTGTAAATCTTTCGTTAACATCCTTATCACCGTCCTTTTCTTTATTATAAACGTTGGCGAAAAAAACCGCACTTATACTTATTACAGAGAACCGTATCATAAGTAAGGGCGGTTTTTGAAGGGAACTTCTCCTAAATCAAACGCTATTTATCTGCGTTCTGCGTTTTTTGATGCTTTTAATCGAGAAATCGTTGGTTATTCAATATTTAAAAGTCCGAACTTAGATTTAATCAAACAATCTTGGGAAAAGCCATACGATTAAGGAATGACCTCTTGATCCATTCGGATTAGGGATGGCTATATCAAATTGGTCGCTTTCAACAAATGTTAGAATATATCGGATGACTCAAAGCATGTCGCGTAAAGGGAACTGTTCATATCACTATTCCAGCTGGAGTCGCCGCCTTTCGCTACAAACCATCACCAACTAAAATAGTGATTTACTAAAAAGTATACAAAAAAACAGGTATAGAAAAAGTTCTCTTTTTCTATACCTGTTTCCATTTAAGAATTTGTTGGATAGTCATTATTCTCCAAACTGAGTTTAAGAATAAAATGGGAATATAGTAGATTTATGAATCAAATGTTTCTTTTATTTTTAAATTTGTCTTGGTGCGAGTGATATATATTACAGCTGAAAGGGAACGAATGTAGGGTCTATTAAGTGGATAGAGTCATTGAAGGTGACTGGCAATGGAATGATAATGATAGCAGGAACTAACAAAAGCGAATTGGAGTTATTAGAAGTCCTTATGGTCGTTCCTATCATCGGGTCGAAACAGGCTAGCGCTATCACAGTAAACCGTATCATAAGTAATAGAGGTTTTCCATGTATAATAGAATACAGATATAATATAAACTGATTTAGAACTAGACTGTTAGCTAGAAATTATACTTTTACTTTTAGTAGGTTTTGATTGGAGACATTGTGAATGTTAAGTGAACAGACGAGATATTCTAGGCTCGCGAGTATAACCAAAGTAATTAATACAAAGTTAGAACTACGTGAAGTTTTACAGCGTGTAACGCAGGCAATATCCGAGGAAATCGTGCAATGTAACTCGGTGGGTATTTATTTACCAGAAAAAGATGGCACATTTAGAGGGTTTGTGGGGAAGCCAGAAAATATGAATGGCATAACGCTTGATACACAAGTAATTGATGTTGAAACAGACTTACTGGCCAAAGAGGTTATTGAAACTAAAAAAACCATCTATATCTCTGATACCTCAAAGGATAATCGGCCGGACCCGAGATCGGTAGAAGCCTTCAAAATTAAATCCTTATTAGCACTGCCTATCTCATATGAGCAAGAGATATTTGGTTTAGTTTTTTTATTTGATTATGGAACACCAATGAATTTAACACAATCAGAAATTCAAAGTGTTGAAGCATATGTAAATATGGCTGCAGTTGCAATTCAAAACGCAAATAATTTAAAGCAAAAGGAAAACCTTATTGCAGAAAAACAATTGTTACTCAATGTTACACGTGATTTGTCGATGTGTTCCTCCGTGCAGAAAAGTCTTGATAAATGTTTTTACTACTTAGGAAAGGTTTTAGGTAGCGAAAAAAGTGCAGCCCACCTCCTGGATCCATTGGGAAAAAACAAAATCTCATTCATGAAATTTAATACAGACTGTGATTGGACAGAAGCCGATTGGATGGAGAATCTAAAAAGCATAGGAATGAACCAAAGCTACGAAGCTATGATTCAACAGATTATTGAAACAAAAAGTATAATTCTCACGCCAAATATAGATAGTATGAGTCTTTTTATGATGCCACTGGTTTCAATGGGGGAAGTATTAGGGGTTATAACAGTTGTCAATTTAGAAGAGGAAACATGTAATTTTCATGAATCTCAAATTCAATTAGCAAAATCGATAGTCGATGCCACAGCGCCTACAATTTCAAACTTGTTATATATGGACCAACTTGAAAATATGGTAGAAAAGCGAACAAGGGAACTAGCTGCTGCTAATGAAAAGGTTACAAGTGTTATTGAAAGTATAACGGATGGATTCTTTGCATTGAACAAAGAGTGGGAATTTCTTTACATGAATAAACATCAATATTTGCCTCAAAGGAAAACGGCAAAGGATGTATTAGGACAAAATATATGGGAAATTTTCCCGAAATGTGTAGATACGGTCATGTATAAGGAATTTCATCGTGCGATGTCAGAGCGAATAGCAGTACATTTCGAAATGACCTCAGCTTATGGTGATTATTGGTACGAAGCAGTTGCGTACCCATATGATGAGGGAATCTGTTGCCTTTTAAAAAACATAACTGAAAAAAAGAAATATGAGAAGGAATTGAAAAGATTATCAAACCTAGACTTAATAGGTCAGATGGCAGCAGGTATTAGCCATGAGATTAGAAATCCTATGACAACAGTACGAGGATTTTTGCAGCTATTAAAAAAAGAGAGCGAATTCGAAAAACATGATGATTACTTTAATGTCATGATCGAAGAGCTTGACCGTGCTAATTCTATTATTACTGAATTTCTTTCTATAGGTAATACAAAGACATCCGATTTACAGATGTTAGATTTAAATTCTATTATTCGTGATATTACGCCTTTAATAAAGATAGATGCATTTAATCAAAATAAAATTATTCAATTTAATCTGAATGACATTCCAGATTTACTTTTAAATCGTAACGAAATACGACAATTGATAATAAATCTATACCGTAATGGTTTAGAATCAATGAACATAGGTAAGGTTCTATCCATCAGCACCTATAAAGGGGATGGAAATTGTGTAATTCTTGCAGTACAGGATCAAGGAGAAGGTATCAGTCCTGCGATAGTAGAGAAATTGGGTACTCCATTTTACACGACCAAAGATAATGGCACTGGCTTAGGACTAGGCATATGCTATGCAATTGCTGCCCGTCATAACGCAAAAATTGAATTTCAAACAGGATCTGAAGGAACTACTTTTTTTATAAAATTTACTTATATATGAAAAGATGAAACGCTTCTTTAGTGTTGTAAGGTATTGACATTTGATGCTCTGAATAAATAAATTTATAAGTCCAAATTTCAAAAAAATATTTTGATAATTATTAATAGCTATGATGAAATCTGCGCTATATTGATATGCTATTTCGAAGGAGATGTAGAATGAAGCAACTTTATATAAAGCAAAAGGTATTCAGTCTAAGTGGTAAATTCACAATAAAAGATCAGCAGGAAAAGGATGTTTATTACGTAGAAGGTAGTTTTATGCAAATTCCAAAGACTTTCTCCATTATGAATAAAACAAGAGATGAAGTAGCCCTTATTACGAAAAAGGTGTTCAGCTTTTTACCGAAGTTTTTTATTGAGGTAAATGGTCGAGAGGTGTTAACGATTAAGAAAGAGTTTTCTTTCTTTAAAGCACGCTATACGATTGATGGGGCAGACATGGAGATACATGGTAACTGGTGGGATATGGAGTTTCAGGTCTTACAGCATGGTGTAGTCATCGGTAAAGTGAACAAGGAGTGGTTCACTTGGGGAGATAGCTATAAAGTTCAAATATTGGATGAGGAGATGGAGGAAATCATTATTGCATTCGTTGTTGCAATTGATTGTGTGAAGGCTGACGCAGCTGCTTCCTCAGCAGCGACTTAGAAAATTAATAACCTCCATTAAAGGTGCAACGGTGAACCATATCACAAAAAAGTGCGGTTAATTCAGGCAGTATCAATTTTATATTGGTGCTGCTTTTTTAGTAGGCAGTTGTAGAGAACAGAGTTTAACGATTCAAAGACATTTTTGTACTACACCATTTGCTTATAAAATTGTCTTCCATCGTGAGTACTAAAGCATTTGGGCAATTATATAAACAAAGTATTTGAACAGTCGGTTTATATAGATGAGAAATGTTATATTAAATTCACCAATGAATAATCTATTTTTTAACATCTAAAAAGCATCAATATTTGAGGAGAGGGAACACTTGAAAGAGATGTATATAAATTAAAAATGATTAAAAAGTGTCGGGTACTATTAACGGGACTGACCCCGATATAAAAGACAATAATCAAAAAAGCATTATCCAACCAGTTGTCGGTATTGAACCGGCGACTGGTTGTTTAGTTTCCTTTGGATTCGGGTATTGTTATAATAGTTTATATAGTCTTTGACAGTTTGTTCTACGATGGCTGTCGTAGTACTGTTCAAATTGTCTAAGTAGAA
>NZ_JBIWDA010000011.1:0-56810 GCF_044761745.1 Lysinibacillus sp. NPDC097279 | reverse complement strand
TCACACCCGTTCCCATACCGAACACGGAAGTTAAGCTCTTTAGCGCCGATGGTAGTTGGGGGCTTCCCCCTGTGAGAGTAGGACGTCGCTAGGCACATTTAAAAGATCGAAGAGAAATCTTCGGTCTTTTTTTATTTCTACTAAAATAATAATCCATTCATGAAGAATACATATAAAAGAAAATGAAACTATACCTAATTTGCATCCGTCTATTGAGTAAAAATTATATATTAATAATTCAAACATAAGAGAAGGGGGGATTTTATGGAGCAGTACGAAGCACAAAATATGAAGGAAATTATGCATACATATGGTGACTATATGCTGAGATTATCGTATTTATATGTTAAGGATTGGGTTACGGCTGAAGATATTGTACAGGACGTCTTTATCAAGTTTTTTGAAACGCAACACCAATTTGAGGAACGTGCTACGTTAAAAACATATTTGGCTAAAATAACAATCAATCGATGTCATGATTATTTGCGTAGCTGGAAAAGTAGAAGACAATTAATTTCGAACTACTTGTTAAAACAAATCCATGCTGAAAAGCCATCGATAGATAGCGAGATGTTACAACGTTTAGAGAAGCTGGATATCGCTAAAAATGTTCTACAATTATCTGTAAAGTACCGTGAAGTAATTATATTGTTTTATTATGAAGAACTGACCACTGCGGCGATTGGAGAGTTACTTAATCTTTCTGAGAATACAATTAAAACGAGATTGCGACGCGCGCGGGAAATGCTAAAACTGAGGCTAGCTGAAGTTGAATGGGAGGTGTTACGTCATGAATAAAATAAAGCATGAATTTGATAAGTTATTTAGTGAAGAATCTAGATTTTCGGAGGCCAATGAGGCACGAATTATGCAAGAAATAACAGCTAGAAAAAATACTAGTCGTAAACGTTCGTGGCAGTATCCTCTTATAATATGTGGCTCAATAGTTCTTATAGTTTTGCTCGCCGTGATTGTGTCGTTTGAATCAAATATATCCAAAGAAGAGTCACTGGCATTATGGTTGCAAAAAAGTGGTGCAGATGAAATTCTTTATGAAGAAATGAACGTGTTGCAAAAGGAAGATGCCTTTATTATTTACAAAGTACAGACGGATTCGGGTTTGCTAGTCCATGCTACATATTTAATTTATCAAAATAGCGAATGGGTTTTCCAAGACAATTGTACGAATGGATTTGATACAGAAGATGTAATTGTCCATTATAGACAGTCGTCTAATTTATATTGTGGTGCTGTACAAAGCAATAGTTTAAAGAAAGTTATAGTTGGACAACAGAAAGCAAAGCTACTGGAGGTAGCCAATGAGGGGATGTTTTGGTTTGCTTTTAGCAAGCAACCAGGAGCTCGTGTTGTTTACGAATATATGGATGGATCAATGCAACGTATGAATTCCATAGAATGGTCGTACACGGACATTGATGATAGGGTCCCTGTGCTAGGTAATATGTCGGGACAACAATATAAGGTCCAGTATACAGGTAATGCAATGGATCGGGGTAACAACGAATATACTTCTTATCCGATTGTAATTGAGCCAAATATTGAAAAACTAAATAGTGGCGATGTTGTTTATGTAAATGCCGAGGATGGAACAAAGACGATAGCACGTATTGTAGGATTGCCTGGAGAAAAGGTTGCCATTCATGATGGAACGATCATAGTAAATACAATACCCCTAGATATATACTATGGTTTTGCCACACAAATGGGCTTCGATGTGTTTGAAGTATATATCGACAAGCTGAAAGAAGATGGTGCGACTTTTGATGAAAATGAAATTCGTAAATATTTTTTCTGGAATATGGATGAATTGACCATTAATGCAGACGAATATTTTGTAGCAGCAGATAATTGGGGACACGGTATGCTGTCGAAAATCACAGATGCTCAAATTATTGGGAAAGTGCTAGGTTATGAAGCAGGGGAGATGGCGAATGAATGGACGAAAACGGAAAGGTCATTATACGATGCTTTTAGAGAACAAAATAATATGGAAATATTCCACGATATAGATCCATTGACGATAGCCCGTGTTCAGTTATACGCGAAATTTTTAGCTGATGAACAAACGGTGTATCGACTGTATACAACTCGGGAAAACTATTCGAAGTGGAGCGAAGCAGAGCATATGCGTCAGCATACACAAGTAGAAGCAGAAAGTAATAGGTCGTGGGCATTTGAAATGGCGAAAGCAATGGAGAATGGGACTTTTAAAGAACTACCTGATCATGGAGGAGTCATCCTTTTTACACAAAATGAAAGTGACATGGGCTATCAAATGGTAAGGAATGAAAACGGTATTTGGCAAGTGGCCTTTATGCCAATACAGTAAACATTCTTCGTGTATTAGTATGTAGGCTATTTGCTGTAATTTTCTACCCTTTAAATCTTAAGCTATCCTATTTAGTAGGATAGCTTTTTTATCCTGTAATAATCCCGTATAATTAAAGGATAATAAACGGAAAAGGGTGTCTTGTTTTGCAAAAGAAAAAGCCAATTGTAGAAGGTTTAGAGCGTTTTCGACAACAACAAAATATATCCTTCCATGTACCAGGGCATAAACATGGTGAATTGTCACAACTTCCACAAGCTTTTAAAGATGTCATGCGTTACGATGTGACAGAATTAACAGGGCTAGATGACTTACATTATCCTGAAGAGATGATTTTAGAGGCAGAAAGTTTACTAGCTGATACATATGGCGCGAGAAAAAGCTTTTTTTTAGTAGGTGGCTCTACGGTAGGAAATTTAGCTATGATTTATGCTACATGTAAAAGAGGCGAGACAATTATTGTACAACGCAATGCGCATAAGTCTATTTTTCACGCAATCGAGCTTGTTGGAGCAAAGGCGGTATATATTTCTCCACTGTGGGATGATCGAACATTAACAGCAACACATGTCTCTTATCATGATTTAAAACAGGCAGTCGATTGTTATCCAGAGGCAAAGGCAGTTGTCTTAACATACCCTACATATTACGGTATGACTTCGAAAGAAATGTCACAGCAAGTCGCTTATTGTCATGAAAAAAAAATACCCGTTTTGGTAGATGAGGCTCATGGCGCTCATTTTAGTGCCTGTGCTTTATTTCAGCCATCTGCTTTAACCTTTGGTGCTGATGTTGTTGTACAGTCAGCTCACAAAACGTTGCCCGCTATGACAATGGCTTCATTTATGCATGTAAACTCACAATTAGTGGATGTAGATCGCATCCATCACTATTTACGCATGTTACAATCCAGTAGTCCATCGTATGTATTGTTAGCTTCTTTAGATGATGCACGCTATTATATACAGACATATATGGAGAGTGATGGTGCATATATAATAGAGAAAAAAAATCAATGGGTTGAAGCATTACGTGCGATTGGCTCACTTGAAGTTATTGAAGTAGATGATCCTATAAAAGTATTGCTTCGAGTTAACGGTTATAGTGGCTTTCAATTACAAGAAGCATTAGAAGCTAAGCATGTTTATGCAGAGCTTGCAGATGCACATCAAGTATTATTTGTGTTACCACTTTTAAAACAAGGGTATAGTTACCCGTTTGCAGATATACGTGTTCGCATTAAAGAAGCTGTAACAGCATTATTAAACACTGAAAAAGCAGATATACAAGCTGTTTCACAAACTGCTTACAATTTTGTCGCTATTACTGAACCAGTGTATTCGTTCGATGAAATAGGGAGTATGGAAAAAGAATGGCTACCATATATGCGAACAATGGGACGTACGGCTGCAAGTATGATTATTCCATATCCCCCTGGCATACCATTACTTGTGCCAGGTGAAAAAATTACAGTGGCTAAACTAAGTCAACTAGAGGAATTACTTGCAACAGGTGCAACCTTCCAAGGAAATCACCGATTAGAAGAAAAAATGATTGAGGTCATTAAATAGTTGGAGGCAATAACAGCATGAAGCGCAATTTATTTATTACATTCGAAGGTCCAGAAGGTGCTGGCAAAACAACCGTTATTAAGAAAATTGCTGAACGGTTAGCACAAGAAAATATAGATATATTAGCAACAAGAGAACCTGGCGGCATTGAGATCGCTGAAAAAATCCGTACAATCATTTTAAATCCTGAGCATACAGCAATGGATGAGCGAACAGAAGCATTGTTATATGCCGCAGCTAGAAGCCAGCATTATTTTGAAAAAGTACGACCTGCTTTAGATGCTGGAAAAATGGTGATTTGTGATCGATTTATCGATTCATCTTTAGCTTACCAAGGATATGCACGTGGCATTGGTGTAGATGAAGTACTATCCATTAATGAGTTTGCTATAGGAAAAAAACTACCTGATTTAACAATCTTATTTGATATTTCTCCAGAGGTTGGTTTAGCCCGTATTCATGCACATGGAGACCGCGAAGTAAACCGCCTTGATGTGGAAAGTCTGGCTTTTCACCAAAAGGTGCGTGAAGGATATTTACAATTAGTAAAACGTTATCCAGAACGTATAAATGTCATCAATGCAGACCAAAGTATTGAGCGTGTAGTTGAAGATGTATGGGCAATATTGAATGAAGCAATACAGTAAAAACATGAAGTCAACCACCATATTGTGATATAATGGTAACATACGGTGACAGATGAACTGCATCGAATAGAAGAACAACTTTCCTTATAGGTGCTAAGAAGAATGCAATTTATCATTGGTTACGCAAAACGTGATAAAATAAAGAAGTGAACTTTTTTTAGCGCAATCTTTACTTCGAGGTAGTCATTCGAAAGCCTAATTAATTTTGTGCTTTTGTATAAAATGTAGTTAGTAACGATGGTAGATGTTGCTGTTTTTGAATAAATTCTATCAAGGCCAATTATATAAAAGGGGTGAGTGCGAATGAAGTTAGTCGTAGCTGTGGTACAGGATCAGGATAGTAGCCGCTTATCAAATGCTTTAACGAAAAATCAGTTTCGCGCAACAAAATTAGCGAGTACAGGGGGTTTTTTACGCTCTGGTAATACGACGTTCTTAATTGGAACAGAAGACTCTCTCATACCCAAAGTTTTAGATATTATCCGTGATAATTGTCGTGCGCGTGAACAGTTAGTTGCACCTGTTTCACCATTAGGTGGTAATGCTGATTCCTATATACCATATCCAGTGGAGGTAGAGGTAGGAGGCGCTACTGTATTTGTTTTACCGATTGAACAATTTCACCATTTTTAACGGTATTGAATAAAAATTTAACATAATCATGGCAGTACAAATTCACTTACGAAGATGAATTTGAGAAGAAAGCAATTGGGGGCGAAAGAAGCTTGAAGATCAATCAAGATATCCGTGTCGGGTTAAATACTAATCGTAAAGAGCCTCTGCAAAATACTAATCAAAACAACCGATTTGGTGATATGGTCGTAAAGCAAGGTTCAAAATTGCAAACCGAACAATTAACACGATTGTTGGGGGATATTTCTACTGCTGGTGACCGTGTTGCAAGATCCCGTAATTTGCGAGAACTTGCTCGTTTTAAAATGCTCGTCAAGCGATTTTTACAGGAAACTGTAGAGCATGGAATGGAATTAAAGCAATCACATACATGGAATCGCTTTGGTGAAGGAAGACGATTAAAGATTATTGAAACAATTGATAGTCGCCTTGTGGAACTAGCACAAGATATTTTAGATGAAGAAAAAGAAGCGATTGACCTTCTCGATAAAATTGGAGAGATAAAAGGTCTATTAATTAATTTATATATGTAAAACCCGTGTCTTGTTCACTTGTAGGCGCGGGCTTTTTTCAAATTGGTTCAGTAGGATTTTAAATAGTAAAATTAGGAATGTATCTCTACTGAAATACATTTACTTGTACAAGTCTAAAAGGCTTTATTGATATAGGAAGGAATTTAATAAAAAATGGCGAAGAATGTTGAAGAGCTTTTCACACTACAGCCAGTCGTAATGAAGCAGCTTCAAACGATATTTGATAAAAATAGATTAGCCCATGCATACATTTTTGATGGCGAAAAAGGGACAGGCAAAGTGGATATTATGCATTTTTTTGTAAAATTAATGCTATGTGAACAACCACTTAAAAATGTTCCATGTGAAACATGTCGAAATTGCAGACGGGTGGATTCGGGAAATCATCCGAATATTCATCAAATTTATCCTGAAGGTCAATTTATTAAAATTGATCAAATACGGGATCTTATTGCAGAGATGAAGATGATGGGTGTAGAGCAAGGACGGAAAATTTACGTACTCCATCATGCAGACCGCCTTAATATTGCATCTGCTAATATGATCTTGAAGTTTTTAGAGGAACCAGAAGGGGAAGTTACGGCTATTTTGTTAACAGAACAGATGCAATCGATATTACCAACGATTCGCTCGCGCTGTCAGCATGTTAAGTTTCAAAAAATGCCAAGACAAGTGTTGTTAAAGCATTTGCAAGAAAATGAAATTTCCCACTCTATGGCTTCTACTGTTAGCATGATGACGAACGAGCTCGAAACAGCTATTTTTTTAGCAAAAGATGAGCAGTTTGCACAGGCTCGAAAAACAGTGTTAAAATTAGTAGAGGCAATTCGCCAAAATGTACATGAAGCTATGATTGTTGTGCATGAGGAATGGTTGCCACTATTTAAGGAAAAAAGCGAAATGGAGCAAGCATTGGATTTACTACTATTTGCTTACCGTGATATAGTGTCAATAAAAGCTAATCCCGAAGCAGCTTGTACTTATCCAGACATGTTACAGCCTTTCAAAGAAGCTGCGTTACATTCGACTTTCGAACGCCTATCTAGTCAAATGGAAGCCATTTTACAGGCGCGCGCATCTTTACAGCGTAACATGAATAGGACGTTAATGATGGAGCAGCTAATGCTTAATCTGCAGGAGGGATATACATTTGTATAATGTAGTAGGAATTCGCTTTAAAAAAGCGGGTAAAATATATTATTTCGATCCAGCATCATTTCTACTAGAAGACAGTCAATATGTCATTGTAGAAACAGCTCGTGGTGTAGAATACGGTAAAGTAGTTGTCCCTCAAAAAGTAGTAGGGGAAAATGATGTCGTATTGCCACTTAAGCAAGTACTACGACCAGCAGATGAACGAGATCGGATTCAAGTTGAAGAAAATGCAATTGAGTCAAAGCGGGCATTTGAGCTAGCAAGTGCCAAAATCATAGAACACAAACTAGAGATGAAACTTGTTGATGTTGAATATACATTTGATCGTAATAAAATAATTTTTTATTTTACAGCAGAAGGTCGGGTCGATTTTAGGGATTTAGTAAAAGATTTAGCCTCTGTTTTTAGAACGCGTATCGAGCTACGCCAAATAGGTGTTCGAGATGAAGCAAAATTATTAGGTGGTATCGGTCCATGTGGTCGAATGCTATGCTGTTCAACATTTTTAGGTGATTTTGACCCAGTATCTATTAAAATGGCAAAAGATCAGAATTTATCTTTAAACCCATCAAAAATATCAGGGTTATGTGGTCGTTTAATGTGCTGTTTAAAGTATGAAAACGATGAATATGAAGAAGCAAAAGAAGGCATGCCAGATGTTGGTGAAATGACAATGACACCAGATGGCCGCGGAAAAGTTGTAGGTTTAAATGTGCTGGAAAGACTTATTCAAGTATATTTACAAGAGCAGGAACGAACAGCTGAGTATACACTAGAAGAACTGCTAGCATGCGAAAAAAATCTTATATAAGATAGAGAATTTAACGAGGTGGCTTGGGTGAAGGACCGTAATTTCTTAGATACCGTTATGGAGTTCGAACAACAGCTCGAAGCAATGCAGGAGCAATTTGGTGCATTGAAGCAATTTGTAGCGTTAATGATGGAAGAACATAAGGCACTCGAAACAGAAAATCATCACCTTCGTACACGTCTAGAAGAACTACTTTCTAAAGAGAACACCGTACAGGCTGCAGATGAGAAGAAAGAGATTCCATTAGATATTGGCGAGGGATATGATAACTTAGCACGCCTATACCAGGAGGGCTTCCACGTTTGTCATGTTCATTTTGGGAGTTCACGTAAAGGTGAAGACTGTCTGTTTTGTCTATCATTTTTAAATAAGCAAAATGTGTAATAGAAGGCTGATTCCCGCTTCGGTGGTGTCAGTCTTTTGTTTTGTATAGTAGGAGGAAGGTTCGTGGAAAATTGGTTAAAGGATGATGAAAGGCTAGACTATTTGCTGGCAGAGGATCTACGTATTATTCAAAGCCCATCTGTCTTTTCTTTTTCATTAGATGCGGTGTTGCTTTCGAAATTTGTCAATGTACCTTATTATAAAGGAAAAATTGTTGATTTATGTTCTGGTAACGGTGTCATACCATTATTTTTAAGTGCCAGAACGAAAGGACAAATTACAGGTGTAGAAATACAACCACGTCTATTTGATATGGCTGAGCGAAGTATTCGTTATAATAACTTAGAAGAACAAATTCAAATAGTTCTTGGTGATGTAAAGGAAATTCCAACTCAATTAGGAATTGAAAAATATGATGTGGTAACATGTAACCCGCCGTATTTTTTAGCTCATGAAGCGAGTGATAAAAATATAAGTGAACATCACGCGATTGCGCGACATGAGCTACATTTAACACTTGATGAAGCGGTACAGTCTGCAAGTAAATTATTAAAACAAGGTGGCAAGGCAGCATTTGTTCATCGGCCAGGCCGCTTATTAGATATTGTCACTGCGATGCGGGCAAATCGATTGGAACCAAAACGAATGCAACTGATTTATCCGAAAGCGGGGAAAGAAGCCAATACCTTATTAATAGAAGGAATAAAGGATGGTAAACCTGATTTAAAAATATTACCGCCGCTTTATGTTTATGACGAAAACAATGAATATACAGCAGAAGTGAGAGAAATGCTCTATGGAAAAAACCAATAGTCATTTCTTCTATGTATTAGAATGTGCAGACAAGTCGTACTATGCAGGCTATACAAATAATGTAGACAAGCGTGTTGCCGCACATAATGCAGGTAAAGGTGCTAAATATACTAAGGCAAGAGGACCTGTGACATGTATCTATGTCGAAGCTTTCGACACAAAACAAGAAGCGATGCGCGCAGAATATGCTTTTAAGCAGTTAACACGGACGCAAAAAACAAAATATATGGGGAGGGATCAATCGTGAAATCACAAAAAAGTACGGTGCACAATCAGCAAGGATACTTATATCTTGTGGCAACACCAATTGGGAATTTAGAGGACATGAGTGTGCGTGCACTGCGTATATTAAAAGAAGCGGATGTGATTGCTGCTGAAGATACACGTAATACAAAAAAACTTTGTAACTATTTTGAAATTGATACACCACTTGTTAGTTACCACGAACATAATATCGAAGCTGGGGGAGAAAAGCTATTAGCCTTTTTACGAGAAGGGAAAACGGTGGCATTAGTTAGTGATGCGGGTCTACCTTGTATTTCGGATCCTGGGGCAGATATTGTCGTGAAGGCAATCGAGGAAGGAATTGCAGTAGTGCCAATACCAGGTGCCAATGCGGCAATATCTGCTTTAATTGCATCAGGTTTAACGCCTCAGCCATTTTTCTTCTATGGCTTTTTAAACCGTGGAAAAAAAGAGAGACGCCAACAATTAGAGCAATTAAAAAATCGACAAGAAACAATCTTATTTTATGAGGCGCCACACCGCTTAAAGGAAACGTTAAAGGATATGGAATTAGTTCTTGGCAATCGACGTATTGTGCTAGCGCGTGAGCTCACAAAGAAATTTGAAGAATTTCTTCGTGGCACGATAACAGAAGCGGTTGAATGGGCACAGACCGAAGAAATTCGAGGGGAATTTTGCATTGTTTTAGAAGGAAATCAACATGCAGAACAAGACAATCAAGAAGAGGCATATTGGAAAGATATGAGCGAGGTAGAACATGTCGATTATATCATTGCTGAAACAGGTGTAACTTCTAAAGAAGCTATTAAAGAAGTAGCAAAACTTCGACAAGTAGCCAAACGAGATATTTATAATGCTTATCATAGTGAGTAAGTGTCAATAACAGCGGGGTTGTCTCAAAAGAGGCAACCTTTTTTGATTGATTAATACAAAATTTTACAAAATGTTGTCATTTTCTTTGTTAAAATAAAAGATTTAAAATTGATAATAATTGTAAAAAAGAGTAATCTTAATAAAAGATGTCTGACATGGACATTATAAGGGAATCATATATATTACTTTTCGTGATAAGAAGAAATTTTTATCAAATAATAAAAACACCTAAATCGCTGTTTTCGATTTAGGTGCTAGAAAGAAATTATTTTTTTAAGCTAGATTGGATTTCTTTCATTAACATTTCTGCGCCTTCAGGACTTAAAATTAATTTTCCTCCAACTAGACGGAAGTTATCATCAGATACTTCACCAGTAACAGCACATGTCATATTAGGCATATATTTTTTAAGGATGATTTTGTCGTCATCTACGTAGATTTCTAAAGCGTCTTTTTCAGCGATACCTAATGTACGGCGAAGTTCGATTGGAATTACCACACGACCTAATTCATCGACTTTACGAACAATTCCTGTTGATTTCATAATTATTTTTCCTCCTAAAAGTAAAAGTTATATTGTATTTCGTCAAATTTCGACATTATTTCTTTGTCTGATAGTTATCATACCAAGTAATGCCATAAACGTCAATTAATTAATACAGTAATAATCTCTTATTTGTAAAAATTTTTGAGAAGAAAACAGTTATATTCAATTTTTTAAAAGGTTTTTATTATAGATTTTATTTTATAGTAAAAAAGCTTCTTATAAAATACATTAAATGGATTAGTATAATATTCGACAATTTTCGCATTCAATAAACTTTCATTGAAACGAATTTCGTACTTCGATAGAATAGATATTATACTGTGAAACATTGGAGGCAGTTCTCGTGAGCGAACAAAACAAAACATTCTATATAACAACCCCGATTTATTATCCAAGTGGAAAATTTCATATTGGTACGGCGTACACGACAGTGGCGTCCGATACGATAGCACGTTATAAACGTTTACGTGGATATGATGTGCGTTTCTTAACAGGAATGGATGAGCATGGACAAAAAATTCAAGAAAAAGCAGCAGAAGCTGGCAAGCATCCTCAAGAATATGTAAATGAGATTGCCGAGGCAGCAAAAAAACTTTGGACATTAATGGACATTTCATATGATGATTTCATTCAAACAACAGAGGAACGTCATACAAAAACTGTCGAAAAGATTTTCCAAAAGTTTTTAGATAACGGCGATATTTATAAAGGTGAGTATGAAGGCTGGTACTGCACGCCTTGTGAGTCATTCTTTACAGAGACGCAACTAGAAGATGGGAAGTGTCCAGACTGTGGACGGGCTGTACACAAAGTGAAAGAGGAATCTTACTTCTTTAATATGAAGAAATACGCTGATCGCCTATTAGCTTATTATGAAGAGAACCCTGATTTCATTGAACCAGAATCACGTAAAAACGAAATGATTAACAACTTTATTAAACCAGGGCTGGAAGACTTATCGGTATCGCGTACTTCATTCGACTGGGGTATTAAAGTACCTGGAGACCCAAAACACGTAATTTATGTTTGGGTAGATGCGTTAACAAATTATATTACTTCTTTAGGATACTTATCGGATGATGAAACGTTATTTAACAGATATTGGCCAGCGGATGTGCATGTAGTTGGAAAAGATATTGTACGTTTCCATACAATCTATTGGCCAATATTCTTAATGGCTCTTGATTTACCATTACCTAAAAAAGTTTTTGCACACGGATTTATTATGATGAAGGACGGTAAAATGTCTAAATCAAAAGGAAATGTTGTGTATCCAGAAATGCTTATCGAGCGTTATGGATTAGATGCAACGCGTTACTTCCTATTAAGAGAGCTTCCATTTGGCTCTGATGGTGTATTTTCTCCAGAGTCGTTTGTTGAGCGAACAAATTTTGACTTAGCAAATGATTTAGGCAATTTATTAAACCGTACGATTTCCATGATTAACAAATATTTTGATGGTAATATCCCTACAGAAAATCTTCAATCTACTGAATTTGACGAGGCATTGAAAGTGCATGCAGAAGCAGTACGTATTAAATATGAAGAAAGTATGGAAAAAATGCAATTTAGTGTCGTATTAGCCGACCTATGGACGCTTGTTTCACGCACAAATAAATACATTGATGAAACACAACCTTGGGTTCTTGCAAAAGACGATGCGGATAAACCAAAATTAGGTTCTGTTATGCGAAATTTGGCAGAAAGCTTACATCATATTGCTGTCATGTTACAACCATTTATGACATCTACTCCGACACGTATTATCAACCAATTAGGTCTAGATGACAAATTCTTAACATGGGAAACAATTGAAACATTCGGCAATACTATTCCAGTAAACATTAAAGTGGTAGAAAAAGGAACACCGATTTTCCCTCGTTTAGATAGCGAAATTGAAATTACTTATATTCGTGAGGAAATGCGTGGCTCAGTTAAAACTTCTCAGGAAGAAGAAGCAAGCGTAGAATCAAAAGCTGTGGAAGTTCCAGAAATTCCGGAAATTTCAATTGATGATTTTATGAAAGTTGACTTGCGTGTGGCAACGGTTACAGCATGTGAGCAAGTACCGAAGGCGGATAAATTATTAAAGCTTCAGGTAGACCTTGGTTACGAGCAACGACAAGTAGTTTCGGGAATTGCTAAGTACTATTCTGCAGAAGAATTAGTCGGACAAAAAGTAATCGTAGTTGCGAACCTAAAACCTGTTAAGTTACGCGGTGAATTATCACAAGGAATGATTTTAGCAGGTGAAAAAGATGGAATTTTAAAGCTTGCAACTGTTGATCCAAAATTGGAAAATGGTGCAAAGGTAAAATAAAAAACTAAGAATGGCCTGCTGAGTAGAAAATATTCAGCGGGCCATTGTAAATTTAGCCTTAAAATGGCTATTTCATTATTTTGAGATAATTTATGCAATGCATAAATTGACGAATTTTAGGTATATGGTAATAGTTATGGCGAATATATATAAGTGTATTGTCACAATACTAAATTGTTTGTAACAAATTTGTAATACAGATGCAAAATATGAAATAATAATTTTTAATAAAATCAATGTTAGGAGAATGACAATGTTTATCGATACACATGTACATTTGAATGCGGAGCAGTATCAAGAAGACTTACAAGAAGTCATAGATCGAGCTCTTGAAGCAAAAGTTGAAACTATGGTAGTTGTAGGATTTGATCGTAAAACGATTGAAAAAACAATGGAATTAGTAGAGCAATATGATTTTATTTATGGTGTTATTGGTTGGCATCCAGTAGATGCCATTGATTGTACAGAAGAGGATTTACACTGGATTGAAGAATTGGCAGCACATCCTAAAATTGTTGGAATTGGTGAAACAGGTTTAGACTACTATTGGGATAAATCTCCAAAAGATGTTCAACAAGCCCTATTTCGCAAGCAAATTCATTTAGCACAAAAAGTAAATTTACCAATTATTATTCATAACAGAGAGGCAACCGCAGATGTTGTCAACATTTTGCGTGAAGAAAACGCAGCTTCTGTTGGAGGCGTAATGCATTGTTATAGCGGAAGTGTAGAAACTGCCCGCCAATGTATTGGGATGAATTTCATGATTAGTCTTGGTGGACCAGTGACGTTTAAAAATGCCCGTATGCCGAAAGAAGTGGCGACGGAGATACCTTTAGAGCACTTGATGATTGAAACAGATGCCCCATATTTAGCGCCACATCCATATCGCGGTAAACGTAACGAACCAGCATGGGTACCATTAGTTGCAGAGGAAATAGCACGTTTAAAAGAAAAACCAATTGAAGAAGTTGCACAAGTAACGACTGCGAATGCAAAAAAATTTTTTGGGATTGACGTTTAACTAGCTAAAGTGCCTCCAATACAGTGTTTACGGTTGGCTAATATAGCATGGTCAAATTTTTTTGAAATACAATCGGGTTGACAGTGCTAATTCTAGTCCGTATAATCCAACTTTGTATTAAGGAGGCGTTTTTTTCATGTCAAATAATTCCATGAAAAACTTGTTCTTAGGATCATTGAGGAGTAAGCAAACAGTGATAAGAATTGTTTCAATTGTCCTGTTTGTATCAGTAATTTCTTTCGTACTTTACCAAGGTACTAAAAAAACCGTAACGCTTAGCGCTAACGGGGAAGCAAATGAAGTAGCAACCCATGCAAAAACTGTAGAAGAACTATTACAAAATGAAAATATAGACGTAGCAGCGCATGATAAAATATCACCCTCTCTGAATGCCAAAATTGTTAATGGATTAGCAATTACTTGGGAACAGGCAAAAGAAGTAACAATTTCAGTTGATGGAAATCAGTCAAAAGTTTGGACAACTGAAAAACTAGTGAAGAACATTTTGAAGGAAGCAAATATTGAAGTATCAGAGCATGATACATTAAAGCAAAGCTTGGATACAGAAGTAGGAGCAGATAACAAAATCGATATTCAAAAAGCGTTTCAGGTGACGCTTGTCGATGGCTTAGAAAATAGACAAGTTTGGTCCACTTCGACTACGGTCGCTAACTTTTTAAAACAACAGGGAATTCAGCTAAATGAATTCGATCGTGTCGAGAATAACCTGGAGGACGTTATCACTCCAGAGAGTAAAATCGCAGTAGTTCGCGTAGAAAAGGTTATCGATGTAGTGGAAGACTCATTAGATTTCGCAATTGAAAAGAAGCAGGATGCTTCTTTGCTAAAGGGAAAACAAAAAGTAGTAACTACGGGCGAGAAGGGCAAAATTTCTCGAACGTATGAAGTCGTTAAAGAAAACGGCAAAATTGTCGCGAAAAATTTACAATCTGAAAAAGTCATAAATGAGCCAAAGAAACAAGTAGTGGCTGTTGGTACTAAAAATTTAGTAGCCAGCACTACAACTGTGTCTCGTGGTTCAGCGGAGCCATCTAGTGGAAAAGAGTTTTATGTTACTGCAACAGCGTACACACCTTACTGTAAAGGTTGTTCAGGAACATCAGCTACTGGCATTAACTTACGTTCAGATTCAGGCTTAAAAGTAATCGCAGTAGATCCATCTGTTATTAAACTTGGCTCGAAAGTTTGGGTTGAAGGCTATGGAACAGCGATTGCTGGGGATACTGGTGGTTCAATTAAGGGTAATAAGATCGACATACTAGTACAATCAGATGCACAAGCTCGTAATTGGGGACGCAAGAAAGTGCGCATTAAAGTATTAAATTAAAAAAATTGTAAAATATAACAAAATGTTTTCACTAAGCATTGGCTTTCCTGTATTGACTGGCAGGAAAGCTTTTTTCACGTAAACAACACATAAGCTTTGTATTTCTGTACAATCATACAGGGCAGTTGTAAAATGGTCTGAAGATATGGTAGAAAAGAGGAGCCTTTTTGCAAATACAAGAAGTGATTGTCGTTGAAGGAAAAGATGATACAACCGCAATTAAGCGAGCTGTTCAGGCAGATACTATAGAAACAAATGGATCGGCTATTTCGGAAGAGACGCTTAAACGTATTCAGCATGCACAGGATAAACGAGGTGTCATCGTGTTTACAGATCCCGATTATCCAGGACGACGAATTCGAGCAATTATTGAACAGCGCGTGCAAGGTGTGAAACATGCCTTTTTACCAAAATCCAAAACGATTGCGAAAAATGGTAAAGGTTTAGGTATTGAGCATGCGGCAGATGAGGATATTCGTGAGGCATTGAGTCTTGTGTATACGCCAAATAGTACGGAGCCTATTGCTGATGATATTACGCTAGAAGATTTAATGACTGCTCGCTTAATTGGGCATCCAGCGGCGAAAAGACGCAGAGATCGTCTAGGAGAAATTTTAAATATTGGTGCAACAAATGGTAAACAACTTCATAAAAGATTGAAAATGTTTCAAATAACAGAACTGCAATTTGGTGCAGCTGTCGCACAGGTAGATCAGGAGGAAAATAATGCATAAGGATATTGCAACACCGATTCGAACACAAGAAATTTTAAAGAAATATGGCTTTTCGTTTAAAAAAAGTTTAGGCCAAAATTTTTTAATTGATCCTAATATTTTAAGAAATATTGTTAGTCATGCGAATTTAACCGAAAATAGTGGCGCGATTGAAGTAGGTCCAGGAATTGGTGCATTAACAGAGCATTTAGCACGCAGCGCGAAAAAGGTCGTATCGTTTGAAATTGATCAGCGCTTATTACCAGTACTAGCTGATACACTAAGTCCATATAATAATGTGTCTATCGTACATTCTGATATTTTAAAGGCAGATGTGGAGAAGGTAATTGAAGAAGAAATGCCAGGCATTGAAGATATTATGGTTGTTGCTAATTTGCCTTATTATGTTACGACGCCTATTTTGATGAAATTGTTAAATGATCGTTTACCAATTCGCGGATTCGTTGTCATGATGCAAAAAGAGGTTGCTGATCGTATTACAGCAAAACCAGGAACAAAAGAATATGGCTCTCTATCTATTGCCATTCAGTATTATGTGAAGGCTGAAATTGCTATGACCGTGCCGAAAACTGTTTTTATGCCACAACCAAACGTAGATTCAGCAGTTATACGCCTTATTAAACATGATGAGCCGCCAGTGAAAGTTATAGACGAGGATTTCCTTTTCGTCGTAACGCGCGCTTCGTTTGTACAGCGTCGTAAAACAATTTTAAATAATTTACAATCAGGTCTACCAAATGGTAAGGCGAACAAAGAAAAAATAATCGAAGCTTTACAATCGGCAAATATAGAACCAACTCGTCGAGGTGAGACACTTTCCATTCAAGAGTTTGGAAAGTTAGCGGATGCCTTATATCCAACCTTTGCAAAGTAAAAAATATGTTACATTTTCATTCGAAATGAAAAAAAAACGTATTTTTTTAAAAAAAATAAGTTGACAACATTTATAGAGGGCTGATAAAATATTATATTTTGTTGACATTTTTGGGCGTATCCCTTATACTAGTTATTAGTGAGGTGTAAGCGAAAATGCCAAAAACTTTAGCGGACATTAAAAAGTCGTTGGATTGTCATTTGGGTAAACGTTTGCAGTTAAAAGCAAACGGCGGTCGCAAGAAAACGGTCGAGTGTGCAGGGATATTGCGTGAAACATATCGTGCAATTTTTGTAGTTGAACTTGATCAAGAAGACAATACGTGCAAGCGCGTATCGTATAGCTACACAGATATTTTAACTGAGGCAGTAGAGATTACATTTTTAGACGAAGCACAGGCTGCTGTCGCGAAATAGTTTCTAGTACTTATTTCTATATTTTGAAGCACTCATGTATGTTAAAAACTACATGAGTGTTTTTCGTTTTATCGCACATACTAATTTCGTCAGTTGTTAAAGGAGGAGTTTGCATGCCTAGAAAGGGAATCATGTCACCTCGTTTAAAAGAAGAGATCGCCAAAGAGCTTGGATTTTATGATGTTGTGCAAAAAGAAGGATGGGGCGGAATTAAAGCTCGAGATGCTGGTAATATGGTGAAACGTGCCATTGAAATGGCGGAAAGAGAACTCAGCGAGCAAGAGCGTAAGTAGTATACTTCGCACAAAATAGCTTGCTGACATTTTTACTTCAATCAGTTAGGGAATGAACCGATGCTGAACACAACAAAACAACTGACGAGAGAGAACCGTTTTTAAAACGGTTCTTTTTTCAGTTTGCTTTCTCATTATGGTAAAATAAAATGAATTATCTTGCGCGAAAAATGAACGGCTGTTTATGCGTGTAGTTATGAGGGAGGAAGTAAGATGCTTTATGTAAAGGCGCCTGCAAAAATTAATTTAACATTAGATGTTCTTTATAAACGACCAGATAATTATCACGAAGTGGAGATGGTCATGACGACTGTCGATTTGGCAGATCGCATAAGCTTAGAATCTCGTGAAGATGGAGTAATTGAAATTATTTCAACGGATAATTTCGTACCAAATGATCACCGCAATTTTGCTTATCAAGCAGCGCGTCTTATAAAAGATACATACGGCATTAGACAAGGTGTATCCATTACAATTGAAAAAGAAATACCGATTGCAGCAGGGCTTGCAGGAGGCAGTAGCGATGCTGCAGCGACGCTCAAAGGTTTAAATGAACTATGGGATTTAAAGCTTTCAATAGACGAGCTAGCGGAGCTTGGTGCTAAAATCGGTTCAGATGTTTCTTTTTGTGTATACGGAGGTACTGCACTAGCAACAGGGCGAGGGGAGAAAATTCAGGAATTACCTGCACCGCCAAGCTGTTGGGTCGTGTTAGCTAAGCCTAAAATTGGGGTGTCAACAGCAGAAGTATATGGTGGCTTAAAGGTTGATGGACTTGAGCATCCTAATACAAAGCAAATGATTAAGGCAATTGAAACGGATAACTATGAGCTACTATGTGCATCTTTAGGTAATGTTTTGGAAACTGTAACATTTAAGTTGCATCCAGAAGTAATTATGTTAAAAGAGCAGATGAAACGTTTTGGAGCTGATGCTACTTTAATGAGTGGGAGCGGTCCAACAGTCTTTGGCCTTGTGGATAGTGAGGCCCGTGTGAGCCGAATTTACAATGGCTTACGAGGTTTTTGTGAGGAAGTATATGCTGTGCGCATACTAGGGGAGCGAAATACGCTTGCTTAAAAACGCATAATTGTGTTAATTTTACCTATAAATATTCGTGTTTAGGAGAGGGTCGCATGAAATGGAAGCGTAGTGAACGACTAGTTGATATGACGTACTATTTACTAGAACATCCACATCAGCTGATCCCGCTAACTTATTTTTCAGAATTATATCAATCCGCAAAGTCTTCGATTAGTGAAGATTTAACGATTGTTAAAGAAACTTTCGAAGAAAAAGGAATCGGGTTATTGATAACAGTGCCAGGAGCTGCAGGTGGTGTGAAGTATATTCCTAAAATGTCTCAAGAGGAAGTTCGTTTAGTCATACAGGATTTAAAAGCAGAGCTCGAACATTCAGATCGTTTGTTACCTGGTGGCTATTTATTTATGACGGATTTATTGGGCAATCCAGATTTAATTAATCGAGTTGGAAAGGTTTTTGCATCTGCATTTGCTGACCAGCAAATTGATGTTATTATGACAGTAGCAACAAAGGGAATATCTATTGCCCATGCCATTGCAAGACATTTAAATGTTCCAGTTGTTGTCGTGCGTAGAGATAGTAAAGTAACAGAAGGCTCTACAGTCAGCATAAACTATGTATCTGGTTCTTCTCGAAGAATTCAGACAATGGTATTATCTAAAAGAAGCATGAAGAGTGGACAGCGTGTACTAATTACCGATGACTTTATGAAGGTCGGTGGTACGATGAACGGCATGAAAAATCTATTAGAAGAGTTCGACTGTCAATTAGCAGGCATCGCTGTGCTAGTTGAGGCAGAGCATGCAGACGAAACTTTAGTAGATGATTACTATTCACTTGTAAAGCTTCATGAGGTCAATGAAAAAGATCGTACGATTGCATTAAGTGAAGGCAATTATTTTACAAAAAGGGAGAAATGACAAATGAATGTAGTATCTACAACGAATGCACCAGCAGCAATTGGACCATATGCACAAGGAATGATCGTAAATGGGATGTTTTATAGTTCAGGTCAAATTCCTTTAACAGCAGCAGGCGAATTAGTAGAGGGCGATATTGTCGCTCAAACACACCAAGTATTTGCTAATTTAAAAGCAGTGTTAGAAGCAGCAGGTTCATCACTAGACAATGTAGTCAAAACAACAGTCTTTATGAAGGATATGAATGACTTTGTTGCAATGAATGATGTTTATGCTAGTCATTTTGGAGAACATAAACCAGCTCGTTCAGCAGTGGAAGTAGCACGTTTACCAAAAGATGTGAAAGTAGAAATAGAAGTTATCGCAATCGTAAAATAAAAATTAGTAGCCCTTTAAAAGAACGGAAGCTCTTTTAAAGGGCTTTTATTATAGATACATATAGCTGGCTTTGTCGTTGCGGGCGATTGCCTTACACGGGCAACAAATCCTCGCTGAGGCAAAGATTGTTACGTTATATTCGGAGCGTAGGCCGCCTCGCTCACGCCATCAACGGAAGCGTTAGTAGAATTCTAAATAGCTTTAGGAACCGTCTGAAAGTTCTTTTAAAGAGCTCTATCAATTTGCTTTAACGGTCTTAAGCTACTGTCTATAAAAATTTAAAGAGTGGCTTTTTTAAAAGGATGAACCATGCAATTTGGCAGCGTCATAAAATCGTTTTTGAAAATTTGACAAACAATTGTCAAATTTACCGTAAACTAGAGAAAATATTAGTACGAATTAAAAATGAAGTATTCAAATTTTTTAGAAAATTTGGTAGACTGTAAAAAGGGAAATATTCGGCAATATAAATATAATATTTTCATTTAGGCATCTATGATGAGAGGTGGTGAGAAAATGGAAGTTACTGATGTAAGATTACGTCATGTACAAACGGATGGTCGCATGCGTGCGATTGCTTCCATTACACTCGACAATGAGTTTGTGGTACATGATATCCGCGTTATTGATGGGAATACAGGCTTATTCGTCGCTATGCCGAGTAAACGTACACCAGATGGCGAATTTAGAGATATTGCACATCCTATCAACTCAACGACACGTAACAAAATTCAAGAAATTATTTTAAATGCTTACCATAACTCTAGCGAAGTGCCAGAGTCAGAGCAAGCAGCTGAACTAGAAGGAATTGGCGTATAGTTTTATGGAAATAAATGCTCGTTTAAAGGTTATTTACAAATAAGTATCCTTTTGGCGGGAGAAAATAAAAAGAACTCTTCTATTTATTGAGGAGTTCTTTTTATTTTTCAAAAAAGAGAAAAACAGCAAATTGTAGTGTATAGCTCATACCATTCGAGCATAAGGTGTGTTTGATTTAGGAATTCACCGTTTAGTCAATTCTACATGCCTTGAAAATAGATGAATTTTGCTATATAGTCATAAGAGAAAATGAGCGTATTGGAGGACTTACTGATGAGCAATATTTTTGCTGTCATTTTGGCTGCAGGTCAAGGTACACGTATGAAGTCCAAATTATATAAAGTGCTCCATCCAGTATGTGGGAAACCCATGGTACAACATGTAGTGGATCACATTCAAACGTTAGATGTCAATCGCATCGTAACGGTTGTAGGACATGGCGCAGAAAAAGTAAAACAACAACTTGGAGATAAGAGCGAGTATGTTTTACAAGCTGAACAATTAGGTACAGCACATGCAGTACAACAAGCAGAGTCAATTTTAGGTAGTGAAGAAGGAACAACACTAGTTGTTTGCGGTGATACGCCTCTTATTCGCCCTGAAACGATGAAAGCTTTATTTGAGCATCATCAAGCAAAAGGTGCAAAAGCAACAATTTTAACAGCAGTTGCTGAAAATCCAACTGGCTATGGTCGTATTTTACGTGGCGATGGTGGACAGGTGGAGCAAATTGTTGAGCAAAAAGATGCAAACGAAGAGCAGCAACGAGTAAAAGAAATTAATACTGGGACATATTGCTTCGATAACAAAGCTTTATTTGAAACGTTAAAACTTGTAAAAAATGATAATGCACAGGGTGAGTATTATTTACCTGATGTCATTGAAATTTTACAAAAACAAGGCGATATCGTTGAAGCGTATGTAACGGATGATTTTGAAGAAACTCTTGGTGTGAATGACCGTGTGGCATTGTCACAGGCAGAAGAGTTAATGCGTGCGCGTATTAATGAACGTCATATGCGTAATGGCGTAACGATCATTAATCCAAATGCTACGTACATTAGCTCAGATGCAGTAATTGGTCGTGATACAGTGATTCAACCTGGCTCTATGATTGAAGGAGCAACTGTAATTGGTGAAGACTGTATTATTGGTCCAAATACGCAAATTATCGATAGCCGTATTGATGACCGTACTTCTGTGCATTCATCAGTTGTGCGCGAAAGCACTGTCGCGGAAGATACAGCAATTGGACCGTTTGCACATATTCGTCCACTTTCTGATATCGGTAGCCATGTTAAAATCGGTAACTTTGTAGAAGTGAAGAAAAGTAAACTAGGTAACGACACGAAAGTATCCCATTTAAGCTATATTGGAGATGCTGAAATAGGCAATAACGTCAATGTTGGCTGTGGTTCAATTACAGTAAACTATGATGGGAAAAACAAGTTCCAAACAATTATTGAAGATGATGTATTTGTAGGATGTAATACTAACTTGGTAGCGCCAGTGAAAGTTGGAAAAGGTTCATTTATTGCAGCAGGATCTACAATTACAAAAGAAGTTCCTGAGGATGCACTAGCAATTGCTCGTGCAAGACAAGAAAACAAACCGAATTATGTAAGCAAATTAAATTCAAAATAATTATCAAATAAACAGGAGGCCATCATGCCGTATCAATATGCAAACTCACAATTAAAAATATTTTCACTCAATTCTAATAACCCACTAGCCCAAGAAATTGCGCAAGAAATGGGAGTTGAATTAGGGAAATCTTCAGTTAAGCACTTTAGCGATGGAGAGATTCAAATTAGTATTGAAGAAAGTATTCGTGGTTGTGATGTGTTTATCGTGCAGTCGACTTCTGCACCTGTAAACGAACATTTAATGGAGCTTTTAATTATGGTAGATGCTGTGAAACGCGCATCTGCTCGTACAGTTAACGTTGTAATGCCTTATTATGGTTATGCTCGTCAAGACCGTAAAGCAAAAGCGCGTGAGCCAATTACAGCTAAATTAGTGGCAAACTTACTTGAAACGGCTGGGGCAACACGTGTTATCGTATTAGACTTACACGCACCGCAAATCCAAGGTTTCTTCGATATTTTAATTGACCACTTAATGGCAGTACCTTTACTTTCTGATTACTTCAAATCTAAAGGTATTCCTTCTGAGGAAATCGTAATTGTTTCACCTGACCACGGTGGAGTAACTCGTGCGCGTAAAATGGCAGAACGTTTAAAAGCACCGATTGCAATTATTGACAAACGTCGTCCAAAACCAAATGTTGCAGAAGTAATGAATATCGTTGGTAATGTTGATGGTAAAGTGGCAATCTTGATTGATGATATTATCGATACTGCAGGTACAATTACAATTGGCGCTGACGCATTACGTGCTGCTGGTGCAAAAGAAGTGTATGCTTGCTGCTCACACCCAGTACTATCTGGCCCAGCAATCGAGCGTATTGAAAATTCTGCAATTAAAGAATTAGTCGTAACAAATACAATTCAACTTTCTGAAGAGAAAAAATCACCAAAAATTACAGAGCTTTCAGTAGCTAAATTGATGGCAGATGCAATTTCTCGTGTATATGAAAATAAATCAGTAAGTACTTTATTCGATTAATTTTATATAGAATAAAGAAATAATTGATACAGCATATTGTGTGACAAAAAAAGGACAAATCTACATTTATGAGTAGATTTGTCCTTTTTGCATAGCTGTTATGTGTGAATGTGCAAATTAAAGGGTATAATAGTAATTGTTACGGTGTAATATTTACGTTCTTGAAAAAAAGATGTAAATATTATAAAGCCTTTCGTGATTGTCATAGACATTTAACAGAAGAAAGCAATTTTCATATTGAATTCTGTAATTAGTATGTGGCATCCGTGATAAGGCATGAATAATTTTCTTGGAAGGGGAAGGTAAAGTATGAGTACAGTCTTAAGTGTAAATAAACGCGAAGCTGGGCATCGTTCAACATTAACCCAACTTAGAAAAGGGGGAGCCATTCCTGCAGTTATTTATGGCTACAAACTAGATTCAACCCCAATTTCTATTTCAGCGAAAGAATTTAGACAGTTCGTTCAAAAAAATGGACGTAATGGTGTTATTCCGGTGGAGTTAGATGGTGAAAGGGTAAATGTCGTTGTATCAGAAGTACAAAAATGTACTCTGAAGGATGAAGTGAATCATGTTGATTTTTTAGCAATTAATATGTCTGAAGAATTAGAAGTAGACGTAGCGGTAACACTTGTTGGAGAATCAGTTGGTGTAAGTGAAGGTGGCATTTTAATGCAGCCTAACTTAGAAGTTAAAATAAAAGTAAAACCTACTGATATTCCAGAAACATTAGAGCTTGATATTACAAAACTAGCAATTGGTGAAACGATTATGGTAGCGGATATTCGCGATCATGTGGATTTTGAAATTGTGAATGAAGATGATCATATTTTAGTAACTGTTATGGCGCCAACAGCTTCTACAGACGACGAAACTGAAGTTGAAGAAAGCGTTGAGTCAGAAGGTTAAATGTTTACTTAAAGGGAAGGCTATCGAGGAAGTCGTAAAAGACGGACTTGATAGCTTTTTTTATTGTAATAAAAATGAAATTTTATAAGCTAGGAATAAAATTTTATCATTCGTATATTTGTTCATAACTGGGTTGAACGAAATGTTTTCTTATAGCTCAGTATGGTAAAATAATGACTATTAGATTGAAAGAAGTGAGGTACTTATGAAAATTATCGTTGGTTTAGGGAATCCAGGTAAACCGTATGAGCATACAAGACATAATATTGGGTTTGATGTAATTGATGCATTAGCTAAAAAGTGGGATGCGCCATTAGCTACTTCAAAGTTCAATGGCATGTATGCAACAGTACATCGTCCTGAAGGAAAGGTTCTACTTGTTAAGCCGTTAACATATATGAACTTATCAGGTGAATGTGTTAGACCTCTTATGGACTATTTTGATATTGATGTAAAAGATTTAATTGTCATCTATGATGATTTAGATTTAGAAACAGGAAAATTGCGTTTGCGTCAAAAAGGTAGTGCGGGTGGACATAATGGCATTAAATCTTTGATTCAACATTTAGGAACACAGGAATTTAACCGAATTCGCATTGGTGTGAGTCGTCCACCGACTGGCATGAAGGTAGCGGATTATGTGCTATCGAAGTTTTCTAAAGAAGACAATATAGTTATGGCAGATGCTATTAATAATAGTGTGAATGCAATAGAAGCGTCTCTTTCAAAACCATTTCTTGATGTGATGAGCCAATTTAACGGTGCATAATCCTTTTCCAAAATGTCTATACTTTAAGTAGTAAGTTGCTTAAAGGAGGATGATTTGGAGATGGCAATTCGCTACCGTTGTAGGCATTGTGAAGTAGAAATAGGAACACTACCATTTGATGCAGATGATACAATTCGAAAGTTGCATATTTTTGAATTAGGTGAGGCAGACGATTATGTTGAGAAAGATCAACATGGACAAACGACTGTACACTGCATTTGTGAGCAATGTGAGGATTCGCTTAGACAATATCCAGATTATCACGCACTCAATAAATGGATTCAATAATGGAAGGATGCTTTGGCGCACATTGCGTGCGTTCAAAGCTTTTTCCGTTTTTATTTTTGAAGTAGCATATGACATTACTGTCAATAGTAAAGTGATGATAATTCACATGATGAATATCAATACATCATGTATTCTAAACCGAGAGTTTAATGCTAGGACAATTACACAAAGGTGAACTTGATAATTAGACAAATGAAATGTGTAATATTGTACTAGATTGGTAGTATGAAACACATTAAATAATTAGAATTTTCGCGCTGAAAGGGGCTTTTGACTGTGGAAGTTTTACGACAGATTGTGTCGCAGGACAAACATATCACATCATTTTTACAGGAGATTCAGAGCGGCAATACAGCATCTCAGCTCATCACAGGTTTAACAGGAAGCGCACGACCAATTATGGTCGATGCGTTATTTGACCATGTACAAAAACCTATTTATATAGTGTCGCCAAATTTATTGCAGGCACAAAAAATGGCGGATGAGCTTGTTGGTTTATTAGGGGAGGAGTATGTCCACTATTATCCAGCAGATGAGTTTATTGCTGCAGACTTATCAGTAGCCTCTCCAGAGCTTCGAGCAGAGCGTATCGCAACGCTTGATTGTCTAGCGAGAGGTGAAAAAGCCATTTACATTATACCTATTGCTGGCTTGCGAAAAATGTTGCCTCCGAAAGAGCATTGGATACATTATTTTTTACAGACGACGGTAGGCGAGGAAGTACAAATTGAGGAATGGCTCCAAACGCTTGTGGCGATGGGGTACGTCCGTAATTCAATGGTAACTACGCCTGGTGAATTTGCTTTGCGTGGAGGCATTTTAGATATTTATCCTCCATATTTAGAAGCGCCTATTCGAATAGAGTTATTTGATACGGAAGTAGACTCGATTCGTACATTTTCTGCAGATGATCAGCGTTCAATAGATAAATTACAAAAAGTTCGTATTTTACCTGCGTCAGAAGTCATTTTGACAAAGGAAGAGCGAATAGCTTTAGCAGGGCGCTTAGAAAGTGCGTTGGCGACAAGCTTGAAAAAGGTGAAAAAACAGGAGACGAAAGAGCTTCTTTATCAACATATTCAATACGATATTGAACTGTTGCAACAAGGAAACCTACCAGATTTCGTTAATAAATACGGCTCCTTGTTATATGATAAAACGGCTTATTTAGGTGATTATTTTGCACAGGATGGCATCGTATTATTTGACGAGCTTGGTCGTATTCAAGAAGTAATGGATGCGTGGGAGCGTGAAGAAGAAGAGTGGTTTTTATCACTGATTGAAGAAGGGAAAATGGTACATGATGTAAAGCCAGCCTTTTCTTTAAAGGAGATTTTAGCAATGCTAACACAGCAGAAGCTATATTTCTCATTATTTTCACGTACGTTTGCTGGCATTACGTTCAATAAGACAACTAATTTTTCATGCAAGCCGATGCAGCAATTCCACGGACAAATGGCATTATTACAAAGTGAAATTGAGCGATGGCAGCTCGGTAAATTCGCGGTGCTTATCGTAGCTAGGGATAAAAGCCGTGTGAAACGTGTACAGCAAATGCTTGAGGAATATGACATTCATGCAACAATTGGGGAGCCGACTGATGCTGGCCTGTATATTATAGAAGGTGGATTATCAAGCGGATTTGAACTGCCTTTGCAGCGTTTAGCTGTTGTAACAGAGGATGAATTATTTAAACAGCAAGCGAAGAAAAAATCACGACCTCAAAAAATGACCAATGCAGAACGTATTAAAAGCTATACAGAAATTAAGCCTGGTGACTATGTTGTGCACGTCCATCATGGGATAGGGAAATATATCGGTGTAGAAACGCTAGTAGTCAATGGGACACATAAAGATTATTTGCATATACGATATCGCGCAGATGATAAGTTATATGTGCCTGTGGAGCAAATCGATTTAATTCAAAAATATGTGGCATCCGAAGATCGAGAGCCGAAGCTACATAAATTAGGTGGAGCGGAGTGGAAAAAAGCCAAAGCGAAGGTTTCCTCTGCTGTTCAAGATATTGCAGATGATTTAATTAAGCTCTACGCTAAGCGAGAAGCAGAAAAAGGGCATGCTTTTGCGCCTGATAACGATGATCAGCGAAATTTTGAGACATCATTCCCTTATGAAGAAACAGAAGACCAACTGCGTTCAATTATCGAAGTAAAACGTGATATGGAACGTGAACGTCCAATGGATCGACTTGTATGTGGTGATGTGGGGTATGGCAAAACAGAGGTAGCCATTCGTGCGGCATTTAAAGCCATTCAAGACGGAAAACAAGTTGCTTTCCTAGTGCCTACGACGATTTTAGCGCAGCAGCACTACGAGACAATCCGTGATCGATTCCAGGACTTTGCCATTAATGTTGGACTCTTATCTCGTTTCCGTACGAAAAAGGAGCAAGCAGCGACATTAAAGGGATTAAAAGATGGGCAAGTTGATATTGTAATAGGAACTCATCGAATATTATCTAAAGATTTAACATTCCAAGATCTTGGCCTACTCATTGTAGATGAGGAACAACGCTTTGGTGTTACACATAAGGAAAAAATTAAACAACTGAAGACGAATGTGGACGTATTAACTTTAACTGCAACGCCTATTCCAAGAACATTGCATATGTCTATGGTAGGTGTGCGAGATTTATCGGTTATTGAAACGCCCCCTGCTAACCGTTTCCCAGTGCAAACTTATGTAATGGAGCATAGTGGCGCACTTGTACGAGAAGCCATTGAGCGAGAGATGGCACGTGGTGGCCAAGTATTTTACTTATACAATCGAGTAGAGGATATGGCACGGAAGGTGGACGAGATTCAGATGCTTGTCCCTGAGGCACGTATCGGACATGCACACGGTAAAATGACTGAATCCCAATTAGAATCTGTCATCTTAGCCTTTATTGAAGGGGATTATGATGTCCTAGTAACGACTACCATTATCGAGACTGGTGTTGATATTCCTAATGTCAACACACTTATTGTTCATGACGCAGATCGAATGGGTTTAGCACAATTGTATCAGTTACGAGGTCGCGTAGGTCGATCAAACCGTGTAGCATATGCCTATTTTATGTATCAGCGTGATAAAGTACTTACAGATGTGGCAGAGCAACGACTACAGGCTATTAAAGAGTTTACGGAGCTCGGATCTGGTTTTAAAATCGCAATGCGAGATTTATCTATTCGTGGAGCTGGTAATTTATTGGGTGCTCAGCAACATGGCTTTATTGATTCTGTCGGCTTTGACTTGTATTCACAAATGCTTGAAGAGGCCATTGCGGAGCGACAAACTGGCGTGAAAAAAGAGGAGAAGCCAGAGATAGAAATTTTACTCAATATTGATGCGTATATTCCAGATGCGTATATTCCAGATGGTTATCAAAAAATTCAAATGTATAAGCGCATTAAAGCGATGGACCAGGTCGATGAATACGAAGAGATTGTTGAAGAATTACAAGACCGTTTCGGTGATTTACCGATTGAGACAGAACGGTTACTTCGTATTGCTCGCATGAAAATTTGGGGACTAGAAATGGGCGTTACTTCTATTAAAGAAAAGCAAAAGATTATTTCCATTTTGATCTCTGAAGAAGGCTCTGCAAAAATAGATGGCAGTAAAATTGTAACGGAAACGATGAAATTTGAGCGAGCTGTTGGCTTCGGAATGGATAGTATGCAATTGATATTGACAATTGATGAGCGTAAATGCAATAAATGCCATCATTTTGATATATTAGAAGAAATAATGCAGATTATTGCAAATTCGAAAAAAAATATGTGAAAAAAGGCTGAACTTGTTGACAAATTGGCAAGTTCAGCCTTATTGTATGAAAAGACAAATTTTTATTAAAAAAAATAATGTTGGATTCAAAATCCTTTTCGTTCATTTTTTGCATAGATTGTCTTAAGAAAAACCATACTATTGTTGTAGAAAAATTTTAATGAATACGAAAGCGAGGCAGTTTAGCATGAAAGCAACAGGAATTGTTCGTCGTATAGATGATTTAGGACGTGTGGTAATACCAAAGGAAATTCGTAGAACGCTACGTATTCGTGAAGGTGACCCGTTAGAAATTTATACGGACCGTGAAGGTGAAATCATTTTGAAAAAGTATTCTCCAATTAATGATTTAGGAGAATTCGCACGTGAGTATGTAGAAACATTGTATGAAACGCTAGGCACTCCAGCGTTTGTAACAGACCGAGACGAAGTAATCGCTGTTGCAGGGATTGGCAAGAAAGAATATATTAATCGCCGTATTACCTCTTTTGCAGAAGGTTTTATGGACGAGCGTTCAACAAAAATTGAGAAAATGGAAACAACTATTGAGATTGTTCCTGGACAATATGAGCAAGTAAAATCATATTGTGCAACACCAATCATGGTAAATGGTGATCCAATTGGTTGTATCATTGTTTTATCTAAAGTCCATTTTGTAGGCGAAGTAGAAGTAAAAGTAGTGGAAACAGCTGCTAATTTCTTATCTAAACAAATGAATAATTGATGAACATCGAAAGTTATTGTCATGACTCTTTTAGGGTGAACAATAACTTTTTTTGTATACATAATACTGTGCCGAAAGCGGAAACAGTGTTAACGTGAGCGTCATACTTTTGAGGTATGCTATACTATGGGCATTGTTAAATGAAGGAAAGAGGACAATTTATGTCGGAACGATTTGGTATGAAAAGTTACATGAAGGGAGCGGCATTATTAACCATTGCTGCCCTTATTGTGAAAGTGTTAAGCGCAATTTATCGTGTACCTTTTCAAAATCTAGTTGGTGACGAGGGATTTTACATTTACCAACAAGTGTATCCTGTCATATCTATCTTTGTAGTATGGACGTCAAGTGGTTTTGCTGTAGCCATTTCAAAAATGCTTGCAGATAATGATTGTATAGTAAATGAGGAAGAACGTACACAGAAAAGACGAAGTATAATGCGGATTATTTTCCGCTATTTAACAGTTTTATCTTTTATATTTTTTGGTATTTTATTTGCTGGAGCAGATGTTTTAGCAACAATGATGGGTGATACCAGCCTTGCACCATTACTACGAACAGGATCTTTCATTGTATTAGTAATGCCAGCACTTGCTGTTTTTAAGGGGGGCTTCCAATCGAGAGGAATTATGGAGCCTATTGCTTATGCACAAGTATTGGAGCAAACGGTAAGAGTTTCTGTCATTTTAGCTGGAACATTTATCATAATGTCAACAACAAAATCCCTTTATGGGGCAGGGCAAATGGCTATTATTGGAACGGTCGTCGGAGAAGTAGTTGGCTTATTATTAATTGCGTTTCTTTTTAGAAAACGCTTTGGTTCTTTTATTGGCAAAAAACAACAACGACTTGCAAGCTTGCCTGTGTTAAAAGAAGTAACATTACTTAGTTTAAGTGTAAGTATGAGTAGTTTATTATTGCTAGGCTATCAGCTTGTCGATTCATTTACTATTTTTTCACTACTATTAGATAGTGGGATGGACGAGACAATAGCAAAGGAAACAAAAGGTATTTATGATCGTGGACAACCATTGGTACAGCTAGGGGTTGTTATTGCTTCCTCGTTATCGCTTGCCATTGTGCCCCTTGTTGCACATATGTCTAACAAGCAAAATGGCCGAAGTGCAATGCCGTTTATACAGCTTACGTATAGAGCATCGGTATTGTTTGGCTGGGCAGCTTCCCTAGGGCTAATACTTGTTATGCCTTATATTAATGCCATGCTATTTAAAACAGATGCACTATCAGAAGTACTCATGCTATATGTCCTACAAATTGTACCATTGTCAATTATTTTGACATTTACAGCGATATTGCAAGGGTATGGAAAATTAAAAATACCAGCTGTATTTTTATTAATAGGCTTTTTATTAAAAGTAGTGCTAAATGTGTTTACAATTGGACCGTTGGGTGTTCTCGGAGCTGCTGTTGCTAATAATGTGGGACTTTTGTTGACAGCATTAGCGCTCGTACTGTATTTAAAGAAAATAACAGGTATTCAATTGGCACCAGCAAGCTTTTATCAAAAAATTAGTGTTGCCTCATTATGTATGACAGTGGTCGTAATAGTGTGGCTACGATTTGTCCCTACTTTGTTACAAGGCTTTTTATCTGAACGCCTTGTCGCAGTGGGAGCTGGCTTTAGTGCGGTTTGTATTGGCGCCGTTGTGATGATTACTTGCATTGCAAAGCTACGAGTACTTGCTGAAAAGGAATGGTATCTACTGCCTTTTGGTCGTAGAATGGCTGTTTATCAACTATGGTTAAATAGAAAGAAGTAGGTGGAGTTATTGAATACATTAACGATAATTGGCCTTGGTGCGGGTGATTTCAATCAACTGCAAATGGGTGTTTATAAAAAATTAAAAGCGGCAAATAAATTGTTTGTTCGGACGGTCGATCACCCTGTACTAGAGGAGTTAGCGAACGAAGGCTTACAATTTGAAAGCTTTGACGCTGTATATGAGAAGCATGGTACATTCCAGCCAGTATATGAAGAAATTGCACAAAGATTAATCGAGGCCACTTCAATGGGCGATGTAATGTATGCTGTACCTGGTCATCCGCTAGTTGCAGAGCAAACTGTGCAGCTACTTATTCAAGCGGCGGAAGAAGGTCAGGTCAATGTAGTAATAGAAGGTGGTCAGAGCTTCTTAGACCCGATTTTTGGTGCATTAAAAATTGATCCAATTGAGGGCTTTCAATTTCTGGATGGTACGAGCTTTTCTATGCATGACATTAATATGCGCCAGCACATTTTAATTGCGCAAGTATATGATACATTCAGTGCGTCGGAAGTGAAGCTGACATTAATGGAGAAATATGATGATGAATATCCAGTAACGGTCGTTACAGCAGCGGGCTCCTCACAAGAGAAGCTAGTGACAGTTCCGCTATATGAGCTTGACCAAAGCGTTGAAGTAAATAATTTAACAACAGTATATGTGCCACCAGTGACTTCACAGGAGGAAGCGTTACGTGATTGGACAACTTTCCGTCAAATTATTGCTACTTTGCGTGGACCAAATGGCTGTCCTTGGGATCAAAAGCAAACGCATGAATCGTTAAAGAAATATTTACTAGAGGAAGCACATGAATATTTAGCCGCTGTAGATGCAGAGGATGATTTTGCAATGATTGAAGAGCTTGGGGATGTGTTATTACAAGTATTTCTACATGCGCAAATCGGAGAAGATCAAGGCTATTTCACGTTAGAGGACGTGTTGGCTGCCGTTAGTGAAAAGATGATTCGTCGTCATCCACATGTATTTGGAGATGTGTCAGTTGAAGATGCAGACGGTGTTGTTGCTAATTGGGAAGCGATAAAGGCTGAAGAAAAAGGTATTAGTGACAAGCCGTTATTAAAAGAGGAATACCGTGCTTCATCTGCATTGCAAACAGCGTACAATTATCAAAAAAGGGCTGCTAAAGTTGGTTTTGATTGGCCTGATGTAGATGGTGCATGGGATAAGTTTGCAGAAGAGTGGCAGGAATTCCGACATGAAGTGGCGAAAGGGTCTAATATGACGCGCCTCGATGAATTTGGAGATGTGTTATTTACACTCGTGAATTTAGCTCGTTTTTATAAGCTATCACCCGAAGAGGCCATGTTACATGCAAATGAGAAATTTGCAAGACGCTTTGGCTATGTAGAAGCGAAAGTAAAGGCTAGCGGTAAGCCATTTTCAGATTATACACTAGAACAATTAGATGCTTTTTGGCTTGAAGCAAAGCAACTTGAGAAGGAGTAATAAAATGCGATTAGATAAATATTTAAAAGTTTCAAGATTAATAAAACGACGTACGTTAGCAAAAGAAGTCGCTGACCAAGGACGTATCACAATTAATAGCAAAGTAGCAAAGGCTAGTAGTAGTGTAAAGGCTGGTGACGAGCTAGCTATTCGTTTTGGCCAAAAAATTGTAACAGCTCGTGTAGAAGAATTACGTGACACTGTTAAAAAAGAAGATGCAGCAAAGATGTTCACAATTTTAAAAGAAGAGCGTCTTGAAAAGGTTGAGCCTGAATTTATTGATGACGAAGATTAATTTAGAGGTCTCTGAATTTAAGTGTGCTCGATAGTAACGTTATAAATTTTTCCTAATAAAAGTAAGGCAACTTTCATAAAGTTTGTCATGCTTTTAAGGTTGTCCGCATAAAGTGAACAGAAGCTAGGACGACTAAAGGAGGAAAAAAATGACGCTACATCAAGAAAGTAATCGTTACACAATTCCATCTGGAGAACATATTTTAACGATTCGTAATCGTAAAAGAATGGACATGACTTCTGTAAAATCAATTGAACGCTTTGATCAGGAAGAGTTTTTTATTAAGACGTCCCAAGGGCATTTATTGATTCGTGGAGAGGAACTGCATATCGTTCACTTAGATGTTGACAAAGGGTTATTGACACTTGAAGGAACTGTAAAAACCTTGCAGTATGACGAGGAGGAAAGTGGCTTCTCGAAAGGTTTCCTTCATAAATTGTTTGGATGATTGTTAGCCAGCAATTCGTTCAGCTATTAGTCATGGTTGTGAGCGGTATCGCAGTTGGATTTATTATTGATAGTGTAAGGCTCATTGTTTTTTCAACTCCCAAAAGGTCAAGCCTCCGAAAGTGGATGATGGTTTTAGAATTATTGACTTGGATTCTACTAGGAGGGTTAACGTATTATTTATTGTTTTGGCTAAAAGATGGCGCATGGCGGGCATACGACCCGCTTGCGCAGATTGCAGGTATATTTTTATATCAGACCTTTTTTCAAAGCTTTTTACGTTTCGTTGCGCGTATAATAGTGAATATAACATGGAAACCATTTTGGTTTATCGTACGTTTAATAATCGCTATTATTCGACAAATCCTACACATATTTATGAAAATTGGTGCATTCGTCTTAAGACCTTTTGTCAAAATTTATTCGTATTTGTCCTACACTTTATTAAAAAAATTTCGATATATCAAGTATAATAAAAGACAACAATAATTTCGGAGGTGCGGGCATGACTAAACGTCATTCATCAAAAAATGAACAACAAAACTACACCAAGCTTGATAATGACTATGTCCGTAACACGGATAAAGCTATGAATCGTAAAATGCAATCGCGTAAACGAAAATTGCGCCGAATTGTCTTTTTTGCGGTTGTGCCGGTCGTCATTATCGCCTTCCTCATAAATGTTCTAGTCCATCAATCGGAGACGTTAGCTGAAAAAGAACAGAAAAAACAAGAGGCAACTCAGCATTTGGTAAAGGTAAAAGATGAGCAGGATTCACTAAATCTTAAAATCAAACAATTAGAAGATGATGAGTATATTGCAAAGTTATTACGCAAAGAGTACTTCTTATCTGAGGAAGGTGAAATTATTTTCATTATTCCTGATAAGGAAGATAAAAAAGACGACTGATAAGCTATGTATTGTTGACACTCTTTTTTAGTTATATATAATGAAAAGAGAAACTTATTGAAGTAAAAAGTTTGATTAAATTGATTACATGGCTCAAAAGAGTCGCTTAATTTTTAAGGAGGAGCATTTTTTTTATGTCAATTGAAGTAGGCAGCAAGGTACAAGGTAAAGTAACAGGAATCACAAATTTTGGAGCATTCGTTGAGCTGCCAGACGGCAAAACAGGCTTAGTACACATCAGTGAAGTTGCTGACAATTATGTAAAAGATATCAATGAGCATCTAAAAGTTGGAGATGAAGTTGAAGTAAAAGTGATGAATGTTGAAGCGGATGGAAAGATTGGTCTTTCGATTCGTAAAGCAAAGCCTCAAGCTGAGAGACCAGAGCGTCCTCAACGTCCGCGTCGTGACAATCGTTCTAATGATCGTAACGAACGCCATCAGCCGAAGGAAAACTTTGAGCAAAAAATGGCACGTTTCTTAAAAGATAGTGATGAACGTCTAGCAACATTAAAACGTGCTACAGAGTCAAAACGTGGTGGTCGCGGGGCTAGAAGAGGGTAGTTTGCTGACTGTTTTAATCGTAGAAAAAGTGTATTAAATAGAACGGGGATTAGCTTTTGTTTATGACAAAGGCTAATCTTTTTTTATTTGGAAGCAACAATGGTATACAGTTGCTGAGGGCATTCGTATTTTGACATTAAAAAACGTAATTTCATGTTGTAGAAATTACGTGTGATTGACCTAAAGTATTTAATTGGCGACGCGCGACGCCAAATATGTCATTTCTCTTACTTTGGGAAGGTGCGACATTTCTGCGAGATTAGCGCAAGCAGCAAATGGCTTTGTCTAGCAGTCACCAGAAAAGTGCCGTACCTGTACAAAGGGAGCGAATGGAATGCTAATCGACGGGGTGTTTACACTCTACAAAGTACGAGAATGGATAGAGTATACCTATAAAGTTGAAGTGGGCCCTTTTTTCTTTTTCGGAGCTGATACAGGCTTCTCTGGTGGTGTTTCAGGCGTCTTCTCCACAGGATTAGTGACCATTTTAACGAGTAAGTACACACCATATACGCTTATGATGAGGCCTGCAAAAAGTAAGAAAATTTGAATGACGAAGGGTAAGTTAATAAGTATTGATACGAGAATGATCATTGAGCCACTCCCGCATGTTAAAGCAGCTTTAGTTAATGAACCCAAAGAAAGTGAACCTCCTAGTAACACGTGCATTTTATAATTAGTATGCCATAAGATGAGAAGGTAGGCATACTAAAATGCTGACGTATTAGGTTTAAAACAAGAAAAAACGTCTCAGAAGTGCTTCTGAGACGTTTTTATATGTATGACCCCTACGGGATTCGAACCCGTGTTACCGCCGTGAAAGGGCGGTGTCTTAACCGCTTGACCAAGGGGCCAAATATGGTGGCGGCCGAGGGGATCGAACCCCCGACCTTACGGGTATGAACCGTACGCTCTAGCCAGCTGAGCTAGGCCGCCAAACTTTATTGGAGCGGAAGACGAGGTTCGAACTCGCGACCCCCACCTTGGCAAGGTGGTGTTCTACCACTGAACTACTTCCGCATGTCTTTTTAAAGGACAAGTTAAATAATACAATCCATTAAACAAAGTGTCAACATCTTTATTAAAAAAGTTTAATAAAAATCTACTAAAGTTGAAAAAACGTGTATTAGCTTAATGAATAGACAAAGAAAGGAATTATTTGTACGCGAATATTGACATTAGTACCATAAATACAGTTAATGTTGGAATATTGCGAAAAATATTTACTGCAAATATGCGCAGCTACCCATTTTTTTAGTAGTTACTGACAATTATCGTATTTATGCATATGTATTCGTCGAAATGTTTATATTTTTTTTTGCCATCGTCAGACAATCTTTCCACACATAATTTCTTATAATAACGAAAAAGTGTAGAAAGGGGATTATGAAATGACGAGTGTTGAATGGTATGAAACAGTGAATGTAGACGACCAAAAATCGGGGGCGAGAAAAAGGCAATTGTTTATAGGTTCCCTATTTTTTTTAACAGCCTTTTTTTTAGCTCAATCTGTTGTGTTTGAAGCAGCTGTACCTTTCTCTGTCCCTTTTTGGGCGATTATTCGCAGTAAATATAAAGAGTATGCGAAATTCGTATTATTTGGCGGTTTAATAGGCTGCTATTTCCTAGGTTTTGGACAAGTCCTCATTCTAGCATTACAAATAGGCATGTACGAGTGTATAATGCGTTTCCGATATTGGCGACTCCCCCAAAGCATTGCCGTATCCCTTGCTGTACTAAGCGTACAAGTGCTGTGGCAGGGCATAATGTATCAAGGTCTTCCGCCAGTGCTTGTACAATTTTATGTAGGTTGTGAGGTAGCTTTAGCGCTTATTATGACGTTATTTATGCAAGTGCTCTTCATCAACTCTTATGAGTGGTTTACAAGTAATTGGACATATGAGCGGCTAGGTTCGGCATTAGTTGTATTTGCTGCCATGCTAACGGGGATGCAAGCGGTCGTCATTAGCTATTTCTCGTTGCCGATTTTTTTATTGCAAGCTCTAATTTGCTTCGGTGCATTTGTAGGAAGTGTGCCACTAGCAACAGTTATAGGAGCGATACTTGGAACGCTTATCGGAGTGGCTAAGCTATCATTTACAGGCATGCTATCGGTCATTACCTTAACAGGTCTTTGTGCAGGTATGGCAGCACGTGCAGGGAGATTTGGCGTGGCGATTGGTAGTATCTTGCCAAGTGTGTTTTTTCTATTTTATGATGCAACATTACCTTTAGATAGTGTGTATTTCACTTCCATAGCTTTAGGCAGTATTGCTTTTTTAGTTATTCCTAAAAGCTATTCAGATAAAGTACGGCATAAGCTTTTTCCACAACGAGAAGAAGTTTTATTAGCAAGGCAGCATTGGTTGACAGAGCATGTTACATTTAAGCTAGAGCACTTTCAACACTTCGTTCATTTCATGAAAGAATTAGTCTTTGAACGCTTTATGACGGCTCCTGTAGCGGTGAAGGAAGAAGTTTCCCCTATGAATACTTGTTTAAGCTGTTTCCGTCATGATCGATGCTGGGGAGCACAAAATAACGGCATGGACAAGCTAATGACGGATTGGTTTCATATGAAAGGCGTAGGGAAGGAGTCTGCTATTCATCGAGTGGAAGAACAAATACGTTATAAATGCGTTAAATCAACGAAAATATTTGAGGAGCTGGATACGGAGCTTTATAGAGAACGAATAAATGGCCAGTATTTTCACGGTAAAAAAATGATTGCATTACAACTACGTGATATGAGTAATCATCTTAATCAGCTTATCGCTGAGATGAAAGAAGAAACAATTTCATTTGTTAGTGTGGAGAAGGATATTGTTCAACGATTAAAAGATGCCCATATAGAATGTTTTCAACTTGATGTGCTAAGCAATAAGGCGGGAGCACGAAAAATCGTATGTGCATTAGCACCTGCACGTGTCGACTGGGAAGAGGACACGACACTGGCGGAGCGTATGATTTTACCAATTTTATATGATACTTTTGATGAGCCATTCGAAATTGAAAAGGTAGTCGAGTGTGATGTACCATTTCGTCACATACAAGTAAGCTTTAGGTCAGCTATTAGCTTTGAAGTAGAGTATGATATATATAGCATGTCAAAAGATGCAACATTGTATTCTGGTGACTCACACGCACTGTTCCAATTGCATCCAGGGCTATTTGCGATATTATTGTCCGATGGTATGGGACAGAGTAAAGAAGCACAGCATGAGAGTAGAAAATTGATTCATTTAATGCGTGAATGCTTGAATTTCAATATGAATCCTGAGACGGCTATGCATACTTTGCATTACGTGATGTCATTAAAGCAACAAGACGATATGTACGCAACGCTTGATTTTGCTCTTGTGGATTTACAACATGGTGACTTATGGTCGTGGAAGGCGGGAGGCATGTCCACCTATATTTTACGTGGTAAAGAGGTATTGAAAGTAGAAAGTAACGCAGCACCAGTTGGCTTTTTGTCGATCTCAGCAGTAGAAGCTGAAAAAAGAAAGCTTAAGGCAGGCGATGTCATTCTTATGCATTCAGACGGTCTGTTTTCAAGTGTCGCCGACTGGGATGAACAGGAAGAAGCGTTTTTAGCGTTCGCACAACAGGTAGCAAGCACAAATAAAACAATTCAAGATAAATTAACAACGATTATGCAGTCCTTCCAGTCGTATTATGAAATAGAAGATGACTGTACAGTGTTAATGTTAGAAGTTACCCACGTCGTACCAACATGGGCGGTATTTAAACCAGTCCAATATTCCATGAGTCAGTCTTCATAAAAGAAAACGAAAAGGGGAGGAGAAGCGTTTGTCATTTGAATTAAAGGTCAAACAATTTATTGATGAAGAGCAACTACTACAGCAAGACGATCATCTTCTCATCGCCGTTTCGGGTGGTGTAGATTCAATGGCGCTACTCCATTACTTTGTTAAAACAAAAGAACAATGGGGGATTGAAATCGAGGCAGTGCATGTCGATCATATGTTAAGAGGTGAGGCTTCAGCAGAGGATCGAGCTTTTGTGCAAAGTTATTGTGATAAATACGGCATTACATTGCATTCAACAGCGATTCCAATTCCAGAAATTTTAGCGTCAGAAAATGGCAACTCGCAGCTAATTTGCCGTAGAGAACGTTATCGTTATTTTGGTGAAATCATACATACAACGATGGCAACCAAGCTTGTAACTGCACATCATGCGGACGACCAACTGGAGTCAGTATTAATGGCCTTGACGAAAAATGCCACGATGAATAGTATGCAAGGTATTCGCTCACAGCGTTTTTTTGAAGGAAAATCATTAATTCGTCCGTTTTTAACGGTTACAAAGTCTGAAATAAGGGAATATTTACAGAAGCAAGGCTTGAATTATCGTGAAGACGCGAGCAATACGAAAGATTCCTACGTAAGAAATCGCTTTAGACACCACGTAGTACCACTATTGGAAGCGGAAAACCCACGTGTAGCTGAGCAGACGAGTCGTTTTACAAAGCATTTGCAAGAGGATGATGCGTACTTAATGACCCTTGCGCAAGACATATTTTCAAAAACAGTAAAAATATACAATGGAAATATGTATAGTATGGAGATAGAAGCGTTTGAAATGGTAGCACCTGCTTTACAAAGGAGGCTCATTTTAATACTATTAAACTATCTTTACAAAGATTCAAATACGATACAAAGTTATGCTATTTTAACTTCGCTTTCAAAGCTTTGTGAAACAACATCTGGGTATGCTGAAATTCACTTGCCAGAAGGTTTTATAGCAGTTCGCCGTTATGGCAAATTGACGATTCAAAAAAGCAATTCATTAGAAAGTGAGATTTATCCAGAAAAAGGATTTGTTTTAACTGCTAATGGAGAGGCGATAATGATAAATGGTATTCGTCTATCTGTCGTTCGTCTGTCTGAATTGGCACCTGATTTGCTTACGGAGTCTGCACAACTTTTTTACTTTAACGCTAATAAACTTACACTTCCACTCTATATTAGGGCACGTAAGGAAGGAGACCGAATGCTGTTAAAAGGAATGGATAAGCCGAAACGTTTATCTCGCCTTTTTATAGATGAAAAGATTCCTTTAAATGAGCGAAATAGCTGGCCGTTACTGATTTCTCAATCTGACGAGGTCGTAGCGGTAATTGGTGTGCGTATGGGGATTTACTTTTCAACAACCCCGCAGCCAAGCGATGATACAGTGCTCATCGTAGACTAATGGTCTTTGTAAAATATTTCACCTACATACAGGTTGAAAATTTTTGAAACAACACGAGGAGGAATCGATATGTTACAAAATGACATCGAAAAAATTATGATTACAGAAGAACAACTGCAAGAAAGAATCGCCGTGCTAGGTGCCCAATTAACAGAGGAATATAAAGATTCATTCCCATTGGCTGTTGGCGTACTTAAAGGTGCGATGCCATTCATGACAGACTTGATGAAACGTTTCGATTCTTTCATTGAGCTAGATTTTATGGACGTTTCTAGCTATGGTAATGCTACTGTTTCATCTGGGGAAGTAAAGATTTTAAAGGATTTAAATACAAGTGTGGAAGGGCGTGACGTATTAATTATCGAGGACATCATCGATAGCGGATTAACGCTTAGCTACCTAGTAGATTTATTTAAGTATCGTAAAGCAAAATCAATTAAAATTGTTACGCTTTTAGACAAACCGTCAGGACGAAAAGTAAATCTTGCTGCTGATTATGTTGGCTTCAAAGTTCCAGATGGCTTTGTAGTTGGATATGGTTTAGACTACGCGGAAAAATACCGCAACTTACCATACATCGGTATTTTAAAACCGGAAGTTTATTCGTTTTAATGCTTAAATATCCACTTGGTTTTCCGAGTGGAAACAGCTTTAAGCCTCCAGCGGATGCACAGGTGATGAATTGTTAAAATACTATTCAATTTGGACACATAAAAGGCTGTGCCCAAAAGGAATCACCAAGTGAAAATACGCTGGGATTGTAATTAGTAGGAATAAATATGTTTAGATTTCGACAAAATTCTAACGAAACTTTTTTTAAGTAAGGCTTTTCGTTGTATGATGAAATCATGATATGTTAAGATTTTACTTATAATTTTTCTGTTTGTAATGAGGAGGCTGGAGATGAATCGAATATTTCGATATACCATATTCTATTTACTGATTTTCCTAGTGATCATTGGTATATTTGGTACTTTCAACGGTGGTAATTCGCCGACGAAAGAAATTACTTACCCAGAGTTTTTAGAAGCTCTTGATAAGAATGAAATTACAGAAGCAAAAATTCAACCTGATAAATCAGTATATATTGTTGAAGGTACGATGAAAGGTTATGAAAAAGGCGAAAGTTTCACAGTAAACCTTCCCCGCGATAACCAATCATTGATGGATCGAATCGATGCAGCTGCTAAGGATAAGAATAGCAATATAGATTTCTTGAAAGCACCAGAAACGAGTGGATGGGTACAGTTCTTCACAGGTATTATTCCATTCATCATTATCATCTTCTTATTCTTCTTCCTAATGAGTCAATCTCAAGGTGGCGGCAATAAAGTAATGAGCTTTGGTAAAAGTAAAGCTAAGCTTTATGATGACCAAAAGAAAAAAGTCCGTTTTACTGATGTAGCGGGTGCAGATGAAGAGAAGGCTGAGCTTGTAGAGGTCGTAGATTTCTTAAAAGATCACCGTAAATTCACTGAAATTGGCGCTCGTATTCCAAAAGGTATCTTACTTGTAGGTCCTCCAGGTACAGGTAAAACATTGCTTGCTCGTGCAGTTGCTGGTGAAGCTGGCGTACCATTCTTCTCGATTTCAGGTTCTGACTTCGTAGAAATGTTTGTCGGCGTAGGGGCTTCACGTGTACGTGATTTATTTGAAAATGCGAAGAAAAATGCTCCATGTATCATTTTCATTGATGAAATCGATGCTGTTGGTCGTCAACGTGGTGCTGGTCTTGGCGGTGGTCACGATGAACGTGAGCAAACATTGAACCAATTATTAGTTGAAATGGATGGCTTCGGTGCAAACGAAGGTATTATTATTATCGCTGCAACAAACCGTCCAGACATCTTAGATAAAGCGTTATTACGTCCAGGTCGTTTTGACCGTCAAATTACAGTAGGGCATCCTGATGTAAAAGGACGTGAAGCAATTCTAAAAGTGCATGCACGCAATAAGCCTTTATCGGATTCAGTCGATTTAGCAGCTGTAGCACAACGTACACCAGGCTTCTCTGGTGCCGATTTAGAAAACTTATTAAACGAGGCAGCACTTGTAGCAGCTCGTAAAAGTAAACGTTCGATTAATATGGCAGATATCGATGAGGCGTCTGACCGTGTAATCGCAGGTCCAGCAAAAGCTAGCCGTATTTACTCAGCAAAAGAGAAAAAGCTTGTATCCTTCCATGAAGCTGGTCACGTTGTAGTAGGTCTTGAACTTGATGAAGCGGATACAGTTCATAAAGTAACGATTGTCCCACGCGGTCAAGCGGGCGGTTATGCAATTATGTTGCCGAAGGAAGAACGTTTCTTCACTACGAAACAAGAGCTTTTAGACCGTATCGCAGGACTACTTGGTGGTCGTGTGGCAGAGGAAATTGTGTTAGGCGAAGTATCGACTGGAGCTCATAATGACTTCCAAAAGGTAACAAGTATTGCACGTGCTATGGTTACAGAATATGGCATGAGTGAAAATCTTGGAGCAATGCAATTTGGGTCAAGTCAAGGCGGTAATGTATTCCTTGGTCGTGACTTCAATTCAGATCAGAACTACTCTGATTCAGTTGCTTATGAAATCGATAAAGAAATGCAAAAAATTATCGATACGCAATACGAACGTACTAAACGAATCCTTACAGAAAAACGTCATTTACTTGATTTAATTGCGAATACATTAATGGAGAAAGAAACATTAAATGCGCAAGAAATTGAGCATTTACGTGATCATGGTGTCCTACCAGAACCAGAAGCGGTGGAAAATGTTGAAGACGAAGCGCCAAAAGCTGAAGCACAACCGTCATTAGAAAAAGTCGGGAAGCCAGTTCTTGAAAAAGAATTGTTAAGTGATGCGCCAACACCAACAACAGCGGATCTACCAAAAGAAGGTTCGGAACAAAATGATGCGCCAAAAGGAATCGACGAAAAGCGTGAGTAATCACGTTAAAGACTGCTTATGAATTTCATAAGCAGTCTTTTTCTTTGCCTTTTTTTGGCCTGAAGCATTAGGATATAAATAGTATATTATGCATTTGCGTAATGGATAGGAGTGTTGGATATGGGTAATGTAACATTGAACAATGGTCTAAAAATGCCTTTAGTAGGTTATGGCGTATTCCGTGTGCCAGATGGAGATGATCTAGCTGAGGCTGTTAAAACAGCTATTGCAAAAGGCTATCGTAGTATAGATACTGCGCAAGTGTACCGTAATGAGGAAAGTGTCGGGCGAGGAATCCGTGCCGCAATTGAAGAAGGGCTAGTTTCCCGCGATGAGCTTTTCATCACTTCTAAAGTTTGGAATGACGGACTTTCATATGAAGAGACACTTGCTGCATATGATAGTAGTTTAGAAAAATTAGGTTTAGATTATTTAGATTTATATTTAATTCATTGGCCAGGTTTAGATACGAATTATATCGATTCATATAAAGCGCTTGAAAAAATCTATCAGGATGGACGAGTTCGTTCAATAGGCGTAAGTAATTTCCATGTGCATCACTTAGAACTTTTGTTAAAAGAAACGACGGTTATTCCAGTTATTAATCAAATTGAGTTCCATCCTCATTTAACGCAAGAAGAAGTGCGTCACTTCTGTAAAGAGCACGGTATTCAAGTGGAAGCATGGTCTCCGTTAATGAATGGTTCTTTGTTAGAGGAAGAGTTGATTCAACAGTTAGCAAGTAAATACAGTAAAACACCAGCGCAAATCGTTTTGCGATATGATGTTCAGCATGATGTTGTCACAATACCAAAAACAATGACTCCAGCACGTATGACAGAGAACTTACATGTTTTTGATTTTGCTTTAACAGATGAGGAAATGGCACAGTTAGATGCTATGAACGACGGCTTGCGTTGCGGCCCAGATCCTGAAAAATTTAATTTTAAATAATGTTTAAGGAGCTACTTGCTAAAATGTTGAGTAGCTCCTTTTATCGTGAGTAGGAATGCTGTTTCATTGTCTTAAAAGTGTGGTATCATTTTCTCAAGTGTTCAAACTTTATTTAGTGTTCATTATTGAGCCTTTTTAATATAAAGTAGGGGCGACTAGTCATTGTAGGTAGGTTTGCACAAATAATGCAAATTAGCATATGGCATAAAGGTGAATTTGATATGGAGGCATCGTCCATGATTTTAGTTTTGGATGCAGGAAATTCAAATATAGTATTGGGAGTCTATGATACCAATGACCAGCTAGCTTTCCATTGGCGAATGGTAACAGATCTTCACAAAACAGAAGACGAATATGCAATGCAAGTATTAGCTTTTTTTAATCATGCAGGCATTTCATTTGAACAAATTACTGGCATTATTATATCCTCGGTTGTACCACCAATTATGTTTTCATTAGAATCTATGTGTCAAAAGTATTTTCGCAAAAAACCACTAGTAGTTGGACCAGGTGTGAAAACAGGATTGAATATTAAATATGAAAATCCTCGCGAAGTTGGTTCAGATCGTATTGTAAACGCAATTGCAGCATTAGATGCTTATAAAGCACCGTTAATTATTGTGGATTTTGGTACAGCGACAACATATTGTTATTTGAATGAAAAAGGCGATTACATGGGTGGCGCTATTGCACCAGGAATTTCTATTTCAACTGAGGCACTTTATACGCAGGCAGCTAGGTTACCGCGTATTGAAATACTACGTCCTCCACATATTGTTGGAAAAACTACCGTTTCTGCAATGCAGGCGGGCATTTTTTATGGTTTTGTTGGACAAGTTGAGGGCATTGTTAATCGCATGAAAGCACAAAGTAAGGAAGAGCCGCTTGTTATTGCAACAGGTGGGCTAGCAAATTTAATTGCTGGAGAGACGCAAGCTATTGATGTAGTCGATCCATTTTTAACATTAAAGGGTTTATATAAATTATATAAACGCAACCAATAAGAAAAGAGGGACTTTTCATTTATGAAAGATTATTTAGTTCGTGGGTTAGGTTTTAATGGGCAAGTGCGTGTTTTTGCCGCATGTACAACAGCAACAGTAGGGGAAGCACAACGTCGACATAATACATGGCCAGTTGTATCGGCAGCTCTTGGTCGTTCAATGACTGCTGGTGTAATGATGGGCGCAATGTTAAAAGGTGAAGAAAAAATTACGATTAAAGTGGAAGGTAATGGTCCAATCGGCCCTATGGTGATTGACAGTAACGCCCGTGGTGAAGTGCGTGGATTTGTGACAAACCCTCATGTGCATTTTGATTTAAACGAGCAAGGCAAATTAGATGTACGAGCTGGTGTTGGAACAGAAGGTGCATTAACGATAGTAAAAGATCTTGGCTTACGTGATATGTTCTCTGGACAAACACCGATTGTATCAGGAGAAATTGCAGAAGACTTTACTTACTATTTTGCTACATCTGAACAGGTGCCTTCATCTGTAGGCCTTGGCGTATTGGTAAATCCAGATAATTCAATTCTTGCAGCGGGTGGCTTTATTCTTCAGCTTATGCCAGGCTGTGAAGAAGAAACGATTGATGCAATCGAGCAGCATTTAGCAACAATTGAACCTGTTTCAAAAATGATTGAAAAAGGTTATACACCAGAGCAAATTTTAGAAGCTGTATTAGGAGAAGGGAAAGTCCAAATTTTAGATTCAATGCCGGTTGAATTTAAATGTCAATGTTCAAAAGAGCGATTTGGAGCAGCAATTTTAGGCTTAGGTTCACAAGAAATCCAAGAAATGATTGATGAAGATGGAGAGGCTGAAGCACAATGTCACTTCTGCTTAGAAACGTACCATTTCTCAAAAGATGAACTAGAAGGATTTATTGATGAGCTCAACGCGTAATCGTAGACCACAACCATCTTCAACAAACCAAACGCCTTTATTGCAACGCCGTTTAAAAACAAAACCGGCTTTAATAGTTTTCTCCATATTATTATTAGGAAATCTTTTATGGTTAATTGCTTGGTTAATTCCGAATAACGGTAAGGAAATCGGTAGCGACGAACAGGTCGCTGCCGTTGATGGTGATGTGATAACTCGCCAAGAGTGGATGATTGCTATGGAAGAACGCTATGGTAAAGAAACACTCCAAAATTTAGTCAATGAATCGGTTATGGAAAAGGCAGCTGATAAATATAAAATAAAAGTGTCTGATAAAGAAATTAATTTAGAGCTTGCGTTAATGCGTTCAGCTCAAGATAAATTCGATACGGCATTGCAAAATTTATCAGCTGAGCAGCTAAAACAAAAAATTCGCTCAGGTCTAATTTTAGATAAAGTACTGACTAAAGATGTAGTTATAAAAGAAGATAGTATTCAAAAATACTATGAAGAAAACAAAACGCTATACAACACTGAAACAAGCTATCGTACGAATTTCATTGAGGTGGATTCAAAGAAAGCTGCTGAAGAAGCGTTAAGTGAACTGAAAAATGGCTCAGATTTTTCTGTGCTTGCACGTGAAATTTCAATTGATAGTGCTTCAGCAAGCTTAGGTGGAGATATCGGTTTCCTAACTGAAAAGCAGGGCAATATTGACCCAGCTATTTTGAAGGCAGCGAAAGCTTTATCAGCAAATGAGGTTAGTAAGGCATTTAAGTTAGACAACGGACATTACGGAATTGTGCAAGTTCAAGAAGTAATAGAAGGTCAATCCTTTACATATGACGATGTGAAAGAACATATCGAACGAGAGCTTGCGTTGGAGCAACTACAACAATCGATAACACCTGAAGCATTTTGGTCTGAGTTTAAGGCAACTTGGTATTATGGTGAGGAAAAGAAATAATAAAAGGAAGCCAGGGAGTAGTATACTTTCTGGCTTCTAATAAATATTCTGAAAATATAAGTTTTATTGATTGACAATTCAACTGAAAAATTGATAAAATACAAAATAAGTAAAACCTATAAAAATAGTAGGGATTAGGAGTGGATTGATAAATGAGTAGATTAGCAAACTCGGTAGCTGAATTAGTTGGTAAAACACCAATTGTAAAATTAAATCATGCAACAGGTGAGAACGAAGGTACTGTTTATGTTAAATTAGAGTATTTTAACCCAGGAAGCTCTGTAAAAGACCGTTTAGCGTTAGCAATGATCGAAGCTGCTGAACAAGACGGCACGCTAAAACCAGGTGGCACTATTATTGAACCTACTTCAGGTAATACTGGGATTGGATTAGCAATGATCGCTGCAGCTAAAGGATATAAAGCAATCTTAGTAATGCCAGAAACAATGAGTTTAGAGCGCCGCAATCTATTGCGTGCATACGGTGCTGATTTAGTGTTAACTCCTGGACCAGCAGGTATGAAAGGCGCTATCGCAAAGGCAGAAGAATTATCAGCAGAGCACGGATACTTTTTACCTCAACAATTCACAAACCCAGCTAATGCGGTTGTACACCGTTTAACTACAGGTCCAGAAATCGTAGAAGCATTTGATGGCTTAAAATTAGATGCGTTTATTGCGGGTGTTGGTACAGGTGGTACAATTACAGGTGCTGGTAGCGTATTAAAAGAGAAGTACCCAGAAATCGAAATTATTGCTGTTGAGCCAAAAGACTCTCCAGTACTTTCAGGTGGTCAACCAGGTCCACATAAAATCCAAGGTATTGGTGCTGGATTTGTGCCTGCAGTATTAGATACAGATGTTTACTCATCAGTATTCCCTGTAGAAAATGAAATTGCGTTCGATGTAGCTCGTAAAGTTGCGCGTGAAGAGGGTATTCTATGCGGTATTTCGTCAGGAGCAGCAATTTATGCAGCGATCGAAACTGCAAAACGTTTAGGCAAAGGCTCAAATGTTCTTGCCATCGTACCTTCAAATGGTGAGCGTTACCTATCTACACCTTTATATCAATTTGAAGACTAATAAAAATAAAAAAGGCTCTCCTACGAGTCTCGCAAACTGTAGGCAAACTCATTTAATTGAGTTTGCCTGCAGTTTTTTCTTTTTAGAATAGTGATGGCGACATGCTTTATGCCATACGTGCACTTTTTGCGGGCATGTATGTAAGCCGAAACCCTGAAAATGCGCTGGAATGGCCGCGTCTTGCGCAGGAGTCACCAGTCGTCCACTACCATCAACTTTCTTTTTGCGTTTTGACAGGGAGCCAATGCAATTGGTACTGAAGTGTACTGGCATTGTGCATACAATCTGTTGCAATATGAGGAATGGTTATAGTTATTTAATTGTTAGCAAAAACATTCGCATCTTTTCATTTTTCTAGTTAAGATGGAATCACATCATATGATTCAAAGGGGAAGAGTAACGTGAACACATTATTTACCATAACAATGGAGATGGACGCAGACGCGTTTTTTTATAGTTATAAGAAGCAAACAGAACATGAACAAGCCCATGTTTTTTTAGAGAGTGGACGTGGAGGGCATTATTCAATTGCGGCTTGGCAACCTCTTGCAACAGCCCAATCAATTGAAGGTGGTCTATTAGTAAAATGGAGAAATGGGAGTAGTGAAATATTATTAGGTGAGCCGCTTGATTTACTAGAACAATTAGTAGCTACCTATCAATTAGCTTATGACCCTGAGCTACCCGTTTTTCAGGGGGGTGCAATTGGCTTTGTGTCATACGATTACGCTCGAAAAATTGAAGAGCTACCAATAGTGGCAACAGATGATTTAATGGTGCCAGATCTTTATTTTTATTTATTTGACTGTTGGGCAGTACATGATGTTAAGACAAATGCAGTGACGCTTATGAAGTTAGCAAACAGCGATGTAAATCTAGAAGAGCGCGCGCAAGCCTGGCAAGTGGCGGCACAGGAAGGTTTACAATTACGAAAATTTGAAAAGACAAGTGCTGTTGAAGTGGTTAATGATGAAAGTGAATTACTTGTATCGTTCGCAGGAACGGATTTTGAAGCGGCAGTGAGAAAAATTCAAACATATATAGCACAAGGTGACGTGTTCCAAGTGAATTTATCTGTACGTCAATCTAAAACGCTAAATGCTACCGCGATGGATGTTTATGAGGCATTACGTGCATTTAACCCGTCGCCGTATATGGCATATATTGAAGCGCCTGAGTTCGCTGTTGTGTCAGGATCACCTGAGTTGCTAGTAAAGCGCCATGGTAATGAGTTATCAACACGACCAATAGCAGGTACGCGTCCAAGAGGGAAGTCGGAAGAGGAAGACATTGCATTGGCGCATGAATTGATTGATAACGAGAAAGAGCGAGCTGAGCATGTAATGCTTGTAGATTTAGAGCGTAATGATTTAGGGAGAGTTTCAGCTTACGGAACTGTTGAAGTAGACGAATTTATGGTGATTGAACGCTATTCACACGTGATGCATATTGTGTCAAATGTTCGTGGTGAAATAGCTGAAGGAAAGACCAATGCAGATGTTGTGCGAGCGATGTTCCCAGGCGGAACGATTACGGGCGCACCTAAAATCCGTACGATGGAAATAATAGAAGAACTGGAACCTGTTCGTCGAGGATTATATACAGGCTCTATTGGTTGGCTAGGCTATACAGGAGATATGGAATTAAATATTGTGATACGAACGGCATTTGTTAAAGATGGCATGGCTCATATACAAGCTGGTGCAGGTATTGTGATAGACTCTGTCCCAGAAAGAGAATACCAAGAGTCTCTAAATAAAGCAAAAGCGATGTGGCAGGCTAAGGCGATGGCGGAGGAGCGAGCAAAATGATTTTAATGATTGATAACTATGATTCTTTTACATATAATCTTGTGCAGTATTTTGGAGAATTTGGACATGAGTTAATAGTAAAAAGAAACGATTCGTTAACGATTGACGATATTGAAAAACTTGCGCCTGATATGATTGTTATTTCTCCAGGGCCTTGTAGTCCGAACGAAGCAGGTGAAAGTTTAAACATTATTCGTTATTTCGCGGGAAATATCCCTATTTTAGGTGTCTGTCTAGGACATCAAGCGATTGCCCAAGTATTTGGCGGACATGTTATTCGTGCTGAGCGTTTAATGCACGGTAAAACGTCTCCAGTGTTACATGCGGAACTAGGGCTACATGCAGGTATGCCCAATCCATTTAAAGCAACGCGTTATCATTCTCTTATTGTGGAGAAAGAATCATTACCAGAATGCTTTGATGTAACAGCGTGGACGGAAGAAGGAGAAATTATGGGTATTCGTCATAGAGACTATCCAATAGAAGGTGTGCAGTATCATCCAGAATCTATTATGACCGAACAGGGGAAAAAGCTTCTGCGACATTTTATTGAATTGTATGTACAAGGAGCGAAGCAAAATGCAGTGCTGGATTAATGGAAACTACGTAGCGGCGGATGAATTACGAATTTCACCATTTGACCACGGCTTTTTGTATGGGTTAGGTTTTTTTGAGACGTTTCGTACTTATAACGGGAACGTGCTGTTTTGGGATGCCCATATGGAAAGGTTGCAAACGGCACTCTTACAATTCCGTATTCAAATGCCATATACAGAACAGGAATTGCTTGCTGTTTGTGAACGATTAAATGCAGTAGCGGGTGGACAAGATGGTTATTTTCGTGTAAATGTATCTGCTGGTGAGCATGGTATAGGTTTGCAGCCGAGGGAATATACCCAACCTAATGTTATTATCTTTCGTAAAGAATTACTTGATGCACCGCGTGGCAAAGAAAAAACAGCACAATGGTTGGAGACAAGACGGAATACCCCTGAAGGTGAGTTGCGTGTAAAGTCACATCATTATGGCAATAACGTTTTAGGAAGATTTGAAATGCCCTCATTGGCTGAACAGGAAGGTTTCTTTTTAACAGAGACTGGTTATGTCGCGGAAGGTGTCACATCAAATATTTTCTGGGTGAAAAATGATATACTATATACGCCTTCTTTAGAAGCTGGTATTTTACCTGGGATAACGCGAGCATGGGTGATTGAGCGTGCACAATCACTAGGTATTGAAATACAAGAAGGTCTTTTTACTAAAAATGATGTGGAGCAAGGGTGCGAATGTTTTATTACAAACTCTGTGCAAGAGCTTGTTCCAATTTGTAGATTAGAAGATATACAGTTGTTAGGCAATAATGGACCTATTTATTTGCGTTTACATGAAGCGTTTGTCAAAGAAGTGGAACAAGAATAGAAGGAGCGTCAAAATGCTAGAAAAATATATCACACCGTTAACGATTAACGGGATTACATTAGATTATACGAGCGAAACTTTCGTGATGGGTATTTTAAATGTCACGCCAGATTCTTTTTCTGACGGAGGAAAATACAATAACGTCGAGGCAGCGGTAGAACAAGCTAAAAAAATGATCGCTGATGGGGCGAAAATTATTGATGTGGGCGGCGAATCGACACGCCCTGGCTATGAGCGTATTTCTGATGAAGATGAAATTGCTCGCATTGTACCAGTAATTCAGGCGTTAATAGCAGAAGTACCAGCAATTATTTCGGTTGATACGTATAAAGCGAACGTAGCGCGTGCTGCAGTTGAAGCGGGTGCGCATATTATTAATGATATTTGGGGTGCAAAATCAGAACCTGCAATTGCACAGGTTGCTTCAGAACTCAATGTCCCGATAATTTTAATGCATAATCGCGATAACATGGACTACGGAAATGATTTTTGGGCAACAGCAAAAGCCGACCTTGAAGAAAGTATTGCCATCGCTAAAAAGGCAGGTGTGCCAGATAAGCATATTATATTGGATCCAGGTATAGGGTTTGCTAAAACAACGTCTCATAACATTGCAATGATGCAGCATCTTGCTGATTTAGTGGACATGGGTTATCCAGTATTATTAGCAACTTCACGTAAATCAATGATCGGCAATGTATTGAAGCTTCCTGTAGAAGAGCGAATAGAAGGTACAAGTGCAACTGTTGTTTATGGTATAGAAAAAGGCTGCCATATGATTCGTGTACATGATGTAAAGGAAATGGCCCGTGCTTCACAAATGACGGATGTGTTAGTCGGCAAACGTATATATGAGGAGGAAGCATAATGGACTATATTCATTTAAAGGACATGCAGTTTTATGGTTACCACGGTGTTTTAGCGGCAGAAACAACACTAGGTCAACGCTTCCGTGCGAATGTTTCGTTGGCGGTGGATATGACAGAAGCGGGACTAACAGATGATTTAGCATACACTGTTAATTATGCGGAAGTATATGAACTCTGTCGTGACATTGTTGAGGGTGAGCCATTTAAGTTAATCGAAGCACTCGTATCGAAAATGGCAAACAGTATACTTTCTGCTTACCCTGACAAAGTAAAAGGTGTTCGAGTTGAGCTTATTAAACCAGATCCACCGATACATGGTTATTATAAAGAAGTTTCGGTTGAGATTACTCGAGGTGATTTCTGATGAATGATGTGTATCTATCTATTGGTACCAATATTGGTGAGCGCTATGAAAACCTTCAGCGAGCGATCGAGCTTTTGATGGAAAAAGAAGGTGTAGAGGTTATTCGTATATCTTCTATATATGAAACCGCGGCTGTAGGTTACACTGATCAAGCGGATTTTTTAAATATTGCGGTTGCTATTAGAACGAGCTGCTCTTCTTCGGAAATGCTGAAGATTTGTCAGTCGGTAGAGAATGAGCTAGGTCGTGTGCGAGAGTTTCGGTGGGGACCTCGAATCATTGACCTTGACATTTTACTCTACAATCACGAGAATATTGAAACAGAGAGTTTGCTTGTTCCACATCCAAGAATGTATGAACGAGCTTTCGTGTTAGTACCTCTAATAGAAATTACGCCTACACCCGTGGGTGAGCAATTACAACGAGCTCATGACACGTTGAAACAGCTAAATTGCCAAGCAGAGGGCGTAATGCTATGGAAAGACTCATCGGATACGAGATTTATGCCGTCTATGAAATAATGTGCATAAGTCGGTAATACTTTAATATTTGTGCTTAGCTTAACGATCATGGTCTAAGCACTAACAATAGATCTTTAGGAATGTAGGGTAAAAGCCCATAGAAGGAGGAAATCGACGTTGAGTCAGACATCTGAGAAGCCGTTTCAAATTGGCGATATTGTCATGGACAACCGTGTTGTCTTAGCACCAATGGCTGGGATTTGTAACTCTGCTTTCCGATTAACGGTAAAAGAATTCGGAGCGGGGCTTGTCTATGCCGAAATGATTAGTGATAAAGGAATCGTTAATAAAAACGAAAAAACGTTAGGTATGCTTTATATCGATGAACGTGAAAATCCCCTTTCATTGCAAATTTTTGGTGGAGATAAAACGACATTAGTAGAAGCGGCAAAGTATGTAGATGAAAATACAAATGCTGATATTATTGATATTAATATGGGCTGTCCAGTTAATAAAATTATTAAGTGTGAAGCAGGCGCTCGGTTACTGCTAGATCCTAACAAAATTTATGAAATGGTCGCAGCGGTTGTAGATGCTGTGAAAAAGCCAGTCAGCGTAAAAATGCGTATTGGCTGGGATGATGAACATATCTTTGCTGTGGAAAACGCGCAGGCTGCAGAACGTGCTGGCGCCTCTGCTCTAGCTGTTCATGGCCGTACTCGTGTGCAAATGTACGAAGGTAGAGCAAACTGGGATATTATTCGTCAAGTAAAGGAAAATGTTAATATTCCTGTGCTTGGCAATGGTGATGTTGAAACACCGCAAGATGCAAAACGTATGCTTGATACAACAGGTGTAGATGCGGTCATGATAGGACGTGCGGCATTAGGTAATCCGTGGATGATTTATCGTACAGTTCAGTATTTAGAAACAGGTGAGCTAAAAGACGAGCCTGGAGTTCGCGAAAAAATGGATGTATGCTTACTGCACTTTGAACGTTTGCTGCAATTAAAAGGTGAGAGTGTGGCTGTACGCGAGATGCGTAAGCACGCATCGTGGTATTTAAAAGGCATTCGTGGTAACGGTAAAGCTCGTAGCGCTATTAATCAAACCGAAACAGCAGTTGAGCTACGTGCGATTTTAAATGGAATAGTGCAAGAGTATGAAGAACTGGAGTCTGGCATTTTTGCACCCGAGCATAAAGAAATAGTTATATAAATAGAAAAGAGGCCTCTCCATTTTAACGTGAGATGCCTCTTTTTTATATGTTTGTCTGCCAAGAATGAATAGAACTCACGCGGGTATAGAAGTTATTTCTAATGCAGCTAACTTTAATTTTTAGAATTATTAATAATTTCAACTCTTTTGGAAATTAAACCGAAACAGATGAATACAGCTTTAAAATTGTGTACAATAGAAATATTATGGACGTAAACGCGGACAATTTAATAAGGAGTGAAACAAGTGTCAAATATAGAAGAGTTAAATGATCAGCTTTTGGTGAGACGTCAAAAGATGACTGCTATTCAAGAGAATGGACAAGATCCATTTGGTAGTCGATTTGAACGTACACACTTATCTACAGAAGTACGTGAACAATTCGCAGATCAAACAAAAGAACAGTTAGAAGAAAACTTACAAGAAGTTATTATCGCAGGTCGTATTATGACAAAGCGCGGTAAAGGGAAAGCTGGATTTGCACATATTCAAGATTTAGGTGGCCAAATTCAAATCTACGTTCGTCAAGACCACGTAGGTGAAGAAGCTTATGATTTATTTAAGCAAGCTGACCTAGGCGATATCGTAGGTGTACGTGGTAACGTATTCCGTACGCAAGTGGGAGAACTTTCAGTTAAGGCTGAAGGATTTACATTCCTAACAAAAGCGCTACGTCCAATGCCAGAAAAATTCCACGGCTTACAGGATGTAGAACAACGTTACCGTCAACGTTACTTAGATTTAATGACAAATGAAGATAGCAAAAAAACATTTATTACACGTTCTAAAATTATACGTGCTATTCGCAATTATTTAGATAACACAGGTTATTTAGAGGTGGAAACACCAATGCTTCATACTATTGCAGGTGGTGCGGCGGCTCGTCCATTCATCACTCACCACAATGCACTAGATATGGAACTATATATGCGTATCGCTATCGAGTTGCACTTAAAACGTTTAATCGTTGGTGGACTAGAAAAAGTCTATGAAATTGGTCGTGTATTCCGTAATGAAGGAATTTCAACTCGTCACAATCCAGAGTTCACAATGATTGAGTTGTACGAAGCTTATGCAGACTACAAAGATATCATGTCATTAACAGAGAACTTAATTGCACATGTAGCACAAGAAGTACTTGGCACAACATTAGTACAATACGGTGAAGATGAGATCAACCTAGCAGTGGGTTGGAGACGTGTTCACATGGTAGATGCTGTTAAAGAAGCTACAGGTGTAGACTTCTGGCAACCAATGACGAAAGAACAAGCACAAGCACTTGCTCAAGAGCACGGAGTGGAAGTGAAGGCTGCGCATGAAGTTGGCCATATTATTAACGAATTCTTCGAGCAAAAAGTAGAAGAAACTCTTGTACAACCAACATTTGTTTTTGGTCACCCAGTAGAAATCTCTCCTTTAGCGAAGAAAAATCCAGAGGACGAGCGTTTTACAGATCGTTTTGAGTTGTTTATCGTGCGTCGTGAGCATGCAAATGCCTTTACAGAACTAAATGACCCAATCGATCAACGCGAACGCTTTGAGGCGCAATTAGCTGAAAAAGAAGCAGGTAATGACGAAGCACACGAAATGGATAATGACTTTATTGAAGCTTTAGAATACGGTATGCCGCCAACGGGTGGTTTAGGTATCGGTATCGACCGTCTAATTATGCTTCTTACAAACTCGCCATCAATTCGTGATGTACTATTATTCCCAACAATGCGCCACACTGCTAAATAAAATTAAAATAAGGAGATCCTTTATATAAAAGGGTCTCCTTATTTTATTGTGAAATTACAAAAACAGCGGTATAGTAAAAACAATGTTGTAGAGTAACAATAAATGCAAAAATATGAAAGCTAGAATAAGCTATTAATAGCTTACTAATGACCTTTTTTTCATAAAATGATATTTTTATAGAAAAACACTTGCAGAGATTATAAAATCGTGATAAATTATTACTTGTCGCTAAGACGACGTAACATTAAGCACTACCAATTATTAATAACATCACAAAAAAGTGTTGACATCAACATTTCAAAGTGGTAAGATTTAAAAGTTGTCACTTCTTAAGGAAATAAAATATTTCAAAAAGTTGTTGACAAAGAAAATCGAAAATGTTATTATATAAAAGTTACTGAAATTAGCGGTAACGAAATGAACCTTGAAAACTGAACAAGCAAAACGTAATCAATATAGTTTTTAGTAGCTAACTTTGTTAGTGAATAAAACAAAATTTTGGACATCAAAATTGATGCCAGCAAAACAATTTGAGCTAATCAAATTTCTTTTATGGAGAGTTTGATCCTGGCTCAGGACGAA
>NZ_JBIWDA010000010.1:0-66191 GCF_044761745.1 Lysinibacillus sp. NPDC097279 | reverse complement strand
ATATAGCAAAAAGTGTTAGATCCATGTGATGACAATTTTCCGCTCTGTAAAATGAATGAAGCTATAACTATTCATTCTTTTGCAGTCAATAAAAAATAGAATAGAACACTAGTTGATGGTAGCGAAGGCGGTGACTCCTGCGGGAACGCACGCAATGTAAGACACAACAAACCGCGCGCTAGCGAGGGTTGTGGCTTACGTGTGTGCCCGCGGAAAGCACCCGCCGTAGCGAACATCAACGGCATAGCAAAAAAGTGTTAGATTGACTGCCATCAATCTAACACTTTTTCTCATTTTCTGCTGGACAACTACTTTTTAAGGATTCGTTGACCATAGACCTGCATGTTTTAAAACAACACGCGGATGTAATTTTAATTGGGCAACCATTAAGTCTGCTAAATCTTCAGCCTGCATGACTTTTTCTGGATTACCATCAGTTAGTTGTAATTCAACTGCCATATCTGTCGCAACCGTACTTGGTGTTAACGTCGCAACACGGATATTATGTTTTCGAACTTCTAACATTAATGATTCACTCATGCCAATCACAGCCGCTTTCGAAGCACTATAAGCACTCGTAATTGGCGCACCTTTTTGACCTGCTGTGGATGAAATATTAATAATGTCCCCAGACTCACGTTCAATCATTTCTGGTAGGACGGCACGTGTTGTGTAATAGACACCTTTAACATTTACATCTACAATATTCGTCCAATCTTCAGGTGAAAGTTCTAAAAACTTACCGAATTTTGAAATGCCCGCATTATTTACTAAAATATCGATTGGACCTAACTCCGCTCGAACACTTTCTACTGCCGTTGTGATGGATTGCAAATTTGCTACATCTGCTGTAGCTATCGCGACTTTCACATCATATGCCTTTAGTTGATTTGCAACTTGTTGTAAATTTTCTAATGTACGTCCTACTAGCCCTACGTTAATGCCCTCTTTTGCAAAGGCGATAGCTGTTGCACGGCCAATACCGCGACCTGCTCCCGTAATTAAAGCCGTTTTACCAGAAATAGTTTGCATATATCTTACTCCCTTATGAATAGTGATAGATAAAATCTATGTTTTTTAGCATACCTATTCACCCATCAAAAGTACATTCAGAAGACTTACTTATTCCATCCTTTTTCCTTAAAGCGTGCAATTGCCTCAATACGGTTCCCGACATGAAGCTTCTCTAATATTGTTGAAATATAATTGCGCACTGTCCCTGCCGATAAAAATAACTCTGCCGCAATTTCTTTTGTCGTTTTCCCCTCAGCCACTAGTGTTAACACTTGGCTCTCACGATCAGTTAGTGGATTTTCACTATCATCCTCATAAACAAAATCAACAAGTTCTGGTGCATAAATTCGTTTACCATCGACGATTGTCCGAATAGCACTCACCAATTCCTCGATAGGGCTATCCTTTAATAAGTAACCTCTTACCCCTGCTTTTCTTGCACGTTCGAAGTAACCAGGTCTAGCAAATGTTGTTAATATAATTACTTTACAGTCTGAGTTCTGCAATTCTTCAGCCGCATCAAGTCCAGTTTTCACTGGCATTTCAATATCCATAATACAAATATCAGGCTGATGCTCTTCTACAAGCGCCAATGCTTCCTCACCATTTTTTGCTAAACCGACGACCTCCATATCTTCTTCCATACTAAGTAAGGAACGAAGTGCGCCTAACAGCATCCCCTGATCTTCAGCAATTACAATTCGTATCATGCTATACCCCTCTTTCTATAAGTGCTTCAAATTTTCTTTAACTTTTTGATGTGTAATTGTCACTGGTATAGATACCGTTAAAGTTGTGCCGTTTTCACTTTCTATTTTAAATGAACCATTTATAAACTCTAAGCGTTCATGCATCCCTTTTAAGCCATTACCTGACTTTAATGCTTGTTTTTTTGCAATACCTTGTCCATTATCTCGAACAACTAGGTGTAATTCTTTAAAATTTTGATGGAAGGCAATTTCACATTTAGTTGCTCCGCTATGCTTTACAATATTCGTGACCGCTTCCTTTAAACACATCGATAAAACATTCTCTACGAGAGGTGGAACATGCAAGGCGTCCTTATCCCCCTCAAAAACAAATTCCATCTCTGCCGCTTTCAAAATTTGAGAAATGCGCATAAGCTCGTCTTCAAATTTCGTTGTCCGCATATCGGACACTAATTCTCGAACTTCTTTCAAAGCAATACTAGCTGTTTGGCGGATATCCTTAATTTCAATTAAAGCTTGCTCTGGATCTCGTGCAATAAGTCTTGAAGCTAAGTCGCTTTTTAAACCTATCATTGACAACTTTTGACCAAGCGTATCATGTAAATCACGCGCAATACGTTGTCGTTCCTCAAAGACAATTAATTCAGCAATTCGTTCATTTGCGGTTTCTAATTGACCTTCTAAATTTTCACGCTTATTTTTCGAATAAATCGTTAAAGGTAAAAGTACTACAGCCAATATTGTTAATACGACAAAAGGTAGCTGTGATAAAAACAAATGTAGCTCGACAAAGAAACCAGCTCCTGTAGAGATCACTGTAAAACCGATATGGAGCCCATACATTATGTAAAAGCCAACAGGTCTTCGGATATTACCTATAAAAAAGGCTGTAAAAATGGATAAATACACATAACCATATAATATAGTTAAAATAATATTAATGACCATCTCAAAGCTAATCCACATATACACTAGTCCGTTTTTAGAGTTCACAGAAAATCGATAAAAAATAAAATAGAGCATTAAAAAAGTAATTCCTATTGATATTTCAATGGACGATGATTTTCTAAAAATAAAGAAAAACGGTAGAAAACAAAAAATAACCCATAAATAAATACTGAGCATAGGACTATTCGGAATGATACTATGCCATTTCTTCATCATAATCTCACGCTCTTTCCTACTTTTCCCTACATTATAACAAGAAAAGAATAATTGCGCCTTCACTTGCTTTTTGTAGTTTGCAAACAGACAAATGCTATTTTATATAAAACAGCCATCCCAAATAGAGATGGCTGTTTACTACTAAGCAGCAATACTGCCTTTCGTTTTTCGCTTTATAATTTCATTTACATCTTTAAACGTTACAAATTTGCCAAGTTCTTCATCGTATAATTTATAGCGTAAAGATTCTAAGCTTGTACGCAATGTAATTGTAGTAGCTGAGTGCAATGGTGGCGTTTCATTATGTGCTTTTTCAAGATTATAGTTCGGTACACGTGGTGCTAAATGGTGCACGTGGTGGAAGCCGATATTGCCTGTTGCCCATTGTAATAGCTTCGGTAGTTTATAGTACGAGCTACCTTCAACAGCAGCTTTTACATAATCCCACTCTGTATCGTGCTCGAAGTAAGAATCCTCGTACGTATGTTGAATGTAAAATAACCAAATTCCAAGGGAACCAGCGACAAATAAAGTAATACCTTGAACTAATAAAAATGCTTGCCAGCCCATAGCGTAAATAAGAGCTGCACAGATACCTAAAATAATAATATTCGTTACGTAAGTGTTCGTGCGTTCTTTTTGTTTCGCATCTTTTCGGTTAAAACGATTCAAGATTAACACCATGTACAACGGTCCTAAGCCGAACATTACAAGTGGATTACGGTAAAAACGGTACCATAAACGTTGGCCTTTAGAACATTGTAAATATTCCTCTACTGTCATCATATCAATATCACCAATACCACGCTTATCTAAGTTCGAGCTTGTTGCGTGGTGGATTGTATGCTCACGCTTCCATTTTTCATACGGGAAAGATGTAATTACCCCAGTTACTAAGCCAACCCAGTCGTTAGCTTTTTTACTTTTGAAAAATGAACCGTGGGTACAATCATGGAAAATGATAAATGTTCTAACGACAAATCCAGCAGAAATAATACTTAAACCTGCAGTTAACCATGGTGAAACATCCACTAACATATAACCAGCAATCCATAGGACAATTAACGGAACAATCGTATTGACCATTTGAAAAATACTTTTACCTGTATCTGATTTCGCAAATGGCGCTACATCTTGGCGCAATTTCTTCGTTTTTTCTTTATCTGTTGCCATTCCCTTTTCCCTCGTTTCCTTTTGCTTATGACCTCATCATAAAACAAGAGTATAACTAGCAACAGACGCAAACATCATAAAAAGCGCATGACATTTGTCATACGCATTAACGAAAGCCGAGTAATTTTTTTAACTCCAATCAGGTAGTACACTTTACTCCATTCAGCTAATTCACATTACTTTTCAGGTCCACGTAATTGCAGTTGGTAGAATACTAAATCAAGCCACTCATCAAATTTATAGCCTGCATTTTTTATTGTTCCTGCATATTCAAATCCTAGCTTCTCATGCGCCTTAATACTTCCAATATTTTCACCATCGATACCCGCAACTAATGTTTTAATCCCTTGCTCCTGTGCGATCTCAATCAATCGATGCATTAACTTCGTTGCAATGCCCTTTTTATAATGGTCCTTGTGCACATATACTGAATGTTCCATTGTATACTTATAACCTGGATAAGGGCGGAACTGACTGTAATTTGCAAAACCTGCAATTACGCCATTTTCCACAAAAACTAACAACGGATTTCCAGCTGCCTTTTGCTCTACAAACCATTGTTTCTTTTCCTCTAATGATTGTATTTCATACCTATATACTGCTTTACTCGTTAATATAATGTCGTTGTAAATAACTAAAACTTCCTGTAAATCTTTTTCTTCCATAAATCGAATCACTCTTGTTCACGTCCTTCTATTTAAAGAAATAGACCCTACCGACAACGGCAGGGCTTATACATAATGCAACTATTCGTTTCACCAAGCCACTAAGGGCATATCCGACTTTGACTACATATTTCAAAAGCCGTGACATACCCTTCGTAGACGTTGACATGTAATTTAAATTACACATTAAAATATCTTGCATCTGGATGTGCAAAAACAATTGCAGATACAGACGCTTCTGGTTCCATCATAAAGCCTTCTGTTAAATGCACACCAATATCTTCAGGCTTTAATAAGCCAAATAATTTCTCTTGATCTTCTAAGTTCGGGCAGGCAGGATAGCCAAATGAGAAACGTTGCCCTTGGTATTTGGCTGCAAATCTGTCGCGCATTGTGAAATCTGTGTTATCAGGGAAGCCCCATTGATCACGAATTTCTTGATGCATACGCTCCGCAAAGCCTTCGGCAAGCTCAAGAGCTGTTGATTGAAGGGCATGACTTTCAAGGAATTTCCCTTCCTCTTTTAACTGCCTAGCTGTCGCCATCACACCTTGTCCAGCAGTTACAACCATCAGTGCAATATAATCCATCTCTCCGCTATCTACTGTTTTCAAGAAGTCCGCTAAACACATAAACGGTTCCATTTGCTGACGAGGGAATGTAAAACGCTCAATTTCCGTTTTACTATCTGCTGGATCATATACGACTACATCATCTCCATCTGCTTGCGCAGGGAAAAACTGATACAAGCCTGAAGGTTTCAATAAATCACTTTGTAAATATTCGTCAACTAATTGTTTTAGTTCTGTTGCACGTGCGTCTCCCGCATCAAGTAATTGCTGCACTTGCCCTTTTAATCCTAGGTGGTGACCAATCAATGTTCGCATATTCACGTATGGATATAAATGTGACACCGAATAGTCCTTTTTGACATGACGACGAACATCCGCAGGCAGAAAGACTGGCGCATCTTTTATTGTCCGTACAGGCTTCACAGTGATTTCTTTCGCTGGACGTGCTGCTCGTTTCTCGTCTGCCTCTAATCGTTTTTGACGCGAGTCAGCGATCTCTGCTAAAAAGTTCTCTCTAGTCTCTGTACCCATTAAAAGATTCACTTGCTCTAGACCTTGCATCGCATCTTTTGAGTAAATAACAGGTCCTTCATATTCGTTTGCAATTTTCGTTTCAGTAAAGCGACGAGATAATGCTGCGCCTCCTACTAATATAGGCACATTAATTCCTGCTGCTTTAAAGTCTTGCGCAGTGATAACCATTTGCTGAGCAGATTTAACAAGCAAACCAGATAGACCGATAAAGTCAGGCTTTTCTTTACGAATAGCCTCGATTAACTGAGATGGCGTTACTTTAATGCCTAAATCAACGACTTTATATCCGTTATTACTTAAAATAATATCTACGAGGTTTTTACCAATATCATGCACATCACCTTTTACAGTGGCAAGCACCATTTTACCTTTACCTGAGCTGTCCTCATTTTTCTCCATAAATTGCTCAAGATGCGCTACAGCTGCCTTCATGACCCCTGCAGATTGTAATACTTCCGCTACAATAAGCTGATTATCATTGAATAAGCGGCCAACCTCAGCCATCCCTTCCATCAATGGTCCATTAATAATATCAAGCGGTGCGTCAAAAATTTCACGGGCAGCATCAAGATCCTCAATAAGCCCTTCTTTAGTACCTTCTAAAATATAATATGCTAAGCGTCCTTCCACTGTTTTCGGAATATCTGCTTCAGTTTTCTCTTTCTTTTTATCACGATAAAAATCAGTGAATACCGCTAATGTTTCATCATTTGTATTGAATAATAGGTCATTTGCAAGCTTAATTTCCTCTTCAGGAATCGATGCATAACGCTCTAACTTCTCCGTGTTAACAATCGCATAATCTAAGCCCGCCTGTGTACAGTGATATAAATAGACGGCATTCAATACTTCACGCCCAACTGGTGGTAAGCCGAAGGAAATATTACTTACGCCAAGAACCGTTAACGTGCGAGGCAGTTTTTCTTTAATAAGACGAATGCCCTCGATTGTTTCAAGTGCTGAACCAATATATTGTTCATCCCCTGTACCAACTGGGAACATAAGCGGGTCAAAAATGATATCCTCAGGTGCTAAGCCCCATTTCTCTGTTAATAATTGATAAGAACGCTCGGCAATTTCTAGTTTACGATGGCGATCTACTGCCATCCCTTGCTCATCAATCGTACCGACAACTAAAGAGCCACCATATTTTTTCACTAATGGCATTACGGCGTCAAAACGTTCTTCGCCATCCTCTAGATTAATAGAATTGATAATGGCTTTACCTTGTGAAAATTTCAGCGCTTCCTCAATTACTTTCTCATCTGTAGAATCAATTACAAGCGGTACTTTTACTTTTTTAACAACTTCCTGCATAAAGCCACGCATATCCTCTAATTCATCACGGTCTGGGTTCGCTAAGCAAATATCAATAACATGTGCCCCGTTTTTCACTTGTGCACGTGCAATTTCTGCAGCTTCCTCATATTTCCCGTCAATGATTAAATTTTTAAATTTTCGAGAGCCAATTACGTTCGTCCGCTCACCAATAAATAGCGGTCGCATCGAATCATCATAGACTAAAGGTTCAATACCAGATACAACATGACCATGTGTACTTTCTGGTAATTGACGCGGCTTTTCATCCTTCAGCACTTCTCGGATTGCCGCAATATGTGCTGGTGTTGTTCCACAACAGCCGCCAACAATATTAAGCCAGCCTTTTTCAGCAAAACCTTTTAATTTTCGAGATAATGATTCTGGCGATTCATGATAGCAGCCTTCCTCATCTGGCAAACCAGCATTTGGATAACAGCTAATATAGCCTGTAGAAAGCTCTGCTAACGAACGAATATGATCTGTCATAAATTCTGGACCAGTCGCACAGTTTAAGCCGACAGATAACGGCTTAATATGCTCAATTGATATGTAAAAGGCATCAATCGTTTGCCCCGCTAGCGTTGTACCCATTGGCTCAATCGTGCCAGAAATCATAACAGGTAGTTCTTTCCCAGTGTCTTCAAATGCACGTGATACCCCGAGCGTCCCCGCTTTTACATTTAGCATATCTTGACTCGTTTCAAGAAGCAGTACGTCCGAACCCGCTTCGATTAACGCCTTTGCCTGTACATAAAAGTTTTCTTCGAGTTCATCAAAGGTAATACCGCCAGTTACTGATAATGTTTTCGTCGTTGGCCCCATCGCCCCCGCTACAAAGCGAGGCCATTCTGGAGTAGAAAACTCATCTACTACTTTGCGCGCAATTTCCACTGCACGTTTATTAATTTCTTCCGCCTTAGAGCCAAGATTATATTCATTTAATACAAGAGGCGTACCTCCAAACGTATTTGTACAAATAATATCCGCACCAGCCTCTAAATATTTTCGGTGAACCTTTTCAAGCACATCAGGTCTCGTTAAAACAAGGTTCTCGTTACATCCATCAAGCTCCTCGCCACCAAAATCTTCTGCTGATAAGTTTTCATTTTGAAGCATTGTACCCATTGCGCCATCAAGAATTAATATTCGTTTCTCTAGTTGCTCTTCAATCAAGTGCTTAGCCATCTATACTTACCCCTTTTTTCTGTTCATCCAATTGCTCAATAAATTTCATTAACTCTAGCGTCATATCATAGCGTAAAAACGGTGTAATTAAGTAAATACCATTGAAATACTCTGCAGCTACTTCTACTAACTCTTTAGCAATTGCAATCCCTTCTAATGTTGAACGTTCTTTATCTTCACCACATGCCTTCATACGTGACAGTGCATCATCTGATAGTTTGATACCTGGTACTTCATGGTGTAAAAATTCAGCACTCTTATAGCTTGTTACTGGCATAATCCCAATATAAATTGGTGCATCTAAATGCTTTGTTGCCTCATAAATTTCAATAATTTTCTCTTTCGTATAAACAGGCTGAGAAATAAAGTAATCGGCGCCATGTTCAATTTTTTTCTCTAGACGGGCTACTGCTCGATCTAACACACGGACATTCGGATTAAATGCTGCCGCTACAGAAAAGTTTGCTTTTTTACGAAGTGGCTTTCCAGAAAATGAAATACCTTCATTCAACTGTTTAATCAGTTGGATTAGCTCCATAGAAGATACATCATAAACACTTGTTGCACCAGGGAAGTCGCCTACCTTAGTCGGATCTCCAGTAACCGCTAAAATATCATGAATACCAAGTGCATTTAAGCCCATCAAATGCGACTGTAATCCAATTAAATTACGGTCACGACACGTTATATGCGTTAATGGTCGAACACCATGTGTTTCCTTTAATAACGCACCCATTGCCACATTACTAATGCGTGGCGATGCAAGTGAGTTATCTGCCATCATCACTACATCTGCGCCTGCTTCATATAATTTTTTCGCCCCTTGAATAAAGCCATCAATCTCTAAATGCCTCGGTGTATCCAACTCCACGATAACTGAGCGCTCACGTTTCACCTTTTCATGTAACGGCTCATATGTTGCAGGCTCTGCTTCTCGTACAATCTCTACTTTTTCAGGCTTAGCTAACTTTTCTTCAATAGGTGTTAACTCTTCTAAATATTTTTTAGCTGCCGCAATGTGCTTTGGTGTTGTGCCACAGCAGCCACCTATTAAACGAACACCTTGGTCAACTAGTGCAACCGCTGCTCGACCAAAATAATCTGCTTCTGATTCATAAACGACACGCCCATCCTCTAAATCTAGCAATGAGGCATTTGGATAGGCAGACATAAATGCTTTTTCAGGAAGTTCAACACCTTCGAATGCTTGAATGGTATGATGCGGACCTAAACGGCAATTTACGCCAACTACATCTGCACCAAGCATCTCAAGCTCGTGCAATGCATAATTTAATGCCATTCCATTTTGTAACACGCCAGGTTCATGCATTGACACCTGCGCAATAATTGGTAGCTTTGTTTTGGCACGTAACATTTTTAACGTTGCGCTTAACTCTTCGAAATCATAATACGTTTCAAGTAAAAGGCCGTCTGGATTGCCTGCAAGTAACACATTAGCTTGCTCTTCAACTGTCGTTAAAATTTCCTCTAACGTAGCATCACTTTTACGAATACCGCGGATGCCCCCAATTGTGCCTAACACAAATTGCCCACCATCTGCTGCAGCACGTTTAGCAATCGTGATCGCCGCTTCATTAAACTGCTGCACTCGCGATTCTAAGCCGTAGCGTGCTAATTTAATAGCATTAGCCCCATAAGTATTTGTCTGAATTACATCTGCACCAGCAGCAATATATTCTCTATGAATTTTTTCAATTAATTCTGGTTTCTGTACATTCATTTCTTCATGGCAGTACTCCAAGCCGTAGCCATATAAAACAGTACCAATAGCACCATCTGCAGTTAACACATGTGTTTTTAACTTTTCTAGCAATCCCATAAACGTAAGCCTCACTTTCCTTTTTCCCAAAATATAAAAAGCCTTCTTTTACAAAAAAGAAGGCTTTAACGAATCGTAATTGTTTTTCCTTCTCATCTTCGACCAATAAGGTCTTCTGGATTTAGCACCTGACATGAGTTGGTTGCTGAAGCTTCATTGGGCCAGTCCCTCGGCTTCTCTCGATAAGAATGTAGTATGAATTTTTCAAATAATTAAAAGAATCATATCGTTTACAGGCGATAGAGTCAAGACTATTTCACTTAACAAAGGAGATTTCCCCAGAAAAATACCTATTTTCGTATTTATTTCACTGCTATACTAGTTTTTCTGCAAGCTCTTCGCCTATTTTTTTACCATTTTGAATACAAGCACCAATACCTACTCCAAAATAAGAGCAACCTGCTATCGATAAATTGGGATACTTTTCTGCAAGCTCAGCTGTTAAGCCCTTCAATGCTTCATGATGTGCTAAATCGTATTTCGGCATTTGGTCGATCCACTTTGCAACATTAACAACAGTTGGCTTTTCATCAATACCTAAACTTTTCTTCACATCTTCTAATGCGACAGCTGCTAGTTCTTCATCTGTCATCTTTCGTAATTTTTCGTACGCAGGATTAATGCTCTTATAAAACAGTCGTACAAGTAATTTACTATTAGTAGATGTATGCTTCCATTTTCGGCTTGTCCACGTTGCCGCATTGCATTGCACATTTGAATTATGCGATACAATAAAACCCGTTCCATCTGCTGGTAACACTGCATCTGGTACATCAAAGCCTAAGTAAATTGTTATGGCAGAAGCTGTCGTAAATTCTTTAAAGTAACGATCCAACGATGGGTCCTGTAATAAGCTTTGCACCGCATCATTCGGTAGTGCTAATACAACGTGATTAGCCTCAAGCTTTCTATTATTAGCTAAAGTGATTGTATATTGCCCTTCATGTTTCTTTACACTTGTTGTTGCTACACCTTTAATAATTTCTACTTCTGTTAATGTTTCTTCAAGGCGATCAATCAGTGATGATAAGCCTTCTTTAAACGAAATAAATTTTTTATTGGAAGCTTTCATAAATTGTTCGCGATTTGCATCAAACCCCTTAATGATGCTTCCGTAATCATTTTTATAATCAATTAAGTACGGCAGTGTAGATGCAATCGAAAGTTGATGTAGGTCTCCAGAATATACGCCTGCTAATACTGGTGCTATTTGATTTTGTACAAGCTCTTCTCCTAAGTAATACGTTAAAAATTCACCTATTGAGCTTTCTTTAGTAAATCCTTTATTTGGCATCGTTAAGTCCTGTAATGCAATTTGTTTACCAGCGTCTGATACAAGTGTACTCGCTTCAAGAGAAGATAAGCTCATAGGGATACCGAATGTTGAATCTGCTGGTATTGCATGTAATTCGTCGTTTGTATAGATATAAGATACCCCTGTTTCGTTGTACACCAGCTCCTGTTCAAAATTAAGCTCCTGCACTAGCTCCATGACCCCTTTATGCCGAGCAACAATTGAATCAGCACCCGTTTCCATTATAAAACCTTGGTCATACGCAGAGTGAAGCTTTCCACCTAAATAAGCATTTTTTTCAACTAGCACTAGTTTTACATCTATTTTTTTCTCCAATACTTGGCGTTGTAAATAATGCATCGTACATAAACCAGTAATGCCGCCACCTAATACAACTATTGTTTCCATGAAGAATCGCCCCTAATTTCTTTATTTATCTCCTATTAGTATAAACTTTTTTTGCAAACATTTACGTTCAACCCATTACAAATTTAGCAAAAATAAAGTACGGTGAATTGTTTGCGTGCCTGACACCCCAGATACGGCGAATTGTTTGTGTGCCTGACACCCCAGAACGGCGAATTGTTTGTGTGCCTGACACCCCAGAACGGCGAATTGTTTGTGTGCCTGACACCCCAGATATGGGAATTGTTTGTGTACCTGACACCCCAGAACGGCGAATTGTTTGTGTGCCTGACACCCCAGATACGGCGAATTGTTTGTGTGCCTGACACCCCAAAGGCATGGAACTCCACAGGTACCTCAAAATAAAAAAATCCGCTTCACTTTCTGTAAAAGTAAGCAAGAGCCCAAAGATCATAAGGCTCTTATCCTACCTGCGGAAAGCAAAGCGGATTTAAATTAAATTTTATTTGAAAGTATTTTAATAAGGTCCTCCCATTAATAATAATTTCAATTAGTTTAAGTTTTGGGCAACACTCGCTAATTTATCTGCAGAATTTGTGACTTCGTTAAATGCAAGCCCAAGCTCATTCAGAATCAGTGCCACAGCTTGCACTTCTTTTTCCATACGATCATTTTGGCACTTTGCTTGTGTCATGGCATCTAAAATTTTATTAAATTGCCCCTCGGTTTGCGCCATGTTTTCCTCACCTAACGCAACTTCTTCCTGAATATGGCTAAGGGTGAGGGCAAGCTTATCCGTTCGCTCCGTCGTTTTTTCCAATAATTTAGCAACAGATGTAACAGATTCCTTCGTTTGACTTGATAATTTACGAACCTCATCTGCTACAACACTAAAGCCTTTCCCCGCCTCTCCAGCACGGGCTGCTTCAATAGCTGCATTTAAAGCTAATAAATTTGTTTGATTTGCAATGTTTGTGACAACATCCATAATCGATTCCATTTCTTTCGACATATCTGTCAATTGCTTAATATTATCTGTAATATCATCTACTGATTGAATAATGTTACACATATTTTTGGATTGATGTTGTAAACGTTCCCGACCTTCAACCGCCTGACTTTCGGCGAGCGTACTAACCTGAAGTGACTTTTTCGCCAATTCCTTAATCTCATGCGATTGATTATTTAATTGATGGAATGAAGCATTTGTTTCTTGAGAAATAGCAGCAAGCCCCTCTGAAGATTCCACAATTTTTTTCTCAACTGCCTCTTTTTCTCGTTCGACATTTTCCTTTAAACGTTCGACTGTACTTTCAAAAGCTTCTAATACAAGCTGTTGCTCAAAATTAGAAATTTTAGAGATTGCGCGAATCGTGTTAAATTGATCCATCGGATGCTCTACATGTTTTTCTACCAAGTCTATAAATGAAATAGCTAAATCCTGGAATGCACAAATATACCATTGTGTTCTAAGCCCGATATGTACATGCACTTTTGCGATACTTACTCGTCTTTTATAAAACTCTTCGTCTATTGTACCGTTAAACATTTCAATAATGTGTCGACGCAAGGTGACTTTCAACTTATCTACAGAACTATGTCTATTAATAATATCTACTAAACTTTGCTCAGTTCCAATCATTCCATAAAATCGGTCGACGATTTGATTGATGTTGTCCTCCACAAATGGTTTAAAAGCTTTTAAATATTGTAAATCTATTTTGGTCAAATTTAACATTTCAATCTGCTTTACCAATGTTCGTGAGTTCGGAACTTCCATTGTCACTGAGTATTGTTGTAAATCTAATGCCATTGCCTTTTTCTGTTTTTGAAAAATCACACTTTTCCCTCTTTCATTTACATGTTCTTTTGAAGAGCTGAGCATAATCTATTTCCGTTTACCCAAATATATTTATAAATATACGAAAAAATACCACGACCGCTTATAATTTAACAAGAAAATAATATAACAAAATAACATCATTATAATCAATAATTCATTAATTTTACATTTTAAAATTACTCATTTACATTATACACTTTAAATAAAATTGTCAATTTATTTTAACCTATTTTTTACCATTTAACTCTATATTATTTAATACTATACAAAAAAGTTATCCATCATGATAATGTGATAAAAAGTCTACTTCAACATTTTTCGCTAGCTATTTCTATCGTCTTTTTACTAAATTACGAATATTGTTTGATTTACGAAGAGTATAATTAAGTATCAGTGTTTTCACCATCTTTCATTTATACATTTTACAAAGGTCATTTAACCTAAAAGTAAGTCTAAAAACAATTCTAAATAACTATACACAAAACTATCTTTTATTAGTTTTAAATACCTATATCTATCAGTGACCTTCTTTATTAATTTTCAGTCCAGTTCGCACGTATTTGTCGTACAAGCATTATTTTCTTTGCAACAAAAAAATCCCGCAATGGTTAGTTTATCGCTAACCGTTACGGGTAATTTTAGTATAACTGCAAATGGGATTTACAAATCATCTAACTCCTCAAGTAATTGGGAAGCTTCTTCTATGCCTGCTTCTGCAGCAAGTCCATACCATTTCTTTGCCTCTTTAACATTTCGCGGTATGCCTTCGCCTTTATTGTAAATATGGCCAAGTTGTAGTTTTGCTTCTGGATCTCCTTGAAGTGCCGCTTGCTTAAACCAATGAATACCTTTTTCAATATTACGGATACCTGTTAACCCTTTGCTCCAAATAAAGCCTAAATCATAAAATGCATCTACATGATATTGCTCAGCCGCTCTTTCAAACCAATATAAACCACGATTTACATCGCGTGTTTGCCCTAAATGGCCTTCTAAGTAGATTCCACCAAGTCTGTATTCCGCTTCAACATAGCCTGCCTCAGCCGCTTTTTTATAGAAGTTAAATGCCTGCTGCTCATCTATAGCCATTTCTAGTCCTTGCTCATGCATAATACCTAGTGTAAACATTGCCTCAGCGACACCTTGTGATGCAGCGACATCAAACCATTTTTTAGCAAGCACCATATTTTCTGCTACACTTTCCCCATTAAAATACATATCAGCTAAGTTATTGGCTGCATCGGCATGCCCCTGTTTCGCAGCAGCTTCATACAGTTGGAAAGCTCGATCATAATTCTCATCTACACCAATACCCTCAAAATAATAGTTAGCAAGTGCATATTGAGCATTTGCATTACCTTGTTTTACTGCTACTTCAAACCACTTTATCGATTTTTCGGGTTGGAAAGGTGTATCATCGTTTGTACTATAATATTCTCCTAGCTCAAACTGGGCATCTGCATCTTGTTCTTCAATTGCTGCTTTGTATAAATCAATGATTTCTTCATGATCTAAATCTTCCTCATCTAATAACTCGACCGCTTCGTCCTGATGGATTACGTACCATTCCAATATATCAAGCACATCATCCACAACTTCAGTTGTATAAGCTAACTTCTCTAACGAAGTAATTTGCCAAATTAAAATATAAATTGGGAGTGGTATCGCTTCACGCAATAAATCATCGTATTCTGCCAACAATGTTAAAACATTATCTTGTACTGTTTGTGTTTGCTCTGGATGTACAATTTGCAAATGTCGTTGTTGTTTTTTTCTTAACAATCCTTGAATAACTTGATATAGCATTTTTTGCAAGGTCGTCAGTTGTACTTCATCCAAAATGAGTAAAGATAAATTTTGTGCAAACCACGTATTCTGTATTTGTGTTAGCTGTTGTAAGGACTCCGTTCGTTCCTTATTTTGCTTTGCTAAAAATTGCCCATACATTTGTTTTCCCCCCTTGCACACTATGTAAAAAAACTGCCTTGCTACTATTATATGGAAGGCAGTTCAAGAATGGTTACACATATGCTCTTAACATAAGGCCTATAAATAAAGTAATAACAAAAAAGACCGTTACATGTACCCATTTGTACATTTCTAATAACCCGATAAATTCACGAGTAAAAGCATTTGGTATATAATATAACGCTGTTTTAGAACCTACACCTTGTGCATCTAACTTTGCCTTTCTTGCATAAATACTTGCGCGAAATACATGGAAGTTATTCGTCACAAAAAGGGAGCGATAGTGCCTTCCTTGTGCATGCGCATTCATGATTGCTTTAGAATAAGCCAAATTTTGTTCTGTATTTGTTGACTGATCTTCTTTTAATATTTTCCGATGCGGTATTTGGTATTTATCTATTATATATGTTTCCATCGCTAGCGCCTCTGAAACTTTTTCATCATTTCCACGCCCACCCGAGACGATAATAAAGGGACGTTCCCCATATTTTTTATATTGCTTAACAGCTTCGTCTAAACGGCTTGCTAATAGAGGGGGTACTTTGTCACCGATAAGGCCTGATCCGAGCACAATAATGTAACGAGGCTCATACGTTATTGGCGTAAAATGATAAATAATAGCGTAGACCATCACACTTGTATATAAAAATACTGTATAGGCAAAAATCAAAAACGCATAGAAGAAAAGAATATGCCAAAATCCATTTTCGATATTCGTAAAAAACACGAAGACATATCCAATCATCATTAATAAAAAAGCCAATCCGAAAATAGCTAATAATAAATTTCGTATCCTTCGCCCTTCTTTTTCAAGTAGGATTTTGCTATTGAAAAACATCGCGATGGATAACAACAACATTATACTTGGGATAATACCAAACAACGTCATTATACCCATCTTGGACACAAACCCTTGCTCGTTAATAAATAGCTCATACTTTGTTGTTATTCCTACAAATACAGTTAAACCAATTAATCCTAAAACTACTGCATTAAAAAATCGTCTTTTTTCCGTAATATATAGCATTAAAAATACTGAAATCAATAATGTCATTGTTGGAAGCATTGCATTTACTCCTTTCCTTCCTTTCTATTCCCCATTCATCAATATGCTGACACCACTTGTTCATATATTGCAAAATTCCTAAATTAAAGGTAGTGAATATTGTATTTTTCACTATAGTTCATGTAAAATTACTATTAAGAACTAGTTTATGACAAAATATAAAATTATATTGGAGGAATGTAAGTAATGAAAAAAATTATTGCTGCTCTTTTCGCAGCGACACTTATGTTTGCGTCAGTTGGTGCAACATTATTAATTTCGGACACACCGACTGCTGAAGCAAAATCTTATAAGTCAGGTAAAAAAGGCTTCTCAAACAATAACAATAGTTCAAATATCCAAAAATCTCAGGATAATTCTAAAGATCAAAATAATGCAACAACAAATAAAAATAATACAACGTCTACAAACAAAACAGATACTACTGCGAAAAAAGGTGGCTTTTTCTCTGGTGGCCTAATGAAAGGCTTAATGCTAGGTGGTTTAGCTGGTCTATTATTCGGTAGTCTATTTAGTGGACTAGGTATGCTTGGTAATATTTTAGGCTTATTAATCAACGTTGCTGCAATTGTTGTTATTGTGATGCTTGTCGTTAAAATTATCAATATGTTTAAAGATAAAAAACGTAAAGAACAGGAAGCTACACAATGGCACAAATAATTAACGAACAAGATATTATCAATGCAATCTGCCTATCACAGGCATATCATAAAAATCTCCGCCCAGAAGATGTACTTGTTGAGTTAACTTATGATGATGAAACAGGCTTCGGCGCAGAAGTTGAAACAAATGGTCAAATAGAAGTTTTAAATACCGCTGCTATGATTGGTGCTTTACGTGTATGGATAAAAGATGTGCTACACGGAGACCCTTTCTCAACAGGTATTGAGCTACTATTGGATGATGAAGAAGGCATTATTGCCAAATTATCATAATTTATAACATAAAGAATAGCCGTTCAATAAATCATTTAGTCGATTTATTGAACGGCTTTTTTGTAAAATTCATTGCCGCAATGCTCAACGATATGAGCGGCATGACAGTGCCCTCACAAACTCTTTTAAGTCATACTTATCGTACTATTGTTTGTTCGTTAGTAGCTCATTAAAGGTAACAAAGATTTTAGCCGCATGGCTACGCTTTGTTGGCGCTTCTGGAGAAAATCTCCCTTCATTGCCTACGACAATTCCAAGCTCATATAGCATTGTTATTGCATTTTTCGTCTCCTCATTATAGCTATCTATATCGTTAAATGGTATATTCCCCTTCGCAACATATGCTTGATTGAACTGCTTATCATATGCGCGGTTAATCATTAGTGCTAATTGTGCGCGTGTAATTGGCTGACTCGGATTAAACTTGCCATCAGACCCTTTAATAAGCCCATGTGCGTAAGCTGCTGCAATTTCTGCTTGTGTTTCTGCATCGTAGCTTGCAATATCTATGAATGGAGCTTTGTCTTTCGTTGTTAAACCTAAGCTTCTAACGAGCATTGCTGCTGCTTGGGCACGTGTTATATTTTGTTCAGGTCTAAATGTTCCATCGGCATAGCCCTTTAAAATGCCTGTTTCAGCTGCTTTTTGAATAAACTCCGATGCCCAATGATTTTTTATATCTAGAAATTGGACTTTACTTCCTGTAGTAAATGTTGCAGTTGGACTTTGAACACTTTCGTTACCAGCCGCATCTAACGCTTTTATAGCAACTGAATAGGCCGTATTTTCTGTTAAACTATCGAGCGTGATCGTCAATTGCTCAGCATCGACTGTAGAATAGAGCTTATTATTTACATACACATTGTATTGCGTAACACCTTCATTATCTATTGCTGCTTGCCAATTTACCTTTGCCGCAGTACTACTTTCAACATTGACTTGGATAGCTGAAGAGGCATCCCATAGTGGACTTGCTTTTATCATTGGTAAAAATGCTTGATTTGCTACAGCTAGATAGCCTGCTTCACTTAAATGAATATTTTCTGGATTCGGCAAATAAGTCGGTACATCTTTTGCTACAACGTCTAACGTCGGCACAAATATTGCACCAGCTTTTTCAGCGGTTGTTTTAATAGACGCATTCATAACACCTAATAGCATTTTAAATTGTGTCTGTAACTCTTCATTATAATAAGGGAAAGAATTATAGTATCCCATCACGTAAATTTGTACTTGTGGATTCAGCTTTTTAATTTCCGCTAAAATGGCGGCTATATTTTGTATAGCTTCTTGTGATGCCTTTAAAATGGCTGCAGTATTTATACCAGTTGTAGATGCTTCCTTTATAATTGGTAATAAATCATTTGCACCAGCCGTTAACGTAACCAGCTCGGCTTCTTGAATCGATGCTCTAAGCTTTGCATGATCATTTGTATAACCAAACCCGTTCACAGGTTTTTCTACATCACCTTGTAAGTCCGCCAAGACATTTTTCGTTGTATAGCCTGAATAGGCAAAACCTTTATTATACGAAGTTAACAAACCCGCTTGTTGCAATGCTTGTGCAACAAAATCTGTATACCCAAGGCCAATGCCTCCAACCTCATTCATGCCGTGTGCCAATGAATCACCTAGTGCTACATAATCTGCTTGTACGACCCAGCTTGGCGCAATGTCATCTTGCTTATTTTCTGCATTTGCTCCTACAGGGACTATTACCTGTAAAGCTAGTACACTAGCAGCTAAAAAACGAAACTTCTTTGTAAATTGCATATCCCCACTCCTCCTGCACATCTAATAATTTCTAGTTTACTAGATTGAGGATAAAAATGGGAACATTAATAGTTAATACCTGAAATTGACCTCTATACTCCTAGTTATTTACCTTATTCAAGCTGAACCTTTCCGTAAACACCACCTCCACCAACTGCAATATGTAATTGCCCTGTTCTTGCTAAATCAATCATCTGTGCAATTTTAAGTGGCACAATTTCTGCAAGCTGCTCGGTAGTAATACAATGGAGTATTGTCATTTCTGTTCCGAATGCACGTATTAGTTTCTCCATCATTTTCGGACCTAAACCTGGTATAAAATCAAGCGGTACTTGATGAATATACGGTGGCCTCTCACGTTCAGCACTATCTGGATCAGATAGTTCAATAATTCGACTTGCAACACCTTTTACAATTTGCGAACTTCCGCATGACTTACAAATGGTATCTTCATCATTTAACTGTTCACCACATTTAGCACATACTGTTTGATGATATTTGCCAAGCAAAGGGTTTAACCCATAATTCGCTATTATGGCACGTCCTTCCTGTTCATGGAGTGCCATCTTTAATTCGTTAAAATTAGCTGCCTTTAGTCGTAATTTTTGATATTCACGAGCAATTTTGCCAAGAGAATGGGCATCAGAATTTGTTACAAATGTATACTGTTGAATTTCTCGGATGTTTTTTACCATGTTGGTATCAGAGCTTAAACCAAGTTCTATTGCATCTATAAGCTGTGGATCGAATACTTCAGTTAAACTGTTGTGAACGCCTCTTCCAAATAAGCTTTTAAACGGGGTAAAAACATGCGCAGGAATAAAGAGACCTCCCAATTCCCGAACTTTTTGTTGTAGTACGCGTCCATCACAATAAATACGCTGTGAACTTAAATGAATATTTTTCATAAAGCCTTTCATCCAATTCGAAAAATCTGCCATCACTTCGATAGTTGGAAAATATGCGAGCACATGAATCGGGCCCTGACAGTTGCTATCATAAATTTCAATTTCCGATCCTGGAATAAGCGTCGTTTCTTGAAAACGAAGTCCCCCTTCCGTTAGCTCTTCTAGTTCACCTCGTTGTATCATCATCGTCATCTCAGCAAGTACCTCTGGCGAATGACAGTCTATAATGCCAATTATATCGAGCCCTTTTTTTGCACTTGCCATCTCTAAAATTCGCGATAATGTTAAAGTTTTACTTCCTGTAATCTTTACTGCCCGCCCACTCATCGTTCGACCAATGTGAATATGTAAATCCGTATAATAGTCGTGAAACATGTATACAGCTCCTTTTTTGTTTCATTATAAAATAAAAAAAAACCTTACATTGCTGCAAGGCATTTTCATGATTTAAGATGGATGGTTTTGATGTGTGCCATTATCCGTCTCGTATGAACCTGAACCTTGATTTGGCGTCGTCGCTGCATCATAAGCAATTAAAGTAACGCCAATTTTCTTTTCTAGCTCATTAATTTTTTCTAGCTGTGTGTCATCTAATTGTGCAAATTTAATCTCGTCCATATTCGTCACGCATCCTTTCAAAAGTAACGTTCCCCGAATATCTCACAACTATACAAAAATTAAATCACAAAAATCTTCTGAATTGTTTCGGTGACTGGCACTTATGTATTTTTTGTGAATTGTTCAGATACATATGTTAAATAAGGTTTGCCTGTCAGTGGGTGTGTTTGAATATCGGCGTAAACGCCAAAAACATCACGCAGTAGTTTAGGCGTTAATACTTCCTCTGGTGTGCCGTAATGAACAATACTCCCTTGTTGTAAAACATAAATTTGATCACAATACATAGCCGCCATATTTAAATCATGTAAAGCAGCAACAACAGTTAAATGAAGTGTTTGAATTAAGTCCATTAATTGTAGTTGATGCTGAATATCTAAGTGATTTGTTGGCTCGTCTAATATAAGCACTTGCGCCTGTTGTGCTAATGCACGAGCGACCATTACTCTCTTTTTTTCCCCTCCAGAAAGGGAGCTAAAGCTGCGAGTCTCCAGATGGGTAATACCTGTTTGCGCCAATGCCTCTTTGACAATTTTAAAGTCTTCCTTATCGTCCATCTCAAAAAGCTTCTTATGTGGCGTTCTTCCCATGCTCACCAAATCTCTCACTTTAAAATCAAATAACACAGGTGTTTCTTGGCTCACAACGGCTAATTTTTTTGCAATCACTCTACTTGATTGCTTAAAAATATCTTCCTCATTTAATAAAACTGTTCCACTTTCAGGCTTTAATAAACGATACATATTTTTCAATAGTGTAGACTTTCCACTACCATTAGGACCAATTAAACCGACAAATTGCTTTTCTTTTATTTGAATGCTTACTTTATCTAATATGCGCTGATCATGAATGGAGAATGATACATGCTTCGCCTCTAATGTCATAGCCTTTAATCTCCTTCACCAAATGAATAATTGTTACGGCGTAGTAGCCAAATGAAAAACGGTCCGCCACAAAAGGCAGTAATGATTCCAATAGGCATTTCCTCTGGTGCGATTAATACTCGCGCAATTGCATCCGCCCACACTAAGAAAATCCCTCCTAATAATGCACTAATAGGGATTACGTATTTATAATTAGATCCTACAATTAAGCGCACAATATGTGGAATGATTAAACCGACAAACCCAATGGAACCACTTACTGCAACGAGCACACCTGTTAGTAATGATACAAGTAGTATCAGTTGAATACGAAATTGTTGAAGATTAACACCTAACGTGACTGCCGCTTCTTCTCCAAGTAATAATAAATTTAAATTTCGATAATGTAGCCATAACAAACTAAAAACGATGAAAAAGATAATAGCTGGAATGACTACATTACTCCATTTTGCGCCTGCAAGACTTCCTAGCATCCAATACATAACGGCTTTTATACCGCCCTCTTCCTTGGACATCATCAACATAAAATTGGAAGTTGCAGACAATATAAATGATACCGCCATCCCCGCCAACAGCAAACGGAAAATAGAAATACGTCCCCCTACACGTGATAAGAAAAATACCAACACAATCGCAATAAAGGAACCTAAAAAGGCTGCTACTGAAAGTGCGTAGATACCTAAAAATGAAAAAGCACCTAAAATAATGACAGCCGTAGCCCCGACTGTTGCTCCTGAAGAAATACCCAAAATATAAGGATCCGCAATTGAATTACGGACAAGTGCTTGCACAGCCGCGCCAGCAATAGCTAAGCCTGCTCCAACAATGGCGGCAAGTATTACACGTGGGACACGTATTTGCCATATAATAATCTCCTGTGAGCGACTCCAATCAGGCTCTATCGTATTTGGGAAAATTGGAATTTTCGAGAAAATAACCTTCCATACATGTAGCGGTGTAATTGACACAGATCCAATCATAATAGCAGCTGTCATAGAAGCTATCAGCACTAAAAGAAGGATCAATGAAAAGTACATAAATTTTTTGTTCATTTGTTTATTAACTCCTTATCAATCATGATAAATACGAAGCAATAAAAAAGGGTATTCTACGCAATAATGCATAGAAATACCCTAGGTTAAACAAAGTTGGAGAAGTATCCACCAATTGTCCGTAATTGCTTGCATCCTCGTGGGCATTACAGGTATAAACTAATTGGCAGGTCTCCTGGCTTCGATTCTGCGTAACTATGATTGCCTTCCCATTCCTTAAAGCACAGTGGCTACTACATCATAGAACTCCTCGTTACAGTTGCGGGACAGCGTCGGACTTACACCGACTTCCCTTTTAAGTGGCACTCATTAACAAGTGTCACACCAATAGTTTCTGAAATTTTAAAATTATGACGATTCTATCATACATAATTATGCTAGTCTATAGCTTCTTTCATCTAGGAATCAATCTTTCCTCTTTTCAACTTCATACATATAAATTTTCGTAGAAAACCTTATCCATAATTTCTGCACATTTACTTGTTACATTAAAAACAATCAATAGTAAGGAGGAAATTCATATGATATTCAAAAGAAATTTATTTCTCGGTTTCATGGCGGCAATCACTTTACTAATACTTTCAGCTTGCTCTGAGGATACAGTGGAGTCACAACCTGCTAATAGTGACGTAATGGATCATGGCGAAGAGATGGATCATTCAAGCTCTGGTGATGTTCCTTCTACTTTAAAAACTGCTGAAAATCCTAAATTTCCAGTAGGCACTACTGCTGTTATTACGGAAGGACATATGTCTGGGATGGAAGGAGCAGAGGCAACGATTGTTGGGGCGTATGATACAACCGCCTATATTGTTTCCTATGAACCGACTACTGGAGGAAAGAAAATAGAAAATCATAAATGGGTTATACATGAGGAATTAATAGATTCTGGTGATGCCCCGTTGGCTCCAGGCACAGAAGTTAAAACAACTGCATCGCATATGAAAGGCATGGAAAATGCCACTGTTCACATTGATGAAGCAGTCCAAACGACCGTTTATATGATTGATTACCCTTCAACAACTACAGGTGAAGAAATAAAAAATCATAAATGGGTTACAGAAGACGAACTAGCGTCCAAATAAAAAATCAACCTCTGACGGTTATTCCTTCAGAGGTTGATTTTTTATTTGTCTAATATTTTTTGTCAGCTAGCTTATGCCATTTATAGCCGATTCCCCATACTGTCTGTAAATAATCCTCTACAGGGAAGCCACTTTTCCGTAGTTTATCTCGTAAATTACGCATATGTGAATCAATTGTTCGATCTTCAATTGTTACATTATATCCCCAGACAGTATTAATTAAATGTTCTCTTGAAAAAACTTTATTTTGATATTCAAGAAATAACGCTAACATGGCAAATTCTTTTGGCGTTAAAAGAATATCCTCTTGGTGAAAAGACAATTCAACGGATTCTTTATTTAATCGTAGCCCTTCAAAAACAACTACTGTTTCTTCTGTTTTTGTTCTTCTTAAAACTGCATGTATACGTGCTAATAACTCCTCCTCATCGAAAGGCTTTAACATGTAGTCGTCTGCCCCCATATTTAAGCCTCTTATAACATCAGCCTGTTCCGCTTTTGCTGTTAGCATAATGATCGGCACATCCCAAAACTTCCTTATTTCCTGACATGCTTGCCAACCGTCCATATCAGGCATCATAATATCTAACAGTACTAAATCTACATGATGCTCTTCTAAATAGTCTAAAGCATCTTTCACCGAGGACATGGCTATGCAATAAAAAGAAGGTTCTAAATAAAGCGTTAGTAACTCTAACATTCTTGGTTCATCGTCAATTAATAATAATGTTTTCACTCGTTCCTACCCCTTAAATAATAATTCAAAAGTAGTCCCTTTGTTTTCTTCACTAACAACGGTCACTTCGCCTCCGTGTGCATGGACAAGCTCTTTCACAATAGCAAGACCTAATCCCAAACCGCCATATGCACGCGTACGAGATTTTTCAACTCTATAAAAGCGTTCAAAAATATAAGGTAATTCCTTCTTCGGTATCCCCTTTCCAGTATCTTTCACAATCATTTTTATTAAGTTGTTGTCTCTTTTCACTATAAAGAACGTTGAATCTCCTGATGAACAATAAGCTAAAGCATTATTTAACAAATTCAAAATAATTTGTTCTAGTCTTACTGCATCCGCCATTAATGTTAATCCCTCATCACATTGAACAAAAAAGTGGATTCGTTTTTCCTGAAATGCAGGCCGTAGCTTCACCTCTATACTTGTCACTAGGTCATCCAAATGAAGACATTCTTTGTTAATGACAAACGCATTTTCATCCATTTTTGCTAAATCAAATAAGTCTTTAATTAACCTTGAGAGCCGATTCGTTTCTTCAATAATAATGCCTAAATATTTTTGACGATCCTGCTCCGTTAAATCTCGTTTGTAAAGAATATCTGTATAGCCCTTTATAAAGGTAATGGGTGTTCTTAGCTCATGAGCAATACTAGCTAAAAATTCCTTTCGTTCCTCTCTTAAATGATTTAAATCATCGGATAACTGTTGAATAGCATTGGCAAGATCACTTAGTTCATCTTTGCCATTAGTTGAAAGGGCGACAGTAAAATCCCCTTTATTCATTTTCAATGTCGCTTCCTTCATAGCCATCAAAGGTTGGGCTAATTTTCGCGATAGCACAATAATAACGGCAATCGTCACCAATCCTGAAACGAGGCCGACAATTAGAAAATGTTTGTTTAATCGTTCCATTAACGCATGAATGGAATCTGTATTTTGAAACATAAAGACATACCCAATCGTTTTTTGCTGTTTTAGGATAGGACTAATTGTGGCAATATATTTTTCATCCTGCCAATTATTCTCCAATACACGCCCATTATAAGGCACACTACCCTCGAGCTTCTTTAAATAAACTTGTACTTCGGGATGTGCAGAAGAAGCAGCTAAAATTGTTCCAGCTTTGTCTGTTATCACAACGTCTGTATTTTCTCTTGATTCCATTATTAAAATATGTGATAGCGTTTCTTCATCGAAATTTTGCTCTAATATCGTTCGATGTGAATTTCCAGTTGTCTGTAAGTTTGTTAATTCCTCTTCCACACGCGAATTTGTTAATGATACATGTAAAAAAAACATCATAAATGTTTCTATGCAAAACAATGTAATAAAAAAAATAATCCCAAGCTTTAATGAAAGTTTTTTCATGCCTTAACCACCTATATTTCAAAATGATAACGTCCAAGTGTGAAGATTTCATGCAGAAGAAAGATACTTTTATCAATATTATAAAATAAAAACTTCTCGCTCATGAATTTTTCATCATCACGTCGAGGAGATGTGTCAGGCACCCATACAATTCTGAAAACTGCAAGATGTTTATACTAAGTAAAAATCCACGTAGACTCCTGCGGGAACGCACGCATTGTAAGACACGACTGGCGGCGCGACAGCGACGGTTGTGGCTTACATCGTGCCCGCGGAAAGCGTAGTGGATTTTTACGATTGAGGAGCGGGTATTATGCTAGGATTCTTCGAGATGTGCCAGGCACCCGCACAATTCTGAAAACTGCAAGATGTTTTTACGATTAAGGACCCACTGATGCTTAGATTTTTATAAAAAAAAGCCAATAAGTATGTCATATACTTATTGGCTTTCATAATTATTAAATATATTTTTTAACCCAGTCTAAGAAGTTGTCAATAACTATATCAAGGAATTTCACAGTACCTTCATCAGTTAAATTGCCTTCAGCATCGAATTTTGTGTGTACGGCACCGATATAGACGTCATTACCACTAAGTAATGGAGAATTAATTCCAGGTGAGAATAAAATATCACGTAAATGTAATTGTGCTTTCACAGTACCTAAATTCCCCATTGATGCTCCCATCATGAAAGATGGTTTGCCGACCATTACTTTATCTACACGAGATAGCCAGTCAATAGCGTTCACCATAACTCCTGGCACAGTTCCGTTATATTCTGGTGTTAACCAAAGAACTGCATCCGCTGCTTTTACTTTTGCCTTAAAGTCTAATACTGTTTGTGGTGCTTCATTTTCGATATCTTGATCGTACATTGGTAAATCACGTAAGCTTAATACTTCTAGTTCAAACTTTTCTGTATAACGCTTTTGTATAAATTTTGCTAATTGCATATTATAAGATTCTTTACGGATACTACCTACGATTGCTACTACTTTCATGTTGTTTCCTCCTAAATGGTTACTGCCATTAATATTTGTTAAGCTAATTTATTTTATACCGCCCTAATAATAGGTTGCAAATTCTTCAACTGGTTTACGATACCCACGTAATCGTTGACTACTTTCCTTTTCCTTGCCAATTGTCATCATTAAGACAATCTCATGTGTTGCTGGCACATTGAATAATGTGCGCATTTGTTGCTGATCAAAGCCAATCATCGGACATGTATCCCAGCCTCGATTTTTTGCTGCTAACATAAAGAGCATAGCTGAAAGTGATGCATTGCGAATCGCATCTTCCTTCATAAACGCCTCCCCACGTTCTTCGTAAAACTTCGTATTATCATCGATGAGACTATCAAGCTCACAGCTTGTAATAATGCCTAAATCGACCATACCTTGACTAATGTGAGCCGTTTGCTTGTAAGCCTCTTTATCACCTAATACTAAAATAACTCCTGAAGCTGAATGTACTTTATATTGCCCATATGCAGCCTCACGAACTTTCTCTTTTAATTCATTATCTAACACAACAATGTATTCTGTATGTTGCAAGTTGAATGCTGAAGGTGCAAGCTTGACGTCCTCTAAAATCGGTCGGATATCCTCCTCTGTCATTACAACACCGTCTATAAAATTATTTGCCGATCGACGTTTATCAATTAACTTTGTAAATTCCATGTTGACGTACTCCCATCATCCATTATGCTTTAGTAAAATTGTGTTGCGCAATACTACATATCACCTTACTCATATTCTTTTTCAAATGAAACCGTACTTCTTACTGTATCAATTGGACGAACAAGCCCCTCGATTTGTGCACGTTTAGGCTCTAAGAAAGGCGGTAACGATAATTTTTCCCCTAATGTTTCATATGGCTCATCACCCATAAACCCAGGGCCGTCTGTTGCCCATTCAAATAAGATTTGTGGTGCTACTCGAGCGTACAGTGATTCAAAGAAGTGACGGTTCACATAGCCAGATGTATTGAAACCAAAGCCTTCTAATCGTTCTGTCCATTCGTTTAAAACAGCACGATCTGCTACGCGAAATGCCGCGTGATGCACAGTACCAAAACCTTGACGAGCTGCTGGTAAGATTGTGTTATATTCCACAATAATTTGCGCACCATTGCCTCCCTCTCCGACCTCAAATAAATGGAAGTCACCTTCAGCTGCAATTTCTGTAAAGAGCATTACTTTTTCTAGCATTTCTTTGAAATAATCAAAATTTGCAACACGCACAAATATCGGACCTAATCCTGTAATAGCATATTCGTGTGGGATCGGACCATCTTGCCAAGGAGTACCAGAAGCAACACCTTCGTTGTGTTCATCAGAAATTAGTTGGTACTGCTGATCATCAAAATCAACAAAAGCTAATGTTTGCTTACCGAATTGTTCTTTTATGCCTGTATGTTTAATATTTAAACGGTCAAATCGTTTTACCCAGTAAGCTAATGCTGCATCTGTTGGTACGCGGAATGATGTTTTCGAAATTTCATTTGTTCCATGTACACCTTTTGGTATGTTAGGGAAGTCAAAGAATGTCATATCTGTCCCAGCACTGCCTTTGTCATCTGCAAAAAATAAGTGATATGTTTGTATATCGTCCTGATTTACTGTTTTTTTCACTAAACGCATACCTAATACATACGTAAAAAATTTATAATTTTCTTCTGCGCTACTTGTAATAGCTGTTACATGGTGAATACCTTTTAAATGATTCATTTAAAGTTCCTCCTATTATCTCGAATTCGAGATATATGTTTAAAAAAATTTTATTTATTAATGGCATTAAGACCGACCTTTTTTAAAGCTACATTCATTGTCTCCAACTCCTGTTGGTCTAATACTTCAAAAATTTCATTGATCTTTTGTTCATGGAGTGGAAAAATTCTATCCATTAAGACCTGTCCCTCATCTGTTAACAACGCATACGTAACACGTCGATCTTTAGGACAAGCACGTCGACATACGATATTTTTTTGCTCCAGCTTATCAATAACATACGTAATACTACTACTTGCAATTAAAATTTTTTTACCAATTACTTGAATAGGCTGCTCGCCGTGGTGGTACAAAAATTCTAATACCCCAAATTCAGTCTGGTTTAAATCATATTGAAGCAAATCTTTTTTGGTCGCATCCTGAATCGATTGATAAGCACGGAACATAATCGTAAAAGCTTTTAAATAACGATTTTCTTCCTTCATAAGATGCCCTCTTTCTATTTACCTCGAAATAAAATATCTTTAATTCGAGATAATAATATCATATATATTCCCTCACATCAATCATTTTATCTAATTTATTTCATTAGAAAATCTTTTTCAAAGCTAAAAACCCCTATACAACTAAATGTATAGGGAGTTTCTATTATTTCAGTCGTTTAAATTCTTTTTCTGTTCCATCTGCAAACTCTACCTCTACCTCAATCGATTGGTAGTCATCTGTAATATTGAACACTTTAATGACTTGATCAATTACTTCATCATTTGATGTTGTGGAATCAAAAGTTAGTTGCTTAAATAATGGTTCTAACTTCGTATAAGCCTCATCACCTTGAATTTTTTCATTATTGCGGTCATCTTCTATTTTAGCCTCTATACCGTTCTTCTTATTCTCATATTCAACCTCATAAGATTCTGTTGCTGAATAGTCGACGTCCAATGAAAATTCTATAAAGTTAAAGGGTACTTGATCCGTTACATTTTCACCAGCCTGTTGGTTTGTGTTTTGCTCTGTTGGAGCATTCGTAGGTACATCCTTTACCTCATCCTTATTACAGCCATAAAGTAATCCAGCTGCTACTGAGAATACTAATAACATTTTATAATTACGCATCATGTTCCACTCCTTTTCTGTTAGTATTCTTCCCTAAAAAAACATGAAATAAACGAAAAAAGATATCTCCTTAAATTAGGAGATACCCTTTTTCTCATCTATTTAGATGAAAGACCGTTAATCAATTCGTATTAATAGAAGTAATTGCGACCAGTATTATTTTCATGAATGGCACGAGCCAAGCGAAGTGTTGAAACAGCTAAATCTGCATAACTTACTTTTTCAGTTGCATTAAAGTTGTTTTGTTGTGCATCAATTAAGCCCATTGCACTTGCTAATGCTACGTAACCTGCATATGCTGGATCAATAGAACCTGCATCAGCGAAGTTCAACTTGTAAATGTCGTTATGCTTTGCAGCACTTTCTAAACGAAGTACACGAATAAACCATTCTGCAAGCTCTTGACGAGTCAATGTCGCATCAACAGCAAATTCATCTGCTGGCTGTAAAACGCCCATTCTTACTGCTTGTTCAACTATTCCATATAACGGATGTTTAGGATCAATATTATTAAACGATTGATATGTTTCTTCTTCATTTCCATATCCATAGTAGCCATATGTCAATGATTTAAGAATAATTTTTAACGCTTCACCCTTCGTTATAGCAGTATCAGCATTAAAGCTTGCTGGATCTTTCACTTCCAACACATTTTGTGCTAACAAGTAGTTTAATTCCTCTGCAGCTGTTGGGTGAGAAATTTGCGGTTTATTATTTGAATCATCGGCACTACTTACCCATTTGCCTGTTAGTGCATCAATTTGATTATATATGCTGCCCTCATATGACGGTGCATACACTAAATCATAATGATTGCTATCTTCTTTATCCTGTTTAGTGTATTGTAACTTCAGCTTTAACGCATCGCTAAATGTTTCCTTTGCCTTATCAGCTGAGACTGCCTTACTTACAGATGGCCAGTTATCAATTTTTTGTTGATTAATGTTTAATCCACGTAATGAACCGTCAGTACCGACGCTCACATAAATTTCATCACCAACAACAGGAATTCCGTTTACAACACGCGGGAATGAGAAGCCATATTGGTTGCCATAATTATCATATCCATAATCTTCTAACGGTTTTGCATAGTTATGGATATAAGACGGTGCCCACTCTTTTAAGTAGTCAATAGCCTTCGCCAACGCAGCATCTTTCGTAATCTTTTCTGCTTTACTATCTGACTGCACGAAGTCTCTACTTACATCGTAATATTGCGTAATTTCACCAGTTGCTTTATTAATTTCAAATGAAGCACCTGAACCACCATTCTCATACATATACATGTAACTTACAGAGTAAAGTGTTTCACCATTTTCATTTTCTCTTTCATCAACCATCTCAATTTGTAGCTTTGCCTTGTCAGGATCTACCTTTAAGAAGGATTTAGCAAATTCCTCTACCTCTTCAACCGTCATACCAGGCTTTCTCGGATCAAGTTGTTCTGAAGCTAGCTTTTCAACACCTTTTACACTTGGTGCTTGTGCCACGAAGCCATTTGCTGTTTGCCATTGTCCTGTTAATGCATGTACACCATAGAAGCTTGATGTTGGCATATACACTAGCTTCACTTCACGCTTATCAGATGGATAGTTATAGTCTAAATAATAACGTAACTCTACAGCAAAGTTATCACGAACTTGTGCTAGAACATCCGCCTCGCTCTTTTTCTGTTCTACGCCATCGAACGTTGCCTTTTTAGATACATTTGAATTGCGATATACTTGTACAACTTCTCCATTAGCAAGCACACCAATAGAAATTGTGTGGTTGCTAAGCGTTACACCGTTATGTGTCGGTGCATATGAGAATGAATAAGTAATTGGCTCTGATAATGGTCGTGTATAATTAAATCCATAATCAAAATCATTTTCTTGTAATTTATAGTTTGCTGTATTCGGGAATTTCTTTAAGAAATCCTGTGCAATTTTTTGTGCGTCATCCTTTGAATATTTAGCAGGATATAGCGCATCGGCCACATTAGCTGGCTGGTAATAGAAGCTTTCAAGATCTAAATCATCACCCATAAAGGTAATACTACCATACACATCTTTACCATTTACTGTTTTTTGGAAACTCAAATCATAACGGATTGTTTTATCATCGTTATAGTAATGTCCACGCCCCGTATAGAAATCATTATCTGTTAAAAAATTGAACTTCTCTGGGAAAAGCTCACGTAATTTTTTTATAAGTGTACTTTTTGTTACCTTTGTTTCTGTTGAGGCTACTTGAATCTCTATTCTCTCTGGAGAATCCTTTACATTAGCAGAAGCTTGCGCCATTGGAGAAAGTACTCCTACAGAAAATGCAGTAGACGTTAGAATAATCCCCAATTTTTTAAATTTACCCAAAATATCCCTCCTAAAATACAATTTACCTAATTATATATTATATTCCCAAAATAGGAAATAGTATTTACAGATTATTTCCAATAAGAAGAAAATAGATTGGGTATATCATTATCCCTATCAAAGTCATTTCTTCACCACATTAAAGTTTGAGCCGATCAATAGCCAATTTTGCGGGAACGGTAGCCCAAGCTTCCAATAACCTATACCTCTGAGCTTGTACTGCTTAATTAAATTGAACTTCGCTTGAATCGAACGTGCATCTTCAAACCAAACTATATGCGCTCTTCCTTGCTCGTCATAATATTCAAAGAAAGGTGCTTGTGCATTCCAATCGTATTGGATAGCCGCATTATATTTTTTCGCAATCTCAATAGCTCTTTGCGGGCTTACCGCCTCTGCATATGGACCTCCTTGTACAAAAGGCAGTGTCCAATCATAGCCATATAAGTTTTGTCCGAGTAAAATTTTATTTGCTGGTATTTCGGTCACGGCATATTTAACAACTGCCTCAACTTCCCGAATTGGTGAAACAGCCATAGGGGGCCCAGCGGAATAACCCCATTCATAGGTCATCAGCAATACAAAGTCCACAATCTCTCCATGCGCTTTATAATCATGTGCTTCAATCCAAGGACCTCTCTGATTAGCACTTGTTTTTGGAGCAAGGGCTGTTGAAACTGTATACCCTTCTGCATGGAACCGCTCCACAGCTCTTCTTAAAAAGTTGTTGTACGCTTCTCGCTGATCGCCAGGCAAATTTTCAAAATCAAAATGGATATCTTTAATGCTTTTTAAACGCTTTGCTTCTATAAGAATATTGTCAAAAAGTAAATCTTGCACTGCTGTACTTTGGAAAATATCCCTTGCTAAATCACCACTAAATTGAAAGTTCTCCAAATTCGATACTACCATTGCAACAGCTGCTCCTGAGTCTTCCGCTATTTCAGACACACCATTTCTAGGAGGTTGCTTCAACGTCCCATCTCTCCGTACTTCATAGCTAAATAATGCAAGATATGTTAAGTAAGGTGATGCTTCTCGCGCTTGATTTAATAATGCTTCACTAACGGCTGTCCCTCTTGGCTCTAAATAAGCCATTGTTTCTGCTCTTGTTTTCGGTGGTGGTGGGATATAAAGACGCAAACCAACTGATAAAGTCTGGTTTGGCTGAATGCCATTGACCTGTGCAAGTGTTAAATAATTAATACCAAAGCGTTGCCCTATCGACCATAAGCTATCCCCAGGCTGTACATAATAAAAACTGCCGACGATTGGAATGACGAGAGCTTGACCAACTACTAATCGATTAGGCTCTGGAATTTGATTGGCATCTACAATACTTTGAACCGTCGTGCCATACGCATTTGCAATTCCATATAAGGACTCTCCTGCTCGTACAACATGTATTTGAATGCGATTTACCTCCTTTTTACGTAATGAAACCATAGCCATAAAGCTTATGATATAAAATAAGAAAACATGTCACCTAGAAGCAATCACAATAAAAGTGTCAGGCACTCAAACAATTTCTAAGATATATACGGTGTCCCCGCGGAAAGCGTCCGCCCGTAGCGGAAATCTACAGCAGTTAGATGAAAAAGGATAAAAAAAACCTCTCCATTTACATGAGAGGTTTGTGTATTGTTTATTTCTGCGTATTGGACGTAATCATTTCAAATAATAATGGCACATTCGTTCCGCGTTGCAAAGAATTACATCCCTTTGTTAAATAAGCCCAACTTTCTTTCATTTTTTCTCGGTAAGATTGTGCTGTATCTACATGTAAAAATTCCAAAAGGTACTCTTTAATAGAGCCCGATAAATTTTCCATAAATTCATCTGCTTTTAGCACTTTTTCTGTGGCAACTTCATTGCACTCATTCCATAATACATGCTCTAAATTCGTAGCAAAATAAAACAACTGGTAAGGGACTTTTAATCGCTCAATACTAAAATGGTCATTTGCTAGCAAAATCTTCACATTATTAGCCTTCATTTCATTTCGTTGTTCGATTTGCTCTTTTCGCCTCTCTGTTTTTACAAAAATGGCTTCCTCCGTATAATATAGATTTTGTTCCATATCTGCATCGATTTTGACAAACTCTGGAGCAATAAAACAACCATCAGCATCTGTAATATGAATAACTGCTGATAAATCTTTCGCTAAAAACTTATACTTTTGTAGATAGTTATGAATGACTCGACTAACACTATTTTTAATATTGGGGATTCGCTTTTTCGCATCCCATTTCGTTAAAATGTCCTCACGTTGCACGTCAAAACGGATAGTTGAATCAGCAAAATGCTCATCTAAAAAATCCTCTAAAATGATTTGCTCTGTTTGTCCTTCTACAATTACTAAAAGTACTTTTTTAGTCATGTTGTACACCAGCTTTTCTAAAAGCACGTTTAATTTTGAACGTTTTCGTTTCTTTATAAACCTCTTCATCCTGTCCACCTAGTTGGATGGCACGCAAATAAACGTCTCGTGCATTATTAACCTCTTTAATACCTTTTAGCTGCATATATCGGTAATTCTCATTCGTTGTTGTAAACCATAAGTTTTTAATCGCAAGCACCTCTAACACACGTAAATTGTGAGACGTAAAAATAAGCTGTCCTTTTCCGCCCTCATCAATCACTGTTAACAACTCGCCTAACAAATATTCAAAAACACCCGAATCTAATTCATCAATCACAACACACGCAGTTGGATTGTTATAAACAGCGATCAATACACTAAGCACAGAAATGATTTTTAAAATCCCTTCCGATTCCGTTCGCAACGGTAGTTCTCGATCACCCCGTTGTGATAGAAATTCAAATCGTATACCCTTTTCACCATTATCTAATAATTGTTCTGTAATGACATGAATTTTAATAGTTAGCCCAGGTATAATAGTCGATAACACTTGATTACTTTGCTCGATCACTTCACATAATACATTGAAAGCATTTTTTGGCAGTAATGCTGGTCCTTTCAAATCATAAGGAATTGAACCCCGCTTTTTTTCCAGATGGATACTAAAGGGCATAATACGTTCTTCAAATAAAGGCGCGATATTTTGATTACTGATTACATGCAAATCACGATTAAAATCAATTGCTAAATTATGCAGTAGCTGTATTTCTAATTCTGAAAGCTTTTCTTGTAGTAATGGTTTTAAATCTTTATGGAAAATAAATGATAGATATTGTTTTCGTGCTAGTTGTTGAATGACGAGCGTTTTTATACGCATTTTTTCACTCAGATCACGTAATGAGCTTTTTCGTATTTGAACGTCCTCATCTGTAACATTTACTAAAACTTTTGATCGTTTTCCTTTTTCATCTTCTCTATAAGTTAGTCGCTCCGCAATAATAAATAACCGTTTTTCATCTTCACATAAAGTAGCATGATAGTTCACAAAAAATGTACCGAATTGATTTTCCACTAAAAATTCAAAATCTATCTTAGCTGTGTCTTCCCCTGCCATGATTAAACGCTTGTCTTGTGACGGTAATTTCACTTCTGCTAACCAACCAGAAATAATTGTCTTTAATAAACTAAATGCATCAACGATAGTCGTTTTCCCAGACCCGTTTTGTCCGTACACGCCAACAACATTCGCCTTCATAAGCGAAGTGAAATCCACTGCTAATGTTAGCTCGCCATTTTTTACATTCCTTAAGTTTTGTACCTTTATTTTTTTTATTTTTATAATAGCCATCGAAACACCCTTTTAAGTCTTTTCTTTCTATTATAATTAAAATTGATATTTTTTATAACAATTTGAAATTTAATATTATTGCTTCCTTATTTATATACTAAGCCATTTGCCTATGATTAATATAATACGGGACATATGTTAGAGAAGAAAAATGAAGAAAGGTGTGTTTCATTGGTTAATCCTAGATTAGCGCCAGAAGATTTTAATCAACAGTTCCGTCCAGGTATGAAAATATGGGTTACTCTCCCTACAGGCACATATTCAGGTACATTGATTCGAACATTTGGTAAAGACGGAAGAACTGCCGAAATTCAGTTAGATTCTGGCCAAGTAATAACGGTTGATGTGAACCAAATTACAGCAGCAGGGACAGGTTTCCCTCCTGGCGGTGGCTCATATCCGCCCCCTTATCCACCACCATATCCGCAACCATATCCGCCACAACCGTATCCACCACAGCCATATCCACCGCGTCCATACCCGCCACAACCATATCCACCTCAGCCATATCCACCACGTCCATACCCACAACCGTACCCGCCTATGCCATACCCTGGTGGACAATATCCAGGCGGTCAATTACCTGGACTCCCTGGACTTCCTGGACTTCCTCCATTATTACCAGGTATGCCCAATATTTTACCTGGCATCTTTGGTAACCCGAGATAATAAAAAAGGCTTTCCACTTGTTCATAACTGAACGGATGGAAAGCCTTTTTATTATTTTACATAAAGTGTACACAACTTTTTGCAAACATTTGTCATAATATTTGTCTAAAATAACAATCAAGAATTTTAAAAGTTCGTCACCAGAAACAAATTATACTATTATTAGTGTTTTTTCTATTAATAATATGCGTGCACTCTGTTTTTTAGTGATATAAAAACACTATATTTTTAATTCACCCTCCTAAATTTCACAGTTGAAATAGTAGGATTTTTGGGTTGTGAATCATATTTTTTGGCAGTATAGTTGTTTATGGTTAGGGGATGAATGGATTATTTTACTAACAATGAAATAATGATAAATAGTATAGGAATGAACTTCTATATATGACTTTATCATGACGGTCAATTGTAACATTGTACTATTCCCATTACATTTGGCTTTCACATTATCGGCCGTCCCTTTTTCACTTGAAATATGTTTTTTACAATTTTAGGAGGAAGAGTATGAAGAAAAGTAAGAAGCAGCAAATGTCCATTAGCAAAAAATTAACTTTCACCATGGTTAGTATTTTATTGCTATTCGGACTAGTTACTATGGGATTTTCTTATTATATAGTGAAAAACAGTAACTTAAAAGATATGGATGAATCCCTCTATGATAAAGGCATGATTTTATCAAAAACAATAGATCAAGAAGCATTGAAATCGGCATTGAAACAACCAAATGCTAATAATAACGATGTCCTTCGTTTAACTGAAGAAATGGATGCCATCAATGATAAATCAGATATTATTACAAATCTCTTTCTTATTACAGTAGATGGTGAAAATATTAATGCGCCTGTTTTATCTTCAAGTGTTCTTGAAGTTGGTGCAGAATATAACCAAGATATGATTGCCATGGGTCTTTCACCAGATTTTCTTGCACGCATAAAGGAAGTTTTTGAAACAAAAGAGGCAACAGCTACAGAAATCTATAAAGATGAGTTTGGAAGCTATAAAACAGGGCTTACGCCAATATTAGATGATGACGGTTCAATGTTAGCTGCCTATGCCATCGACTATGATGTATCCATGGTAACGGCTAAAGCACTTTCAGAAGCAATGTGGGTGCTGTTAATTACTGTATTATTCCTTATCGGGTCTTCTATCGTCGTTTACTCACTATTAAAAAAGAAATTAACTCCTATTCAACAGCTATCTTTGCAATCTAAAAAAGTTGCTGAAGGTAATTTGGAGCTAGAAGCTTTACCTGTTCAATCAAATGATGAAATTGGCGTGCTTACAAATAATTTCAATGTAATGATTGGTAGTTTACGAACAGTTATTCAAAGCGCAACAAATGTTTCTTCACGTGTTTCCAATACTGCACAAATTTTATCAAGCAATATGCAGGAAGCAACGGATTCTTACAATAGTGTAGCTTCATCAATGCAAGAAATAGCAAGTGTTGCAGATTTACAAGTGCAAAAGGCGAAAGAAAGTTCAGTTACGATTGAGGAAATGAGTATTGGCATTCAACGTATTGCGATGACATCGAATCAAATATCTGAATCTTCTATTCTTGCTTCTGAGGAAGCTGAAAAAGGTAATGATTCTACGAACAAATCTGTCGCTCAAATGAATGCCATTAGTAAAGCTGTAAATCAATCGGCATCATCTGTCAAAATGCTAGGTGAACACTCAAATAAAATCCAAGAAATCGTTGGTATTATTACAGGTATTGCTTCTCAAACAAATCTACTAGCATTAAATGCCGCAATAGAAGCTGCTCGTGCAGGTGAAGCTGGTAGTGGATTTGCTGTAGTCGCTGACGAAGTACGCAAGCTAGCAGAACAATCAGAGGCATCAGCAAGAGAAATTTCTACGTTAATCTCGCGTATTCAACATGATACAAATGAATCAGTAAATGTCATGATACATGCTGTAGAAGAAGTGGATAATGGCTTAATAATGATTAATGATTCCGAAAAATCATTTGGTCAAATTTTAACTTCAATCCATCATGTTACGGGTCAGATTCAAGAATTATCAGCAACTATTGAAGAGATGGCAGCTGGGATGGAAGAAGTTACATCCGCTGTTCAAGATATGGAACAATTCTCTGTAAATTCTCGAAACAATACAAGTACAGTAGCCGAAACATCTGCTACACAGCTCAACACAGTACAAAGAGTTTCAGAAGAGGCACAAGTATTAACAGATTTATCAGACGAATTATTAACTGTTGTAAATACCTTTATTGTGAAATGATGTACGAAAAATCTTATAGCGTTACCTATCGTCGATGCTACGGCATCGGCGATGTATTTATTCATATTGTTTCCTCACGATAATATTTACTTCTAGTTGCACTAATTGGGCACAGTCCCTCTACTTTCAAAAATAGGAGTTGTGATGATTGAATAGAGAACTTAATTTACTTACAGCAGATTATCAAACGAACTATAATGAGCAACAACCGCTACCAGCCCATTGTACGCAATTGTTAACAACAGAAGATAAAGCAGTATATCAAGCTTTAAATCAAACAAAAGCCTTCTATGCGAAAGATCAAACAATACCTAACGTATTTTATCAAGCTGTAGAACAGTTTGCTGATAGAATTGCATTATCATTTAATGGTGGTTCCATGAACTATCGTCAGCTTAATGAACGATCTAATCAAATCGCTCATCTGTTGCAAAACAATGGTTTACAAAAAGGTGACAAAGTAGCAATCGTCATGGAACGTAGTCCGGAAACTGTTATCAGTTTACTTGGTGTTCTAAAAGCAGGCGGTATATATGTACCGATTGATCCTAGCTATCCAAAAGAACGCTGTCATTACCTATTAAACGATACAGGTGCACCATTTATATTAATAAAAGAAGAACATACACAATTACTCAATGATTTACTACATAACGATTCCCAATCTCGTAAAGTGTTTACACTTAATCAAATGGAAATCACATTTTCAAAAGACAATATCCATACCGAGCTCAACCCTGCTGATTTAGCCTATATTATTTATACATCAGGCTCGACAGGCAAGCCAAAAGGCGTAATTCTTAAGCATGAATCAGTAATCAACTTAATTACTGATAATCAAAGAATCTACCATGCAACTAAATATGATGTCTTTTCACAATTTATCTCCTATAGTTTTGATCCATCTGTCACTGAGACATTTACTGCTTTTTTCTCTGGCGCACGATTACATATGCTCACAAGTATTGAACGTGTTTCAATAGAAGCATTTGCGGAGATGATTGAGCGTGAAAAAGTGACAACCGCCACAATTCCAAATGCATTCTTTACGCAGCTAGCTACGCACCTTTCAAGTGATCACCGAGGTAAATTATCGACTCTTAAATATTTATCTGTTGGTGGCGAAGCACTTATGCCTGCCGTTATACAAAAGTGGCAAGAAAAATTCGGCACAACAACTGAAATTATTAATGTATATGGACCGACAGAATGTACAGTACTGTCCTCTTACCATAAAGTGAAAGATACTGTAATTGATAATCAATCAAGCATTCCAATTGGCAAACCTATTGCCAATTACGAAATGTATATTCTCAATAATGATGGTCAGCTTTGTCCTGTCAATGAAGCAGGAGAACTTTACATAGCAGGTGCTGGTCTTGCTGCTGGCTATTTAAATCAACCCGAAAAAACTGCTGAAGCATTTGTCCCACATATATTCTCAAATGAACCTGGAAGATTAATGTATCGAACAGGTGATTTAGTTCGTTTATTACCGAGCGGTGTAATTGAATTTGTTGGACGTAAAGATTCTCAAATTAAAGTAAGAGGGTTCCGAATCGAGCTAGGGGAAATTGAAACGGTATTAAGTAATCACCCAAGCATTCAAGAGGCTGTTATACTTGCCAAGAAAATGGACGATGGAAATAATAGCTTGTTTGCCTACTACACTTTAATCGGCGGTAGTAAGGAAGAACAAACAGCCATTAGACAGTATTTAGCTGGTCATTTACCAGACTATATGGTGCCCGAACGATTAATTGAAGTGCAGGAGATGCCGTTGTCCCCTACTGGCAAAATCGATCGAAAACAATTAGCAGCTATCGAGGTAACAACGCCTTTACCAAGTCATTATGATGCACCTGAGAATCCAATACAGGAACTACTAGCCTCTGCTTGGCAACATGTACTTGGTATTGAACGTGTCGGTATTCATGATAATTTCTTTCATATCGGTGGACATTCATTAAAAGTACTTGAAATTTTAGTACAAGTGAAAAAGCATATTCCGTTTTTAAAAATCCAAGACTTTTTCCAATATCAAACGATTGCAGAACTAGATCATTACATTTGTAACTATCAACCAGAAACGAATGATACACCAAAGCAGCTTGAAGACTTTGTACGTAAAGATTTGATGGAACCAAGCCGTCTTGCTATCGCTCAAACAGCAACACCTTTAGCCATGCAATCGGTACTGTTGACAGGCGCTACTGGCTATTTAGGAAGTCATATTTTATATGAGCTTTTAAATAATACAAATACTCATATTTACTGCTTAATAAGACAAAGCGCACATACTACACTTGATGAAAAACTTAAAGATAGCATGGCATTTTACTTCAATGAAGACATTGTGGCATTGCTGCAAAATCGTGTAACTGTTATCCAAGGTGATTTGAGTAAAGAAAAACTTGATTTATCAGCTAAAGATTACGTTACACTGACTGAAGAAATTGATGCTATTATCCATTGTGGTGCAGATGTAAGACATTTCGGGGCTGCCACTCATTTTAATGATGTCAATGTGGAAGGGACTAGATATTTACTAGAGCTTGCTAAAAGAAAAGCAGGTGTCCATTTCCACTATGTTTCAACGATTGGTATTCCAGAGGAACTTGCAGCAACACAATGGGGAGAAAAACAAGCACTTGGTGAATTTGATTACGATGTTTCCCTTTCAAATGTTTATACCCAAAGTAAGTTAGAGGCTGAAAATCTTGTTAGAAATGCAGTGGACGATAACATTCCTGTTTCAATTTATCGTGTTGGCAATTTAACATGTCATTCCCTAACAGGGAGATTCCAGCGTAATATAGATGATAATGCATTTTACCGAATGATGAAATCGATGCTTCATTTAGGAAAAACACCGACAGCAAATTGGCATGTCGATTTTACGCCAATCAATTATGCTAGCCAAGCACTTATAGCTTTAGCACGTCAACCAAAATCCAATGGGCACATATTCCACCTATGTAACCCTGTACCCTTAGCCTATCTTGACTTGATAGAAGCAATAAAAGATATAGGCTATGAGCTAGATATAGTTGCAGCAAATGAATATGAAGATTGGCTTTTACATTCGGAGCACCCTAAAGAATTACAAGAATATTTATCATTAGCAATAGCACAGCTTGAAGGTGATGGCGCAAGTGATTCACCATTTATATTTAATAGTGAAAAAACACAGCAATTTTTAATGGGCACGGATATTTCATGTGCAGAACCAAATTCAGCATTTATCCGCAAGATGATTATGTACGGTATCGAATTAGGTTATTTCCCTGAACCTAAGCCAGTAGCAGTTCGATAATGCTAAAATTCAATGGTGTACAAGTATTTGCACTCCCCATCGGACCACCATTAGCAACATTTGAATGGGAACAGTATTATGCAAAACTTCCTCCAGATGAACAAACTAAAATTTTGCAATATCAACAGTGGCAGGATCGACAACGAGCCTTATTAGCAAGCATTATTTCCAGATGGGCCATTCAGCATTTGACTGCCACACAAGATGTACAGATTGTAAGAAATGAACATGGTCGACCTTATGCTGTAGGAAATGATGATTGGAATGGTGATTTTAATCTTTCCCATTCAGGAGATTGGCTTGTCATGGCCTTAACGAAAAATGGTCATGTTGGCATTGATGTGGAGGAAATTAAGCCTGTTACGAAAGATGTTATGCACTATGCCATGACAGAGAATGAAATAACAAGCATTGACAAAATTGTGGAACCGCTACGATTAAAAAAATTTTATGAACTGTGGACATTAAAGGAAGCGCTCTTTAAAACTGCCTTATGTCCACATCCATCACCACACTTAATCGATACGACGGATGAAATTCAAAACATTTCCACACAGTTGATTTATCTTGATGAACGACACCCTGTCTCCATCTGCTGGGATCGTGCATCCCACATAAATTTAACCGTTTTGCATAGACATCAACTTCTATAACTTTGCTCAGCGTATGGCAAAAGGCATCACTTCACTGAAGTGATGCCTTTTGTCTTTTGGTGCCAGGCACTCAAACAATTTCTTTGCATTTTTTTAAAGCTCTAAGGAAAAATCCACGTAGACTCCTGCGGGCACAGCACGAGTTGTAAGACGCAACAAGCCGCGCGTCAGCGAGGGTTGCGGCTTACATCGTGCCCGCGGAAAGCGTAGTGGATTTTTCCAATTTAGGAGCCGATACTGTACTAGGTACGGATGCGTGGTGCCAGGCACTCAATCAACGTTTCCCTTTCAAAAAACTATCTCCATTATTTAAACAAATCAGGGTACATTTCTTTTGCTAAAGCTTCCATACCATCTATCGTGTTGTAACCATATCCGAACATATAATTGTAATCAACAATATACATCTGCTTATTTTTAATGGCTTTCATACTAGATAGTTTCGGATTTGCATAAATCTCTTCCCTTACTTTTGTCAGATCTGAACCATCCCAGTTAGGAATAATTAAAACATCTGGATCTGCAGCAATTAACGTTTCAATGCTAACATCCCCTGTCTCATCCTTGAAAATATTATCTAATTTCACCATTTTAAATGCATCGTTAAAAAACGTTTCATCATGTGCTGGATAAACAAAAAGCTCTTTTGGATCGTTCGTATGCAAATAAGCAAATGTTTTTTCGTCTTTAATGCTTGCTAATTTTGAAGAAATACCTTGTTGTCTATCTTTTAATTCTTTAATAAAACTTTCTGCTTTGTCTTGAACATTAAAGATTTCACCGATATTTTTAATGTCATTATAAATAGAATCATACGTACCACCTGTCACCGATGATTCTAATACATAAGTTTTCACGCCTAATTCATTAAGCGAATCAACTGTACCTACTCCCCATTCAGCATTATCAAACAAACCGCCTCGGCCAAAAACTAAATCTGGATTCGTACCTAATGTAACTTCTTTTCCAACGTACTCATTACTTAAAATATTTAACTTTGAATACTCATTCTCTACAGCTTTATCAACCGCTCCAAAGTTTGCACCCACACCGACGATTTTATCACCTAAGCCTAAATGCAATAATAATTCTGCTGCTGGACGTGTATTGGCCATTATTCTTTCAGGTGCCTTATCAAATACTTGATCTTTCTTTTCCCAAGTAGAGCCACCCTCTGCCTTTGAATAATTAGCAACTGTCAGTGGATAATGCTCTGTTGCTTTTGATTCTTCCGTTGTATTTTTTGCTGTGTTACCACATGCTGTTAATATACATATCGCTACTAAACCGATGCCTACTAATAGTTTCTTCATAATTGAGATCCTCCTAAAGACCATATGCAAATCCTAATCCCTTTGTTACAGGATTAATGAATGTTTGGCATTTTATTTGATATAAAGCTTCAATTGTATCTGGTATGAGTACTTCTTCTGGCGTACCATGTGCATAAATTTCTCCATCCTTTACCGCATAAAGATAATCGCAGTACTGTGCTGCCATCTCTAAATCATGCAGCGCTGCTAGTACACCAATGTTTAACCCCTTTACACAAGATAAAATTTCAATTTGATAACGAATATCTAGATGGTTTGTTGGTTCATCTAAAATCATAAATTTTGGTTGCTGTGCAATTGTTCTTGCTAAAATGACACGTTGCTTTTCACCACCAGACAATGATAAAAAACTACGATTTTTGTAATCTAGTAAGTTCGTACGTACCAACGCTTCCTCTACAATATCAAAATCCTGTTGTGTGTCAGACTCTAGCATTTTTTTATGTGGTGTTCTGCCTAACAACACCATTTGCTGAACCGTTAAATCAAAATGCATCTCATTGAACTGACCAACTACACCTAAGTGTTTTGAAATCTTTTTTTCTGAGATTTTTAAAACATCTAGATTATCTAAAAACACCATTCCCTTCTGTGGAACAAGGCTTTTATATATACTTTTTAATAAAGTCGATTTTCCGCATCCGTTTGGTCCGATTAAGCCCACAAATTGTTGCTTTTTAACTTGAATAGATATATTTTTAACGATTTCCTTTTTGCCGATCCTAACTTCCATTTCCTGTGCAACTAATTCCATTTTTCTACCCTCCGAAGTTGTAACCTTTTTTTACAATCATATAGATAAATAATGGTGATCCTATAACAGAAGTAATGATCCCAATAGGTAATTCAACATTTTGTATTAAAGTTCTCGACAAAACATCTGCCCAAATCATGAAAAGTCCGCCTAAAAGTAATGTCCCTAGCATTAATCGTTTATGATCTGCACCAAATAGACCTCTTGTAATATGAGGAATAATTAATCCTACGAAGCCTATCATGCCTGCATAGGCAACCATTGTGCCTGTTATGAGCGACGTGAGAATCATATAAAGTTTACGGTATACGCTTAAATTGATACCTAACGTTATAGCTGATTCGTCACCTAATAGCATTGTATTGAGCACTCGATATTGGAAAAGGAACAACAATGCTCCAATTACAATTACAATCGCTAAAATCGGTGTTTTTTCCCAGCTTGCAGAGGCTAAACTTCCCATTGACCAAAAAGTAACTGTCTTAATCCCTTCCGCATTATTTGCAAAAAAGATAATAAGGCTTGAGAAAGAGCTACACAAAGCTCCAATGACAACACCTGATAAGACGAGTTTTATTGACGTTGCCTTCCCACCAATACTTGATAATATAAGCACTGCCATTGACGTAATCATTGCGCCAGCAAATGCTCCGAACGCTACACCAAACTGTGATAATAGTGCACTACTTCCGAACCCGACTAAAATGGCAAATGTTGCGCCTAATGATGCGCCTGATGAAATACCAAGTATGTATGGATCAGCAAGTGGATTTTGTACGACTGCTTGCATAACAGTCCCACATAAAGCAAGTCCTATGCCAATAAGTAAGGCAAAAATCACGCGTGGCATCCTCACCTGTAAAATAATATTCAAAAAGGATTCACTGTCCACACTATCAAGCGAACCAAATTTGCCATTGGACATAGCATGCAATAAAATGCTCATTGTTTGCTTGAAGGGGATACTGACTTGCCCAATTGATACAGAATAAACGGCAGAAATAAATATGGCACCAATTAAAAGTAGGATAATCACATAATATATTTTGCCCATTCCTATTCTGTTAACATCCTGTTTATCCAAAATTTCACCTCTATCTAACACTTAATTGATAATGATTTTCATTATCAATTACTATATTAATTTATAATGTTGTGAAAAACAACATGAAATTTAAAATAAAAACATCCATAATTTCCCTTGATAAAAAACCCCATTGCATTCACACTTACAGCAACGGGGTTTTAATTTTCCTGTTCTAAAAGCAATTTAATAAATACGAACTAAGGAGATTTACAATGCACAACATTACTTTTGACCATATAGAAAAAATTGGTCATATCATTTTTGAAGATGAAGTTTGCCAACATGTTCATTATCCAGAAATGCTAAGTCGGTATGATAGTAATTTTATTTTATTTAAAACGATGCCTTCATTAACTGCATTTAAGAAAACAGAACAGATGCTACGGATTTTCCATCAGAAACATAATCAGAAACATTTAAAATTCATTTTTCCAGCTAATGAGAAGCTATCAAGCGATATTCATATGTATTTAACTGAAAAAAATTATGACATTGGGTTTCTTGAATTATATTCAATTGAGCCAAGCCATTTTGCAACGAACGTCCATCGACATGTTGATGTCCAGCTTGTGACAGAAAACAATTTACAAGCTTTTTTAAAGCTACAGTATGAAGAGGATTTAAAATATGGCGAAACTTTCGCCACAGAAAAACAAGCATTTCTAAAACGGCGTTTTCATGATCCTTCCAAATATCAGCTCTTAGCCTATTATGACGGCATCCCAGTTGGTTCTATGGAACTTATTGAGGAAGAAACAACAGTTGAAATTGATAACTTATTTGTACTAGAAGCCTTTCAACGTAAAGGAATAGGTTCCCAACTTCAACAATATGTCATGCAAAAATTTCAACATAAAATCGTTATTTTAGTAGCAGATGGGGAAGATACAGCTAGAGAAATGTATCAAAAACAAAACTATGTATATCAAGGTTTTCAATATGAAGTGTTACAGGTCGAAGGAGATTAATCTAGCTAGGTTCCTGAAGAAAGCACCTAATTGAGCCCCTCGCATGTTCATACTACCTTATAGATTTTCACAAAAACCTTCCCCCTTTATATGAAATGCTCTTTCATTTCTAAGAATCCGCTCATAAAAAAAGCTACTCAAAAGTTTACAAAAACTAATGAGTAGCTTCGATTTGCGGACTTCTATCCGAAAATTGATTAAGATTTAGAGTCTGATGTTGGTTCAACCATTTCTTTTGGAACCGCACGGTAAACGGTAAATGACAAAATAATGGCTAATATCGTTATGACAAAAGCAATAAGATAAACAAGTTCTACACCCGCTACCATTGCTTGACTAATTGTAGCTGGATCACTTGGATTGGCTGCCTTTGTTAAAAAGTGATTTTGTTTAGCGTTCATAATACTAATAAACACAGCAACACCTATCGCCCCTACAACAGGCTGCAACGTGGTCATGACCGCAGTACCATGCGGGTATAAAGACTTAGGCAGTTGGTTTAGACCATTTGTCTGTGCTGGCATCATAATGGCAGACACACTTAGCATTAATAAAATATAGCATAATACGATAATCCAAATAGGCGTTTCAGCTGTTAACCTACTTAACGTAAACACTGTAGCACTTAAAACTAGTGTTGCAGGTATCATTAATACACGAGGGCCAAATTTATCGAACAATTGCCCCATAAATGGAGACATAAGTCCATTTAGTAAGCTCCCTGGTAGTAGAACAAGACCTGCTGTTGCGGCAGTTAAAGCTAATGGACCTTGCATAAATATCGGTAAAATGATTTCCGATGCAAACATCGCCATAATTATAATTACAAACATAAATACTGCGTGCGTGTACATTGGATATTTAAATACCCGTAAATTCATAACAGGCTCTTTCAGCTTAAACTGTCTTAAAGAGAAAAATACAACACCAATAATGCCGATGATAATCGTCACATATACAGTTGAATTAAGGAAACCTTTTTCTCCAGCAGCACTAAACCCATAAATAATTGCCCCAAATCCAATCGTTGAAAAGATAATAGACAGAACATCAATTTTCGGTTTTGTAACCTCCGAAATATTCGTCAAATATTTAGAAGCAAAAACAATGGAAAATAAGGCGAAAGGAATCACTATAATAAATAAATAGCGCCAGCCTAAATATTCAACAATAACACCAGATAAAGTCGGTCCGATTGCAGGTGCGAACGTAAAAATCAAACCAACAATCCCCATTATTTTGCCGCGATTTTCTGGTGGATATAATAATAAAAAGACATTAAAAATAATTGGCATTAATAGCCCTGTTCCAACTGCTTGGATTAACCGACCTACTAATAAAACAGGGAAGCTCGGTGCAATTGCGCAAATGATTGTTCCGATTGTGAAAGTAACCATAACACCAATGAACAATTGCCTCGTTGTAAACCACTGTAACATTAAGGCAGAAATCGGAATGACAATCCCCATAACAAGCATAAATCCAGTTGCCATCCACTGTACAGTTGGCAACGTAATGTGGAATTCATGCATTAATGTCGTTAATGCAATGTTTAATAATGTTTCGTTTAAAACTGCAAAAAAAGCACCGATAATTAGCGATAGCATAATCGGTAATGTTTTAACATTAGGATCCTGTGACAGGAATTCATATTTCATAGGTTGATTTTGATCCATTTAATTACTCCTTCTAGCATGTTTTTTTATGAGCTTTATTCTTCGTACACCATCGGATTAAGAATTGCTCCCTTCTTAGTTATTGTTTAACTAACCTAGGATTAAATAATCGATAATAACAATATCCAAACCAATTTTACCCAAATCAATACCTCATCAACCATCCCAGTAATGGCAATCGTTCTACTCAACGGATAACGCCCGCTAAAAAACGAAAAGATCACAAGCACCTGCCTGTGATCTTAAAAGTAAAGGGAAAGACCCATCCATATTTTATTGAGTTGTCAGTAAGAACAAGAAACCTCCCTTTGGTAAAACCAAATAAAAGGTTAAATTAGACAAAAATAAAGAAAGGAAGAACAAGTCGCCTTTCTATCATTAACATATTTTTAGCCACTTAAATCACATAACTAGCCCTCACAACTACGTGGGGACAAATTACTGCAATCGAGTGAATAACAATTTCGCAATATGAAATGAAGATAATTAAAAAAGGACAGACTAATCCCGTTTACTCTGCCACAAACAGAGCCTTTGACAGTATTCAATTACTGGTTCAAAGTTGGGAATCGTAGTGTCATTTTCTAAATCCTCCTTAAAGCATTTTTTATTACACAACGAATTATAACGGACTTATTAGCGGAAGTCAAAGTTTTCAAAAATAAGAAAAAATTATTGTAGTTGTAAAGAAAAGAATGCAACACCAAATAAAGAATAGGATACACTTCTGCATCCTATTCCTTTGCATTTCTTATTCAAATTTCGGTAAATAAATCATCGCCTTAAATAAATCACCATCTACTTGCACTAAAAATTTACCGTGTTGGATGTGAATAAGGCTTTCCGCTATCGATAACCCTAATCCGCTACCTTGACTTGATCTTGATTCATCGCCTCGTGTAAAACGTTCCATTAGCTCATCGACGGAAATATTTAATTCATATGCGGAAATATTTTTAAATGTGACCAGTAGTTCATTACCTAGATCTTCTACATCAATATATACCCTTGATGCAGGCAGTGCGTATTTAAAAATGTTCGAGAATAGGTTTTCAATGGAGCGCCAGAGGAGTTTACCATCAGCCTTCACATACACTTTTTCTGTAGGATGGGCTAATTTAAAGTTTAATGATGACGCCTCGATTTTCTCGCCCATTTCCCCTATTCCTTGCTTTAGTAACGATACGATATCAATCCGTTCTAGCTGGACAGGCATACTACCACTTGACGCCTTTGCCGCTTCAAATAAATCATCAGTTAAATGCTTGAGCCTTTTTGATTTTTGATCTAATACGTCTATATATTCAGCAATTAATTGTGGATCTTTTTCTATTTTTAATAAATCGACATACGTAATAATTGACGTTAAAGGTGTTCTAATGTCATGCGAAACATTTGTAATGAGCTCTGTTTTTAAACGTTCGCTCTTAATCTCATTATCCACCGATTTTTTTAAGCCATCTGTAATACTATTAATATTTTCTGCAAGTCGGCTAAACTCGCCTTTTCCATCTACTTCTATTCGATGATGAAAATCTCCATTTTTAATTTGCTCTACGCCCTCTTTAATGCGATTAAACGACTTCACCTTTTTCATTGCAAACCAAGCAGCTAAACCTAGCGTGATAGGAAACATGAAAAATGTTGCTGCAACTACTACAGGATAACCAATAACAAGTAGCACAATTTTCACAGCCATACTGCCATTATCAAAAACATGCTTTATCACCATAAAAATCTTTTTGAGTATTTGATATATGAGTGTATGTTGAAGTAGTGATCTGTTTTTCACATGCTTAACGAGCGATAAAATCAGCAGCAATACAATGATAAAAATAGGTACCGTGAGCAGTATGTTCATTTCTCTTATCACTTCAACTATCATTGCCACCCATATCCCTGATAAACAAGCAACTAATACAATATTGACATCATTATATAGTTTATCAATGACATGAAAATGAATTATTTTATCTTTAAATGACGTTCTTCCAATAACTATTACTAAGTAAATAAATGATAAAATAAACCCTGCTAGAAATAAGATAAATTCATTAAGATAACTTTTAGCAACCTCTTTATTCTGTTCCCATTCTTGCATTTTTTGCTCTAAGTAAGATTCTTTATACGCCACATAAATAGCGTCTTTTTGTGGATTCAACTTTTCCACATCTTGTGTAATGTAATCTAAATACTTATTTTTTTTCATTTCATGTGGATAAAGCTTTTGTTGATAATCATCAAATAGCATATATGCACCAAATGACTCAAATTGCTCTTTTTTATCTAGTTCACTATTAGAGAATACATGTTCACCATCGCTCGCATAATACACGATTCCTTCAGTTGCTTCTACTGTACTGAGTAAACGATAAAATAATCGTGCTTGTTCTCTCATTCTTTCTTCTTTTTTACTTTTTATGTCATCAGCATATTCTTCTTGATAGTTTTGTCTATTTTCCACTTCACTCAAATTCGGATTATATTTGTATGAATATTGAAACTCATTATATAAATCTTCTTCAATTTGTGTAATATCTTCTTTTGTTAGCGTCTTACCACTTAAAATATTTTCTTCACTTTTATACGTTCCGATTAATTGCGCTAAAGAGCTAATAAGGCTATAACTTTCATCAGCAAATGCTATGCTTTCAAAATAATTGTCTTGATTGATACTACTAAGATGTACTTCATTTAATTCCATATTGACGATTACCTTCGCCGTACCAGTTAAACAAGCGATGGCAATAAGAAACACAATTACTTTCGTAATGAGTGCATGACTAATATTTTTCAACTTTATACCCAACTCCCCATACAACTTTTAAATACCTCGGCTCTTTCGGATTTATTTCAATCTTTTCTCGAATCTTCCGAATATGTACTGCCACCGTATTTTCTGGATTAACGGCACTTTCATTCCATACCTTTTCATAAATCTCTTCGATTGTGAATACTCTCCCCGTATTTGCTGTAAGAAGCTTTAAAATTTTATACTGCACTGGGGTTAGATGAACTGCTTGTTTATCTACGGTGATAACTTTCTTTTCATCATCAATCATAAGCCCACCCGTTTGAAATACATGGCTGCTCACATCAAGACTGCCAAATGCCGTGTATCTTCTTAACTGCGATTTCACTCTTGCGACAAGTTCTAATGGATTAAACGGCTTTGCCATATAATCATCTGCACCAATATTTAACCCGAGTATTTTGTCATAATCCTCCGACTTAGCAGAAAGCATAATTAACGGAATCATATTGTCTTGTCGAATTTTCATTGTCGCCGTAATGCCATCCATTTTCGGCATCATAATATCCATAATGATTAGGTGAATAACGTGATCTCGAATAAGTTCGATTGCTTCTATACCATTGTAAGCTTTGTATACTTGATAGCCCTCATTCTCTAAATAGACACTAATAGCCCTTACAATTTCTTTATCATCATCACAAATCAAAATGTTCAATTACATTCACTCCTCCATCTCTTTAGGATTCGTCTTAGCTTATAATACTAAGTAAATCTTAACAAACTCATGCACCAATTCTTAAGATTTTCTTATTCTTTTCCTAAATAGACTAATTATGCCGAATAGACACATCTATTTTCAGATGCATGGCTAGCCCAAAAACCAATAGACAAATAATGCACAAAAAAGCCCCCACAAGTTCAATGAACTTATGAGAAGCTTCCTTTACCATGTTAGTATTCATTTTTAGCTTTCCAAACTCAAAGGTATTAGCATATCATGCCACCCATATCTGGTGCTGCTTGCTCTGGGATATCTGCTGCTACCGCTTTAGAAGCTGCATTTTGTATTTTCAATTTAAAGTATATATCACTTAAAAAAACAGCTTACTTTAAAAATTGTTCTTCAAAATATTCCAGCTGGTAATCTAAAGTTAGAGAATCGTTAAACATAAAGGCATTTCCATCCACTTCAATTACATGGTCGTTCTTCACTGCAGGCATTTCTTTATATAGTTCTGTTTTTTGATAGGAATTATCTTGGTCATTGTATTTACTCACAACCAAGTAGTCTCCAACATAGTCAGGTAATACTTCTGATGATATCATGTAGTATCCTTCTTTAGTTGTCATTTCTTTTACTTTTTCAGGCATTTTCAGACCCATTGCCTGATATAGAACCTCCGTGCCTCTTCCCCAGCTATTTCCAAGAATACCTATATCTTTATCGTAACTTTCCATTACAGTCACCGTTGAATTTTCGCCAACTTTTGCTTTAATTTTATTTCCTACAGTAGTTGCACGGCTTTTAAAGTCATCAATCCAGTCTTGAGCTTCTTTTTCTTTGTTTAGCAATTTACCGATTTCTAAATGCTGTGTTAAATAATCGACTTTATTGTACGTATAGGTAACTGTTGGGGCAATTTTTTTCAACCTATCTAAGTTATTATTATCGCTGCCTCCAATAATTAAATCTGGTTCTAATTCAATAATTGTCTCTAAATCCTCATCTGACACAGTTGTAACATCTTTTAATTGCTCTTTAAATAATGGACTTGCCTTAGACCATTCATCTACCCCTACGATATTGACGCCCAATGAGATTACGTCACCTGCATTACCAGTTAAAACTACTACCCTTTTTGGATGAGCGGGTACTTCAATAGGTCCATTTTCAGATTGATATGTAATTGTTTCTGTTTCACTTTTATCCTCTTTATTTGCATCCCCTGCTGCCTGATTCTTTGTACTATTGCCACAGGCACTAAGAAAAAGCACACACATCAAAATGAAAGGTATTATAAATCTTTTCAATTTAAGATTCTCCTTTAGATTTATTATCATTATCGTTTATTACAGAATAATGATAATGATTATCATTGTTATTTAAAAATGATAGTCTCCTTCTAATCTTTTGTCAATAGTAGCTTAAGATAAATTCCCTTTTCTATTAGCAATCGCTCACAATAAAGATCCATTAAAAATACGACGAAACGAAAAGAGGAACTACATACTTATAGATAAAAAATAGCCTTGTTAAAAGCAATTTAACAAGGCTACTTTAATTATCGTCATCTACAAACGCAATTTGTTGAGGAAGAAAATATTGTTAATAAACTTCGTGTTTACTTTCTTGTTTCCACAACAGAATTTCATTAGCAACTTTTTCAGGAAAGTCCCAATGAAGTTGGTGTTTAGTGTTTTCTATACCTATTACCGTTAATTTTTTAATGCCTTTTTTAATTTCCTGTATTCCCTTTTGTCGGGCTGAATCTGTCGGTAGAATGGCTGCATGAAGTAATAAGACAGGACACTGAATACTTTCAAAAGTGGTTGAACAAGGCTCTTTATAAAATGCCTTAATAATCGCTAAAATACTGAAAACGTCTGCCTTAAATATATAATTATCATTAACCTTTTTAAAGCTAGATGCTATTAATGCATTAAGATTTGTATCCCATTGCCTTGTTGTGTAACTTTGGTATTCTTTGACCACTTCGTCCCAAGAACCATATATACTGGACTCAACATATTCTTTCCAATCTATCAAGGCTTTTTCCTCTGTCAGTCCCTCAACATGTTCAGGAAACGCATATCCTCCATCTAATAAAATAACACCCTTTACCTTAGCAGTAGATATTTTTGCGATATGTAGGCAAAGGTCTGCTCCCCAAGAATGTCCCAACATGTAAAAAGGTTTATTCGTAATTTGTTGTATTACTTGATAAATACTTTTTGCTAAGGAGGAAAACATATAATCCTCCTCCCGTTTTAATGAATCCGTTTCTCCATGGCCTGGGCTATCTATAAGAATAAGATGAAAATCATTTATTAGGTATTCAATAAGCCCCGAAAAACTTTTTAAATCACCAGTCATTCCGTGCAGACAAACAAGTGAAGGAAGGCTGTTATCACCAAATTCACTTCCGTGAAAAGTATTGCCTTCTACTGTTATTTGAAACTTCTTCAATTCCATTACTCTCCCTCAACTTCATCTATTTTGTTATATGCTTTGATCTATTAATTTTAAATAAACTTACCACATAGCTTTAAGGTTTTACAAAGATATTTAAACAAAAATCATTCAACTGTTAGATAATGCTTACAATCGTAAAGTGAAATCTAGACTTAACAGCGCACTCGTTGAGACATACATACTTCACTGTTGAAAGGAGCAGGTATCGCACTCGAACAAATCATGGATAGACGTGGCCATTCAGATGATCCAATTACTAAGAACTTCTATCTCCCGTGACAAAAGAAATGAAAAAAGAAGCTTCCCAAAAGTTTACACAACTCATGAGAAGCTTCGATTATAGTACTCTATGTTAGCATTTCACTTGAAAACCAAGTCATATCAAGTGTTTAAGGGCTGTATTACATCATACCGCCCATGCCACCCATGCCGCCCATATCAGGCATACCTGGTGCTGCTGGTTCTGGAATATCTGCTACAACCGCTTCAGTAGTTAATAATAGCGCTGCTACAGAAGCTGCATTTTGTAGTGCTGAGCGTGTTACTTTTGCTGGGTCTACTACGCCTGCTTCCATCATGTTTACCCACTCGCCTGTTGCTGCGTTGAAACCAACACCGATTTCTTCGCGTTTTAGACGATCTACAATGATTGAACCTTCAAGACCTGCATTGTTTGCGATTTGGCGAACTGGCTCTTCTAATGCACGAAGCACAATTTTCACACCTGTTGCTACATCGCCATCAACTGCATCAGCTGCTTTTTCAACTGCTGCGTAAACGTTTAGAAGTGCAGTACCACCACCTGATACGATACCTTCCTCTACAGCTGCACGTGTTGAGTTCAATGCATCTTCAATGCGAAGTTTACGTTCTTTTAATTCTGTTTCAGTTGCAGCACCGACTTTAATGACTGCTACACCACCTGCTAATTTTGCAAGGCGTTCTTGTAATTTTTCTTTATCGAATTCTGAAGTTGTATCAGCAAGCTGTGCACGAATTTGACCAACGCGACGCTCGATTGCTTCAGTACCACCAACACCTTCTACGATTGTTGTATAATCTTTAGTTACAACAACTTTCGCAGCACGGCCTAATGATGTAATATCAGCAGTTTTAAGGTCTAAGCCTAATTCTTCTGTAATGACTTGACCACCTGTTAAGATAGCGATATCTTCAAGCATAGCTTTACGACGGTCGCCGAAGCCTGGTGCTTTTACGGCTACAGCATTGAATGTACCACGTAGTTTGTTCACTACAAGTGTTGCAAGAGCTTCACCCTCAACGTCTTCAGCGATCATTAATAGTGGACGACCTTGTTGTACCACTTGTTCTAATAGCGGTAAAACTTCTTGGATATTCGTAATTTTTTTGTCAGTAATTAAAATGTATGGGTTATCAAGAACCGCTTCCATTTTATCTGTATCTGTTACCATGTAGTGAGACGCATAGCCACGATCGAATTGCATACCTTCTACTACATCTAATTCCGTTGTGAAACCTTTAGATTCCTCAATTGTAATAACACCATCATTACCAACACGTTCCATTGCTTCTGCAATTAGTTGGCCTACTTCGTCGTCAGCAGCTGAGATTGCCGCAACTTGTGCGATTTCCTCTTTGTTGCTTACTGGACGAGAAATAGCATGTAATTCTGTAAGTGCTGCTGCTACCGCTTTGTCGATTCCTTTACGGATTCCTACAGGGTTTGCACCAGCTGTTACGTTTTTAAGACCTTCACGGATGATCGCTTGTGCAAGAACTGTCGCAGTCGTTGTACCATCACCAGCGATTTCATTTGTTTTAGAAGCAACCTCTGCTACTAATTTTGCACCCATGTTTTCATATGGATTTTCAAGTTCAATTTCTTTTGCAATTGTTACACCATCATTTGTAATTAATGGTGAACCGAATTTTTTTTCTAAAACGACGTTACGACCTTTAGGACCTAATGTCACTTTTACTGCATTTGCTAATTTATCTACACCTTGAAGCATTAATGCACGAGCTTCTTCTGAGAATTTAATATCTTTTGCCATTTGAATTTACCCTCCTGAAATGGAATATTCGTTAAGCCTAATTAATATAATAACTATTATTCAATAATTGCAAGAATATCACTTTCACGTAAGATTAAGTATTCATTGCCTTCATATTTAACTTCTGTACCTGAGTATTTAGAGAAAATAATGTGGTCGTCAACTTTAACGTCAAGCTCTACACGTTGTCCGTTTTCTAATATACGACCTGTCCCAACTGCTACTACTTTACCCTCTTGTGGTTTTTCTTTTGCAGAGTCTGGTAGTACAATTCCAAATGCAGACTTTTCCTCTACCTCGATTAGTTCGATGACAATACGATCTCCTAGTGGTCTTAACAAGTGAAACAACCTCCTATTAATTAAATATTTCTTATATGTTTATTAGCACTCTATATCAACGAGTGCTAATACATTTATTATGATAATCAATCAACTGTCTTTTTGCAAGCCAGAACTACGAAAAATTTTGTTTTCTTTCCATATTCCTCTACAATAGAAAGGTAGCTTATGAATGGAAAGGATTTTGACTGTGAATAATACTTTAAAAAACGTACAGCATAAAAAAACCGCTCTCTATGTTTTAATCGTTTACATTATCATGCAATTATCAGGCAAATGGTTACTTTTACCGTTTCATAAATTCGTGATGAGTACAACAGGTTTACCTCCTGAGCAAGCGGCCCCTATTACACAAGGCTGGTATATCGCTCTCAGCTTTGCCATTGCATTAGTTTTAAGTTTGATTTTAACTACTCGCGATAAAGCGTTTTGGAATATCTATCAAGGTAAAAAAGAGTCTATTCCCCTTACAATCTTATGGGGTGTCCTAGGTTTCTTCCTTGTGTTCTTTGGACAAATGATTGGTGCTGCTATTGAAATGGCTGTATTCGGGATCGAGGGTGGCTCAGAAAACACCGCTGATATAGTGGCGATAGCAAAAGGTGCTCCAATTGCCATTTTAGCGATTGTTGTTTTTGGCCCAATTTTAGAGGAATTCGTCTTCCGTCGTGTTATTTTCGGCTCGCTCGTCCAAACGACTAATTTCTGGGTGGCAGCCATTGTCAGTGCTATTTTCTTTGCGATAATTCATTTCGATTTCTCACATATTCTGTTGTATACCATATGTGGTCTAATCTTTGCTTTCTTATACCACAAAACAAAACGGATTTGGACATCGATTATTGCCCATGTCATGCTGAACGGCTTCGTAACACTCGTACAATTTAACGCAGAACCGCTGCAAAAGTTTTTAGAAGAACTGCAAAAAATGCAATAAAAAAAGAGCTAGATGTGAAAACATCTAGCTCTTTTTATTAGTCATTTAATTCTTCAATTTGTCGTCGCTGCTCAGCTAACAAACGCTCAACTTGCTCGCGTTCTGCTTCTTTACGCTCTTCCTCTAAAAGTAATGCCTCGGCTTGTAAAAACTTTCGATAGCCTCTGCGTGCTATGATAATACTAACCTCATAAATTACAAATAGCGGAATTGCTACGATAACGTTTGAAATAAAATCTGGAGGTGCAAGAAATACCGCAATAACGACTAACCCGAAATATGCATATTTTCTGAATTTCACCATCAGTTCAGGATTTAATATACCTAAACGCGCTAAAAATAACGTCACTACAGGTAACTGAAAAATGATTCCAAACGGCATGACTAAACGAAATAAAAATGAAAAATATTCGTTAATGCCAATTGTTTGCTGTATTTCTAATTCTGTAGATAAACCCATCATAAAGTGCATGACATATGGGAATAAAACATAATAAGAAAATGAAGCTCCTGCTAAAAATAGAAAAAACGAATATGGAATATATTTTAAAGTAGCCTTACGTTCTGTCTCATGTAAACCTGGTGTAATAAACAACCAAAGTTGATGAAGAAGCAATGGTGAACTTATCACAAATGCGATTGCAACCGTCACTTGTAAATATACGACAAGTGGATCGGTCACTTTAAATGCATTTAAAGTTAGTTGCTCCGCTTCTTTACTATATTGAATATGTTTAATAAGTGGTTCGGCTAGATAAAAGCCAACTATAAGTGCAATAACAAAGAAAACAGCGCAAATAAAGAGCCGTTTTCTTAGTTCTTCTAAATGCTCTACAACTGTTAATTCTCTTGGATTCATATTAAATTGACATCCTTAACTTACTTAACGTTATCATTTTCTTTATGTTCAATTATTTTCTTTTTTGTATCATCATCGTCATCAGCTAAACCTTTTGTTGCATTTTTAAATTCGCGAAGTGTAGAACCCATTGCTTTACCTAGCTCAGGTAATTTCTTTGGTCCGAATATTAAAATTGCAACCACACCGATAATAACTAGGCTAACTGGTGTGAAAGCACTTAAGTGCACAACCATTGCAGCCACCTCCTCTTATATATATATCATTTTAACTTAAATTTTTTCGTTTGGCGAATTTATTTCAATAGTTTAAACACCATCATTTGTAACAGTTTACAAATTTGTGAATGCCCTTTATTTATCACTATTTCGGATTAAGTAAATAAGCGCTTGTAATTCTACCGACAAATCTATCGTTAATAATTTCATAGTATCCGGTACGGTAATACGCTCTGGTGTAAAGTTTAAAATGCCTTTTGCATTCATTGCAGCTAAACGATCCGCCATCTTCTGAGCCGAGCGTGAAGATACAGTTAAAATAGCAAGGTCTGCTCCATATTCAGCGTACTTTTCTTCTAATAAATCGGGATGATACACAGGAATATTGCTTATCATTTTCCCTTCCTTTGGTGCCTTTGAGTCAAATGCAACTACAATATGCGTGTTATGATTTTTTTGGAAATTATACTTTAAAAATGCATTCCCTAAGTTCCCCACACCGATTAACGCTACTTTTGTTGTTTCATGCTGATCAAGTGTTTGGCTAAAAAACTTCAATAGATGCTGAACATCATAGCCATATCCCTTTTTGCCAAGCGCACCGAAATAAGAAAAATCACGACGAATCGTTGCAGAATCGATTTTCATCGCCTCGCTCAATTCCTTCGATGAAATACGTTCCATTCCTTCTTGCGCAAAGTTTTGGATAAATCGATAGTAAAGAGGAAGTCTTTTCGTTGTGGCTTGTGGAATTTTTACTTCTTGTTTCAAACTTTTTCCTCCTTATAAACACATCAAATTCACCTAAGCGTATTTGAATACTCATTTTGAAACATGCTTATATGAATCAGTTACATCTCTCAGCGTATTTGCGTCTCATAATTTTTTGTGAGCATGTTTAAAAGGCTCCCCATAAAATCTAGGGCATTCGCTGGCTGTTAACTTGATTCAGACGGGTTTCAACCCACACTGAGTTCAATGCATATTTAATATTCATCTTCCACTTCTATAAATGGATGACTTCTGCTAAAGCGCGTTAATATTATCACATCAACTGGAGGATTTCCCTTTAGTTAACTGCGCGTTTTACGCCACTAACTAAAGAGAAATCGTTTCAATCTTACATGACAGCTTAGAATAAGTAAAGCACTGGCATTGCAAGCAATTCCGTCATCCTTTACACTAAGAAAGAATTGAGGTGTCAAGAATGATTGTATTACAAGTCAATCAACTATATAAATCCTTTATTGCAGATGAAATTTTAAGTGGTGTCAAACTAGAAGTCCAACACCGTGATCGCGTAGCATTAGTCGGACGTAACGGAGCTGGTAAATCCACTTTACTAAAAATCATCGCTGGGCAATTGTCATATGATTCTGGCGATATTATTATTCCGAAGGGCGTACAAGTTGGCTATTTAGAACAACATGCGGGTCTAAATTCAACTTTATCAATTTGGGACGAAATGATGACAATTTTCGAACCGCTTCTTGGACAAGAAAAAACATTACGTTCGCTTGAACAGCAAATGGCTGATCCAGCGGTTTACGAAAAGCCAGAAATGTATGCAAAGGTCATGTCCGAATATGACCAATTACAGCATGATTTTAAAGATGCAGGCGGCTATCAATACGAATCTGATACGCGCTCTGTTCTTCATGGTATGCAATTTTACCCAGAGGATTATGAAAAAGCAATTAGCTCATTATCAGGTGGTCAACGAACTCGTTTAGCTCTTGCTAAGCTTCTATTAAGTAAGCCAGACTTATTAATTCTCGACGAGCCAACAAACCATTTAGATATTGAAACACTTTCTTGGTTAGAGACTTATTTAAAAGGCTATGAAGGTGCTATTTTAATCGTATCCCATGACCGTTACTTTTTAGACCAAGTTGTCTCTATCGTCTATGAAGTTTCTCGTCATCGCGTTACGAAATATACTGGAAACTACAGTGCTTATTTAGACGAAAAGGCGAAAACCTATGAGCGCGATGTCAAAATGTTTGAACGCCAGCAAGATGAGAAAGCAAAACTTGAGGATTTTATTCAAAAAAACATAGCCCGTGCCTCTACGACAAAAATGGCACAAAGCCGACGCAAAATGCTTGAACGTACAGAATGGATGGACTCTCCTGACGGTAACGAAAAATCAGCTAGCTTTGGCTTTACGATAGAGCGACAAAGTGGCAATGATGTGCTCTCCATTGACTCCTTAGCTGTCGGCTACGGTGACAAGCAAATATCTAGTGGTATCTCACTACGAACGTTTCGAGAAGATCGCATAGCACTAGTAGGGCCTAACGGTGTTGGTAAATCGACATTATTAAAAACGATTGTCAAAGACCTGTCCCCACTTGCTGGAGAAATACGTTATGGAACTAATGTGCAAATTGGCTATTACGATCAAGAACAGGCAAAGCTGTCGAGCAATAAAAGTGTTTTAAAAGAGCTATGGGATGAATGGCCCTTAATGAATGAAAAAGACATTCGCACTGTACTTGGCCGCTTTTTATTCAGTGGAGAAGATGTGGATAAAGCCGTCAATTCTTTATCTGGTGGTGAGAAGGCTCGCCTTGCATTAGCAAAGTTAATGATGCAAAAGGCGAATTTCTTAGTTCTCGATGAGCCTACCAACCACTTAGACTTAGATAGTAAAGAAGTGTTGGAAAATGCCTTAATTGATTACCCTGGAACACTTCTTTTCGTATCGCATGACCGTTATTTTATTAATCGAATAGCAACGAAAGTAGTGGAGCTTTCAGGCGAAGGTTCATTTGAGTATTTAGGTGATTACGATTATTACCTTGAAAAAAAACAGGAACTTTTTGAAATTGCTCAAATGAAGGCTGCTTCTCAACCGCAATTACAAGCAACTGCTCCTGAAAAGACCTCTACCTCTACAATAGATAAAGAGGCAAAAAAACGTGAGCGCCAAATTAGACGTTCGATAGAAGAATTAGAAATCAATATGCAAGAGGCTGCTACAGAAATCGCTCGTTTAGAAGAAGCTCTTTGTGACCCTGAAATTTTCACTGACCATGAGAAAATTTCACAACTTCAAGGTGAGTTAGCTACTATAAAAGACAAGCATGAAGTTATTGAAATGGAATGGCTCGAGCTAAATGAGGAACTAGAAAAGATTATTTTATAAAATCTCAAAAAGTCATATGCTATGTCATATGGCTTTTTTCTTTACTCGTCTTTATTTTTCATATATATTGGTCAAGTGCTATTTTTCGACAAAAAATGCCCACAACTTTATACACACTATAAAACTAGTAATACCAACATATCAACAGACTTTTCCACACTGTCCACAATTTCAAATTATTTAATCCACATAGTTCTGTGTAAAATGCGCTACTATATATAGAATAATCACAACTTATACACAAGTTATCCACAATTTGTGCATAAGTACGAATGTTCGCAGTTTTTTTATGCACTTTTTTCACAGTTCCTGTGGATAATTTTCTGAAAAATTTGTCAATTAATCGTTTTTCTATTATAGGTATATATTTTCTAGCATTTTTCGCAATTTTATTCATCATAATATTTCTATATAAATAAAAAAAGAGACGGCTCAAAAAACTCCGAGCCCTCTCATTCAAGTATTTATTCAACCCATGATTTTAATTCCATACCTGGGCGGCCATTCATCATCATATTTCCACGAATGCCTGCCTCAAACATCGGTGTTGCCGCAGCTCCTATCATTGCCGCATTGTCTGTACATAGCTTCAATGGAGGTACAAAAAAAGGAATCCCCTCTTTAGCAAATACCGCCTCAAGGGATGTACGCAAACCTTTATTCGCTGCAACCCCACCTGCTGCGATTACTTGTTTCACTTTGTATTCACGCGCTGCCCGTAATGTTTTTGCAGTTAGTACTTCTACTACACTTTCCTGAAAGCCTTTTGCAACAGCAGTCGGGGAAATCGCTTCACCCCGTTGATCCATATTGTGCTTATAGTTAATTACTGCTGATTTTAAACCGCTAAAACTAAAATCATACGACTCTTCCTCTAGCCATACACGTGGAAAAGCGACCGCTTCTTGTCCTTCATGTGCTAACTGATCAATACGAGGACCTCCTGGATAAGGTAAGCCTAACACACGTGCAACTTTATCATAGGCTTCGCCTGCCGCATCATCCCGCGTTTCTCCTATTACTTCAAATGAACCATGTTCTTTCATATAAACAAGCTCCGTATGTCCCCCTGATACAACAAGGGCTAATAATGGAAACTCCATTGGTTGAACAAGTGCATTGGCATAAATATGACCCGCAATATGATGGACACCTAAAATCGGTACATTATTAGCAAATGCAAACGCCTTTGCGGCATTAATGCCAATTAACAGTGCCCCTACAAGACCAGGACCTTCTGTAACCGCTACTGCATCTAGGTCAGACGGCTTCATATTTGCTTGTTTTAGCGCTTCTTCAATAACTACCGTAATTTGCTCAACATGGTGACGTGATGCAATTTCGGGTACTACGCCACCAAAACGCTTATGGCTCTCAATTTGTGAAGCAACTACATTTGAAACAATATCAGAACCATTACGAATAATAGCCGCTGCCGTTTCATCACAGCTGGACTCAATTGCTAAAATAACTCGATTTTCCATTATAAATTCACCCACATGACTAGGGCATCCTCCCCGTTATCTGTATAGTAACCTTTACGTATGCCACCATCCTGGAAGGCAAGCTTGCGATAAAGATTTTGTGCCACTATATTCGTTTCACGTACTTCTAGACTCATAACGTCCATTCCATGCTCTCGTGCTATACGCATCGCTTCCCGCATTAAGCCTTCACCAATTCCACGACCACGAGCTGCCTCTGTAACAGCCACGTTTGTAATTTGAGCCGCATCTATGACCATCCACATTCCACAAAAACCTATTATAGTATTGTTCTCATCTACTGCTAAAACATAATGTGCATATTGATTTTCATGCATCTCATAGTAAAAAGAATCCAATGTCCATGGCGTCGGGAATGTAGCAAGTTCAATCGCATATACCGCTGGAACATCCTCAGATACCATTTTACGATACATTACATTACTGCTCATGTGCCTTCTCCTTTTGTTCTTTTAACCAATTTGCTTCAGCCTCCGCAATACGTTTATATTGCGGAATAAAATGATGGACTTCCTCCACATTCGGTAAGTTCTCCATGCTAGCTAGATTAATGGCTGCACTCGCACGTGGCAAGTCGTCATAAAGAGGTGCACGATAGGCATTATGTCCAATGACTTCAACAATTTTATCCCAGAATAGATCAACATCTACTCCTATAAATAATATAGGTGCATCTAAATCCTTCAAACGGGCTAACAGTCCATCAATATGATCATGATAATCCTCTATCACTACATCCAGCTTTGGTCCCTTATAAACAGCCGTATATACATTGCCACGACGTGCATCAAATATAGGACAAATTAGTCCATTAAAAAGCGCTGCATTTGCTGCTAATACTTTTAAACTTGAAACACCGACTAATGGCTTCTGTAATGTCCATGCTAATGTTTTAGCAAGCGTTACACCTATTCGTACACCTGTATATGACCCTGGTCCTTCTGATACAGCAATGGCTTCTAACTCATTTGGCTTGACACCAACATTAGCTAAAATCGTTTCAATCGCTGGCATTGCTCCTGCAGAATGCGTTACTTTTATATTTTGTACAACCTCTGCCAACACTTTTCCATCCTTAACAACTGCAACAGAAAGTGGCGCATTAGCTGTTTCAATTCCCAACCAAATCATCTCATTAGCTCCTCACATATTGCCTCATATCGCTTGCCATACGGCATTAACACAAATCGTCGTTCATTTTCACCAACACGGTAAATTTCAATTCCTAACCGCTCTTTAGGTAAATCCTGTTCAATTAAATGTGCCCATTCGATAACAGATACCGCATCACCATAAAATAGCTCGTCCCACCCAAGATCCTCATCGCTTTCCGCCAAGCGATATACATCTAAATGATTAAAGGGTAAACGTCCCTCATATTGTTTCACAATAGTAAATGTAGGGCTATTAACCGTTCTAGTTATGCCGAGACCTTTTGCTAAAGCTTTTGTAAATGTCGTTTTCCCAGCACCTAAATCGCCCTCTAATGTAATTGTATCTTGTGCCACAAGTAAATTTGCTAGCTTCATGGCAAATTGCTCTGTATCTTCTAGTGAATTCATTATTATTTCAAATTTCATCTCTAAGTCCTCTCCTAGCTCATTACTTCTAGTTTACCGAAACACGCGCAAATGTTCAAAGTTTCGGGTTAATTTCAAAAAAATAAACACGCCTTCATGTTGAAGACGTGTTTACTCCCTTGTGGAATATCCCTTCACAGCAATTTCCTCTTTTCCTACAAGTTTATTATCTTTAAATTGAACGATATATGCTTGTGTCAAAAGTACTTCATCATTCCAGCGATAATAATTACTGCTAACCCTCTCACTAGCACGACCACCGGCAATTTCCACTACTTCCATATAGGTCATACCTTCCGTTAATTGTTCAAATTCATTTTCATTCATATATTTTTGCCAATGATATGAATTAGCCTCCTCTATATCAATAAACGGTTTTCCACAAGCAACTTCAAGTATCGAAATTAACCAAAATAAGCAGAAGCGTAATCCTATGAACACACCTCCATCCTCCGTTGCAAAACCTATACTGTCTATAGATATGCAATTCAAAATGGTTTTGTGCCCAATTATATAGAATTAGCAATTATCAATTTTGATAGTTCAAAGTAAAAAAAAAGCTCTTACGATATATGCATATCATAAGAACTGTATATTTAAATAAATGGCGGTCCCGACCGGGATCGAACCGGCGATCTCCTGCGTGACAGGCAGGCATGTTAACCGCTACACCACGGGACCTCTTTAAGACATATATAAATATAACATATAATATTTAAAAGTACAATATTATTTTCATATTTTTAAATAAAAATAATAGTTTTTAATAGACCTAGACCTATTTTATGAAAACAAAAAACAGTCAGCACTCAGCTGACTGTCTAATTGCCTAGCGACGTCCTACTCTCACAGGGGGAAGCCCCCAACTACCATCGGCGCTAAAGAGCTTAACTTCCGTGTTCGGTATGGGAACGGGTGT
>NZ_JBIWDA010000009.1:55435-114482 GCF_044761745.1 Lysinibacillus sp. NPDC097279 | reverse complement strand
TTTGATGTCCAAAATTTTGTTTCGTTCACTAACGAAGTTAGCTACTAAAAACTATATTGATTACGTTTTGCTTGTTCAGTTTTCAAGGTTCATTTCGTTGCTTTTTAATTTCAGCAACTTTTATATAATAACATTTCTGATTTTCATTATCAACAACTTTTTTATATTTGTTTTTCTCTTTCGAGAAGCGACAACTTTTATATCTTATCACTTCAGAATGTTGATGTCAACATCTTTTTGTGGTGCTATTATAAGTTTGTAGTTCTTAATGTTGAGTCGTCTTAGCGACAAGTAATAATTTATCACGATTCTGCATTCTATGCAAGTGTTTTTCTACAAAAAATATCAATTTATAATAAGAACTTTATTAGTAAGCTATTACCAGTCCATTTTTATATGAGAACTTTCCTATTTAAATGTTTTCATATTTTCATATTGCTAATCAATATGAAAGCATGCATTTACTACATAGGTTAATGAGGCGTCTTACACAATATATATAAGATTTTTACATAAAAATCATCTCTAGTTATACATAACAGGTTTTGAATATCCTTTTTGTTAAGTTTATTTTCACATTTATTTTTAACATTTTCTATTTACTTTCCACCGCGGCATAGTGCAAGCCACGGCAGAAAGCAACCATTCAAATATTATTTAACATCTACAACTCAGCAAAATATAAAACTTCTAAAACGGAAAGAAGAATGGAACTGCTAGCATCATCACAATAAACATAACAACTTGCAACGGCACGCCAATCTTTACGAAATCCATAAATTTATAGCCACCCGCCGTCATTACAAGTGCATTTGTTGGGGAGGCAATTGGCGTGGCAAACGCCATACTCGCTGCTACGGCTACGCCAATCATAAATGTTGTAGGATTTGCATCCATTGCAATCGCTGCATTCATAGCAATTGGCGCGAATAACACAGCAGTTGCTGTATTACTAATAAATTGGCCAAAAATTACTGTTAATATATATATCCCTATCAGTACCCCGTAAGGACCGTAGCTACCAAGAGCATCGATAATACCATCTGATAAAATAACCATTCCGCCTGTTTTCTCTAATGCGGTTGCCATTGGAAGCATCGCTGCGACGAGCACAATACTTTCAAAATTCATATTGCTATACGCATCCTCCATATTCCGCAAACAGCCCGTTATAATCATCAAAACCGCTCCAATCATAACAGAGATAACGGCTGGAAATACTTCAAAAGCCATCAATCCAATCATTATCAACATAATTGCGCCTGCAATACCCGCCTTACCAGTAGCTGCTGCAACACTCGCGTGCTCCTTCGGTTGACCAACAACAACAACATCCTGTGTCTCTCTAGCAAGTACTAATATTTCGTCCCACGCACCTTGTACTAAAATGGCGTCTCCGAATTTCAACTTATGCGTAACCATATCTTGTAGCTTATAGCCACCTCTATGGTTAATACCAATAATATTGAGATTGTACTTTTCGCGAAATCCAAGTGAACTGACTGTTTCGTTAATAAAACTAGAATTGGGTGTTAAAAGTACCTCCGCAATACCTAAATGCTTCGTTACTAATTCATCCGCCTCATTCTCTGTCAATTCCTGCATCACTAAGCCATAATCTGCCGCCAAGCTAGCAATGTCATCTTCCTCACCTTGTACATAAAGTTCATCTAGGGCATGGATAACACTTGTTGGCCCCGCCATTTCCTGATAAGTCATAGGGAGTAAATTAATACCGTCCTGTGATTTACGATGAATTTTCATCATACAGAGCGCGTATTTTGCAGGTAGCTTTAACTCTGCTAATGATATGCCAATAATAGGAGAATCTTCAGGCACAAACATTTTAAACAGTCGATTGTTTAAATCATATTGTTTAACAATTTTCTTAGGCGAAAGCTTATAGCCTGTAGAAGTTTGTGTTTTATTTTTGTCATGCGGCAACAATATATTGCGCACGAGCACTAAATAAATAATACCCGCTATCATCCCAACGATGCCAATAGGTGTCACCTCAAAAAAACCTAGCTTCTGATAGCCTCGATCAACCAAGAGTTGACTGACAATTAAATTTGGCGGTGATGCAATTAACGTCATCAATCCTGAGAGACTAGCTACATACGAAAGAGGAAGTAAAAACTTCGACGGACTTTCTTTCATACTAATTGCAATACTAACAACTATAGGCATCATCAATGCAACTGTCCCTGTATTGCTCATAAAGGCACCTACAGAACCAACAATAATGAGTAACAATACAAATAACTTTAACTCACTATTCCCCGACCATTTCATTAATAATTGTCCAGCCATTGCTGCAAGACCTGTACGCAATATACCCGCGCCAACAACAAAAAGCCCCGCAATCATAAGAACAACTGAATTCGAAAAACCCGCTAAAGCTTCTGCAGGTGTTAAAATATCAGCGATAACAAATGCGAGGAGTGACACGATAGCAACAAAATCTGCACGCACTCGATTCGTCATAAATGCAAAAATCGTCATTCCTAAAATAAGAAATGTTAATGTAAGCTGCACGTTAAACATTCCCTTCTATCTATAGTAACAACTATATTCTATACGAAAAAAAGCATAAATAACGGATTTCTCCCTATTTATGCTTTTTCTGTAATATTTAATTTTCAAATGTATACAAATTAACGCTAATTAAGCATCTAATTCTTCTAACTTTTATAATAAAATGCCATCACGTACAACGACTTGCCCTTTTTTAATAACGGTATGTGTATGATTCATGCCATAAAAATATTGTAATTGCTTATAATTAGCAACATCTAATATAATAACGTCACCTTGTTTCCCCGCTTCAAGTGAACCAATTTCATGCCCTCTATTAAGTGCATACGCAGCATTAATTGTCGTAGCAGTTAACACTTCCTCTAGTGTCAAACCCATATGCATACAAGCTAAATTCATAATAAACGGCAAACTCATGGTCGGTGATGAGCCTGGATTAAAGTCTGTTGATATTGCTACAGGTACACCTTCATCAATCATTAGACGCCCTCTCGCAAATGGCGCACGTAAGAAAAAGGCTGTTCCAGGTAGCAACACCGCAATCGTACCAGCTTTAGCCATACTTTGTATTCCTTCATCAGAGGCTACTAGTAAATGCTCCGCCGAGATAGCTCCCACTTCTGCAGCTAGTTCCGCTCCATTATAAGGCTCTATTTCATCCGCATGAATTTTCGGTGTCAGTCCAAGCGCTTTGCCAGCCTCTAAAATACGTCGGGATTGTGCGGGAGTAAATACGCCTTTTTCACAAAATACATCGTTAAATTCCGCGAGCTTTAGTTGTGCTACTTTTGGCAACATATCATGAATAACAACATCGACAAATTCATCTTCACGACCTTTAAAATCGCGTGGCACCGCATGCGCACCCATAAAGGTACTGATTACGTCTACAGCATGTGTGTCTTGTAGCTTTTTCGCTACCTCCAATTGCTTCTTTTCTGTTTCCCAATCCAGACCGTAGCCCGATTTTGCCTCAACAGTTGTCACTCCATGCTTTAAAAATACATCTAAATGCTGCATCGTCTTTTCATATAAAGCTTCAAAACTGGTTTCTCGCGTGCGCTTTGTCGTAGCATGAATGCCACCTCCAGCATTCATAATCTCCATATATGTGGAACCGTTAAGTCGCATATTAAATTCCTGCTCACGTGTACCACCATGTACTAAATGTGTATGACAATCCACTAAACCAGGCATCACAATCTTTCCAGTGGCATCAATAACATCAGCTTCCTCCACTAAATGTGGGAAATCGATTGCTAACTGCTCATATGAACCAACAGCGACTATACGATTTTCTTGTAACAATACACTACCATTCTCTATTACAGCGATTGCTCTCATTTGTTCTTTTATTCGAGGACCTTGGACCTCACTTTTTAACGTAATGACTTCATTCGCATTTTTAATCAAAATGGTCATTTTACATCATCCTTTAACATTGGCATACGGACACCTTTGTTCTTTGCCGTATCAATAGCAATTTTATAGCCTGCATCAGCATGACGCACAATCCCCATTCCTGGGTCGGAAATTAACACGCGTGCAATTTTCTCAGCTGCTAGTGCGGAGCCATCCGCCACAAGTACTTGACCTGCGTGCTGAGAATACCCCATTCCTACACCTCCGCCATGATGGACACTTACCCAGCTCGCCCCACTCGCCGTATTGACAAGTGCGTTTAATATCGGCCAATCGGATACAGCATCTGAGCCATCAAGCATTCCTTCTGTTTCACGATTTGGCGATGCCACAGAGCCAGAATCTAAATGGTCTCGACCAAAAACAATTGGAGCAGACAACTCACCATTTGCTACCATTTCATTAACCTTCAACGCAAAGCGATGACGATCCCCATAGCCTAACCAGCAAATACGCGCAGGAAGCCCTTGCCATTTCACCATTTTTTGCGCCATATCAATCCAATTGACAAGCCCTTCATCTTCCGCAAACATTTCTTTTGCTAAAGCATCTGTTTTATAAATATCTTCTGGATTTCCAGAAAGGGCTGCCCAACGGAATGGCCCTTTACCCTCACAGAACAAAGGACGAATATATGCTGGCACAAAGCCTGGGAAGTCAAAGGCATTCGTGACACCCATCTCCTTCGCATAAGCTCGAATGTTATTACCATAATCAAATACTTCCGCACCCGCCTGTTGAAATTCAAGCATTGTACGAACATGCTCTGCCATCGTTTCCTTCGCCTTTTGCTCATATGTTTTCACATCATTTTTACGTAATTCCAGCGCTTCTTCAAAAGTCATCCCATTCGGTACATAACCATTAATCGGATCATGTGCAGATGTTTGGTCTGTTACAAAGTCTGGAATTATCCCTCGATTTAGTAGCTCTCGATTAATATCCGCACAATTGCCGACAAGACCAATAGACGCTGGCTCTTGTTGACTGCGCAATTTATTGACTAATGCAATTGCCTCATCTACTGTCTCAACAAGATAATCGCAGTAACCCTCTTTCATTTTGCGTTCAATACGTGCACGCTCCACCTCTACTACTAAAATGACTGCACCAGCCATTTTTCCAGCTAAAGGCTGTGCACCACTCATGCCACCCATACCGCCAGTTAGAATGAATTTACCGCGTAAATCTGCGGTACCAAACACTTTCTTCCCAGCCTCCACAAAAGATAAATATGTTCCTTGTAAAATCCCTTGAGCACCAATATAAATCCAGCTACCAGCCGTCATCTGACCATACATCATTAAATCGCGGTCCTCTAGCTCGTAGAAATGTTCCCAATTCGACCATGCTGGCACTAAGTTAGAGTTGGCTATTAAGACACGTGGTGCATGTTCATGTGTACGGAAGACAGCTACTGGCTTTCCTGATTGAATAAGCAGTGTTTCATCATTCTCTAATTCTTTTAAAGAGGCGATAATTTGTTCGTAGCTTTGCCAGTTCCGTGCTGCTTTACCTATGCCTCCATATACGATGAGCTCATCAGGATTTTCTGCAACTTCAGGATCCAGATTATTCATCAGCATGCGCATTGCCGCCTCTTGTGTCCAGCCCTTACAAGAGAGCGTTGTTCCTCTCGGTGCACGAATCGTTGTTGGTGTTTTCATACTGCCATCCCCTTTGCTTTTATTTTGCTAACACAACTAAATCATCACTTGCCAATAAGTACTTCGCTAACGCTTCAATCTCATCGCCGATAGGTTGATCTGCTAATAAAGGCGGACAGAATTGACGCACTTTTTCTAAATACGCTCTTGTTGTTGGTGATAATTGCTCTTCTGCCTTGTCTAAATGAATAGCTTGTGAAGCACAAATCATTTCTATTGCAATCACCCGTGCAGCATTGTGAACAATTTGCCGCACTTGTCGAGCGGATGTCGTTCCCATGCTGACATGATCTTCCTGATTCCCCGAAGTTGGAATAGAATCCACGCTTGAAGGATGAGCTAGCACCTTATTTTCAGATACAATAGAGGCCGCTGTATATTGCGCAATCATAAGTCCACATTCAATACCAGGATTCGTTGCTAAAAACGGTGGTAAACCATCATTAAGTTGCGGATTAACCATACGCTCTGTGCGTCGTTCTGAAATATTAGCCCATTCACTAACCCCAACTTTTAAAAAGTCCATCGCTAACGCTATTGGCTGACCATGGAAATGACCTCCCGATACAACTTCTCCATTTTCTAAAACGATAGGATTGTCTGTTGTAGCATTCATTTCTGTTTGTACGCGCTGCTCGGCATAGAAAAACGATTGCCAAGAAGCACCATGTACTTGAGGAATACATCGAAGTGAATACGCATCCTGCATCCGAACTTCTCCCTGCTTCGTCACTCGTTTACTACCATCAAGCCATTTCCGGATACGCCCACCTACAAGCTCTAATTCTGGGTGTGGTCTTACAGCTAAAAGTGCAGGATCAAATGCATTCGTAATACCTTTTAATGCCTCTAACGACAGACTCGCTGCCATATCTGCCGCAAGCCCAATACGCTCTGCTTCATTCAATGTCAAAGCACCAATTCCTGTCATTGCTTGCGTACCGTTTACAAGTGCTAAACCTTCCTTCGCTTGTAGCCTTACAGCTGTTAAACCAGCATTTTGTAACGCGACACCACCCGCCATCAGCTCCCCGTTGAACTCGGCTTTTCCTTCACCTACAAGCACTAGTGCTAAATGTGATAGCGGCGCTAAATCTCCACTTGCTCCAACTGAGCCTTGTGACGGCACGATAGGATGTACGCCTTTATTGATGCAGTCTAATAATAGCTGCAACGTTTCTTGGCGAATACCTGAAAAGCCACGCGCTAATGCATTTGCACGTAAAACCATCATGGCACGCACAACCTCAGTCGGAAGTGGCTCTCCAACACCCGTTGCATCTGAGCGCAATAAATTCAACTGTAATAACTCAATATCTGATTCTTCAATTTGTATATTACTTAGTTTGCCAAACCCCGTATTGACGCCATAGATTACTTGCCCTTCAGCTAAACGCTTTTCAATCCGTTCCCTGCTTAATTGAACACGTTTCGTACTTTCAGCACATAACGCAACCATTGCCTGACCTCTCACGATTTCCTCAACTTGTTGCCTTGTTAACGTATTGCCATCAAGTTCGATGATTTTTTGCATACGATATCCCCCTATTCTTAACAGCATATGTAAATTAAAGTGTGAAAAAAATTGAAATTCTCTATATCCATTGTACAAACTACTTTTTTCAGAAAATATAGAATTTTAAAAGAGAAAACAGGAATTATTTCAGATTTTTATGTTATTTTTATTAATATAATCGTAATAAATTACGAAACTAGAATATTTTAAGAAAGGCTGATTCCATGCGACTGTTATTAATTGATCGAGATCTAACTGAACTGTCAGGTATACGATGGTTTTTACATACATACTTACCTGGAGATTTATCAATTGAGATGTGCAGTACTATTTCTGAGGCCACTCAAAGCATTCAACAATTTGCACCAGAGGTCATCTTATTAAATATTGATTTGCTTCCTAATAATCGTTTAACAGCACTTTATGGACTTTTACAAAAGCATCCTGGCAAAATACTTGCGATAACGACAGAACCATTATTTAAAAACGCGTTAAAAGCAATAGATTTACAGGTGGCACACCTCTTTGTAAAACCCATTGATTTAGAAGTGTTGAAGCAAAAGCTCACTGCTATTTCTCTTCATACACCTCACATTCAAAAGGCTAGTCTTGATGCTAAAGACGAATCTTTTTACTATCAATTATTTTTAGAAAGCACACCAAGCACTTTATCAACAAATGTTCAGTTTACGATGATTGAACCTGAGCATTTAGAAACGTTAAATAATTTGTACATATGGCTCCAACAAACACCTATTTATTATCAAATGAGCATTTATCCATTATCAGATTCAATTATCTGCTTGTTTCAAACAAGCGATTTAAAAATTATTGAAAAGGATATTCGAACATTATTAAAAGAATGGCAAATGACTAATAACGGATCTTTGAATATAGGGATTTATGATGGTACGCCAACATCTCTAAAAGAAATGTATGCCTTAACAAAACGCGCCCTTCTTCAAAGCTTTTACGAAGGCTTTGGACATATTTTTTATGCAACGAAACAATATCAAACACAGCCCTTAGATCCGTTACTCACACCAGAGGAACAGCAGCTACTTATTAAAAGTTTAGAGGAAGGAAATATCGAGGCAGTAAAAGCATTTTTATATCGATTATCAAACGGAAGCATCTACTACGAGCAAGATGATTTGCGCATTCACCTAACAAGTGTATTAGCACAAATTCGCCGCTTTATGTTGAAATATAAACTTCATGAGAAAGCTGCTATCGAACAAAACTATCGTCAGCTTTTTCATTTAATTATTGAACATCCGATATTCTATACAATTCTCAATGGCATAATTTTATTCACACAAAGACTTATTGACTTGGCACGAGAAGCTCGAATGGAGAAAAAAGCAGACTATGTAGAGTTAGCTTTAGATATAATCGACCATCAATATCCTAACAGCGAATTATCCTTACCTTTTATCGCCCAAAAGTTAGGTATTAGCCCAAATTATTTAAGTACTATATTTGCAAAGAAGCAAGGCCAACCATTTAAACGCTATTTACAACAGGTTCGTATACAAAATTCGACTAAAATGCTTATGGAAACAGATTTTGCTATTAGTGAAATTGCACTTTTAAACGGCTTTGATGATCCAAATTATTTTAGTAAATTATTTAAACAACTAATCGGAACTACACCTAATCGCTATCGTAAAGGTTGGAAAATCTAATGAGAAGACACATTATCGCCATTTTCAATTAGCTGACACTATTTTCATTGTAAATAGAAAAATCAATAAAATTATTATACTCCACACAGGTTTTTACTTATATAATAGTCAAACGTTATTTTCTGCAAAACGGCTAAAAACACTATAGAAACAGTGAAAATATTTTAAAAAACTATGTATATTCTTTGATAATCCCGCATATATTTATACTTTGTATCTTACAAGATAAATTCTTTAACGATAATTATTATAATGTACTAGAAATTCTATTTTATATTTGTTATAGTTATATACGAGGAGTTTGACTCACAATATTTTTCAGGAGGTAAACTAATATGACAAACGCAAATGATCGTAGCCGTCGTTTTACAACAGCAGGTGGTGCTCCAGTAGTAAGCAACCACGACTCTATGTCAGCAGGTCCTCGTGGTCCTCTTTTACTTCAAGATGTATGGTTAGTTGAAAAATTAGCAAACTTCAACCGTGAAGTTATACCTGAACGTCGTATGCACGCAAAGGGTTCTGGAGCATTTGGCACATTTACAGTAACACATGATATTTCTCAATATACGAAAGCAAAAATCTTCTCTGAGATTGGGAAGCAAACACCAATGTTCGCTCGTTTCTCAACGGTAGCGGGAGAGCGCGGTGCTGCAGATGCAGAGCGCGATATTCGTGGTTTTGCACTTAAATTTTATACTGAAGAAGGTAACTGGGACTTAGTTGGTAACAACACACCTGTGTTTTTCTTCCGTGATCCGTTACACTTCACAGATTTAAACCATGTCGTTAAGCGTGACCCACGTACAAATATGAAAAATGCAAATTCTAACTGGGATTTCTGGACTTTATTACCTGAAGCTTTACATCAAATCACAATTGTTATGTCTGACCGTGGTATTCCTACTGGTTACCGTAATATGCATGGTTTCGGTTCACACACATATAGCTTTATTAATGCTCAAAACGAGCGTGTATGGGTAAAATTCCACTTCCGCACAGAACAAGGCATTAAAAACTTAACAGGTGCTGAAGCAGCTGAAATTATTGGTAAAGACCGTGAATCATCACAACGTGACTTGTACGAAGCAATCGAAAGAGGCGATTTCCCTAAATGGAAAATGTACATTCAAGTTATGACAGAACAACAAGCTCGTGAATTACCTTATAACCCATTCGATTTAACAAAAGTTTGGTATAAAAAAGATTTCCCACTCATTCCAGTTGGCGAATTCGAGTTAAATAAAAACCCTGATAACTACTTTGCAGAAGTAGAGCAATCATCATTTGCTCCATCTAACATTGTGCCTGGTATTAGCTACTCTCCAGACAAAATGTTACAAGCACGTATTTTTGCTTACGCAGATGCAGCTCGCTATCGCTTAGGCGTTAACCACCATATGCTACCTGTAAACGCACCAAAATGCCCATTCCGTTCATTCCATCGCGATGGTGCTATGCGTTTTGATGGCAACCTAGGTTCTACTTTAAGTTATGAACCAAACAGCTATGGTGAATGGGAGCACAATTTAGACTATAAAGAGCCACCATTACGCATTGATGGTCATGCTGATATCCACGACTTCCGTGAAGATGACAATAACTACTTCGAGCAACCAGGTAAATTGTTCCGTCTTTTATCTGCAGAAGAGCAACAACGCTTATTTGAAAATACTGCAAACGATATGGCAACTGTTGAAGAATTCATTAAACGTCGTCACATCCTACACTGCTACCTAGCTGATCCAGCTTACGGAGAAGGTGTAGCGAAAGCGATGGGTCTTTCATTAGACGGAATGAATCTTACAAACCCATATGTAAAACAAGAAGTAAAACCAGAAGTAAAACAAGTAGCAAACATTTAATATTCCACTTTATTGATATCCAATATTGCTTGTCGTCGTCGGCAAGTAGACAAAAGGTACCGAGAAACAAGATCTCGATGCCTTTTGTCATTTTTACTTCTTTTTTATGCTAGTCCCTTTAAGATTTTCAATAATCTTTGCAGTATTATTCCGTTACTATTCAGTTGATTGGAGCCAATTACTACAAATCGTACTGGAAGGTATCTCCCCCATTCACTGACAAAGTAACATAGTGGCATTCATCGTTTTAATTCACCTATAATTATTGTCCCTTTTAAATTGTAAATCCCCCATTGTCATATAGGTGTTTTTATCAACTTTATCGATAAATTCCACAAATATGTATTACTCATATTTCTAAATAACCATATTGATATTTGACAACTACAACAAATTGAAATGGAGGAACATTTCCATGTCGATTCGAAAGAAACTATATATTGGATTTGGTACAATTATTCTCTTATTACTAACTATCTCCTCAATCTCTTACTACCAACTGAATCACATTAATAATTTAAATAAAGAGTTATTTGAGAACCGCGTTTATAAACTGATTCAAATCGATAAAATCCTTACCGCCGCTGCTTTGCAAGGAAACTATATTCGTTCATATATGCTCGAACCAGATGACGTAACAATACAAAAGCTTCAGGAACAAGAACAACTAATCCAAGCTAAAATAACAGAGCTTGATAAAATATTTACTAGTGAAACGACACAAGAGCAAATGGAAATTATTAAATCGAACCAAGTCATTTTTGAAAAAGCAGCATTAGAGATTATTAATACATATAACCCAGATGATTTACAATCTGCTATCGACATTCTTAGGACAAGAGCACATCCTGCAAGAGAAGCAATACAACAGGCAATCCATGATATTGCCCTTTACGAAGAACAACAAATACAAATAGCCCGTGCTGAGTCGTCCAATGCGGAGAACGTCAGCTCTGTTATCGTTCTAAGCATCTCCGTCATTTCGATTATTTTCTCCTTCATCGTTGTATTCTTTATGACACGAGCTATTACAATTCCAGTTAATAAACTAGCCACAGCGGCAAATGTAATCGCTACTGGCGATTTACGTCAAAAAAATGTAGAAGTAAAAACAAAAGATGAAATTCGAAATTTAGCGAACTCATTTAATGTTATGAAATCTAATTTACGCTCACTTATTAATAATGTTGCAAAAAATGTTGAGTACACTACTTCTAGCTCAGCAGAATTATCGGCAAGTACAGATGAAGTTTCTCTAGCTTCGAACGACATTGCAAAGCGTATAAAATTGATGGCAAAGGACGGTAACCAAGCTGTCATTACAGGTCAGGAAACCTCTAGTGCCATGGACGAAACTGCTCGCGGTGTTCAACGCATCGCTGAAGCAACGCAAATGCTCCATTCGAAGGCTGTCGATACACAAAGTGTTGCAAATAACGGTGAGAAAATGTTACAAACAACGGAAAGTCAAATGATGGTCATTCAGCAATCCTCAGATAAGACGAATGAACTTATTAAACAGTTAAGTACACAATCAGCTGAAATTGAAAATATTACGAAAGTTATTACTGATATTACCGATCAAACCAACCTACTCGCCCTTAATGCAGCCATCGAAGCTGCACGAGCAGGCGAACATGGGCAAGGCTTTGCAGTCGTTGCTGATGAAGTACGTAAGCTTGCTGAAGAGTCCAAAATATCCGCTAACCAAATTATCAATTTAACTACAAATATTCAGCAAAACACAAGAGAAGTAGAGAAGGCAGTGGGCGTAACAGTGCAAAAAGTTGATGAAGGCGTTACTTACATTCATGATGCCCAAACGGCTTTTAATAAAATAATGGACGCCATTGAACATATGGCATATGAAATCGAAGACGTTTCCGCTTCCACACAGCAAATTTCTGCAGCTACAGAGGAGGTTGCTGCATCAGTTAACGAAATGTCATCCGTGGCAAAAAATGCGGCCCAGCAATCTGAATTAATAGCAGCTGCCATTCAAGAGCAGTCAGCAATCATTCAAGAGGTTAACGATGTTGCGAAATCATTAAGTGATGAGGCAATAACCCTTCAAGAAGAGATCAATAAATTTAAAGTCTAAGAGCAGGCAAAAAAGAAAAAGTGTTAGATTGATTGCAATCAATCTAACACTTTTTTTGCTGTAAACATGGTTATCCGCTCCGACGAATACTTTTCGCTTCGACTACCGTGCTCTAGTTTCTAGTTCTATATCACTGATATTGTTTGCTCCCAGCGTCTTGAAATTCTTTTGCCTTTTCCCGCATCCCTTGATGAATAGCTTCTGTCGTATTTAAATCTTTTTCTTTCGCATAGTTACGAATATCTTGAGAAATTCTCATACTGCAAAACTTAGGACCACACATTGAGCAAAAATGTGCCGTTTTCGCTCCTTCTGCTGGTAATGTTTCATCATGATATTCTACAGCTCGCTCTGGATCTAATGATAAATTAAACTGATCGCGCCAACGAAACTCAAATCGTGCCTTCGAAAGAGCGTCATCTCTCTGCTGGGCACCAGGATGACCTTTAGCCAAGTCCGCTGCATGTGCGGCAATTTTATATGTGATTACACCTACACGGACATCTTCTCGATTTGGTAACCCTAAATGTTCCTTCGGTGTTACATAGCACAGCATGGCTGTTCCAAACCAGCCAATCATTGCAGCACCAATTGCTGACGTAATGTGATCATAGCCAGGCGCAATATCTGTTGTGAGAGGACCCAATGTATAAAACGGTGCTTCTTTACAAACTTCCAATTGCTTGTCCATATTTTCCTTAATGAGATGCATTGGCACATGCCCAGGCCCCTCTACCATCACTTGTACATCGTGCTTCCACGCAATTTGCGTTAACTCCCCTAGCGTTTCAAGCTCTGCGAACTGCGCCTCGTCATTGGCATCTGCAATTGAGCCTGGTCGTAAACCGTCCCCTAATGAAAAGGCTACATCATACGTTTTCATAATTTCACAAATTTCTTCAAAATGAGTATATAAGAAGTTTTCTTGATGATGGAATAGACACCACTGTGCCATAATTGAGCCTCCCCGCGATACAATGCCCGTTACACGATTAGCTGTAAGCGGTACATATCGCAGCAACACACCTGCGTGAATCGTGAAGTAATCAACCCCTTGTTCAGCCTGCTCGATTAGCGTGTCCCGATACACCTCCCACGTTAAATCCTCGGCAACGCCATTTACCTTTTCAAGCGCCTGATAAATGGGTACTGTTCCAACAGGCACAGCGGCATTCCGAATAATCCATTCCCGAGTTGTATGAATGTGCTTACCAGTAGATAAATCCATAATATTATCAGCACCCCATCGTGTTGCCCATGTCATTTTTTCAACTTCCTCAGCAATGGATGAGGTTACTGCTGAATTCCCAATATTAGCGTTAATTTTTACATGGAAGTTACGACCGATAATCATCGGTTCTGCCTCTGGATGATTAATATTAGATGGCATGATAGCACGGCCCGCAGCAATTTCTGCACGAACAAATTCAGGTTTTGAATTTTCACGAATCGCCACAAATTCCATTTCTGGAGTAACAATTCCTTGTCTTGCATAATGCAGTTGAGTCACATTGCGGCCTTTTTTCGCACGTAAAGGTTTGCGAGAAAGGTTCGGAAAAACATTTTCCTTTATGCGCGGGTCATCCGCATTGCGGAAGCCATTATCCTCGGGCTTAATGGTACGTCCCTCGTATTCCTCTACATCGCCCCGTTCTTTAATCCACCCACTACGCAAAGCTGGTAAACCTTTTGTTATATCCACTTTGTAGGTTGGATCTGTATAAGGGCCACTCGTATCATATACCCTTACAGGTGCATTCTCCTCTTCACCAAAACTCCCTGTTGTGGGGCTTAGCTTAATTTCACGCATCGGCACTAAAATATCTGGTCGTGTTCCTTCTACATAAACTTTTTTACTCCCGTCAAAGCTTGTCATAATGTTCATGTTTTTTTCGCTAACTGTTGTCATTTACTATTCCGCTCCCTTTTTCGCAAATTATGAAAAGGACCGAATCTAGCCCACCCCAACAAGTAGCATTACAAACAAAAAGCCGAATCCAAAAAATATTGGATCCGGCTGTACATGTAAGGTTACATTTATCGCAAAGTATAAGGAGTGCGAAGTTCATTAACTTTCCCACGCTGGTATGAGCCAGATCAGGTCCAAAGGGTCAAGAAACCTCAATGCGTTTCCCTCTCAGCCCGACTCATCGGACTCCCCTAGTTAAGCTATTCAGTTTGATGCTAGTGTAACAGATATTCCTAATAGATGGAAGTCATTAAGTAAATAGTATTTCTGCCATATAAATTACAATTGTTACTGTAATACAGCTAACAATCGTCGAAAAAAGCACTGTTTGTGCAGCGGTTTCTGACCCTAAATCATATTCAAGTGCTAAACTCGAGCTATTACGCGACGTTGGGAATGCACTTGCAATAAAGAGCGATTGGGCCACAACACCCTCTAGGCCGAGAACAAAAATGATAAGTAATGCAACGGCAGGTCCTACTACTAAACGTGTAAAACAGCTGACAAACACAGTTTTATTGAACATTGATTTAATTTCAAGCTGAGATAGCTGTGCACCGAGCGTAATAAGAGCAACAGCGATAAATCCATCAGCAACGTGGTCAATTGGAATACGAATAAATTGGGGAATGCCAATATTAAAGAAATTCATTGCTACACCTATAATGAGCGCATGAATAATCGGCATTTTTAGAAAGTCCTTCACTATGGCCATGCCTGACTTTGTTGAAGAAATTAAATTATATAAACCATATGTATAGGTCGTTACATTTTGAAAAATAACGAGAATAACTTGAATTGCCACCCCAATTGGTTGTGCCACAAAAATCATTTGTGCCACCGGGATACCATAGTTGCCAGAGTTAATGAGGACAACACTATTTTTAAATACAGCTGCCTCGGTTTTCTTTAAGCCTAACCCCTTCGCTATAAAATGACCAAGCACCATCTGACTCCCAATAAAAAGCACAATAAATAGCGCCACTTCACCTAGCACCGATAGTTCCACACTTGTTTCATATAAATTTACAAAGACAGCTGCTGGCATAAAACAATATGTAATAAGCTGAGATAGTGCTTTTAAGTTAAATTGAAATTTCTTTTGTAAAAACGCACCAAGTACAAGCAACACCAAAATAGGTGCAACAATTTTAAAGAAAATCATACCGAGATACATCATGGAGGCGCCCCCCTTTCATCTTTCTATAGTAAAACTGTTCACAAACTAGGTCAATGCCACTCTCGGCTCAAGCTGTTGCCATAAAAAGAGGCTGCCCTTAGAAAAGGACAGCCTCTATCTTAACTTATCTACAAAGGATATAAAGAAGTTTTATCGGCGATTCTGCACAGGTAATCGGCGATTTCCACTGGGTTATCGGCGATTCCTTCACGTCTATCGGCGATTTCCATGATTTTATCGGCGATTCCTACTACCTACTACAATTTAAAAATCATTAAGCAAGTTTAAATCGGTTCACGACTTCTTGTAGTTCTTTAGAGATTTGGTTCATATTATTAATAGATTCTGCAACCTTTTGCATTTCTGCCTGTTGATCCACAGCAGATGCACTTACTTGCTCTGCAGAAGCCGCAGTTTCCTCTGAAACGGCAGAAATACTTTGAATCGCTGTAATTGCCTGATCTTTTTGCTCTAGCATTTGTGAAAGGTTTGATAATAGCTCATTAATTGACGTTGCAATAGAGTGAGAAAGCTCATTATTATCTTTAAAAGCTAGCTCTGTATTTTGCACTGATTCATTTTGAGCTTGCATTAAGTCAGCATTTGAAGCGATAACAGACACCGTTTGATTTGCGTCTTCTAGAATGCTAGTTACAGTTTTCTTAATAACCTCTGTTTCGTTTTTAGACTGTTCCGCTAGTTTACGAACTTCTTCTGCTACAACTGCAAAGCCTTTTCCATGCTCTCCTGCACGAGCAGCCTCAATACTTGCATTTAATGCTAATAAGTTAGTTTGCTCTGTTATTCCTTGAATAGAGACAATAATTTGGTTGATATTTCTGATGTTACTAGATAAGGATTCCATCTGACCTTGAATGCGGACATTCATTTCGTTCGTTTCAGCATTTCGGTCACGTAAACTTTCAACTTCTTTCATGCCCTGCTCTGTAGAAGCTTTTGTTTTTATCGACAGCGCATCCATTTGCTTGGAAAGCGTTGTTATTGCGTCAATTTGCTCAGATAAATCAATCATTCGATAATTGGTTTCTTCCGTATCCTCTGATTGTTTCGAAGCACCTTGCGCAATTTCATTGATAGCTACAGATACTTCCTGATTAGAGGCGACAATTTCATTAAATGCTTCATTCACATTATGTGATGATTGATTAAGTATTGTAGAAGAATTTAGCACTGTATGTATAGCATCATTCGTTTTGTCCAGCATAATATTATAGGCTAATGCAACAGCACCAATTTCATCTGATTGAATATATTTTTCGTCTATTTTTTTCGTTAAATCGCCTTCTGCAGCCGTTTCAATGGATGCCCGTAAAACTTTCAAAGGCTTTAACTGTTTAAAGATAAACATCGCACTGGCAGCAGCCATTAAAACAACCATAATTATTGCAGCTACAATCGTAACGATGAGAACTTTATTATACGTTTCTAATATTTTCGTTTTAGGTAAAACTAATTGTACGGTCCATACTTCATCGATATTTTCTAACTTCATTGGAGCAAAGGCGTTATATGATTTTTCGCCAAGTTGCTTGGAATCTACATAAAGACTATCTGCTACACCATTGTCCATGGACTGTTTAACAGTTTTCCAATCAATTGCGTCTTGCATATTCGTCCCATCTAACTTTTCGTTAATACTATTAACTGTTAACATACCTTGATCTGTAATTATGCCTGCGTAACCACCTTCAGGCTCAATAGAATTGGCTAATTCCTTTAAAAAATCGATAGATAAAGTGGCCGATAAAACACCGAAATATGTACCTTTGCTATTAACTAGTGGTACTGCAATAGTCGTCATTGAAATGGTATTACCATTTACATTAAATTCATACGGCTCCGTTAAAATCGCACGACCTTCTTCTTTTGGAATTCGATACCATTCAGCACCATTCTTTTCATCAAGCCCAACTACAGGATTAATAATAGTTTGGTCTTTCCCTCTTGTTAAATAAGGTATAAAGCGATTTTGTTGGTCAACTAAAGCAGTGTCTACAGTTGGCGCAATTTTCACTGTGTTATTTTCTAAAATAGCCCCTACACCTAGTAAATCCTTATTGTCGTCTAGGTTATTTTGTAGTATATCCATTACATCCTCTGTCGATAGTTCACCCTTGCCTTGCATTGTTTGAACAATTCGTTTTGTCGTTTGTAATGTATCATTTACTTTCTTAAACCGTTCGCTCATATTTGCTGCTGATAGTTCTGCATTTTGCAGCGTTGCGTCTTCTGAATCATGTATACTCTGATTATAAAGAATCATACTTGTTACCAATGTATAAGCAATAAATAACACGATAAATAACCCTATTATTAAAGATGAGAGTTTTAAAGCTATACTTTTGGATTTTTTCATGCCAACACCTCCATTTTCATTAAACAATAATAATGTATGGACCTACGTTTCACAACAAAAAACAATCTTATTTTACCAAGACAATTAAAATTTTCTAATAAAATTCATGATTTTTAGACAATAAATTGATACATACACCCATTTATACTAAATTTTGTTATTATTCTATTCATTAAACATCTATAGGCATTTGGAATAACTACATTCCAAATGCCTATAGTTAAAAGCTTATATATCTAAGAAAATACCTGCTCTCTTTATAACTCCAACAGTTTTGGCAACTCTCTCTTTAGTATTTAAGATATAGTACGTTATAAAAAACGAACAACCTTTTTACCTATTAACCTAAAATATGCATAAAAAATCCTTAAGCTATGATAAAATTAATATTATTAAAATAGGAGGTTTGCCCGTATGAAACATAAAAAAAGCCTAGCCTTGCTTGCTCTAGTAGCCGTTCCATCCCTTATTTATACTACACCTATAACGTCTGCATCGGCTGCCGATACTTCGACACATGCAAAGACGGCATACATATACAATAATAATTATTACTATAATTCCAATGTGCAGAATGTTATACAGCTTATTTCGAACATTAATGATACATCCTTTGCGTTTCAGGCTTACTTAGAGGCGGCAATTAAAGCCTACAACGCTTTAACAGAAACCGAAAAACAATATGTAACAAATTATGCGACCTTATCAAATCACCAACAAACAAGAGTAAATTATCGGAGACTAGCCGCACAAATCGAAGAAAAATTGGCATCTGTCGACTCTACTTCTGTTAACTATTATCAAAACGTTATTGAAACGAGAGATTGGTACAACACGTTAAATGCTGCCCAAAAAACTTTTGTCAGCGCTGAAACACAAAGAATATTGACGTCATCGATTACACCAAATACTTCAATTGATAAAGTTGTAAATAAAATTCAACTATTAAATTCCTCTCGTCTTAGCTTCCATAAAGATGTAGCTGAAGCTCGAGCAGAGTATACTGCATTAAGAAAATTCTCAAACGTTTCTTTGCCTACAGGTATTGAACAGCTTTTACTAGATGCTGAACACGTCGTTACGATGGATAAATCCGCTGCCAAAGAAGTCGAAAATGCCATTGCAGCTTTATCACCAAAAACATCTACGACGCACGATGTACAAGCAGTAAAAACAGCCTTCGAAGCATTGACACCTGTACAACAACAGCTAGTGCCAAATGTGTGGATATTAGTAGACTATGTAAAAGGAAAGTATAAGCTACCAGCTAAAGGCGGCAACACAATCAAAACACCCGAATTATCAGACTCTGCCGCAGTACCAGGTAAAAATACGCTAATGTCGAAAAGTCGAAACACATATAAAGCAAAAATCAATGTCGCTGATTCTGAAAATGACAATGAACGTTTTGTATTAACAACGAAAGCGAATATGGCGGTCATCATCCCACCATTGAATACGCTTGTTAATGAGGATTTTGGCGTAATGGATGTTCAGCTTACAAGAAATTTAAATCGTATTACGTTCCAAGCAGTATTAAACAAAATGCCCGTTAAATTCGAGGCAAATATTGAAATCATTTTAGAAAATATACCAGAAAATGCTTCCATCGTTCGAATCAATGAATTTGGTGACCATGAGCCTGTGTCCTATACGGTCAATGGCAATCAATACATCATTGAAACGCAAACTTCCGGTACGTTCCAAATTATTAGAAATTAAATAAAATGCATCCCACACCTCTTTCGAGTCACTTCAAAGAGATGTGGGATTTTCTTTTCTTCAACAAAAAAACACTAGCTATCTTTATAATAGCTAGTGTCTTTTTATTGATTTATTGTGTTCTAGGCTGAATTAATACGTAATCTAAAGCTCCTGGATCTGAAGATGCTTTAGCATACACAATATTTCCATACTTATCTTTCGTGAACAGATAAATTCGTTGATCTTTTTGGAATACATTCGTTGAATTTGGATCACTACCTGTTTGGATTGCTGTAAAGGTCTTCGCAGAACTTGCATCCGCAGGTGCTGTAATTTTCCCTTTACCGTAGGAAACAATTGCTCCTCCAGGTATATACGTAAAGTTATTACTATCTGCATTAGCAATAACATCTTGAACATTTTCAGGTGATAAATCATATCCTTTGTTCAGTACTGCGTAGTAATAATGCTGATCCCATGTAATATCGGCATTTAGATTCGCAACGACTTCAAGCTTCTTAGAAATATTTAAATTACTTGGGAATTGCGTATCTGGTAATAATGTAGCAGTAGTAATTGTATTCTCTTTTGTTGGATATTTGTACTCTGCTCTATCTTTACTAAATGTCCAGCCGCCTTTATCTTTCGCAGTAGCATTAACGCTAATGTCAAAGCTTTGTTTTACTTCACTATTGAACGTGATAATAAGCTTACGAGGCTCCCAATCCCTTGTACCTGTAATATCAAGCCAACTTTGTGTGTAAGATGGTGTAATAGCAGTCGTTGTACCTGGTTGAACTAATTTAAAATCAAATCCAGTATCGATTGCCTCTGAAAATGTCACTTCAAATGTTTTACCATCAAGTCGTTTAAAGATAGGATCTTGAACTTTTGGTGGTGTTCCATCCGAGAAGAATGTATATTTCATCACACCATTGCCACCCCCACCAGGCGTCAAGGTTATTGTTTTATTTTGCTTCTCATCAAATGTATAAACTTTTGATTCTGTGCCTTTTTGTAGCATTGTTACGTTATTATAGCGATCCTTTACAGCAACATATAACTCGTACTGTTGATGTGGCGCAAGTGTTAAAGAAATCTCATTTGTATCTTTACGCATGCTACTCGTAATTCCTTTAGCCATTACCTCTTCTGGAGTTGTAGGTGCAGGTGTGGAGTCGCCTACATTGCGAAGAACATAGTAATAAGAACCGTCCTCGTCTGACATAAATCTGAAGGTTGCTTTTCTGTCTCCTTCTGCCACTGTAATTGACGTATTATCGATAACTGGTGCAGTTCGGTCATCAATTACATGTTTTGTTTGAATATCTGAGACATTCCCTGAACGGTCTCGTAATACCATATAAATCGAATAGCTCTTAAATGGATCTAAAGGTGGAATTGTATTCGGTAGTGGAACTGTCACCTTTTGCTTTCCTAACTGTGCTGGCTTATTACCGCCACTTCCGATAATCGGTATATCTTTGCCTCCTACATTAAATTCCTTTGAATTTAATTGCACAGCTTCGATTAATCGTAGTCGGTCATCTCGTGTTAAATTTAGATCCGATTCCATAATTAAATAATGATATGTCCCTGCTTTTGTTGCATTGAATTCAACAAGTGTCTGATCTTTAGCAGCATTAATAGCAGGCTCACCGATAATCGTTAAATATGGCCACTCACCATCTCTATGAATATATTCGGCCGTATTACGCGGAACACTATTCACTGGTGTATTATTTATATTTTCAAATTCATTATCAGCTAAATCTTTTACATTTGGAGAAATCGTTACGACCAAGTTATCTCCATTAACGAAACCTGTTAAAGAAGGAATTGTGAAAGTTAATCTTTTTTGAGCCTTATTATAGACAACTTTTTCTGGACGGATTGGTTTTTGTAATCCTTGGTTAACTATACCTGTCCCTGTCAGTTCATAGTTTTCTACTTTTTCAGCAGAAGTTATATCTAACTCTTCACTTACCGTTACATAAAATTCATTTTTAATTTCATCTTGTAACACGAGCTCTCCGCCAACAATGTATGGAGGAATATTATCTAAAGCTCCTGTTTTAAACTCTTTGATCGCTTCTTTTGGAATTGGGTCTACGGAATAATTGCCCGACTCATCTTTCATGACTACATAAAGTTGATAGGATTCTTCAGGGTCTAAACCTGTTAGTAATCCGTCAACTTTCAATTTCCCAGCTTCTACTTTCCCCTTACCTGTTGGTTTAGCAACAATATCAGCTGTTGTTGGATCTGCAGCAGTCGTTTTTTTACGTACATAGTAGTAGTACTCTCCTGGTTCACTCGCATTAAATGTAAATTCTGCACGTGTCCCACCATGTAGAGGGTTTACCGCTAACGATTTGACAACTGGTGGTGAAGAGTCTTTCATTTGGAATGACTGCGATTTAATATCCGACGTATTTTTCGCTCCATCTACTACCATTACATAAACAACATATTCTTTTTTCTCGCCTAAGTTAGTCACTTTAAACGTATTTTTACCATTGACAGCTGCAGCCGTTCCACTTGCTACATTATCAGTAGATATACGATTGACCATCTCGCGTTTTGTTGGGACTTCAGCGCCCTTTTCACGAACAATATAGTAGTATGTTCCGACTTTATCTGAAGTAAAGTCCACTTGCACATCGCTGCCATTCAATACGCTTACATTGGTAATATCGATTAATGGTTTTGTTTTATCTGCTGGCTTCGAATTGTCTATATCATCTTTATCAATTGGTTTACCATCTGGGTCTGTAATATTGCCTATGTTATCTTTATCATCTAGAAAATCATCAAAAATATTATTTGGCCCTTCGTCTTTTGGAAGAATTACTTTGTCAATATACGTGTAGTCACCAATATCAATCCAACCATATGCATTATCTACATAAAGCGTACCTACACGACCATCTATATAAAGCTCTAAATCGGTATAGCTATTGTAATTAATCCAGTCGATATTGCCCGTTCCATATATCGTTAGCTTCGTTTCGGTATCCAAATTTAGCGTACCGATATTGCCTTGAATCTCGAATTCACGTACATTTCCAATAATATCAACACGAGGTAGCTTTTTATTTGTTTCAATTTTTGTACCACTTTGAGACACAACTAGTCGTGATACCGTACTATTGTAAAATTCAATATGCTTTTCAACATTTTTCATCGTTACTTGATCTTTTGACCAGTTTTCAAAAGGCTTGTTTTTATCTGGATTTTGATTTGAATCCGTCCAGTTTTGCAAATCGCTCGACGAGTTGCTATTCGATGAGCTTTCTCCTTCTTGCTTATCAGGATTAGACCAATTAATAAATGAAAAATTATTGCTTGCTACACGGCCGATTGCTAATGGCTTATAGTAAGAAACATCTAAATGTAACGGTGGGCGTACCGTTTCGTTGATTAACATTGTGCCCGTTAATGTTACATTCGAAAATTCAATATAATTCCCATTTACAACGATTGTGCCACCAAAGGATTTATAGTCTCCATCAAAATGTAAAAATCGTGAACTCGTACCACTTGCATTCAACGTTAACTTAGCGACAGAATAAAGTGTTTTGCCTGAGAGGTCTCCCTCAATAAATGCCCCCTTTAGGACATCTGCATTATATTCATTGAAAATATGTGAAAGGCTTTCTGGTACTGTATACGGTTCAGCATTTATGTAAACAATATCATCTTCAACACCAGTAATCTTATAAGTTGATGCATTGCTTTTTTTCTCTTGTGAACGAACAATAAAGGAAGCAATTTGTCCTCGCGTTACTGCATTGAATGGAGAAAATGTGACAGGTGTTGTTCCTTCTGTAATTTGTAAATCTACTAATGTTTGAATATAGTAGGCATTACTCGTTTGGCTATTTACATCTTTGAAACTATGGTTAAAATTCGACGCTACTTCGAATTTAAAGCCAAGCACTAAAATTTTGGCTAATTGTCCTCGTGTAATAACTTCATTCGGCATAAATGAACCACTTGCATAGCCAGACATAATCCCCGCATTTTGTAATGCTGCTACATATTTATAATATTCATTGCTCTTTGGAACATCTTTAAAATATGGATCTTGTACATTTTTTAAATCTAGCTTTAAAACCGTTGCCAGCATTTTTGCTGCTTGACCACGCGTTACATTTTGATTTGGTCGAAATGTTTTATCTGCAAACCCACTAATTGCACCTTGAGAGTATAATTTCAAAATATTGTCGTAGTGACTTGAATATTGGTTAATATCTACAAATGGTGATGTAGCTGCTGCTACTTTTTGTGGTGGTGGTACAACAACAGCAATCCCGCTAGTAGCAAAAACAGTTGCAATAAGTGCTTTGTTCACTTTTTGGATTTTTGTTTTATCCATCTCACTCTTCCTTTCACATATAATTAGTACGTAAAATCATCATACCCTTTATATCGACAGGTAGATAGGGAACCTTCATAGTATTTCTAAAATTATGGAAGAAAGTCATAGACAAAATAAAAAAGCCAAGAAGCATCGGTGCTCTCTTGGCTTTCCCAAAATATAGGCATACATCATATCATACTTGTTCTGTCATAAGGGAAAGGGGGATAACCTTAAGTCTTGCCAAGTTGATCGAGAGATGTGTCCCGAGTTTACGTATCATTTACAACAATAGCTTGCCCAAATTATCGTTCTATTATTCAAATACCCATAATCTTAAAAGGTAAACATATTTACAATTAGATTTTTTAATTTACGAAAGTTCTATTGGCGATTTATGGGCTCTTGCAGACGATTACGTAATTATATCGGCGATTTCCTTGAGGTTATCGGCGATACACTCACTTCTATTGCTAATAACCACCATTAATATCCATCTATATTCTAAATATTTTTACTTTTATTGTTATTGCGACATATAATTTTCTGATAAATTAATTTATAATAAAAATTAACATAGGCAATCTAATGTATCTTCTGTTATAATACTGAATAAAATAAACACAAACTGTATTAATACAGAATTTTATAAAACACGCTTTTCGCACTATGGGGATAATGAGAAAAGCGCTACTAATGCTTCTTTCATGACTGCATTGTAGCCTACACAAAAAGGGGTTGGAAGATTTGGGTATTTTAAAGGGGTTAAAAATTCTCGATTTTTCTGCATTACTACCAGGGCCTATGGCAACGATGATTTTTGCCGACCTAGGTGCGGAGGTCATCCATGTGGAATCCTCCAAACGCGTTGATTTAACGCGCATTATGCCTCCCTATGATGAAAATCATGAGGCATATATTCATCAGCACTTGAATCGTTCCAAAAAGTCACTTACATTAAATTTGAAATCGCCAGAGGCTGTAGAAATTGTAAAGTCACTTATACAGGAGTATGACGTAATCATTGAAGGTTTTCGGCCAGGGGTTATGCAACGACTCGGTATTGGCTACGAAGCGTTAAAAGAAGTAAATCCAAAACTAATCTATTGTGCTATTACAGGCTATGGCCAAACAGGTCCTTATAGCAACCGACCTGGACATGATAATAATTATTTGGCATTAGCTGGCGTGCTCGACTATTCTCGCCATAAAGATAAAAAACCTGTCTCCATGGGGGTTCAGCTTGCAGATATTGCTGGGGGTACAATGCACGCTGCTATAGGTGTGCTTGCGGCCGCTCTTCACCGAGAAAAAACAGGTGAAGGTCAGTATGTCGATATTAGCATGACAGATGCCGTTTTCTCACTTAATGCCATGTACGGCTCTGCTTATATTGGCGGTGGCCGTGTACCTCAGCCTGAACAAGAAATTTTAAACGGTGGTAGCTACTATGATTTTTACAAAACAAAGGATGGGCGATTTTTCTCAGTGGGCAGTCTAGAGCCACAGTTTCGTAGGCTACTATGTGAGGCACTTGATATTCCAGAACTTATTGATAATACATTTAATGATTCTTACTATACACAGATTCGATTTAAAGAGGCAGTGCATGATGCCTTTTTGTCGAAAACCTACAACGAATGGCTCGAAGTCTTTAATGAAAATTTCGAAGGTTGTGTTGAACCAGTGTTAACTTTTCCAGAGGCATGCGAGCATCCACAATTACAAGCTCGTGGCATGATTGTGGAAATTCCGAAAAATGATGGTACAACGCAAAAACAAATTGCCTCTGCCTTTAAATTTGATGGGGCCAATCCAACGTACAAGCATGTTGGCGCAAAGCTAGGCGAGCATAACGAAGAAGTACTATCAGCACTTGGCTATAGTTCGGAACAAATCATGGCACTTCAAGAAAAAGGGGTTTTAGAATAATAAAGCGTATGGCTAAAGGTAGCAAGAAGTTCATTCTTGCTGCCTTTTGTTATTTTGTTAGATCATAGTGTCAGGCACTCAAACAATTTATACTAGTTGATTGGAGTGGAGGGCGGCGACTCCTGCGGGAACGCACGCAGTGTAAGACGCAACAAACCGCGCGTTAGCGAGGGTTGCGGCTTACTGTGCTGAGCGGAAAGCGTCCGCCCGCAACGGAAATCAACGGCGGCAGGAGTCCTCCACATTTATAAATTTTGGTTAAAGAAGACGACTATCGTAAAGAGAGATAATTGTGCATAAATTAACCCCGTTCTTGAAGATAATCGATACTAGTTGATTGGAGTGGAGGGCGGCGACTCCTGCGGGAACGCACGCAGTGTAAGACGCAACAAACCGCGCGTAGCGAGGGTTGCGGCTTACTGTGTGCCCGCGGAAAGCGTCCGCCCGCAACGGAAATCAACGGCGACAGAAATTATCGATATAAAAAAAGACTATAGAAAAACCCGAATCTGTTCGAGTTTGTCTATAGTCTGGAGTGTCCATTCAAATCAATATTTGCCTTCATAGCACACTCTTTTTTCCGTTATACATACGCACTAATAAATTCTCGCAATTGGTTGAAATGCTCCTCGACGAGTAAATATTTTTTATAAACCTCGATTAATTTCTCAAATAACTCATACTGCTCAGTGACAAACAGGATTTTTAAAATATTAATCATATGCATGGAAGCGCTCTGTGCGACTAAAAAATAAGGGGCATCAGGCTGGCGATAATGTTGGCGCCATTCTTCCACTGATAGACCAATATGCTGTAACGAATTGTTTACTTGAAGCGCTATATCTTGCTGCATCGATGCCTCAATAGCAATTAATTGCTCATTACTGTAGTTTTGCTGTACCAATGCTGCATTTATTTTTTTATTGGATGCAAGGCCATGTTCCTTTAAGAGCACTAACCCCTCTTGGTAACGTTCCAATCTGACATAAGTATCTAGTAATACTGCATAAAGATTTTCTAAGTAATTCAAATTATAATTTTTTATTATTGCAGGTGGCGTTGGTTTGCGATTTGGGAGTAAGTCCTTGTACTCTAGCAAAATCTCAATGGCATAATTATTAAGTCGTTCATCTTCTAATAAATATTCACCATAATGAAGGACCTTTCCATAATCCCGTTCTTGATGAGCAATCTGCCATAAAATATAGGCAATCAAAACCTTTTCTTTTTCTGTTAAGGCATACATAGAATAACGCCAATCCGCCTCAAAGGAAGTAATCAATTCTTTAATGCATTGATAATTCCCCTCTGATAGACGGTAATGTGTGACAATTTGATATAGACGAAGCTGTTTTTTCGCTAAACAGGACAAATTACATTTATCCACATGAGTTATACACTTATCCAGAGTTTTTCTGTAATTATACACAAAGTTATCCACATGTGCATAAGTAATTGTTGATGATTGTTCAAAATGACTCATTATTTCATGAATAAATGTGAATTGTTCCAGAGGTTTGTGGATAAGCAGTGAATAAACTTTTTTCATAAAAAGCCAGTGCCAAAACAGAGCCTCTTCTTTATAAATCATATGCACAAAATAATCATCTTCAAATTTATATAAAAATATAGTTTGTAGGTCATTTACAGGTAGCTTGACCTGCCATCTCTTTCCGAACACAAGCCAGACTAATCGCTCTAAGTCCATTGTATGCTGGGCAAAAAGTTGCTCAAAAAAAGCTTGCTTCCCTTTTTGGGTATAGAAAAAGGCATTAAGTCGGTCATTCACATATTTTGCATCCAAGCCATGCTCGTTGAAAAATAGCTGCAACTCTGGTGATACACGTCCCCAATATTTTCGAGCTGTCGAAAAGGCAATGTTCATCGCCGCTTCTTTATTTACTAAAAATAATTGAGGTGATAATGCAGTACCCAATATTTTGGGATCTTCTTGTGGAGTGACCTCGGCCTCCGCCCATTTTGAAAGTAACTTTTCAGCGCCATTTTCACCACTTTGTCTATATGTTATGAATAATTGCTCATCACAGTCCAGCAGCATACAACCAGAGCCCCCTATCAATTTCACGCAACAAAGATCTTCCCCTAACATGCAAAAATATATTTCTCAACTTTTTCAACACTCTTCTTTCTTCAATATAACAAATCCTATCCAACATATGCTAATAAGTTACAAATATGCACAAATAAAAGAGCTAAAGTGTTCGACTATACAAACACTTTAGCTCTACTTAGAGCAACATTGAACGATTCACGGCTCATTAAATTTTTTACTAAGGCAAGAGCACATCTGATATTTGCCCTTAAGTTGGTAGCCCAGTGCATTGTCTCAGATGGCTCTTTGCCCGACGCTCAACAATGTTGGCGTCCTACTATTTATCTCTCTAAGTATTCACTGCTCCCAAGAGCAGCTAACACTACCAATGCAGTAGACGGGCAATAAATAAAATAGTTACACGAAATTAGTGTAACTCAAAATTTTTTTTTTGCTCACCAAAATTGTGGGTATTTTCTCGTCTGTCGTAAGTTATTTATTATTAAACCAAAGATGACAATAATCACTGCACCTATTAATACTGGCATTATTAAATAGCTCCAGCTATAGCCTCCTAAAATAATAATAATAGGGTTAGCTCCCGCTGGTGGATGGATAACGCCCAAAAGTGCCATAAAAAAGATCGTTAATCCAACAGCAAGACTAATTGAATAGACACTTGATCCTAATAAAGAATACATCGTCAATCCGATAAAGGCTGAAATTAAATGCCCTCCAATAATATTACGAGGTTGCGACAATGGCGCATTCCATACGACAAATACGAGTACACAGCTCCCCCCAAGGGATGCCATTAACCATGGTGCTCCTGTATAGTTTGTTAAACAAATCAATACAAAGATACAAAGTAAGCCACCTACTGCACCTGTTATTGCATCGGCTAAATTCGTTCTTGAGGGGGCATGTCCTCCTCCACTCATCTTAGCTATATATGCTTTGAGTCGATGATTTTTCACTTCTTTTTCTTGCAAGCGTACGAAATCTGCCATAGTCACCATCCTTGAAATCAAAAGTTGAAATTATATTAAACGCAATTAAATATATAGATTTAGAAGCTTTTATTATTATATCAGCTTAATACGAGAATTCAATTTTGATTTTTTGTTTGCGATTATGCTTCCACGTTCCTCATAGCAAAGCACGAGCCAATGTATTGTTACATTACACTGGCTCGTGCCTTATTTTTTCCCTTATTTAAAGTTTGTTGTTAAATTTCAGCAGCGCTTAATTTTAATCGTACTGCTTTTTAATAGGTTTATAAATTCGTGCTTTTTTTAGCACCGACTTCGGAACTTGGAAAGTGGCAGTTACAACACCAGGATGGCGGCCGATTTCAATGGATCCTGTAATTGTTGCGCGATTCATCACTTCTGGCTCACTCATCTCAAATAGTTTGGCTGCACGACTAATAGCATTATCTGTCGCATTATTTAATGTTGTACCTGTCCCTACTATGGATACTGGGAACGCTTCTTCTACTTGCTTCACGCCAAATTCTTCTGCTAGTTCGCGAGCTCGGCGTTTTTCTTCCTTCGAAAAAGGTTTCGCTGTGTATGGGAGATCCTCTTCATTCGGTAATAAAATAGGACCTTCAAGTGCTACTTTTTTCAATACACTTACCTGCAGCTGCACAATTCCCGCAACATCTGTCGTATGCCCAGCAATTTCTCCGTCTCCCTGCATCGCATGCATATCGCCAATGTACACACCACCGCCAGGTACTTTGACTGGACAAATAATTGTAGCCCCTTCGCGAACACGGCTAATATCCATATGACCGTCAGTACGATGTGTATCTAGTTCCGCTTCGGTAAATGCATATTCATGCGGCGCTCCGATTAAAAACGAACCAAAATCACCTGCATTATGTGAATCTGGCATTGCCTTCGAAGGCGTCGTTCCTAGCTGACCTAAAAATGGACGCATTCTTGCCATTACACCAATCAAATCGCTCGGTGCCAAAGCTACTACTGGGTTTTGCACTGAATTTTCAGGTGTGCGCATATAATTTTTTGCTTCTAACGCAATACGACGTGCCCCTTCGCGTCCAACTGTTAAACCAATAAAACCTTTTTGATCTAGTGCCATCGTATACCCATTCGTCATTTTGAAAGGTGCCGTTTCTGTATCGCATGTTGAACAGCGTATTGCTTGCGGACCTACCCCAGTCACTACGGTACTTGGATGAAGTTTGCCACAGCCTGGACATTTTACTGATACAAACGGATCTCCGATAAAACGATCGGGTATTGCCTCATCATGTCCAGATGCCGTCGCAAGAGATGTCACTTGTATGGATTTAATAGCAATAACAATTGCATCGCCTACTTCAGCGCCTTCAACAAAAACGGGCTTCGTTACTTCGTGTCCACCACGGATTGTTGGCGTTAGCATAGGACCCCAACATCCAGGCGTTGTATTGGCAATAATCGTGCCTCCATTTTTAACAGGGCCGAGCATTTGTTGCTGTGGATCCAAAATGCCGTCTATGAACTCATTTACGAACAGCGTTTCCACTGCTTCGACCTGCTGTACACTTTCGTCATTTTCTGGTTGTTTAGCTTTTTCATGCATCTGTAATTCTGTAATCATGTTTATCCACTCTCCCAATCCAAAAAATATTTTATGTAATTTACTCAAAGGTATAAGAGAGCTCTCCACATATGAGCAGAGAGCTAGTATTCATAATTTATTCAAGTACAAATCAAAAATATGTGCAAATTTTATCATCTTGAAGAAGCCTTCTCTTTAGTGCATTTTCTTTGCAATTACTAACAGCTCTGTCGCTGATGTCGATAAATAGCTACACTTTACCGCTTATAAAAATTAAATTCGACATAGAGGTCAATAGTTCCTGCTATTTCGATAAAACCTTTCCAATTTTACACAATGATTAGCAGTATGATTCCAGTAAATCTTGACAGCCTATTTTCACAGACTAAATCTGCCGTTTTCCCTTCATCATGCTTCGTCTTTTTCAGTACTTTCATTTATAATAAGGCTGATAAATAAGAAATGAATGCCAACCTTAAAGGAAAGGGCGTATGAACTTTGCAAGAACCAACTATTTTAATTGTAGAGGATGAAGCAGATTTAGCTAATCTGCTAAAGGTGAGTCTTCAAAAAGAGGGCTATAAGCTTATCCATACAGCAAACTCCATCGACAAAGCGTGGTCGAGCTTTCAACAGGTGAAACCCGATATCGTGCTACTTGACGTTATGCTTCCAGACGGTGAAGGCTATGATTTATGCCGACGTATTCGTGAAGTTTCACATATTCCAGTTCTTTTCTTGTCTGCGAAAAATGAAGAGATTGATAAAATTTTAGGGCTCGCCATTGGCGGTGACGACTATATTACTAAGCCTTTTAGTCCTAAAGAAGTTGCCTATCGAGTAAAGGCACATTTGCGCCGAGCAGGCTATCAAATACAGGAAATAACAACTACTACACAAATAACGACGATACAGGTTGGACCATTTGTGCTTAATAGCGATGAAACAGAAGTACACAAAGATGGGACATTATTAGAATTAACAGCTAAGGAAGTCGGCTTAATGGCTTGCTTTATGCATAATCCAAACCGCATTTTAAGTAAGGAAACATTATTCGAACGTGTCTGGAGTGAGGATTTTTTCGGCTCAGACAATACGGTTATGGTGCACATTCGTCGTCTTCGTGAAAAAATTGAACACGATCCTTCAAAACCTGTTTATATAACAACGGTCAAAGGGCTTGGCTATAAATTAGTCGTGCCAAAAGAGCCACAAACATGAGATGGCGATTAACTGCTCGTTTTTTACTATCTATATTGTCTATTGTAATTATCGTTATTTTCGTCAATACCGCCATTTTTATAGGGTTAATGATATGTCAGCAATACAATAAATTTAATGATGCTACTGCAGACACAGAGGAAATCTTTGTGCGTGGATTTCAACAGTATATTGATATAAATAATGGTCAGCCTTCCGTAAGTGAAGAAGGGTTGCAACAGTTACATCAAAGAAATGCTTGGATTCAATTGCTTGATGCAAATGGACAGGTTATCGATGCTTATTTCGCACCTGAAAAAGCACTTTCCCATTATGCTCCCGTCGATTTAATTCAAGTTTACAAATATAAGGAATTCGATGTTGATACGACGGTTTATGTAGGCAGTAAAGATAATATTAGCTATTTAATTGGCATTAAAGGTAGTGGCGTATCAAGGTTAGTTGTTCATCTATCAGGTGCCTCTATACTACAACTTATCGGAAAGTTTGGATTGCTTATAGTTATTGCCGATTTATTAGTCGCAACACTTGTCGGCTGGTTATTTGGTCGTACATTAACGAAGCCTCTTTACGCAATGATAGAACGCATTCAGCATTTAAAAAATCACAAACATATGCCAATCAAAGTGCCAAAGGGTCTTTATCGACCTGTATTTGAAAATTTAAGTGAAGTATCGAGCGAGCTAGCAGCACATGAGCAAGAACGCAAACGACTAGAGTTGATGCGTGAGGAGTGGATTAGCAACGTCTCTCACGATATGAAGACGCCACTAGCTTCCATACGTGGTTATGCAGAGTTACTAAATGATCGGGGCTTATTACCAAATGAGCAAACCGAATATGCACAAATTATTGAAAAGCAGTCATTGCATATGCAAGATTTACTCGATGATTTAAATTTAACAATGCGGCTAAGACATCAGCAGCTCCCACTAGCCTTAACAGACGTCAATATCGTTCAGTTTATGCGGGAAATTGTCATCGACACACTAAATACGCCACCCTATGAACAAGCAAATATCGAATTTGATGCAACGGCAGAGGTCATTGTCCATTCGATTGACGAGCATTTTATGCGGCGTGCTGTTATAAATTTTTTATATAATGCAATACTGCATAATCCTCCAGATGTATGTGTTCACGTGTTAGTAGATGCTAACACCATCACAATTACTGATAATGGTCATGGCATTAGTGCTGAAGACCTTACACATATATTTGAGCGTTACTACCGTGGAACAAATACTGAGCAAAAACAAGGGACTGGACTTGGCACTGCTATTGCACGAGATATTATTGAAGCACACGGTGGTACGGTGTCCATTACATCTGAGGAACAAAAAGGGACAACTGTCACAATTCAATTGCATAAAGTGAACGAAAAATAAAGAAGAGCGGTCCAATTATTATGGACTGCTCTTCTCTTATATTTTATTTCATTTGCGCTTGTACCTTTGCAGGCATGTCATCATATTGAATTTCATCATAAGACGTCACTTCATTTTCTTTTTTCACATAAAGCTTTAAATATGCATCTAGTCGCAAATTTTTTTGAGCAGAAAATTTCAACATCATTTCTTCTCCGTTTTCTTTAAAGGCTGGTAGCTCATACCAATACGTTTGGATAATTTGCCCATCACTTGCCTTAAATTCTTCAACTTCCCCATCGGCAGTTATATGCACATAGTAAGTGTCTTTATTTAAGCGATTAAAATCTACTGTCATGAGTACGCAAAGACCTGCCACAAACAAGATAAACAGTGCCCCAATACTTATAAACGTCTTTTTCATATTAATTCCCCTGTCTCACAATTTTATAAAACGACCGTACAGTAAAGAGATAATACAAGCCGTAAATAACTGAATATGCAACCATCCATAATAGTACAGGCTTCGTTATATCCATATTAAATAATTGTGAAAAAGCTAAAAGCGCAAAAGCACTGTGCACGATGCCAACAATAAGCGGTGCGCTAAATATAACGGCAACCTGCCCTGCAACTGTCTTCAATATTTGCTTACTATTCACACCAATTTTATTTAATACTGCATACTTCGCCTGATCTTCTTCTGCTTCTGTTAACACTTTAAAGTAAATAATACTTCCTGTAGCTGCTAAAAATACTAACCCTAAAAAGCTTCCTACAAATAGTAATGAACCGACAGTACCTAGACTATCCTCGTAACTTTGAGGCACACTTGAAAACCATTCTTGCTGCTCAGTAGATAGCTGCTTATAAATTTGTTTAGAAATACTTTGTTGCTTTAAGTCATTGTCCATGCTGACAGCCTGCATTGTAACACCTTCTGCATTTGTTGCATCAAATGCAAGATCGTTTACGACAAGCACCGTCCCCGCTGGAATAAAGTTTAGCACACTGTCTGTATACATTTTGTCGATATGGAAGGATTCCCCGCTTAGCAATTTAAAGTTTTCGCCTGTATAGTCATGTGAAAAACGTTCATCATAGCTAACGTCTAGTAGTACAGCTGAACCGTTTGCAACATGCAGCTCACGATTTTTTCCTTGTAATGTCGCTAGACGATTGTAATCAGATTCCTTCAATAATGTATATTCAAAAAATGCAAATTCATTATCGACACGTAAATTTTTGGCATGAATTGTTTCATTGTATATCACGTTTTGTTGGTCAAATTCAACAGCGTCACCTTTCCACATAAATGTGTTTGGTAGCATTTGACGTACGCTTTCTTCGGTATTGTAGTACATCCCAAATACGCCACCACCAGCAGTAATCGTCGTTGCGCTTAAAATCGCGATGATGGATAATGATTTAGCATTTGCTCGTATTCGATATAGTAGTTGTGAAACACCGATTAAATTCAAGCCTCTCCAAGACCAAGATGTTGCCTTTTTCAAAGCCGTCAGTACGAAAACGCTCACACTATGGAATAGTAGATATGTCCCCACAATTGTTACACCGATTACTAAAAGGGGTGTACCGAGGATTGTGAACAACTTCCAAATAGGACTAGTGAAAATATCAGATGAGGCCGTATAATAGCCAAATGCAATAAGTACTGTCCCCATAATTGCGGCTAAAAATGATGCACGTGGAATTTTTTCACCCTGCTTCTCTGCGTGGAACAAATCAATTAGTTTAAATTGATAAATAACACGGTAGCCCTGTAAAGAAGTAAATAAGAATAGTACTGCAAAGATTCCCGCTGTCTGTAGCACAGCTTCAGGAGTAAATGTTAAATTAGCTACGACCTGATAGCCCATCAGTCGCACTAAAATTGTTAATAACACCTTTGACATAAAAAAGCCTATGATGATACCTAAAACCAATGATACGAGCCCAATAACTAAATTCTCAAAAAAGAGCATTAGGCCAATTTTTTGTTTACGGACACCTAGTAGTGAATAAAGTGCCACTTCTTTTTTTCGCTTCTTCATAAAAAATGAATTAGAATATGCGATAAATATGACAATGAAAAATAATAGCACAATTGACGATGCACTCATTAATCCTTTAATTTGCTGTGACATACTCGTTGAGCCTGCAAGATCGTCACTGTATTTTAACGTTACAAATGTAAAGTAAATTACGATGCTAAATACCATTGAGGCAATATATAAAAAATAATTCAAGAAATTGCGCTGAATATTTTTACGCGCCAAACTAAATAACGTCATTTACTCCACCTCCGACGCTTGCAAGCACCTGTAATATTTCCTGGAAAAACTGCTTTCTCGTCTGTAGACCACGATGAATTTCCTTGGAAAGCTTGCCGTCTTGAATAAAGAGAATACGCTGGCAGAAGCTTGCTGCAAAAGCATCATGCGTAACCATCATGATTGTAGCTGCATGGGTTTGATTCAAATCACTTAAACTTTCTAATAAATCCGTTGCTGATTTTGAATCGAGTGCGCCTGTTGGCTCATCGGCAAAAATTAGCTTAGGCGAAGTTACTAATGCACGTGATGATGCTGTTCTTTGCTTTTGACCCCCAGAAATTTGATAAGGATATTTATCTAGTAGCTCACTAATGCCAAACAACTGTGCGATACGCTCTACTCTTACAGCAATCTCCTTCTGTGGCACCTTTGCAATGGCAAGTGGTAGTACAATATTTTCACGAACTGTTAAGGAATCGAGTAAATTATAATCTTGGAAGATAAAGCCTAAGTTATCACGACGAAAATCTGCTAACTGTGTATCTTTCATATGTGCTAAATTTGTATTTCCGATTACAATATCGCCAGTTGTTGGCGTATCAATTGTGGCTAATACATTTAAGAGCGTCGATTTCCCTGCACCAGAAGGCCCCATCACACCGACAAACTCTCCTTGTCCTACTTCAAATGTTATATTTTCAAGCGCTGTAAATGTATTCGCGCCTTTGCCGTATGTTTTTCCTACATTTTGTACTTTTAATAATGGCGTCATATACGCTCACCTCTTTCTGTTTCCAGTATACGGCCCTAAACTTACAGCAAAATTGTCGCAAGCTTACAACAACCTTAAATCAAAAAAAGCATGCACATCATGTGCATGCTTCAAACTAGACATAAGATAAAAAACGAGTGTCAGGCACTCAAACAATTTACAATAAATTTAATTCTCGTCGATTGGAGTGCGGGCGACTCCTGCGGGAACAGTACAAAACGTAAGGCGCGACAGACGACGCGACGGTTGCGGCTTACGGTGTGCCCTCGGAAAGCGCCCGCCCGTAGCAGAAATCAACGAAGACAGTAGTCATCTATTATATTTCCCCATCCGTTCTCTATGCTAGTACGTTTTTAATATCCTCTTCCATACTACTTGGCTTATCAGCAGAGCCATAGCGTTTAATAATTTCCCCATTGCGATCTACTAAAAACTTTGTAAAATTCCATTTCACATTACTACCAAGGAAGCCTTTAGAATGCGTTGTTAAATAGTTAAAGACAGGATGTGCCTCCTTGCCATTCACTTTCACCATTTCATGCATCGGGAACGTTACACCGTATGTTAAACGACATTGTGAGGCAGCCTCTTCCGCAGAGTCAACCTCCTGCTTAAACTGATTTGAAGGGAAGCCAAGCACAACTAATCCATCATCATGATATTTCTTATAAAGCTCTTCTAATTCCTCAAATTGTGGTGTAAATCCACATTTTGTTGCGGTATTGACGATTAACATTGCCTTGCCCTTATACTTCTCTAAGCTATACTCTGTCCCATCTTCTAAAGCTACATCAATATCATAAATATTCATCTTTTATTCCTCCTATTTACCATTATTTTATATACGTGCATTTACTCTTGCCGCTTGCTGTAACGGATCCCAAACGCCATTAAAAGGAGGCGCATAGGCTAAATCTAAATCGAGTAAATCAGGTAATGTCATTTTATTGAATAGAGCTGTAGCAAAGACATCGATGCGTTTATCAACACCAGCAGGTCCAACAATTTGTGCACCTAAAAGTTGCTGATCTCTCTTCCGCACAACAATTTTAATAAACATCCGTTGAGCTCCTGGGTAATATCCTGCAATATGCCGTGCAGAGATTTTATATGCCTCATACTCAAATCCAAGGTCCTTTGCCGTACGTTCATTAATACCTGTCGTCGCAATTGTTAGATCGAAAAATTTCAGTATAGAGGTGCCGACAATACCACGAAACGGTGCAAATTTGCCAGACATATTAAGCCCAGCTAAGCGCCCTTGCTTATTTGCCGTCGTTCCTAGTGGTACATAATCTAAACGTTCTTTAACGATATGAAAATGAGTTGCACAATCCCCAGCCGCATATACATCTTCAACTGACGTCTCCAAATGACGATTAACGATGATTGCGCCATTTTTAGCTAGACTAATATTTGTCCCCTCTAAAAATTGTGTATTTGGTTTAATACCCGAAGCGACAATAATTAAATCAGTAGCTAACGCGCCTTTATCTGTTATGATTTTTTCCACACGTGATGTGCCCTCAAACGCTTCGGCTGTTGTATTTAATAGTAGCTCAATACCTTGCTTTTTTGCCTCTTCATGGACATGCTTTGCTAGCTCTTCATCTAAAATATTAGCGACCTGATTGCCTCGCTGAATAAGTCGCACGTTCTTATTACATGCCCGAATTGTTTCCGCCATTTCAAGGCCAATATAGCCCCCACCAAGAATGGTCACATGCTCAATATCTGGCGTTAAATCTGCAAGTAAATCCTCTAATTCAGGGATTGTTTTAACTTTATGAATACCTGCTAAGTCAGCACCCTTTTGTACAGGGATGATTGGATCAGCTCCTGTTGCGATAAGAAGCTTATCGTATGCAATCTCAAATGGCTCACCTGAAAATTGTGTACCTTTAACTACCTTGTTCTCCACATCGATCTGCTTGACCTCATGCCCCACTCGCGCATCAATACCATATTTATCTCGGAATGTTTCCACATCTCTTGCAATAAGACGCTTTGATGATGAAATCCGCCCATCTACTACATAAGGTAAACCACATTGTCCATATGAATAGATAAAACCTCGCTCTAAAGAGGTAATTTCCGCCCCTGGTACATTTCGATAAATCTCCATAGCGGCAGACATTCCTGCCGCATCTCCCCCAATAATTACGAATTTCATCCTACAAGCCCCCTTTTCTCATTACCACTTAATTTCAGTATCGTAACTATGTAGATGACATTTCCCACCACAGACATAGCAAATCGTTCCCCCATAGGTGAAAAAATCGTCATAACGCTTCCCTACTTTTGAGATGGAGATGGACGTACTGAAATCAAACGATATACACCACTTACTTTGCAACTTTTCAATAATTTAATGTTATCAAAAAGCTAATTACAAATGCACGTTTCCAGTACTACCTTTTTTTAAAAGGTAATAAGCGGTATGGGAACGACTCACCCTTTGAACGTATTTTTCTTTTCTACAAAAAACAGGTAAAGAAAAACAATCGTTTTCCTTTACCTGTTTAAGTACTTATGCTTTTGCTATTTCTTCTTTGCAGAACGTTAAAATCTCTTCTAACTCATCATCTTCAAGCGCAAAGTCTAAATACTCTCCCTTTGCCTTTTCCATAATGAAGTAATTTAAAATAAATGGTGCCCCTTCTTTTTCGCCAATTAAAACACGGATTTCAATACCCGCTTCATGGTACAGCTCATCCTCTTCATCAATATCTACATCTAAAATAAACTCATAGCGCTTACCTTCAATAATATTCGTCGGATCTAAAATTTCTTCCACCGAAAATTGTGTAATATCCATTTATACTAGCTCCTTTATCTTTACCTATTCTTTTCTATAATAAATCAATTTCAGCATGGGTCAACTAGAAAACCTGTATACACCTACAAGCAATTATGCCACAATAAAGTAAATCTTTTCGTACTGCAATTCAAATCAAATGACATAAAGGGGGCTTTTTAATGAAAGAGCTACTATATTATCAAGATGCTATGCAACGGGAATTTACTGCAACAGTTGTACGAACTGGCATAGAGGATGATGGACGCCAGTACGTTGTGCTTTCTAACACAGCCTTTTATCCAACAGGTGGCGGTCAGCCGTATGATACGGGAACGTTAAACAACACGAACGTAATCGATGTTGAAAAAATCAATGACGAAATCCGTCATTATATAGAGGGCGATGCCTCCACTTTATCTGGTGAAGTGCATGGTACATTGAACTGGCAACGCAGATTCGACCATATGCAACAGCACGCAGGACAGCACATTTTAACCGCCGCTTTTGTCGAACTTTTTGATGCACAAACAGTAAGCTTTCACCTCGGTAGTGAGCAAGTGACGATTGATATTGCTGTCGACAACCTATCAAAAGAGCAGCTCGCGGCAGCTGAGGCTCGAGCTAATGACATTATTTTAGAAAACCGTCCAATTGAGACAAAATGGATTACAGAGCAAGAACTTAGTAATTACAATCTACGTAAAGAGGTAGCAGTGACAGGTGATATTCGGTTAGTCATTATTCCTGACTTTGACTACAATGGCTGTGGGGGTACTCACCCAACATCAACAGGACAAGTTAGCGCTATTAAAATTTTAGGCACTGAAAAAATGAAGGGCAATGTACGTGTGTCGTTTGTATGTGGTCAACGCGTTTTAGCAGAGCTAGCTATGAGAAAAATTGTACTTGCTGATGTTGCAAAACAATTAAGTGTACCTGAAGTCGAAGCAGCTACAGCACTTGCAAAGCTACTAGCAACACAAAAAGCGACGGAAAAGGCACTCGTAGCAGCAAAAGAGGAATTGCTTACCTTTGAAGCAGATGCCTTGGCTTCTAGTGATAACAATATAATTACCGCTGCATTTAATAATCGTTCGATACAAGAACTTCAAAAATTGGCTCGTTTTATCGTGGCTGAACGTTCCGATGCTATCGCATTACTCGTTTCAGAAAATGAAGACAAGCTACAATTTGTGGCGACGCGTGGCGCCCATGTACAAACAAGTATGAAAGAGCTTGCCGCGAAAGTTTTACCACTTATTAATGGTAAAGGTGGCGGCAGTGATCAAATGGTACAAGGCGGCGGCGAGCGAATCATCGCCCGTGAGCAACTGCTCACTGCTATGCAAGAAGCGTTGAATTAGTGCCAGTCACTCAAACAATTCTGAACGCTTCCAACAATTTAAAACCACTTTTAAAAAAGCATAAAACGTGCCGTTGAGTAGTAAATAGCCTCCGTCTTAGACGACAATGGCATAGAAAAAAGTGTTAGATTGATTGCCATCAATCTAACACTTTTTCTCTTTTGCACTAGCCTCTTTGCGCTCATTTTATAATTTAAATTGTTGAATTGCTCCTTGTAAGCGATTCGCCATTTCAGACATTTTAATCGTTTGTTCGTTCATAGTCTCAACAGTGTTCATCTGCTCGGATGTTGCGGTTTTCACTTCAGATACATAGTCACTGGCAGCATGTGCTGTTGCCGCCATTTCTTCCATTGAAGCTGAAACCTCTTCCGTATTAGCAGACATTTGCTCTGCTGAAGCATTCATTTCCTCAATTTGACCTGCTATTTCACCAACAGCATGTACGATTTCTTCAAAACGTTCTCCTACTGCCTCAATAGCATCTAATCCTCGTGCTACATTTACTTCGCCACTCTCTGCAGCTTTCACAACCTCTAATGTGTATGCTTGTACTCGATCAATTAATACATTTATTTGCGCAGCAGAACCCGCTGTTTGCTCCGAAAGTTTTCTTACTTCCTCTGCTACTACTGCAAAGCCTTTTCCTGCATCCCCTGCACGTGCAGCTTCAATTGAAGCATTAAGGGCTAGTAAGTTTGTTTGATCGGAAATATCAGTAATCATTTTTGAAATTAGTTCTATTTCTTTCGATTCCTGTTCCAATTTACGGATAATGTCGAGCTCTACTGCTGTTCCTCGCTGTATTTCATCCATACGATTAATAGATTGTTTTACCGCTCCATTACTTTCACTTATTTTCTCGGAAATAAAATCAGTATTAGATGCAATCGTCGAAGCAACCTCTGCCATATTTTGAATTCCTAAGGCCATTTGCTCCATAGCTGATGCACCTTCTTCAGCCATTGCCGTTTGACTTTGTGCTCCACGTTCTACCTCACCTATTGCACCTGCAATTTGCTCAGAATGCTTCGTCACAGCATGTACATCCCCCATTAATGCACAAGATGCCTCATTTACCTCTGTTGCTTCCTTACTAACCTGTGATATCATACCTCGCATATTATCTGCCATTCTATCTAATGCACGTGCCATAGTCCCCATTTCATCAATACGCTTCAAATATTTATCAGGAATTTCTTGTGTAAAATCTCCATCTGATAATCCTTCACTAATACGAAGCACATGACGCAGTGGTCTACTGACAGATCGCGAAATCGCAAACGAAATCAACAAGCCCAATATGGAAACGATAATAGTCATAATAATGAAGTTTGTCTTTAATTGTGAAAGCCCTGACAGCATTTCATCTTCTAATGCGACTACCCCCATCTTCCAACCATTATCCAACGTATGATACCCCATTAAATTCATGCCATGATCCTTTGTATCAAAGGCAAAATATCCATTTGAATTACTAATCATTTCTTGTGCTGCTAATGATTCACCTGATATTTCACCAGATTTTTCAGCAGCGGAAATTTCATTGACCTGCTCTTTTACAAGGGCGTGATTTTTATGCCCGATAATAGTTCCTGTCGCATCTAACATTAAGGCATAACCATTTTTTCCAACTTTAATGTCCTCAACAATGTTAGATAAGTAATAACCGTCTATTCGTGCTAATAGCAATGCTTTTTCACCTGTCATTGTATCAATAGGTGCAACGATTAAAATAACTGGCTCATTCGTTACACGACTAATCGTGATTTCCGACATGACTGTCTTGCCTGTAAAGCCTTCTTTTACGTATGCACGGTCACCTAAATCAGCTGTCGTATTATCTAAATAATGAGCTATTCCATCCGACGTAATAATACCAAAGCCTAAATAATTTTTACTATCATCAATACGTTTCGTTAAATATGTCTTTTGCTCCTCAAAGTTCATATTACGGATAGCTGCTTGCTCCGCAATAGCCTCCACCTCTACTAGTGCAAGTTGGAAGTGTTCTTCTATGTATTTCGATACATCTTCTGCCCTCGATATTAAATTCTCTTGGACCTGTTCCTCAACTGCTTTTGTACTATTCCACCACGTAGAAAACCCGAGCGTACCACATGTCACAAATACTAAAGCGATAATAGCTACAACTAATTTACCACCAATACCTTTAATCCACATATTTGCTTTGCTCATTTCTCCAAATTTTTGTTTAAAATTTTGTAATTTTTTGCCCTTCTCCTTCAGAGTAAGGTCACGAAAACTAGAAGTCAACAAAACTTTTCCATTAACAATAAAAATTGTTTAAAATTGTATTTTTCATTATAAGCATAGTGCTTATAGTCTAATACATTTTATCCACTCCCTCTCTAAATTGTTATTAACTAGTTTATTTAAGTGGATGAAATTAAAACTTTTTCCATGGCAAATTGATTATAATCTGGTTTTTTTGCTGATTATAAAAGATAGAACACAATCTATTTACTTCTTGGAGGGGAGGATTTTTATGAGTACAGATAATAATGTCTCACGTCGTGATTTTTTAAAAACAACAGGTATTGCAGCTGGTACATTAGTCGGTGGTGGATTAATAGGTGGTCTTGTTGGCTATAACATGAACGGTAAAGGTACTTCTACATTAGAGCATGGTAATGGAACTACAAATGAAGCTGCCGCACCTAAAGCTAAAATGTTCTTCATGAACGACCGAGATTTTAAAATTTTATCAAATGCCACTGAGCGTATTTTTCCTAAAGATGATTTAGGCCCAGGTGCGATTGATTTAGATGTTCCTTATTTTATTGATCATCAGTTAGCTGGACAATATGGTAGTAACTCTAAGGAATATATGCATGGTCCTTTTGGGGAAGGTGCCCCAACACAAGGTTATCAAAGTCGCCTAACTCGTGCAGAAATTTTCAAACAAGGCGTTGAAAAAATGGAGACAGAAGCTCAAAGTCGCTTCAAAAAAAGCTTTAACGAAATAGAGGGCAAGCAAATGGATGAAATATTAACAGCCTTTCAAAAGGGTGAAATCCAAATGAATGGTGTAACGTCCGCATTTTTCTTCACTCTTTTACGTGCAGCTACGTTAGAGGGGGCATATTCAGATCCTTTATATGGCGGAAACCGCAATATGGAAGGCTGGCGTATGAAAGGCTTCCCTGGCCATCAGATGGCGTATATCACAATGATTGAAGATGCTAAGTTCCAAAAAATTGAACCAAATCAATTGGGCAATCACTAATTTGAGGGGGGTTTTATAAATGGTAACTACATTACCAAGTGTAGACGTTGTAACAGTAGGCGTTGGGTGGACAGGTGGCATTGTCGCTGCTGAATGCTCAAAAGCTGGATTAAAAGTAGTTGGTTTAGAACGCGGACAAAAACGAGGCACTGAGGATTTTTTAAATATTCATGACGAATATCGCTATGCAATTCGCTATGATTTAATGCAAAATCTGTCAAAGGAAACAGTTTCTTTCCGTAATAATCGTAAGATGCAGGCTTTACCTATGCGTCAACTTGGGTCCTTTTTATTAGGTGAGGGGCTTGGTGGATCTGGTACGCACTGGAACGGTATGACTTTCCGATTTTTACCGTATGATTTTCAAATTAAAACGATGACAGACGAACGTTATGGTGCTAACAAATTAGGTCCAGATTATTTAATACAGGATTGGGCATTAAATTACGATCAATTAGAGCCTTACTTTGATAAATTTGAAAAAACCACTGGTATTTCAGGCGATGATAAAAATCCATTTGCAGGGAAACGATCTAGTGCTTATCCGACACCTCCAATGAAAATGACACCTATGCTACAACAATTTGAGAAAGCAACCAAAAATCTAAAATTATCACCTTATATGGTCCCTTCTGCTAACTTATCAGAAGTCTATAAAAATCCTGACGGTGAAACAATTAATGCTTGTCAATATTGTGGCTTCTGTGAGCGTTTCGGTTGTGAATATGGGGCAAAATCTTCAGCGGAAGTTACTGTAGTGCCTACTGCTTTAAAAACTGGGAATTTTGATTTACGTTACAACTCAAACGTTGTGGAAATTTTAAAACAAGGCAACAAAGCAACTGGCGTAAGATATATCGACACGATATCTGGAGAGGAATATATCCAACCTGCGAATATTGTCGTATTAACAAGCTATGTCTTTAACAATGCCAAACTACTAATGGTTTCTAACATAGGTCAACTGTATGATCCAACAACAGGCAAGGGAACGTTAGGTCGAAATTATTGCTATCAAATTTTACCTGGAGCAACTGGTTTCTTTGATGAGCAATACAACACATTTATGGGTGCAGGTTCTCTCGGTATGAGTATTGATGATTTCAACGGGGATAACTTTGACCATAGTGAGTTAGATTTTATCCATGGTGGTAATATCGCACTTACTCAAACAGGTGCACGCCCTATTGGATCGAATCCAACACCTCCGGATACGCCTACATGGGGACCGGAATTTAAAAAACAGTCTATTCATTACTATACTCGTTCGTTCGGTATTGGTGCTCAAGGTGCCTCAATGCCACATAAAGAAAATTTCCTGTCACTTGATTCGAATTACAAAGATGCGTACGGTTTACCGCTTTTACAATTAACCTACAACTTCACTGATCAGGATCGAGCACTTCATAAATACATTTCTGCTCGTGCTGCTGACATTATGAAAGAAATGGGCGCAAAAACTATTGTACCAAATGCGGAAATTACAGATTACAACATTGTACCTTATCAAACGACACATAATACTGGCGGAACAGTGATGAGCACAACACCTGACAAGGGCGTTGTAAACAATTATCTACAACATTGGGATGTAGAAAATCTATTCGCTTTAAGTTCTGGTAGCTTTGCTCACAATAGTGGCTATAATCCAACAGGTACACTTGGTGCATTAGCATATCGCTGTGCAGAAGGTATTGTGAAATATAGCAAATCTGGTGGTTCATTAGTGTAAGTTTTGTCATTATTAATACACCAAAAAATTTATATTTATAGGAGGAAGTTGCGATGGGCGGACTTGGAGCAATTGGCGTTCCTGGGTTAATTATTATTTTGGTTATTGTACTAATCGTTTTTGGCCCAAAAAAATTACCAGAAATCGGTGGTGCCGTTGGTAAAACGTTCGCAGAGTTCAAAAAGTCAACAAAAGGTCTAATGGATGATGACGAAGAGCCTGCGAAAAAAATAGAAAAAAAATCTGATGTTTCGTAGGAGGTTTCCTATGGATCCTTATGAAGAAAAAAATTATTTAAGTCCACTTGATAAAAAACTAGAGGAGCCTCCGTCGTTGCAGGAGGCTCCTGTTGAAATTACTCATAACAACATTGAACAGGCAATTGTCGAGGATAAACCGATTCTCCCTTTAGATTCCATATTCGAGCATATTGCAGAACTGCGAAAACAAATTATTAAAGGGCTTGCCGTCTTTATTTTATTTTTTATCGTCGCCTTTTCTACCATTAATATTTGGTTTCCATATGTAACCCGTGGGCATTCACTCATTATTTTAGGACCATTAGAGGTTGTGAAATTTTATATGACCATTTCCACTACTTTGGCATTTGGTCTATCTATGCCTTTTCTCGTCCACTTTCTTTGGAGCTTTGTAAAACCTGGCCTAAAGGAAGAGGAAAGCCGCTTTCTCGGGCTCTACGCACCAGTTATGTTTTTACTCTTTTTATTAGGTGTAGCATTCGGTTATTTTGTTGTGAATCCACTTAGCTATTCATTTTTAGTAAGTTTAGGCGCGGCAAATTTCGATGTCATGGTATCTGCCAGTGAATATATGCATTTTCTAATTATGACAACAGTGCCACTTGGATTATTATTTGAGTTGCCCATCGTTGCACTCTTTTTATCGTCAATTGGTGTGCTAACTGCGGAATCCATGAAAAAAATACGCGGCTGGTCCTATATCGCAATGGGGGTTGGCTCAGCGGTCATTACCCCACCTGATTTTATTAGTCAGCTACTCGTATTAGTACCGATGATTATTTTATACGAAATCAGTATTCATCTTGTAAAGCGTATGGAACGGAAACAAATAGAAAGCACTGCCTAAACAACTTTAGTTGATTTCCGCTGCAGGCGAATGTTTCCAGCTTCAATCAACTAAAGTAAATTGTTTGCGTGCCTGGCACTATGCTTGCCGTGGGCACGGCGTAAGACGCAGGAATCTTTGTGGTTTTTTTCCTAGGATAGTCTTAAAATTCATGAGATGCAGGGTAAATTGTTTGCGTGCCTGGCACCTGCCTTCGGACACCTGCCTTCGGGCAACGGCACTCCGCTCCAATTCAACTGGACATGCTTACAGAAAAATTCCACATAATGACCATCCACCAAAGCATAAAAAAATGACAAAAGGCATCAAGAGTGAACTTCTTGTTGCCTTTTGTCAACGTCTCTAAGCACTGGGCAACTAAGACCCAGTGTTTATTCTCTTTAAATCCATAATAATAATTTCTGGTCGGTTAAAAATTCGGAAAGGTACGCTACTATTTCCTAACCCCCGACTAACTATCATTTTGGTCTTGCCTTCCTCATAAACACCAGCCGTGAATTTAGGAAACATTCCCTGTCCTGGTGCAACAAGTCCTCCTATACCAGGAATCCGAACCTGTCCACCATGTGCATGACCCGAGAATACTAAATCTATTTCTTGATTTACATACGTACTAAACACCTCTGGTCGATGTGCCAGCAACAGCTTTAGCATGTCTTCTGGAATATAAGCTGTCGCTATGTCCAGCATTTCTTCAGTTGATCTACCCATTAACGGATCTTCAATACCAACAATCGCCAAGCGCTCCCCGTTGCGCTCTAATACGGTCGATTCATTGGCCATCACATGTACACCTAACGATGACAGCGCCTCATAAATTTCACTAACCTTATTCGTTGCAACTTCATGGTTCCCAAGTACATAATATACATCCGCTAATTCGACTAAACCTCTCACTGCCTGTAAGCTCTGCTCCAAATTAAAACGATTGCTATCAATAACATCGCCTGTAATAAATATATAATCTGGGTTTGTTGCCTTAACCTTTGCAATGAGTTTTTGTTGGTTATTACCAAAGAGTGCATCATGTAAATCTGAAATTTGTACTATGCGTAGTCCATCAAAGCTGACGGGTACTTTTTCAGATTCATATACATGCTTACTTACAACCAGCCAGTGATTGTTTACGTACAAAAAAATGACTATAAAAACAAGAAAAAATACTACGTATAATAATTTTTTCAATCGCAATCGCTCACTTTGTGGCTACTTTTTCAGAAAAATTTCTTACCCTTCTATTATAAGCAAAAAACAGAGCGATTGTAAGTAGATGCGCTTTAATTACATAAAATGCACAAAATCCAACAATCCCTACCTATCTTTTATAGGAAATCATGTATATTCCATCTATTCTTAGTTAACTTTCACATGATATAATATAGGTATAATTTCACACTTATGTACAAACAAGAAATGTTAATATTAATACCTTAAATTTTAGGAATGAGAGATCAAAATGGGAATGAAAAAGCTATTACTTATTTTTATGGTCATTATTAGTATCGTGTTAATTGGGTTGACATCCCGTTTACACAATAATGAAAACCAAAATGCTCCTAAAGCTGTTGCAGGCGTTATAGATCTTAGACAATATGATTTGCACAAAAATACTGTAAGCTTAGATGGCGAATGGGATTTTATACCTAACGAATTATTGAATTATTCTGAATTCAATGCGCATCATTCTTATTCAGTAAATGTCCCGTCTCTATGGTCTAAGTACAAGCTTAACGACCAAAATTTCTCTACACTTGGTAGCGGTACCTATCGGTTAAAAATATTAATTGATGATACAGATACTATTTTGGGCATCAAAACAGGTAATATCCGAATGTCGAATGCCATTTACATAAATGAAAAACGAATCGGACAAAGTGGAGAACCTGCTGAAGATTCGGCATATATTCAACAAAATGTGCCGTATGTTGCTTATTTCTCACCTAAAAAAAATGAGCTTGAGCTCATCATACATGTAGCTAATTTTGATTATGCATCAGGTGGGGGAATTATTGGGTCCATTTTTATTGGGGATCAAGAGAGCATTGGTAAATTAAGAGAAGGTTCACTTTTCTACGATTTAATAACCATTGCTGCTTTTTTTACAATGTTTATTTATTTTGCTGGTTCTTACCTATATGCCAAGCTCGAAATTGAGCAGCTCTATTTTTCATTGTTTTGCTTCATGGTTGGTTTATACAGTTTATCTCATGGGGAAAAAATATTAATGTTGTTATTACCTATCAGCTATGAATTCCTAATAAGAGTCCAAATCATTTCAAGTATCGGCTCAGGTATCTTTATGCTGCTGTATTTTAACCATGCCCTACAGCAATTTTCACATAAAAAGTTTGTGAAAGCACTTTGTATCATTGGTATTTTATTATTAGCTACGGTAATGCTCCCAATATCCATTAGCTCATACTTACAAACTGCACATTCTATTTATATTTTAATAATTATCTTTTATTTGCTTTATATTCAAACGATTGCAATCTTTAAACGATTAGTAGGAGCTATTTATTTATGGCTTAGTTCCATGGCTATTCTTATCTATATGGTTGTAGCAACGTTAAATCTTAATATTAATCTAGAAATTTACTCTTTACCTCCCCTGCTCCCTTTTATATGTTTAACGATGCTTTCTCTTTATATTTCACATCGTTTTACAGATTCTTATTTGGAAAAAGGAAGGTTAACAAATGCTTTAATCCGAGTAGATAAATTAAAAGATGAATTTCTCGCAAAAACTTCTCATGAATTTCGTACTCCGTTACACGGTGTGATTGCCATATCTCATTCCATGTTAGAGTCTAATGAAAGTTCCACATTAACGATGGAACAAAAAGAAAAAATATCACTCATATTTAATATTACAAAAAAGTTATCACATCTTGTTAATGACATATTGGATTTTTCAAAGTTAAAAGAAGGCGAACTAAAGCTTCGTCTTACAAATGTTGATCTTTATTCTGTGACCCATGTAATCGTCGAAATATTGTCGTACATCGAAAATAAGGATGTAAAAATTTACAATTACATCGAACGAGGGAAAATTATAGTAGCCGACGAGGACCGACTGCGTCAAATTCTTTATAACATAATAGAAAATGCTGTTAAATTTACTAGACACGGAAAAGTGGAGATTTCCTGCTACGAAGAGCAAGGATTCCTTACTATTGAAGTAAGTGATACTGGTCGAGGCATTGCTCCTGAACATATAGAGTCGATATTTGAACCATTCAGACAATTAGAAGACGCTAGTAAAGGTACGGGCTTAGGTCTAAATGTGACGAAGGAACTTGTGAAGTTGCACGGTGGAGAAATTACGGTCCATTCCGTTGTCAATCAAGGCACAACTTTCTCAGTCAAACTGCCTGTGCAAACAATAAAAAAAGTTCAACAAGATACGCAACAAAATAAAATTACATTAACAAAAGATTATTTACCTATAGCATTTCCATACGTTGCTGAAAGAAAAATGGGTAAAAAAATACTGATTGCTGATGATGATCATATTAACCTTAAAGTACTAATTGATATTCTTGCAAAAGAGAACTACTCTATTATCGCTGTTGATGATAGTCGGCAAGTATTTGAACAATTACAAGCGCATCCAGATATAGACTTATTAATATTAGATATTATGATGCCTAACCTTTCTGGATATGAGGTTTGCCAACAAATTAGGAAAAACTATTCTTCTGCAGAGTTACCGATTTTAATGCTTACAGCAGCGTTGCGACCTGAGGATATGCTAGCAGCATTCCAATCTGGGGCGAATGATTTTCTACATAAACCATTAGATACTGCTGAATTGAAGACAAGAGTACGAAATCTTATTTTACTAAAGGAATCGGCTGAAACTGCAATTAAAATGGAAACTGCGTTTTTACAAGCACAAATTAAACCACATTTTATATACAATGTTTTAAACTCGATTTTATCGCTAAGTTATATAGACTTGGATAAAGCCCGTATTATGATAACAGATTTTGCTACATTTTTAAGAAGCAGCTTCTCGTTCGAGAATACAAATAGCCTTATCCCTCTAGAACAAGAGCTCATGTTAATTCAAGCGTATGTCAATATTCACCAAACAAGATATCCAGATCAGCTTGAATGGGAAATTCAGATGGAGGAACCTTTAACTATACTAATTCCCCCTCTGCTCCTTCAGCCTTTAGTAGAAAATGCTCTGTTTCATGGCTTAAAAAATAAGCGAGTAAATGGCAAAGTAACCATGACTATTAAAAAGGTTCAACAAATGATTGATATTAAAATTAAGGACAACGGTATAGGAATGTCACAAGAAATAATAGAAAAGGTTTTATCGGAAGAACCAACCGATCATCAAAGCGTCGGAATTCGCAATATTACTAAACGTTTAAAAAAATACGAGAAAGCCACTTTCCATATAGAGAGTGTTGTTGGTGAAGGAACGACTGTCATACTAAAATTCCCGCTTTTTTCGGATGAAAATGAGGTGGAAAAATGTTAAAAGCAATCATTGTTGACGATGAGATTTTAGCCATTAATTTACTAGAGACTATGTTAAAGGATAATGGGGCAATTGATGTTATCGGGACATATCTAAATCCACTAGACGCTATAGCAAACATCCCTACACTTAAGCCAGACATTCTTTTTTTAGATATTGAGATGGCAGAGATGAATGGAATTGATGTTGCTAGTAAATTAGGAGATTTAACACATGTAATGGATATTATTTTTGTAACTGCCTATGAGCACTATGCAATTGATGCCTTTTCCGTTCAAGCAATTGATTATATTTTAAAGCCTATCGACAAAGCTCGCTTAATGAAAACAATTGAAAGAATTTCACAACGGAAGGGAAATATTCAATTAACAGACGGAAATATACGCAATGAGGATGTTCAGATCATTGATAATATTCACTTCCATGTTCACTCAGGAAAAGTTTACATCGATGGGGTAGCTTTAATTTTATCCACTAAGGAATTTCATATACTGTACTTTTTAGCACAGCGTCCAGGCGAAATTTTCCATCCTTCTGACCTGTATAAGCTCATTTGGGCGGAAGATAGTATTGGACAAACACAGGCTTTAAAAGTACATATTAGTAATTTGCGAAAAAAACTGGAGTCCATCTCTGGACATCGAGCTAAAATCGTAACTGTAAGAGGTTCCGGCTATTTGTTTCTCTTTGAGTAGCAGAGGCAGTGACTCTTATAGAATTGCTAATATAAGTCAATGTATTTGCAACTAAACTTATGGAAAGTATCCGCAGTAGCGAACAACTACCGCACAATAAAAACGTGTTAGATTGATGGCCATCAATCTAACACGTTTTCTCTTTAGTTCTAGTACGTTTTATTTTTTCGCCGCTTCTTGAATTTCATAAAATGCCCAATGATTACTTGGCACATCATTAAATATGGGGCTATCCGTTTCTGTCGATACTTGACGCTCAAATAAGCGATTTAGTACCTTCACTGCTTGCGCACGTGTTAAATAGCCTTCAGGGTTAAATGTGTCTGCTGTTACACCAGTCATAATGTCTAATGCATTGACGGTATTAATCGCTTCTCTAGCCCAATGACTATCACGCACATCTTTGAAAATGATGTCCTCTGTTAGTGGTTTACAATTGGCTGCATTTGGATTGGCCGCACACTGCTTTTCTATCCAACGAGCTGCTACTACTGCCATTTGTGCACGTGTAATGAAGCCGTTCGGATTAAAGCTTATCTCCGTAACACCTCTAAATAAACCTGTTTCCTTCACAAATTCAATCGCATCTTTTGCATCATGCTGAGCCGTATCTGTAAATGTCGCAGTAGACTTTGGAATCGTATTGCCTGTTAGTTGTCGTGCAAACATACTTGCCATTTGTGCGCGAGTGACAAATGCATTCGGTCGGAATGTCCCATCTGCATAGCCTTGAATATATGGTGTATGTTTAACATCGTCAGCCTGCTTTGGCAAATAGAGCATGGAGAATGTAGAGAATTTCTGCACTTCAAATTGCAAGCCTAGCTTATCTTTTTGATAATCTACAATTGTCCCACGTAATAACTCTTTTGTACCATCGCTATGCTCGATATAAATAGCTAGATTATGAAGCTGTTCTTGGGATAAATCATTAGGCAAAGGTAAGGTTAATGTTACTGGGCGATTTTGCATATTGGTCTCAATTTTCATTGGACGCCCTATTAACTTACTAATTGAACCACCAGTTATATCTTGATCAATCAATTCATTTTTTGCACGCTCTTCGATTTTTATTTGCTCGTTTTGTTCATTTAAAGGTATTAGGCGGAAATATAAATTATCATTAAATGTTGCCAATGAATCTTTTGACACATCGATGTTTACATTATAAGCCTGGATAGTTAGATTTAATTGATTGTTTTTCAACAGGCTAACAATATTATTAGGTATTGAGATATCGACCTGTTTTACTTTATCCTGTGAATCTGGAATAACAATACGTGCTTGATCTGATCCTGCTTCTTTTAACTTAGAAATAGTTTCCAATGCACTTTTTTCTGTTAAAATCACTTCATCTCTCATCGATCCATCTTTACTAATTATACGTTTAATTGTCGTTTTAGAGACAGCTTCTCCACTACTTGACTCTATATTTACAGTAAAACTTTCTGTAGATTCAGAGACAGTTGTATCCCCGCTATCAATAGGGGCATTTTCCCTAGTAACCAAAATTGTATATTCCCTAGGGCTACCATCTTCAGCAGTCACTAAAATCTTTATTGTATTCATACCTGTTACTAGCTTTATTGCTTCAGTACTTACCTTACTATTTATTGTTACAATTGCTTTATCGTCTTCCGCAATAGCTTTAATATTTATACTATCAACTATATGTGGAACTTTGGCTGTATAAGACAATGTGTTCTTATCAAATGCTGTATTGAAGTTGCCCGATGAAATCGTTAACTCCTTTAAAAAAGCATTATGACTCAGTGAAAATGCTTTTACATTAATAGTGAAGACTTTAGTTTCCACATATTCACCGATGAAAATTTTAGCAGTCAATGTAACCTTTTCATTTCCTTTGCCTGCCGAAGGGCGTATAACTTCGCCATTCCCTTTGACAACCTCTGGCTTGTCAGATGACCAAGTGATTGACGCACCATTATCTCCAATAATAGGTAGAACAAGATTTTTCGTTACATTTTCTGAAGTATCATCTTGAGCATATTGAATAGTAAGAGCATCTTTATCAAGTTGTACTTTGTTAATAAAAATACCATTAACTTCACTGTCAAACACAGATTGTAAAGTTTCTATAGAATTAAAACCTTGACTAGGACGTGCCATAATCACTTGCTGACAGACTTTATCCTGCTCTTCTATCGTTAGGCGATTAAAGTTACTATAATTTAAATGATAATCATCAATAAAAATTGTCCATAGCGTAAGTGCATCTGTCGCATCGTTAACATTTATAAGATAGGATCGATTTTCGACTGCATTTAAATATACTTGTCGTAATGCACTTGTAGATGTATACCCTGTCTGTGGCCGCTCGATTAGTAATTTATTTGCCAAATAATTTTGATCTACTATTTTAAAATTTTGAAATAATTCATTTCCTTGAGCTGAGTAATGTACTACACTCCAATCTGTAGTCATTGCTAATTTCATTTCTTCTTTATTAGTTGCGGTATTAAATGAATCAAAATCACTTTTTGCAGATACAAAAGTCACAGGCATCATAATCATTATTAAGATAGTTAGCATACATAAATTTATTACTTTTCTTTTAGAATATTGAATAAAAATCGCCCTCTCTTTCTAATAGTGACCAATTGTAGAATAATCGTCTTTAGGTAATACTATCCATTCTGATTTGTTAAAATTGGATGATCCAGATTGGAGCCTTTTATCTCTTATATAACCACCGCTACTTTCTACTATCTGGTTAATTGAATCCCTAACCCCAACCGTATCTACTACAATGCCATTACTGTCTTTTAATGTCATTGACACTGTTATTTTAGAGGCATCTCTAAAAATAAAATCATCATTGAAGTATTGAGAAGTAGTAATATCAAAAAAATCATAAAAATAAGTATGGATTAATACAAAGTTTGTGTTTGGATATACTAAAGGTATATTTATTGTTTTGATACTATGTTGCTTTAAAATTAGATTATATTGCTGAATTTCTATTTTATAATTTGATAGAGGCACCATTGTTGCATTATATATTTCTAGCACATCATTATATTCTCCATTTTGCACAAAATCCGATATAAAAAGTCCTGGGGCTTCTACACTGAAAAGAAAGCTTGTTGATACTAGTCCACCTTTTCCATCATCTGCTGAAATAGTAATTACGCTTGTACCCAATGCATTTTGTGTAATTTTAAGAGAGGAACCATTCAGACTAGCAGTTGCTACTCCGCTATTACTAGAACTTACAGATAACGTTAAACTATCGTTATCTTCGTCTGTAAACACATCACTTACTATAATGTCCCAAGGCTTCCCACCTATTGTTGCTCTTTGATTACTAATTGTTTTAGCAACCATGGGGGCATGATTAAACGTTGGGTTAGATACAGTAACTATAAAACTTGTAGATACTTGCCCACCTTTTCCATCATCCGCATGGACTGTAATAGTACTTACGCCTGCTGCTATCGGCAGAACAGTAATTGTTTGTCCATTAATTTGAGCTGTAGCAATAGATTCATCACTAGAATTAACATTTATCGTAAGAATGTCATTGTCTGCGTCTGAAAAAATACCACTACCGTCTATAGTAATGACATCATTCACTATTCCTGATTTATTACTAATTGATTGCGCAACCACGGGAGGTTGGTTCGGTAGACTAGTTACGGTAACAGCAAATGTTGTAGTTTCACTACCCCCATTACCATCATCCGCATTTACTGAAATGATACTTTGACCTATGCCTACAGGTACGATAGTGATCATTTCAGAATTTAATTGAGCTGTGGCAACAGATTCATCGCTAGAACTAACTTCCAACGTTAAAATATCATTATCTACATCAGCAAAAACATTACTTGCATCAACTAGTATTGGCGCATCTCCAACATGCCCAGTTTGATTATTTATTAATTGAGTAACTATTGGTATGTTATTCAACTTAGGTAAGACTTCTACTTCAAAACTACTGCTCGCTCTCCCTAACTTTCGATCATCAGCACTAATCTTTATTCGTGTCTTCCCAGGTGAAAGTACCTCAATCGTTAATAAATTTGAATTTAAATTTGCTGTTACAATACCTACAGTTTCAGTAACAGCTTTAAGTATTAACGGATCGTTATCGGCATCATAAAATAACTTACTTAAATCAATAACAATTTTTCCTTGTCCAAGTGTCATTGATTGCTTTGGAATTATTTCAGAAGCTACAACAACAGGTGGATGATTACCAGAAGCTGCATGGGCAGATTTTTCTTGAACACAAAAACTACAAATTAAAGTTAGTAAAATGGCTATCATAAGACATTCTCTTTTTCGATACAAAGTGACCCCTCCTTTTTAAAAATTATGTAATGACTTATAACTCATCCCTCATTATATATCAGTACTAAAATCCTAACTACGACATATCACAATATCAAAAGTTAATTTTTCTTAACCTTTATTTGATAAAATATAGGCTATTACATAAATTATTTTTTCTGTTATATAGTTGAAATTTACTAAACAATAAAACACAAAACCCGAACTTTATTAAAACACTAAATTAGAGTGTTTTAATATAATTCGGGATGTTCATTGGCTAAAATTCTTTCATCTAGCCTTCTAATTCTAATTCTTTATTTATTATGCGTATGTTTTACTGCAGCTTCTTGAATCTCATAAAATGCCCAATGGTTACTTAGGACGTCTTTAAATATTGGGTTTTGATGCTCTGTTGGCGCTTGTCGTTCAAACAAGCGATTTAGTACCTTCACTGCTTGCGCACGTGTTAAATTACCATCTGGATTAAATGTGTCTACTGTTGTTCCTGTCATAATGCCCAATGCATTGACAGTAGCAATCGCCTGAACAGCCCAATGATTATTACTAACATCTTTGAAAGTATTACCTTCTGATGTTGTTTTACAAAAATCTGCATTCGGATTGTCAACGCAATGCTTTTCTATCCAACGAGCTGCAACTGCTGCCATTTGTGCACGTGTAATGAAGCCGTTCGGATTAAAGCTTGTCTTAGTAACACCGTTAAATAAACCAGCATCCTTCACAAATTCGATTGCATCTTTTGCATCATGCTGAGCCGTATCTGTAAATGTCGCATTAGACTTTGGAATCGCATTACCAGTTTGTTGGCGTGCAAACATACTTGCCATCTGTGCGCGTGTTACAAATGCATTCGGTCGGAATGTACCATCTGAATAGCCTTGGATATAAGGTGTATGTGTAACATAGTCAGTTGTTGGTTCCTCTACATTTTCATCCTCTGGTAAATAGAGAATGCTGAAGGTAGAGAATTTTGTAACCTCAAATTGCAAACCTAGCATATCTTTTTGATAATCTACAACTTTCCCACGTAATAACTCTTTTGTACCATCGCTATGCTCAATAAAAATAGCCAAATTATCGAGTTGTTCTTGCGTTATATTTTTCGGTAATGGCAATGTTAAAGTTACTGGGCGATGCTGCATATTCGTTTCAATAGTCATTGGACGACCAATTAAATTTACTTTTTCGCCTTGTAATGTTTCTTTAATTAATTCTTCTTTTAGTATTCTTTCCTCCACTTGATGTTGCTGTTCTAATGACTTGATAGGAACCAATCGGAAGTATAAATCATTACTAAAATTCCACATAGATACATTGGGAATAGAAATTATAGCATTCATAGTAGCAATTTCTAACTGTATTTTTCCTGCATGAATTTGAGCTAATGAAGATTTAGGAATATCAACGACAACTTCACTAACTTTATCGTTTGCATCAGGAATAATAATACGAGCAGTATCATTACCTAGTTGTTTTGCTTTTTCAATTGTTTCCTTAGCGATATCCTCCGACATCGAAACATGATCTTTAATTACTCCATCTGGCATCGTCGTACGAATAATTGGGGTTTTCGTTAAATTCACACCATTTTCTCCGTCGACATCAACAACAATGTGTTCAGTGTTTGTTGATGGAGTAGAGCTTTCGTTACCACCATTACTAGTAGGTGGTGATACAATGCTAACCCACTTTGCATAAATAGTAACATTTCGAGTTATAGAACTACTATTAAAGTCAAATAGTTTATCTAATGTACTGCTTGTGTACCAACCTTCAAATGTGTAGCCTGCTTTCGTTGGAGCTGACGTTGGTTTACTTACTTTTTCACCATGTGCTACCGTTTGACTTGGTACGAGACTTCCGCCATTCACTTCAAAATTAACTGTATACTTCGATGATTTCCACTTCGCATAAAGTGTCGTATTCGCTGTAATGACATTGTCGGTAAAATCATATTGATTTGTACCCTCATCATCTGTATACCAGCCTTCAAATGTGTAGCCTGCTTTTGTTGGTGTTGTTGGCACAGTTGCCTTTTTGCCATGTGCTACGGATTGACTTGGTACTGCACTTCCACCATTTACTTCAAAATTCACTGTGTAACCAACTGGTTCCCACTTCGCGTAAATTGCCGTATTTGCTGTAATGACATTGTTGGTAAAATCATATTGATTTGTACCCTCATCATCTGTATACCAGCCTTCAAATGTGTAGCCTGCTTTTGCTGGTACTGGTGGCACTGTTGCTTTTTCACCATGTGCTACCGTTTGATTTGGGACTAGACTTCCGCCATTTACATCAAAATTCACTGTGTAAGTAACTGGTTTCCACTTCGCATAAAGTGTCGTATTCGCTGTAACGACATTGATGGTAAAATCATATTGATTCGTACCCTCATCATCTGTATACCAGCCTTCGAATGTGTAGCCTGCTTTTGTTGGTACTGGTGGCACTGTTGCTTTTTCACCATGTGCTACGGTTTGACTTTGGACTGCACTTCCACCACTCACTTCAAAACTAACTGTATACTTCAGTGGTTTCCACTTCGCGTAAATTGCCGTATTTGCTGTAATGACATTGTTGGTAAAATCATATTGATTTGTACCCTCATCATCTGTATACCAGCCTTCAAATGTGTAGCCTGCTTTTGTTGGGGCTGGTGGCACTATCGCCTTTTCGCCATGTGCTACCGTTTG
>NZ_JBIWDA010000009.1:0-55337 GCF_044761745.1 Lysinibacillus sp. NPDC097279 | reverse complement strand
GTTGCTTTTTCACCATGTGCTACCGTTTGATTTGGGACTAGACTTCCGCCATTTACATCAAAATTCACTGTGTAAGTAACTGGTTTCCACTTCGCGTAAAGTGTTGTATTCGCTGTAACGACATTGTTGGTAAAATCATATTGATTCGTACCCTCATCATCTGTATACCAGCCTTCGAATGTGTAGCCCGCTTTTGTTGGTACTGGTGGCACTGTTGCTTTTTCACCATGTGCTACCGTTTGATTTGGGACTAGACTTCCGCCATTTACTTCAAAGCTAACTGTATACTTCAGTGGTTTCCACTTCGCGTAAAGTGTCGTATTCGCTGTAATGACATTGGTGCTGAAATCATATTGATTTGTACCCTCATCATCTGTATACCAGCCTTCGAATGTGTAGCCCGCTTCTGTTGGGGCTGGTGGCACTGTTGCTTTTTCACCATGTGCTACCGTTTGATTTGGTACGAGACTTCCGCCATTTACATCAAAATTCACTGTGTAAGTAACTGGTTTCCACTTCGCATAAAGTGTCGTATTCGCTGTAATGACATTGTTGGTAAAATCATATTGACTTGTACCCTCATCATCTGTATACCAGCCTTCAAATGTGTAGCCTGCTTTTGTTGGGGCTGGTGGCACTATCGCCTTTTCGCCATGTGCTACCGTTTGATTTGGTATTAGACTTCCGCCGTTTACTTCAAAATTCACTGTGTAACCAACTGGTTCCCACTTCGCGTAAATTGTCGTGTTCGCTGTAATGACATTGTTGGTAAAATCATATTGATTTGTACCCTCATCATCTGTATACCAGCCTTCAAATGTGTAGCCAGCTTTTGTTGGTGTTGTTGGCACAGTTGCTTTTTCTCCGTGTGCGATGGATTGATCTGGTACTAGACTCCCCCCATCTACATCAAAGCTGACTTTATGCTTCACTTCTACAGGGGGGGAGGTATTAAAATCAACTAATGATATATCTCCAAAAACTGCATAGTCATCTATCATATTTGGCGAAGAAAGTATTAATGTAATAATATTTTCACTACCAATATCATTTATATTCTGTTCAGTAAGTAAGTCACCGATGGGTAACAGAATAGGTATTTCGAATTTATTAAATATATAAGATGGTTTAGAAAAACCCTTCTCGACCCCTTCATATTTACTCGGAAAAACAGATAGAGGATATCCATCTCCTTCAGTAACTGTCCAATCATCCGAGCTACCAATATTAATTGTCAAAGAGGATATATCTCCCCCACCCGTATAATTCATTGGCGTAAGACTTAACTTTGCATTAGAATAGTCAGAATCAGATGGTAAGCTAAATTTTAAATAAGTAGTGTATATCTTATCACCTGAATCCCAACCACCAGCCGCCATCACTTCGCCAATCATTATGTCAACTTTATTTGGTATATCTTTAGAAACAGTTCCCGTTACAATATTAATAGGTTCAATAGCTGGAATTGCTGCCCTCACAACTTGTATATCCAAAAATGGTTGTACAATGCTGAGCAACATTGCAACCAACATAAGTACAACATTTATCCGTTTATAGTTTCTCATTTATATCACCCTTCTTTTACTGGGTATTCACCATACAAACAAATAATAAAGTTTAATGCTACATATGGTTGCATGTTATTGTGTGGCATATTTCCTCCAGTTGTTTCAATCGCTTGCTGATGAATATTTACTTTTGTAGTTGGTGTAAATTCTTTATATATCTTCTTTGGATTAAATCCTCCTATAGCGCCCCAAACGGCACCTTCGGGACTACTAGCTCCACCCGTTGTTTTCGTGCTCCCTTGTATTTCATGCTTATGGGCAGGCATTTGCTCACTACTTAATGACACACTTACTTCACCTACTTCTGTGGCAAATTCCCTTGTTGTAAGTCCTGTACCAGCTCCGTAATGCATTGGTGCTTTACCTCTTAAGTCTGGCAACTTAAAGTCTGTTTTGCCATCGCCACCAAACCTATTACCGATAATTGAAAATAACACTTGATGCTGATTAACAAGTAATGTACTCCCATCACAAAAAGCCCAATCAATTGGTGCATAATTGCCAGCGAATATTCTAATCTCTCCTGTATAGGCTTCTGCCATTTTCGTTCCTCCCTAACCTCGTGGTGGAAAAATCCCCATTGTTGCAATACAAAACGATACGACTAGATAAGGCTGCATATTATTATGGGCCTGATTTTGGCCAGTGACTGTCATCGCTATTGCATTCATTGCAGTATTTGGATTACTAGCAAACATATTATTACCATTCACTTTTCCCCATACGTTACTCTTTGGTGTTGCTTTATTTGTTTCATCCTCATTAGCATAAACTTCATGAGTATGATTAGGCATTTCATTTATCGTTAATGCGTGTGTTGCTTCACCACCTGTTGATGCATAGGCAATTTCGTCACTTTTATGTAACGGTACTCTACCTTGCAAATTGGGTAAGGCAAATGTTGTTTTACCATCTCCTCCGTATTTATTTCCTATCAAAGAATAAAGTGCTATGTATTGATTTACCGGCAATAGGCGCCCATCACACGGTAACCAATTTTGAGGTATTCTGTCGAAACTAAAAAGTCGTACTTCTCCCACAAACGGTTCTGCCAATGTACTTCCTCCCTTTTAAGAAAAATATGGGTATAGACCTTGTGTTGCAATAATAAAATTAATAACCAATGAAGGCATGACATTTTCATGTGGCTGATTGCCACCAACTGATGACATTAAATTACTATTCATCTGGACAACATCACTCGCTATATTTGTTTGATAATTCTTTAAATCAGCTACTCCCCATACAGTATTAGCTGGTGAGCTTTCTGTTGTTTCCGCTTTTACATTATTTGCTGTAACAATATGCGTATGGGCTGGTAAATCGCCCTCTGTTAATGTTACTTTTTCCGTCCCTCCATTACTTGCAAAAGGATATTCGGGACTTTTATGTATCGGGATTCTTCCACGTAAATCAGGTAACGCAAAATTTGTTACCCCATCGCCACCATATTTATTTCCTATTAACGAAAAAAGAGCCTGGTACTCATTAACCGATAACAGTTGACCGTTACAAAGGGCCCAATTCATCGGGGCATACTTCCCACTAAACATCCGAATCTCGCCTAAATACGCTTCTGACATATCAACACTCTCCCTAACTTTTATTTCCACAACATTTTCATATAAATCTCGTCTTCTTGAATGACTTGAAACCCTAATCTTTCATAGAGATATCTTGCAATGTTAGTTTTATGAACGTGTAATACAACTGCTTTTCTTTGTACTTTTGCCTTTTTCTGAAGTTGAACAATAATATAGGTACCAATGCCTCTTCCCTGATATTTTGGCAATATAGCTATATCAATTAGACGGTGATATTCAGGGAGTTCTTCTGTGAAAATCCTGCCGACACATTCAGCATCCTCCACAATAATCCAATGATTTGCCCTTGGAAATTGCTGATTATACGAAACTTGTTGTGCGCGCCATTGCATTGCTAAAAAATCTGCCCTTTGTTCAACTGACCATCCCCATGAATCTACTTCTTGAAGTCTTGTAGAAGCAAAAATTTCGTAGAGAAACGCCTCATCTTCCTTTGTGATAGATTTAAGCTTTATTTTCATGACATATGTTCCACTTTCTTTTAGACATTCTTATTGGTCACAATGATTGATCGTACAAAGTTATGTCCTTTGTCAGGCAAGTCTTCCCAACTATCGACATGCAATTGATGATCAGCTAAACATTCAGCTCGATTTTTGCTTTTTTGTGGAACGTCTAACGCTATCGAGATTGTGCCATATGATTTTTCACCTGGTGGGACTATATCTCGCCATGAGCAAGAGCATTCATATCCATTGGGTCCTGTCGATGCTTTTATTCCCAATGCCTGTAATGTTGTGTTTGGAGGAATATTTACTGGCTTCTTGTCTTCCATATCATCGGTATTCCAGATACCCCACGCTAGCTGCGATTGAAAAACTTCAAGCTCACGGTCAGTTGCATTTGTAATCATTAGTGAAAATGTCCAAGTCGCCATTTTAGTGCACTCCTCCTGTCGTTACTTTATTTCTCGCATTATCCATTACATCGTATAGATGCGTACGATGTAATACGGCATAATCCCATTCAGAAGCACCAATCAACGTTGTTACATTATTGTTGTCCGTTCGATAAAGAAGAATCATTTTACTAAAAATCCAAGGTACAACGTCCATATCTTTATCACTTGGGGCTTCAAAAACTCTTTCTTTCGATTTTTTCTCAGTTTGCTGTTGCTCTGTTGTAACAGCATTTAATATATTAAACTTTGCCTTTAATTCCGCCTGTAGTTCCTGTGCCACACTTGCCTTTACCACTTTTTCATCAGAAACAGAGATCTTTTCTGTAAATTTAAAGGCCGTTTCAATAGTACTAACTTTCTCTTCCACCACTTTACTTGTAGTAGATAATCCAAACTCATCTTTCACTGTAATTTTTCCCTTTTTCGTAACAGTTTCGATTTTAGACGCATCTGCTCTTAAACTAGTCACTTCTACGGAATAATACTGTTGCACTTCACGTTGCTTTAAATAAAGACTATCAAACGTTAAATCATTGACCCCATCAAATAATCTTTTTGGAATAGTAAAGATAGGTGTTTTGAATAACGACATTTTTTCAAAATGAACACCACTAGGAATATATTGATTTAAATCAATATCTCGCACATCTTCGATTTCAACTAATGTATTAATTTTGGACCAATCTGTTTCTAGATTGTTCTTTGTATCATTTTGTCTCAATTTATCTAGCTTGTTCGAAATTCGGATATTTCGAACAAAGCTATGGCCATCATGTGGAATGTCCTTCCACTCAGCTACTTCAAAATATCCATTTGCTCGACATCTAGCTTCATTAGGATCATTATAAGGAACATTTACATATAGACTGATTACCCCGTACGGTGCTTGCGTTTCACTATTTTTATCTTTCCAAGAGCACGAAAATTCATAACCATTTGGTCCAAATGCTGATTTGGCACCAACAGCTTGAATTGTCTGTCCCGCTTTAATAGTTTGAGGTTTTTTATCCTCTTCACCATCTGTATTCCAATAGCCCCAATGTAATTGTGATTCTATTAGCTCTAAATCTCGATCTGTATCATTTGTGACATTTAAATAAAAAGTCCATGCCATCACTACCCCTCCTAATATCAGAATTTTCAGAACAATAAATACATATTTATATTTAATTGCTATCTCTTACTACCTAATAAACGGTGTCGAATATTGTATTTTCTTAGGTCTCACTTACTGTTTTTTATTATATTATAAATTCCCTATATTCCTCTACGAAATTTAAGTTAAGTTTTCTTAACCTTTCTACCTACTATCTTGTAAGAGTGCAAAAAAATCTGCTCATGCTCTCCTAGAGGAACATAAACAGATTAGAGGGATTCTTTATTTAATTAAAACGAGTAAATAACTTCCAAATCAATTCATTTCGATCACGTACATCTACCTTTTGAAAAATTAGCTTTAAATGATCTTGAACGGTATAACTGGAAATACCGAGATTATGTGCAATATCTTTTGTAGGCATCCCTTTCATTATTTCAGTTATTACATCCTTTTCTCTAGGTGTAAGATGATAAGCTGTCAGTAAAAAAGTGAGCATTTCTTTTGGAGATGCTTCATTTAATATAATCACTATTTGTTGTTGTAAATCAGCCGTCATAAGAATGGACGCTTGAATTGTTATATAACCTTTGTTGGGAATTGGCACTAATAAAGAATTATTAGTGTTCGTTCTGTTTGCCAGTAGCTTCGCACAAATAGCCTGTATCGGTTTCGGTAATTGCCAATCAACCATTCCCTCATTGTCTCTTAAAAAAGCTAACAATTGAGAAGCCTTCATATTCGAAGAAAGAATTTGCAAATCTTTATCCACAATAACGATTCCACTTTGCTCTGGATCTTTTGGCAGTCGTTCTTCGATAATTGTTTGCTGGAATCTTTTTAAAGCCTCCCCCATCACAGGCATTAGTACCCTTACTTGTTCTACTTCTGTATCTTGAAAATAGGGCTGTACATTTTCCGTCTTTTTAAAAAGTGTTAATAAACCATAGCATTGCCCTTGAAACATTAATGCAGCTCGAATTTCATCACTATAGCCATGAGGCTCTAACACCTCTTTATAACGTATGCATGGACTGCTTACATCACTAAGCTTGCCTATATATTGACCACTTTCTACAAGATAATCATAGTTATTAACATCTTCTGAACCATATTCCAAAGACATTAGTTGTTGATGAATTTCCTCTATTGATTGCTCTGTAACAGCACCTATTGAAAAATGCATTTCAGTATCTGTCATAGTGCAACAATAAGCATCAAAATTAATAAATTTACGTAATTCTTCTATTATTTTTTGGCGGTACTGCACTGCATTTTCGTTATTTTTTAAAAAGCTTGCAGATTTTCTTTGCCAATACTGAATATCTTGCACGAAATTCCTCCCCCAGAATTATGGGATAGCTCATTTTCTATAACTGTTTATAATTGAGAATAATTCTTAATTACATTGTACAACAAGGAGGTAAAAAAATGAAAAATCAGCAACATGATTGGCATCACCCTATTGTTTCAAGTTATCAAAATACTATACGACAAAAAATTATTGGTTACGATCTTATTTATGACATGATGACTCATATCCTTCATAGTTACTCGACTATAGACAGCATATTAATAGTTGGTGCTGGTGGTGGTCAGGAACTATTCTCCTTAGGAAATGCCTTTCCTTCCGCCCACTTTACAGCGATTGATACATCTAAAATTATGCTGCAGTTGGCACAAAAACGTATGGAGAGTGTTAATCCTCCCCCTCGTATTGAATGGTATGAGAGAGATTTCCTTTCATTAAAGTTGCACCATCGTTTCGATGTTGCCTCTTGTCACTTAGTTATACATTTTATTGAGGAACTTGAGCAAAAGAAAGCTCTACTACAAAAAATGGCAGATAGTTTAAAGGATAATGGAATGTTATTCATTTCATCCATTAATGCAGACATGTCAGCATTAACATTTCCACTTCAGTGCAAGTATTGGCAAAGCTCTATGCTGCAAAATAACTTATCTGAAGAACATTGGCTACGCTTTGAACAATCCTTTGGCACCTCTACCTATCCAATTAGCCTTGAGTTGCTTACTGACTTACTATATGACGTCGGCTTTACAAAGGTCATCCCATATTTTAAGTCACATATGGTTGAGGCTTTAGTAGCTATTAAAAAAGAGGGAAATAAATGACAAGAGAAAATATATTAATCGTCGGAGGTTATGGTGAGGTTGGTGGCAAAATTGCAAAATTGCTATTACAAGACTATCCTAATAAAGTTTGGATTGCTGGTAGGGATATGCAAAAGGCTGAACAGTTTTGCATACAATTAAATCATCTTGTTAGCCCTATGCAATTGGATGTCTCTAAGCCTGTAAAGCCAAAACAGCTTGCAAATATCGCGCTCGTCATTATGTGTCTAGAGCAAAAGGATACTGCGTTTGCCGAGCTATGTTTAGCACAAGGTATTTTATACATTGATATTACTGCAAGTTATACCTTTCTAAAAAAGCTTGAGCTACTTCACCCAGTAGCCGTTCAACATCAGTCTACAGCTATCATGAGCGTAGGCATGGCACCAGGCTTAACAAACTTAATGGCGATGTATGTTGCACAACAAAAAACATCAGTTGAAAAACTTCATATTTCAATTTTGCTCGGAGCAGGCGATACCCATGGCAATGCCGCAATTCATTGGATATTAGATCAATTAAATAAGCAATACACCATAAAAAATGACTCACACAGCAAGATTACTAATTTTACAAATAAACGCTCCATACACTTCAGCGATATTGGACAAAGTAGTGTCTATCAATTTAATTTTTCAGATCAACATACTTTAAGCAAACATTTCCCTCAAGGTCAGATTGTAACAAGGATGGGGTTTGATGTAGAATGGCTCAATCGGTTTGTCTCTTTTCTTCAAAAAAGTCGACTTTCCACTATATTAAAAATAAATAAAATGCGACACATCCTTACCTCGCTTATCCAAAAAGTTAAAATTGGTTCGTCTGTCTGTGCGATAAAAGTCGAAGCCATAGAAAAAAACACACCACCTGTATCACTATCCTTTGTGGATTATGATGAATCATTAGTTACTGCGAAAATAGCTGCAACCGTCGCTACTGAGCTATTAGAAAAAGAGCATCCAGCTGGAACCTATCATATAGAGGAGTTATTCAAGCTTGATGCATTTATAAAACAATTTGATAATTCTTCTTTCTTTTAAAGCAAAAAACCCATTTAGTCTCTAACATCTAAGAGACTAAATGGGTTTTATAAATTATAAAACTTTTTCTAAAAAGTCTTTTGCTCGTTGTGTAGAAGGCGAAGAGAAAAACTCTTCTGGTGTTGCATCTTCGATAAGCTTGCCACCATCAAGGAATAAAATGCGATCTGCCACTTCACGCGCAAAGCCCATTTCATGTGTGACGATTAACATCGTCATCCCTGAATCCGCTAGGTTTTTCATAACCGCTAAAACCTCTTTAACCATTTCTGGGTCAAGAGCAGAAGTAGGTTCATCAAACAATATCACTTTTGGGTCCATCGCAAGCGCTCTAGCAATGGCTACACGTTGCTTTTGACCACCTGAAAGGCGGCTTGGATACTCATTACGTTTCTCAAAAAGACCTACTTTTGTTAGTAACTCCTCAGCATTTTTAATGGCTGTTGCCTTGTCTATCCCTTTTACATTAATAGGCGCATAAGTTAAGTTTTCTAGTACCGTTTTATGTGGGAAAAGGTGGAAATGTTGAAATACCATGCCGACTTCTTCACGTATCTTCATAATATTTGTCCCCTTATCAGTAAGGACATCTCCAGCAATTGTAATCTTTCCATTCGTCGGTTCTTCTAATAAATTTAAGCAACGTAAGAATGTAGACTTCCCAGAACCTGATGGTCCAATTATAGCGATTACTTCTTTTTCTTTTATTTCAGTTGAAATACCTTTTAGAACTTCATTTTGCCCATATGATTTGTGTAAATCTTCAATTTTAATCACTTTTTCTCATTCCTTTCTCGATTCGTTTACCAAGGAACGTCAAGACAAGCGTCATAATATAGTAGATTACCCCAGCAAATAGTAATGGTTCAAGATAGCGATACGTTGAACCACCCACAATGTAGGCACGGCGCATAATATCTAGTGCACTAATAACCGTTACAACAGCTGTTTCTTTATTTAATGTAATAAATTCATTTACTAAAGACGGTAAAATATTTTTTACTGCTTGTGGAATAATAATATCTTTCATCATTTTTGCATACGGTATACCTAATGCTTGCGCCGCTTCCATTTGACCTTTATCAACGGCATTGATTCCAGCACGGATAATTTCTGAAATATAAGCACCTGAGTTTAACCCGAATGCAATGATTGCTGTTGGAATTGGTTCAATTTGAATATCTAATAATTGTGGAACTGCGTAGTAAATAATTAGTAATTGTAGTACAAGTGGTGTTCCGCGGAAAATAGACGTATAGAAATCCGCAAGCCATCGTAGCACCTTTACATTCCCAATTTTACATAATGCTAATAATATACCAACGATAAAACCGATGATCGATGCACCGATTGCAATTTGAAGTGTAACACCTATTCCTTTTAATATATAAGGAATAGAGGGAATGATTGCTGTAAAATCTAAATTCACAGCGTCCCCTCCTTTCTCTTTTCCTTTTAGTGAAATGGACAAGCGATAGCCCTATATAGAGCTATCGCAGTTCAATTAAATTATTCAGCTTTTTCTAACCATTTTTCTTCAAGCTGTTGAATTTTACCTTCATCAGCTAGTTCTTTTAATGCTTTGTTAATTTTATCTTTTAAATCGCTATCTTTTTGAACAGCAATTGCTTTATGGTCTTCTGGCTGTACCTCTACAGGGAACGACGTTAACTTATCGTTTGTTTTTAAATAACCTTTAGCTACGCCGCCTTCCATGATTGCACCGTCTAAGCGTTTAGACATCATATCTTGTACGATTTCAGGAATACGTGTACGCCCTTCAATTGAAACATCTACTTTTTCAGCAATAGCTTTACCTAAATTTTCTTGAATTGAGGCAGTTTGTACACCGACTTTTTTACCAGCTAAGTCCGCTTCTTTTTTAATACCGCTATCTTTTTTAACTACGATAACTTGTTCTGTTTGATTGTATTTGTCTGAGAAATCTACAACCTTTTCTCGCTCTTCATTTGGTGTCATCCCAGAAATAACAACGTCTATTTTACCTGCTTGTAAAGCAGGAACTAAGCTGTTAAAGTCCATATCTTGAACTTGCATTTCTACACCAAGTTTTTCACCGACTAGTTTAATTAAATCAATATCAAATCCGATAATTTCTTCACCTTTAGCAGCGTCAACATACTCAAATGGTGCATAGTCTGCTGATGTCCCTACTTTTAGTACTTGTTTCTCTGCTGTATCTGAACCAGAATTTGAATTTGTTGCATTATCATCTTTAGTGCCACATGCTGCAAGTACACCGATTACTAAAACGAGCATAAGCATGAAAATTTTATTCTTCATTTTCTAATTTCTCCTTTTTTTTCATTTTTTATTGTCTATGAGACATTTGCGTCTCGAAAATAGTCGATTGGATATTTATTCATAGAGCAGAATAAAAAATCTATCTGCTAATTAAGATATACTCTTTCAAAATAATTTTCAAGCTATACATGAAATTTTTTAACAAAATATTTTACACAGAATTTTCTAATAAATCAATGTTTTTGTATTTTTCCGTTTTTAAATTATTTTTTTGACGTGTACCTTTACTATTTTCATTCTCATCCTCATTTATGCCTGTAAAACATAGGACATCTGTCAAAATGCATGCAATAATACATTTTGAAAAAGAAGTTGGACAAAATAAAAAAGTGTTAGATCGATTGCAGTCAATCTAACACTTTTTCACTTTGTAAGTTCTTCACTAAAATGAATGTAAAATTTATGTCCTCGTCGCCATACGAAAGATATAAATTTCACCACGAACTTTGCTAATTATTCGGCTTTGTCCATAAATAGCTTTGCTTTTAATTCATCCTCTCCCGAGCCCTCTGCTAAAGGTACACGAGATCGGTATGCGGCACGACATATTAAATGCCCTGCTACTGGTGCAGTTACAAATACAAAAAGTATCCCTAAAATCAATCGAACGCTAACATAGCCATCATGTATCCAAAAGTAGACAAATGCACCTAATAGACAGCTTAATACAGACAATGTCGAGCTTTTCGTCGCCGCATGTGATCGTGTATAGACATCTGGCAAGCGTATCATACCAAATGCGCTAATAACACTAACAATAGAACCAACAAGTATTAGGATGACTGCCGCCCACTCAATCATTTGATTTACGTTCAACAATCACACCTCTTTCAATATATTTTGTAAAGGCGATTGTACCGATAAACGCCAATATTCCTAAAATTAATATGGCTTCTAAATATGCCTTTGTTTTTAACACGATAGATACAATGGCTATCGCCGAAAGTAAATTAATCCCTATCGTATCAAGCGCTATTGCACGATCAGGCATTGAAGGGCCTTTTATAACACGATATAGTGACAAGGCAATTGATATACTGAATAACGCAAGTGCTACTAGTAAAACTTTTTCTACCATTAGCGTGTCACCTCCATAATTGCTTTTTCAAATTTCCCTATGGAGCGAACTACGGCGTCTTTTGATTGCTCAATATCCATAGCATGGATATAGAACATATCTCCATCCTCTGAAACTTCCATCACAACTGAACCAGGGGTCAATGTTAACAATAGCGCAAGCGCTGTAATCTCCCAATCTCCATTAAGCTCCGTTTTATACGTAAATATTCCTGGTGTAATATTCAACTTAGGCGTTGTTATTTGTTTTAACACATTGTAGCTCGAGAGTAACAGCTCCCAGTTAAAAAGCCATAGTAGTTTAATAATAGAGAAAACACGGCGCAAATAAAATTGAGTACCGTAAAAGCGATGCATTGCATACAAAATTCCAATACCAACGATAAAACCCATTAAAAATGTGGAAAACTGTGGTGTAATTTCATCCTGCAACAATAACCATAAAGTGGCAATAAATAAATTTAATATAAACTGCATAGCCATTACTTATTCACCTCACCTTGCCAATTTTCGCCGTTCAACACTGCGTCAATATAAATAGATGGTGTGTGAAGCGTTTCTGCCGCATCCTTAACATATGGTGCCATGAATTCAGCGCCAATGCCTAAACCGATTGTGCAAACAGCTAGTAAAGTCAATGGCAACACTACTCGCTTAGGTAGTGGTTTTTCATCTTCAATACTAATAATAGTTTCACCAAAAAAGGATGAAAGAAAAATGCGTAGAAGCGAGTAGAGAACTATTAAACTGGAAAGGAAACCTAATCCTAGAAGGACAAAATTTCCTCCCTCTATCGCTCCTTGTCCAATTAATACCTTGCCCATAAATCCACTTAATGGTGGAATTCCAGCGAGCGAACACATCATGATAAAGAATAACCATCCGAAAAAGGGATAATTTCGAATAAGTCCACTCATTCTATCTATAATAGTTTCACCCGTTACATAAATCATCATTCCAACAGCTAAAAACAGCATAGCCTTTACGACCATGTCATGCATTAAATAGTATGTTACACCTTGCAAGGCAGATTCCGTACCGATAGCAAGTCCCGCAACTATAAAACCTACACCAATTAGCACGTTGTATGAAGCAATTGTTCTGACATCTCTTCCAGCAAGTGCCCCCATGCAACCTGCAATTATCGTTAAACCTGCCATAACGCCGAGGGTTGTATGTGTTACATCTGTATTCGTTGTAAATAATAGTGTAAATGTACGAACAAGCGCATATATACCGACTTTCGTTAGTAACGCGGCGAATAATGCAGCAATGGCTGTTGGTGGTACACTATATGAACCTGGCAACCAGAAGAATAGAAGTAAACCAGCTTTTAAGCTGAAAACAATCAAGAACACAAGTCCTACTGTTGTAATGAGTGGATCAGCTCCAGCTTCCATAACACGTAAGGAAATATGGGCCATATTCAACGTCCCGACCGTTCCATATAAAAAAGCTAATGCCACTAAAAAGATCCATGAAGCAACAATATTAATAAGGACATATTTTAGCGCTTCTCGCAGCTGGATTTTGCCACCACCTAAGCTAATAAGTGCATAAGAGGCTAGTAGCATGACTTCAAAGCACACAAACAAATTAAATATATCGCCTGTTAAAAAGGAACCATTTACCCCAGCTACCATCAAAAGTACAAAAGGATAAAAGTACATTTTTTCGTAATGCTCGCCAATTGTAAAGAAAGCATATATTAGACAAATTGCTGCGACAATATTCGCCACTAAAACAAGCAGTACTGCAAAAGAATCGGCAACAAAGAGTATCCCAAATGGCGGTATCCAGCCACTAAAATCAATACGCATTACACCTTGTTGATGAACTTCAAGCAAAAGGACGACACTTATAATTACAACAAAGCCAAATGTACATAGACTCACAATGCGTTGTAACAAAACATTTTCTCTTAAAAACACTAGCAAAATGGCCGTAATAACCGGCACGATTAATGGTAAAACGATCATATTACTCATCAGACGTACCTCTCAATTCATCGAATTCCCCAGTGCCATTTGTTTTATAGGCACGATAGCCAAGAACTAGCACAAATGCTGTCACGGCAAAGCTAATCACGATAGCCGTTAAAATCAATGCTTGTGGAAGCGCATCTGCGTATGGACCTGGTGATTCACCAATGAGTGGTACATCCCCTTTTTTCAGACCGCCCATCGTTAAAATAAGTAAATGCGCAGCATGTGAAAGTACGGCTGTTCCTAGAATCACACGTAATAATTGCTTTGAGAGGATTAGGTACGTCGCTACAGCAACTAACACACCAATTAATATTAAAATTAAAGACTCCATTGGCTATTCATCCTCACTTATACTTAAAATAATTGTCACAACAACGCCTACAACCGTTAATGCCACGCCAGCCTCAAAAATAGTAACAGTTGAAAAGCCCATTTTTCCAAATATCGGAACATCAATATACGTATATGTTTGAGTTAAGAACGGCACATCAAAAAACAATGAACCGATGGCCGTACCTGTCGCTAATAGTACCCCTAGCGCAGCTACCTTTTTAAAATCAAATGGCATCCCTTTGTGCACCGTTTCAATATCGTAAGCTAAATATAGCAGTACTATTGCGGAAGCAAGCACTAGACCCCCTATAAAGCCACCACCAGGAGCATGGTGCCCAGCAAAGAATAAGTAAATACCAAGCGTTAAAATAATGAATACGACAGCCTTTGTAATAGTACGTAAAATAACGTCATTAATTTTCATGGTCTGCCTCCTTTTTTCGTGGCTTGAGCTTTGTTAGCGTGTACACGCCTAAGCCAGCAATTAAAAGAACGACAACCTCTAGCATCGTATCAAACGCACGAAAATCCCCTAAAATTGTGTTAACAATATTCGATCCACCCGCTAAGTCATACGCATCATTAAAGTACAGCGCGACCGTCTCAAAGCGGTCATAATGCACGACAGCTAAGCCAACTAATGTCACTGTAGACCCTACAAAAATGGCAATAACAGCATTTGATAACTTGACTCTTGTGCGTGACTTTTCAGGCATTAAATCAGGTAAATATTTAAAACATAACAGGAATAATGCTGTTGTCACGGATTCAACAACGAGTTGCGTAAGTGCTAAATCAGGTGCTCGGAAAATTACGAAGAAGAATGCGATTGAATAGCCGAGAACGCCGTTCAATAGCATAGCTGTGATACGTCCCTTTGCAAAGATCATCCATATTGCAGCAAACATCATCACAAATACTAATATGAGCTCATAGGACTCTACTGGTGAATCCTTTGCAAATTCAAATGCCATTGCATCAGACCATATAAAATATCCTGCAATGAGCGCGACAAAAAATACATATATATAAACAAAATAGTGTGTTAAATTGCCTGACATATAACGATTAGTAAGCTTCATAGAGCCTTTTTCACTGAACTCTATAAGGCGATTATAGTAAGTATTAAATGTATAGTTTGGTGAAAAGACACGATATAGTGGCTTCCAGCTTTTTAATGTTTTAAATAAAATAATACCGATAATAATTACGCCAGCGGTCATTAACAATTCAGCATTAACACCGTGCCATGCAGAAATATGTGGTGTTAACTCACTAGCAGATGGGAATGTTGGATAAATACTAGCCATTGCAGGCTCTAAAATATAATGGCCAAGGACGTTTGGAAAGAAGAAAATTGCCACTACTAATAAACAAAGTACGATTGGCGAAAGGAGCATCCCAATCGGTGCTTCATGTGGCTTTTTGTCCAACTTAGCAGGCTGTAATTTACCGAAAAAGGTATGAGCAATTAAAATCATGCTGTAAACAAACGTAAAAATACTTGCGACCCATGCCACAATAGGGAATAACACACCCCAACTATCCATAGAAAAGATACCGACCTCACGAATTTGCAATACTGCAGTAAAGAACATCTCCTTACTTAGGAAACCATTAAATGGTGGTAACCCCGCCATTGATAATCCGCCTATGACAGCTATTGTAAATGTCACTGGCATTAACGCCATTAAACCACCGAGACGACGGATATCGCGTGTTCCAACTTCATGATCGACAATACCGACCATCATGAATAATGCCCCTTTAAATGTGGAGTGATTAATAAGGTGGAACAATGCAGCAAAGCTCGCCTGTGTATAAATAATGGAACTTTCAGCATAACCAAAATAATGCCCTACGGAGCCAAGGCCAAATAAGCTCATAATTAAGCCGAGCTGACTAACTGTTGAAAATGCCAGTAATGCCTTTAAATCTGTTTGACGTACAGCATTGAACGATCCCCAGAACAATGTTAAAAGACCAATGCCACTTACGAGCCAGAACCAGATAGCCTCACCTCCAAATACTGGAGAAAAGCGAGCAACTAAATAAATCCCTGCTTTTACCATTGTAGCTGAGTGAAGGTAGGCACTAACAGGTGTTGGGGCCTCCATCGCATCTGGCAACCAAATATGAAAAGGAAATTGTGCTGATTTAGTAAACGCACCGACTAAAATTAACAAAAGCGCTGGAACGAATAATGAATGGTCTCGAATTACCTCAACGTTAGCTACGATGTCACGAATACTAAATGTTCCCGATGCTACATATAGCATTAGAAAACCCGCAAGCATAGATAGACCACCGAATACAGTAATAATCATTGCTTTTCGTGCACCAGCACGTGAAGCTTTACGATGATGCCAAAATGCAATTAACAAAAATGAAGATACACTTGTTAATTCCCAAAATGTATACAGCACCATTAAATTATCTGAAAAGACGACGCCGAGCATAGCGCCCATGAAAAGTAATAAGTAGCAGTAAAAATGATGAAGAGATTCTTTCGTTGACAAATAAAAAATTGAATATAAAATAACTAAACTACCTACACCTGTAATCAGCAAACCAAAAATAATGCTGAGCCCGTCGAGATATGTCGTGAAGTTTATATCAAAAGAGGGAATCCACTCATATGTATGAATAAATGTTTTACCCTCGGCAATTTGAGGAATGTACCGTGCGAGTAAAATAAACAATATGATTGGAACGGATAAAACAAACCAGCCTAAATGTACAACACGCCTTAGTCGCCTATATAGCAAGGGGATTAGAGCGGCACATACAAATGGTAAAAGTATCGCAATGAGAACTGTAACCAAATGAAAACCTCCTACAATCAAATTCGTCCAGCGACTTCGCGCCCGAGATTTTGTAATTTTAGGTGTGCATGATACAGCTATTAGTTCATAGATGCATACTATAAACCAACTCCTAAATTATTCCTTACAAAATCTTTGACAACCGCCAGTGCTTTAATGTTGCTCAGTCAGCATTTGAATGCCTACTGAAAAATACAAGCCTGCTATGCCCTTCTTAAAGAAAGTAGATAGAAGACAAAAAGTTGAATGAATATATCAGAACTCTTCTAAATTTGGATGTTATCTGTACTAATTGATGTGCATACCGAACATTCATCATACCTTAGGCACTTGATAAATGTTTCAGTGCATCAACACTTGACTATCCATTTAACTCACTGCATAATAATGTGGCATATGGAAGCTATTCATTTAAATGCACACTATGCATAAACAAAATAATTTTAGAACATGGAGATAAGCCGAATTCCTTGAGGGTTTCCCGTATATCGTCATTAACTTTTATTCACTTTAAAGTATACAATATAAATAAGCATAATGCACTGTAACAGCCTTCATTTTAGCTGTTTTAGGATATTTTTTTCATAATATGCAGTACAAATAACAAAATAACAATAGGATAAAGAGGTGTATATTTTTAATGAAGCATGTTAAAGGGAGATTAGACGAAAGTATTTTAGTTTGTGTCTACTATGGGCTAAATGGGGAACGCTTAATTCGCCGCGGTCATAAAATGGCCATGATGCTCGATTGCCCACTCTATATTCTTTCGGTCGATTCACAACCCATCGATGCCTTTGATGCTGAAAAATCTGGTTATATCGAACAGTGGAAAGACCTAGCGGAAGAACTTGATGTTGAAAAATTCATTTTACTAGATAACGAAAAACGTCCTATCCAAAAAGTCATTGCTGAAGTGGCAAAAAATTATGGCATTTCTCAAATCATTGTCGGTCAAAGTGCACAAAGTCGTTGGGAGGAAATAACAAAAGGCTCCTTCCTGAACGTCCTATTAAAAGAGGTTCCTTTTGTAGATTTCCACATTGTAGCTGTCCAACGTCCAACGGAAGATGACACCTATGATACATACGAAAAAGGTGTACGTGCCTATTTAATTAAAGATCAGGACAATTTTAAAGTAGCCTTTACTTGTCCACGCCATGTTTCAATCGAAGGTATTTTCTTTAAGGAAATTGGTACTGATTTTGATAATGGGATATTCAAATTCACTTACAACGATAAAATGCATGAGATTCATATTACTGAGGGCTTGGTGAATGATAAAGAAAAGTTACCTGCTGAATTTACATCTCCATTACAACAATAGTTTGTTGTCACGCAGAAGGGCGACTTGGATTTTGTATTGCAGCGGCAAAGGGATTAAAGTGAAGGACCAGAAAGAAGCCGTTGAACGGCATTCTTCCCAGTTTAATTATACACCTAGCTAACACGCCTCCTATAGCGAGGCGTGTTTTTTTACAAAGCAGATGCAGGTTTATCTTTCGGTAAGAAAAATGCTACTAATAATAACAATGGCAATAAAGAAACGATTAACATCGTGAAATCAATCCCTTTATGGTCCATTAATACTCCAATGACAATTGCTCCAATTGCCCCCATACCAAACGCGAAGCCAGTCGTTAATCCCGCCATTGTCCCAATTTTAGTTGGCACAAGTTCTTGTGCATAAACAACTGTTACAGAGAAGCTAATCATAATTAATGTGCCGATAATAATTAAAAAGATTGTCGCTGTCCATAATGGTACATAGGGCAACGCTAAACAGAATGGCATTGGCACAACAACAGAAAGTAAAATTACATTTTTTCTCCCAATACGGTCGGATAATGATCCCCCCAAAAATGTGCCTACAACTCCAAAAGCCATAAAAGTAAAAATTAAAATTTGTCCAAGACGTAGACTAACATTGTAGTGATCCATTAAATAAAAAACATAAAAACTTGTTATATTCGTTGTATAAAATGATCGTGCAAAAATAATAGTAAATAATAATGTTAAGGCGATTCCCACTTGTTTCTTTGTCAGTGGAGGCAAAGATGACACTAAAGTACGTTTTTTCTTGGATAGACGTTCTTGCTCCAATTGCTTTTTATACCAACTGGCTATCTTACTCAATAACAGAATTCCTATCGTTGTTGCGACTAACACAAAAGCGGCTCCACGCTGTCCAAAAATGTCCAAAATGTAAGCACTAATTAATGGCGCAAGCGCTTGTCCAGAGTTTCCCCCCACTTGGTAAATTGATTGTGAAAGTCCTCTTTTAGAGCCTGCCGCCATAAATGAAACTCGTGAACCTTCTGGATGAAATATTGCTGAACCAAAGCCTAAAAATAATACGGCTATAATAATTACCCAGTACTGCGTTGTGAAAGCTAAAATGGCAATCCCTATAAATGAACTAATCATACCTATAGGCAATGCGTATGGCATCGGTTTCTTATCGCTGACATAACCTACAACTGGTTGCAGAGCTGAGGCAAACATGTTTAATACAAACGAAATAAGCCCGATTTGCGTAAAGGTCAAACCGAGCTCACTTTTCAAAATCGGAAACATCGCAGGTATAACAGATTGCATTGTATCATTGATAAGATGGGCAATGGCAATAGCAATCATAATCGGAAAGACAGGGTTGTTAGAATTCTCTATTTGTTTGTTCATGCTACTACCACACTTCCTAAATTTTTTGAAATCATTAATTAATAAATGATTGTCGCATACAATTCCACTTTTTGCACAAGCTAGTTCTCGATAGCAGTTCTAAGGAGTTGAATTTATATGACATATGATGAATTTTTTCACGCCAATGTTTGGGAAATGGTTGTTAGGGCTTCCCTTTCCTTTTTTGCATTACTTATTGTTACGCGATTACTTGGCAAAAAACAGATGGGCCAGCTAACATTTTTCCATTATATAACAGGTATCACATTTGGGTCCATCGCTTCAGAAATTGCGGCACAATCTGAGACACCATTTTTAGAAGGACTTATTGCGCTAATTTGGTGGAGCGTTTTAACGTATCTCATGACCGTTGTCACCATTAAATCTAAAAAAGCACGTGTGCTAATTGACGATAAGCCTACCATCCTTATTCAGAATGGCCTTATTTTAGAGTCGGGATTAAAGAAAAATCGCTTGCATATGGATGAGTTAACGATGATGTTACGAGAACAATCTGTATTTTCCGTTCAAGATGTCCAATATGCCCTATTAGAAACAACAGGTAATTTAAGCATATTGCTGAAGCCAACAGAACAGCCTTCAACAAAACAAGATATAAAAGCCGATGTCACGCCACCAACTTATTTACCAACAGAAGTAATTTCTGATGGACAGCTTATTAAAGAAAATATTGTAGAACTTGAGTTGACTGAAGATTGGGTAATGAAAAAGCTGAAAAAACAAAATGTCCAATCCTATGAAGATGTTTACTTTGCACAAGTTCAAACGAATGGCTCCTTATACATTAGCCTGAAAGATAAAGCAAGACGATCAAGCCCTTAATAGCTTGTATCGTCTTGCCTATTCTATTTTCATAATATCTAATGGTGTAATTATGCCCATCAGCTTTTGGTGTGATTTCCCATGCTCCGTAATCAATAACGCCTCAAAACGTTTTCCTCTTTCCACACCTTGTTTAAATATTTCTTCTGCCTCATAAATCGTTATGTATCTACTCACAAATTTGTAATTCACTCTATTTTTTTCGTGCAATAATATATCGTGCAATGTGGGAACTTGTTTTGGCACATGGTTGCCTCCCATTACTGATGCAAGCCAATTTGTAATACCCACAGTCGTGACAAGTCCTTTAAATTGGGCTTTATTATATACAGGAAACTGTGTAAACTTCCGTTGACGAATAACTTTTAATACATGCTTTAATGAATCGTTTTCTTGGAATACAAGCACCCTTTTTCGAAACATTTGTCCTACTAGAGTAGGCTTAGCGAGCGTCGCATCCATATATTCAATGCGCTCTACTACATCTACGTGAGGTTCTGCTATTACATACTCCATAGATGTACGATGATGGACGATTGCATTGCGTAAATCTGCATAGGAGCGCAAATCATCCTCATATTTACGTACTAAAACATCCTTTTTTTTCGCCTGATCCACGAGCCGATAAAAAGGCATAAAGTCCTTCGCACCAATAATATCTCTTAGCCGATGGTCAATTCGATTAAAGGCTGTGAGAAAGCGATCGGAATTTTGTATAGTCAATCTTATCACCTACTCTCATAGCAAGATTTTATATTTTTTAAGTTATTTGACAAATCAGAAGTTATAGCTACATTATATTCCTAAGTTATGGATATTCCAAGAAGAGTTCGTACATATCTGACATTCTAAAGCGTAAAAATCCACTCCGCTTTCCGTGGGCACGTTGTAAGCCGCAACCCTCGCTTGCGCGCGGTTTGTTGCGTCTTACATTTCGTGCGTTCCCACAGGAGTCTTCGTGGATTTTTACTTGGATATATAAAATAACCTACTCGCGCTGTGCCTTTTGGACACGTATATGACCAGTTTCATCTATCGCTCTTTTACTTATTATCGCCTTCCTCATGCGTAAAAATCCACTCCGCTTTCCGTGGGCACGTTGTAAGTCGCAACCCTCGCTTCGCGCGGTTTGTTGCGTCTTACAGTGCGTGCGTTCCCACAGGAGTCTTCGTGGATTTTTACTTGGATATATAAATAACCTACTCACTGTGCCTTTTGAACATGTATATGATCAGTTTCATCTATCGCTCTTTTACTTTTTATCGGCTTCCTCATGCGTAAAAATCCACTTCGCTTTCTGTGGGCTCGTTGTAGGGCGCAGAAGTAAAGTGGATTTTTCTCGTTATATTTTTGCCATCGATGCATTCTTTTTCATTGAAAAGACACCTAAACAAATACAAATAATTATAAGAACTATTGTTATCGATAGGCTCCACCAATAATTAGACATCACCATCGTTCCACGAATTAGCTCAACGCCATATAGTGGTAACTTCCACGGAGAAATTGTCCAAAATGTACCTACAAGCCCATCAATAATTTGACCTCCAAAAATTAATATAAAGGCGCATGTTGTTGCTACTACTGTTTTAAACATCGCACTCATCATCAGTGTTATTGCTAAAACAAATAACACCCATATAAAATACGTGCAAACACTTGCTATAAGAGTCCCTACCTCAAATGTTCCATACAACACAACTGTGTAATAAACACTTGCCGTAAATCCTGCTACGATACTTACTAAGCCTACTGTACTAATAACTAAAAACTTACTCATAAAAAAGGCTCCAAATGAAATAGGTCGTACATACAATAGAGTTGCCAAACCATTTGAGCGTTCCTTGCTAATAGAGCCTACAAAAGAAGCCATAAGCACGAGTAAGCCGATTAATTGAAACTGACTTATTGTAGATAATATTAAATCTGCTGGTACTAATTCTGGCATCAACATTTCAAAACCTTCAGGCATATTGCCAACAGCATCTAGTATATCCTTCATATAATAATTGGCTAGCGGTTCACTCATCCCTAAAAATGCAAAAACAAGTGGAATCCATAAAAACTTTCTACTACGCCACGCTTCACGATATTCTTTTTGAAGTAGTACGGTAATTCCACTCATGCTCTTTTCGCCACCTTCATGAAAATTTCCTCAAGCGTCGCCGTTTGACGTGCTACGTTTCGCACTAAATAGGGATAAGCAGTAAGGCGTTCAAGTACTTGTTGCATGCTCGGTTCTTCATTTTGCATCGCTACGTAAACATAGCAACCGTTAACTGTACACTTAAATGTAGAATAACTCATAAAATGCTGTGCTTCTTCAACCGTACTAAATTCAACGACATACGCTGGCTCATCAAAACGTTGGCGCACTTCAAGTAATGTTCCCTGTTCCACAAGTTGACCATTACGCAAAAATAATAGCTGGTCAGTCATTTCCTCAGCATCATTCAAAATATGTGTTGAATATAAGATTGTCGTTTCCTGCTGTAAACCTTTTAATAAATCGAGCACTTCTCTACGACCAACAGGATCTAAAGCAGAGACAGGTTCATCTAGCAGCAGTAATTTAGGCTTATGAACAATTGCCTGGGAAATACCTAGACGTTGCTTCATACCGCCTGAAAACGTCGCAATCTTTTTATGAAGGTCATTTCCTAGGCCTACAAATTCTAATGTTTTTTGAGCTTCTTGTTTCGCCTTTTTTGTAGGAACACCACTTAACCTCGCCGCCATTTCAGTAAACTCTAGCGCACTTAGCCAAGGTTGAAACTGTGGATATTGCGGTAAAAACCCAATATTTGATCGTAAATCTCCACCCAACATTTTAACACTACCTAAAGATGGCTTTAATAAGCCTGTTAACATCGATAAGGTCGTTGTCTTCCCTGCACCATTTGGTCCAATTAATGCTGTTGATGTATGTTCTTCTAACGTAAAATCAATGGCATCTACTACTGTTTTTTCAGCAAAACGCTTCGTCAAACCCGTTACTTGTAGTATTGTGGTCATGATTGTTTTCTCCCCGCGATAAAGTAAGCAACAGGTCCAAGTAGATTAATAAATAATATAATAAATACCCATAAAATTTTCGGTCCATTCGTTGCATGAATTTTTCGAAGATCAATTAAAGCAATAATCATTAAAATAAATTGCACCCCGATTATTGGCGCTATAACCGCCCAAGGGATTTTAGCTAACTCCTCCATGTATATACACCTCACCCTTTTGTTCTAATTTAACTATAACAATTTTGTTCTAATATGTATAGAACAAAATTCAAGAGCTAAAGTTTTCAAAAGTATTTCGTTCCGAGTCATTCGCTTTCCATATAGCACTGACACTGCCAGTAAGCACACGTTGATAACGCTAAATATACGTTTCGTATAAAATAAAAAACGCCTACCATGAACATGGCAGGCAACATTTATACATATCGATTCGTTTCAATTGAACAAAAAGAGGTACCTTTTTATTCATAGCATTATTTTTCATATAACTTTTTTAAAGCAGTTGCCATATTTGGACGTATCGTTACTTGTGGGCGTGCCTTTTTAACGGCTAATTGTGCTGACTCAAGCGAATTTGATAAGCCCAGTTCCATTAACACAGCAGTTGCTGCTACACCAGCTCGTCCACCGCCACTTCCACAGTGGAAATAAACCTTCTGTCCTGATTCATAAGCAGAGACTATTTTTTTCGCAACCTCTTCAATAGACTGAGCTACTTCTACTTCTTCATCAGCGATAGGCATATGGTTGTAATTATAGTGCGCTGCTTGCTGTTCTTGTGTTGTTAAACCATTTACTCGAACATCAATTACAACATCTACCTTCTCATTGATATAAGCAGCTTGTGCATCTTGCGCACCGCCAAAAAATAATCGATCTTTCACTAACACATCATAGTTTTTTTCCATCATATGCACGCCCCGAACTTTTATTTCTCTAATAAATGTTTAATATCTTCATAATAAGGTAGCGCTGTTAGTGCTCCTGCCTTCGTCGCTGCAAGGGCACCTAGTCGATTGCCAAAGCTCACACAGCGTACAAGCTCTTCTACAGTTGTCGGTAAACCGTTGTAATGGACATCGCGTAATACACCCGCCATAAATGCATCGCCCGCACCCGTAGTATCTACTGGGACAACTTTTTCTGTTGGTACGTGAATAACTTCACCGTTTAAAACGGCATATGTCCCCTCTTCACCAACTGTTACTAAAATAATCGGTACTAAGAAACTGTTTAGCTGCTCAATGCCATCTTCTAAATTAGTTGTCTCCGTTAAGAAAAATAATTCATCATCTGTTACTTTCAAAATATCTACATTTTCAAAAAATGAAGTAATGGTTTCCCTACAAACTTCTTCGCTGCTCCAACGTAATGGGCGAATATTAGCATCCATTGCAATAATAGCACCTTTTTCCTTTGCCTTTTCGACAGCGGCTCTCGTAGTTGCTAATGCAGTTGGATGAAACATTGTACCTGAGCACACAATTAAAGCAGAAGCATGTTTAAAGGCAGCCTCATCTAATTGTGTAGCTTCAACTTGTAAATCTGGCGTCTCATCGACATAATCTTTGAAAATTCGCTCACAAGCTTCTGTTAAATGCACATAAACTCCACTTACACGTTTTGCAGGATCAAATACTGCAAAATCAAGGTTTACACCTTCTTGTGCAAGTCCATCGCGCACAAATTGCGAACCTTCGTCATCACCAGTAATAGTAATAAGTGCAGATGGAGCACCAATACGGCTAATGCCAGCAGCAACATTTACCGTTGCGCCACCCATATATTTAGTAAAAGATCTATTCGTTACATCATCAGCAATATAGTCAATAAAAGCATCTCCATAGACTAAAATAAAATCCTTATCTTCCTTTGTCATTGTTGTCCCCCCGAGAGTCTAGTCCTTATAGATTAACACGAAAGTTGATTTCCTATAAAGTTTTAAACTTTCGGAAAAATAACAAATGAATTAGTCCATACGGTTTTTTTCGACCTTATTCGCTAAAATCCGTTAAACAATTATGAACAATATCGATTAATTAAATGCATCATAAGTAAATCGCCCACTCTAACAAAATTGACGACATGAATCTATTCTTTCAATCGTTATAAAATAATCTACCGTATAGAGGGCTTTTCTAGAGTAAATGTTGGTTTCCGCTACGGTCGGACGCTTTCCGCGGGCACAATGTAAGCTGCAACCCTCGCTGTCGCGCGGTCTGTTCCGTCTTACATTTTGTGCGTTCTGAGCAGGAGTCGCCGCCCTCCGCTCCAATCAACTAGTGTTAGCTACTAAATAAATGCTATTTTCTAGGCTGGACTTGATGTACTGATCAAATCCGTCACGCGTTCCCAACTATAGGATTCCCTCCACCTACGTTTTTAGCTAATGAAAGTGATGCGATGACTCCTGCTCAGAATGATGCATAGTAAGAAGCAATAAACCGCATGCTACCGAGAGGTGCTGCATACAGTTAGCCGAGCGGAAAGCGTCGCTTGCAACGGAAAACAACACCATAATTAGCTAGACTTATTTTTTTAACAGTAAAGTAGTGAATATTTCAAAAGCTTGAGACATCATCTATCTTTGTTATACTTGCCTATAGAAAGGTAGGGATTTTGACAATGAGTATTATAATTCGACAAGCGCAACCTCAGGATGCTCAATCCGTTGTGCCACTAATTATTGATGCGATTGGTGATATTGCCAACCGTTTAACAGGAGAACAAACAGCTTCAAAGATTGAAGAGGAACTGACAGTGCTTTTCAAGCGTGAAGATAACAGACATTCTTATTTAAATACTTTTGTAGCGGTTGAAGGTGAGCAAATATTAGGTACACTTGTTTACTACAATGGTGAACAAGCCATTCAAATGGATGCCAATCTCGTAAAATGGCTTGAAGAAAAAAATGCCCCTTCTATTACTATCGATAAAGAGGCTCATGAGGATGAATACTATATCGATACAGTTTGTGTAGCGCCAGAGGCTCGTGGTAAAGGAATCGGTACAATGTTAATTCAATTCGCTATCGAGCAAACACAAGAACGAGGCTTTACAAAATTATCATTAAATGTAGAAACACAAAAAGAAGATGCTCGTCGCTTATATGAACGTATGGGCTTTGTCATTACTGAACCATGGTCCATTATAGACGAACCATTTCATCATATGGTGAAACAGATTTAGGATGTGGAATAATTACGCATGAAAACAAATTTAATTTACCCTCTGTTGATCGTCATCGCTTCAAGTAGCTATGGTATTTTATCGACAATTGTCAAAGTTGCTATGCAGCATGGCTTTACAACATCAGAGGCGGTATCAAGCCAGTATATTATTGGCTTTATGCTAGTTGGAACGATCTTTATCGTAACGCAAAGACAACTACCGAAACTTACAAAGAATGGCTTACTTATTTTAGTTAGTGCAGGGATTTTCACAGGCATTACTGGTATTGTCTACGGGGAATCATTAAAATATTTACCTGCATCTCTTGCCGTCGTGATGCTCTTTCAATTTACATGGATTGGTTTATTGTTAGACTGCATATTCCATAAAAGACTGCCAAGTAGACCAGAAGTAATTTCGATTTTCGTTTTATTTGCTGGTACTATTTTGGCTGCGGGTGTATTGAATGTCGATTTAAGCGGTATTGCAATACAAGGTTGGCTATTTGGGTTAGCTGCTGCATTTACCTTTGCATGCTTTATCCAATTTAACTCTCGCCCCGTTGAAGGGATTACAACGACATCAAGGGTTTTAATTGTTTCCTTTGTTGCTCTTATTATGATCAGCATTTTCCTAAACCCTGAAATTGCATGGAACGGCAAATTATTCACTGAAGGGCTATGGAAATTCGGACTAGCACTTGGACTTTTCGGTATTATTTTACCAATTTATTTATTTTCAATTGCAGTACCAAAAGTTGGTGGTGCACTCGCTTCAATTTTAAGCGCCATTGAACTCCCTGTTGCTGTAACGGTTTCCGTTATTGTACTGCATGAATCACTTACATTATTACAAATAGTTGGCATCATACTCGTAATACTGGGCATGTTGCTCCCTACTATGCTTGCTAATCGCAAAATTACAGCTCCTTAAAAATGGACCTATCCATTTTTAAGGGGTTTTTATTTTTCACACATATATCATTGATAATCGACATTTTTTTGGATTATGATAATAATAACGTTAGAATTTTTTAATTATTCTAACATTAATACTTTATTTAAGTATTATACTGCACTATGTAAGCAACTCACTATAGGAAGGGGAAGATGATTATGAAAAAGACACGTATTTTCGGATTTTTTCTTGTGCTGATGCTTATCGTTTTAGCTGCTTGTAGCAATAACGACGATAAGGATTCGACAAAAGATGCCACAAATGGCGACAATGCCTCTGATTCAGAAAAGGCAGATGACAACGCATCTCCATCTGGCAAACTGGTCATTTACACAGGACGTGATGAGGAAATGGTGCAAGGCGTAATCGATCAGTTTAATGAGAAGTACCCGGACATTGAAGTGGAGTTTTTAACAATGGGAGCTCAGCAAATATTAGAGCGTCTACGCGGTGAAAAAGCAAATCCTCAGGCGGACTTCTGGTGGGGTGGTACCCAATCTGCATTAATGGTTGGTGCTGATGAAGATTTACTGCATACGTGGCAACCAAGTTTTATCGAAACAATTGATGCCAATTATAAAGATAAAGAAGGTCGCTGGTTCGGTGAAATGCTTTTACCAGAAGTAATAATGATCAATAGCGACTTACTAACAAAGGAAACAGGCCCACAAGATTGGGATGATTTATTAGATCAAAAGTGGAAAGATCAAATTTTAATTCGCGGCGTATTAGCTTCGGGAACAATGCGAACAATTTATTCCTCAATGATTGTTCGTCAAGATGCTACTACACCTGACAAGGGCTACGATTGGCTATTAAAATTAGATGCGAATACGAAAGAATATACGCAAGACCCGAATGCACTTTATTTAAAGCTCACACGTCAAGAAGGCAGTGTTTCTTTATGGAATTTACAAGATATTTTATTAAAGAAATATACAACGGATTATCCGTTCGATTACATTTATCCGAAGAGCGGCGCACCTATTTTAGTCGATGGTGTTGCAGTTGTTAACAATGCTAAAAACTTGGAGAACGCCAAATTGTTCGTAGAATTTTTATTTGAAAAGGACATGGTGACAAAATTAGCGAATGACTACTACCAAATTCCAACACGCTCCGACATTGACCAAGCGGCAATGCCAGAATGGTATCAGGAATTAGATTTAAAAACATTTGATATTGATTGGCAGCTTATGGCGGAAAAAGAGGCAGAATGGATGGAGCACTGGGATACAAACATTAAAGGCAGAGGAAAAAAATAGTGCCAGGCACTCAAACAATTTGATTTCTCAGCTGATTGAATTGGAGGGTGACACCTCCTGTGGGAATATACGCAACGTGAGCCGCGAGATAACGATACTTGCGGCTTACTGTATGCTCGTAAAAAATGCCGCACTCAGTGCAAATCAACCGCAGTGTTAAACAATTATTATAAAATTTTACCCTTGTCTAATTTTATAATAATTTGTCTTTTCTGATTATTCAGTTTATAATAATTATAATTAAACTCAAAGGAGGAATTCTTATGGTATTTAATAAAAGTATCTATCTGGCAGAAAGGGAGCATGAATCTCATATTCAAAAAAGAGAAAGCTCCTATTTACCTAAAGATACTTATAGAGTTACTAAGGTAAATATGCAAGGGGAAAAAGTAGCTGAAATTTTAAGTACTAATGGGAAATTCCCATTAGTAGAAGGTACTGTAATTGGGTTAAATGATTTAATTCTTACACATAACTGTTTAGTTGAGATTCGAGATAATAATGGATTAATTTTTAGACTTGGTGAGCATTCTGAGTTTTCTTTAGAGTTAACAGTTATTGGAATCGCGCCTATTTTCTTCGGATCAGTATTTAAAACAAGGTTCAGTGGATATCCACCTATGATGTGTGCTGGAAAATATAGAACCAGTTGTTATCTCAAATGTCCAACAACTCTTCATACAGAAAATGTTGAAGACGGTTTAGATGTATTTTATTCTCTTTCTGAAGAAACTGAGATTTGGGAGTATGATGAAAAGGGAAAAAAATTCCCTATCATTAACGTAGAAGAAGGATATAAAGTTTACTTAAGATATATTAGTAATAGACCTATGAGAGAGCGTTATAACATTGAAAAAATACAACCAATTTCTCATCAAGAATATGATCATATAGCCATGAATTATATGAATCCTAAGCATTGGATTTAAAATTAAGTAATTTAATATCCTCTTTTAGAACTTATAAATGTAAATATTACATAAATTTTTATAATTTCTTAAAGGGGATTTTCTTTTTTAATCTAGATTTTCTAGTATAAATGAATTTTATTTTGAATATGTTTAGCAAATTAAAAATTACCTAAAATTATCTGTATTTACATTCCCTTCTTAAATGAAGCACATTTCATTTATTTAGACATCGAGACACGTTTATTTTTTGTAGTCATCCCTTGTCAATTGATGAATAAGTGACCGTAGCATTTTAATCGGAGTATAAATAAAATATAAACCATATAATTAGGTGAAGAATCATGAATACAATCTACTCTTATTTCAAACTTACCTTAAAAACCTTCCCTCTTTTTTGGGGAGCTTCAAAGTTATATTCTATTATTTTGTTAATTATTATTCCATTTCAAGCAATACTACCCTCTCTTACAATTTGGTTTTCAAAAGGTTTAATTGATGCCATATCTACTACCGACACTATCATTTATTCTATAATTATTTTCTTTGTACTATCTTGGATAATAGTATCTTTTATGAATGCTATATTAGGTCCCATCGAAATGACCTTTCAAGGCTTGATGACCGATAAACTAATTGCCAACTTAAATAAATCGCTAATGGAGAAATCTTCAGAAATAAAAGGGCTATATTACTTTGAAAATCCAGCGTTTTATGATGATATACAAATACTTGAGCAAGAAGCTGCATGGAGACCCGTAAACCTTATCGTTTTTACTTCTGGCATGATTAGTAGTGTCATAACTGGTATTTCTATGCTGGTGCTACTAACGAACTTTAATATTTTGATTGCATTCATTATTTTTGTTGCAATCGTTCCACAGGCTATCGTTACTTATAAATTACAAAAGGAAGCATTTGAAACGCTTGTAATGAATAGTCCAGAATCTAGAAAGATGCAATATTATAGTTCCGTAATGCTTTCAAAAGAACACATTAAAGAAGTGAAAATATATAATACAGCTGCCTTTTTTATTAATAAATATATGGTGACGTTCAATAAAATTCATGCAGAAGTAAAAAAAATTCGATATAAACAAGCTATCTTCTCTGTTGTTTTTGTTGGAATTGGAATTGTAGGCATTGGCATAAGTTTTTGGTGGGTAGTTAAAGGCGTACTAAATAGCACCTTTACTGCAGGAGATATACTCATTTTTTCATCTTCGGTGTTGCTTGCACGGCAAAGTTTAGCAGGTTTTATTGAAAATTCGAGCTTACTATACGACACATTACTTTATATGGAGAAATATTTTAAGTTCGCATCGTTACAATCAGACATAAAATCAGGTAAGAAGATTTTATCGTTAGAAAAAAGTAAATTTACATTAGTTTTTAAAAATGTATCTTTTAAATACCCTCATTCTTCTAAATTTACACTTCAACACATTAATTTTACTATCACTATGGGCGATAAAATTGCACTTGTCGGAGAAAATGGTGCTGGGAAATCTACTATCGTTAAGCTCATTACAAGATTTTATGAACCAACCGAAGGAAAAATAGAATTAAATGGCATTGATATTGCAGAATATGATATTGATAGTTATCGTCAAATAATCGGTATTGTGTTTCAAGACTTTTCCCGTTATCAATTATCATTTAAAGAAAATATTATGATTAGCCATACAGACAGTACTAATGATTATGAAAGGTTAGCTAGCGTGTCTGAGCAAAGCGCTCTTAATGATTTGGTTGCAAGTTTCGAGCAAGGCTATGAGCAAATTTTAAGTAAAAATTTTGATAATGGAACAGAACTATCAGGCGGTGAATGGCAGAAGGTAGCCATCGCAAGAGCTTACTTCCGAAATGCAGCATTTCTTATTTTAGATGAACCTTCGGCAGCTCTTGATGCAAGGAGTGAGCACCAAATGATCGAAACATTAACTGACCTTTCAGCAACAAAAACATTATTATTAATAACGCATAAACTATCTGCTTTAAAAATGGTTGATCGAATTATTGTATTGCAGCAAGGGCAAATAATTGAAGAGGGTTCAATGCAAGAGTTATTAAATCAAAAAGGATATTTTTCAGAATTGTATCAATTACAAGCAAATAAATATACTACTAGTCTTTAATGTGCGGAAAGTGCATGCAATAGCATGACCATCTTTTCAAAATAGAAAGGAGCATTTCATTTGAAAAATGTCAAAATCGAAAATGTCTCTAAGCAATTTGGAAAAGTACATGGTGTGAAGGATTTAAATCTTAATATTAAAACAGGTGAATTTTTTACTTTCCTTGGGCCTAGTGGCTGTGGAAAAACGACCACCTTACGGATGATTGCAGGATTTTACTACCCTACTGAAGGGAAAATTTTTTTCGATGATCGTGATGTGACATTGCTTCAGCCAAACAAGCGAAATATCGGTATGGTGTTTCAAAATTACGCCCTTTTTCCGCATATGACTGTGGACGAAAATATCGCCTTTGGTTTACAAGTACGAAAGCTCTCAAAATTAGAAATCAAACAAAAGGTTGATCGCATTAGAGGGTTAGTACATCTTGCACAATATGGAAACAGAAAAATTAATGAATTATCTGGCGGTCAGCAGCAACGCGTGGCATTGGCAAGAGCACTTGTCATTGAACCCGATATTTTATTACTTGATGAGCCGTTGTCGAATTTAGACGCGAAATTACGAGAGGAAACGCGCATTGAAATTAAAAGAATTCAATCGGAGTTAGGTGTCACAACCATTTATGTAACGCACGATCAAATGGAAGCAATGGCTATGTCTGACCGCATTATGGTGATGGAGAATGGCTACGTGAAACAAATTGGCACACCACAAGAGATTTATAATCGTCCATTAAACCGCTTCGTCGCCGACTTTATTGGGGAAACCAATTTAATTGAAGCGACAACAATGGCAATTGATGATGATCAAATACAAGTAAAAACGAAGAGCGGACTTGTTCTAACTGGGCGAAAGCAACACAGCTCTCCTACTTTAACGCATATGATTGGAGACAACGTGTTTATTTCGATTCGTCCTGAGACCATCAATCAAGGCCCTGGAGAAAACACATTAACAGGAACCATTTCTTTTGTGGAATTTACAGGAATAAGCGTAAATTATATTGTCGATTTCATCGATTTCTCTTTGAAAGTCATGATTATTAATAAAAACGCTCAATTAAAAAGTATTGGCGAAGACATTACATTAAATATAGCGCGTGAATCACTTTATTTTTTAGGAGAATAGGAGGCATACCATATGGAAAAACCACCTGTACAATCTTATCAAAATAATGCTTGGACACGGCTAACGCAATCGAAATGGTTTGTTTATATTTTAATTTCTCCCTTATTTTTAGTGTTGTTTGCCTACGTAATTTATCCTTTTTATCAAACTTTTGTTCAGAGCTTTTCAGAAGATAATGCACTTCATCATTATCAAAAGTTTTTTAGTCTTGCGAGCCCTGCGAATCTCGAGGCGCTCTGGACTAGTTTATATATCTCGATTATTAGTGTTATTTCCTGTGCAATAGTTGGCGTTACAATGGCCTTTTTGTTGGAACGCTATAATTTTCCTGGGAGACGGCTACTATCCATTTTAGTATTAGTACCAATGGCTCTTCCACCACTTGTTGGTGTACTTTCTTTTACTTTTCTTTACGGAGAAAGTGGTATTTTCCCACGTGCAATTCAACATTTGTTTGGACTAAATCAAGTACCCTTTTCTTTAAAAGGCATATGGGGTGTAATTGTTGTACATACATTTACGATGTACACATACTTCTATTTAACCGCTTCGGCTGCCATTAAAGGACTGGACCCTTCATTAGAAGAAGCCGCAACTAGCTTAGGCGCAGGGCGTATACGTGTATGGACAAAGGTTATATTACCGATGCTGACCCCTTCTATCATTGCATCTGCATTACTTGTATTTATGATATCTATGGCGTCCTATACTGCGCCGTTAATGTTTGGCGTTGAACGAACAATGACCATGCAAATATACTTATCACGAACAAATGGTAATTTGGGAATGGCAGCTACACAATCCATGATTTTATCGTTTGTATCCATTTCCTTTTTAATCATAATGCGCTGGTACCAAAATCGCAGAAATTATCAAAATTTGAGTAAAGGAATTAGCGTTCATCGTTCTGAAGTGTCCTCTAAGTGGATGAAAATGTTTGCTACAATTGCTTCCTTTGGCGGAACCCTTGTTTTAATTTTACCTATATTAGTGCTTATATTAATTTCATTTTCAGTGGATGGTGCCTGGAAAACTCAAATTCTCCCTACCGACTACACACTCGATCATTATATAGCGCTATTTACGGATGAACGAACATGGAGACCTATTTGGAACTCTATTCAAATGGGCATTGTCGCAACATTCGGTAATGTAATTTTCGGTGTCGCAGCAGCATACGCAATGGTTCGCCTAAATTTTAAAGGTAAAACATTACTTGATATTTTAATTATGGTTCCTTGGGCATTGCCTGGGACTGTAGTTGCCGTCAATTTAATTGCAGCCTTTAGTACTGAAAATGTTTTCGCCTTTAACCAAGTATTAATTGGTACATTTTGGATTTTACCATTAGCTTATTTTATTAGACATTTACCTCTCGTGTTCCGTTCAACCTCAGCCTCCCTTGTGCAATTAGATCAGTCGATCGAGGAGGCATCGCGAAGTCTTGGTGCAAATTGGTGGTATTCGTTTAGACGCATCGTACTACCACTTACTTTTTCGGGAATATTAGCAGGTACTCTGTTAGCACTTGTTCAAAGTTTAGGTGAGTTCGTAGCTTCTATTCTTATTTACAGCACTTCTACAATTCCGCTGTCTGTTGCTATTTTTCAAAAATTATATGCCTTTAAGTTTGGCACTGCGTGTGCTTATGGTGTTTTACAGATTTTCTTAATTTTAATAGTACTCATTATTTCTGAAAAGCTATCAAAGGGCAGTGCTGGCACAGCCATTTAACTGTCATCCTATAGGAGGCCATTCATATGTTTGAAGATTTCCGCAACAAAATCCAGCAGGAGGATGGAATGATTTTTCCTTCGAATATTTATCGGAAAATTGTTTTGCAACCAGCTTATGACGAAGCTAAAAAAAACTTTTTAACGATTATGCTCCAAATTAATATTGCACATTTAAAAATGTTAGAAGAACAAGGACTAGTAAAAAAAGAAGAAGTGAAACAAATTGCTATGGCGCTAAAAAAGCTAGACTTGAACTATTATCGAATTGAAGATTATAGCCCGCAATATGAGGATTTATTTTTCCGCATTGAAAATAAATTAATAGAACTTGCTGGTGACGTTGCTGGAAATCTCCATATTGGTAGAAGCCGTAATGATATGGGTATCGCCATTTATCGGATGACATTGCGCAAAAAATTATTAATGCTCATGGGAGAATTGCTTAAATTGCGTGGTGATTTAATTGCTTCCGCTGAGGAGCATATCGATACAATTATGATTGGCTATACACATACGCAGCAAGCACAACCAACCACTTTTGCCCATTATTTAAAAGCTGTAATCGATCAACTTGATCGAGATTTTGAGCGCATGCAACATTGCTATCAAACCGTTAATCGTAGTAGCATGGGAGCAGCCGCCTTAACGACTACAGGCTTTAACATTAGCCGTGAACGCATGAGAGACTTATTAGCGTTCGATGATATTATCGAAAATGCCTGGGATGCGGTAGCTGGTGCGGACTATATCGCTGAAGCAGCTAGTATTGTACAGCTTGCCGCCCTTAATCTCGGCCGTACATCTCAGGACTTTTTATTATGGGCTACACAAGAATTTAACGCATTTACACTAGCTAGCCCATACGTTCAAATTAGCTCGATTATGCCCCAAAAACGCAACCCTGTTTCCATAGAACATACACGCTCATTACTATCCGCAGTCGTTGGAGACGCTAGTACAGTACTACAAATGGTACATAATACACCGTTTGGTGATATCGTTGATACAGAGGACGATATGCAACCATATTTATGGCGAGCTATAGATCGATTAATAGGTATTTACAAATTATTTGGCTCCCTCGTAGTCACAATGGATGTCAACAAGAAGAAGCTGCGGAACCGTGCGGAAAACAGCTTTGCAAATGTTACAGAACTCGCTGATACATTAGTTCGTTCCGAAGGTATTTCGTTCCGCCAAGCCCATAGCATCGTCAGTAAGTGTATTAAAGTATTGCTTGCTCACGGTGAGGAATCGCTTGCTAGTCTGACATGGGGGCTAGCCAATACACAATCTAAATTAGTTACTGGTAAACCTTTAGGGATTTCCGAAGATGATTTCTATCACACCTTAAAACCAGAGTTTTTTGTAAGTGTCAGAACATTATTAGGTGGCCCTTCGCCTGAAACAATGCGTGCATCCATTGAACGAGCAAAAGTAAAGGCAGACGCCCTATTTGAGTGGGTTCAGCAAAAGGAATCCGCCATTACGGAGGCAGAAAAGCAATTAATAACATTTATAGAGGAATGGGACCAATGAACGAATGGCTACTAATTATTGATGGCGGTGCAACGAAAACGGCATGTGCAATCGTACATGCCGAGTCAGGTGAAATCCAATATACAGCATCATTAGGAGGATCCAATTATCAGGCTATAGGTGTGGAGCCTGCTACGGATATATTACGAGCATTATTAGCAAAGGCTCAAGTATTTTTACAGGCGCAAGCTAACCCGAAAATTACTGTTGCCACATTTGCTATGGCTGGGATTGATTCTCCTAATGATCATAAAATTGTGACAGAAATTGTCCATAGTACAATTACAGCGACACAGCTAAACATCCAGACGCTTATCATTGAAAATGATGCTGAAGCTACCTTATTAGGCGTCACCGCTGGACAGGCAGGTGCTTTACTCATAGCAGGAACGGGTGCCATTGCATACGCATTCGATGGTGAGCATATCGCACGTTCTGGTGGCTGGGGACATCGTGCAGGTGATGAAGGAAGTGGCTATTGGCTAGGGCAGGAAGTTATACGGGCCATTTTCCGCATGGAAGATGGCCGAGGTGAGCCGACGATATTGAAAGATGCCGTCTACAACTATTTACGTATTCAAGATGTCACAGAACTTGCTGCATGGCTATTCCGCCCTTCTTATACGAATGCTCAATTAGCAAAAATGGGCGCATTTTTAGCCGATGCAGTTGCTAAAAAAGATGCTTGTGCTACTCATATCTCCATACAGGCTGCCTATGAGTTAGTCCTTCTTGCATGTGCGGTACTAAAAAAAATTGGATATCAAGGAGAGCCATTTCATTTATATTGTAATGGTGGCGCTCTAAAGCATAACCCGCTAATATTAAAAACGTTTTCCCAGGAAATGACCTCCATGTATCCACAAATTCGAGTGTCTTTGTGCCAGCATCAGCCGATCCATTATATTATTCAGCGCACAAAAAGGGCGTATGACAGTCTTTAATGTCATACGCCCTTTTAAGGGTCTACCAACATGGTCAATTGATTGCAGCGGAGGGCGACGACTCCTGCTCAGAACGCACAAAATGTAAGACGCAACAGACCGCGCGACAGCGAGGGTTGCGGCTTACGTTGTGCCCGCGGAAAGCGTCCGACCGTAGTGGAAATCAACGGTACTTATACGCCCTCCATTTACAATCAATGTTCCAAAATTATAGCTGCATTTTCTTCAGTTCATCTGTCATGAAATATAAATAGCCATCTTTAATAAATAAATCCTTCGTGTCTTCCCTATTTAATACTTGTTCACCGCTTCCGTCAGGACGAATTTTCGTTAAATAGGCGCCATGCGAGTAATTACTAAAATATAGCCATCCGTCAGCATACACAATATATTGCGCACGCGTTTTCGTAACACGCTGAGCTTTACCTGTAGTCATATCAAGCACGTACAATTTATTGTCATCAGAAATACTGCTATAAAATAATTGATTTCCTACTTGCGCGGGGAAATCGATATCTTGATAGTAGCTATAAGTGGTACTTATTGCTTTTGGATAATCATTTGCTATCCATGTATGATCACGTGCCATTGTGCGATCATCCACTAAAAAATATTGATATCTTATAGCACCGCTCCGATCTGGCACAGGGTCATTCCATGTTGTATCAAGATGATACCATTGACCGTCAAGTTTCACTAAATTCCAAGCATGCCCTTCCTTACCGACATAGCCAACGATATATTGCGTTTCAAAGCCAAGTTTTTGTAATAGTGTATGGGCTAATAATGCATAGCCCTGACAAACACCACCATGCTCTGCAAGCACAGTATAAGCACTATGTGGACTTGACTTCGTTTGTTCTGTATAAGCCGTATTCGCCACAATATAATCATTAACAGCTCTAACCTTCTCCACATCGGTCTTCGCGTCTTTTTCAATTGTAGCCACTATTTCTTGAGCGTTCATCTCAACATAAGCTGCTTGCTCTGGCGTCATTAAATAGCTTTGTTCCCCAAAAATTTTGGCTGTTTTTCTCCCATATTCAAAGCGTATAGAATGCTTACTAATATGCCCATACACATAATCATCTCTTTTAATTGCACTATCATAGGCCTCTTCCACAATCTTCTCGATTCGTTCTGTACTTCCCTTATATTGAATCTCATAGGTTGGTGAAAAGCTACTATAATAGGAGTACATTGCATCCGCCATTTCCTTGGCATTGGTAACAACAAGCTTTGTCTCAGGCTGCTGTACGACTGGAGCAGTAACGGCTAGCTTTTGTTCCTTCACATCTTCAGGGTTTGCTGTTTGTATGGAGGCATCTTCTGAAAATTTAGTGGTAACATCAACAATCTTCTCCTTTGTTGCGAGTAGCACTGTTTCAATGTCATCATTATTTGCCCAAGTAACGACCTGTTTTACAGTCGCTTTACCTACTGTATAAATTGGCTCTAAGAAAATGATAAGTATTGCAATAATAGCTAGCTTTTTCCACAAAAATCTTCACCTCACACAGTTTCACTACTTTCATTATATACAAAAAAAACACAAAGAACTCAATTAGGAGCCCTTTTGTGCTTTTAAATATATATGCATCGAACATGTGAAATAGAAGCTTTCGGTATATTACCACTATAAATTAGTTAATTTTTAGCTTTTGCTCTTTACCATTAACTTTATATACTAAATATCCGCTATTAATCATTAAGTCCGATACCGATTGCTTAACAACTACACTCGATTTTAATGTTTTCAAATTTAGTTTTGTTAAGTAACCGCCATTACTATAATTGCTATAATAAAGATTTTCCCCAACACCTGTAATATATAGTGCTCGAGTATCCATTACCTTCGTTTTCTTCCCACTGACTAAATCGAGTTTATACAATTTATCGTTGTCTGCTGTGTTGCTAAAGAATAGAGTATTATTAATTTGATGTGCAAAATGTACATTTTGCATAAATTGATATGCTGTACTTGTTGCGGCAGGATAATTAGATGTAATCCAAGTATGGTCTTTCTTTAGCTGCGCATCTGATACAAGGAAATAATCATAGGAAGATGCCCCTATACGATTTGGTAAAGGATCATTCCATGTCGTATCAAGATGATACCACTTACCATCAACCTCCACCATATTCCAAGCATGCGCTTCATTGCCATTCACATAACCTACTACATATTTCGTTTCAATGCCAGCTTGCTCTAACATTTTATATGCTGTTAATGCATAGCCCTGACATACAGCTTGTCCTTCAAATAATAGTGCGTACGCGCTATGTGGACTTGCTTTCGTTTTTGAACCATAACTAGTATTTGACACGATATAATCATTAACTGCTTTCACTTTCTGAAATTGTGTCATAGATGGTTTAATAATCGTTTTTAATATACCATCAATCTTTTTCTGAACGGCCGTTTCTTGCGCTGAAGTCGTAAAATACTTCACTTTATAAGTCACGTTTCCTGTAGAGTCCGCAGTCATTGTCATTCCTTGAAGATGGCCACTTGCATAAGTAGACTTTTGCTGAGCCTTCTCAAATGCTTCCATTAACTTTTTATCAAAACCCGCCATTGAACCACTATATGTAACTTTTATTTCTGTAGCAAAATTATTAAGTTGTTTTGCTATTTCATTTGTAAGCTGATCCAACGTTTCTATCTTTGTGCTTGCCACCACGTTATAAGCAACAGGTGCTTGTATGTTTAAAGACTGACTTTGTGCACTGGCTACAGTTGGACTTAACATCAACAATGTGGCACTACTTAATAACCATTTTTTCACAATTATTCACCTTCTCTTTTACAATATCTTTATCCTAATTATAAAAGAGAATATTACTTTAAATCCATCATACAAGTTCACTACATGCGACCTTTTTCTAATTTTTTCTATGTAAGTATTTAGGTATTTAAACCTATCTAAATCATAAATCTAATAATTAAAAGTATTTTTTTGCATACACATTACATTTAAATAAAAAAACGGAACAAGCCTCGCTATCATAATTTCTATCGGAAACAAAGACAGGTAAGCCCTCCACAAAGGAGGCTGACGATTGTCCGATAAAAACTAAAGGTAGCGAGACTTGTCGTTTAACTTTTCTATAAGGCAAGAGCTCAAAAGGGTACTAACGGCTTTTGACAACTAAATTTACAGCTTCTTGAATTACTTCATTCATTTTCTCACCGTCACCCTCAGCATTTTGAACACATTCTAACAGATTTGTACTAACAATTACGCCGACCGTACGATCTACTGCTGAGCGTACAGCAGATAATTGTGTAATAACTGCTTTACAGTCCTTTTCTTCCTCCATCATTTTCAAAATACCACGTAGCTGGCCTTCCATTCGCTTTACGCGATTTTTCACTTGATCTGAATATTCCACATTCATTACCCCTTCGTTTATACTCGCTGCGTCAAGTTGAGTAATTATTATTCTTATCCTAGCACAAAATATTAAAAATACACGTGTTGCATTACGCTTACTATGGTTTCAAATATTTTAAAAGCATTTTAGTCATTACTGTACCTGCATTTGTTAATTCATCGTATTGAATAATCGAATTCTTTTTTAAACGTAGCTGACCAATCTCCACTTCGAATATTGGACATTTTCTTTTTAAGGCCATGATAAGCATATTTGTATCGTATTCAAAACGATCCCCTTTTACTTCTATGAGCCATGGTAACTCTTTGATTTCTATGTAACGTAAGCCTGTTTGTGTATCCATTAGTTTTTTATGAAACAGTAATTCAAACAATAAACTCGTTGCTCGATTTCCCCAATATGAAAAGAATGTACTATCAGAAGAATGGAAATTGCGTATTCCTAAGACAATGCCTTCTGAAAATACTTTGGTCATGGTCAATACTAATTTAATATCCTCTAACGTATGCTGTCCATGTGCACCTACTGTTAGAACACCCTGAACATTCTCTCGTTTAGACCATATATAAGAGAAAGCTGTTTTTAACGCTCCGCCTTTCCCAATATTCTGTTCGTGTTGGAGCACTTTACATCTATCTATTTTCTTTAACTCTTCAAATATAGTTTCATATTTTTCATCGCTACCATCATTCACAATAACAACTTGCGTAATTGAGGTAGCTAATAATTGATGTACAAATGTTATAAATGATTGTTGCGGATTATATGTTGGAATAATTGCTGCAATTTTTTTCATCCATCAATCCCCCCAAAGACGATAAACTAACTCTTAAATCAAATAGTATCATACTAGAGACAATTCAACTGAGGAATTCTGTGGAAAATAATCAATAACACTAATAATTTCCCGATATATGAAAAAAGACTACTTTCGTTATTTAAGAAGAGGTGAGTACAATCGTCATACAATACGAGATCCTTCACGAACAATGTGAAAAATTACATTTACTATCGTTCACACATATAGCGCAAAACTTACAGGATGCTAGTGGCTCTGCTATTTCACAGCCCTCGGTTGCTTTACAAAAGTCACGCCTCGTTCTTGAGGAAATAATCTATGACTTTTACGAGCTGGAAATGCACGCAAAACCGAAACTAAAAAATATCCGAACACTTTTAAATAATCGTAACTTTATTTCAAAAATTCATCCACGTCGCATTTATTTATTAATGGAGCTTGTCTTTAAAATGACAAGTACTAGCAACAATGACATCGTTGAAGCAAAGGCAGCCAAAATTGTTCTCGATTATGTCAGCGATATCGTAGAATGGTTTATTCACCGTTATGATCGTAGCCTAAAAGTATCTATATCGACTCGAAAAATTCCTAAATTTGAAGATATATTGCCACCACTTGATCCGAAGATGCTCGATCAGTATTCAGCGAAGGATTATGAACATGCCGCTAGTTGGTTTGAGTTTTCCGCGAATAAGGGCAATGCAAGTGCACAATACAACTTAGGCTTCCTCTATAACCACGGTCGCGGTGTTCAAAAAGATTATGTGACAGCCAAAATGTGGTATGAGAAAGCAGCTGCTCAACATGATGCCAATGCACTTTATAGTCTTGGAGTGCTTTATCATTTAGGACAAGGTGTTGAACAAAATTATCAAGAGGCTGCTCATTATTATAAGGCTGCTGCGGATTTAGGAAATGCCGATGCACAATATAATCTTGGTGTCCTTTACAATCAAGGGCTTGGCCTTGCTATTGATTTTAAGGAGGCTGCAAAATGGTATATTTCAGCAGCCAATCAGGGCAATACAAGTGCACAAAATAATCTTGGCTTTCTCTATCATAATGGAACTGGTGTACAACAAAGTTTTGAGGAGGCAATAGCCTACTTTGAAATGGCAGCACTTGCTGGAGATGCCAGTGCACAGTATAACCTCGGCTATATGTATCTCAAAGGGCGTGGCATCACACAAAATGCTGAAGAAGCTGCGAGATGGTTTCACCTAGCTGCACTTCAGGACCATACGAATGCAGAGTTTCAATTGGCCTTGCTCTACAATACAGGACAGGGCATTCAGCAAGATTCCATTGAAGCAATAAAATGGTTTAAACTTGCAGCACATAAAGGTCATACCAATGCTCAATATTGTCTCGGCCTCCTTTACCAAAAAGAAAAAGACAACACGCGCGCGGAAAGATGGTTTCAGCTTGCCGCTGACAATGGACATATTAGTGCAGGCTATGAACTTGGCCTTCTTTTCGTCTATCAGCTACATCAGCCTGACAAAGCATTACAGTATTTTATAACTGCCGCTGAAAAAGGCTATGCTAATGCTCAATTCGAGCTTGGGTTGTTATATGCTAACGGTGTTGGGGTTGCATTGAATTATGCCAAGGCAGTTCAATGGTGGAGAGCTGCAACAGACCAATCTCATATTCAAGCTGAATATCAATTAGGATTATTGTATGAACAAGGATTAGGCGTTTCCCAAGACTTAGATGAGGCTAGACGTTGCTATAGACTTGCGGCTATTCAAGGGCATGCTGGTGCACAATATCAACTTGGTAATTTATTTGATAAGGGCAAAGGGGTGTCCCAAGATTTCACAGAGGCAGCTAAATGGATTGAACAAGCCGCTTCTAAAGGACATGCTAAAGCCCAATACCAGTTAGCCCAAATGCATAGCCATGGACAGGGTGTCCCGAAAGATTTTGCAAGGGCTGCCCAACTTTATCGGCTTGCTGCAAATCAGGGTCACCAAAAAGCTCAATTTCAGCTAGGCATGCTTTATAAGAAAGGACAGGGCGTTGCTCAAGATTATAATGAGGCAACACGTTGGCTTAAAAAATCGCTAGAATATTTAACTTAAAAGATACTTAGACGAGCTACTGATTTAAAGTTGAAACTAAAAAATGTAGGCAAACTCAAATCTCTTTGAATTTGCCTACACGCTGACCGCGTCAAAAATAGGCGCGGTTTTATATTAATTTTTCATTTCCTGTTTTTGATTTACCATAAATGTCACAATAATAAATAGTGCAAAACTAATGAGCAATGTTGTGCCACCTACGATAAAGAAAATTAACGTAAATGTATGACCAAAGTTAAAAGGATTAATATTGTAGAACCACATACCAAGTGTTAGACCAAAGACTCCAATAATCGCTGTCCAACCATGTAATGCTACTAATTTTTGCGATTTCACTTTAAATGCACGGTAAAAGATGCCCCATGCAAACATACTTAACCAACCAACGAGTAAAACGTGTGCGTGAATTGGCCGAAATTCATAGCTACCTGACCCTGACATATGCGAACCTAAGTACGTACCCACTAATGCGAAAATCGCTGCGAGACGAATAAGACGTAAACTCCATTTTTGTTCCATACGATAACTCCTCCAAGTTTTAACTTACCTAGAAGTTTATCGATTGAACATGAACTTTACATGAACTCTATATTACAATTTTGGTAGGTGTATACAGACGCTTGTCCCTACGTTTATAGCACTTTTCATTTGCACTTCACCACCGTGCAATTCAACAATTTGTTTTACAATGGCAAGGCCGAGACCTGTCCCTTGCTTTGTTCTTGACTCATCAGCTCGATAAAAACGGTCATATACCTTTTGTAATTGCTCCTCATTCATACCAATACCACTATCCTCTATTAGCACTTCTATAAAAGTAGAATGTGCTTGAAGATGTATGTGAATTTCTCCCCCATTAACATTGTATTTAATGGCGTTTGTTAATAAATTATCCCATACATTTTGTAGTAGCCCTGCATCCCCTTTATATGTTACAGGCTCAATCTGATACGATAACTGCACATTGGCTTCCTCTAACTGCCATCGATATTTGCGCACAGTTTCCTTCAATTGCTCATCTAAATTGTACGGTTCTCTCTTTAGCAATCTAGTTGATTGATCGAGTGATGTCAGAAGTAATAGTTGCTTCGTTAATGTTGAAAGTCGCTTCGTTTCTAGCTCAATAATCGTCGCATATTCTTGTCGTTCTGGTTCAGAAAGTGTAGGATTTTTCAGTAAATCTACATAGCCCTGAATATTCAATAATGGCGATTGAAAGTCATGTGATACATTACTTATAAACTGTTTACGGATTCTATCGTTTTCCTGCAATTTTTCCGTCATCACATTAAAGCTATCCGCCAGTTGCCCAATTTCATCCGCACGATCTATCTCAAGCAACGTATCAAACTTTTCATGTGCCAACTGATGAGTTGCTTCTGTTAACTGTGTAATCGGTCTAATGAGTGCCTTTGCAAATAGCAGCATAGCAAGTAAACTTAGTACGGCCATTCCAAGAATAAGTCCACCTAATAGCGTATGGGCTTCAGAGAACAACAAACGAATGTCAGGTCTAACAAACAGTGCATACTGTTCATTTTGATACGTAAAAGGTACACCAATCGTATTAATAAGTTCATTGGCAAAAAAGCCTGTCATAAAAGTCTCTTTTGGGAAATCACGCATACCGTGATAAACTTCCCCATCTAAAACATGCTGGATAACATCTGCTGATAATTTTTTATCTCGGTATTCGCCACCAAAGAAGCGATGTTCCTCTCCCGTTGTCACATAAATTTGGTAACCAATCTGTCCAAGCGTTGTTAAATAGCTATCTAAATCCATTTGCTTGGCGGATTCAATATAATCGACAATATCTTCTGCAATTGCAACATTTTTCGCATCATTTTTTCCTTTAGTTACTTGATGATAGTACGTATTCGTCATTAAAAATCCTATGCATAAACTGCCAATCATAATGAGCAATGTTGTAACAACAAACTTACTATATAACGTCTTCATGTCGCACTCGCCTCGAGCTTATAACCGACACCGCGCACTGTTGTAATTTCGACGTCTGTTTCGTAGCGATGCAAGCGCTCTCTTATCCGCTTTACATGTGTATTTAACGTTTGCTCGTCCCCTTCATAGTCGTAGCCCCACACTTGCTCCATAATAATGCTACGTGTAAATACTTGATTGGGTCGAGATGCAAGTAATGCCAATAGCTCGAATTCCTTTAAGGGCAAAATAAGTGTTTCTCCAGCAATCGTAACCTCAAAGCTACGACGATCAATTTCGAGCTTACCAACCTGAATCGTGACCTGATTCTTTTTATCAAGTCTACGTAAAATTGCTGCAATGCGAAACAGCAATTCCTTTGGCTCGAACGGCTTCACAACATAGTCATCTGAACCTGCTAAAAAACCGCGCTCCTTATCTTCAAGCTCTCCTTTAGCCGTTAACAACAGCACTGGAATATCATAGTCCTTACTCAAAATTTCAGTTAGTGTAAAACCATCCATTCCAGGCATCATAACATCAACAACTGCCAAATCGGGCATGTTTCCATCGAGTAATTGCAACGCTTGTTCGCCATTCTCCGCCTGTAATACTTGATAGCCTTCTCGTGTTAAATAAATATTGACTAACTGTAAAATATGCACGTCATCATCGACAACTAAAATTTTCATTTATCTTTGCCCCCATTCAATCTATTGCACTAGGAGTTCAGTTCCTAACATAGCTTGCGCTTTATGTAGAAAGGGCTGTCCTATAAGCCAGTCTATCAAAAATATGTACTTGCTATATCGTAAAAATCCACTGCTTGCATTGTAAATTGTGTGAGTGACTGGCACTAGCGTAAAAATCCACAGCACTTTCCCGCGGGCACTTCGGAAGCCGCATTCTTCGCTACTACACGCGCTTTTTTACGTCTTACGCCCTGTGCGTTCCCGCAGGAGTCTTCGTGGATTTTTACTTAGTTAACCTTAATGTACTGCTTTAAAAATTCAGAATTGTTTGAGTGACTGGCACTCAAAATGAAAATATTGATATCAATAGCAATATAAGTAATGGCAAGCCGATAACGATATAGCCTCTTGGATTTGCAAAATTCATTGTCCAGCCTACACCAAAACGCTTCTCTACAAATACTGATGGATCCTGACGATTCATATAAATTAGACCGCCCTTCCAATAACGATCCTCATCTATATCCATTACCTCTGAAACGACATTGCCTTTATAATGTACACGTAACTGTCGCTTTTTCCATGCATAAACAAGTACTGAACCTATGATTAAAATGAGAAATGTCATGAAAAATGGTAGTAGTTTTTTTCCATCCGCCATTGAAGGGTAGATATTACTTAACTGTAGCATTGTTAATAATCCTGTTAAACTATAGCTGACCAATGCAATATTCCAGCTCATAAACTTTCGTGTTTTTAATTCACTTTCCAAAGACTCCTGCTGTCGATTAATAGCCAATCGAATCGCCGAACGCTTTATAGAATCAGCAGTCCCCCACATCATACATTGCATCATTAACATAATTAGTGGCAGTGCACTCGCAGTAAAATACGATTTTTCTTGCCATGCATCCGCTGCTCCGCTTGGACCCCAATGTACCGCAATTGCATTTGGTATTTGATCATAATGTAATATTGTAAATATGATAAGAAAAACCGTGACACCTATAGGTACCACATAAAATGGCCAAGGTAGTATTTCATCACGGCTACGGGCTGTTAAATCGACTGCTCTTACTTGTTTTATGTTCATGCCCCATTGCTCACGCATTTTCAACTTCATGATTTGTTGATGGTTGAACCAGTATAGCACCATACTGACGGCTAGCATTCCAAATAAGCAGCTTAGTAAAAGAATACCTTGAACACTTTCTGAAGGAGCAAGTAACCAATAAAACACAAACATAATCATTAATATTAGCGCACCAAAAAGACCGACCGTTTGCGCATAGCGCTTTTTTGCAATAGCTAATGCTCGATGCTTTACATTTTGTTCAGGTACGGTAACTCCAAATACGATTGTCTCTCGTACGATATAAGGGACAAAAATTTGCATAGCTAATGTCATGATATACAAAATTGTAAAAATTCCCAATAGCATGCTACACCCCTTCTATTGGTAGTTGCAAATCAGCAAATACCTTTTTCATCATGTACTCAATTTGATCCACTGTTGCGCCGAGCACCATTCCTTCTGCCACAACAGGCTTTAAGTTTTTTTCAATCTGCTGCAACTGTTCTGGCGTTAATGCACGCTCCTCTGTTGAACGTATAATTGCACCTGATTTAGCACGAATAGTAATAATTCCTTTTGCCTCAAGCTCGTGGTAACTCTTATTAACTGTATGCATATTAACACCTAAATCAGCCGCTAAACTTCGGACAGATGGCAACATATCCCCTGGTCCCATGTCTCCTCTTGCGATACCCTCTATAATTTGCCGTGTAACTTGCTCATAGATAGGCACATCCGAAAAAGGCTCTATTTGAATAAACATCTATATCAGCTCCATGTTTGTTATACAATTAGTATAACAAAATTCCGATTTTATGCATAGAGAAATTGGGCTGTCTCATAATGGCAAAAAAATGATTCTATAAAGAATTTTTTATCGTATCAATAAACTTTTCTACAAGTATACTTTGCTTCTCATTTTTCCTTGTACAAATAGCCACTTTATGTTTACTATATATCCCCTGTACATATACTCTAGCCAATTGCCCATTATCTACATACTCTTTAACTGCTAGTGAGGAAATAAAAATCGCCCCATATCCAGCCATAACTGATCGAATCGTTTCATTTATTCCACTAAATTGCAGTGCAATTTTAGGCGGTTTTACTTGATGCGTTTCACAAAGCGAAAAGAGGTGATCTCTCATAGAGCTCCCTTCCTCCCGCATGATAAAAGGTTCCTTCATCATTTTTTCTATAGAAACAGTTTGATTAGCATACGGGTGTTCAGGTGCAACTACAAACCATAGCTCATCTTCAAAAAGCTCCTCCCATAACACTTCCTCTGGTCTCTCCGAAGTTCCGCCTCCGTAAATAGCGATATCTGCCTTATAGTGTATTAGCTGCTCAAATGCTTCTTTTGTATTGACCGTTGTAATAACTAAATTAACGTCTTCGTTTAAGCCTTTAAAAGTAGCCGCCCATTTCGGAATTAAAAAGTTAGCAGGTAAATACGTAGCTACAATATGAATAGAACCTATCTTGGCAAGGCGATAGTCCTCTATAAATGACTCAATGTGTTGCTCAAGAGAAATAAGATTTTTCGCCTTTTCCGCTAACGCCTCACCGAATTCAGTCAATACGATCCCTCTGCCCTGCTGTTTAAATAATGAGACGCCTATTTCCTGCTCAAACCTTTTAATTTGGCTAGACACTGCAGGTTGACTAATATGCAATATATCAGCAGCCCTTGTAAAGCTACCTGTTTTAGCTACTTGGTAAAATAATTTTAATGCGTGACTATTCATGCCCTCTCCTACTCATAACTTTAATTTATGTATTAGTAATTATTATATATTTTTATTATAGTTCATTTTATCATACACTTTAGTTGCAATTGAAAATCATTATGGAAATGAGGAACTTTACTATGGCAATAAACAACGTATGGCATGACGTAGATGAATATTTTATTGAAAAGCTAATTCCTTTTGATGAATCAATGGAGAACGTATTACAGGCAAATAAAAATGCTAACATTCCAGAAATTGATGTATCCCCTACACAAGGAAAATTACTTTATTTACTAGCAAAAATAAAAGGTGCTCAAAACGTCCTAGAAATTGGTACACTTGGCGGCTATAGTAGTATATGGCTTGCCCGTGCTCTCCCCGAATCAGGAAAAGTTTACACACTAGAAATCGACCATGCGTATGCAGAAGTAGCAAAGCAAAATATCCTAAAGGCAGGCTGTAGTAGCAAAGTCGAAGTGCTTGTAGGAAATGCACTAGATTCTTTACCTACCTTTAAAAATTCAGGACCTTTATTCGACCTTATTTTCATTGATGCAGATAAACCAAACAATCCTCAATATTTAAAATGGGCTTTAGAATTAGCGAATAGTGGAGCACTGATCATCGCTGATAATGTAGTGCGAAACGGTGAAGTCATCGATGATAAAAGCGAAGATGAGCGTGTGCAAGGTGTGCGTCAATTTATGGATTTATTAGAACACGAACCACGTATCGAATCTACAGCCATTCAAACTGTAGGGATTAAAGGATATGATGGTCTCGTCCTAGCGATTGTTAAATAACGAAAAGGAGATGTCCTATGCTTTCGCAAGACATCTCCTTCTACTATTACATAGTCACTACCGCTATTTCCTCTTTCAAATGTGCCACCGCTTCCTCAACGTTTACTGCATGTCCTAACTCATTGAGTGATTCACCAATTAGCCTCACTGCTTGTTCAAGCATAGCAGGTGTTGTATTCCCCATATGGCCTATACGGAATGCTTTACCTGCTAAATGTGCCAATGAACCAGCAACAATGACACCTTTTTCTGCAAGCTTTGCTCGGAACTTGGCATCCTCTACCCCCTGAGGATAGAGCATACAACTTAAAGTTGGAGCAGCAACAGTCTCTTCAGCAAGTGCCACCATACCATACGTAGACAATGCGAAACGTACTGCACGTCCATATGCTCTATGACGCACCTCGCGCTTTACAATCCCCTCATCTAAAACTATTTTCATAGCAACATTATAGGCATAAATTAAATTCACAGGTGGTGTGGCAAAGTATTTTCCTGGATCATTCATCACTGGCTTCCAGTTTTCAATATCGCAGTAGTAGGCTGCTATCGTGCCAAGTGCTTCGCGAGCCTTTAAAGCAGATTGATTAAATGCAATGATTGCTAATCCTGGTGGGACACCAATAGCTTTTTGTGAGCCAGTTAATACGACATCTAATTTATAGTCAGGGTGTCCATAAGCTTTATTCATATTTTCATCCAATGCGGCTGTTGCAACAACCCCATCTAAAATGATAAGCGCTCCTGCTTGTTTAATAATTGGTACTAATTCATCTAAATCTGAAACAACACCTGTAGATGTATCAGCATGAGTAATCGTGACTGCCTTAAAATTCCCCTCTGCTAATTTTGCCTTTACAGCTTCTATTTCAACTTGTTTACCCCATTCTGCTTGCAGCACTTCTACTTGAATACCATAAGCCATTGCTAAAGGTGTAAAACGATCCCCAAAATAGCCATGACTAATAACCAGTATTTTTTCTCCCTTGCCAACTGTATTGACGATCGCCATTTCCATCGCTAACGTTCCAGAGCCTGCTAGTACAAACACCTCGCCATCCGTTTGGAACAGTTCCTTAGTTTGTGCTAATGCATTTTTATAAATCCCCACAAATCGTGAATCGGTATGTCCACGTGTCTCACTCGCTAAAGCATCATATATCTCAGCAACTACTGGCGTTGGACCAGGAATTAATAACAGCTCTTTATTACCCATTTCGCTTCCCCCTCTAAAATGTTTTTCACTGTATAGAAAAATGCCTTACAAGCCCCCATCTAAGCTCGTAAGACATCTTGCACCCCATTTTTAAATCTCATTACCTTTAATATAAGTAGACCCCTTTTATTAAACAGTGCTCACTTAGTACTAGTAAGGAACGGGGGAACAGACCCCGCTCGTTACATTAGTGGAAGTCGTGAGCTGCATTCGAGTTCAGCCCACTGTATTTTAAGAAAGTAGATATATTCGTTAGTAGATTCCTATCAATTAACTTAATTTTTCATAGCCTGGAAGTGTCAAGAATTCCACGAATTCATCTTGTTCAATTAAAGATTTAAACAGTTCAGCAGCTTCTTCATAGCGACCACTGTTATAAGCTTGTTCCCCAACAGCCTCTTTAATTTTCACAAGCTCTTCTTCCAAAATTTCTAGCACGAATGCTAATGTAATACCACGACCATCATCTAAAATACCTTTTGGATGACGAATCCATTGCCATACTTGTGTCCGTGAGATTTCTGCTGTTGCAGCATCCTCCATCAAGTTGTTAATTGGTGCAGCACCATTACCTCGTAACCAAGAAGCGATGTACTGAACCCCAACACTACAGTTAACGCGAAGACCGTCAAGTGTAATTGTACCTTCAGGAACAGCTACTAAATCTTCGGCCTTAACATTCACATCGTCGCGTTTTTTATGAATTTGATTTGGTGTCTCCATAATGGCATCAAACTGCTCCATAGCTGTTGCAACCATACCAGGATGTGCTACCCAAGTTCCATCATGACCAGCAGTTGCTTCACGACGTTTGTCTTCTGCAACTTTTGCAAATGCTACTGCATTTGCCTCGTCATCCCCTTTGACAGGAATTTGCGCAGCCATACCGCCCATAGCTGGAGCATTGCGTTTATGACATGTTTGAATACATAAAGACGTATAAGCCTTCATAAATGGAACCGTCATCGTTACTTGACCGCGATCTGGTAAAATGACATCAGGTTGATTGCGCAGACGTTTAATGTAGCTGAAAATATAATCCCAACGGCCACAGTTCAGTCCTGCTGAATGGTCGCGAAGCTCATATAAAATTTCATCCATTTCAAATGCAGCTAATATTGTCTCAATTAGTACAGTAGCTCTAATTGTACCTTGTGGAATACCGATGTAATCTTGTGCAAAGACAAAAACATCGTTCCACAAACGAGCCTCTAAATGGCTTTCTAACTTTGGTAGGTAGAAGTATGGACCCGTACCTTTTGCTAGTGCATTTTTAGCATTATGGAATAAATACAGAGCAAAATCAAAGAAACTTCCTGAAATTGGCTCACCATCTACAAGGACATGCTTTTCAAGTAAATGAAGGCCACGTGGACGTACTAATAATACAGCTGTTTCTTTATTTAATTTATACGTTTTACCATTCGATGCCTGTGTAAATTCAATTGTCTTATTAATGGCATCACGCATATTAATTTGACCAGAAATCATGTTCTCCCATGTAGGAGCAGATGCATCCTCAAAACAAGCCATGAACATTTTCGCACCAGAATTCAATGCGTTAATAACCATTTTGCGATCTACTGGTCCAGTAATTTCTACTCGTCGATCTTGTAAATCCGCTGGCAGTGGCGCAATCGTCCAATCTCCCTCGCGAATATGCTTTGTTTCTGGTAAGAAGTCGAGTTTCTCACCAGCATCGAGACGTTTTTGACGTTCTTGACGAGCCTCTAAAAGCTCCTGACGACGCGCATCGAACTTTTCATGCAGGGCAAGAACAAACTCAAGGGCTTCGGGTGTTAAAATTTCTTTTGTTTGCTCGTTTTGTTCCCCAACAATAGTAAGCTTACCTGTAGTTACCTGTTCCATCAGTAGTTCCCCCACCTCTCGTGATTGAAGTTTCCCCCGCTTAGGAGGTGCGAGGGAAACTTATCTATGATTATGAATTTAGGAATTAACTTAATTGAATTAAACGAATTGTTCAGTTTCTGTAGATCCTGCCATGGCAGTCGTTGAAGAAGTACCGCCTGAAATAACTTGTGATACATCATCGAAGTAACCTGTACCTACTTCACGTTGGTGACGAGTAGCTGTATAGCCTTTAGATTCAGAAGCAAACTCTGCTTGTTGTAGTTTAGAGTATGCAGCCATTCCGTTATCTTTATAGTCATGAGCTAGCTCAAACATAGAGTGATTTAATGCATGGAAGCCTGCTAATGTTACGAATTGGAATTTGTATCCTAATTTCCCTAGCTCACGTTGGTATTCCGCAATTTCTTCTTCTGAAAGGTTTGCTTTCCAGTTGAACGAAGGTGAGCAGTTGTAAGCAAGCATTTTACCAGGGAATTCAGCATGAATCGCCGCTGCAAATTCGCGAGCTTCTTCAAGAGATGGCTTAGATGTTTCACACCAGATTAAATCTGCGTATGGTGCGTATGCTAAACCACGAGCAATTGCTTGTTGAATACCTGGTTTTGTACGGAAGAAGCCTTCAGGTGTACGTTCACCAGTAATAAATTCAGCATCACGTGGATCGATATCTGAAGTAACCATATCAGCAGCATCTGCGTCAGTACGTGCGATTAAAATTGTATCTACACCCATTACATCAGTTGCTAAACGAGCTGCAATTAAGTTACGAACAGCATTTTGTGTAGGAAGTAATACTTTACCTCCTAAGTGTCCACATTTCTTCTCAGAAGCTAATTGGTCTTCTAAATGAACACCTGCTGCTCCAGCTTCGATCATACCTTTTACAAGTTCGAATACATTTAGAGGACCACCGAAACCAGCTTCAGCATCTGCAACGATTGGAGCAAACCAATCGAAATCATCTACTCGACCTTCAGCATGGTCGATTTGATCTGCACGTTGTAGTGCTTGATTAATACGCTTTACTACAGCTGGTACAGAGTTAGCTGGGTATAATGATTGGTCAGGATACATTTGACCAGAAAGGTTAGCATCTGCCGCTACTTGCCAGCCTGATAAGTAAATTGCTTGTAATCCTGCTTTTACTTGTTGAACCGCTTGGTTACCTGTTAGTGCACCTAATGCATTAATGAATGGCTCTTCATGTAGGGATTTCCAAAGTCGTGTAGCACCTTTACTTGCTAAAGTTTGCTCAATTACTACAGACCCCTGTAATTTAACTACTTCTTCAGCTGTATATGCGCGCTCAATACCAGCCCAACGGGGGTTTTCTGCCCATTGTTTTTCTAAAGCTTGGATTTTTTCTTGACGTGTTGACATATTGAAATTCCACCTTCCCCTTTGTATAAAATATACTCTGTTAAAAAACTTTTTAAATTCTGTTCCATAACAGGTTTATTTGTTGTAAATTAATATATAACAGCTAATCTAAATTTTCACTATTTTTAGATAAAATACCGAATTTTAATGATGAAGCTACCTTTTTTAGCGACAAAATTTGGTAAACTGTTTACAAACAAGGGGGACAATCACAATGAATAATGAATTCGATTCTTTACAAAAAGATATTTCACAACAATTTATTACGATGTTACAAGACTGGATTCCACCAAATTCGTCCATCGCCATTGCTGTTCAAAACTCCTATATTTATTTTCACTCTGAATCACACAATATTCATTTAGAAACAGGGCGGCAAGTTGAGCCAGGTAGTATTGCAGCGCAAGTACTACAAACAGAAAAACGTACAGATGCAATTTTAGATAATACCTTATTTGGAACACCATATTACGGTATTGGCTATCCAATACATATACAAAATACTCTAGCTGCATTAGTAGTTGTATTACCTTCAACTTTTACTGTCCAAAAATTAGAACCCTATCAATTTTTAACTGGTAAACGAGAGGAAGAATGGAATCCTGTTGCAATTGAGAACATATCATACCTTGAAAGTCTTCAGAAAAAAACATGGTTTTATGTAGAAAAGGAACAGTTTAAAACGAGTATTACACTCAAAGAGTTACAAATGCGTTTACCACCATTTTTTATTCGTATTCATCGATCATATATTGTGAATATTCATTTCATAAAAAAAATGGCACGTGATCTCACTTCAAATTTTATCGTTACGTTAAAAGATGGGACGGAACTGCCAGTCAGCCAATCCTATCTTAATAATCTGCGAAACGCCCTTGAATTTTAATAGATAAAAAATGAGTATATAAAGCAGCAGCATACAAAGTCTATTTGTCGAATAGCCTCAATGCAATTTTAGTGAGGCTTATTCAAATAGACTAATTAAAATACAAAAAAACCTGAGAATAAATTCTCAGGTTTTGATTTGCCTAGCGACGTCCTACTCTCACAGGGGGAAGCCCCCAACTACCATCGGCGCTAAAGAGCTTAACTTCCGTGTTCGGTATGGGAACGGGTGTG
>NZ_JBIWDA010000008.1:5984-136775 GCF_044761745.1 Lysinibacillus sp. NPDC097279 | reverse complement strand
AGAAAAAACACCTCCAAATTGAAATTTAAGTATCTATACCCGAATTTCAATTGAAGATGCTTTTTTTATTTGTCTATACTGTTGGGGTCAGTCCCCCTCGCTTGAATATCTTTTTTATTATTCCTCAGCAATAGTTACCCATTTACTAGACCATTGTTCAATTTCTTTTAGAACGGGTGTGATGGCATATCCTTTTTCTGTAAGCTCATACTCAATAACAACTGGTGTAGAAGGAATGACGGTACGTAACACGATTTGCTCGGTCTCCAACTCCTTTAATCGCTCCGTTAATACCCGACTACTAATATTCAACTGATTTTTAATAGTTGAAAATCGTTGTGGCCCGTCAAGTAACTGATAAATAAGTAATGTATTCCAACGATGATTCAATAGCATAAGTGCTTTTTCAAATCGTGGACAAATATTTTTTTGATTCAAATTACTCCCCCCTTTATTACTAGTTCCTATAAAAGATTATATCACTTTTTAAAAATCAGTTCTTAAAATCTACTTAGTTACTTGACAAAAGTTGTTTTTAAAAATAAACTAAGTTACGAAATGTAAGTTGAAGAAAAGGAGTAATTACATTATGCAAAACATTGGTTCAACTATTTTACGTGTCGTTCTCGGCATTATTTTTGCAGTACATGGTTTTCAAAAATTCCAAGGCGGAATTAGCTACACAGCTGACTTTTTTAATAGTCTAGGTATACCAGGTTTTATGGCGTATATCGTTGCGATTATTGAATTAGTTGGTGGAGTTGCCCTTATTTTAGGCTTTGCAACAAGAATTTTTGGTGCTTTACTAACAATGACAATGATTGTTGCTATCTTTACAGCAAAGCTTAGCATTGGGTTTATCGGAGAAAATGGATTGGCAGGCTATGAGCTTGATTTGGCATTAGGTGCTATAGCTCTATACTTTGCTCTTGCAGGGGCGTCTAGATTCTCTTTAGATTCTCAACTTTTTAGTAAAGAATAGTGCCTGGCACTCAACAACAATGCAAAAAAAGTGTTAGATTGATTACATCAATCTAACACTTTCTCTTTTATTACTGTCTATTGATAATACTTTAAAAGAGCCTGTGTACCATTGTCACCATAGCCCTCAGCGATCAGCTTGTTATACATTTCATAAGCTAATGCTAGTCCTGGTAAAGAAATACCCATATTCTTTGATTCATCTAAAGCAATTTTCATATCCTTTACAAAATGTTTAATATAAAAGCCTGGTGCAAAATCTTCGTTCATCATGCGTGGAGCTAAATTGCTTAACGACCAAGAACCAGCAGCACCTGATGAGATAGATTTTAATACCGTAGCTAAATCTAACCCAGCCTTTAAGCCATAAGCAAGTGACTCACATACACCAATCATGCCAGATGCAATAACGATTTGATTGCACATTTTGGCATGCTGTCCTGCACCTGCTTCACCTTGATACACTATATTTGCTCCAAATTGTTGTAGAACTGGTGCAACTTGATTAAAGGCATGTTCATTTCCACCAACCATAATGGATAATGTGCCATTTTGAGCACCAACATCTCCACCAGAAACAGGTGCATCCAGAGCTTCCACCCCGAGCGTTTGAGCATGGGTATAAATCTTCTTCGCTAACGTCGGCTCAGATGTTGTCATGTCGATAACAATATTGCCAGCCTGTGCAGTTTTGAATAGACCATGTTCACCGAAATATACTTCCTCAACATCAGTTGGATAACCAACCATCGTTAACGCTATATCCTTATCTTTAAAAGCTTCAGCTGGCGAACTAGCCCAACTAGCACCTAATGCCATTAACGGCTCTGCTTTTTCTTTAGTGCGAGTGTAAACTGTGACCTCATGTCCATTTTGCAGTAAGTGTTTGATAATGCTAGCACCCATAACACCAGTACCAATAAATGCAATACGCTCTTTTCCCATATGTAAGGACTCCTTTACTTGAATCAATTTCATTCGCAGCAGGATGCACTATTTGCGGGCAAGAACCGAGCACTTCGTTCGCTTATCTTTCCGTCAAAGTAGTCGCATTTACACGTTTGAATGCTATTCATTCATTTAGTAAAACTAAGCAATTGTTTCCTCTGCTCATAAATTGAGCTATAAGGAGTTGTTGCTTAGCTTATGATGTGTTTTTAGTGTAGTTGAATCAGTTCAATAATTCAAATTCTTCTTAAAACTTGTACTAATTTTAGTATGTATGGCATATATACCGAATAAGCAAAAAAAAGAGAGCAGGTGATGGGAATCACTGCTCTAAAGGGGGAAATGAGAATGTTGCTGTGTTCATATTAACTATTCCCCAGTAAATGCATTTTTAAACATCTAATCTAAAAAGTTTTACTCTGAATACTGAAACAAATCATCCTGATCTTCTTCTTCTAATGTTGTCTGTCTATAATAAGTATTCATTAACTGATCTAGTCTGCGACTCAGTTGAATGGTTTTTGCATTCTGTAACCCGTTTTCAACACCAGAGCGAATCATCATCTCACGAGTTTGTTCCATTTGTTTCAAGAGTAGATTGACCATTCATACAACCCTCCAACATACAAATAATCATACCATTATTATACATTTATATTTCATTTCTTACAGCATTAAGTTACGACAATGTTCGACAAATTTAACTTCTAGGAATTTCCAAATAAGTATAGATGATAATCCCATTTTGTTTTGCTTCACCTCTAAAATGTTTAAATAGCGGGTGCTTCACTAATACTTCACGAAACTCATAAAATTGGTCTTTCGTAATTTCAATACTTTGTATTTCTCCCTCTTGTAATTGTTTAAGTATTTTTTCATATTGTTCCATTTTTTCTATTCCCTTCTCTTTCCTTATTTTGTGTATCAAAATTATGAATTATTCAAAAAAAGCTTTACGTTTTCCTTTTTTTCATGCAAACTGTATATTATTAGTCGATGAAGGAGCTGACTGTCTGTGAAAATAGCTGAAGTTGGAAATATTATCGAGTTTAAAAATGGTTTGCAAGGTATTGTTGAAAAAGTAAATGAAAATTCGGTGATCGTTGATCTAACATATATGGAGAATTTTGATTCCCTTGAAATTGAAGAGAAAACGGTCGTCAACCATAAACGTTACAAAATCTTATATGCAAGTGAAGCTTAATATTCTGAATAGTCCCTTTTTGTCTTTATAGATGATTAGGGACTATTTTTTTGGTAAAATTAAAGTATGGAGGTCGAATTATGCAAACAAATTCGAAACAAACAATAATACTTCTCCTTTCTTTATTATTCGTTTATGGTATGCTTGCTTTCACATTTGCTAATCCAGCTGTATTTTGGTACTTGTATGCATTCACACTGCTCGTATGTATAGCTATTGCTATTCTTTCAGGTACGATTGAAGATCAATTGCCTACTTGGAAGTTTCTAATTTTCGGCATAGGGTATGGTACTATCACATATGGCATTATACGTTTTGGTTATTGGCTCGCTCCATATATAAATGATCGGCTAGTAGTAACAGTGAAAAAGTTTTTAACTGTTTACGGTCCACAAAATATTTGGCACTATATTTTACTTGTGTTTATTGTTGCCATTGGCGAAGAACTATTTTGGCGTGGATACGTACAACAACAATTAAAGCGTTTTATGCGCCCTGTTTTAGCAGTGGTCGTAACAGCCATTTTATGTTCCATCTCAATTGCATTTAGTGGTTTTAAGCTAGGTATAGTTGCAGCTCTTGTTACAAGTCTTATTTGGGGCTTTATTTATGAATGGCGCAAGAGTATGCCGTTAGTTATTGTGGCCCATGTTGTTTTTGTTCTATTGTTGTTTTTAGTGTTACCTTTAACATCATAACAAAAAAAATTGGAAACATTTTATCTTTTATTAGCGTTTAATATAGAAAAGGAGGGCTTTTCATGCAAAAAAAATTATTTTCAATGCTTGCATTATTACTAACAGCTGTTATTTTCGTGGGGTGTAATACCACTGAGAAGACAGAACAATCAGATGCTGAACAAAATGAACCAGCGAACTCACAACAACCATCTGACAATGAAACTGCAGGCGATGACAAGCAAGAAACGCCTACATCAAATGATGCCAATACAGACACACAAGCTAAACCAGAACAAGAAGTGCAATACGTTCAAAATGGTGTCGACAAAAAGGAAACAGCAACTGAATCTGATAGTGTTGATCAAGGCTATAAATTCCAACAACTACCTGAATTTACGCTTTCTCAAGAAGAACCAGGAAAAGACATGTTAGTATCAAATGCTGATGATGAAGTATTTATGCGTATTGAAGCTACAAATGCTTCTGAAACAAGCTATGATGCTGTAAAAACATCTATGCAAGACTACATGAATGCAGTTGGAGGCACAGTACCATTATCTGCGGAAGAACTTTCTGCATTTAAGGATATTAAAAATATCGAAGGCTATGTTGTAGACTTTGATACAGAAAAAGTAGTGGGTGTCGTATTTGAAAAAGATGGACTCATTACAAAATTAACAATTCATGATAATGATGAACAAGATTTAACTGCTGCAATGCTTGCCATGGCAGCTACTATTTCTAAAAAATAATATAAATTATTTAAAAGGCCTTAGAATTCATTCTAAGGCCTTTCTTCTATTCACTAACAAAAAACATAGGGCGACGGTGTCCTCCCCTTAAAAAACCTTTCTAACAGGCAAAAATAGCTATTAAAATCGATTCCTTGCCAAAAACTACGTTATGTTCCTTTTTTACATCCTATATTTGGGCATAGAAAAAAGAATTGCCTCAAAATCCATTTGAGACAACTCTTTTTAATAAGACAAGTCTTTAATCGATAGTCCTAATTTTTTTAATAGGCCTATTGCTTGATCTTTTTCCTCGACTGATAAAGCACTCATTAATTCATGTAGATGTTGTTCATGCTTTGGAAATAATTCGCCCATAAACGCTTCACCTTCCGCTGTAATTTCTGCATAGGTAACGCGACGGTCTGATGGACAGGAAACTCGTAAAAGATAGCCTCTTTTTTCAAGCTTATCAATTACATACGTAATAGACCCACTGGCAAGTAAAATTTTATTACCGATTTGCTGTAATGGTTGTCTCCCTTTATGGTAAAGGAGTTCTAAAACCGCAAATTCAGTAGGATTCAGACCATTCTCTTGAAAAAAATGATTTGTCATCTCATTAATTGCTTTATGGGCACGGGATAATACAATATATAATTTTAAAGTTTGCTTTAAATCTTCTTCTGACGTCATAACCTTGTCCTCTCAATTCGCTCTTTATACATGTCATTATAGCGACTTTTGAAAAGCATTGTCAAAAGCAATCAATAATAGCGCACTATTGAAATAATTTTCACTGTATTTAGGTTACTAAATACGCAGAATCCTTCGCAACATCTAACGAGTCCAATTGATTGAATGTGTAAACTGGAAACTGCATATGGAAGCATGTCCCCTTCTGTACTTCACTTTGTACGCCTATTATCCCTTCATGCTCTTCGATAACCTTTTTCACGAAAGCAAGGCCTAGTCCTGTCCCTGATGATTTCGTCGTGTAAAAAGGTTGGAATAGGTTTTGGATTGTTTTACTATCCATACCACTGCCTTCATCTTTAATCATTAATTCTACAATCGTACAGTCAATAACATTCATTTCTACCGTAATTGTACCGCCATTATGCATCGCTTCCATCGCATTTTTTATAAGGTTCATAAATACTTGCTTTAGACGGTTTTCATTGCCTCCAATATACACTTCTGTAGCAGTAGGAATATATTGAATCATTATTTTCTTCATCAAAGCATCTGGTAACATAAATTCGATTACTTGTTTTACAATTTGATCTAATTCGATTAATTCGACCTTCATGCTTGTCGGCTTCGACAAAACTAACAATTCTGACAAAATTTGCTCCATCCGTTGTAGCTCACTATCGATGACAGATAAATACATGCGCGATTCCTCATCTGCATTCAGCTTTAAAAGTTCCGTAAAGCCTTTTAAAGACGTTAAAGGATTACGAATCTCGTGTGCAATACTTGCCGCCATTTGTCCAACTACATTTAATGCTTCTTGATGCTCCACTTTATGCTGCAACTGCTTTTTCTCAGTTTCATCATTAATAACCGTAACGATAATATTATTATATTCATCGAAAACACTTGAGATTTCATAATAGCAAGTTCTGCTTACTTGGGTTTCATCTACGACATGAATATTGGCATGTTTTTCACCCATCAATTTGGATAAATATGTTGTAATTTGTCCATTCTTCATTGTAAATGAGTCAAATATATGTTGATGCGCTTTATGAAGAAGCTGCGGTTTTTCTATTTTTAAATACATTTCTGCATATTTGTTTAAACCAAGAATAATCCCACTCGCATCACTCACAATAACAGCATAGGGTAAATGATCATATGCACTGAAGGATTGTGAACGTTCCTGTTCCTTGCTAACATATAATTCAATCGCTCTGTCATTATTGATAGTTGATAGCTGTGCGACTATTTCTTCTGTGTTTGGATCATAGAAACATTTAAAGGACATCATTTCTAGATCGTTGTTATTTTTACGAATATTAAATATTTCTTCTGATCTTAACTCACTTTGTAGCTCCTTAACGAACTTAGCCCATTTAATATTGGATGGCTCGTCCATTGTTATATAACCTTTAAATGATGAATTAAGATCAAAAAGTTTAATAGCTGCCTCATTACAATTCAAAATTTTCCCTGATTTATTTAGAATAAGTGTTGGTGACGAAGTACTTTTCATAAGATTTCCAAAACATTGATTTATATCATTTTGCTTCAACTTTCTCACCGAACCTTTCAAAAGAGTAAAAAACCTCTCATTCGAATTTTGAGCCTTTACTATACTTTATGACTGTACGATTCTATTATTACAAAATTTAGTAAATTTAAGTATTTAAAATTATTTCACGAACCGTTCACAAAATAAATAGGTCTAAAGGATTATATTGTTTGTCAGCTACTTGACTGTTACAATTAGAAAGTGAAAGGAAGATTAATGCATGAATACTATTTTAACTACTTTAAACGCAAAATATATCCACACAAATTTAGCATTGCGTTATTTAAAAAGTGCTGCTTTACCTGAATACAATCCAGTCATTGCAGAATACACAATTAAAGACCCTGCATTTAATATTGTATCAGATTTATTTCAAAAAAACCCCGATATCGTAGGTTTCAGTTGCTATATTTGGAATATTGAAGAAACAATACACGTTATTAAAATGTTAAAAACGGTTTGTCCAAATGTTAAAATTTTGCTAGGCGGACCTGAAGTATCTTACGATGTCCATCATTGGTTACGTCGTATAGAAGAAGTTGATTTTATTGTCATGGGTGAAGGAGAAACTTCATTTAAGCAGTTACTACACCATTTGCATGGAGAACTACCTTTAGAAGATGTTCCAGGCATTTGTTACTTAGAGGACGGTAAAATTCGAATTCACGCGCAGGCACCTAAAATTGACTTACGTGAATTGCCGAGCCCATTCCGCTTTGAAGAGGATCTACCACATCTAAGCAAGCGAATTCAATACATTGAGACAAGCAGAGGCTGTCCTTTTAGCTGTCAATTTTGCTTATCTTCTATTGAAGTGGGCGTACGCTATTTCAATAGAGAAAGTATAAAAGAAGATATTCGTTATTTAATGAATAACGGTGCTCGAACTATTAAATTTGTCGATCGTACATTTAATATTAGCCGTAGCTATGCGATGGAAATGTTCCAATTTTTAATAGATGAACATCAGCCAGGTGTAGTCTTCCAGTTTGAAATAACAGCAGATATAATGCGTCCCGAAGTCATTCAATTTTTAAATGATAATGCACCAAAAGGGCTTTTCCGCTTTGAAATTGGTGTTCAATCTACAAATGATTTAACAAACACACTAGTACAACGACGTCAAAACTTCGAAAAATTAACGCGTACAGTAACAATGGTCAAAGATGGCGGCAAGATCGATCAACATTTAGATTTAATTGCTGGCCTACCAGAAGAGGATTATAGTAGCTTCAGACAAACATTTAATGATGTTTTTGCTATGCGCCCTGAGGAATTACAGTTAGGCTTCTTAAAGCTATTGCGTGGTACAGGTCTACGTTTGGAGGCTGAAAAGTTTGGCTATACGTATGTGGACTTAGCTCCATATGAAATTTTTTCGAATAATGTCTTAAACTTTGATGATATTGTCCGTATTAAACATGCGGAAGATGTACTCGAAAAATATTGGAATGCTCACCGAATGGATTATACAATCGAATATTTAGTAACAGAAGTATTTGATACACCATTTGATTTCTTCCAAAACTTCGGAACTTATTGGGAAACAAAGGGATGGTCACGTATTGGTCATCAGCTTGAAGATTTGTTCCGCCGTTTACTAGAGTTTTTAGAAACAGTGGAAAGTGCTAATTTACAAGTTATCCAAAGCTTAATGCAGCTTGATTATTTAAAGGCACAGCAATTCCAACCACGGAAATTATGGTGGAAAGATCGCCCAACCGAAGTGCAGCAAAAAGCACTTTACACTGCTCTACGTGAAAATCCTAACATTGCAGGCGAGGAATTTGCTAACTTGAATTTAACTGAAAAAGAATTATTCAAGCATACACTTATCATTCCGCATAACTTAGATTATCAAAAATTTTCAAATGGCAAAATTGTACAAAAAAACGGCTATCTTTTAACCTACTTCCGACACGGCCAAGAACCGTATTTTGCAACAATCCCTGCTGTTTAATAAAAAAGCGCTATTCACTTGAAATATTTCAAGGAGTAGCGTTTTTTTTAATTTAAAACTAAAATAATTCCATTTTTTAATTCATTCCCTATCCTTCGCATTACGAATCAATTATAAATTCTGCCTACTAATACTAACTTTTAGCGCTAGTAATGGACTCACAATGACAATAAAAACCATTAGAACAAATTACTTAAAATATAGTTATTTACAACAAGTACTTTTTACCTATTATTCACTGTTTTTATTCAGGAAATATTTTGTTAAATTTTCTAAATTTTTAGATATATTTTCGACAAATTTACTTTTTCGCTATTCAATGCTTAGTCTGAACGACTTTCAAAGGCAAATTTAAGCTTGTAAATTGCATAAAAAAACAATCAAACATCCTAAAAAGCCTAGCGAATAATTCGAAATATAGTTTCGCATCCTTTTGTTATCCATTGAGCAAAACAACATACTTCATAAATCCACTACTTTACAATTGCTTACATCTGTTTATATATTAAATATTAAATACAATATAATAGTAGAAAGTCATTAAGCCTCATCCTTTTCGATATTACAGTAAAGTACTTAATCTACTTGCTTTAGAGTATAGCAATGTACATAGAATCCATTGTAGCATGTAGCTATTTTGATTAGTGAGATTTTACAATGTACGTTTTACAACAGAAATTAATAATCCTAATGCTTCGCTATCTGTCATACTGCTTACTCGATCACTATGATCTCTTTTCATAATTCCTCGTTTGTGTGTTTCTTTTAGTAAGTCCTTTAATTCTTGTTTAGCTGTGCTTGTAAGTGACATAGTTAAGTTCTCCTTTTGTTTCTTTTTCATAACTGGGTTCACCGTTATCTGTCTTTTTCTACATTTTATTTCAGATGCCCCTCAGTTCTAATACAAGGTAGTGGTATTCAACCACTCTTAATAAGTTGTACCCGCACCATAAAACAACTAAACTTTTTTTTCAGTGTCAGGCACGCAAACAATTTTGAAAATTTAAGGAAAGCCCATATGACCAGCAACACAAATCTACGACAATTAAATGCAAAAAAACTGTAGCTAAACGCTCGAAAAGTTTCGAGTTTAGCTACAGTCTCAGGGGCACAACCATCACTGCGCGTTAAATCATTCTCGCCCCATACTTCTAGATGATTATCCGATAATCACTCGTTCTTTCGGGTAATGGTATTTGGATTTTTTACCTCTTCCGCCTCCACCAAGTGAATACAGGAAGGAAATTAAACCTACTCGCCCTATGAACATTAAAATAATAATGATGATTTTACCTACAACCGATAAATCGGAGGTAATTCCTAAAGACATACCGCATGTTCCGAACGCAGATGTAATTTCAAATATGATTTGTATAAGCGTCGCATGTGGCTCTGTAATAAGTAAAATGATTGTCGCAATTAGCACCATAAAACAAGCTACTAAAATAACGACAAATGCTCGGAAGACATCAATTAAATGAATTTCACGCCCAAAAATTTGAATATCCTCTCTTCCACGTGCAAACGTGATTAAAAATAATATCGCGATAGCGAAAGTCGTCGTCCGTATACCGCCTCCAACTGAGCTTGGAGATGAACCAATGAACATTAAAAAGCTCATAAAAATATCTGTCGCCTCACTGAAGGATGTTACATCATATGTTGTAAGTCCCGCAGAACGTGTAGATACGGAATGGAACATTGCGGAAAAGATCGCTTCATGCCAAGGCATTCCTTTAAATGAATGGAATGACTCAAGCAGTAAAATAACGAGCGCCCCTACTACAAATAAAATGGCATAAGTCGTTGTCGTTATTTTTGTAAATAAGCTAAATCGGAAATTAGCATGTCGATTAAGTAAAAATGTTTTTATCTCGACGAGCACTGGGAAGCCAATTGCGCCTAACACAATCAATACCATTGTGATGAGTTGGACGAAATAATCATTATGGAATGGCAATAAACTCATTCCTGTAATATCAAAGCCTCCGTTAGTGGTAGCTGATATAGAAGCAAAGACACCATGAATTAGAGCTTGTTCAAATGTATCGAAATAATTCGTAAAATGAGCAGTTAAAATAATAGCTCCTGCTAATTCTATACCGATTAAGATTTTCAAAATTTCTCGAATCAATTGGACAACGCCTGATAAATTATACTGATTATGATCAATCATAATTAGTTGACGTTCACGCATGCCGATTTTTTTTCCTACAAGTAACCATACAAAAGTTCCTAGCGACATAATACCAATCGCGCCGAGCTGTAAAATAACAAGTACCATGACGAGCCCAAATGTTGTATAGGTCTCTGAAATATTAAACGTTGTTAAACCAGTAACACTAACAGCACTTACGGCAGTAAATAAGCTATCTAATAAGGATACCTTTACACCCGTTTGATGAACGCCGGGCAGTCGTAACAATAGGAAGGAAATTGCTATTGCTATGAAATAATAAGAAACTAGTGCCTGAAACGGTGTAATTAATTTATTTGATGATTTTTTCCAAGGCACCTCATCAACTCCTTCCATTCATGATGCCAAGATAGATATTAGTATAGAAAAAAACTATAAAAAAAGAAAGAGGCTGTTCTACACAGTATAAAATGAGCAACCTCGAGCTATTTATTCGATATAAAGAAAAATCCGCATTGTGACTTTCGCAGAAAAAGCAAGCACACAAAATCATGCTAGTGGAAGCAAGTGATGCGGCTCTGCCTTGCCTGCAGAAAGCAACGCGGATTTAAAATATATTTATAAAAATTTAAACGGCTATTTTGTTTGTTTTTTATTACGTACTCCTACTAAATAACCGACAAATGCAATGCCTATTAACACAATCCAAAACGTTAATTCCCAGCCTGTTGAATGAGGGAATTCTGTAGGTAATATGCCCACTTTTTCATGAGCTAATGTTAAAACAACAAGTTTTACCCCAACCCATCCAACAATTAAAAAGGCTGCTGTTTCAAGTGAAGGATAGTCGTTTAAAACTTTCACAAACCATTGTGCAGCAAAACGCATCATGATGACGCCTATAAAGCCACCTAATAGCATAATAATAAATTGCCCACCATTAATGCCACCAATATCAAAATTACCTAAGTGTGGAAGCGTCACAGCAATAGCAACTGCAGCAAGCATTGAGTCAATTGCAAATGCTATATCGGCAAGCTCAACTTTTAAGACAGTCATCCAGAAGCCAGAACCCTTTTTCACAGCCGCCTCATCATTTTCTTCTTCTTCATCTTTACCTTTTCTTAAGTCATAAATATTTTTCGCTGACATAAACAATAGGTAGGCAGCTCCAACCGCCTGAATTTGCCAGTAGTTAACTAATACTGTAATAACAAAGAGCGCAGAGAATCGGAATATTAATGCTCCAAATAATCCGTAAAAAAGTGCCTTTTTTTGTAGGTCATGCGGTAAGTGTTTAACCATAACAGCCATTACAACTGCGTTGTCTGCTGCTAGTAATCCTTCTAATACAACGAGTACAATCAGTACCCAGCCATATTGTAATAATATTGCTTCCATCCTCTGTTCCTCCTTTAAACTCTGTATACCCAAAATTGCGGTCATTTACTAGTCAAATGCAAAAGAAAAAACCCCTGCCTGAAAGAAGGCAAAGGTCTTGCTAAGCAAATTTGTATTTGTTACTTCTCTCATTACAAGTCTCAGCTTTGCACCTATTGCAAAGTAACAACATTTGCTATCACACCCGATGGCAAATACCATGTCTTGACGAATGTGAAATCAGATGCATCGCTCGCATCTGCTAGCTACTCCCCTTTAACAAATTGTCTAAGGATAATTCTTTTGTTCGTTTATTATAGCACTATCATTTAAAGCTGACAAAGAAATCCATCATTATTTAATTTGAATTTGGTAGTTTTTATCGTCTTTATGTGCTAGATAAAAATCCACCATCTTCGGCATTGTTTGTATAAAATCAGGACATGTAATATTTCCTTTTTGTAAAATGGCAACCGCTTCTGTTGTATCAAAGACTGCCTGCCATGTTAAATAATCTAAAGATTCTTGCTCCACGCCTAACATCTTCCGAATGAACGGTACTTTTAACGATTGTTTTGCTAAAGACAAAGGAAAACGTCCTTTTGGATAATGATCCGTTAATAATTTTACCATTGTGCGATATACCTCTTGTACAGGATGTGGATTCGGATCTGTTAAATGTAAAGTTTTCCCTTCCGCACTTTTCTCATCCATTATATAAGTTACTGCATTGATAATATAATCGATCGGCACAACATTAATTGCCGTGCTTGACACCCCTATATACGGTATAATCGGTAAACGTTTTAATTTTTCTACCATATTTAAAAAGAAATAGGGCCCATCAAATTTAATCGTTTCCCCAGTCTCTGAATGCCCCCGCACAATGCCTGGTCGAATTATCGTTATCGGTATCTCCGACTTTAAATCTTCTACACGATGCTCCGCCTCGTATTTTGTCTCCTCATAATAGTTTTTAAAAGCAGGAGGTCGAATCAATTCATTTTCACGTAAAATCCCTTCACGCAGTCCAGCAACATATGCTGTACTGAAATACATATACCGCTTTAAATTCGGTAGTGTTCGTACAAAATCATTTACCATTGCTGTGCCATGTACGTTAACTTTCCAAGCGATATCTCTCGGCACAGCTAAATCATAAATAGCTGCTAAATGCCAAAACACTTCAATTTGAGGCAGAATTTCCTGTACGACTTGATTTGTCAGCCCTAAATTAGGTAGTGTAATGTCTCCTTCGACGATTTGTATCGAACAATGAGGATAGTCTACTTCTATCTTGCCTTTTTCAACAGTTGCTTTTGGTAATTCCCCCGCTAGCACAATTGCGATAACTTGTTGCGTTTTATTTTTGTGAAATAGCTCACGTATTAATTGACTTGAAATGAACCCTGGAAAACCTGTAAAAAAATGAACACCCATATCTCATTTCCCCCTTATACTTAAGGCAATCTTCTAGTTTCTTTATCCATTAAGCTATAAACAGCTGGCACTATATATAATGTCAGTAAAGTCGAAGTAATAAGCCCACCAATTACAGCGATACCCATTGGCTGGTTCATCTCCGTACCTTCGCCAATACCAAGAGCAAGTGGTAGCAAACCTAATATAGTTGTTAACGCTGTCATTAATATTGGTCGCAGTCGATCTTGTGTAGCAAGTAAAATCGCATCATAGGACTTCATGCCATTCATCTTTTGCTGATTAATATAATCGACTAGCACAATACCGTTGTTTACAACAATGCCCACAAGTACCAAAATCCCAATAACAGATGTCACACCTAGTAATGTCTTTGTAGCAAACATTGCAATCGTAACACCAATAATCATAAGCGGTACCGTAAACATAATGACGAAAGGATATTTAAATGACTCAAACTGCGCTGCCATTACAATATAAACAAGCACTACAGCCAACGCTACAGCTAAAAGCATATCATCAATCGCGCTATCATAAAGCTCACGATCACCACTAAACACCACTTGTGTTTCAGAAGGCAAATTAGCTTTTTCAAGAGCCTTATCGACCTCTTTTGAAATACCCCCTAGTGACTCCTTCGTTGTATAATCAACGAAAAATGCAACTGCAGCAGCCTGATCGGAACGTCTAATCGATACTGGTCCTTCTTGTATAGATACGTGCGCGATTTCATCGAGCTTAACAAATAGACCTGCTGGAGAACGAAGCTCCATTGCCTTTAAGGATTCAATACTTTCATTAAATGACTGACCAAAGCCTGTATACACCGATAACACAGTTCCATCATCATCAATCATTTGCGTCGTCAGTTGCCCCTTTGTCATTTGATTAACCGTTTGAGCTATCTGAGCAGGTAAAAAGCCATAATCCTTAGCTTTTTCACGATCTACTTCAATTTGAATTTCTTGGACTGTATTATCTAAATCTGTCATTACATTTGTGACAATGTTAATGCGCTTTAGTTCTTGCTGTACTTTATCAACTGACTCTTGTAAACGTTGTTCATTTGAATCAGTTAATCGGAATGTCAATGTATTAGGAGATGAACCCGACGATGTAGATACATTAAATGTGATGTCAGCTTGCTCACCTAGCTCATTGTTTAAATCCTTTTCTACCTCTTCTACAAATTCAAAAATTGAACGTTTACGATCTGCAAGTGGTACTAGCTTCACATAGATTTCCGCTCGATTTGCACTTGTTTGTCCACGTGCTTGCGACTGCTGCGTACCGCCAATTAGGCTAACATAGACATCCACATCTTGCTCTTCTTTTAAGCGCTCCTCTATTGCTGTGACAACCTGTTCCGTTTTTGTTACTGCAGCCCCTCTATCAAGATCTACACTGATAGAAGCAAATCCTTCATCTGTTGCTGGTAAAAATTCCGTACCGATTCTCGATAAGCCAAATACGGATAAACCGAAGAGGATAACGGCCGATAAAATAACTAAAAAACGATGTTTTAAAACCCAAACAATAGATGCATTGTAGTGCTTATAAAATGCCGATGCTTTTCGCATTTCATTAATATTTTGGTCTTTCATTTTTAACAGACGGCTTGCCAACATTGGTACAACGGTTAATGCGACTAATAATGAGGCAATTAAACTGAAGGAAATTGTAAGTGCAAATTCCGTAAAGATTTGCCCTATTAAACCTTCTATAAACATTACGGGTATAAACACAGCAATTGTTGTTAATGTAGATGCTGTTATTGCTAGCGCCACTTCCTTTGTGCCTTGCTTTGCTGCTTCGATTGGGTTTTTCCCAAGCCCTAGATGCCGTTCCACATTTTCAATAACAACGATTGCATTATCAACAAGCATCCCAATGCCTAATGCCAACGCACCTAATGTCATAATATTGAGAGTGAAATGAGCAAAATACATTAATACAAATGTGACGATGACAGAATAAGGTATGGCAATGCCAATAATAATTGGGCTTTTCACGCCTCGTAAAAAAACAAATAATACAAGCATTGCAAATAAGCCACCCAATAGTAATGAAGAACCGATGTTACTGATCGCTAAATTCACATAATTCCCTTGATCTACTAATACATCTGCTACTACACCTTTATATTGCTCCTGTGCTAGTAAGTCATTTAAGGTTTGTTGGAACGCTTTTGATACTTCAGCAGTATTTGCCCCTGACTCTTGCAAAACGGACATTAATACAGCTGGATGGTCATTAGCACGCGTTTCGGTTAAGGATTTTTGCTCTGCACGCTCGACGGTCGCTACATCTCCTACCGTTAGTGTTTCCCCGTCTATTGGATTGACGGATACAATTAAATCCGCAATATCTTCTGGTTTTGTTAATGTACTAATAATACGTGTCGACAGCATTTGGCCATCAGCAGTCAATACTGGTTCTCCAGGCAGTGACACATTATTTGTTTGAATGATTTGAATAATATCAGCTTGGGTTAAGCCTTTGGCAATTAATTTCGATTCATCTAATGCTACTTGTACTTCTTCTATAAGCTTGCCAGAGACATTTACACTTGCAACTCCTTCTGTACGACGGAGCTCTTTTTCCAATGAATCTGCTAAAATACGCACGTCCACCTGATCATTGTCTGCACGTAATGAAAGCTGAATAATTGGAAACTGTGATGGGTCAAATTTTAAAAAACTTGGTTTTTGTGCATCACTCGGTAACGGTGTCATATCAATTCGCTGTAAAATGTCGAGTTGAACTTCTTCTATATCCGTTGTCCAATTAAACTCGAGCACAATTAAATTTGAACCTTCCTGTGAGGTAGATTGAAGTTTTTTTATGCCTGGCAAGGTGGCCAATGTTGCCTCTAAAGGTTTTGTTACCTTCTCATTCACTTCCGTTGAGCTCGCACCAGGATAGGAGGTAACAACAACACCTATTGGTGGATTTAATTCAGGAATTAAAGTGATTGGTATTTTTAACAATGATACGCCACCTAAAATAATGATTAGTAGCATCGACACAAGTGTAAAAACAGGCCTTTTTATTGAAAAGTTGCTAATGTTCATTTGTAAATACTCCTTTTCTTTCTCTTCTTTCCTATGATAGCCGAAAAGGGGGATTTTTTATAAATTAATACATTATGTTGAAACAATTTCATCCTAAAAAAATTATTCCCAACATTACGCTACAGGCGGACGCTTTCCGCGGGCAAGCACCGAGCCGCTTCCCTCGCTACGCTCAGTCTAGGGTCTGGAGTCGCCGCCTTCCGCTCCATTGAAATATTCATTATTTCCCAAGAAAAACTATCACCATTTCCTTATATTGTATATATTCTACACCAATCGCTTATTTTCCTTGTAAAAAAACACGAATCGATGAATTGTCGATTCGTGTTTCTTTTTATAGAAGGCTATATAATTTAATATTTTCGTTTTTATCTGAGAACCAGCGCATAGCAAATTCATTTTCAAATAGGAAAACAAGATTGTCAAAGCGGTCTTTTACAAGCATTGAACGACTTGAAGACATTGATTCTTTGACATCTTCTTCATTTTCAATCCAACGTGCCATTTTTGAACCAATTGGCTCCATTCTTACTTCTACATTGTATTCATTTTTCATGCGGTGTTCAAATACCTCAAATTGTAATTGCCCAACTGCACCTAAAATAACTTCTTCTGTATGAAGTGTTTTGTAGTACTGAATGGCTCCCTCTTGCACCAATTGCAAAATCCCTTTATGGAATTGCTTTGATTTCATTACGTTTTTCGCCGTTACTCGCACAAATAGTTCAGGTGTGAACTGCGGTAATTTTTCAAATTGGAACGTTTTCTTGCCACCTACAACAGTATCACCAATTTGGTATGTGCCTGTATCGTACAAGCCAATTATATCTCCAGCTACCGCTTCGTCAACTGTTTCACGGTCGTCAGCTAAAAACTGTGTAGACTGTGTCACTTTAAACGATTTTCCTGTACGAGATAGCGTCATATTCATACCGCGCTCAAATTTACCAGATACGATTCGTACAAAGGCAATACGGTCACGGTGTGCAGGGTTCATATTCGCTTGAATTTTGAAAATAAAGCCAGAAAACTCTGGATGCTCAACAGGGTCAATGAACTGCTCATCTTCTGTAATACGAGGCTGAGGTGTTGGAGCAAATTGTAAATAAGTTTCAAGGAATGTTTGTACCCCAAAGTTTGTTAAGGCAGAACCGAAGAATACAGGTGTTAATTCACCACGACGAATTTTTTCTTCTGAATAAGCATTACCTGCCTCATTTAGTAGCATAATGTCATCCATCGCTTGTGAGTAATAGGAAGTGACTTTCATCGGATTATCAACTGCTAACTCACCGTTCTCATCGATTGGTAGGAAACGTTCTCCCTCTTCAGTACGGAATTGCTCAATACGTTTGTTATAACGGTCATAAATACCTAGGAATTCCTTCCCCATACCAATTGGCCAGTTCATTGGGTAGGCTTGAATACCAAGCACTTCTTCAAGCTCTTCGATTAGCTCAAGTGGCTCTTTCCCTTGACGGTCCAATTTATTGATAAATGTAAAAATCGGAATACCGCGCATTTTACAAACTTTGAATAGTTTTAATGTTTGAGCCTCAATCCCTTTAGCAGCATCTACAACCATGACAGCACTGTCTACTGCCATTAATGTACGATACGTATCCTCAGAGAAATCTTGGTGTCCTGGTGTATCCAAAATATTAACGCGTGAACCACTATAATCAAACTGCATAACAGAAGATGTTACCGAAATACCACGTTGTTTTTCAATTTCCATCCAGTCTGATGTAGCAAATTTCCCTGATTTCTTACCTTTTACTGTACCTGCGTCACGAATCGCTCCGCCAAAAAGTAAAAGCTTTTCTGTAATTGTCGTTTTCCCAGCATCCGGGTGACTAATAATAGCGAACGTACGTCTTGCTAATATATCTTTTTCTAAATTTGAAGTCATCTCTTCATTCTCCTTTTTTCATACCTACTAATAATAAAAGAAGTCTAGCCCTTCGTACAACCTTTTTACATGAATTCCCCAAAAAGAAAACCCTTTAGTCACTACTAAAAGGGTTCAGACTGTCGATACGTTTGAATTATTGTACGCATGGAAGCCATCACTACGTTGGCTGCCTTGCAAGTTGGGCTTGCTACTAAAGTTTTTTTTCGCAATTAATTTAGACAAATTTTAAGTGTCCAGCCTCTATCGCAATTTCTGCATCACTATGTGGATATTTTGTATTTTCGATAATTTGGTAATCTTCATGACCTTTACCAGCAAAAATAATCATATCCCCTGGTTCAGCAATTTCTATTGCATGACGTACTGCCTCTGCTCGATCTCCAATACATGCATAATTTTTATGCAGCATGCCTTTAGCAAGATCACCTGTAATACTATCGTACTCCTCATAGCGTGGGTCATCTGTCGTTAAAATTACATAATCTGCTGCTGATGCTTTTTCAGCCATTGCAGGACGTTTAGATTTATCACGATTGCCCCCTGTGCCAACTAAGAAAATAAGCTTTCCTTTTTTATAAGGCGTAGCTGCTGCGATAGCCTTTTCTATAGCATCTGGTGTATGCGCGTAATCAACAAAGATTTGCACTGGCAAATCAGAGCATACTTTTTCCATACGACCTTTTACTGGTGGTAATTGCTCTATCTGTTCAATAATCGATTCCATTGAATAGCCTCTGCCATAAAAGGCAACCATTGCAGCAAGTACATTATAAATATTGAACTCACCAAGTAAATGCATTTTCACAGGGAATATCCCTTCAGACATCACTACATCAAATGAAGTCATGTAATCATGGTACTCACAGTTAATAGCACGGAAATCGGCTGTCTCATTGTTTAATCCATAAGTCCATACTGGGAATGGCGTCATCGCTGCATAGCGTTCTGACCAAGCATCGTCCGCATTAAGCACTACTAGTTTATTTTTTTCTAAGTCTTGTCCAAGTTGAGAGAATAATAAGCCTTTTGCATTCCCATATTCCTCCATCGTACCATGGAAATCAAGATGATCATGAGTAAGGTTTGTAAAAATGGCAACATCATAATCAACACCTGCTAAACGGCCAAGTGCTAAACCATGTGAAGAAACCTCCATCGTCATTAAACGGCAGCCTTCCATTTTTGCACGGAAAATCATTTGTTGCGTCGATAATGCATCACTTGTCGTATTCGCAGATTCATATAAAATACCATTTAAATTAAAACCAATTGTTCCCGACAATGCAGATTTCTCGCCCATACCGTGCATGATATTTTGAATAATACCTGTTACAGATGTTTTCCCATTCGTCCCTGTTACACCAATCATTGTCATATCTTTTGAAGGATAGTCAAAAAACTTAGCAGCTAACAAACCAACTGCACGATCTGTATCCTTCACAACAACTTGTGCTATCGCATCAGCTAATGGTAGTTCTCGTTCAGTGACAACAATTGTTGCACCACCATCAACAGCTCTTTGCGCGTAATCATGGCCATCCACTGTGTAACCTTTAATACATACAAACATGCTATTCGGTTGCACACTTCGAGAATCAATCACAATATCCGTCACTTGGTCCGGTAACACGCCAATTATTTTTTTCAAAGGTAATGCACTTAACAATTCCTCTGCATACATTTCATAGTCCTCCAATCAATCTCAACATTCATTTCATCATTTCTTGTTTTTCGACAAAAAAAGACAATCTGAATACCCCCACTTACCTAATGAATTTATTTTACTACTTATTCGCCTAGAAATGAAATGCCTCACAAGACGTTTTTTAAATGAAAACGCTACCATTTATAAAATTAAGTCCGATTTTTCCTATCTTATCAAAAATCGGCATTTATCGACAACTGCGAATCATGTATGATGGAAATATTGATTAAAAATTGAGGTGCTAAATATGCAACAATTGGAATTTTTACGTATGCGTAATGAGATTATCTTGCTATTTTATGTGACAGCTATTTTTGCCTATGGAGTGCTTATTATGTTAAATCTCTATAGTAGCCTCGAAGTACTGATCGGTATATTGCTAATATTATTTTTACCTTTACTAGCAGGCAAAATATTTAAAATTAAACCAGTGCCCATGCAATGGGTATTAATTATATCAGGCAATATAGCCATCGTTTACCTTAATATCTTTAGCTTTTCTTTAACTAGTTTTATTTGCTTTATTTTCTATATATTATTAATAACTATCTATCAATCGATAAAAATGAATACCCTTATTAGTATTGTTTCTTTGTTAGAAATTATAGCTCTATCTTATTATCACCATTTTCCCAGTGAACCCTTTGTGAATGCTCAGTATTTCGATACATTTATTTTTGTTGTCCTTTTACTTACTATTATTGGATGGATTCAATCACGCTATTTACAACATTTTTGGTATCGACTAAACGAAATGAATTTAGAGAAGAAACAAGAGCTGCTTTCGCAAGAAGCCTATTTGCATTTGTTTTTTCAACATGCCAATGATTGTATCGCGGTTTTTAGTTTAGATAATCGCATTATTGATGTAAATCCAGCTTTTGAGGAAGTATATGGCTGGACTAGAGCAGAAATTGTTGGCAAAAGCATCCCACTCGTGCCACCAGAAAATGTCTTGGAAGCAGAACAGCGCTATGCCAGTTTATTAGAGGGAAAAAGCATCAAACTATTAGAAACACAAGATATGCGAAAAAATGGTACAGTTTTCGATGTTGAAATTTCACTTTCGCCAATTTATGATCGCACAAACAAAATGATAGCTATTTCTGCTATTACACGCGACATATCTTATAAAAAAGAAAATGAACAACTTTTACTACAATCAGAAAAACTAAAAATGGCAGGCGAAATAGCAGCTGGTGTAGCACATGAAATTCGTAATCCTATGGCTGTTATATCAGGTTTTGTACAAATGATGAGTATAGAAAAGGATTCATCCTGTTATGCTTATACTGAAATTATTCAATCCGAAATCGAGCGTATTAATTTAATTATTGGTGAATTTTTAGTGCTGTCTAAGCCTCATGTAGAACAATTAAAAATCGTTTCCATAGACGATATTATTAATAGTATTAGTCACCTATTTCATCTCGAATTTCAAAAGCATAACATTATCTTTTCACTGCATCTTGTCAGCGAAGATAACCGAATATTAGCTAATGAAAATCAATTAAAACAAGTATTTATCAATATTATTAAAAATGCCATTGAAGCCATTGAAGCACGTACAGCCGAAGGAGAAATAATTATTTTCATTGCTAAAGATACGGAAGGATTAATTATGGTGACAATTACAGATAATGGTGTTGGAATGTCTGAGGCTATGATTAAGCGTATTTTTGAACCATTTTATACAACCAAGTCTACAGGAACAGGTCTTGGTATGCTCATCACAAACAAGATTATCCAGGAACATGGTGGCACTATTGCAATTGAAAGCAAGTTAAACTATGGCTCAACGATAAAAATAAAACTACCGCCAGTAGAAAATGAAGAGGATGGAGGTGTCTAAAAAAAGAGACACCTCCATCCTTTTTACTTCATAATAGTACGAATAAGTTTAACCTTTTGTTTATACGGTGGAAAAAGAATATTTGTCTCGAGCTTTGAAGATTTTTTTAATATTGATTTTGGATGTGTAAAATTATCAAAGCTTGCCTTTCCATGATACGCATTAACCCCTGAAGGACCAACCCCACCAAATGGCAAATGCTGATTTCCTACATGTGTTACCGTGTCATTTATACAGCCACCGCCGAATGGCAATTCCTCTAAAAAGTATTCGATCGCTTTTTCATGTTCTGAGAAAAAATATGCTGCTAAAGGCTTCGGCAATTGTCGAACTTGATGAATAGCAAGGCGTAAATCATCATATACCATAACAGGTAAAATCGGTCCAAATAGCTCATCTTGCATGGAAGGACTTGACCACTTTACATACTCAATAATGGTAGGTTCAATATATAAATCATCCCGATCTTTCCGCCCACCATATGTAATAGTGTCCCGTTCCTCCACTAAAATTTTTTGCAGACGATCAAACTGTCTATCATTCACAATACGACCGTAATCGGGGCTTTTTATCGCATTTTTCCCGTAGAAAGAACGGACAGTGTCCTTTAACAATTTCATAAACCGATCATATACATCTTTATGGACAAGCAAATAGTCTGGCGCTACACATGTTTGACCTGTATTTGTAAATTTCCCCCATGCAATTCGTTTGGCAGCAACTTCTAAATTTGCGGTTTGGTCGACTATTGCAGGACTTTTACCACCAAGTTCGAGTGCTAATGGCGTTAACCGTTCAGCTGCTGCTTTCGCCACTATTTTACCGACAGCTACACTGCCAGTAAAAAATATATAATCAAACGAAGCATGAATAAGGGCAGTTACTTCTTCCTTTTCCCCTTCTACAACACGAATATAGGATGGTTCAAATGTTTCTTCAATAATTTTCTTCACTATATTTGCTGTATGCACAGATGTTTCAGAAGGCTTGACAATAGCTGTATTCCCACCAATAATTGCACCAATTAAAGGTTCCATCACAAGTTGAAATGGGTAATTAAATGGCCCAATAATTAACGTAACGCCATATGGCTCTCGAACAATAAAACTTTTTCCCATTTGAAGGTGAATTGGCGTTTTAGCTATTTCTGGCTTCACCCATTCCTCTAAATTTTTCACCATATAAGAAATACTATCAAGGACAATTCCAATTTCTGTTGCGTATGCCTCAAACTCACTTTTTCTTAGATCTAAAAACAACGCATGTAAAATATCTTTTTCATACTTTAAAATACTTTTCTTTAAGTTCATTAATTGGGTTTTTCGAAACTTTACATCTTTTGTAGCGCGAGAAAAATAAAATTGTCGCTGCTCTGTAATCATATTTTCAACATCTTGTGGCGTAAAATTCATAAATAAACACCCCTTTTTTTTTATTGCAATACATAGTTTGGTCTTTTTTGAAACAAACTATCTTTGTCTATACGATACAACATTGAAGGCGAAAATTCCTCCTTCTGAAACAGGTGGTGTTGTAAAAAAAAAGTAATAGCAACTAATGATGCCATGTTTTTTTTTGTGAATCTCGGGAAATATACAATTACATATTAAATTGAAACGGGGGCGTAGATAAATGACAACAACAACAGGAACTTGGTGGGAATCCATTTTTTCAGGAGTATTATCGCACGGGATATGTGAAGAGAAATTATTGTTATTGCAAGATGAGGCATTTTTATATCTTTCTACAATACCGTCGGAGAAAGAAACTTTATTGGATGAATCTGAAGTAAATTAATCGATTAAGCGCATCTTAGGAGTGCATTTCCTGCGATGCGCTTTTATACATTAGTTTACAGCAACAATATGCTGTATTTTTTTTAATTCCACCTCAAGGCGATGAATGGCTTCCTCCTCAATAGCAAAACTGCCATCTTCTAGCCGAATAATTTGCTTATCGATAATATAAACAGAGTGACCAATATCTGTTGCACCTAATACAGCCAATACAGGTTTTAGAGCATATTCTAATGCGAGTAAATGACCAATAGAGCCACCCACTGCTATCGGTAAAATCTTCTTTCCTACTAACGCTTTTTGTGGCAATAAATCTAAGTAGGTTTTTAATATTCCTGTATATGATGCTTTATATATAGGTGTTAAAATAACAACAATATCCGCTTCCTCCACATTACGATTTTCTGCTTTAATGACATCATTTTCAAAGTCTGCAGTTATTAACGCCACAGCAGGCAATTCATGTACTTGAATTGTGTGTATGTCAGTACTATGAGCTGGGAAAAAACGCTCTACTTTCTCCTGAATCGCCGTCACTCGTGAATACCTCGTATTACTACCATTAATAATTACTACTTTTGTCATCTTGCTCACTCCCTTTTGTTTTCTAGTCCATTTCAAAGTCACCATCCCCCTTATTTAGCGGTCAAGAATGACTATCTATTTAAAACCATGTGTACCGTCGTTAAATCACACCTTTGTTCAAAAAAGAGGCTTCTATATACAGTCAACAACTAAGTCGTCACGTAAAATAGAAACCTCTAGATGTCTAGCCAGCTAATCCGTTCTAATACCAAGTAATCTTATAAAATTAATTTAACATAATTTTCGTTAAAGTCAATAAACTTTAAAGGTATTTATATTTGAATAACAAAAAGGTTGCCACAACCATTATGTGACAACCTTCTTCTCAATTTACTTTAGTGATGAATCGCTTTACCAAATACCGCTCTTGCAGCATCCCCAATATGCTCTGATACGGTAGGATGAGGGAAAATCATATTTGCTAATTCAGCTACTGTGCCACCAGCATTTTTCATAGCTAAAATAGCATTGAGCATTTCTGTAGCACCATCAGCCACAACACATGCTCCTAAAATATCTCCATCCTCTTTCGTAACAATAAGCTTTACAAAACCTTCGACATTTCCTTCCATTAACGCCTTTGGATTTGTGTGAATTGGCATTTTGGTCACCGTATACGCTTGCTCCACTTGCTCTTCTAACAAGCCAAACGTCGCAATTTCAGGATGTGTATAAACACAACGTGGAATAAGTGCTTGGTCAACCAATGCTCGTTTAGCCCCCAAAATATAATCCACAACATAAATACCTTCCGCACTAGCAGCATGTGCTAACTGATAGCCTCCGACTAAATCACCTATTGCATAAATATGTGGATGACTCGTTTCATAATGCTTATTTACCGCAATTAAACGACCATCAAAATCAAGCGCTAGCTGTTGTGCAATTTCCGTATTTGGCCGACGCCCCGTTGCAAATAATAAGTTTTCGTATGTATAGATTCCTTTAGATGTATGAATTTCATTGCCATTAAAATGCTCAAATTGAAAGTTTGTGACAAGTTCGATACCGATATCTTTCATCTTCTCGCGAATAATTGGTCGTGCATCTGGTTCTTCCGTCTGTAAAATATCGGCACTATGATTCAGCATTGTTACTTTCGTACCAAGTGGTGCCAAGCTAAATGCCATTTCAACGGCAATTACTCCTCCACCAATAATCGTTAGCTGTTGTGGAAGTTCTTCCATTTCAAAAAAAGTATCCGTCGTATAATAGGCTGCGTTTTCTAGTCCTTTAAACGGCGGCACAAATGGCTTACTTCCAGTTGCTAAAATGATATCTTTCGCTCTAAAAGTTTCTTGATCAACCGTTATCGTTAAATCGGCAGCTACCGATGCCTCTCCTCGGTAAAACGTAATATGATTGCTCGCAATAAACTGTTCAATATTGTCTAAAAGCTTTTGCACGACTGCATTTTTACGTTGCATTAAACGAGGGAAGTTTACATTTACGACTGGTGTTTCAATTCCCCAATCGTTGCCACGCTTTATTTCTTGCACTAATTTACTGTGCTCTAACAAAATTTTAGATGGAATACAGCCAACATTATAGCAAGCGCCTCCCACTTTATCACGTTCTACTAAAGCTACTTTCATACCACTTTTAGCTGCATGAATTGCTGACACATATCCTCCTGGACCTGCGCCAATAATGGCGATATCAAATTGTTTCACATCTATTCACCTCTTTTATCACCTTAACATTTACAAAATTTGAATGCAATGACACATCCTTCTTCTTACCAAATATAAAGAACTTCCGACATAATGGGATTTCCGCGAAATAAAACAATATTTCCGCGAAGTGAAATGTTATTTCCGCGGAACAAATCAGTATTCCCGCGAAGTGAAATGCTTTTTCCGCGGAGCAAATCAGTATTCCCGCGAAGTGAAATGCTTTTTCCGCGGAGCAAATCAGTATTCCCGCGAAGTATAGCGGTTTTATTATTTATTAAAATTAATCCAGAAAACTTCTTTACTTCCGTCTTGTTTAATCATAATCGCTTTAACGGAATAACCACCCGCTTCATAATTTGCGATATTTTCTTCGGTTGACATCACTCTTGTACTCTTATTTGCTGTCACACAGTAAGTGCCAAAATCACGTTGAAGCTGGCGCTCACCATTCACCATTTTATAAAGCTCGAAACGTGTTTCTTTTGCTTGAAGTGGTCCCTTATTCATATCACTTTTTAACCAAGCTTTGAGTGTCACTTTATTTGAAGTAACTTGAGCCTCGACTTGTATATCTCGTTGTCGATATTGTTGCTCTGCAAGTGAATAATTTTTTTCTAAAATCTTTTTTAACTCATGCGCCGATACTCGATTGCTAGAATCGATACGTTTAATATGAACGGTTCCTTGTCCAAATAAATTATAGCCACCCTGTGTAGAATAATCGATCGTGTAACCTGCTTTTTTGATTGCCTGCTCAGCAATTCGATCATAAACACCATATGGGTATGCAAACGATTTAGGTGCTATCCCTGTATATTTTTCTATTAGCTGATGTGCCTTTGTAACATCCTCTTGAATGTATCGAAGACGCTCCTCATTTGTAAGTGGCTCTCCATTTTTTTTCTGATTAAGTATCATTGCCTCGTGTTTTGACTTATCATTGTTCCCTCGCCAATGTAAATCATATGTATGGTTGCCAATACGCATAATACCAGAATCGGACATTTCCTTTATTTGTTGCCAGTTCAACATAGGTACATTTTTTCTGGCACCTGTCTCTACATCATTTGCGATTACAAACAATGTCGCCTGCATGCCCATTTCTTTTAAAATAGGGTATGCCATTTTATAGACACTTTCATAGCCATCATCTATCGTTAAAAATACTGCTTTCTCAGGAATGCGACCATGCCCTTGTAAATATGCGATTAGCTGCTCCTCCGTAATGGTTGAATAGCCATTGTCCTTTAGCATCTTCAACTGCTCACGAAATAGCTTTTCTGTAATATTTATATTCGCTATTTCTTTATAATCCCCAAATGAATGATAGTTAATGACCGTAATACCTTTAGCATTACTATATTCATAGAATTTTGTTGCTTTTGCTGCCATTGCCTGTTCTGATATTGAGAGAAAGCAGCAAACAAGTACAACAAATAATAATATTTTCCTTATGTATTTCATAATATTGGTCCCTTTCCCAAACTATAGTCTATATAAGTATATACGAAATAATGACATACCGAAAGAGACTGTGCTATATTGAACAGTCTCTTTCAGGTGACAAATCGCTAAATTGTTTGAGTGCCTGACACTTATAAGCTGTTTCCGCACCGACCTCTTGCCAGCGCGCGATTTGATACGTCTAACATTGCATACGTTCTGAGCAGAAGTCTAAGTTGGCGAAGAAGCACATGCTAAATTGTTTGAGTGCCTGACACCCTCATGACACCCTCATACACCCGCCATGGACGTATATTAGAAAATATTGCGCTGCCAAAAACGTTGCTGAGCAATGGCATCAACAAATTTTTTGGCAAATCCAGCATTGCCAGTTGCTAAAATAATGCCTGGCCCTACGTTAGCATTGGACATATTAAAAAATGTTGTGCCTGTTGAAGCAATACCAATTGGCTTAAAATGTCTGTACGCTTCATTAATATAATTGACAATATAAGTGTTAAACTTTGCTTGATTGTCAGCTCGAACTCCGACAACATATAAGGAATCAAAAAGCACCGCATCCGTTGTAATAAATGTATCGCTCGCTGTTAACTGCACACCATTAGTACCCGTCACCACACCGAGCCTATCAGAAATGATGCTATAGCGAACACCATTCCTTGTTAAATATTTAAGTACTTCTCCCACCTCATTGGCGTCAAACCCATCCCCTATTAATACACCCACTTTAAGTGTTTGTGGCAATTTCACAGTATTCGCCTGACTCAATGCAGGTGAGGATATAGTAACGTTTGATTGCTCACCTGTAGGTCGATTAACACCAATATTATTGGCAACTATTGTAGCCATCTCTTTATCGACACGGACAAACATATCCACAACTTGCTGACGAACGTATTTACTTTTAACCTTTCCTACCTCGAAGCTAAAGGCGTCAATAATATGTTGCTTTTCAGGTGGCGACATACTATTCCAAAATAGTCGAGCTTGTGAGAAATGATCATTAAAGGACTTACTTCTGGCCCTAGTAATACGTCCCTCGACCTTTTCTTCATAATGGACAAATCCCCCTTCTTTTGCAGTGGATGTTGAAGGCGTATTACCTGCAAGCGAGTTTTTATGATAACTAACCTTTCCCGTATTAATCGTTTGTCGACTGAATCCATTTCGTTGGTTATTATGAATCGGGCAAACTGGCCTATTAATAGGAATCTCAGCAAAGTTTGGTCCGCCTAATCGAAGAAGCTGTGTATCGATATATGAAAATAAGCGACCTTGTAGCAGAGGATCATTTGTAAAATCAATGCCCGGCACAACATTTCCAGGATGAAAAGCGACTTGCTCCGTTTCAGCAAAAACATTATCTACATTGCGATTCAATGTCATTTTTCCGATTCTTTTAACAGGTACTAGCTCTTCAGGCCATAATTTTGTTGCATCTAAAATATCAAAATCAAATTTAAATTCTTCCTCTGGCTCAATCATCTGGACACCAAGCTCATACTCTGGAAAATCCCCGATTTCAATTGATTCCCATAAATCTCGTCGTTGAAAATCGGCATCTTTGCCCCCTATAATTTGTGCTTCATCCCAAACAAGTGAATGCACACCTAGCACTGGCTTCCAATGAAACTTTACAAATCTCGACCTACCTTTGTCATTTACAAAACGGAACGTATGCACACCAAAGCCTTCCATCATCCGAAAACTTCTAGGAATCGTTCGATCAGACATATGCCACATAATCATATGCGCTATTTCTTGATTATTTGCGACAAAATCCCAAAATGTATCATGTGCAGAAGCCGCTTGAGGCATATCATTATGAGGCTCAGGTTTTACAGCATGAATTAAATCTGGAAACTTAATAGCATCCTGAATAAAAAACACTGGTATATTGTTACCAACTAAATCATAATTGCCCTCTTCTGTGTAAAATTTTGTTGCAAAGCCGCGTACATCTCGGGCCGTATCCATTGAGCCTAAGCTCCCTACTACGGTCGAAAATCTAACAAAAACAGGCGTCTTCTTTCCAGGCTCCTGTAAAAATTTGGCCCTTGTATACTCTTTCATCGATTCATATAGTTCAAACTCTCCGTGCGCGGCAAATCCTCGAGCATGTACAACTCGTTCGGGAATCCGCTCATGGTCAAAATGCGTCATTTTTTCCCGAAAATGAAAATCCTCCATAATGGTTGGTCCACGAACGCCCGCTTTTAGTGAATCTTCATCATTAGAAACCTTCAGCCCCTGATTGGTCGTCATCTTTTTCCCATCATTATTGACGCGAAATGCCTCTAGTTGTTGATCCTTCGCATTTTCAGTCAAATCCTTGCTCTGATTTGATTTAGACTTATCCACACGATCCCCTTTCCTTCTGTCCTAATTACGCTCTATATACACTGTATGTTTTTCAGAAATAAACATGAATGAATGCGTCCATTCATAAAAAAGAACCTTGACTCTATAACGCCAGTCAAGGTTACTTCATTCTCTATTTCGCTTTCGCTGTTGCCGTCATCTTCTCAAGCTGTCTAACTGTCGGTGTTAAATTAGCAAAGAAGTATGCCTCGCGTAGCTTACGTGATGGTGTACTTCCTGCAATATAACCCGCTGAGCCATTATGGAGCATGTTGGCCTGCACTGCAGCCAATGTATTATAAACGACTTGTAAACGAAGCTGACAAATTGCTTGTAAATTAACTTCGCCAGATTGAATTAGTACTTGAAGTGTTTCTTGTAATGAACGTAGATTTTTTGTTAGTTCATCCGCTTGAACTTGTAAATATTCATTACATCCATTTTGCTTAGCCTTAACTCTTTCTATCCCTTCAATGGCTGAGTCTACTACACCAAAACCTAGCGGAATTTGATACAGTACAAATGTCGGGCGAATAGTATCTACAAATGTGCTTGCATCTTGTGCAATGATATAGTCATCAGCAACAAAGACGTTGTCAAACTTACATGTATAGGTCGCACTGCCGTTGACACCCAAAAAGTGGATTTTCTCCTTTAGTGTAATGTTCTCATTGTTTGTATTAACGAATACCATCACTTCCTGCTCACCATTATGGGCAATCGCCCCGAACCAGTGATTTGCTGCTAAGTTTGAAACAGCGGGTAACACTCCATTGACGACATAGCCACCTTCCACGCGCTCAGCTGATAAATGAAGCTTCTCTAGCCCAGCATAAAACTTCATCGGATTCGATAAACCTGTCGCACCTAGTACTTCTCCACGTTCTAGTAAGGGTAAAATATTTTCGCGTAATTGCTTATTATTCGTTTTACGTAAGTATGTTAAAGCGGCAAGGTGGCACCATAGGCAAAATGCAGTTGTCATACAAACTTTCGCTGTCTCTTGTACAATCGTTAGCTCATCTAATAGCGTTGTTTGTTCATCTTTTTGTGTTGAAGCGAAAAATCCTGCCTTACCGAGCTCCAATAAAAAATCCTCCGCATAATAAGCTTCCTCATCAATTTTTTTTACGAACGGTTTTAATTTTTCTTCTATTAACGTTTGTAAAGCTACTGCATCTACTGCCATGGTCTCCACTCCTATCCTATCCTTTACTTATCAGCTAATTCAGTTAAAGATGTAATTGGTGTCTGCACTGCCTCACGAGCACGTTTTACAGCTGCTTCATCTGGTGCGTCATAGAAGCACAGGCACTTTGTCATATCTTCACATACATATGTGCGAGAAAAATGTACTTCTGGTACTTCTTCATAGTGAACTGAGTTTTTCTTTTTACGCGCTAAATATTGATCCATTGTAATTTCTGCTGGAATTTCCCACTCTACTAAATAGTTCACAACTTCTTGCTTTGTTTTAACTTCATCTAGCTCTTTCCCAACTAGGCGAACTTCTTTTACTAAATCTATTTGAATGTTTTGAGCTGCTAGTGCAGTTGTTGCTTGAGATTCTTCATTTGCCTCCACGATAAAGTATGCACGGCTAAAATCCTTTGCTACTTGTACTTCGATAACAGTTACATCCTGCTCTTGTCCTACACGCTCCACTAATGCTGCAAATTGCTCTTTGTTCGTTACTTCACTAACTGTTGATTCTACTAAAAATAAACTCATAGTAAATACCTCCGAATAGTTTGTTTTTTCTTTATGTGAGTTATTTTATTATACTTACTTAATAAAAACAACTGAATTTACTAAAAATTATGATTTGTGCTACACTACTGCATGGAGGGAACACTATGAAAACAAGATATGACTTACCATGCAATATTGCACAAACATTGAACATTATCGGTGATCGATGGACATTGCTCATCTTACATGAACTATTAATCGGTCAATCGAACTTTAATGACATTAAATTAAATTTGCCTGGTCTTTCAGCAAATTTATTGTCTGCACGTTTAAAATCTTTAGAAGAAGCAGGTTTAGTTGCTTCCGCACTTTACTCTGCACATCCACCGCGTTATGCCTATTCATTAACTGAATCAGGAAAGGCATTAGAATCTGTATTTAATGCAATGATTTTATGGGGCAGCGAATATTTGGACCCTTGCTATAAAGAAATTGTTGATGCGCAATCAGGTGACCGAGTAGAAATTGGTTACTATTCAAAAAACACTGGGGAGCGTAGCGATACGATTCAAATACGTGCCATTCAAAACGGAGCTAACCAATAATTTATTGGGCTAGCTCTTTTTTGCCCATTCTAAGCTCCTTGTCCGCCCCAAATTTTCGCAACCCAGCCTTCAAAATAACGAATGACCTTGTCGAGCAACAAACCGAGTACGCCAATAACAATAATGGCCGCCATAACTAAATCTAAACTAAGTGAATTTCTAGCATCGACTATTAAAAAGCCTAATCCTGATTGCGCACCCACCATTTCTCCTGCAACTAAGAATATCCAGGCACTTCCTAATGCCATATGCAACCCGTTTGCAATCATAGGAAAAGCAGCGGGAAAAACAATTTTACGCAATAGGTTAAACTGTGACATTTCAAAATTGGCTGCAATTCGTAAATAAGTCGCATCAACTTTTTTCACTGCAGTCACTGTGGATAATAACACGGGGAAAAAGGCTGCAATAAATATAATGACGATGGCTGGCATATTGCCAATGCCAAACCATAGTACGATAAAAGGTGACCAGGCAATCGGTGATACAGGACGTAGAATTTGTACAATTGGATCTAGCACAGCCCAAACTTTCACCAATCTCCCGACAACTAATCCGACAATTACAGCGACAGCAACTGCTAACAAATAACCGCTAAAAAAGCGAAACAAACTAATTTGTATATGCTCGAATATAGAGCCATCTTTGATGATATCCAGTAACGCCATAAAAACAGCTAATGGTGGCGGAAATAATGCTGCATCATGATCACCAATAATCGTTACTATTTGCCAAACGCCTATTAATAACACAAATCCAAGTAAAATTGGTCCTATTTTTTTCATACATATGCACCCTACTATTCTTCCAATAATGTTGTATCAACAAATTCCTCATATGTTGGTGGGTTCTCTGACAAGCCAATCTCAATTAATGAATCTCTTAAAATGGCATACGCATCCGCTTCAATTTTCAAGTTATGATACGAAATCCAATTTAACGATAAATCTAAAACATCCTTATCAACTTTAATATATTTAGCAACAACATCATGTGCATGGTCTCCCCCTGCATTCATGAGCTCACCAGCAGCGGCATAATCTTTGACAAATTGTTTTGCAATATTTTTATTTTTTTCGATAAAATCATGACGAAGGACTAGTCCACAGTCAATTGAATCCGGCCAAATTTCCTCTGATTGGAATAACACTTCACCCTTATTAAGTGCCACAGAAATAGCACCGAATGGTTCTGCTACTACATATCCTGCAATGCGACCTTCCGCAAGCGCAGCTGGCATTTCTGCTGGTGGTAGCTCTACAACATTTACGTCTTCATAATTTAAGCCCGCGTTTTGTAACATGCGATATAGCAAAATATTGTGTGTAGAATATTTATTTGGAATCGCAAAGCTTTGCCCTTTCAAATCCTCTACGTTTTCTATCGTAGGGGCTGCCACTAAAACATTGCCATCTCGATGTCCTAAAGCTACTGCCTTTAAGTCAATTCCTTGTTCTTTTGCCTTCATCGCTAATTGAATAAGCACTGATGCACCATCAATTTTCCCTGTATTTAAAGCATCCATTAGTTCTGGCCATGAACCAAATTTTACAAGCTCAATGGCATAACCTTCGTATTCTTTATCTGTTTGCATGTAAAGTGGTGCAGCATGCGTAATTGGTAAATACCCAATTTTCACTACCTTTTTATTGCCTTCTGTTTGTGATACTGACCCTTTTTCATCCGTTCCACATGCCGCAAGCGTAAGCATTAGTATCAATGCTAGTAAAAATATGCCTAACTTCTTGTTCATCGTTTTACCTCCATTTTAAATGTTGTATTCAATCGTATCTTGCGGATGCGTAAACTGAAATTCATTGAAAATAATCTCACGAAAATGCTGAAATTCCGAATCTGAACGATCCCGTGGTTTCGCACTACGAATATGTAATTCACGATGGACGCGTCCGGGATTAGGACTCATAATAAAAATACGATCAGCTAAATAAATAGCCTCGTCAATATCATGGGTCACCAATAAAATAGTTGTATGCTCCTTTTTTTGAATAGCAAGTAGCTCGTCCTGTAAGTAATAACGTGTAAAGGTATCAAGTGCTGCAAATGGTTCGTCCATTAAAATTACCTCTGGACGAATCGCTAATGCGCGTGCAATGGCAACACGCTGTTGCATACCGCCCGATAATTCACTAGGTAATGCGCTTAATCGATTTTCTAAGCCAACAAGCTTCAAATAATAATGCGCACGTTGCTGTCGTTCACTCTTCGTTAAAATCTCTCCCTCTAATGCGAGCTCTACATTTTTTTGCACAGAACGCCAAGGAAGTAATCCATAATTTTGCATAAGCATAATACAGCGTTTACTTGCTCTAGTAACAACTTGGTTTTCTAACAATACCTGTCCACTAGATGGCTGCTCAAAGCCACCAACTAAATTTAACAATGTACTTTTGCCACAACCACTCTTTCCTAATATGGCAATAATCTCTCCCTTTTGAATATCCAATGAAATTTCATGAAGCACTGTCTGCTCAGTAAATGCTTTACTTACCTGTTGAATAGAAATTAGCGGTGCTGTCATAATGCAATTGTCACCTCACATTTTAATCTTATAATTTTACTAGGTTTAATATGTTTTAAGTTATTTTATTATACTCAGTTTAAAATTTCAACCTAATTTCAAGAAATATATTTGTATTCCGACAATTCGCATAAAAAACAGGTTTTCTATTTTTAAATAAAAAACCTGCAAATTATTCATCGCCTGTACTCAAATAATGCTTCACCTTTCTCTTACGTTAGCTGAACAAGACATCCGCCAGATTTAGAATATGTATTGGATCATGTCATGTATGTTGCAATAAGGGTTATCGCGATTTTCTTTATTTCGCAGGGACATCATTTCCGCACAATTTTTTATAGCTACTTCATGTAGTAGTGCAATTGGTGCAATAATTGATTCATCCGCCTTATGACGGAAATATCGTGACACACCTAAATGTTCTTCCATCTTGTTGTTCAGCACTGCACGTGGGTATTTTTCAGATACATCCACTTCCTCAAAGTGTAACAATAGCCACAATTCAAATGCCTCATTTGAATAAGCTATATGAATATTTTTTTCCTCACAGAACACATTTACTTCGTCTAGTTGCTTATCTGTTAAATCATCCTTATCAAAAACAATCCAAACTTCATCAAAATATTGATAACTGGAATCACGGAAAGCGTGTTGTGCTAGCTTAATGGCAGAACGTTTCACGTTTTTTATTTTCACACTTACTGTTTTCGAGCGTTTTAAAATGCGCAATTGCTCAAAGTAAATGCGTTCCGTTTCTCCCTCACAATAAATTAATATCGTTTTTCGTATTGTCCGCTTACCATGTTGATGTACGCTCACTAGTCAAATACCTCCACTTCACATAAATATTGATTGGATAAGTATTCATTCATAACTGGTGTTGCATCGAATTGACCTTACATGATAGAAAAAGATACTTTTCTTTATTGTATGCAGCTACTATGACACATGCCAAATGCAGTATTTGTATTGTCCCTATAAAATCAAAAAAACACCCCAAGAATGAACTTCTTGAGGTGCCCTATATTTAATAATATTATGCTTTTAGAGGTTCTCCACTGAATACTTTCAAGTCCATAGGTGCAGCCATAAAAGTTTGAGCTTTTTGAGTAAAAGCCGTGAAATGCTCACTCGTATTATGGGCTGTAGTAGCTTCTACATCTTTCCAAATTTCAACCATTGTATAATGGCAATCTTGTTCAGTAGACTTCATTAAATCATAGCTAATGTTGCCCTTTTCAGCTCTTGTTGCAGCAAGAAGTGTCTTTGCTTCTTGCAAGAAAGCTTGCTCTTGGTCCGGTTTTACTTGAAGATGTGCGTGAATAATAATCATAGTGTTTCATCCTTTTTTAGTTTGTTTATTTGTAAGAAATATTAATAATCAATTATATTGTTTTGCATACGAGAAAGCATCTTAGATAATGCTTCTAATTCCTCAGAGTTGAAATCATGCAGCATTTGATTAACGAAAAGAATCTTTTCTTTTTTGTAACCAACAATTTGCTTACGGCCTTCATCTGTCAGACGAACAAATATTTCACGATTATCAGTTGGATTACGTCGTCTTGTTACCATACCGTTCGCCTCAAGTTGTTTTAAATGACGAGTAATGGCACCACTGTCTATATTAACAGCTTTTTGAAGTGTAGATTGATTAATTTCATCTGCCTCATAAAGCTGGTATAGCAATTCATAGCGTGATGCGCTAATGCCTGTACAGCGTTCGAATTTTGGGCTAATTTGATTATTAAGCCCTTTAAGCAGATGTAATATTTGTTCTTGATTTGAAAATGAACATCGCATCTATAGACCTCCTAAGTAATTTATGAGGCCAACATAAAGGCGAGGCTACTATTCATTGAACGCTCAATCATTGACCTGTCAATAAATATAATATAAAAATATTTATCGCGCAACATAAATGACCATAGCAGTGCTTATTTTAGTATTATTTCCACATTGTCGTTTTGCCGACAGGTAAGCGATACGATTGAAATCCTTCATGAATTGCTTTACCGATGGAAATTAACATTACCGGAATATATCGATCTTTCTCCAAACCATAAGCTTCTGCAATCAGTTCCTTCTCATAACCACCGATAGGATTCGTATCATATCCGTAAGCACGAGCTACTAGCATAAGTTGCATGGAGACAAGACCTGCATCTAGCATAATCGTATCTTTCATTTCCTCTTTTGACATTTTTTCATAGATTGGTGTAAAAGCATTTAATTGAAATTCTTTCACTTCCTTCGGCATATAGCCAAGATCAACGGCTGAGCTGTATATCTCTTCGGCGTAATCAAAATTATTGCGGTCAGCAAAGACAGCGATTACCGCGGAGGCGCTCATAACTTTTTCTTTGTTGAATCTAGCTAGGGGTGCAAGCTGTGCTTTCCCTTGTTCACTATCAATAACGACAAATCTCCATGGTTGCATATTAATAGAAGAAGGTGCTTTTGATGCTTGAGTAATTATTTCACTCATTTCTTCACGGCTGATTTTAACGGTCGGATCATATTCTTTAATGGAACGACGTCCATATACAATTTCATTGAAATCATTTGTTTTTTGATATTTTAGCATAGTGTAACAAATCCTCTTTTCTTTTTTAATTGCCTTATCAATAATTGACTAGTCAATGATTGATATGTCAAATAATATAATATGAAATTGATAAATAATCAACTCTTATGATTCGTGTACCGAAAATTGGTTAATACTTAGGAAATTGATAGAACTTAGCATACCATAAATAAAAAGCTATCACTTTATTCAAAACGATAGCTTTGTCTGTTGCTTGTTAATATTGTTCAAGGAAATCTTGAGCAATAATAAAAAAAAATTATTTCATCGCTCTCCATATTGTCCATCTATCTCTTTCGACGATATTCACATCGCTTGCTATGGACGCATCAATATGATTTATTAGGAAGTTTAATTCTTGATCATCTAATTCATGTAAAATACTTCTTCCCGTTCTCTCACGTAAGTCATTAAGTAATTGTTCTTTAGCATCATATATTTTTCTAGTTTCCCATAACTGTACTTCTTCAATATCTCTAAATCCAACTACTTTCAGCATTTCCCTTACAGATTGACTATTATGTCTACGTTTCGTCTCTTTTTCAGCTAATCTTGGGAAAAGCTCAAAGAAAAATCCTCTAATATGACTCTCATTACTTTCTAATAAACAATCTTCAGGGGTACGATCCTGAACAATAAAATATCCGCCATCCTGTAATAATCTATATGCCTCATTAAAACAACCATGTAAATCCTCAATATGATGAATCAAAGCTCTTTCAAGCAATAAATTAAAACTGCTACTACTTAAGCCACTATCAAAAGCCGTGCCATACTTAAACTCGATGTTTTTATAGTCTTTACAGTTTTCTTTTGCGCCTGCAAGCATAGCTTCGGAAAAATCCACACCTGTAACAGAATCAACGCCCATGTCTGATAGCGCCTTACAATAAATACCGCCACCACATCCAATATCTAAAGCCTTCGACATAGTTTCAATTGGTACAAGTTTATTTATTGCTTTTATCCATGATTCGTCAGCACTGCGAGTTGTATAAGTACTACTACTATTTTTACTGTGAAAATCAATTCCCACTTTCCATCCCTCTTTTCAGTATAATTCAAAACAATATAAGTATTATTTTACTATAAATACCATAATATAATGCAATTTCTCAAGCTATATCAACAAAAAAATCTGCGTTCGAAATGAGCGCAGACATAATAATTTAATATCAAATTTCTACAATTTTTTCTTTCTGTAATGCTTGGATTGTCAGCTCAATGCCTTCTGCAAATGTTTTTTTCGGCTTCCAGCCAATCGCATTAGCAAGCTTTTCATTATTTAAAAATGAATGCTCAATATCCCCTTCTCTTGCTGGGGCATATTGGATTTCTAATGGATGATTTAAATGTTGTAATAATAATATCACTTGATGAAGTGACCACGCTTCGTTTGTTGAAACATTGTAGATACCTTGAAGTCTAGCTTCTACTCCAGCATAAATGGCATCTGCAATATCATCTACGTAGATGAAATCACGCGTCTGTTCACCGTCGCCATAAATAGTAAAAGGTCTACCTTCAAGACTACTTTTCAACATACTAGGGATAACAGCCGCCTCCCCTTGCATACGTTGTCTTGGACCAAAAACATTTGCAAAACGATAGATGAGCGTTGGTAAACGATAATCACGCTGCCACTTTTCACAATATGTTTCACCAATGCTTTTATTTAGCCCATACATCGAAACTGGCTCACTAATATCTGTTTCCTCTAACGGTGGATAGTGACTATTACCATATACCGCTGCAGAAGATGCGAACACGAAATGCTTCACATTGTATTTAGTTGAATAAAAGAGCATTTGGCTTAGCCCCACGATATTTGTTAATATGTCCTTCATTGGCTCTTGGATAGAGAGCTGAACGCTCGTTTGCGCCGCACAATGAACGACTACATCAAATGCTACTTCCTTAAAGAAATGCTCACATACTTCATCTTCAACATTTAATAAGTACGATTTATGTTCGAAATCAATATTCCGTAAATGTCCTGTACTTAAATTATCAATTATATAAATATTGGCGCCTTCTTCAAAAAAACGCCTCGCCACGGCACTACCAATAAACCCATAGCCACCTGTCACTAATACATTCATCCCATCGCCCCCAAAAACAATATGATGTTTTATATGCATTAATTGCTAAAAATATGCAAGGAACATACTACTGGATTATTTTAACAGACCTTCGTCCGCAGGTAAAAGTTTAATGAGCATTCTATTAAAAGACAAAAATCCACACAGTCTTCCAAGCATGTACACAAGAGAATCGCAAGCGTTAGCTAGCGACCCACCTCATACTATGCTCATGGAAGCCGAGCGGATTTTCACAAAACTTATTCTTTATTTTTTTACAACATGGGCTAACATTATTACGCAGGGTTTACTTCTAGTTCAACTGAAATTTTAATATCTTTCCCTACAAGTACTCCACCAGTTTCTAAAGCAGCATTCCAAGTTAAACCGAAGTCTTCACGGTTAATTGTCGTTTCTGCCTCGAAACCATATACTTCCTGACCCCATGGGTTTGTACCTTTACCATTGAATTCAGTATTGAAAGTAACTGGTTTTGTAACATCCTTAATTGTTAAATCACCAGTTAAGGCATACTCATCACCTGATTTTTTTGTAATACTTGTTGATTTAAACGTAATATTTGGGTATTTTTCTGTATCAAAGAAATCAGCTGCTTTTAAGTGATTATCGCGATCTTCGCTACGAGTGTTAATGCTTGCTGCATCAATTGTAATGCTAATGTTTGCTGTTGTTAAATCTGCAAGATCTGCTGCTTCGATATCAGCTGAATAAGAATCGAATACACCTTTTACTTTTGATACCATCATGTGTTTTACTTGAAAGTTAATTGCTGAGTGTCCTAAATCGATATTCCATTTTGCCATTTTAAATTCCTCCAATTTGAATTGTTTTATATCTCGAATTCGAGATATATGTTAAAATATGAAGTAACTACTCTAATTATGTTACCCAAAAATAAATGGGTTAAACATATGTAGTTACTTCGCAGTACATCTTAGCTAATTTTCCGTTACTAAAAGTAATCAATTACTTTATGTAACTTACTATATATTAATAATTAATTTACGTCAAGTAATTTATTTAATTTATTCTTAACGTCATTCTTACTCATTTTAATGAAGATGCAAAAGGAAAGCTGATGTCCGATGCTTTACGAAGGTTTACCGACGATTCATAGGCTTTTATCGGCGAGTTCTCCTGTCCAATCGGCGAAACGCGAACTGTAACAGGCGATTCATAAGCTTCTATCGGCGATTTTCAACTTAGTTAACGTTTCACTAATTTCCCTTGTACAACAAATCGATGGTCATCACTAATTACGGAATCTTTACATGTAGAAAGCGTAATAATTTTATCGTCTGGTCCTATATCTACATTCATATCAATTGTAGAACGCTTTTGAACTTCTCCGATAAACTGAAGAAATTCCTCGTCTGTTTTAAATTCTGTTTCAATATAATAAAAATCAATTGTTGTCTCATAAGCAGCAAATACTTCAATATCATACCCTTCATATAATGTATCTAAATAAATTGTACGATGTGCATCGGCATAATCTTGATTCAAGTAATTTTTCAAACTACCAAACATCGTCCCATCTTTCATGGCATGACCATACAAAATGGTATTACGACTAATATCAAGAGTGTCATTTCGATAATCCATAAAAACACTGCCTGCACGACTTTCCCTATCTTTAAAATTATGGTTTAAATAAAATTCATTGTTATCCGCATGTAAAATTGGATTGTTGAGCTTTGTATTATCTACTGAAATCCAGCCAACTATGCGCTTATTTACAGCTAATAAATCATGAAACTGAGGTCTAATCGTATATTTGGTTTCTATTTCAGTATTTGAAATGTCTTCCTCAACTACTTCTTCTTGAATCGTCGCCAATGTTTCAGCGTAAATCGTTTGCACTTCTTTTAAAGATTTTGATGATTCATAGTATGTGTAGACATACTTTACTAGCACAAAGCCAGAGTATAAAAATATAGACAAGTATAAAACTGTTAAAAGCTTTGATTTCCATTTTTTCATCGTTTCACCAACTTAAATACCAAGAGGCACCATATAAAGACCGAGCTGTTCATCTTCATTGAAGATTGCGTCAACTCCATAGACTTCTTTAATAACTTCCTTTGTGATGACGTCACGCGGTGCGCCCTCAGCTATAATTTGTCCTGCTTTCATCAAAATAATATGATCACTATAACGAATTGCTTGGTTAATATCATGAAGCACCATAACAATTGTTAAACCATGTTCTTCGTTCAATTCTTTTACAAGCTCCAATAACTCCATTTGATAATAAATATCTAAATACGTAGTCGGCTCGTCTAAGCATAAAATTTCAGATTGCTGTGCTAATGCCATCGCGATCCAAACTCGTTGTCGTTCACCGCCTGATAGCGCTTCTAAATCATTTTTTCGCTTTTCTAATAAGTTTGTACATGCTAATGCCCAATCAATCGCTTTTTCATCTTCCTCATGATTACGTTTTAACATTGTATTATGCGGAAGGCGCCCAAAACTCACTAATTTTTCAATGGTTAAATCTTTTGGGACATCATTTTGTTGATAAACAATTGCTAGCTTTTTAGCAAACTCTTTTGGCTTATAATGGACTAAGTCTTTATTTTCTAAAGAAACATGCCCCGATTTCGGCATATTATTTCGTGACATCACACTTAGTAATGTTGATTTCCCACAGCCATTCGGACCAATTATCGTTGTAATTTTGCCCTTTTGAATGCTCGTTGAGACTCCATCTAAATGATTGCGTGTATTATCATGCGAGACGATAAGGTCGTGCATTTCCATTTTCTTCACTCTTTTCGTAAAAGGAATATTAAGAACGGGCCACCGATAATTGCCATAATAGTTGATGCAGGGATTTCAATTGGTGCAACGATTGTTCGACCAATTGTATCTGCCACTAAAATTAATAAGGCACCTGCTAATGCCGTAAACGGTATTAGGTATCGATGATCATGTCCAACTAAACGTCGGGCAATGTGTGGAACTAATAAGCCGACAAAGGAAATAACACCTGCAACGACCACTGACACGGCTGCTAATAATACAGCAACTGCGGCAATAATTAAACGCGCGCGTGCTACGTTAAAGCCGAGACTTTTTGCCGTTTTATCTTGTAGAACGAGAAGATTACACCAGCTATATAACGCAAATGCTGCGACTAAGCCTATCGTTCCGTATGTTGCAATAGTCGTCACATCTTTCCATGTCCGCATTGTTAAATTGGATCCGACGACACTAGAAGCAGATGTATTCAATGAGCCACCTAGACTTAAAAATGCTTCTGTTAGACCAGTAAACATCGCATTAATCGCAATCCCTACTAATATTAATTTTAAAGGACTCAATCCCGATTTCCAAGACAAGGCAAACACTAGCGCACAAGCAAATGCTCCACCTATAAACGCTAATATCGGTGTCATAAAAAAGAGAGCTGGAAAAAATGAAATAATAAATAATTGTACAAATGCTGCTCCTGATGAAATACCTATGACGCCAGCGTCTGCTAGCGGATTACGCATAACTGATTGCAATAATACACCTGAAACAGAAAGCGCAGCACCTGCAAATAAAGCGACTAGAATACGAGGAAAACGCAAATCACGTATTGCCTCCATCTGACTATTTCCTTCTTCAAACAATGCACCTATAAATTCAAAAAAGCCCATTTTAATACTACCTGTCGTGGCTGAGTAAATCATCGAAATTAGTAACAATAATATTACCAATGCAAAACTTATTATTTTTTTCGTCATATCGGATTCCTTTTTCTAATCGAATTCCGCAAAATCACATTGCACAGTGAATGTGCAGCTTAGAATTGCGTCGATTTTACTTATTTAAAAGATTCGCTCACTACGACTGCTCAGGAACGAAAAAATACTATGTAATAGAAATATAAGAAAAGCGCTCTACGGCAAGAGTTATCTTGCAATACGAGCGACAATTTCAGCTTACTTATTAGCGATAAAAAATTTCCATTAACTGTCCTAAAGCCTGTGGCACCTGTAAGGAAGCTGTCGTTCCAAATAATTCTTCTTCCAAATCATATACTTTACCATTTTTCACTGCGTCAAAATGCTTCCAAATATCATTTGTTTTAAATTCTTCATCAAACATTTTAACAACTTCATCAGGCATGCCGTGTGATAGACGTAAAATAATATCAGGGTTGCTATTATGCAAGTACTCCGTATTTGACGATAAATACTCTGCTTCTTGCCCCTCCATTACATTTATTCCCCCCGCACGTTTGACAAGGTCGCCAGCATAAGAATTTTCAGTTGCTACTAAGTAACTTCCTGGAATACCAAGTAATATTAAAACACGAGGTCCTTCTTTATTGGCAGCGACAGTTTGTACAGCATCAATGTTCTTTTGTAGACCCGCCACTAATTCTTCTGCTTGAGCTGACCGATCATATCGCTCACCTAATGTTTTTATTTCAGCCATCATCGCATCAACACTTTGCAAATTTAAAAAATTCACAGGTATTTTTAGCTGTTCAAATTTATCTTGTAAATCATATTGTAATGTGGACACTGATAATACATCGGTAGGAGTTAATGATTTTACAATTTCCATATCTGGCTCCATTGCATTACCTATTGTAGGTAAACCTTCAAAGCGCTTTGCTAATACTTTTCCTGTTTCTGGTACTGCAATAGCATCAAGCTCTAGCTTATCTAAAATATCAGCTATAACAACTGTACCTGCAATAATACGATTTTCACTTGGTGTATTTGCTACTGATTCTTCAGCTTTTTTAGTAGATGCTTCATTCTTTGCTTGCTCGCCCCCACCGCTACAACCAGCAATTAAAAATACTGTCATAAGCGCTATCAATGCCAGCCAGTTTTTTTGTTTTTTTGACATATAGTCATCTCCTACTTTGTTCAGTATTTTTGGAATTTCTTAAGCGACGAATGAGTAACCAGCCCGATAGTAAACAAATGACCACTAACAATAGTAATTTCACTTTATCTAACTGGGCAAGTTGTTGATCTACATTCGTTTTATTTTCAGCCTGCTCAATTGTTGGTTGCTTTTCTTCTTCAGTTACAGTAGGTTCTTCTTCTACCTTGTCCTCAGCACTTGCATCAAGTGTACGGTCAAAAGCTAACTGTTCTTCTGGTAATGCTGTGAAAGGAGACTGAACTGTTGGCAATGACTGCAAATTAACATTTGTTATAGGTTCCTCTGTTTTTTCCTCTAATGGCTTCTCTATTTTGTCACTTGAGGCGTCTGGAGGCTTCACACTATCATCTTGCTTAGGAGGCTCCGCTTTGATTGGTTTTTCTAAAATATTCGCCACTTGTTGCGCATTAAATTGTAAATCAACAAAATATTGATGATGGTATGCAATATCTGGAATATCCACTTGTACCCACATACGCAATGGTCTTGTTAAATCAACTACTTCAAATTCGACAATTCTCTCATTTCCCACAATAGATACAAGTGTTGGTTCCACCTGTGTCCCTCGTTGATCAACTGTTAACCCCGTTACCCAAGCAGATTTTAAAATGGTCATCTGGGCATAGTATTTGCCGTCTTTTTCTATCACCTTTGCCACTGGATTGACATACGTATTCATAATGGATTGCTCTTTTTTTCCATCAGCGTACAAAATATAATCAATTGACCATTGTTTTTTAGGTGTAGTTTCTTCTATTATATTGTCTTGTTCATTTTCTTCGATTGGTGCTTTTAATATGATACGAAGTTGCTGAGCAAATTGAAAACTTTCCTCTACAGATTCTGAAGCTAAAAGACCCTTTATAATAATAGGTTCTTCTAAATCTTTTACATCAAACTGAACTAAATTTTCAGTCCATTTTAAAATTGAAGAAGACCATTTTTCCGATTGTTCAATATGTATCTCTTGTAAACTATATGAATGATTTATCGCCATAGACAAAGTATATTGGCCATTCACTATGTTAATTGTTGCCTCTTCATTGAAAAATCGATTTGGTTCCACTCCATCAAGGGATGAGAAACTTAGTTCAACTTGATAGCTCCCATTTTTTAACAAACTACCTACTTCGGCTTGTGCATGTAACGGCAATTGAGGGATAAACACCAAGATTATTGCACTGATAAAAGACAATAAAAAGATAACTTTTTTATTGTATGTTTTCATAAAATACCCCCAATTTCTATAGAAGCAACAGTAACTTCCTTCCTCATCTAAGTGAGAAAGGAAGTTGCTATTGTTTAATTCTTATTCTTATTCTTCAAATTCATAGAAGAATTTTAAAGAGTTATTTAAAATTTTAGCCATTTGTCCACGAGTTAATGGTTTGTTTGCATTGATGTAAGTTTTACCATCTTTCGCAACAGATCCTGTCATAATGCCTTCTTTGTTCAGTAATGAGAAAGCTTCTTTCGCTTCATCATTCGCAATTGTAGCTACATCAGCATATGGTAATGAAATTTGAACATTTAAGTCGCCTTCAGTGACAGCTTGGATAGCACGGTAAATCATTAATGCACCTTGTTGACGTGTTAAAATGCCATTTGGATTGAATTTTTCACGTGATTCTACGATGCCATATTCAGCAAGAGCGTTAATGGCATTTTCTGCTTCAATACCTTTAATATCTTGGAAGCCAGCAACTTCAGTAGCTTCTAACTCTAAAGTACGTGCAATCATTAATGCAAATTGAGCACGTGTTAAATTGTTATTTGGATTAAATTTATCTTGCGGCATGATAATCTCATAAGCTAGTAAGTTAAGGATTGCTTCTTTATTTTCGTTGTTATCGATATCTTTAAATGGATTTTCACCTGTTGTTTCTTCAGTATCTGTAACTGGTTTGCTTAAATCTACATTAAAGCTAAATTGTACAGTATGAACTGAATCATATTTTACGCCCGCTGCAGGCTCATCTACGATAATATGAATTTCAGCGTTTGCAAGTGCTTTTAAATCTTTTACTTCAAAAGTATAAATACGTTCATTTGTTTCTTTATCTTCTTCTTCTAAAACAGCGTCTTTACCGTCTACTTTAAATGATTGAACATACTGCCCTTTAGGGAATACCATTCCTACAACGTATGTGCCATCTGCATCTCCAACAACTACAGTAGAACTAATGTAGTTTTTCATGATGGATTCTTCTTTCGTTCCATCTTTATAAACTGTTACAGTACCTTCATATAAATCAACATCTTCTTCTTCGTCAGTAACAACTGTTTCCTCTTTTTCAGGTTGTTCTTCTTTTACTTCCTCAGTTGGTTCTGTAACCTCAGTTGTCGCAACTGGTTGGAAATCAAAGTCATACCATTTATCCATGTTTGCTTGAGAAGCAACTACATGTACTTTTGCCCCCGTTTTTACTTTTGGATCTACTGGGAATGACACGATGCTTGAACCATCTTGTTGCTTTTCAATTGTCGCATCTACATATTTATCGCCTTGTTTTATTTGGAAACCAGGAATCATTGCAGCAAATTGAGCTGGAATCGTTAGTTTCACTGTATATGTACCATCTTTCTCAACAAGTAAGCCTGTTCCAGCAAAATACTTATCCATGTATCCTGCTTCATCTGTACCAGGTTTAAATGTTTGGAACTTTACAACTGTCCCTTCTGTTGTTTCAGCCGTAGCTTCCACTTTTACATCTGTAGATATAGTTGTCGTTGTTGTGTCAGCCACCTTTGCTGATGCAAATGTTGGAACTGAAAGTGATGCTGCTAATAATGAAGCAAGTACGATTTTTGTTGCACGAGATTGACGATTTTTAGCCATTATTGACCCTCCATTTTTGTTTTGTATTTAGTTCTATAAAGTAAAAATGCTGATCCTGCAAATGCAACTAGTAATAAATAAGGCATCGCATCGCTTGTTTGTGGATTAGACACTTGACTTTCAGATCCTGTTGACGTTTTCGTATTATTTGTTGCTGTTGTTGTAGCTGCTGAACTTCCTGATACCGCTGCATCAAATACTAGTGAAACGCTATACTCATGGTGATAATTAATATCATCGATATCAATTTTCATAGATGTTACAACTGGCTTTGATAAATCTTTTACTGTGAATTGTACAACACGTGTATCAGCTGTTTTATCTTCGCTAACAACTGCTGCTCCACCTGGTGGTTGAAATTTAGTAATCCAAGCACTATTCTTTAATGTAATTTGTACAGTCGCTGTACCATCTTTCACTGTCACCGTTGCTGGCTTTACGAAATAATCATTCGCAATAGATGCTGAGCTACTATCTGGTTTATTCACCTGATATTTTACAGAATATGTGCCATCAGCCATTTGAGCAGATGCATGTGGTAACGCTAAATTAAAAATAACCATACTGACTAGCATGACCAACATCATTATTTTCTTCATGTGTTGCACGCCCCCTCTAATAATTATGGAAAATTTTTATTTAATTTCCATTAAACATTATAATTGATACGAATTATATTCTCAATATTTCCATGAAATCAATATTATGAGAATGAAAACGAAAATAATTCTCAATTACACTATCTATCCAAAGAATAATCTCTGTTACCTTAGTATGTCAACTAGCAATCCAAAAACGTCCTCAATATGTCAAAATTTCCTCATAAAAAAAAGAATATCACTGTTAAACATCAGTAATATCCCTTCATTTTATTATTTAGCAAAAACTTCAAACACCCCAATTAAAATTAATAACCATCCTGAAATTGCTGTCGAGTACATGCCAATATATGTTTTTGAAAGAAGGGCACCAAAATGAATTCCTACGCCAACAGTAATAAAGGAAAAGATTCCAATTGAGATAACCGTCCATATAGCTGAAATACCATTCGCTCCAATGGCAATTCCGCCTGCTAAACAGTTTGCCGATAAAACAAAGCCAAGTGTCATTGCTTCTCTAATTGAAATAATGTAGTTTTTATCTTCATCAAACACTTCAGGATTTTTCGCGATGCCGTTTTTGGAAAGGCGGTTAGAGAATAGCGTATACACCCCAATCGCACACAGCAAAAGACTTCCCAAAAGATTGGCTGTGTGTGGAGAAATATACTCTACTACTGTACTACCAGCCGTTACTGCCACATAAGTGACAATCATTGAAATGATGGCAATGACTGCGTTCGATACAATAGGAATCCTCACTCGCTTAACACCATATGCAAGGCCAATCCCTAAATTATCTAAATTGGCAGCTATACCAATCAGAATAATGGTTATCCAATGCATGATTTCCCTCCTGTCCATAACGCTTCGGCATAAATACGTCAAGAAATGCGTTTACCCATTGCTATAATATGAGGAGCAAATTTTGTTCAAGTAGGCGTTCATCTGTGATGCGATGTAATCATCAAAGAAAAAGTCTCTTTTCCGCGGTAGTATCTCGGGTTTCCGCGTTTGAAGCACCTTTTTCCGCGATAGCACCTCGGGTTTCCGCGTTTCAAGCACCTTTTTCCGCGGTAGCACCACGGGTTTCCGCGAAACAAAAAACCACCTACTGTAAGAAATAGATTTTCTACAGTAGGTGGTTCTGAATAATTTTATTTAACAAAAAATTCTTTCACTTGATCTAACATAATATTTGCAGCTAGAATGCCTCCTGCTGTATTCCAAATGACATCATCCACTTTATGTGCGTTGCCTTCTTGAACAGCAGTTAGGTTTTTCCAAAGTGGATCTTGTGTCCACTCTTGTTCAGTTGCTAATGCAGCATCATCACCCGTTGGCATGTATGTGAAGTAGAATATAACATCCCCATCCATTTGAGGAATTGCTTCTTTTCCTAAATCAATAGCCAATTTCCCTAATTTTGCATTATCTTTAAATAAGTCTGCTTGAGCTGGAACACGTTTAAATCCTAATTCATCAAAAATAACACCAGAGAATGAATCAGTGTAGTAGATGCGAGATTTATCTGCCATAAAACGTACAAACGAAATTTCTTTATTCGTTTGATCACCTAGTTCTTCTTTTAATGCTTGTAATTTATCTTCGTAGGCTGTTAATACTTCTTCACCTTTAGCTTCTTGATTTACTGCTTTTGCATATAATTTAAAATTCTCTTTCCAGTCACCACGTAATGTTTCAGAAAAAATTGTTGGTGCAATTTTGCTAAGTTTTGCATAGTCTTTTTCTTGTCTTAGTTTATTACCAATAATTAAATCGGGCTTTAAAGAAGCAATTTTTTCAATATTAATCTCATGTTCTACACCAACGACTTCTACACCGTCCATTTGATCTTTGATATGGTCATACCATGGATCACCTGACCATGATTGAACTGCACCTACAGGCTTAATACCTAAAGCTAAAAGTGCTTCTGTACCTTCATTTGTCAGTACGACAATACGTTTTGGTGTATCTTTTACATCAGTTGTCCCCATTGCATGTTCGACACTATATGCATTGCCCTCTTTTGGACTTTCTTCCTTCTCGTTATCTTTCGAATTGCCACACGCTGCAAGAACAAAAATAGCCATTACAGCTAGCAATACCAATAGCTTATGAAATGCCTTTTGCATCTTTTTTTCCCCCAATGTATATGATAGAATGTTTGATGATAATGATTATCATTTTTAGTAAGAACGAATCAATAATATTGTAAGAATTTATTACTGTCAATATATTTTTAATCAAACGTTAGTGCATTCTATATAAAGAAAGAGTACGAATTTATGATATTAAAAAATAATGCTTCAAAGTCTATAGCGTTAATAGTAGGATTGCTTCTTTTACTTATTTGCATGGGAATAAGTATTGTCTATGGCTATGCAAATACCTCCATACAAACAACGATTGAATCTTTTACCCAGTTTAATAATTCTAACGAGCATATTATTATCCAAAATGTTCGTATCCCTAGAGCTTTAATTGCTACATGTGTAGGGGCTTCCTTAGCTATTACAGGGGTACTTATGCAAACATTAACGAAAAATCCACTCGCATCACCAGGGATTTTAGGAATTAATACTGGAGCAGGTTTTGCCGTCGTATTTGCCATGATTTTCTTCCATATTTCGAGTTTACAATCTCTAGCATGGGTTGCATTTTTAGGTGCTACAATTGCTGCTCTATCAGTTTATGGCATTAGTTCATCTGGACGTGACGCCGTAACACCAGTCAAAATAACGTTAGCTGGGGCCGCCATCAGCGCACTTTTCGCTTCTTTTACACAAGGTTTACTGGCAACAAACGAAGCTGAACTTGAGCAAGTACTGTTTTGGTTAGCTGGATCTGTACAAGGGAGAAAGCTAGAGATTCTAATATCTGTGTTACCATATTTAGTTATTGGTTGGATTGCTGCTCTCCTAATCTCTTCTAAAATGAATATTCTTGCCCTTGGGGATGATATAGCAAGAGGCTTAGGCTTACCACTAGGAATGATGAAATTAACAGTGGGCATTATTGTCATCTTTTTAGCAGGGGGTTCAGTTGCTATAGCTGGCCCAATTGGGTTTGTAGGAATTGTAGTACCGCATTTTGCGCGAAAGTTTGTTGGCACAGATCATCGCTGGCTTATTCCAATGGCTGCACTTTTAGGTGGCATATTATTATTGGTTGCTGATGTTGCAGCACGCTACATCATTATGCCGCAAGAAGTGCCTGTAGGCGTAATGACAGCCATGATTGGTACGCCATTCTTTATTTACCTTGCGCGAAAAGGTGGAAAAAAATAATGAAACAATTAAAAACAGTTCGTTTACTACAAAATAAAATATCCTTTTTATTAGATATAAAAGCTTCTAAAAAACTAACGTTTATTAGCCTCATTGCATTATTGGTTTTTTTCTTTAGTGCATCATTTGGAGATTCATTTATAAATCCGATAAAAGTATTGCAAACGATACTCGGACAAGGTTCGGATTTCGATCAATTAATTATTATTGACTTCCGACTGCCAAGAATTTTTATTGCGGCATTTGCAGGTATGGCGTTAGCCGTTGCGGGTGCTATTTTACAAGGCCTTATTAAAAATCCACTTGCTTCACCAGATATTATCGGTATTTCTGCTGGTGGTGGAGCTGCGGTAGTTGGGTTTTTAGCTATTTTTAGCGACTCTAATCATTCATTAACAGTTAGTATTGAATGGCTACCTCTCGCTGGATTTATCGGAGCTACTGTCGTTGCATTTATTGTGTATATCTTTGCTTGGAAAGATGGTGTGACAGCAACTCGTCTTGTTTTAATTGGTATTGGGGTTTCAGCTTTTATGCAGGCTATTACAACAATGTTAATGGTAATTGGTCCAATTTATCAAGCTAGTGAAGCCAATAAGTGGATTACAGGAAGCGTCAAAAGTGCTGATTGGAATCAAGTTCAAATTATAGTTCCGATTATTATCATCCTCCTGCTTCTAACAGTCTTTATTACTCGACAGTTAAATGTGCAAGAATTGGGTGATGATACAGCTGCTAGTTTAGGTCAAACTGTACAAAAAACTCGTTTTTTCCTATTACTTTTGAGTTCAAGTCTCGTTGCTTGTGCTATTTCATTTGCAGGCGCTATTGGTTTTGTCGGCTTAATGGCACCACATATTGCAAGACGGATTGTAGGTCCAGCATTCGGTGTATTAATTCCTACATCCGCTGCTATTGGTGCTTTATTAGTAATGGTTGCAGATATTATTGGACGAACTGCATTTAGTCCTTTAGAAGTGCCAGCAGGAGTATTTACAGCTGCTATTGGTGCCCCTTATTTCATCTACTTATTATTGCGAAACCCTAGAAAATAAAGGAGTCAAACTTCATGACTAAAACGTTAGAAACTAAATCACTTACATTAAATTATGGTGATTCCAATATAATTGAAGATCTTAATCTATCTATTCCTATGAATGAAATTACTGTGCTAATTGGGGCAAACGGTTGTGGAAAATCGACACTTTTGCGTTCAATTGCTCGATTATTAAAGCCGAAGCAAGGTACGGTATTATTAGATGGTCAAGATGTTTTTAAGTTATCGACGAAACAAGTAGCTAAAAAGCTTTCCATTCTTCCTCAATCACCCGTTGCTCCAGAAGGGTTAACAGTGTTACAACTTGTTAAACAAGGCCGTTATCCTCATCAAAGCTGGCGGAAGCAATGGACTGAAGAAGATGAAGCAATCGTGTTAAACGCCTTAAAAGCGACAGGCGTTGATCAGTTGCAAGATAAACCAGTGGACGAGCTTTCAGGTGGTCAACGTCAACGCGCTTGGATTGCTATGACACTAGCTCAAGATACAGATATTATTTTATTAGATGAACCTACAACATACTTAGATTTAACACATCAAATTGAAATTTTAGACTTACTCTTTGAGTTAAATAAACAAAATCGAACAATCGTTATGGTTCTACATGATATAAATTTAGCATGTCGATATGCTGATCACATTATTACGGTGCGTGACCGAGGCGTTTACCAACAAGGAAAACCTGAAGAAATTATGACAACCTCTTTAGTCAAACATGTTTTCGATTTAGAATGTCAGATGACAAATGATCCTATTTACGGAACGCCTTTATGTATCCCCTTTGGTAAAGGAAGAGTTATTTCTTAAAGCTTTTACCTAATCATTTTGTTAAAAAACTCTAATTAAAATGCCCCGTAAAGGTTAGATTTAATGTCTAACTTTTACGGGGCTATTTACTTGAAGAATACATTATAAGCAAAATAATTTTCAGCTGGATTTCTTTCACGTTACCCTGGCATGTGGTATATTTTATTCCCTTTAATGTTACAAAACTCTTATTGCTACTAGTATCATTTGAGGTTGTAATCGTCTTTTTCCAATTAAGAAGAAAGAAGCACTGTCATTTAATTACAAGATAATGTCACACTCCCGAGCACATCGAAATCTGCTACGACTGTATCACCTGGCTGAAAAGAAATCGCCTCAGACATCGCACCACTTAAAATAATATCGCCTTTTTTAAAGCCTTTTCCTACCTTGTCTAATTCTTTCACTGCCCACACAATGGCAGAAGCAGGATGTCCTAATACAGCCGCGCTTGAGCCTGTTTGCTCCACAGTGCTGTTTTTACTTAGTACCATGCCGATTTGTCCCAAATCAAGCATATGAGGAGAAACCCACTTACTACCAACAATAAATTTCGCCGAGGAACAATTATCTGCGATTACATCTGCTAATGTAAAGCGAAAATCTTTATAACGGCTATCTATTACTTCAAGGGCAGGTGCGACGTATTTTGTTGCCTTTACAACATCCGCCTCTGTAACTGCCTCCCCTGCCAAGTCCTCACCTAAAAAAAAGGCTATCTCAGGTTCAACTTTCGGATGAATGAGCTGTGAAAATTCAATCGTTTCCCATTCTAGCGCGAGCATATCACTATGTAAATAGCCATAAATCGCTTCGTTGACTCCCATCATCTGCTGCTTTGCTTTACTCGTTAACCCTAGCTTTACGCCTACTTGCTTCGTGCCATTCTCCTCTAGCTTACGCACTAGTAAAGCATCCTGTATCCGATAAGCCTCCTGTATCGTCAACTGTGGGTAGTCGTCTGTTAGCTTGATGACTTCCTTTACATCACGCTCTGCCTCAAATAAATAATCAACCATTTTTTGCTGATTTATTTGTACCGTCATTTTTACACCTCAATTTCCCTTTTTTTGGCGAGCTCAGCAGCGACATCGATAATCATATCCTCCTGACCACCTACTACTTTTTGTTTACCTAATTCAATCAGTATATCGCGTGGATCAAGATCAAATTTCTTCCCCGCACGCTCTGCATGAAGCAGGAAGCTTGAGTACACCCCTGCATACCCTAATGCTAAGCTACCTTTTCGAATTTCCTGCGAGCCTGGCAAGAGAGGGCCTACAATATTTTCTGCGACATCCATCATTTTATATAAATCAATACTTACATCAATTCCCATGCGGTCTAACACAGCTAATAGCACTTCTGTCTGTGTATTTCCTGCACCTGCTCCTAAACAGCGCACACTCCCGTCAATCCGTGTCGCTCCTTCCTCTATAGCAACGACCGTGTTCGCTACTGCCAAAGATAAATTGTTATGAGCGTGGAATCCTACTTCTATTTGCAACGATTGTCGTAAAGCGCGCACACGCTCACGCACCTCATGTGGCAGCAATGCGCCAGCAGAATCTGTTATATAGACCGCTTCAGCACCGTAGCTTTCCATTTTCTTCGCTTGCTCCACTAACTTTTCCACAGGTGCAGAATGAGCCATCATTAAAAAGCCTACTGTCTCCATCCCTAGCTCGCGTGCCTTGCTCATATGTTGTGCTGACACATCTGCCTCTGTTACATGTGTAGCCACACGCACTAAGCGAGCACCTAAATCATTTGCCTGCTTCAATTCGTGTACAGTACCAATGCCTGGTATTAACAGCACAGCAACTTTTGACTCGGTACATGCAGCAACAGCTGCTTCAATGAGCTTCATCTCATTCACGAGCGATTTGCCATACTGAAAAGTGGAGCCTCCAAGGCCATCTCCGTGACTTACTTCTATATAATGCATGCCTGCATCATCTAATCCTCTCACAACATCTCGTACTTGCTGCTCTGTAAATTGATGTGCCACGACATGACTGCCATCTCGGAGGCACACTTCTGTTAATCGAATGGGTTTATTAACTTGCAAATTCATGTATTCTACCCCCTTTCTTAATGCGTCTCTAATGTCGTTCTTTCTAATATGGCCCGCGCAAAATCTTCCGCAACACGTGTTGCAGCAGCTGTCATAATATCTAAATTCCCTGCATACGGAGGGAAATAATCTCCAGCACCTTCTACTTCTATAAAAATTGTTACAAGGTTGCCATCAAATAATGGCTCCTGTCTGAGACGATAGCCTGGCACATATGCCTTCACTTTCTCTACCATTGTATAAATAGAATCACGAATTGCCTTTTCTTTCATATTTTTCACTTCACAATAAATCGTATCTCGCATAAGGATAGGTGGTTCTGCAGGGTTTAAAATAATGAGCGCTTTTCCAGTATTTGCTCCACCTACTTCTTCGATTCCACGGCGCGTCGTAATTGTAAACTCGTCAATATTTTCCCTCGTCCCTGGTCCTGCACTTAAGCTTGAAATAGTCGCCACAATTTCCCCATATAGTACATCTGCAACTTGGTTGACCGCATAGACGATTGGAATCGTCGCCTGGCCACCACACGTAATCATATTGACATTGTGTAAATTGAGTAAGTTTTCCGTAGTCCCCACTGCTGGACAAAAGAACGGTCCTTTTGCTGCTGGGGTTAAATCAATCGCTAAAATCCCTAGCTCCTTCAATACTTTCGCATGGCGTACGTGAGCTTTCGCTGATGTAGCGTCAAACACGATAGTCGCCAGGTTAGGATTGGTAACGATAGCTTCGATGCCATTTGAATACGTCGCATACCCTTTCTCTGCGGCACGCTTCAAACCTTCTGATTGTGAATCTATCCCAATCATCGCCACAACTTCAATCACTTCACTGCGCTCTAATTTATAAAGCAAATCAGTGCCTATGTTTCCTGTGCCCAGTATAGCTGCTTTGATTTTGCCCATATCCTTGTCTCCTTTCACATTATTCAAAGTGAACTGTTACTGATCCGATGCCTCCAAATGTTGCTTCTATACTATCCCCAACATTTACTACAACTGCCGCAGATAAAGCGCCAGGTAAAATAAGCTCGCCTTTTTTAAGTGTAATGCCAAACTCATGTAATTTATTTGCCAACCAAGCAATAGCGTGTGCAGGGTGTCCCAGTGCAGCAGCCCCTGCCCCTGTCGCGAGTAGCTCTCCATTTTTGTAAAGTGCCATGCTTGCTGTCCGTAAATCAACTTCATTTACCTTCGCCTTTTCATATCCGACGATGACCTTTGCAGACGAGCCATTATCAGCTACTGTATCAATTAATTTAATGCGCCAATCCTCTACTCTGCTATCAATTACTTCAATTGTCGGCACGATATAGTCAGTAGCCATCATGACATCGAGAAAGGTTACATTCGGTCCTACTAAATCCTCTCCTAGTACGAAACCAATTTCCGCCTCAATTTTTGGGGAAAGCATGCTAGACACTTTTATAATAGCTTCATTTCCAAACACCATATCATCTAATATATGACCATAATCTGGCTCGTCTACATGGAGCATTTTTTGCATAGCTACGCTTGTTAAACCAACCTTTTTACCAACGACGTGTCGACCTTCGTCCAGCTTCATTTTTACTGTTTCAAGCTGTATTTCATAAGCATCCTTTTTGCTTAAACTTGCATCCGACTCTGTTAAAGGAACGATGCTTTGCATTGTTTTTTCAGCTGTTAGTAATTGTGTAGCATAATGCTTAATTTTCTCTGACACCACATTCACTCTCCTTAGTAAAACAAACAAAAGCGGTTGCTATACCAGCTTTTGTTTGTTTATGCATTCCTTATTTTTTCACGGTAATTGTTTTTGTTTCACTATAGAACTCAAAGCTATGACGACCGCCTTCGCGCCCAATACCACTAGCTTTCGCTCCACCAAATGGAGTTCTTAAATCCCGCACATACCAGCAATTCACCCATAATAAGCCCGCATGAATTTGGGCTGTCACACGCTGTCCTCTCCGTAAATCATTCGTCCATACTACCCCTGCTAATCCATAAATAGAATCGTTCGCTATCTGAATAGCTTCTTCTTCTGTTTTAAATGGAATAATGACAGGGACAGGACCAAATATTTCCTCTTGAGCAACGCGCATATGATTATTGACATCGTACAAAACAGTCGGCTCATAGAAGTTCCCTTCAGGTAATGAAGCGACAGCCTTACCACCGTAAGCTAGTTTCGCCCCTTCAGCTAGACCAATTTTCACATACTCATCTACGAGCTTTAAATGCCCCTTAGAAACTAAAGCACCCATATCTGTTGTCATATCGAGAGGGTTTCCGACTTTAATTTGTTTCACAGCTGCCACGAATTTATCTAAAAATTGATCATAAATACTTTCCTGCACTAAAATTCGGGAGCCTGCTAAGCAAATTTCTCCCTGATTGCGATAAATGGCTTCGATTGACCCTGCTACTGCTTCTTCTAAATCAGCATCTTCAAACACAATATTAGCTGATTTGCCACCAAGCTCTAACGAAACTGGAATTAAATTTTGAGCAGCATTACGCATAACCGTTTTTCCTGTATTTGATTCACCCACGAAGGAGATTCTCTTCACAGCAGGGTTTGTCGCCATTTCTGTTCCTACAATACCGCCTGGACCTGTCAAAATATTTAGCACCCCTGGAGGTAATCCCGCCTCATTCGCTATTTCTCCAAGCATGATGGCACTTAGCGGTGTATAAGAAGCAGGCTTGATGACAACGGTATTACCTACAGCAAGAGCAGCAGATGCCTTCCACGTCATTTGCATAAACGGCAAGTTCCACGGAATAATTAAGCTTGTCACACCGACTGGGGCATATTGCACATATGAGTAATGCTTGCTTTGATCATAATGCTCGTGCGTCATATATTTCGCCATCTCCGCGAAGAAACGGAAGTTAGCAGCCGCTCGAGGTATATCAAATTCTAGACTCTCCCGTATTGGCTTACCTACGTCTAACGTTTCGACATAGGCAAGTTTTTCAACATTCTTCATTATTAAATCAGCCATTTTGCATAAAATTCGGGAGCGTTCCTCAACAGGCATCTTGCTCCATACACCACTAGCAAATGTTTTATGTGCAACTTCTATTGCGCGCTTTGCATCTTCTTGACCGCCATTTGCTACTGATGCTAATATTTCATTTGTAGCGGGATTAATCGTATCGAAAGTTTCACCTGATAAGGCATCTACATAATGGCCACCAATGAATAGTTTGGCATCTTTTAAATATTTTCCTTCGATTACTTTTTCATTAATCAATGCCACTCCTCCTATTCTTCGATTTCAATAATCATCTCTATTTCGATTGCTGTATTATTAGGTAATTGAGCCATGCCAACAGCAGAGCGCCCGTGCTTACCCTTCTCTCCGAAAACCTTCCCAATTAAATCTGAGGCTCCGTTCATTACTTTAGGCTGCTCAATGAAATCCTCCGTGCAATTTACCATCCCTAATACTTTGACAAATTGCTTCACTTTACTTAATTCGCCTATTTCATGTTTCACTACACTGAGTAGGTTTAGCATCGATTGCTGAGCTGCTAAATAGCCTTCTTCTGTCGTCAAATCTCTCCCTAGCTTACCGTGGTACTGATCCACTCCCTGTCCTGCGGTAAATAAGAGATTGCCTGTCCTTACACAACCTACATAGTCTCCCCAAGCAGGACGTAAAGGTGGTAATTCAAGTCCTAGCTGTGCAAGTCTTTCCTCTGGTGTCATGATTCGATCTCTTCCTTTATCTCGATATTTAAAAAGGCTAGGGCATTTCTTCCTAAAATATCCCTTCTTTGTTCTTCTGAAAGATGAAGTGTCTCATCCACTATCTTCCCTGGTGGGATTTCCCTTAATAAGAAGGGATAGTCTGAGCCCATCACAATTTTGTCTACTCCAAATCGATCGATTAAATATTGAAGATTTAGCGGATCATAATTTAAAGAATCAAAATAGAAATTTTTCGCATAATAGCTCGGTGGTTTACTCGTTAAGCGTAGATGCGGCCATACTTTCCATCCTTGTTCTAAGCGAGGTAAAATATAAGGAAAAGAGCCGCCACCGTGTGCAAAACAAACTTTAAGTTTTGGGAATTTTTCGATAACTCCGCCGTTAATAAGACTAGCAGCAGCAAGCGCAGTTTCACTTGGCATTCCTACCGTGTACATAAAATTATGGCGTGGCATTCGGTCCTTCCCAAGCGTTTCCCACGGGTGAATAAATAAAGGCACTTCCCATTTCTCCGCCATTTCGAAAAATGCTGTAAAAGCTGGGTCGTCTAAATTTTTGCCATTAATATTCGTTCCAATTTCGATGCCTTTAAGACCTAGCTCATGTATGCAACGATCCATTTCACGAATAGCTACCTCTACATCTTGGAGTGGCACTGTGCCAAGACCGATGAATCGCTCCGGATATTGCTTCACCGTATTCGCAATAAAGTCGTTTTGAATACGAGCCATTTCCTCTGCCGCATGTGCCTCCGCCCAATAGGAAAACGTCACAGGAATCGGGGACAATACTTGTATATCCACCCCTTCAGCATCCATATCCTGTATGCGTTTTTCTGGGCTCCATACTTGGTCTGTCACTTCTCTAAACACTTTACCTGCTACCATAATATTCGCACCACACGTACATGTTTTTTCTAAAGTTGGCCAGCGCTCTCCGCCAAACTTCTCCACAAAGTTAGGAATATCCTCTGGAATAATATGAGTATGAAAATCTACTCGCATTGCCATAAACTCACTTCTTCAGACATTACATGACCGCAATTTTTACATGTGCGTAGCTCTAAACTACCATTGAATTCTTCGATTGCACCTTTCACTTGTGTTTCGATATCTGTTAATTGCACTGTTTTTTTGTGCATTTGTTGATCGCAGTTTTCACAGAACCATACGAAGTCCTCAAGCTCTCCTTCTGCCCGCTTCCTTTCTACGACAAGTCCATATGTGTCAGCAATTCGATGAGGAGAGTGCGGCACATTGGCTGGTAGCATGAACACTTCCCCTTCTTTAATTGTAATCACTTCACGCTTTCCTTCATTAATTACCTCAACGAAGCAATCGCCTTTAATTTGATAAAAGAACTCATCAGATGGATCGACATGGAAATCTCGACGGCGATTAGGTCCGCCCAAAATCATACAAATAAACTCCGAATCCTCCCATAGCACTTTATTGTTAACAGGTGGCTTTAAAGAATGCTTATTTTCTTCGATCCATTTTAATAGATTAAATGCTTGTAATGTTGCCATACGAAAACCACTCCTCTAAAATTTTATATTTATGTTTTTTTATGGATTTTAACACCGTGCTGAAATGTCTTACCGACTTCATACCATGATTGCCTACAGCTAAATAATCCCGCTTCCTGAGCTCTCTGTAGTATCTTCTACAATAACCGAAGATTTCGTGTTCGCCTTCTTCCAGAAGAAGTAACAAACTGTAATAAAGATTAACCAAGGGAACCCGAGTGTTAATGTAGCTTTAAAGTCTGGTGAGAACCATGTTGATAGTACAACAGACGTTAACAGGACTGCTCCGAAAATTGTTAAGTACGGATAACCAATCATTCTTACTGGTAATTTGCGCCCGTTCGTTTCATTCCATTTTTTACGGAAGAACAGGTGGGTAATAAAAATCATAAACCAAGCAAACATCGCACCAAAGCTAGAAAGTGAAATCATCGTTGCGAAAGCCGCATCTGGTCTGACAACTGTAAAAATTGTCGCAATGGCGATACCGATAACAGAAGCAAATAATGCAACTGAAGGTACGTTTTTACTATTTAATTTACCTAAAACTTTCGGCGCGTAGCCACCTCTTGATAAAGAAAACATCATACGTGTAGAAATATATAATTGACTATTCATCGCAGAAAGCGCTGCTATCAGTACGACGAAATTCATAATAGCTGCTGCTCCTGGGATATTCATAATTTCCATTACTTTTACGAATGGACTTTTATCGATTCCTGCCATCCCCCATGGCACAATCATCAGCATTAAAGAAAGTGTTAATAAGTAAAACAGCACAAGTCGAACAACGGCTGAACGAAGCGCGATTGGCACTGCTTTTTCAGGATCCTTTGCTTCACCAGCACTAACAGCAATCATTTCAATACTTAAATAACTGAACAACGATACAAATATAGCAATCCACATTCCCCATACCCCATTAGGGAAGAATCCACCATCATTTGTATAATTTTGAGTACCAATAGCTGCGCTACTATCCGCACCAACAATGACATATACTGCTAGAATAATAAATCCAACAATCGCAGCCACTTTAATGATTGAAAACCAATATTCAACAGCACCAAATAATTTGACCGTTGTTGCGTTGACATACATAAGCACTGCTGCAAACAAGACTATCCAAACCATGGCAGGCACGGTCGGAAACCAATACTTCATATAAACGGCTACAGCTGTAACCTCCGTCCCGATTGCACATACTAAACTAAACCAATACGAATAGCGTACCGTAAAACCAGCCCATGGATTAATATACTTCTCTGCATAGGCACCAAACGACCCTGTCACTGGATGAGCTACAGTCATTTCTGCTAAGCAGCCCATAAGTAATAATGCAATTAATGCACCGATTGTATAACTAATAATGACACTCGGTCCTGCCAAGCCAATTGCCAAGCCACTCCCTAAAAATAACCCTGTCCCGATTGCTCCACCAATAGCAATCATCGTCAGCTGACGTGTCGTTAAGCTCTGACTTAATCCCTTTTCTCTTTCAACGATATCTTGCAAACGATTGTCTTGTGACATACATTTCCCCCCTTTGATATTGTCGTTTAAGATACTACATTTCTTTCCTTCCCGTACTTTTCATATTGCTTTTCTGTCACGATTGCCTTTAATATTTCGACGGTTTCCCACACCTCCTCGAATGACGTATAAAAGGCGATTGGTGCGAGACGAATAATATTAGGCGGTCTAAAGTCTGGAATGACACCCTTATCAATTAAAGCTTTGCAAATTCGAACCGCCTCATCATGCTCTAAGCAAACATGCCCCCCTCGTCTATCATCTTCATTTGGATTGCCAATTGAAAAGCCAAGCTCAGTTAGCTCTTGGTCGATTAAGTCCATCATATATCGTGTAAGCTTTAATGATTTTTGACGAATATTTTCGATACCAGCCTCCGCAAACATTTCTAATGAGCCGATTATAGGAGCTAAGCTCAGCACGTGCGGTGTACCCATTTGAAATGCCCCTGCAGATTGTTCCACATCTAATGTATGTGCCATATCAAACTGTTTATCTTTTTTGGAGCTGTACCAACCAGCTAAGCCAGGATGAATGCCGAAATGTTTTTTATTCACATACAAGCCAGCGACTGAACCAGGACCACCGTTGAGATACTTATAGTTACACCATATAGCAAAATCAACATTCCACTCACTGAAGTAATGCGGAATTGCCCCAATGGAATGACAAGCATCAAAGCCAATGCAAATGCCTCTTGCTTGTGCTTCGGCAGTTAAGCGTTTTATATCTAGTAACTGACCGCTTCTGTAAAGGACAGTTGGCAGCAATATGAGCGCTATCTCATCTGTCATCGCCGCGATAATATCCTCTTCTAAAATTAGCTTGCCATCACGACTTTTCACACGTACTAAATGCTCATCTGGATCATAGCCTTTTAACTTTATTTGACTCTGTAGCGCATAAATATCTGATGGGAATGTTAATTCATCCGCTAAAATTTTTGTTCGTCGCCCTTCTGGTTTATAAAATGTTGCGACAGCTTGATGAATATTGGAAGTCGTAGAACCAGCAATAATGACTTCGTTTTTCTCTGCTCCGATTAGCGGTGCACACATTTCTCCGAGCTTCTCTGAAATGAAAAACCATGGATACTTACCAGTTGTCCACCCTTTAATCCCATATGCTTTCCACGATTCCATTAATTCACTGACATTTCTCTCTGCTCTTTTGGACATTAAGCCTAAGGAATTGCCATCCATGTAAATAACACCTGATTGTAAATAAAATTCATCGCGGTATGATCGAAATGAATCATTCGCATCATATTGTTTTGCATGCTCATTTTTGTAAACGCTTTCTCTAGTTCCCAAAATGCTCTCCCCCGTTTTTTAAATTTTCTGAATATGTTCATAGTCTAAAATAAAGTTGACATGGTGTCAATATTATTTCTACCAAATTTTTCAACGTTATTTGTAAAAATATTTCAAATGGTCTATGATTAAATGAAATAAATCATTGGATTATCAAGCAATCGCACGCTTATTATAAATAAAAAACAAGTCATAACTTGGAGGTCATTTTATGAGTGGAGAAACGAAGCAAATCGACGGAAGAAATATGCGCTCTATCGCAACGAAACAAAAATTATTGGATGCCGCGCGTGACGTTTTCTATGAATTTGGCTTTAAAAAAACTACTATCTCTCAAATTATTAAGAGAGCAGAAACTGGTTATGGAACAGCTTATGTACACTTCAAAGGAAAAGATGAGATTTTAATCGCACTCATGGAAACGGTCATGCAGGAATTTCTTGATATGGCACACACACCTTTCCTCCCTACTAGCAAAGAAGAAGCAAAAGAGCTTGTCTTAAAACAAGTCACTGCTTTTTTAACGATGGCAAAATCCAATAAAGAGATTATGAAAGTATTCGCAGAAGCGATTAGCCTTTCCCCTGCCGTGAATGAAAAGTGGGATGACATCCGAAAAACGAACATTCATTTTATTATCCGCGATATTACATATGCGCAAAGTCAAGGCTTAGTTCGATCAGATTTAAAAATCGATATCGTCGCACGCTCATGGTTTTTAATCAATGAAAACCACCAATGGGATCTCGTGCGTGATGATACGTCCGCCTCTATTGAGGATATCGCTTGGACGATTACAACGATGTATATCGATGGGTTATATAAATAAAAAAACTAGATCAAGAACTGACCTAGTTATGTGAGACACATATAAAACACCTCATTAGGCTGCTTGCTTCCCAAATTCTAGGGGAGTTAAGTAGCCTAATTTTTCTTCTATTCGTTTCTCATTATATTCTCCCATATATTCCACGACACGTAATCTCGTCACTTCATTATCACAACAATTCCCTCTGCGTGACCTACTAGCCTGACACCCATTTCCGAGCTCGAATTATTGCCTATAGGAGGATTGGAAACTAAAACTAAGCAAAGTCTAAATATTCAGAAAATAAAAGTTGACACCATGTCATATATAATTGTAGTATTTATTTAGTTCCGGAACAACTAAAGTACAATTTTTCAGCTTCAAATTATTTGTCACCTATCCAATCTACATGTCTTTAGGAAAATGCTCTTTCGCTTTAAAAAATTCATAGATTTCTAGGGGGATTGCGTTGATGAAAAAATTTAAGTCACATCCTTTACTGAGTCATTTAGCTTTTACCTTTCTTATGTTGGGCATTATTTTATTCTTGTCTTTAGGTACTGCCGCAGCGAACGATGAAGCTAAAAAAGAAGAAAAGCAGGAAGCACCGCGCACAGGTCTGAACAAAAATGCACCTGATGCACCACTGCCAACGGAAAAGGAAGGCACAACAAAGCTTTTACCAGGTGAACCAAAAGAGCCCGCGAATGACAGTTGGGGCTATGATGCAAAGACAGGGATTTTCACTCACCCAGCCGCAACACCAGATAATGAAGGTCCACAACCATTTGAAGGGAGTTTGCCTTATCTAGATCAAAATCAATATACAAAAAATATGAATGTAGAAGCATTCTATCCATACGTTATTGGTTGGGGGCATAGCTGGCAAGCTACTTTCGATCTAGACGGTCGTCGCTATTTATACGATCTTGAAACAGATATGTACAATGTATTCGATATTACAGATCCTAAAAACGCCAAGCGTATTGCCAATAAATTAATTGACACAGATAAGGGAGACAATCGCTTCGGTCCAATGACAGTAAAATACAATAAAAAGTTGGACAAAACCATTGCCGTTCAATGTTACGAAGTACCACGTTATGGTGTTCTATCGAATAAGTATGAATACCCTGAGCAAGTTAAGGCTATTAAAGAAAAAGAAATGCTGCGTGGATTCCGTATTTTTGAAGTGACAAGCCCATTATTTTCAGACTGGGAGCTGCTATCTGAAACACCTTTAGATGCGAAAGCAAATGCAAGTGACCTTGTACAAGAAGGCTCTGGCTGTCAAGACGTACCTGTCTATGATGGTGGAGATTATTTATTTGTTGCAGGTGCACCTGATGATTCCTTCAGCAATACAGAGTATAAAAGCTATTTATACTCAGGTGCACAAATGGCCTTTGATATTTCAGATCCATCTAATCCGAAACGTCTTTCAACTTGGTGGGTGCCAGGTCAACGTGTAGGTGAAGAAGCAGCCTATAACAAAAACCCCCGTGCTGGCAACAAAACAACATGGATGGGCGCTCGCATGCCGCTATTCATTCCGACACCTGTAGAAAAAGGTGGCAAATACGGCTATGCAGCAATGGGTGGCTTTGGGTTTTATATTGTCGACATATCCGATCCAGCAAATATGAAAACGGTTTCACATATTGACATGCCAATGAGTGTTAGCGGTACTGAAGGGGATAATATTGACGTTTCCAAAGTCGAAAGCACAGGCATTGTTTACTATAGCGGCTATCCACTTAGCGAAGATTGCCATGAGCCTTATAAGGATATTTACGCAATCGATGTCAACGATCCGCTTAAGCCTAAAATCATTAGTACGTTAAAACGCCCGACACCACCAGAGTCAGCACCTTTCACAGACTTTTGCCAACGTCGCGGCAGCTTTGGACCGAAGCGTAGTGGCTATGCAACTATTAATCCAGGTGTTCCGAGCGAACAATATATCCCTTACGCCTTCTACAATGCAGGTGTCCAAATTTTTGACGTAACTAACCCAACAGAATCAACAATCGAAGCATACTTTGTGCCGAAGATGTCTGGAGAAATTCCAAATGAAGATGGCACAACTACGACAAGCGATCATTCTAATCCAGTACACGGCATTTTCGTCGAATGGGACCGAAATTTAATTTGGGCATTTTCCAACCATGGCATGTACGCCCTATCTACACCTTTACTAGGTGACCCGATCATCGGTTTACCGAAGCCCGTAGAGGAGAAAAAATAAACGCAAAAAAGTAAAAAGCAAACTAAAAAAACCGAACGACTATTGAAGAGTCGTTCGGTTTTTTTAGTATTTGGCGTGCAATGCTCAGAAGTGCATTGTTCCACATCCCTTCAAAGTGAAAAGATGTAGCAAAACAAAGGCTTCCAGAGCGTTGGACACGTAAGACACGCAATTGGTCGGCGCATCAACAAGTAATATTAAACCAAATGGGCGCTTATCCATAGATTACATACATACACGTCTATTACTTTATTTGTCGATGCTTCAAATCTAAACATATAAAACTTCAAATATTTTATTGCTTTGCTGGAACGAATCCATTTTCCACTGCCTCTTCCTCAGTACAAAACATTTCTTCCGCTACTGTATTGTCATAATCACGTTGACCAGGCATGTGGTATATTTTATTTCCTTTTGCATTAATATTTCCTTTAATTACACAACTATTATTATTAGCCTTCGTAGATTCGCCATTATTTGTTGCAGCATCATCTTTCTGATCTTTTGTTGCAGCATAATAGGCTTCTTTATCATAACCGCGATTTGTTACATAGTCCTCCACTGACCAAATACCAAGGGCTGACTGTTGGGCGGTTTTTTGAATGGATTTAAACCAATCGACATGCTTCGTATTTGGAGCATAGATATAAGCTACACGTGCTAAGCCATTTTTCAATAACTGTTCTTGAACACTAATACCATCTTTAGTATAAATATATGCTAGTAATCTTTTATATTTATCTCGATAGGACACATCGAATTCTAAGTAAACCGTATCTTGACCAGCTAATAATTGCTTTGTAAATTCTTTCGCCTCAGGTCCGTACGGTTGGACGCCTAATGTCTCATGATTCGTTTCAGGCGTATCCACAAGTAAAAAACGAACTTTTTCAGAGCTGCCATTATATTTAATTCTTATCGTATCACCGTCAATGACACTTTCTAGCTCAAATTCTTCAAATTTACTGACATCATGCTTTTCAGCAGTGTCCTTTGTGGCAGTGACAATTCCTTGTATATCTTCAGTTTTTATACTTTCTGTGCTAGATTCTTCTTCCGTACATCCACTAATAAGCAATGTTAAAAAGAACAATGCAAAAAATAACTTTTTCAAATTCAAATCCTACTTCCTTCTATTTTGCTTAACAAAAATCCTCAGTTCGATACAAAACTGACGATGTCAAAATTCATCTAAATATTAAATACAACACAACTGCAAATATAATCGTTCCGCTAGTAATTAACGTCTTAATATCTTTGTCACTCATTTTTAGTACCTCTCTTCTTACCTTCAGTATATTTAATACTATTATCAATAAAGTCGACGAATAGCACAATGATTTTGATTTGTTTTCTTCTGCTAAATTTGTTAAGAAAACTTACAGTAATACTCCATTGTTCGACTTTAGTCGACCAATCTACCCGCGTGCTTTATGCTAGACAATCGTAAGCTATGCCTTAGCAAAAATCAACTTCCTATGCAAAAAAGACTGTAGATAAACTCGGTCATGTTCGAGTTTATTTACAGTCTAGTCCTGCTTACAATAATGGAGAAATCAATTGCATTGATGTGCCATTAAATATTAAATTTCATTATGTGGTTTTGGTTTTGGGCCAAGTTCTTCTGGCTCAATATCTGCAAATGTTTCGCCTTCCTCTTCTAAGTCACGCATACGGTGCGCAATACGTGAGGCTGCCGAAGCTGCAATACTGCCAACTAAATCATCTAAAAATGTATTAACATGCTGTCCTGGCTCTGTGTCGAGTTTTTTTATGATACCGATTTTTTGTTTATCTAAATGTCCAAATGTTGTTACAGCAATACTTCCATATGTAAACACAGACCCCAGCGCAATTGTTTCATCTACTCCGAATAATCCTTCATCAGATTCGATAATTTGTTGAAGAGGTGATGATAATAGCCCTTTTTCAGCTAGCTCATCTAGCTCTATTCCAACTAATAGTGCATGCTGGACTTCACGTTTACGCAATACACGTTCAACCGAATGAATACAATGCTCTAATGTTAAACCTACATTGTAGGATTTTTGCATTTCATAAACAATTTCAGCAATGTCCTCTAATTTTACACCACGACGAATTAGTGCAGCTTGAGCCGCTTTCGCCACTTCTTCTGAATGTACGCGAATACTTTTATCGTGCATAACTAACCCTCATTTCAGTTTTTTTGCTAGTATTACGCTAGCCCAACCTATTATACCTTTACTTTCGTAATATGGTACAATTTTGTCACAAACACATGAAGGAGTGTCATCATTGGATAAGGGAACTGTACAAGATTTAAAATTCTATAGTGAAGCATTACAGGAGGAATTAGAGCTATATATTTATGTCCCTGCTAATTATTCTCCACTATACAAATATAATATTTTAATCGCATCAGACGGTAAAGACTATTTCCAACTAGGAGGTATTACAAAACTAGCCGATGAACTTATCGATGACTATGAAATCGAGAATTTAATCATTGCATTCGTTCCATATAAAGATATTAAAGATCGCCGACATAAATATATTCCAAGTGGCGAACAACATGAAGCCTATTTGCGATTTTTAGCACATGAACTTGTGCCTTATTTGGATGCTGAATATGCAACATACCAAATGGGTATGAGTCGCGCGGTTATTGGTGATTCTATGGCTGCAACCGCTTCCTTAATGGCTGCTTTAAAGTATCCAAGCATCTTTGGTAAAGTTATTTTACAATCACCTTATGTTGATGAAGATGTACTGAAAGCTGTTGAACAATTCAAAGATCCAGGGGCTATTTCTATTTATCATATCGTAGGCAAAAACGAAGATAAAGTTGTAACAATGGATAAAACTGTTAAAGATTTTTTAACTCCAAATCGTCGGTTGCATAATCTTATGTTAAGCAAAGGCTTTTCTACATTTTATGAAGAGTTCGATGGTAATCATACATGGAAATATTGGAAACCTGATTTAAGACGTGCATTAATCGAAAATTTCAATTAATGTAGGGCGATTCAAATTACGTATTTTGAATTTTCTGTTATACTTAGATAGAAAAATTGTTTATTTACGGGAGGTAATGGACTATGAAGTACGGAATTGTGGCATTTCCATCAAAAAAATTGCAAGATTTAGCGAACACGTATCGCAAGCGTTACGATCCGCATTATGCAAAGATTACACCGCATATGACGTTAAAGGACAGCTTTGATGCAACGGAAGAGGATATTCAATCTATCGTGAAGCAATTAGATGACATTGCTGCCAATCAAGCACCTTTAAGCATTCATGCATCACGCATTAGTTCGTTTTTCCCAACAACAAATGCGATTTATTTCCGCATCGAACCAACTGAACAATTACAAGCATTCCATCGTGTGATTGAAGAAAAAATTCCATTTGGGGATTCTAAACATGTATTTGTTCCACACATTACAATTGCACAGAAAATGACTGATTCAGAGCATGATGACATTTTTGGCCAACTCCGTATGACAGGGGTTGATGAAAAAGATAGTATTGATCGTATTCATCTTTTATATCAATTGGAAGATGGGTCATGGACAACATATGAAACATTCCGATTGACTGGAGCTGAATAATTTTTGTATAACGTTAAGATTGTTGAAACAGAGAAAGAGCATGATGATGCATTTGCAGTTCGAAAAAAGGTTTTTGTAGAGGAACAAGGTGTTCCACTTCATTTAGAATGTGATGCGCAAGATAAAACTGCAACACATTTCATTATGTATGAGGGCGATGAACCAGTTGGTGCTGCTCGTCTCCGTAGCATTGAAGACCAAACTGCAAAAATTGAACGCGTTTGTATTTTACAAAGTCAACGTGGCAAAAAACTTGGGGCTTTAATAATGAAGGAAATGGAAAAATACGCGATTTCCATTGACCAAAAGAAATTAAAACTCCATGCGCAGAGCTACGCTGTTCCCTTTTATGAAAAGCTTGGCTATACGGTAACATCACCTGAATTTATGGATGCAGGTATACCACATCGTGCAATGGAAAAAAAGATTTAATTAATAGGTGTTACGATATGCAAAGCATAGTCGTAACACCCTTTTTTATTTCTTAGAAAATCGCTTTCTACTAATTAAGTAGCTATTTAAGCTCTTTCATATTCAAATGGTGCTAGCTTTGAAGTATTACTTCATCATTTTAGCAAGCTTTTCGAAATCTAGTGAAGCACCATCTTGAATAATGGAGTTTACGATTTTATCTTCTAGCTCTTGTGTGATTTGTCTATTAGACACTTTGCCCACACGACGTACAATTTTTCTTACTTGTTTTTCATTGGTAAAATCCGCATGTTGAATTGCATTTGCTAATGCAAAGATTTCATCCATTGAAACGCCTGTCTTTTGTTCAATCGAATTAAAAAACGAGCGATGCATGTTCCCCCTCCTATCAATTCCACCTCAACATCATTGTCGTTAATGTTTGGAAGCAAACGCATAGCACTTGCCCAAAATCTATGACAACTGTTGGAGGCTTTAACCTAATTTAGTAAGCTATTTATATACTCACAGAAATAAAGTTAAAGCCTAAAATACTCAAAAACTTTTTAGAAAACACTAGTAGCTAGTAAATTAGTTTACAAAAGTTGCACCAACAATAATAAGAAGAATGAATAGGACAACTATTAGAACAAATGTTGAGCCATAGCCACTATTGTTGTTATTACCTCCACAATAATTATTGTTCCAGCTATTCATCCCTGCATAAGGTTGTGCACACCAGCCCTGATATCCCATAAAAGCACCCCTCCCTTCTACAACCTATAATATGTAAAGTTGCAGATAAGAGAGGGGTATTCGTCTAGTCAATATTCCCTTTTGGTTTAAAAATTAATGCTCCAATAAAGCCAAAAACAATAGCAGCGCTGATTCCTGAGCTTGTTACTTCAAACATTCCCGTTAATACGCCTACTAATCCATGTTTTTCTGCTTCAGCCATTGCTCCATGTGTTAAGGAGTTACCAAATGACGTAATTGGTACTGTAGCACCAGCACCCGCTAAATGTATTAGCGGCTCGTATAACCCCATTCCATCTAAAATGGCACCAACGACAACTAACGTACTTAATGTATGTGCTGGTGTCAATTTACCAACATCCATTAATAATTGACCGATTACACAGATAATGCCTCCTACTATAAATGCAAAAATAAATGTCGTAACCATGCTATTGCCTCATTTCATTGTAATTTCTATTGCATGTGCCGTACATGGAATTGTTTCTTTTTGTTGGAATGAAAGTGGAGATAGTAGCGCACCTGTCGCTACAAGAAGCACACGTTTATATGTGCCTGCTCGGAGTTCTTGAATAACATAACTAAAAAAAACAGCCGCTGAACAGCCTGCTCCACTTGCCCCAGATTGAAATGCTTCATCTTGACCGTAAAATTCTGCTCCAGCATCGCGTAAAAGTGTTAGCTCTTCATTTTTTATGCCACTCTCAACAAGCATCCCTTTAAGAAGTTTTAAGCCAAGCTGTCCTAAATCACCCGTTAAAATTAAATCATAATGATAAATTTCTTGCTTTCGGTCCTCAAGATGTGCCTTGATTGTTTGAAAGGCAGCAGGTGCCATTGCAGCGCCCATATGGAACGGATCATCCATTCCATAATCAATCACTTTTCCAACTGTCGCCGCTTCAATACATGGAGCGTCTTCTTGATGTTTGCCAATAAGTGCATACCCAGCAGCGGTTACTGTCCACTGCGCCGTTTGAGGTTTTTGTGCCCCGTAATTGATAGGATAGCGAAATTGGCGTTCTACCGCATTGTGCTGACTTGATGCACCAGCAATTGAAAAATTTGCGGCTCCAATCTCTGTTAAAAGGCTAGCTACAATAACAGAAGAAACCGAGGTAGCGCAAGCTGAAAATAGTCCGATAAATGGAATGGCTAATTCCCTTGCAGCAAAATTTGTAGGTGTCATTTGATTAACTAAATCGCCACCTAACAAAAAATCGACTTCCCCAGTTGAAATGCCACCTTTTTTCATTACAATTTCACTGGCTTCTTCAATCATTTTTCGATGGCCTTGTTCATTTGTTTCCATTTGCCAGCGCTCATCGTCGTAAATCGTATCGAAATATTGTTTAAACGTACTACGGTCCTCTAACGGCCCTGCCACCACACCACCAGCTAACAGTGATGGTTTGGATGGAAAAATGATTACCATGAGACCACCCCTATCGTTACAAGAATGTACTTAATAAGTGCTACAAAAAATGCAGATACTACTCCAAATAAAACAACCGATCCAGCTAATTTGAATAAGTTACCGCCAACACCAAGTACTAGACCTTCTGATTTATGTTCAATTGCAGCCGATATAACAGCGTTACCAAAACCTGTAACTGGCACTGCTGAACCCGCTCCAGCGAATTGACCAATTTTTTTGTATAAACCTAAGCCAGTTAAAATCATTGCAAAAAACACCATTGTGGCAACGGTAGGATTCCCTGCTGTTGCTTCTGTGAAATTAAAGAAAACGATATAAAAAAGAGAAACTGCCTGTCCGATTGTACAAATAAGGCCTCCTACTAAAAATGCTTTTACAGCATTTTTTAAGTAAGGTGGAGTCGGTGTTATATTTTGCTCAAGTTGTTGATATTGCTCTTTTTCCATTATGTTTCCTCCTTTGCAAGCTTTGTTAGCTCCGTTATTTTTTTGCTTAGTTTATTATCTTCAAGTTGATCCTTTTTTATTTTATTTGCTTCATAAAATATTTTATAATCAGCTGAAACGAAAATTTCTTTGTTAGGGTATTTTTCATCCAACTTCTTTTGTAGTTTTTTCTCTAATTTAGTCTTATTCCATTTTTTTATTGGTTTAATTTGTACGGCAACAAGCATTTTATCGTCATATTGAATAACCGTTGATTTTTCAACAAATTTTTCTTCTTTTAATAACGATTCCAGCTCTTCCTCATTTTGAGGAGAACCATAAACAATAAATTTTTCTTTTTCCGTGCATCCAATAAGCAATGTCATACAAACTAATAGAGGCAACATCATTCTTAATAACCTCAAGTTATTTACCCTCCTTTTCTTCACAGTTTCTCCACACAGAAAAAAACTATTCATTTGAATAAGTAAACGAAAGCCCGAGTCCATTTTTTAAAAGTACATATTGTAGAAGTATTAGAAAGAAAGGAGGTGACGATATGGGTTGTGGTAAACCAACAAATCCTATTGGACCTATCCAATCAGCAGGCTGCGTATGTGACGTAGTTCGTGCAATTCTAGATATTCAAAATCAAGCGGTGCGAGATGAGTGTTCTCCATGTACAGCAAACTGTTTCTTAGAACCACTAGGCGGGATTGTAAGTCCTGCACGTTCAGCAGCAGACACACGCGTATTCATGTTAATTACAAAAGACGGTACTCCATTTAAAGCATTCTTTAGCTCTCCATCAGCAGATCCTTGTAAATGTACATCAGTATTTTTCCGTGTCGAAGATATGTTTGATGAATGCTGTGCTACTTTACGTGTTTTAGAACCTTTATGTACTTATGATTCTACTGAAAGCACAGTTGACTTATTAAGTCGTGATGGCTGCTGCGTTAATATGAAGAAAATTTGTAAAGTAGATGATTGGAACTCCACTGATAGCTGTATTACTGTGGATCTATCTTGTTTCTGCGCTGTACAATGTATCGCTGATGTTGACTTAGGGATTTGTGATTAAGTCTTTCTCCTTTGACACACTACACATAAAAAAAAGTGTACAGCATCCTCTGCTGTACACTTTTTTTATAATGTTGGCAAATTTTTTCCTCGCCATAATATTTGTTCGATATCTTCAAAGTAAATAATTTCTTGTGTATTAAATTCCCTCGACGTCAACATAAGCGAATCCTCTTGCATATCAGAAGCAGTTCCGCTCAATTTTCTACCATCTTTTAAACTAATTAATAATGGCTGGTAGGCCTTTTGACGAAATGGTTTTTCCAAAAATTGCAACTGTTTAATTAAATACTCATTAATTTGTTCTTCTTTTACTTGTATTTCTACTTTTTCTTCCTTTTGTTTTAACAGCGCTTCTTCTTCACTCGACTCGCTTGCATATTGATCCCTTACATACACAGACGTACTTTCATCCAAATCAAGTTCATGTAGCATTTTGGAAATGTTTAAGAAATAAGTTGGTGATTTTATATATAGGCGTGGCTCTCGCTCCACAATTATCACTTCCCTTTTTTCCCTACAATATGCAAAAACGAAGAAATTGGTTCTTAGCCTATTTGACTTAAAAACATTGTCGCTAGTCCTAAATAAATTAAAATACTTGTAATATCGTTTAACGTAGTAATAAACGGACCCGATGCAACAGCAGGGTCAATTTTCATGCGGTGCATTAATAATGGGATAAATGATCCAGCAAGAGTAGCCACTAAAATGGAACCACAAATAGCTGCCCCTACAAGCATGCCTAAAATTAATTCATTTTTCCATATATATACAATACCAATAACGATAATACCACAAACAATACCAGTCAGAATTCCCGTACCAGCCTCTCGAAGTAGCAGTTTCATCTTGCTATGTTCTTCGACATCACCAGTAGCAATACCTCGAATGGCAACAGCCAACGCTTGTGTCCCACTATTCCCCGAAGTACCAGAGATAAGTGGAATAAAGACAGCTAGTAGTGCAACTTTATCGAGGGTATCTTCAAATTGGCCCATTAAATTTGCTGTTAGCATGCCTAAAAATAATAATACGACAAGCCATGGCAATCGTTTTTTCGCTGCTTGCCAAGGACTTGTATCAAATTTATCCATATCTGAAATACCCGCTAATTTAGAGTAATCCTCAGATGCTTCTTCATCAATAACATCGATAATATCATCGACTGTAATAATCCCCAAAAGTTCACCTTTATCATCAATAACAGGTGTCGCCAAGAAATTATAATCTTTCATAATTTGTGCTACTTCTTCTTGGTCATCCCCAACATGGACCATTACAACACGTTCATTCATAATGGAGCGTATAAGTGTATCTTCGTCAGCAATAATTAAATCACGAAGAGAAATAACACCTGTAAGTCGATGCGCCTCATCCACAACGAAAATATAATAAATCGTTTCGGCATTCGGTGCCTCTTTACGTAATATCGCCATTGCCGAACGAACTGTAGAATTTTCAGGAATGGCCACGTATTCCGTTGTCATAATAGAACCAGCTGTATATTCATCATAGCTTAAAAGCTCATTAATCTCTCCAGCTGTTTCTTCATCCATCATGCCTAAGTAGCTTTCTCGTTGCTGAGTATCTAGTTCATTTAAGACGTCTGCGGCATCATCGGCATACATATGAGACAGCATTTCCGCACCATAGGCGGGATCCATCTCTGCTAAATATGCTTTATATTCATCATCATCTAATTCGATTGCCTCAAAAATGTCAGCCATTTCCGTCGGAGACAAGTACGAATAGATGATCTTTCGTATATCAGGCTCCACCTTTTCATAAAACGTTGCCTGATCATATGGATGAAGTTCTAAAAACTCATCACGGAATGCGGTAATATCATTGGTCTCGAGCATACCTCGTAAATGTGCTTCGTCAAATTGCACATCATCCTTTTCATTTCTTTCCTCTATCATGCTTGTCCCCTCCTTCCGAGCGTTGAATTCATTTCATTTTACATACGTTGATGTAAATCTACCTTTTATATAATAGTGTGCATGTACTATTTGTGCAAACTCTTTTTTTAGGTAGCAACAACTTTCTACTATACTATACCCTACAATTGCTTATTTTTCTGTTAACATGCTATTAAGATAATTTTTTTTAGTAAAAATGATAAGGAGATGCCCGTTTTTGCGAACACCTCCTCAATTATTTAATATTTGTAGCATATCATCCTTCAGCGGACTAGAGAAATAATGTTGCTCTTTTGTTAAAGGGTGCTGTAAACATAACGATACGCAATGTAACGCTTGCCGATCTATTAAATCGCGACTCCCTCCATATAAATCATCACCAACGAGCGGATGCCCCAAATAACTCATATGCACACGAATTTGGTGTGTTCGTCCTGTATGCAACTTTAAGCGGATATGCGTCATCGGCTCACCTTGAACAGAAAAACGCTGTAATACAGTTACATCTGTATGTGCATATTGTCCATCTTGTCGTACCTCACGCTCAATAATACTTGTTTCTTTGCGTCCAATAGGCGCTATGATAGACTGGCGATTTTGTGTTAAATGTCCATGTACAATTGCTTCATATTCCCGTGATACTTCACCAAAGCGTTGGGCTAAACCCATTAGATGATGAATATGCGCATGTTTTGCAATGCATAACAAGCCAGATGTATCCCGATCAAGTCTTGTCACAATATGAACGGTAGAAGCTAAATTCTGTTGTTCGAAATAGCCGCAAACATCATTCGCAATACTTTTTGTTGGATGCTCCCGAGATGGAATAGTACTTTGATGTGCTGGTTTATCGAGTACTAACAGCGCATCATCCTCATAAATAACAGCAAGCTCGCCATATTCAATGGCAAGCCCATCACTTTTCTCTTCTGGTGGGAATTTTACTTCTACTTGATCGCCTATACGGAGAGGGTAACGTACATTTTGTTCGTTACCATTCACCATCAATAAGCCCCCTTCAAATTTAATAGCTGTTAAGGCTCGTTTGGATATTTGCCATTCTGCTAAAGCTTCACGCAATAATTGGCCATCCTTCTCAGCTAGAAACTGAAGCGTAAATCGTCTATCGCTATTATTCATTGGCAACAAATGACTCATGCACACGTTCCCAGAATGGAAAAGGTCTAAAGCGAGCAAAGCGGACTCTTTCATTGGCGACATTAAAAGCAATGGATTTTACATCACCTTGTGTAACTTGAATATGATCAACTGTCATATTAAAGTTTTGCTCATTGACAGGGCGTAACACACAGTGATGATGTGCTGGTAATATCAATGGCGAGCCAACTGTACGGAAAACACGATTATTTATAGAGGCTATTTCAGTAATTTGAAGTGCCGCTAATGTTGGATGAATAATCGCTCCTCCAAGTGCTTTGTTATAGGCTGTACTACCTGAAGGTGTGGAAACACAAAGGCCGTCGCCACGGAAACGCTCAAATTGATTGCCGTTTAATTCTACATCCATTACGAGCGTAACATCTGGTGATTTCACTGTCGCTTCATTTAACGCCAAATAAGTATTTGAATCTGTATTATGATGCTCCACTTTTACTTCCAGTAATGGATACTCCACAACATTAAAGTCCTTCTTGGCAATAGATAACACCAATTTCTCTAATTCCGAAGGCTTCCAATCTGCATAAAATCCTAAATGACCTGTATGAATACCGACAAATGCTACCTGATCTAGCAAATGTGAGTAGCGATGGAAGGCGTGTAATAATGTTCCGTCTCCGCCTATTGATACAACAATTTCAGGCGTCTCTTCATCATAGGTTAATCCAAAATCTTGTAAATATGTTTTTGCTAGCTCCATTAATTCATTTGATTGTGCATCTCTACGTGATTGAATGGAAAATTTCATTGTGAGTCACGCTCCTTCTCTGATAGTAAACTAGGATTCGATGCCTCTTTAAATTCACTAAAATAGGCCTGCGCTTCTTGAATTTCACTGCGAATCGATGACATTTCTTCATCCAACCGAAAGGCGGCCTCAGCAGCACTTTGCAGACGATTCTTTATTTCCTCTGGAAACATGCCTTTATATTTGTAATTTAGTGAATGTTCTATTGATGCCCAAAAATTCATAGCTAATGTACGAATTTGAATCTCAGCTAGCACTACCTTTTTTCCTTGTATGGTTTCAACGGGGTATTCTACAATCATATGATGTGATCGGTAACCACTTGGTTTACTATGGGTGATATAGTCACGCTCTTCAACAACACGCATATCCTTCCGCTGTCGAATTAGCTCTGTCACCGTCGAAATATCATCTACAAATTGGCACATAATACGAACACCTGCAATATCGCCAAGCTCGTCGCCAAGTTGCTTCGAAGGTTCAAAGGCTAGTCCTTTTTCTAACGTTTTATCGTAAATGCTTGCCAGTGGCTTTACTCGTCCAGTGACAAATTCAATTGGTGAATTTGCATTGACAATGCCAAACTGGGAACGCATACCTTTTAATTTTATTTTTAACTCATCTACTGCTTGTTTATAAGGACTTAAAAAAATCTCCCATTGTCCCATCGCTAAAACCTCCCGACATTCGGTATCGAACAATCGCAATACCGTCTGTTCGTTTTGTCTCTTTATTCAGCGAGAACTGCCTTGAAGTGTTGTTCCACTGCCTGAACAAATTCTGCTCCGTAATTGTAATTTCCTTCAATATTATACACGAGCATTTCCAATTCATCGTAAAAATTTGTAAGTTCAATGACTTCCTCATCTATTTTTAACATTGGGTTTTGTTTAGCTTGTAAAATATGTACAAGATTCTCCCAACTAGTCAATGGAAAACGCAAATAATGATAGTCCTCTCCTGCATCTAGTAAATAAATAAAAGCAAAATCATCTGAGTCTGCAATTAATTGAGCAGCAGGCTTTAACTGTAAATTTTTATTATTGTCGTTTAAACTAAAATGAGGTTGCTGGTTTTCAAAATAAAATGATTCTATTGTATATATTTTACGCACATGTGGGTCCCCTTTTCGTCGTTCTCTTCCTCTTATTTTAGCATATGGGGTAAATAGTTGCAGTGTGTAATTGCAAAACTACAAGCAAACGCTTGTTAAAAATCAATTACCTCTTAGTGACATTATTTTCGAGCGTACTTGAAAGAGGTGACCTCCACTTTAACAAGTGTATATTTGGAGAAATTCTGCATAAACAAGGTAAAAACTAATAATAAAGGGTGAGTATAGATGGCACAACAACTTGAAATTGAATTTAAAAATGTGTTAACCAAACAACAATATAAACAATTACTAGAGGATTTCCAAATCAAAGAAAATGCTATTCATCGTCAAACAAATCATTATTTCGACACGCCTTCCAATGCTATTCGCAAATTGCAAAGTGGACTACGAATTCGAATAATAGACACTTATTACGAATGTACATTAAAAGAAAAATCTTCAAAACATGCCCATTTAGAGACGACAGACGTTTTAACTGCAGCGCATGCTGAAAAAATGCTTTCAGGTCAAGGCTTTTATGCAGCTGAAGTTGCAAAAAGACTGGCGCTACACAATATACAACTAGAGCAATTAGCTGTGTTCGGTTCCCTTACAACGGATCGTGTCGAAATCCCTTATAAAGACGGACTTCTTGTATTTGATCATTCTTTCTATTTGCAGTGTGACGATTATGAGGTAGAATATGAATCAAAAGATGAAATAAAAGGAAATGCAATCTTCGACGAATTTCTACAGCAATATGGTATAGAAAAACAAATTGCTGAAAAAAAAATCGCCCGATTTATGAAAGCACTTCAATCAATTAAGCAACAATAAATAAAGCAACTATAGTACAAACGAAAGGGTGACCAACTAATTGGATATCCAATCTTTAAGAACGATGCTTGAAATACAAGCACTGCAAACACTAGGTTCAACAGAAAATACTTCAGCTAATTCTTTCACAAATAGCAATTCATTATTTTCTGATATGATTGACGAAATGTTAGGTGATGCCACAACAACTAATAGTGCAAAATTATCTAGTTTGCTTGGCATGAGTTCTTCAAGCTCTGCAAATTTCATGGATCAGCTAAATAGTTTAACAGGAATGTCTGTCGGAACAACAAACAGCTCGCTGCAATCTTTGCTTTATAATGGCTCTAATTCCGTGTATATACCTGCTTCGATTCAGGCTACGTTAGCAAAAATGCAATCCAGCACTAGTCTTGATTCCTATGTATCTGATGATGTAATTGGATCAACTGCCTATGCAAATTCACTTACTGGAGTAAATAAATACGCCGATATCATTGACAAGGCTTCGACTACTTATAATGTACCTGCCAAGCTTATCGCAGCCGTTATAAAGCAGGAGTCCAACTTTAATGCATTAGCTGTCAGCAATGCAGGAGCACAAGGCTTAATGCAATTAATGCCAAAGACAGCACAATTTTTAGGTGTAACGAATTCTTTTGATCCTGAACAAAATATTATGGCAGGCGCCAAATATTTACGTCAAATGCTCGATAAATTCGATAATGATCCAACACTTGCATTGGCAGCTTATAATGCTGGTGCTTCTCGTGTTACAAAATATAATGGAATTCCACCATTCAAAGAAACACAGAATTATGTCAAAAAAGTGATGAATTACTACACTGTGTAAATCGCATAAAACCTGTAATTACGGTCTTTTTCAGCAAATTTCACCCACGTTGGTGAAATTTGTTCTTTTCTAGCGAAAACATTTTCAAAGTGCTCTTTGTTTGTGTAAACGAATGGACGTTGATAGAATGAAGGTAGTCACAAGATATTCACATTTTTCTATTCAACTTAGTATTAGATAAAATTGTACATCAACATATTGATTTGCACTTTACGATATACTTCCTATAAAGAATAAAAGGAGCATTTACTTATGAGTCGAAAATACACTGTTCCTTATGAGGAGCTGGGCGCTGAAAAACTTTCTGAACTCATACATGCGTTCTATAAAAGAGTTGCACAGCATCCTGAACTTATACCAATCTTCCCAAAAGATTTGACAGAGACAGCACGTAAGCAAATTCAATTTCAAACACAGTATTTAGGTGGTCCAAATCTTTTTACTGAAGAGCACGGACATCCGATGATGCGTGCGCGTCATATGAATTTTCCAATTACACCTGATCGTGCCCAAGCATGGCTAGAATGTATGGCCGAAGCAATGGATGAAGTTGGCTTGGAAGGGAAGTTCCGTGAAACTTATTACCATCGCTTAGTATTAACAGCTCATCACATGATTAATACACCTAATGACGATGAGGGGGAATTATTACGTGAATAATATTCAAATGTTGCAAGAACCAACACCGACGATTTCTACTGCTAATAAGCCAATTGAATTGTATATTTTCGTAGATCCACTTTGTCCTGAAGCTTTTAGTATGCAATCCATCATTCGCAAACTACAACTAGAATACAATCATTATTTTTCATGGCGTTTTGTCTTAAGCACAGAGCTTTCATCACTTAATTGTCTGAGCAAGCGTATGAAAGGTTGCGAATCTGGGATTGAGCTGGATATTAATCACCCTGTGTTACCCTCTATAGCAATAAAGGCAGCTGAATTACAGGGTAAACGTGCAGGCGCTCGCTACTTATCGAAATTACAGGAATATGTTGTATTGAACTACCAGGATGTAAATTCCTATGCAACGCTTTTAAAAATTGCAGAGGATGTCCAATTAGATATGAATGAATTTGTTGTAGACTTTGGTTCAAAAGAAGCCGCACGTGCCTTCCAATGCGATTTATATATAAAACGGGAAATGGAAGTAGATGAAGTACCGAGTATCGTATTTTTCAATGAATGCATTGAGGATGAAGGTTTAAAGGTAAGTGGCAGCTATTCCTATGAAGTTTATGAACATATTTTACAAGAGATGTTGAACGAGCAGCTTATACGTCAACCGTTACCAACCATTGAAGAATTGTTTTCAAAGTATCAAACACTTTCTACAAATGATATAGCTTTTATTTATTCATTAACAGAACAAGCAGCTGAGCGTGAATTAAAAAAACGGATGCTGCAACAAAAGATAGAACGGATTCAAACAGATTACGCTACACTATGGCGTATTAAATAATGCAATTATACTTTTATTCCAAAAGGTTAGGAACTCTCTGAGTATATGAGAGACCTATCCTTTTTTTTCATTTAGAAAACTGGTAATTAAATTAACGGATTTTCAAAGCCGTGCGTCCAAAACATTATCGATAGCCGAAAAATCGCATCAATAGTCTCAGCAATAAATCAACGCATCACTCGCATCATTAGTAAAAGAGATGCTTAATATTAAAACTACTAAAGGCACATAATCTACATGCTGATAGCAATAAAGACCTAAAATAAAAGAGACGCCTCTATCCTCGACAGATAGAGACGCCTCTTTTTCACAAAGGGGATGGGAGAAATGTTCACGTTCAAACAAAGGGGTGTATGTTTGTTTTGTGATTTATTTCACAAGATTCACTTTATCATGGAATAATAAATTAAGCAATGTATCCTGCTTTAGATTCACAAATTTGTCATATAGAAAGCGATTACAATAGAGTATTTTTACAAGATGGTACCTTTTTTTCATTTGTAAATCAAAGAAAATCATTATTAATTATTTTTTTCTAAAATGTCCTTTTCCAATTAGCAAAAAAAATGGCTGTAGTAATTTTACTACAGCCATACGAATTAATTATTCAACAATAACTTTTCTAGTTCATTTAATCGTTGTTCAAATACTTTACAAGCATCATCAATTGGTTTTGCTACATTCATATCAACACCTGCTGCTTTTAGCACCTCTATTGGGAAGTCAGAGCAACCAGCTTTTAAGAAGTTATTAATATAACGTTCTACAGCAGGTTCACCTTCCTCCAAAATTTGCTTACTTAATGCCGTAGCGGCAGATTTGCCAGTAGCATATTGATATACGTAGTAATTGTAATAGAAATGTGGAATACGTGCCCATTCTAGACCGATTTCCTCATCAACTACGATTGCATCTCCGAAATAGAGCTTATTTAAATTATAATATACTTCCGTTAAACGTTCCGCTGTTAATGATTCTCCATTTTTGTCCATCTGGTGTATCATATGCTCGAATTCGGCAAACATTGTTTGTCGGAAAACTGTACTACGGAACTTGTCTAACCAATGATTTAATAAATAAATTTTTTGCTGTGGATCTTCTATTGTTTTTAACAGATAATCATTCAATAATTCTTCATTACATGTAGAAGCTACTTCAGCCACAAAAATTGAATAATCTCCGTAGACATATGGCTGATTTTGACGTGTGTAATAACTGTGTACGCTATGTCCAAATTCATGGGCCAATGTAAATAAATTATCTACATTGTCCTGCCAGTTCATAAGAATGTACGGATTCGTACCGTAAGTTCCAGATGAATAAGCACCACTCGTTTTCCCCTTGTTTTCCAACACATCCACCCAACGATTATCAAAACCACTTTGTACGATGCTTTGGTATTCTTCCCCAAGAGGTGCTAGCGCCTTCACTAAAATATCCTGCGCTTCCTCATATGGCACTTGCATGTCAACTTCCTGGACAAGTGGCGTAAACAAATCCCACATATGCAGTTCATCCACACCTAATAGCTTTTTACGTAAAGCAATATAACGCTGCATAGCTGGTAAATGCTTATGAATGGTCTCGACTAATTGGTCGTATACACTTTCTGGAATAAAGTTATTTGACATCGCAGCATGACGTGCAGAATCATAATGACGAATATTGGCACTGACATTATGTTTTTTTACATTGCCTGTTAATGTAGCCGCAAATGTATTTTTAAAATTACCATACGTTTCATACATCGCTTTAAATGCAGCTTCACGTACCGCTCTATTTTTACTTTCTAAAAACTTAATATAATTACCATGTGTAAGCTGGACTTCTTCCCCTTCTTCATTTTTCACTATAGGGAAAACTAAATCCGCATTGTTCAGCATACCAAACGTATTCGATGCGGTGCCTGTAACCTCTGCCATCTGTGCAAGTAATGCTTCTTGATCAGCAGGTAACACATGAGGACGAGTCATTGAAATTTCTTTCAATGATTGCTTATATAATTGTAAATCTTTATTTTCTGCTAAATAGCTTTCAATTGTTTCTTCACTTAATGATAAAATTTCTGGCGTTAAAAATGATAATGCCGTTGAAATATTAGTCGCTAACGTTTGAATACGGCCATACAAATCTTGATAAAAACTATTCGTTTTATCTTGATCATTACGCATATGTGCGTACGTATACAGTTTCATTGTGCGCTGATAAATTTCATCGTAATATGCTAATACTGCTAATAAGGCATCTGAACCATTTTTTAAAGTACCTGCATAGCTAGGTGCTTTTTTTGCTAGTTCTGCGACCTTCTTAAACTCCTCTTCCCATAGTGCATCAGTGGCAAAAATATCTTCCAATCGCCAAGTTAACTCTACTGGTACTTCACTTCTCATTAATACTCGATTGCTGTTACTAGCCATGAGCCAGCCCCCTTTATATATGACTTTCCTTCTCTTAACATTTTCTCAATATATTGCGACAATTGCAAATAATAATCTACCTACCTTTTCCTCCTCATGAGGTTTTTATATGACTATACAAATGCTCATATACTTTTTCCAACATTCCCATACTGTCATCTTGTTGAAGGAAACTATGCCCTAACAGTTTTGCATAGTTTTCAATCACTTGCACTCTTATATTTGTTGGCTCTAAATTGAGAAGCGTTAGAAATAATTGAATATCCCCTTTACACAGCACTGAAGGTGGTAACTGCCGTTTCCTGCAAAAATCCAATAAAATGGCTTGCCATTCTATTGGAAAAATTGGGATAGCATTTGCATTTTTAACAGGTATGCCAATATAATTCGGCAATGCATTAAGTGAAAACCTCAATTCATAACAACTTCGTAAAAAAAGGTCCTGTACGCCTTTTTTACTGCGCATTAAACGTTGCTTTACATACTGTTGGCATAATCTTTTATACGTATGCCAGTAAATAATAAACGCTTCATACGTAATTAACTTTGGCTCATAAAATGGAAAGTGTTGTTTTTCAAGTGGGATATTTAGTACATGCGCTATAAAAGTATGCCCGTGAACATGAAGAAGATTCGTCCAATAATTAAATTGGGCTGCATTCGCATCATATGTAACTAAATATGGCACATTGCTCGCTGAATAATTAATCACGTTTTGATAGATAGGCGAAATTCTAATTTTTTGAATAGCATGCGCTTTATATTTATTCTGTGGGGTTTGAAAAAGCCATAACGCTTGGATGTGATTTTTCTCATAACCTTCTGTTCGTAATTGCCAGTTTTCGTTTGTTATCGCACTGCATTGATATTCCATTGCAATCGTTTGCTTTTTGCTTTGTAATAAAATATCGGGTCGTTGAGCTAATTTCGGTAAAAATGGCTCCAGCTCTACTGTATGCCCGAGCGATTTCAACCATTCGAATAATTGAATTTTTCCCCGTAAATGAAGCTGTGATTCTCCTTCTGAAAATTGTCGATCACAAGACTGGCTAGCAATATGAGCAAAGTGTGGGATTTTCAGCTGACCGATTTTCAATTGAACAGGCTGCTGGCATTGAGGGCAAAAAAATTGTTGAAGCTGGCGATACTTTTGTAAGGCTTCTCTCGAATGTTGATATGAGATAAATAATTGCTGTTGCTCTGTATAGGCAATTAGCATAACCATCTTTCTCCTTTTTGCACTCATTGTAAAGAAAGTTATTCTTTAAGCCAACTAATTATCTGCTTTTCTTTGAAATTTGATTTTTAACACAAAAAAAGACTGTAGATTTACTCAAATTTCTGAGTATGTCTACAGTCTAATAGCTCCATCAGAAGCTTAAAAGATGTTAACTAAAATATTTTCGAACAGTTTCGAAGCAATTGTATTCCATAATCTTTTCGCCATATTCTTCAAGACGATGAATTGTGAAATTTGAAGGGCTTAAAAACTCTTTAATGACTGCATTTTTGTCATGACGATTTAAATCATCATCTGCGTTCCCAAAGTCTACTACTAAATAGTAACAACCTTCATATTTGAATAATGAGGAATCCACTAAATCATCAGTCATCCGTTTTGCAACGGGGATTAACTCATCTATATCTTTAAATTTATAAACATAAATGTCTGTATCCATAAATAACTCTGATTCATCCATGTCACCAAATTGAGTTAATTGACTAAGAAGATCCTCTCCTACTTCGTCGAATGGGGCAAACATACTTTTTTGTTCATCATAATGTGAATGACCATCTAATGTTTCACCGTCTTTTAAAATATGTGCACGTGTGACAATGATTTCTAAGCCTACTTCCGACGCATTGATATGAATCCAAATCGGACCCTCTACATCAAAATAATCTTCCGTATTCACTTCATCAATCATATCCCAAAAAAGTTGCTCACCCTTTGCTCGGTTGTACCAAATTTCTTCACGACTGTAGCCGCGATCCTCTATATCATTGTACGTAATAAAGAGCTTGAGTGTATTTTCATTTACACGTTCGATGTCCACTAGACCTCATCTCCCTTCACTGTCATTTGTCGAAAAACAGTATTATTTCATTAGTATGCTTTGATTCATTGTTTTTAACCTTCATACTCCCTTGTTTTTCAACCTTTGACCACACCACAGAAAAGTCATCGAGCAACTGTAATCACAGATTTTTTGTTCACAGTTGTCTCTAATTCTATTGTATGCTGTTCTTTCATAAAATGAAAAGGATATACACCATTTCAAAGAAGATATTTGAATTATTGAAATTGTAGTAAACTATTTTGATTAAATCAAGTTTAACATACTTTTAGGGAAATATATGACTTTTACCTATTAATTATTAGTTTTGTTTGAAGGTTTTTACATAAGTAAAACATAAAAAAATAGATGTCACAACATGCATGCTTCTGCATTTGTAACACCTAATACATTTAATCTATGCAATATAGGAGGATTTTAATTCACCATGCGCTGTGCTTCTTGTAATTGATAAGCCCGAACCTTACGTGGTAAAAATCTTCGAATTTCATCTTCATTATAGCCTACTTGCAAGCGTTTCTCATCCAAAATTATTGGTCGTCGTAATAATCCTGGATATTCTTGAATTAGTTCATATAAGCGTTGTAACGGTAAGCTTTCAACATCTACATTTAATTTTTGAAATATTTTAGATCGAGTTGAAATGATTTCATCTGTTCCATCCTCCGTCATGCGTAAAATTTCTTTAATTTCACTAATGCTTAACGGTTCAGAAAAAATATTACGTTCTGTATATGGAATTTCATGCTCCTCTAACCATGCTTTCGCTTTACGACAAGACGTACAACTTGGTGATGTAAATAAAGTAACTATCATACTGACACATCCTTTCTCTTTGTTTTCGTTATCTATAGACCATTTTGTTAAATTAGAATTAATGTAATGTAAAACTACAGTTCCATTATACAGCACTCAGCTGTATTTGAATATAGTTCCAAGGAAAAAAAGAATGCATAGTAAATGACTTTGTTACAAAATATTCTGTCTTTTAATACTGCCTTAAAGTGTCTAATTCCTTTGTATGTCCTACGAACTAATAATAATATTCCCATAAGCACATCATTTTAAACATGAATATACGGAAACTAGTTGTTCTCAATTAAAAAATACAAACGAGAATAATGTCACTTAGACGTGTACAATCATGACGCAGCTTTCAAAATGCAGGTTGCTTTTTTTGACAAAACAAAAAAAGTTCAGTCTAAAGACTGAATTTGCACACTTGCATTTAGATAAGTCTTTATACTATAATGTGGTGCAATAAGAAAAGCGCATTTGCGCTAAACATCTACATTTATAATGTAGTTAAAAACGCTGACGAAGAGTAGTACATATGCAATATACATGTATAGAGAGTCTGTGGTTGCTGGAAACAGATCATGTATGCATTTGGAATGGACTTCCGAGTTAGCTTTGTGAACGTACAAGTATACACTTGATACCTATTAGCAAAGCTCGTCTCTTCACGTTACGAAGCTAAGAGGCCTTTTTGGCAAGCAGGGTGGTACCGCGGATTCGAACATCATTCGTCCCTTCATTAGTTATTTCTAATGAGGACGCATGATGTTTTTTTATTTTCGAAACCGAGGAGGAACTTATTATGACAACAATTTTTTCAGGCGTACAGCCAACAGGTATTGTGACATTAGGAAATTATCTTGGTGCATTCAAGCAATTCCCAGCATTGCAGGAAGAAGGCAATGCTATTTATTGTATCGTTGACCAACATGCTATTACGGTTGCTCAAGATCCAAAAGAGTTACGTCAAAACATTCGTAACTTAGCTGCTACTTATATCGCTACTGGTATTGACCCTCAAAAGTCTACATTATTCATTCAATCAGAAGTGCCTGCCCATGCTCAAGCTGGATGGATGCTACAATGTGTTGCTTCTATCGGTGAGCTAGAGCGTATGACACAATTCAAAGATAAATCTCATGGTAAAGAAACTGTTTCTGCCGCTCTTTTAACATATCCACCATTAATGGCTGCTGACATTTTATTATATAACACGAATATTGTTCCTGTAGGGGACGATCAAAAGCAACATATTGAGCTAACACGTGATCTTGCTGAGCGCTTTAATAAACGCTACGGGGACGTTTTAACTATCCCTGAAATTCAATTACCAAAAGCTGGAGCTCGTATTAAATCGTTACAAGAGCCGACGAAAAAAATGAGCAAGTCCGACCCAAATACAAAAGCAACGATTAAACTTTTAGATACAGCAAAAGATATTGAGAAAAAAATCAAATCAGCCGTAACGGACTCAGATGGTATTGTGGCATTTGATGTTGAAAATAAACCAGGCGTTTCGAATTTACTAACGATTGAATCTGCTATTTCGGGTGTATCAATTGATGATTTAGTGAAAAAATATGAAGGTATCGGTTATGGCGGCTTTAAACAAAGTGTAGCAACAGCAGTTATCGACCACCTTACACCAATCCAAGAAAGATTTTATAACCTTGTAGAGTCTTCTGAATTAGATATCATTTTAGATGAAGGTGCAGAAAAGGCAAATGCTATTGCTAGCGCAACTTTAAAGCGTATGGAACAAGCTATGGGCTTAGGCCGCACACGTCGCTAAGAAAGGAATTAGCACATGTACTGTGAACATTGTAATAAACCAATCAAAGCGCTTTTGTTAGAAAGTGACTTTGGTGCTGATCCATTATGGTGTGGTCATTGTCGTACCAATTTAGAATTAGAACAACTTCCGTTAGAAGAGGCATTACAAGATGAGTTGACAACATGGATGTGTAAGTTTGGTGAATGGATTGATCTGGAAACGGACTCATTTATTGAAGGTATGGAATATTTAGCGAAAAATCATGATGAGCAAGGTGAAGACTTGGCCCAAAAAGTGGCAGTAGCATTAGCGATACCCGTTACATTTATACCTTATCTTTCAAATTAGCTGTTCGATCAACACCAAAATCAAGCACAACACTACAAAGTACAATACAGGCTCCAATTGCTATATAAAATTCTGTCGTATGCACAATAAATTTAAAGACAACCGACCAGGAATATCCAAGTGTCCGGTAATTTAAATATAAAATTAAATTGCCAATAGAAAGTATCATTAATCCATAGCTCATTAAAAATATAAAAAGACGAAACAAATAAACGGCATCCTTTCTATTTCTTCTTACTTTCTTTTCTATTCGCTAGCCTTAAAAAAAAGACGTCAGCCTTGTAAATTCGGCTGACGTTTTTTAATTATTCCTCAATTTTTTTAAATAATAGACTTGCGTTATGTCCACCAAAACCAAGGGAATTACTCATTGCATATTCGATATTGGCCTCACGAGCTTCGTTCGGCACATAATCTAAATCACATTCTGGATCTGGCTCTGTTAAATTAATTGTTGGCGGTAAAATACCCTCTTTTAATGCTAGTGCTGTAAAAATAGCTTCAACCCCACCAGCTGCACCTAATAAGTGACCTGTCATGGATTTAGTAGAACTCATCGCTAGTTTATAAGCATGTTCACCAAAAGCAGTTTTTACTGCTTGAGTTTCAAATAAATCATTGTATGGCGTACTTGTGCCATGCGCGTTAATATAGCCAACTTGTGAAGGGTCTACTCCACCGTCTTCTAATGCTTGAATCATCGCACGCGCTGCCCCTTCACCTTCTGGAGCTGGTGCAGTAATATGATGCGCATCGCCAGTTGAACCGTAACCAAGAACTTCTGCATAAATTTTTGCGCCACGCGCTTTTGCATGTTCGTATTCTTCTAAAATAACAATTCCTGCACCTTCACCAATAATAAAGCCATCACGGTTTTTATCGAATGGACGAGAAGCCGTTTGAGGATCTGTATTTAATGATAATGCTGTATTCGCACAGAAGCCAGCAACTGCCATTGTTACGATTGGTGATTCGGCCCCACCTGAAATCATAACATCTGCATCGCCACGTTCAATAACTTTAAATGCATCACCAATTGAATTCGTCCCTGATGCGCAAGCTGTTACTGAACAAGAATTGATACCTTTAGCTCCAAAGTGAATAGACACTTGACCAGAAGCCATGTCTGGAATCATCATTGGGATAAAGAATGGACTAACACGTCTTGCCCCACGCTCTTGGAACGTTAAAAATTGGTTTTCGTAAGTTTCCATCCCGCCGATACCAGAGCCAATCCATACGCCTGCACGTGGTGCTAACTCTTCATCGATTGTAAGCTGTGCATCTTCCATCGCCATAATAGACGCTGCTAGTGCATAATGCGTGAAACGGTCCATTTTGCGAGCTTCTTTACGTTCAATATATTTTTCAATATCGAAGTCTTTTACTTCAGCAGCGATTTTGGCAGCAAATAGATCTTTATTTAAGCGTGTTAATTCACCAACGCCTGATTTACCAGCCTTGATATTTGCCCATGTTTCTTCGATGCTATTCCCTAGTGGTGTAACAGCGCCAATTCCTGTAATTACTACTCGTCGTTTACTCATTGTCTTACTCCTCTCAAGCAATTTTCTATGTTATTTTCCCCATCTCATTGCAACGGCACCCCATGTTAAGCCACCGCCAAAACCGACAAGTACTAATAAATCATCATCTTTTATTTTACCTGCTTCAAGCTCTTCAACTAAAGAAATACCAATAGAAGCTGCTGATGTATTACCATATTTATGAATCGTTTTAGACATTTTTTCTGCTGGTAATGCTAAACGTTCACGTGCTGATTCCATAATACGAATGTTCGCTTGATGCGGAATTAAAAAATCAACATCCTCTTTTGTTAAACCAGCTTTATCTAATACATTCACTGCTGATTCACCCATTTGACGTACAGCAAACTTAAATACTTCACGACCGTTCATCGCAATTGTTTCCTGCTGTGTTAAATAAAGATGTTTACCGCCTGTGCCGTCTGCGCCAAGCTCAAATGATAAAATCCCTCTACCTTCTGAGACAGGCCCGACAATGGCAGCACTTGCTCCATCACCGAATAAGACTGCCGTATTACGATCTTCCCAATCAATGACTTTTGACAGCTTTTCAACACCTACTACTAAGACATATTTATAAGCGCTTGATTCTACGAATTGTTTTGCTGTCACTAAGCTATATATAAATCCTGCGCAAGCTGCTGCTTGGTCCATCGCTGCTGCATTTACAGCTCCAATTTGCTCTTGAACCATACATGCTACACTTGGAAATGTTTGATCTTGTGTTACAGTTGCTACTAGTATTAATCCTATTTCTTCAGGTGTAATACCTGCTTTTGCAATAGCATCTTTCGCAGCTGCAACTGCTAAATCTGAAGTTTCTTGATTATCTGCAGCGAAATGACGTTCTTCAATTCCTGTACGAGTTCGAATCCATTCATCCGAAGTGTCCATAATTTTTTCTAAGTCAAAATTCGTAACGACCTTTTCAGGAACGTATCTGCCTAAACCTAAAATACCTGCGTTCATATAGCAACCCCTCTGCTTTCTTACTATCAATTATTAGTAACTGGTCATAATTATAACTCATAATGAAGGAATGGTGCAAGGTGAATTAAAATTTAGTATACCATATTGAAGATAGTCGTCCCATCGACGGTAATAGTCCTAGTATCGCCGAATGAAGTCTCTTAATCGCCGATAAAACTTCTGTTATCGCCATTAGAACTCGCTCCTTCGCTGCTTAAACAATTCCGTTCTGTCAACAAGCTAAAATGTTGTGACAATATTGCCATAAATCACCGCTTGGAATGCGCCACTTTTTGATAAAAGGTTCTTTTTTTTTCGGCTTATGTTATGATATGATAATGTATATGTAATAAAAAAGTTCGGTTGAGGTGAAATTAATGCAATATATCGTAACGTTCATATGGTCATTCTTACTAGTTTCTATGTTAAACTACGTAGTAAGTGCTGTAATTGGAGTACCATTTGATTTCCAAACTGGTGCGATCCTTTCAGTTGTATTCTCTGTACTAATTTTTGTTATTGGCGCAATCATTCCAAACGAGCCAACACCAGAAGCTGCAGACCATCATTAATAAAAATCATAAAAAAAACCTGTCTCGCCTCATGCGAAACAGGTTTTTTTCTATTTATTATTTTTCAACTACACACTGGCCATTTTGCATTTTAATATGCAATGTTTCTCCTGGTAGCACTTCGCCACGCAGTAACTCCTTAGCAACTGCTGTTTCGATATACCGTTGCACAAAGCGTTTTAAAGGACGTGCACCAAACTGTGGATCTGCTCCATGCTCCACAACCCATTCAATTACGTCTTGATCAACATTTAACGTGATTTCCTGCTCAGCTACACGTTTTACAAGCTGCTCAACATATTTCCAAGCAATGGCTGTGAAATGTTCTTCAGATAACGCATGGAACATAATAATATCGTCCATTCGATTTAATAGCTCTGGCTTAAAGTGCTGGCGTAATGCGGCCATAACTAAATCCTCGACTCCAGCATCATCTTCTTGTGCTTCCATTAAATAGCTCGAGCCAATATTAGATGTTAAAATAATTACGGTATTTGTAAAGTTCACCATTCGTCCCTGACTATCTGTAATGCGACCATCATCTAAAATTTGCAATAAAATGTTCGCTACATCAGGATGAGCTTTTTCAATTTCATCAAGTAATACGACAGCATACGGATTACGACGAACGGCTTCCGTTAATTGACCTCCTTCTTCATAGCCAATGTAGCCTGGAGGTGCACCAACGAGACGAGATACGCTATGTTTCTCCATATACTCACTCATATCAATACGAATAAAATGCTCCTCAGAATCGAACAGCTGGGCAGCAAGTGCCTTAGCGAGCTCAGTTTTACCTACACCTGTTGGCCCTAGGAATAAGAAACTACCAATTGGGCGATGTGGGTCTTTAATGCCAGCTCGCGCGCGCCATACGGCTTCTGTAACAAGCTGAACAGCATTATCCTGCCCCACAACACGTTCATGTAATGTATCTTTTAAACGCAGTAATTTTTCACGTTCGCCTTCCACTAACTTAGTGACAGGAATACCAGTCCAACGAGATACAATTGAAGCAATCTCATCAGAAGTAACTTCCTCACGCAAAATACGTGTCTCACTACCTTTTTCTAAATGTTTTTCCATCTCTTGAAGCTCTTTTTCAAGGGCAGGAATTTTCCCATGTCGTAATTCAGCTGCTTTATTTAAATCATATTTACTTTCCGCTTCATCTAGATCACGACGGTATTTATCCAGTAATTCACGTTTTTTCTGGATGCCTTGCAATGCTTCTTTCTCTGCTTCCCATTGTTTACGCATACCTTCTGATGAATCTTTAAGTTTTGTTAACTCTTCTTGTAATTGCTCCAGACGTTTTTTACTAGCTTCATCTTTTTCCTTACGTAATGCTTGTTCTTCAATCTCTAATTGCATTATTCGACGAGTCACCGCATCTAATTCTTGTGGCATTGAATCGATTTCTGTACGGATCATTGCACATGCCTCATCTATTAAATCAATCGCTTTATCTGGTAAAAAACGCTCTGTAATATAGCGATTTGAAAGCTCAGCAGCCGCTACAATTGCCCGATCATGAATACGAACCGCATGATGCAGTTCAAAGCGTTCTTTTAAGCCACGTAATATAGAAACGGTATCTTCAATAGATGGTTCACGAACAAGCACTTGTTGGAAGCGACGTTCTAAAGCGGGATCTTTTTCAATATACATACGATATTCGTCTAGTGTAGTAGCACCTATACAGTGAAGCTCACCACGTGCAAGCATCGGTTTTAACATATTGCCAGCATCCATTGCTCCATCTGTTTTACCAGCACCAACAATCGTATGGATTTCATCGATAAATAAAATAATGCGCCCTTCAGATTCTTTCACTTCTTTTAATACGCCTTTTAATCGTTCTTCAAATTGACCACGATAACTTGCACCCGCTATTAATGCGCTCATATCAAGCTCGTACAATACGCACTCTTTTAATCCTTCTGGAACATCACCTTTTACAATACGTTGTGCTAACCCTTCGACAATGGCTGTTTTACCTACCCCTGGTTCACCGATTAACACTGGGTTATTTTTCGTTTTTCGTGTTAAAATTCGAATGACATTGCGAATTTCTTCATCACGTCCAATTACAGGGTCCATTTTGCCGTTTTTTACTTCTTCTACTAAGTTACGACCAAATTGCTCTAATGGTTTTTTATCATCAGTTTGTTGAAATTGCATTGTAGCACTCCTCTTCTCTTTTTATATCTTTACCCTAATTTAATTTCAATTAAAAGTTTGACCTTTTTTGACTAACTTTATTTTACAACAATCGACAAACCGTAGCAAAAAAAAAGCTCAAAAATTTTTTACTGAAAAATGGAAAATTACGTTATAATAGTGGTATGTTTCGTTGTTTTAATATATCGAAATGATTATCGTCATCCTTTTGTAATACAGGTAATTTCTATTACAAAAAGAAAGAGATGTGTTTGATATATGGTACTAATGGATAATATCCAAGAGAAAATGCATGCACTTTTTCAAAACAATGGTGTTTTTATTAAAGTGAATAAAGATAGTAAAATTTTCTTAGAAGGGGAACGAGCTAAAGAGATTTATTATATTAAAACAGGTGCTATTTCGATTAGCCAGGAAACCGAGAGTGGCAAGGAATTAACAATTCGAATTTGCGGTCCTGATAGTATAATTGGTGAAGGCTCATTATTTTGTAACCTTACTTATTTTTCGATGACAGCTAAAGTTTTAGAAACTTCAACGTTGTATGTGTTAAGTCGTAAATCATTAGAGCATCTATTAGTGGAGCAGCCACATTTAATGGTAGAGTATATGAAATGGTTGCAAACAGAAAATTTAAAATATCAAAGCCGATTACGTGATTTAGTGTTAAATGGTAAAAAAGGTGCTTTATTTTCAACATTAATTCGCCTTTCAAATACTTATGGCAAACCATTAGAAAATGAGTCCATTTTTATCGATTTTCCATTAACGAATTCAGAAATTGCGAATTTATGTGCTACAAGTAGAGAAATGATTAACCGTATGTTGAACGATCTAAAAAAGCATCACATTCTATCCTTCGAAAAAGGTTATATTACGATTCTTGATTTACAATATTTAAAAAATGAAATTGCCTGTGAAAATTGCCCATTACAAATTTGCCGTATAGACTGATTTATTAACGATAACGCGTCGTATGTAGGCCATTTGCGATTTCATTTTGACTACTTAACCTTCAGTGAGCTTAAGTAAAAAATAAATAAAAAATCCCCGCTTACAGTTATGTGCAAGCAGGGATTTTTTATTCATCTCGTTAGAATGCCAACTACTAACGGACACCTAATGCCATTTTCGCATAGCGAGACATTTTATCTTTAGACCATGGTGGATTCCATACAATATTTACATTTGTACTTTTCACCTCTGGTAGTTCACTCATAGCTGTATTTACTTGGTCAACAATAACTGGTCCCATTGGACAGCCCATTGACGTTAGTGTCATTGTAACTGTTGCTAACCCCTCGTCATCTAAATCTACATCATATACTAAACCTAAGTTGACGATATCAATTCCAAGCTCAGGGTCGATTACGTTTTCTAATGCACTTAACATGCTGTCTTTCATATCTTGATCCATCTGTATTTCTCCTTTCGTCACAGTGTTAACTTAATCATAGCAGATGCTTCTTATTATGCCAAATGCTGTGCAAGCCAATCAGTTGCCGCTAGCATACCTGTACGTGTTACAGTATGACCAGCATGTTTATCTGCAATAAATTTTAAGTTGCTCGGATTTTCATCGTAGTATGCACGTAATGATAAATAAAAGTCATACGTATCATTAAAAGGAACGGTTTTATCATGCTCACCATGCCAAAAGAATACTGGGCGGCCAGCGAATTGTTCTGGTGTTAAACTGATATCATATTTTGCGAGAAGTTCGTTCGTTTTTTGTACTTCTTGTTCAGACATCGGAAATTTCACACCGCTTTTAGCCATTTGTTGCAATTGATAGGCACCTAATTTAATAAAACCTGGGCCACCCATACATATTGCTGCCGTTTGAACCCAATCATAACGTTTTAGACAGCCAGATGTAACGATTGCACCCATCGAAGTGCCAGCCACACCAATTTTATTGTTAGCTAGTAATTGCTTATTCTTTAATTCTTTATATAATTGCTCTACTTCATGAATAGAATTTAAAACGATATCCCAAAAATGTAGATTCATTTGAGTCTCTGTTAATCCTTCACTGCGATCACCATGAAGTTTTGCATCTGGTAATAGGACACGCACCCCTTTATTTACTAACTGGTATGCATAATGTAAGTTATGTTCTTTTGCGCTCATAAAGCCGTGTAAGAAAATTACTACGGGGGTATTTTCATTCATATTATCTGTCGATATATGTAACAAAGGAATTTGTCCCCAAATTTCATTCTTTACTAACATTCTTGTCACTCCCAACTTTTGTCTAACCTTTTTTATGTTAGCAAACTTTTTTCAATGTGACAAAATTTTGACGTATGGATTACAAAGAGATACTATTCAAACATATAGGAAAGGGGCAACACGCAATGAAACCGCATTTAATCGTTTTAGATTTAGACGGTACGTTATTGACGGACCAACAACAAATTTCTTTAAAAACTAAAAAAACATTATTGCAGGCTAAGGAACAAGGGCATCAAGTGATGATTGCCACAGGTCGTCCTTACCGTGCAAGTGACATTTACTATCATGAGCTTGGTTTAACAACACCTATTGTTAATTTTAATGGTGCTTATGTCCACCATCCTAAAAATGCTGCTTGGCAAACAATGCATACACCGATTGACTTAAACGTTGTACGAGAGGTTGTCGATTCGGTAAATAGCTATGAATATGAAAATATTATCGCTGAAGTAAAGGATGACATATATGTGCATACAGAGGATGATCGGATACTAAACATTTTTAACATGGGGAATCCCAAAATTACGCTCGGTGATATTTCGACAAATCTATTAGTTAATCCCACGAGTCTACTAATTCAAGCTAACGAAACTAACTCAATGATTATACGTGACCATTTACAAGAAGTTCATGCGGAAGTGATTGAGCATCGTCGTTGGGGTGCTCCGCTTCACATTATTGAAATTGTCCGTCGTGGCTTAAATAAAGCTGTCGGAATTTCACATGTAGCTAAAGATTTAGGTATTCCGCGTGAGCGTATTATCGCCTTTGGTGATGAGGACAATGATCTAGAAATGATTGATTATGCTGGTATTGGCGTCGCTATGGGGAACGGAATCGCTAGCTTAAAAAACATTGCCAATGAAATTACAACGACGAATAACGATGATGGCATTGCTAAAATACTGATTGAGCGCTTAAAATTATCATAGATAAGTAGCTATTTCCATTTTTTCAGCCATTTAAAATTTGGACGAAGTATAGCATTACTAATAAATATAATTTTTTAGGAGGTTAAGATGATGAAAATTTTTACTGATAGTGGATGTGACTTACCGAAGTCTTACTACGAAGAGAATGATGTCATTCTACTTCCACTACGAGTACAAGTAAATAACAACGAATATGATGATGTCCTATCGATTGATTCTAAAGAAGTTTACGATGCTATCCGACAAGGCGCACATCCAAAAACTTCACAAGTTTCACCAGAACTTTTTTTAAAGCATTTTGAAGACCTTGCAAAAAGCGGAGAGCAAGGCATTTATATCGCCTTTTCATCTGAATTGTCAGGCACGTATAGTACAGCTGTAATGATTCGCAACCAAGTAATCGAGCAATATCCTACGTTAAAGCTAGCAATTATCGATTCAAAATGTGCCTCATTAGGTCATGGCTTAATCGTTCAAGAAGCCGTTCAACTACGTAAAGCTGGTACTTCGCTTGAGGAAATTGAAACAAAAGTCTCCTCACTCGCTTCACAGATGGAACATCTTTTTACAGTGGAAGATTTAGACTACCTTGCGAAAGGCGGTCGTGTTTCGAAGGCAAGTGCATTTCTTGGTGGGCTCCTTAGCATTAAGCCCATTTTAAATGTTGAGGATGGCAAACTTGTACCGATTGAAAAATCACGTGGTCGTAAAAAAGCGATTGGACGTATGTTAGATATTATGCAAGAGCGCGGTGGTGATTTTTCTGACAAAATTGTTGGCATTAGTCACAGTGATGACGAGGCCTTCGCTAACGACGTAAAGGCATCGATACAGGAAAAATTCGCTCCAAAAGAAGTTCAAATAACAATGATTGGTTCAGTTATCGGTTCTCATGTTGGACCAGGTACGATCGCTATTTTCTTTACGAATAAGAGCTACCAAGCATAGCATAATGAGAACAGGACATAACTTTAAAATTCTAATAAGAGAGACAACGATGTTAGTAAATGTCTGTTGTGTAAAATGAGTGTACACTTTGTTATTACTTCTTTTGCAATAAATAAAAAATTAGAAGAGAATACTAGTTGTTGGTAGCGGAGGCGGCGACTCCTGCGGGAACAGCACAAAACGTAAGACGCAACAAACCGCGCGTTAGCGAGGGTTGCGGCTTACGGTGTGCCCGCGGAAAGCGTCCGCCGTAGCGAACAACAACGTCAACAGAAAAAAGTGTTAGATGGACGTCAATCTAACACTTTTTCTCTATTGCCCAGCCTCTTTGCTCTTTTTACTTTGCGGCGTCTTGTTCTTGACGACGTTTTTTACCTCGTTTAATAATAACAATGACAAAGCCAATAAATACAACATAGACTAATCCAAGCGCAGCCATGTAAGGAATGTTTAGTCCTTCATCGTCTTTTACTTGATATATTTCTACAATTTCACGGTCTAAAATGACTGGGTACACATCTTTTTCATTTATACGTACCTTTTCTTCTTGTAAAATACCGTTTAGCATTTTGCCTTCACCAATTTGCTCTGGTGTTAAATCGACACGTTGTGTTTTCCCCGTATTGTTCACCATAATAATCCATTGCTCTTCATCAGATTTTCGTGTAAATACAAGTAAACCATTGTCATTTGTAATGACTTCAAAATCACCTTTACGTAATGTCGCTGATTGATTACGTAAAGATTGTACGTTTTTAATATAATCAATTAACTCTTCATCTGTTTTAAAATTGTATAACTGATGTGTGTCAGGCTTCTCTTCCCCGTTCATGGCGATTTCTGTACCGTACTGAACTACAGGAATACCAGGCATCATAAATAATGCACCCAATGCCATTTTTAATCGTGTTGGTGGGAACATGTTTTCAGATGCCGAATCGAATGTAAAACGATGCGTTTGCAGTGAATCAATCATAATTTGTGTTGGTTTCTCACTAGCAAAAGGCTCCATTAACTTTGATGAGTCCTGATCAACATTTTTAAAAATATTACGGAGAATATCAGCCGTTGCTGGCGAGAAGCTTGCATCAAAATTCGCATTACTTTCTTCATTTGTAATAACGTATAACGAATTTTTTGTATCTTTTAATGCTGTAATCATGGCATTGAGAAAATCAGAATCAGCATCCGCAATATTCGTTAAACGTATGCCCCCAACATCATATGTAGAAACAAATGTTGTCGCAGATTCAATTAAAGCAGCTTGTACATCTTTATTATTTAAATCCCATTGAATATGGCCATTATCTGTAGAGGCAATCCAATTTTGTTTTGTAGTGTCCTGTGCCCATTCATGATTAGGGCTCACATTATTTAAAGGAAAGTCTACCATCATCGACATATTTTTTTCTTTATAAGCCTTCACGACATTTTGGAATTCTTCTTCTGTTCCAAAATGCTCTTCGATTTTACTATAGCTTGTTGGCATGGAGCCATCGTATATTTCAGTATCGAAAATTGTTCCGATCGATACAATTGTATAGCCCATTTCGCCAATAAATTTTAGTTTATCTTGTAGACCTGTAAAGTCACCACCTGCAAATTTGGTTGGGTCTTTCGTATTTGTATCAAAATCGTTGGTACCCGAACCATTAAAGAAACGGTCAACGAGTAAATCAAAAATGCTTTCTTCTGCAATCGTTCTAGTTTGAACTTCATCCGCATGAGCTGGTGTTGCACCTATTAATGAAGTTGCTAGTAAAAGCGATGCGGCTGTTGCGCCTATCCACTTCTTAAATTTCACTTTTATTCCCTCTCTTTCAAAGCAATCCAACGTCATTTTACCAAATAAAACAACTACGTAGCTATCATTTCAAAATATTTTCGTGAAATGCAAAATGAATTACGACAAAAAGGTGTCAAATTAAGCCAACTTCAAAAATAAAATGAAGCGACAATGGAGAAAAAGAAGGAATTAATCTTGCATTGTCGTTGATGTTCGCTACAGCGGTGCTTTCCGCGGGCACACACGTAAGTCGCAACCGTCGCTGTCGCGCCGCCTGTTGCGTCTTACGCTGCGTGCGTTCCCGCAGGAGTCACCGCCTCCGCTACCATCAACTTGTGCTCTCTGCTAAGTTTTATTTTTGCAAGGAAAGTATAACTAATGTCATTCGGTTTTTCTTTCAAAAATGAGATGGCCTCGTCTCTTTTGGCATGGTCGTTGTTGTTCGCTACGGCGGGCTTTCCGCGGGCACACACGTAAGCCGCAACCGTCGCTGGCGCGCCGCCTATTGCGTCTTACGCTGTATGCGTTCCCGCAGGAGTCTCCGCCTTCGCTACCATCAACTTGTGCTCTCTGCTAAGTTTTATTTTTGCAAGGAAAGTAAACTTATTACATTCGGTTTATTTACAAAAATGAGATGTCCTCTCCTCTTTTGCATCGTCGTGAATGTTCGCTACAGCGGTGCGTTCCGCGGGCACACACGTAAGCCGCAACCGTCGCTGGCGCGCCGCTTGTTGCGTCTTACGTTTTGTGCGTTCCCGCAGGAGTCACCGCCTCTGCTACCATCAACTTGTGCTCTCTGCTAAGTTCTTATTTTTGCAGGGGAAATTGTGTGGGTGACAGGCACTTAAAAAGCTGGCACTTAAAAAGCTGGGCACTAAAAAAGCCGTGAAGCAAAACTTCACGGCTTTTAAATCATTATGCTAAGAAATGTTGTCCCATTGGTAATTTGAACCCTAAGAACAGTGTAATTAGTAAAAACACTACAAATAAAATCCAGAACATTGTTGTTGGCTTGTTTTTCTTTTGACGGACTAATACCATTTCCATCATGCCAATAACTAAAATACCGCCAATAAATTTAAAGCCATAAAGCATTCCTTGACCGAAATCCATTGCTTCAATAAATAATGCTCCACCAGTAATGATAATTAAAATGTAAAATAAACGTAATACCATATGTAAGCCTTTTGACTGCTTACCACTAAGTGCTGCGATTAAAAAGATTACGATACCAACTACCCAAGTTGTAATGTGTAAATGTGTTTGGTTAGTTAAAAAATCCATGTTTGTCCCACCTCATTTTTTTTCTATCAAACTATATCCTATCATGTGGTGGAAATGGTTTCAAATATTACAAATTGTGTTCACGAAATTGAATTAATTACGGCTGGGCGGTGACGAATCCACTCTAAAATCATTGCATTTTTGGCATTCATCCCTACCATCTAAGGTTCCATCAATAAAAAAATCCGCGGAGCATGCACTCGCGCGGACTATACCTATTATTCAAAATGATTGACTAACGTACCAATACCTTGAATAGATACTTTCACTGTATCACCCGCTTTTAAAAACTGCGGTGGATTCATGCCTTTCCCTACGCCTGCTGGTGTACCAGTTAAAATGACATCACCAGGCTCTAATGTTACGTGTTGCGATAAAATCGATACAAGAGATTCGACAGTGAACATCATATCTTTTGTTGTACCATTTTGGCGCACTTCATCATTCACTTTTGTTACGACTGTTAAGTCTTGTGGATTTGGAATTTCATCTTTTGTCACAAGGTATGGTCCTAATGGGCAAGTGCCTTCAAGACTTTTTCCTAAGAAAAACTGCTTATGTTTATCTTGCAAGTCACGCGCTGTAATATCATTCGCAATTGTGTAGCCAAATACATAATCAAAGGCTAAGTTTTTCGGAATGTTTTTCCCACGTTTACCGATGACAACCGCAAGTTCACCTTCATAATCCATTTTTGAAGAAAGATCAGCATGAATAGATAATGTTTGGCCGTCTGCAGCAATTGCTGTAGGAGACTTCGTAAATACCATTAAATCGATTGGTGCTGCTTCTGCACCCATTTCCTTTGCATGCTCATCATAGTTTTTACCGATACACATAATATTTTTAGGCGTACGTGGAATTGGTGATAACCATTCAATCACTGTAAATTCACGCTTGAAGCTATTCGCACGATCAGATTTTTCTGCTGCCTCTACTAATTTACGAATCTGTTCAACAAAATCGAAGCCTAATGCAATGCCATCGACAATTGAACTTGAAAAAGAAGGGAGAACTTGAAGTTCGTTTTGAATAGCGAGTACATCCCATACCGCTTCTTCTTTTTTTACTTTTGGTCCAAAGCTTACATGTCCACCTAATTTAAATGATAAAATTTTCATGATTTTAAGAGCTCCTTCTTTTTTCTACATAATACAACAATATGATATAAATTACCTTACTTTTACGATAACAATTTTTAATGTTGCTAATTCTCTATCAATTAAGTGTATTACGAGCAATTTTTTAGCTTGACTCAGTCTTAGCTTTATATGTTAATTTGCGCCATAAAGCCTCTAAAGGACCTTGCTTCCACTTCGTTAGCCAAATTTCTGCCAAAATCATTTGTGCCACAATAATACCAAGAGCAATTAACACACCAGTAGCAACACTAACTTTCCCATACCAGCCTAATCCATATTGATAAAATATACATGTTCCGATAATGGATTGAAGTATGTACATCGTTAACGACATGCGTCCGATTTTCGCAAAGGGACTAAGTAATTTTGGGACAACGGGCAATAAACATAGTAAGACAATGAGCCCTATATAGCCGATTGATAATATTGGACCACCTATATAGACCTTTATATAATCGAGTAAATACGTACGAGAATATAAGATTGGGGTACTTTTCAGAAAAATACCTGCTGCGAGACCTACAATTGTTAATGCCAGCCACAACCATTTCAGCTCTTTCGCTCGCTCAACTAAATGCCATTTGGAAGCAGCAGCACCCATTAGCATAAATGGTAATACCATAAACAATGACGCAATCCACATTCCGATACCTGCCTGAACAGATAGGTCTGATAAACGTTGTAAAAAGGCATCTACCCAACTGCCTGTGCCATACGCAGTGATTGCTTTTTCCACATCGGTAATATTTAAATACGTATCAACCTCCGTATTAAAGCTAATATACCCTACTACAAACAACATAAAAACATGCATAAGTCCATTAATAATAATTCCAGTCAATAAAAGCCAAATTGGCTGTAAACGTAGTAGTAACAATAAAAAAATACCACAAAATGCATACATCATTAAAATATCTCCCCACCAAATGAGGACCGCATGCGCTAAACCAAACATAAACAATACACTCAGCCTTCGAAGACCTGTTCCATAAAAGTTTTGCTCACGACTTTGGGCTTTTTGCCATTGCATCGCTAACCCATAGCCAAATAACATAGAAAATAACGGGTAAAAACTGCTTTGCACATAAATATCTAAATTTTGCTGCCAAACAATATCAGACGGTGTCGTAAACCATGACCCTAAATCAATGTGTGGCATTGGCAAATAAAAAGCATACATATTCACGAGCAAAATACCTAGTAAACTCATTCCACGTAAAATATCTAATGTTGCAATACGCTCCTGCAACATCGTCGGTTTTAAATTCACAAAATAGCCTCCTCTTCTTTCCTATCACGTACATTGCAATTTGCTCCCTTCTGCATGTATGTAAGCTATATGAATGCTCACTTTCCACGCAGAAGTTTGCAGCTTGCATTTTCACGCGTATGAAAGGAATACTACCTAATTTCTAAGGCGACGGTTTCCCTACGCGTAAAGTGCTTGCTCAATATCAAACAAGTACAACACTTTTTCATTTACTTGTATGTGTAAAATCGATTCAATCGCCTCACTATAAACACGTAGTTGTACACCATAGCGACCTATAAGTTCCTTCGATAGCGCTGGCTCCTCCATAAATGGGGGCCTAATACGGTCTGTTTTATAATCAAGTAATATCCAGTTGCCATAAACATCCTCAAACAAGCAATCCACAATCCCTTGAACGATTTGCGCGTCACCGTCTTCATCGACACGACTAATGGTAAATGGCATTTCTCTGCGAATTTGCTTGGCATTTTTGAAGCGTTGTCCAATCTCTGTTGTAAAGAAACGGAAAATTTTCTCGCACGGGACAATTTTGCTTTCTGCCTCCGTTAGCAACTGTTTTGCCACTAACTCAGCTACAAATTGCTCAACCTCTTGCACTGTAGAAAAGCCACTCTGTGGTACATGCTGCATAGCCGTATGGACAGCTGTCCCCATTTCTGCACCTGTTAGCTGCTTGTCCTGTAAAAAGGTTGGTCTAGGTGCAATCGTAGCCTGATTCTTTTTAGGATTCATAAAGTAGTATTCTGGCTCTTCTTGACGTTGTAAACTTTCAACACGCTTAATTTCACTAACAGATGTTTTTGAGCGTTTTAATGTCGATTTTTGAAATGCATACTGCGCTTGGAAGCGATTTGTAATTTCTGCGAGCAACGCCGCATCCTCTGGTGCTTCTAGCATCTGCTGTACATCACTGTCGAGCGCTTGCGTGTCATACATAAAGTGATAAGTTGGTATCGCCCGAATCCACCAATGAGATACATCTTGTCTCGCCTTATATGGCGAACTTGCAATGGATGCAAAATCAGCATGTCTTGCAACAGCAGGTCCAACCCAGTCAAAATAACTATTGGCACGTGCACGTAAATAATCTTGCAACGGTGCATCCACAGCCAAGTTTTGAGCATCCTGCCAAGCATCACGTGTTTTACCCCAGCTTTTTACTGACCCTACTAAAATAAGCCGTTCCTTGGCACGTGTCATTGCTACATATAAAACCCGCATTTCTTCGGCTCTCATTTCAAGCTCTTTTTTCTCCTTCATCGCAAGAAACGGTAAGGAAGTATAGGTTATACGATTTTCTGGATCAATTGCCTTGACTGCAAGCCCATAATCCTGGTCGAATAAATATGGATTATGGAAATCCATTTTATTGAAGGGACGTCCCATTCCTGCAACAAACACAACAGGGTACTCTAACCCTTTAGAGGAGTGTATTGTCACAAGTCTTACGACATCATCTTTTTCCCCAATGGACTTTGCCGTTCCTAAATCGTCACCACGTGTGCGCATACGGTCTATAAAGCGTAGGAAGCGGAATAAGCCTCGAAACGACGTTTTTTCATACATTAATGCTCGATCATGTAAAACGCGTAAATTTGCCTGTCGTTGTTTACCATTCGGCATTGCGCCAACCATTTCATAATAATGTGTATCTAAGTAGATTTTCCAAATTAAATCTGACAAAGATCCTCGTCGCGCTAAATCTCGCCAATTTTCAAATGCCAGCATAAAACGTTGAAGCTTCTCAAATGTTTCAGATTGTACACCATGTCCTTCGCTACGAATAAACTGCCTTAATGCATCGTAGAACGGTGTTTTTGTATCTGCCAAACGAATTTTGGCTAACTCGTTTTCTGTTAAGCCTACAAAGGGTGCTCGCAACACAGAGGCTAGTGGAATATCTTGATACGGATTATCTACGACTTTTAATGTGTTAAGCATAATCATCACTTCAAGTGCGTCAAAATAACCTTTAGATGACTCTGCATAGAGAGGAATTCCAGCAAGCTTAAATTCTTCCACTAAATCCGTTGACCATGTCATCGAACGCATTAAAATAACGATGTCACTGTATTTTAATGGGCGCTCTGTTGCGGTTTTCGTATCATATACGGTTGTGCCGTCTTCCATCATTTGGCGAATTCGATCAATGATAAATCGTGCTTCATACTGTGATTTCTTTAGTTCCTCAAGCTCTGATGCCTCGCTCATACTCTCTTCCAGTTCTTCATCCGTTGCTTCCTCCTCTAGTGGATGCAAAACAACGAGTTCAACAGGTACTTCTTTATCATCATACGGTGCTGCTGGCTTTAATGAAGCATTGTCATCATAGTGTATTTCACCAACACGTTCACCCATAATTTGTGCAAATACAAAATTTGTGGCATCTAAAACCTCACTACGACTGCGGAAATTAGCATTCAAATCAATGCGCATGCCAGTTGCATCTGGATTCTCTGAAAACTCACCATACTTTCGCATAAAGAGCTTTGGCTCTGCTAAACGGAAGCGATATATACTTTGTTTTACGTCACCAACCATAAAAAGGTTGCCATCTTGCTCTTCACCAAGTTTGACTAATTGTAATATCGTTTCTTGTAGCATATTCGTATCTTGATATTCATCTACAAGCACTTCTTTGAAACGTTTTTTTAAATCTAGCGCAACAGGAGAAGGCTGTAATTTTCCATCTACCTCTTCCGTTAAAATTTGCAGTGCATAATGCTCTAAGTCGGAAAAGTCGATAATTCCCCGCTCTAATTTTGCCAGACGGAATTGCTCGTAAAAAATTGTCGTCAACTCAACTAAAGTTGCAATCGTCGGTGCCATTAATCGTATTTCTTCTAGCAGACGTGCTGGTGTGCGGACAAAATAAGTTTCTTTCAGCTTATTCATCATTTTTTTAGCCGACTCACGCTTTTTCTTTGCCAGCTCCTGAAGCTCTACATCGACTAATGCATCCTTTGACACGCGCTTCAATGTCGACCATTTGACAGTTGAAAAATAATCAAATAGCTGTTGCCACGTTCCTTCATGACTAATCCGAATCCCTTCTTGAATCATGGCAAAATCGAGCTCTGCCGTTTCAGCATATGGCGCAGGGCCGTCTGGCTGAAGCGTAATGGCACGCATTTCAGAAATTAGCACGAAAGCTTCCTCTAGACTATGTTTAACAGTTAATTTCACATATTTGGATAACTCTAAATCATCAATTGTCACATCATCTGCTAACTTATATGTTTCTGGTAAGCTTCGTAACCATTTTTTCGGTTCAGCATGAACGCGTGACGTATCATAAAGCTTACTCATTAATGTTTCAATCGCCTGATCATCACGATCTGATGTAAAACTATCCACTAATCGATAGATGGCATTGATTTGAGCTTCGTCCTCTGTATCGTAGGCTGATTCTAGCACGTCAGCTAGAATATCATCTCTAAGTAACGCAATCTCAGCCTCATTCGCTATCCTAAAACCTGGGTCAATATCTAGCATATACGCATACTGCTTCACAATGGCTAAACAGAAAGAATGCAGTGTTGATATTTGCGCTTTATTAACTAGACTCAACTGACGTCGTAAATGGCTAGACGTCGGATTTTCTGCTATCGCCTTTTCAAGTGCCTCTGCCATACGATGGCGCATTTCAGCTGCCGAAGCATTAGTAAACGTTACAACAAGTAATTCATCCACATTAATTGGGTTTTCTGTTGCGACGACCTTCTCAATCATGCGATTAATGAGCACTGCTGTTTTACCAGAACCAGCTGCTGCTGAAACAAGAGTATCTTGTCCACTTGCATATATCGCTTTCCACTGATCATCTGTCCAAGTGACATTTGCTGGCTTCACAGGTATTTGCTGCACCATATTATTTCATCTCCTCCCGAATTTTTTCGACAACCTCTACTGGTTTTACTTGCGGTAGCTGACGATAGCTTTGTTTACCATCGGATGGGTCAAATTGGCACACTGATGCAAATTGACAATAATCACAGGCTGTTTTGGATTTTAGTTTATACGGGCTAATCGCTGTGTCCCCTGCTAAAATACCATTCCCTGCTTCTTGATGCTTACGGCGGACGAAATGTTGCAAGTTTTTCATATCATTAACAGGCACAATACGCGATTGTGATTCTGACGGTGTACCATCTTTTTTCATATAGACAGGAATGATCTGGGAGTGCCCACTTGCATCCTCAAGTTGCTCGTCCATCGATAAAATTGCTTCTGGATTTTCTGTTAAAAGCCCCTTCATCTTAAATTGCTTTAAACGATCTTCTTCAATTTCACTATCACTCAAGTCTTTATCAAGTTTTAACATTGGATTATGGACATGGACATACAGCACACCAGCAGGCTCTGCATCACCAGGTAGCCAATAGGATGCATTTTCCATCGCTACATCTAAATAAGTTAACACCTGTAGCGATAGGCCATGATAGACCTCGTTCAAGTCTAAATCACGAGCAGATGATTTATAATCGACGATACGTAAATAAGAGCGATCATCAATAGATGCACTATCTACACGGTCAATACGACCACGCATAAACATTTTTTTGCCACCGTGTAAATCAATTTCCAATGGCGGAAGCTGTTCGTGTTGCCCTGGTCCAAACGATGCCTCAATGGCAATTGGTTTAAAGTGGGAAACATTTGCGTGCTGTGTCAGTGCCATCATTGTGCGCTCTACAATACGGATAAGCTTGCGCTGGATATAACGATAGCGTGCACTCGATAGTAAAATTTGATGGGAGAAAACAGGCACTATTTGCTCAACTGCCTGTCGCGCAAGCTGTTGAATTTGCTGCTTCGTTAAACGAATCCACGATAGCTGTAAACGATGCGTCTCTTCAGTAATCCATTTCAACGCCTCATGGAATAAATCACCCATTGCAAATGTTTCTAAGCGATATTCTGCTCGTTCTTCCAAACGCAGCCCATACGTTGTGAAATGGGAAAACGGACAGCGGAAGTATTTTTCAATCCTTGACACACTTGATGTTAGCTTACGACCATATAACTCTTGTGTAATGTAGCCTTCCAGTGGTTCTGCCTCATTTTTATGTGTAATCGGATGCATTAGTCGATGTAAAATTAATGCCCAATATGGATCTTGCTCATAATATTTTTGTAAAGCTACCCATTCTGGTGCAAGCTCACGACTATGCTCTGCTTGCCGTAATTGCAGCGTTAAATGTGCTAATGCTGTACGAGGATGTCGTAAATAAGGCAATACATTATTATCGAGCAATTCAATTGGATCAATGACAACACGCTCAACATTTACCCCGCTTAAAAGTCCTTCCGTTTTATCGTTTCCAATAATCCTCTTAATGTATAACGAAGAGAGGAGCGCTTTTCCCTCTTCATCTGCCGTCGAATAGGTCATATATAGCTTTTCTGACGGTGTTGTGATTGCACGATATAGTAAGAAGTTTTCCTGCAATAATCTATTTTTGGATGTTGGTGCTAATTCATAGCCGATGTGCATAAACCAATCACGTTCTGTATCAGATAGTAATCCTTCATAATCCATACGTGTAGGGTAAACGCCATCGTTCATTCCTAGAACAAAGGCAACTTTAATATGCGATAAACGGGCTAAATCGACTGTTGCCACCATGACCTCATCTAAAGTAGGCGGAATACGGGAAAATTCTAATGTATCGAATCCTTCATCTAAAATTTTTGCCGCTTCTTCCACAGACATTTCCTGCTCCCCAAACATGTAAACAAACTGATCAAGTACTGCCACCCATTCTTTCCACGCTTGATCATGCTCACTTGCAGCTAATGCTTCTCCTCTATCAATTTCACGATCTTTCATGATTTGTAGCTTGTCATATACTTGCACTTCCTCGACTAGCTCATATAACGCAGTTGCCACATCTCTACCAGTTGTTGCATGCATAAGCTTGTCCTGCAATACTTTTAACGGTGCACGGATGACATCGCGAATTGCCTCGATTTCTGTCTGCATCGCACGCTCTTCATCCGTTTGAACACGGGAATGAAATTCGAGCCCTCTATATTTTTTGTAAAACCATCTTGCTTCTTCAAACCATCGTTCTCCGTAAATCCCTTGTGCTAAACAGTAATTTTCTAGACGATCTGCACGCTCACGCCAAACACTTTGCTCTGCATGCAACGGGAAAAATAAATCTGTTTTCACACTTCTAAAAAGCGGTTCATATTTCCAATTAGATGTGATAACTTCCAAAGCAGAACGACTAAACTCAATTAAAGGATGATGAAGCATCGTTTTTTTCGAGTTCACAAAAATAGGAATGTCATACTGTTGGAAAATTGTTGAAATGAGCGGGTCATATACATCTGCTTGTCTATAGAGCAATACTATATCTTGATAACGATAGCCCTCCTGCCTTGTCAGCTTTGTTATTTCCCGGGCAATGGCATGAATCTCTGCCCGTCGATTCGATGCTTCAAAAACCTTCACATCACCTGTTGATTTTTTTGTTTGTGGCACTATTTTCTCAAATGTTGCTTCTACATGACGTAAATCTTCTGACTGGAATCGGTGTGTATTGAAAAAATGTATTGGTCCATCTATCTCGATGCCATTTTCCTGTGCTATATCTTGCAGACGTTGATTTGTCATTGCCGCTTCATTGAAAAGCGCTTGCTCATCGTATACTTCTTCGATATGGTCGAACGGCAGTACAACGGTAACCTGCTTTGATACTTTTAGCAGTTCTTTTACAAGCTCTAGCTCTCTAACAGTAAATGCGGTAAAACCATCTATATAAATTGTCGCCTGCTTCATCGTCTCCGAAAATTTTAACTGCTCTGTTAAAATCGGATAATATCCCTCACTGTCGACATAAGTCGTGCCAAGTCGTTCTTCTAATGCTTGTAAAACAATTTGTAAATCATTTGTTTTTGCCTGTAATGTATTCGGTGCATCGACAGCCTTTAAGGAAGCTGTCACTTCTGCTAATACTGAACTGTTCACACTATAACGGCTAAATTCACGTAATAATGTTTCGATTTCTTCTGTAAAGCCTCGTTTACCAGCAGCTTGTCGAAATAGAGAGAAATCGCTTTTTTGCTCCTCTAGTAATTTTCGAATAAGCATTCGATAGCCATAGCCATTAACTTCTTGGCGGGCAATCCCACCCGTTTCTTGTAGTACAAGCCAAGCTAAGCGTTTAAACGTCATCACTTGTGCACGTATTAGTCCGTGTAAGCCATGTCTATTAGTAAGCTCATATTCAGTAGAATAAGACATTTGGTCAGGAACAATGATAAAAATAGGGTGACCTAATGGATCTGTAGATACTTGCTCGACTATTTCTCTATGAATAAATGCTGATTTTCCTGTACCTGCACGTCCTGATACAATTCGTAATGTCATTCACTCTTCCCCCTATTCGTAAAAAATTCAAATCTATTATAAGAAATCTATTGTAATCGTTTCACCATAATTCTCCAATACCAAACTACTGCTAAATGAAATAAAAAAGACCCTCCTACCATTTTACATGATACAAGGGACTGCATGTGCAGATTCAGCCTAGAAGATTATTCATTTTTCGTCATTTTTCGCGCACGTTTCAAATCTTTTTCCACTCGCGCATTCAAACGCTTCTCTATAAGCTTGCCAATCCACCATAACAATACAATGGCTACACCAGCACTAATCAGTCGAATTGGACTTGTTAACAACGATTTTAAATCATAGCCAAGAACACTCATCCCTAAAATCATTACGAATTTTCCTGCTAGTAGCACTGTTAAATAATATTTTTTATGAATATGCGAGAGACCCGCAACTATATTGACAAGCACTGACGGTGTAAATGGGAAGCACAGTAAAACAAACAACGGGCTAATTCCATTCATATCAACCCATTTGATAAGCTTTTGTACCTTTTTCCCCCGCGTTACAAAACGCAGCTTCGGATGCTTTCCGAAATGTCGGACAAGCAAAAATACTGCATATGAACCTGCTACTGAACCTAACCATGATAATAAAAAACCTATCCATAATCCAAACGCACTTGCATTTGCGACAACGAACACAACTAGCGGTAAAAAAGGAAAAAAAGCCTCTAAGAAAGGTAATATCACACCTATTATGGGTCCCAGCGTTCGGTATTGTGCCGCAACATGCTCGATATTTTCTACAGTAAACCATTCATTCACTTTTGCCACCTCTATTTATATTGCAAGATTACATGTAAAATCGTAAGTTCTTCTGAAGCATTTTGATATTCGTGTGCTTGATGTCCAGAAAATACCAAAGTTTCTCCTTCAGTTAAAGTTTCATGCATTACGCCAGCAGAAATAATTGCTTGTCCATGAATAACAGTTACAGTTTCTTCTACCCCTTCTGTATGGGCTTCACTCCTACTTCTGGCACCTGGCTCCATTTCTACTTTATAAAATTCCCAACCTCGTTCAGGATCATAAGGAATAATGGAGTAGACACGATAACGCCCGTCATCTTCATCGACATGTGGCGCATTTTTACTGCTAAACTTCATAAAATGGGCTATCGGTGGTTGTAAAAGGGATGAAAATGATATACGAAGACCTGCAGCAATTTTCCAAATTGTTGAAACAGTTGGATTCGCTTCACCTTTCTCAATTTGGGCAAGCTGTGCTTTACTAACGCCTGTTGCTTTTGCTACATCATCTAAGCTTAAACTACGTTGCTGTCGTATTTTTTTTAATTGGAATGCTAAATTTCGACTCATTTGTTCCATCTGACTCACCATTTCCTATTGTTTATTTTATCAGACATATGTATACTTTAATAAACATGTGTGAATTATCAAACTATTCCACTATAAGTATACATGGAAATTTTTCCGAAAGGATGACCTATTTATGACAAGCACAACAGATCTTCATAATGATTCAACAACCACTACAGAAAATAGCTTTTTACAAGGATTTAAAGATTGTGTACCTACTCTACTCGGTTACATTAGTATAGGACTGGCATTCGGGGTTGTAGGTTCCGCTTCTGGACTATCTGTAGTTGAAATTGCATTACTGACAATACTCGTTTACGCTGGCTCTGCTCAATTTATTTTTTGTGCACTTTTGCTAACGAGTAGTCCTGCCTCTGCTATCATTGTAACCATTTTTGTCGTAAATCTACGTCATTTATTAATGAGTTTAACATTGGCACCTCATTTTACGCGCTATTCTATGCTACGAAATGTCGGATTCGGGACATTATTAACAGACGAAACATTTGGAGTAGCCATAACCAAACAAATGCAAAATGGTAAATTACATGGCAAATGGATGGATGGACTGAATATAACAGCGTATTCTTTTTGGATTTTATCTTGCGTTGCAGGTGCTTTTTTAGGGCAATGGGTGGCAAACCCCGAAAAGTGGGGCTTGGACTTTGCATTAATCGCCATGTTTGTAGCTTTACTAGTGCTACAGCTTAGTAGCGTTGGAAAAAATAAAATTATGCATTACCTAAAATTGATTGGCTATATGGTTATCATTATGTACGGCTTATCTTATCTCGTTCCTTCACATTTAGCAGTACTACTTGCAACTGTGATTGTGGCGACGATTGGGGTGGTGACAGATAAATGACGACAACTGCTTCGATGGTATGGCTTATTATCGGTTGTGCATTAGTTACATGGTTACCCCGTGTTATTCCATTTATGTTTGTTCGCAGTGTAACACTGCCAGATGTTGTGCTAAAATGGCTTAGCTTTATTCCAGTTTGTATTCTCAGCGCCCTTGTTATAGAAAACTTATTAGATACTGAAAGCAAAAGTTTCGTGACACTGGATTGGCCTGTCTTTTTAACCTTTGTGCCTACTTTACTTATTGCATTAGTTACAAAAAGTCTATCCATTACAGTTGTGGCAGGCGTTATCATCATGGCTGCTGTTAGATTTTTTATGTAATCAATCAGGTTGACTTTTTCCCTATAAAAAAATCCGCTTAGACGCTTGCGAATTAGCACGAGGTATAAGACGAAATCATCGCTATAAAGATGATTTCGTCTTACACAGTGCACGCAAATGCGACGCGGATTTTTTTTTTTACAGGAGTTAAGGAGTCTTTCATGACAGCCTTCCTTATTTTTTTTGCATTTTGCTCGCCAACCAAAAGCCAACAGTTAACGAAAATGCATCAATAACAAAAATAATAGGTGGAGAAGTATAACCTGCATATACGGAAGCCGCAATAAGTGCTATTGCTAAACTTAATGCCACATAACGGTTATACGTAATTCGAGTAAACAATAACACGAGTAATGCTGGGAAAAATAATGCTAACATTATTTTCCCATATAGATCTATCATAGTTCTCTCGGCTCCGCCAACAATAACCCTATTCGATAATGGTCATTGCTGTAAATGACATGCTGTGTCAGGCGAATTTCGTTATTACGATCAAGCACCTCTAAACGACAATGTGCAGCATTCAATTGTAAAGCTTCATATAGTTCAACTTCTGTAGTAATCGTGTGTCCGTTTACTTTACGAATACATTCCCCTGCAAGCAAGCCCATTTTTTCTGCTGGTGAATCAGGAAGCACAGCAGCAATTATCGCTCCCTTTGTACTTGGTGCAACTGCATATGATTCCGTTTTATCTTGCAATGCATAATAAATTGAAATCAGTATTCGAATTAATACCCCTACTGCTAATGTTATATAGCCAATAGTTGGTGCCAAAAATGAAGCAAGTCCACCTATTAAAATCAGCTGACCTAACAATAAGACGGAGCGCCCTATTTTCGGCAACTGCACAACGGGTAATTCTTTCCTTAACAGCTTTGAAAATCCGATAACTACAGGGAATAATACGAAAGCAAAGTGATTATCTCCCAACGTAAACTGCGGCCAATATGGCAATGATGATGGAATGATATTACCTGGAATAATAAAGAATATAGGTAACACCCAGACATTCCGTGTACGATAGACGATAGCCTGCATCCCACGCTTCGTATTTTCAATACCAGGAGTTATCACTTGTTTAGCAGTACGACGAATTAGCATGCCTTCTACGATAACGCATAGCCCTGTTATGATCGTAATTGTAACAATAGCTCCATCTAATAAATTAACGCCTTCCAACGTAAGTTTCCACCAGGAGAACGTCCAATTGTATTGGAACATCGCCCATAATGCTAGAGCCGCCATTGCCATTGTGTAAATTGGTGATAATACATTGATGAAAAATAGCAATAAACCTAGAAAAGATATAGCCATTAGACTCAATAAAAATGATGGAGGAACAGTCAGCCCGACACCTAGACTAATTAGTGAAATGACTAATGCATAAGGCCATCCACGCTTCCATTGTTCCATCAGCTCTGTCCAACCCCAAATAATACGTCTGTTAAAAAATCTTCGCTCTTGCTTTACACGTCTATACCCTAATAAAATAGCAACTACTATCGCAATATAAACTACTGGATTAAGTAAAAAGCGGCCAATCGCTGTTACAATTTCTATTAATATGTTACTAACCATACGAACACCCGCCGTTTCTGTCATGAATACTATGCATTCATTGTATCAAACGACCACTGTCTTGCGTAGTAGTAACTGGTAGAAAGCTTTGCAATTCCCATCATTTTTACTAGATTTATAATAACTATTGCATCTACTGCTCAATATTGTGCAACAAGAAGCTTGTAGCCATTTGGAATTGCAAGTCATTTTGACGATCTTCTTTGTATGCCTTTAGCGTTCCATTTAAACTATTGAAGAAAGTGGAGTCTACATATATATCATCTTCTGCTGCTGGTAATTCTTTTTGCTTGCGATAAAGCTTGACTGCCTCTTGAGTTGTCTCATCTAAATAGCCATCTAATCGGTCAATCTGATAACCAAGCTTTTGCAAGGCTTTTTGTGTATACGCAATTTCCTCACTCATATTGCCTACTTTGAATTGTCCTGTTAATGGATGCAATTGGAATGCAAATAATTCATTTTGTTCAATAACTAAACTAGCCTCTATACCCTTCCCGTGAATCCATTCACGTTTTGGCGTAAGCCACTTATTTGTCGATAGTTTTAGTTCTCCTCCATTAGCAAGAGACCAAGATTCTTGTACTGTTCCCTTACCAAAGCTTTTAACGCCGATAAGTGAAGCACGATTCCAGCCTTTTAATGCTCCGCTCAGTACTTCACTAGCAGATGCACTACCACCATTTTGAATAATGACAATTGGAATTTTATTCATCTTTGCTAAATATTTTTCATCAAAGCCTTTCGATTCAGTTTTTAACGGCTCCATAGCACCCTCTGCATTTTGCATATAGGCAAATACTTTACCATTTTCTAAAATTGTACTAAGTAGCGCTGCGACGCTATGTAAATAGCCTCCAGGATTATCTCGAACGTCAACAACGAGCCCTTCTACATCTTTGCGTAGCAGCTTACTTGTTTCTGCCACCCACTCATTAGCTGTCTTCTCACCAAATAACGAGATCTCTATATATCCAATCGAAGTATCTTCAATCTTCACTACTTCACTCGATACTGTTTTATTGGAGATTGCAGCACGTTCCATCGTCATTTTAATATGCTTATCCTCGCTTGGTCGATAAACAACAATCGTAATTTTTGTCCCTTTCTCCCCTTGAATCAAATGCATGAGTTCACTCATTGTTTTCCCATCTACTTTTACACCATCAACTTGTACAATTTCATCGAGAGAGCGCATTCCAGCCTTTTCTGCTGGTGACGAACGAACAGGTGATACAATAATAAACTTGCCATTGTTTTCTGTCAGTTCAATACCAATGCCAACTCTTTCTTCTGCTAGCATTTGCCGATGTTGCTCAGCCTCTTCCTTCGTGTAATAGGTACTATACGGGTCCTTTATTGCATCTGCCATACCGCGCAAAGCGCCTTCTACTAGTTCTTCTTTTTTCGTGCTATATACAGATTTCTTTTCGATTAGTTGTAAAGCTTCGTTAATCGAATCAACCTCTGCCACTTGCACTTTTTTCTCAGCTCCAACAAAATCAAACCAGTCAAAGTAAACTCCACTACCTATCAATAAACTGCTGACAAGTACCCCGACTCCTGCCGTAATTTTGCGCAAACCTTCCCTCCTCTGTCTCTTTACTGTATGAATTTTTATTTTCAAACATACAAAATAATGTTTTGTTTTCTAAATAAGCGCTTGCCCTTCTTTTTCAGAATTGTTTGGGTGCCTGACACTTGCGTTCCCGCGGGAGTCAGCGTAGATTTTTATTTAGAGGGAGTAATAGGAAAATTCAGAATCTTTTGAGTGACTGGCACTAAAAAGGCACTAAAAAAACCCCTTTGCCTTCCATGGGCACAGGGGATTTTAGGATAGTTCTAGTTAATCTAATGCTTCAACAGTATTTTTTAACATTTCGACATTCATAGGACCTTCAATTGCTTGCTGAATAGCCCCTGTTGAATCAATGAAATACGTTGTTGGAATTGTAATGACCTGATAATCTGAACCAGCAGCATTTTCTGGATCAAGTAAGATTGGAAATGTAAGTTCAAAGCTATCTCTAAATGTCATGACTGAATCAATTTTTGCATCAGCTGTTACGTCACGCTCTGCTGATGTTAGATTGACAGCTAAAATTTCAACATTGTCCTCTGTTGCATATTGTTCGTAATATTTTTGCATATGGGGCATTTCGGCTTTACATGGCGGACACCATGTTGCCCAAAAATTCAATACTACTTTTTTTCCGCGGAGCTCACTTAACGTCACTTTCTCACCATCTAAATTAGTTAACGTAAAATCTGGCGGTGTATCTCCTTTTTTCAACCCTATTGTCCGTTCCTCTACCTCTTTACCAAGTGAAGCCGTTTCGATTTCGCGTTCTTTATCGATTTGCTGTCTAACATATGTACCAATCATCGCAGCTATTAACAACACGACAACAAGTAACCCAATATTTTTTTTCATTCTTTTCCTCCCATTCGTTGAATTCCTATACCTAGCATAAGTAATAGGAAGCTTACTCCAACAGCTGGTTGCCAAAAGCCATTTGGCTGTAAAGCTGCAACGATTACATACCCAGCTGTATACACTAATAACGCTAGAGTAGGTTCCGTTACTTTCCATAGTATGAAGATTGTTAGTGTGCTTAGCACTAACAAAGTGACGAGTTCGCTTTGGATAGAATTGTCATTCAATAATACCACGAACCATTGATAAATGGATTGTGTCAAAATAATTGCCCAACTACTTGCAGTTACGCCTTCATAATCGAATTGCAGTTGTTGTCGCTTCCACCACAATTGCAATAGTATAGCGACTGTTCCTAATAAGACGCCGACCGTTCCACCATTAAAATAAAGAAGTGTTAATGGCTGTGAAACGACAGATGGAAAATCCGTAATAATGAGACTAAATTTCCAAACAAGTATAAACGTAAAAATTGCATCGCCGTATACCCCTGACCATATTTTGGGGAATTGTATTCGTAAAACAAGCCAGACGATGATAAATGAAGCTATTAATGCGACTGCCGTTGCTGGTAAAGTTAATGCGCGAATAGAAAACCACTCAGTATTAATCACCCTAATAAATCCTCCACCAATATAGATAATTTTAGCATAGCATAGATGCATTTATGAAAACTTCCATTTCATACTGTGTTCGAAAACTTTTCTAAACTATTCTAAAAATACTCATTTTTTGAGCACTTCACTTGTAAATACCCCATATCGTATATCATAATATTTATTTCTTTCGAATGCGTGCTATCCACAGAAGGAAATTATATTATTCTGTTGTCCCTTACAGATAAAAAGAGCCGCCTCACAATGAGACGGCTCTCTTAATTTAAATATTTACAATGGAATATATTTGAGTGGATTCACACTACCAACTGCTTGTCCTTGCCAAGAGCCGATGTGCACTTCAAAGTGTAAGTGTGGTCCTGTTGAACGACCTGTACTGCCCATTGCTGCAATTTGCTGCCCTTGGCTTACTTCGTCACCAACACTCACATTAAATGCACTTAGATGTGCATATACAGTTGTATAAATTTTTCCATCAATAGAGTGTGTTAAAATAACGACATTTCCGTAAGAGCTAAGTGGTGCGGCATAAGATACGACACCGTCAGCAGCTGCCCAAATTGGCGTACCTGTTTTATTGGCAAGGTCAACTCCATAGTGGAATTCAGGACCAGCACCAAGATTACGCCAGCCATATGGTGATGTTAAACGACCATTTGTTGGTTTTATCCATGTTCCATCCGAAGCTGGAGCATTTACTGTAGAGCCTGAACCTGAGTTCCCTGCTGCAGCTGCAGCAGCGGCTGCTGCTTTACGTTTTGCCTCTTGTTGACGAGCTACTTCCGCTAATCGGTTTTGCTCTGAAATGATTTGCTGCTGTAATTCAGCACTAATTTCAAGCGCCTCTGAATATTCTTTTTCAAGTAATACTTTTTCTGACTTTAGTTTTGCTTGTTCTTTTTCTAACTGCTCAACTAATGTGTTCTTCTCTTTTTTCTGTCCATCTAATGATGCTTTTAGTCGTTCTAGCTTTGCTTTCTGCTCTTCTAGCTTTTGACGTTTGCTTTCTAGTACTTGCTTTTGCTCTTCTAAAGTTTGCTTGTCCTGTTTTTGATCGCGAATAATTTGACGATCTGCTTCAAGCAATGCATTTACAGCGGAGAAGCGGTCGATAAAATCTACGAAGCTATTAGAACCTAGTAGCACATCTAAATAGCTAACTGAGCCACCAGCTTGAATGGCACGTGCACGATCTTGTAATAGTAAATCACGCTCTTCAATTTTGCGAAGAAGCTCTTCAATTGTACCTTCTAATTCTTTTATCTCTGCATTTGTAGATTGAATTTCTGCCAATACACTTTTAATACTACTATTTGTATTTTCAATTTCAGCGTTTAACGCTTGAATTTGGTCTAGTAATTTTTGTTGTTTTTCTTCATTTGCACTAATAGCATTTTCTTTATTGCTAATAGAAGAATTTAATTGATTTTTCTTTGTTTCTACTTGTTTTTTCTCTTCTTTTAAATCCGTTAAACTAGTTGCATACGCTGTTGGAGTTTGGATAATAAGAAGTAGTGCCGTTGTTGCTGCAAATGCTTTAATCGTGTTTGTTGCCTTACTTTTCATTTATTGAACTCCCCTTCGTTTATTTAATTCCATTTTGTTGACTATGTACGCCGTTATAAACGGCATTTTTATTGCGCTACATGTCTGACATACCATATCTTTCACTTGATTCAAGTGGAGGTAAATCCATACAGAATGCAATGTATCCCCCACTTAAAGTCTTTACTGAAGCAAGTTAAACTTTTAAAAATTTACGTACAGACATGAAGCTTCCCCAAATACCAATAAGCACACCAATAAGCAGTAATAGACCGCTTACTTGATAGACAAGTGGTGAGAAGTCAAGAAGTTGAACAAGCTCACCTTGTAAACGAGGTGCAATAATTCTATATACATTGTGATAAAGTGTTGCGATAACCGCAATTGGGATAATAGAACCTAAAATCCCCAGCCACATACCTTCTAAAAGGAATGGAATTCGGACAAACGAATTTGTTGCACCTACTAGTTTCATAATTTCGATTTCATCGCGACGTGCGATAATCGTAATACGAATCGTATTAGAGATTAAGAAAATAGCTGTGAATAATAACCCTAAAATCAGCACAAGACCTACATTACGACTAATATTTAAGAAGTTGAAAAGTTTTTCTACCTTACCTTCACCATACTTCACGTCGTATGTATATTCATACTTATTAATTGTCTTTGCAACCGTGGCAGTTTGCTGTGGATCTGTTGCCTTCACATAAATAACATTTCGTAACGGGTTACTTTGCTCAAAAAGCTTAAAGTCATCCCCAAAATCTTTCACTAGCTTTGTCAATTCGTCTTCTTTCGTGGAATACTTAAATTCCGCAACATCAGGCAATTTTTCTATTTTTGCTAGTAATGCTTTTTCAGCAGCTTCATCTGCTGTTTCATCAATTAATACTTTTATTTCAACGTCGTTCTCTAAATCTGATGCTACTTTATTCAAGTTCATCATAATTAGCGAGAATACACCTACTAATATTAAAGTCACTGTAACCGCGCTGACAGAAGCAATTGTCATCCAGCTATTACGCCCAAGTGATTTTATGCTCTCTCGAAAATGTCGTTTTACTGTATTAAGCTTCATAGCCGTAGTCACCTCCGTGCTCATCACGGACAATCATACCGCCTTCAATCGCTATAACTCGACGACGAATTGTATTCACAATTTCGCGGTTGTGGGTTGCCATTACAATTGTCGTTCCCCGTGCATTAATTTCTTCAAATAAATTCATAATCTCCCATGATGTCTCTGGGTCCAGATTCCCTGTTGGTTCATCTGCGATTACTACCTTTGGTACATTTACAATAGAACGTGCAATAGAAACACGTTGCTGTTCCCCACCAGAAAGTTCATTTGGAAACATTCTTGCCTTATGCTTTAATCCGACAAGATCTAAAACTTCCATAACTCGACGACGAATTTCAACAGGTTCCTCTTCAATTACCTCAAGTGCAAATGCTACATTTTCATAAACATTCAATCTTGGGAGTAATTTGAAATCTTGGAAAACGACACCTAGTTGACGGCGCAAGAAAGGCACTTTTTTATTTTTTAAATCACCTAAATTAATACCATTAACAGTAATTTCACCTGAAGTTGCTTTTTCCTCACGGTACATTAATTTGATAAATGTCGATTTACCTGCACCACTTGGACCAACAACATAAACGAATTCACCTTGTTTTATATTAACCGAAATGCCATTTGTCGCAACTACACCATTCGGATACTTCTTTGTCACATTTTTCATTTCTATCATTTTTTTTAAACCACCTAAACCTCTTATATGTAAGATGTATTCTTTTTCTATTATATCACTCAATCTATGTTTTTTTATTACAGTTTTATTTCATTCGTTGGCATTATATTCTAATTATTTAATATCATTTGGAATATTTTTTAAAAATACACCAAATGACAACAAATTAAAACAGGAATCGAAGAAAAGTACTAGTCGATTCCTGTTTTATATCAATAAAAATGAATGTAAAAAAGAGCATTCAAGCAAATTGCTTAGCTTGAATGCCCTATATTATTTTACATTTGTTGTTCGTCAGTCGTTGTATAACGAATTAATACTGCTCCTGTTTTCGACTCTCCTTCGATAAATAAGCGATTTGCATTTTCCACTTCTTTATCAAAACGAACTACTTTAGTTAAAAATTGATCTTGCGTTTCAATTTTCGACGTATCTTGAATACCTACATCCACTTTACCGAAGTTTGTTACAATTTTTCCGCTTAAAGACATTGTCCGTGGTACATAAATTTCAACGGCTCCAGCAACTGTATGTGCTTTAATTTTTGATGAATTACTAGAGCATGTTGTGACAACAACATGTCCATTTATAGATTTCGCTTCTACTTCATCTAATGCACCATCTAAATAAACACGTCCATTTAATGTTTCAGCTTCTAAATCTTTACCTCGTACATCTGTAAGTTCAATTGAGCCATTCGATGAATCTACTTCTGCCTTCGTAAATACTAGCTTAGAGCCTTTAATTGCACCATTAAGTGTTTTAAGTTTTAACTGATCCAGCTCAATATCTTGAAGAGCAACACTACCGTTCATTAAACGGACCGACAATTTATCTAACTTTTCCTTTGGCACAAGCAATTGTACATTGACCTGCACGAGCTTTAGCTGACTTAAAATACGAAGTGTACCTTCCTCATTTTTCACAACAAATTGCTCTAAAAAATGATTACGTGTTTCTTCTTCGTTATCATTAAGAAGTGGTGCCTTTACTTTACAAATGATTTGGAAGTTATCACCTTCACACGTTTCTAATGAAAAATTGCCATTCGGTAATTCAACAATGACATTTTCTACATTCTCTGCTGCTAGTTCTTCTGTATGTGTAAATTCAAATTTATCACCAAATGGCGAAGAAACATCGAATTCTTTTACTTTTTTAACCGCTGTATTCATCATATCCATAAAGATGGAACCGATTTGCGATAAATCTTTACGAAAATCATGCATTTCCTCTTGGAAATTTTTAGTGAAGTCTGCATCTTTTTTCTTTTGTTCTTCTTTAAACTCTGGATCTTTAAAGATAGATTCCTTCTCTGTTGAGGATTGCTGACCCATATTCGACACATCGCTATTACTACTTTGAGTGGACTTGCTAGGTTGCTCTAATGCTTCTAATAATGTAATCGCCTCTTGCGCTGAAATTGTTCCTTTTTCCACAAGTTCTAAAATTCGTTGACGTTCATTTTGCATAATCATATAGCCTCCCACAGATTGTTATATCTATTTATACGTATCCCTATGTGAAAAGTTTCACTGAAAAAATGAAAAAGCATTGACTAGCACAAATTATGAAATATTGCATTGCTGCTATTAGGTATATTTTTGATATGTGCAATAAAATCTGCAAGATTTCCTAAGTGAGGACAAACCTTTTGCGAGCTGCTCCAAAAGCTAAAGAGTCTGCTAGGTGTTAAGTCCTTCACTCGGAAAAAGAGCAGATTTTTATAATATAAATTCCCTATTTACTGATTGAAAATTTATTTAGATGCCTCTGCTAAAGCAGCTTCCATTCGCATTCGATCACGTGTTAATATCGGTTTTAAATATTTCCCTGTATAAGAGCCAGCTACTTCCACTACTTCTTCTGGCGTTCCAGTTGCAACAATGGTACCACCCTTGTCGCCACCCTCTGGTCCCAAGTCAATAATGTAATCCGCTGTTTTAATAACATCTAAATTATGCTCTATAACAAGTACAGAGTCACCATTTTCAACAAGACGTTGCAACACAAGCAATAAGCGTGCAATATCATCCGCATGTAAACCCGTTGTCGGCTCATCTAAAATGTAAAATGACTTACCTGTTGAACGGCGATGTAATTCTGAAGCCAATTTCACACGCTGTGCTTCACCACCAGATAGAGTCGTAGCAGGTTGTCCTAATTTCATATACCCTAACCCTACATCAACAATCGTTTGTAATTTACGTTGTATTTTAGGAATATTTTCAAAGAACACTACCGCATTTTCAATTGTCATATCTAAAATATCCGCAATACTTTTATCTTTATATTTCACTTCTAGTGTTTCTCGGTTGTAGCGTTTTCCATGACAAACTTCACATGGCACATAAACATCTGGCAGGAAATGCATTTCAATTTTAATGATTCCGTCGCCACGACATGCTTCACAACGACCACCTTTAACGTTAAAGCTAAAACGCCCTTTTTTATAGCCGCGTACTTTTGCCTCATTTGTTGTTGCGAAAACATCTCGAATATCATCAAATACACCTGTATACGTTGCAGGATTTGAGCGTGGCGTTCTCCCGATTGGTGATTGGTCAATATCAATGACTTTTTCCAATTCCTCTAACCCTGTGACTTCTTTATGAGCACCTGGCTTCACCTTTGAACGATTTAGCTTTTGTGCTAAAGATTTATATAAAATTTCATTAATTAGCGTAGATTTCCCTGAGCCAGAAACACCTGTCACTGCTACAAATAGACCTAATGGTACGTCTACTTTAACGTTTTGAAGGTTATTTTCCTTTGCTCCTAAAATAGATAGTTTACGACCATCTGGTTTACGACGCTCGATTGGGAGAGGAATAAATTTCTTGCCACTTAAATATTGCCCTGTTAACGACTTAGGGTTATCCATTACTTCCTGTGGCGTACCTGAGGCAACAATTTGTCCCCCATGTACACCAGCCCCTGGTCCAACATCAATAAGATAATCTGCTGCGAGCATTGTATCTTCATCATGTTCAACTACAATTAGCGTATTTCCAATATCACGCATATTTTGTAATGTACTAATAAGACGGTCGTTATCACGCTGATGTAGCCCTATTGACGGCTCATCTAAAATATAAAGCACACCCGTTAAGCGAGAACCGATTTGCGTTGCTAGGCGAATACGCTGAGCCTCCCCCCCTGAAAGTGTCCCCGCAGCACGATTTAATGTTAAATAGTCTAACCCTACATTCACTAAGAACCCGAGACGTTCTTCAATTTCACGCAAAACTAGTTTTGCAATTTGCATATCCTTTTCAGATAAATCGAGCTCTTTGAAAAATGTATCGGCGTCCTGAATCGAATACTCTGTTACTTGTCCAATATGCTGATCGGCAATTTTTACTGCTAATGTTTCGGGTTTTAAGCGGTAGCCTTTGCATGATGGACAAGCTTGCTGTGCCATATATTTTTCCATTTGTTCTCGTACATAATCCGAAGTTGTCTCCTTAAAACGACGCTCTACGTTACGAACGACACCTTCGAATTCAATCATTTGATCTCGCACATTGCCAAACTCATTTTCATAATGGAAGTGAATTTTATCTTTACCTGAGCCAAATAAAACCTTATCCATCTTTTCTTTAGGTATATCTTTGACAGGTACATCCATTGGAATATCGTAATGGTCACATACAGCTTTTAATAGCTGTGGATAATATTGTGAGCTTGTAGGCTCCCACGGTGCAATAGCATGCTCTAGTAATGAGCGATCCCAATCTGGCACGATAAGATCCAGATCAACCTCTTGTGTCGTGCCTAAACCGTCACAGCTAGTGCACGCTCCAAAAGGACTGTTAAATGAAAACATACGAGGCTCTAATTCCCCAATTGAAAATCCACATAATGGGCAAGCATGATGTTCGCTAAATAATAATTCTTCATGCTCCATTACATCTACAAGTACGCGCCCTTCCGCCAATCGAAGTGCTGTTTCTAAAGAATCACTAAGACGAGCTGCAATTCCTTCTTTTACAACAACACGATCGACTACAACTTCTATCGAATGCTTTTTATTTTTATCAAGATCAATTGCATCATCTAAATCGCGTAATTCTCCATCAATTCGTACACGAACAAAGCCTTGCTTCTTCAAATCCTCAAGTAATTTTACATGTGTCCCTTTACGCCCAGAAATCATTGGTGCAAGTAATTGCATTTTCGTACGTTCTGGGTAGACGAGCAAACGATCCACCATTTGCTCAATCGTTTGAGACGTAATCTCAATACCGTGATTTGGACAAATCGGCTTGCCAATACGGGCAAATAGCAAACGCAAATAATCATAAATTTCCGTAACTGTTCCGACTGTTGAGCGTGGGTTTCGGCTCGTCGTTTTTTGATCGATTGAAATGGCAGGCGATAGCCCTTCTATTGCATCTACATCGGGTTTATCCATTTGGCCAAGAAATTGGCGAGCATATGCCGATAATGATTCGACATAGCGACGTTGTCCTTCAGCGTAAATCGTATCAAACGCCAATGATGACTTTCCAGACCCAGATAAACCTGTTATCACGACTAATTGGTCACGTGGAATTGTAACATTTATATTTTTTAAATTATGTGCTCGTGCACCTTGCACGACAATTTCTGTATTTTTCACAAGCCAATCACCCTTCTGCTTTCAATTCAAATATTGTATCGCGAAGCTCTGCTGCACGTTCGAAATCAAGTGCTTTTGCCGCTTCCTTCATCTCCAATTCAAGAGTAGCAAGTAATTTCTCTCTTTCTGCCTTCGTTAACTTTTTGCCTTTTGTTGCCTTTGTTACATATGACTCCTCTTCCTCTGCAACCTGTGTCGCACGAATAACATCCGGAATCTTTTTGACAATTGTTTTCGGTGTAATACCATGTTCTTCGTTGTAAGCCATTTGAATTGTTCGGCGGCGTTTTGTTTCCTCAATGGCCTTTTTCATAGAATCAGTCATATTGTCCGCGTACATAATGACATGACCATTCGCATTACGTGCAGCACGGCCAATTGTTTGAATAAGAGAACGCTCCGAACGTAAAAAGCCTTCCTTATCTGCATCTAAAATTGCAACTAGCGATACTTCAGGAATATCTAAGCCTTCACGCAATAAGTTAATGCCGATAAGTACATCATATGTACCTTTACGAAGTTCGCGGATAATCTCAATACGCTCTAGTGTCTTAATCTCTGAATGTAAGTATTCCACTTTTAAGCCCATTTCCTTCAAATAAGCTGATAAATCTTCCGACATTTTTTTCGTTAAAGTTGTGACGAGTACACGCTCATTTCGCGCAATACGATCATGTATTTCATCAATTAAATTATCAATTTGCCCTTCAATTGGACGAACATCAATTAACGGATCTAGTAATCCTGTTGGACGTATAATTTGTTCTACCATTTCTGGAGTATGTTCAATTTCATATGGGCCAGGCGTTGCTGATACATAAATTGCTTGATGAATATGTTTTTCAAATTCCTCAAAACGTAATGGACGATTGTCTAGTGCAGATGGTAAACGGAAACCATGCTCTACAAGAACACCTTTACGCGCCTGATCCCCATTATACATACCCCTTACTTGTGGTAATGTCACATGGCTTTCATCAACTACAAGTAAAAAGTCCTCTGGGAAGTAATCAAGTAACGTATAAGGTGTTGCTCCAGCTTCACGTAGTGTTAAATGGCGTGAGTAGTTTTCAATACCTGAGCAAAAGCCCATTTCTCGCATCATTTCTAAATCATAGCGTGTACGCTGCTCTAAACGCTGCGCCTCTAATAGCTTATCTTCTGCCCGCAATAGCTCAAGACGTTGCTCTAATTCTTGTTCTATATTGTCAATTGCTTTAAGCATTTTTTCTTCACGCGTAACGAAGTGGGATGCTGGGAAAATGGCTACATGGTCTCGATCTGCCAATATTTCTCCCGTTAAAGCATCTACCTCTCGAATTCGATCAATTTCATCTCCGAAAAATTCGACACGTACGCAATGTTCATCACGAGATGCTGGGAAAATTTCCACAACGTCGCCTCGCACACGGAACGTCCCACGAGTAAAACTAATATCATTGCGTTCATATTGCACGTCTACTAATTTTCGAAGTAATTGATTGCGCTCAATTTCCATCCCTGTGCGAATCGATACAACCAATTCCCGATATTCTTCTGGAGAACCTAAACCGTATATGCAGGATACGGAGGCAATAATAATAACATCGTCGCGTTCAAAAAGTGCCGAAGTAGCTGAGTGACGCAGTTTATCGATTTCATCATTAATGCTTGAATCCTTTTCGATATACGTATCGGTTTGCGGAACATACGCTTCGGGCTGAAAGTAGTCATAATAACTTACAAAGTATTCCACCGCATTATTTGGGAAGAACTCTTTGAACTCACTATATAATTGACCCGCAAGTGTTTTATTGTGGGCCATAATCAGTGTTGGTTTTTTTATTTGCTGAATAACGTTAGAAATCGTAAACGTTTTACCCGTACCTGTTGCACCAAGTAATGTTTGATGTCGTTTCCCTTCACGTACACCCTCCACTAATTCTGCAATCGCCTGTGGCTGATCCCCATTAGGCTGATATGGCGCCTGTAAATCAAATGTTTGCACGCATGTCCCCGTCCTTTCCTTCCAATTTGTACATATATTTTAGCATAGCAGTATTAAAATATCGAACATTTAACGAACGAATGTTTGTTATTTTTTCATTTTCAATTTTTGGTATGTCTCTTTCAGTTACGATCAACTTCTATCCTTTATACCCATGATTAGATATATACCCATTCTTTAATCATAGAATTCTAGAAAAATAAAAGATTTTACAGCAAGCAATAATCTATCGGCACGCTTAGCGTCTAGTTCATGAGACAAAAAAATCCACTCTCCTGTAGTGGAGAGCGGATTTATCATATTATTCACTTGCTACTTTGTGTAAAGCTTCTAGTTCAGTTGCGTATAAGTGAAAAGCTTTTTTATCTCGTTCATCGAGTGTTCTATCTATCAGAACCATTAGCTGTTCTTCACGATGTATACGCTGGATATGATTTAAAAATAAATCTAAATAAATCTCGTTCAATAATTTCTCTGCCTCATCAATTTTTTTTGACTGACCAACGGCTTTTAGAAAATCTGTGTACGAATAATATTTATCCAACGATCTCACCTCGATCCTTTTCTAAATTATAAGAAAATTTAGATTAAAATGCAACGCTAAACAAATAAAAATCATCTATTATTTATTAGAATTATAGCGTAATTTCGAGCAAATTCCTTAGGAAAAAGCATCAAATTTCTATATGTTTTGAGCTTATATCTATATTTTCAGATTGCATTTTTGTCATTTACACTACAAATAATCACTATCAAAAGGAGGCTTTTACATATGTCATCAAATTATGTGAATGGTTATTTAATGTCTTTCAATACTTATTTATTACAACCGATTCAGCATGAATCTAAAGTTTTTACTCGAGTTATCGACAAGCATAATGAGCTTATTGTGACACGCAAACCTTTGCATGTTTTACGCAAATCTTGCATCTCATTAGGCACGACTTATGAAGCGGCAAAACATTCAGCAAAGCGTTTTTTTGGTAATCAACATAAGCTTCCCATAGTCGTCGCATATGATTATGGCTTTCCATGTATTTTTTTACCGACCTATTCACCAAACTCTATACACAATATTTGGATTGGGCTTCATGCTATTTCAAATATTTCACCGAGTAATGAAGGCTGTATTATTACATTGAAAAATGATATGGAAATTGAATTGCCTATTAAATATGCTTCGATTAGTAAACAATTTGTGAATGCTTCCATGCTTTATAAACATTATATGGGTGAGCGTAAACAACTTAGCCACGATGCTCCCTATCATCCTCCGTTTTAAGGAGAAGGGCCACTATTACTATTAGTATGTGTAGGGGTAGTTATTGCATTGGATATTCTAATACGTAAAAATCCACTTCGCTTTCCGCGGGCACACACATAAGCCGCAACCCTCGCTAACGCGCGGTTTGTTGCGTCTTACGTTCTGTGCATTCCCGCTGGAGTCTACGTGGATTTTTACTTGGGTATATATATCAATGTTCTACTAGCAGTGCAAGGTGGATATTGCATTGCGGGAGTTCCTGCGCCATTCTATGCATTGTACTTCTCATGCGTAAAAATCCACTTCGCTTTCCGCGGGCACACACATAAGCCGCAACCCTCGCTAACGCGCGGTTTGTTGCGTCTTACGTTCTGTGCATTCCCGCTGGAGTCTACGTGGATTTTTACTCGGGCATTTATATATCAATGTTCTACTAGCAGTGCAAGGTGGATATTGCATTGCGGGAGTTCCTGCGCCATTCTATGCATTGTACTTCTCATGCGTAAAAACCCACTTCGCTTTCCGCGGGCACACACATAAGCCGCAACCCTCGCTAACGCGCGGTTTGTTGCGTCTTACGTTCTGTGCATTCCCGCTGGAGTCTA
>NZ_JBIWDA010000008.1:0-5887 GCF_044761745.1 Lysinibacillus sp. NPDC097279 | reverse complement strand
CGCGGGCACACACATAAGCCGCAACCCTCGCTAACGCGCGGTTTGTTGCGTCTTACGTTCTGTGCATTCCCGCTGGAGTCTACGTGGATTTTTACTCGAGCATTTATATATCAATGTTCTACTAGCAGTGCAAGGTGGATATTGCGTAGCGGCGTTCCTCTTCTATTTTTTTCATTGTATAGTCTAATGCGAAAAACCCACTTCGCTTTCCGCGGGCACTTCGTAAGCCGTAACCGTCGCTGTTGCGTCGTTTGTTACGTCTTACATTGCGTGCATTCCCGCTGGAGGCTTCGTGGTTTTTTTGTTTAATAACCTTACTAACAAAATTCTGAATTGTTTGAGTGACTGGCACTTATCATTAAATTTTAGAACGTAAATATGCATTAATAAATGGATCTAAATCTCCGTCCATTACTGCGCCTACATTTCCTGTTTCTTCACTTGTACGGTGATCCTTAACCATTGAATATGGATGGAATACATATGAGCGGATTTGTGAGCCCCAGCCAATTTCCTTTTGCTCACCGCGAATTTCATCAAGTTGTGCTTGCTGCTTATCGATTTCTAATTGATATAATTTCCCTTTTAACATCGTCATTGCTTTTTCACGGTTTTTAATTTGTGAACGCTCTGCCTGACATTGAACGACAGTACCAGTAGGAATATGCGTAATACGAACAGCTGAATCGGTTGTATTAATATGCTGACCACCTGCGCCTGTTGCACGGTACGTATCAATTTTTAAATCCTCTGTACGAATATCTACTTCAATATTGTCATCGAATTCAGGCATGACATCACATGAAACGAATGATGTATGACGACGACCAGAAGAGTCGAACGGTGAAATACGTACTAAACGGTGTACACCCTTTTCAGCCTGTAGATAACCGTACGCATTATGCCCTTTAATAGATAATGTAACGGATTTAATCCCCGCTTCATCACCAGGAAGATAATCGACTGTTTCTACTTTAAATCCGCGTTTTTCAGCCCAACGTGTATACATACGTAATAACATAGAACCCCAGTCTTGAGACTCTGTACCACCAGCACCAGGATGGAGCTCTAAAATCGCATTGTTTTGATCATATGGACCACTTAATAGTAATTGCAATTCAAAATCGCCCATTTTTTGTTGGAATTCTGCAAGCTCGCTACCTAACTCTTCCTGTAATTCCTCATCGGGCTCTTCACGTAATAACTCTAGTGTCATATCTAAATTTTCATGTGTATCTACTAACTCTTTATATTCATTCACAATAGCCTTTAAACCATTACCTTCATTGATGACTACCTGTGCTCCTTGTTGATCGTCCCAGAAGCCTGGCTCTAGCATCATTTCATCTAATTCTTGAATACGTGCCTCTTTGTTTTCTAAGTCAAAGAGACCTCCTAAAGTCCGCCAATTTTTTGGCTGTAGTGTCTAACGCGTTACGTACATCTGCTAATTCAATCATTGCTAAATCCTCCGAACATATTTAATGGATATTACAAGTAAAATCCGTATTATTCTATTATAGCGTTTTTCAAGCGGAAAACATAATTTTTTCAATATGCCAATCCATGATCCATAAAAAATAGTAGTACAAAGCACTTAGCTTATACTACTATTTTTTATGTTCAATTTAGTTTGGCAAGTAAACTTTTCCGAGCTTCTGCATGAATTTTTTGGTCACAATGCTCACATGTCAATCGTCTATTGCGATCCACTTTATATAGCTGATATTTCCGCGTTCCTTCTAAAAGCTTAAATTGTTTTTTACAGCAAATACAAATCGTTTCATAATAAATCATCAAAGCCTACACCCCTCTGTATTTATTAATTGGATTTCAAAGAAGCTAAAAATCTTAAAAGTACCCGCACTTAATGGATATTCCGTTTGAAATAACCAACATAGATGAATTGCTACTGTTTTCTAGCATTCATCTTTTTTCGTTTCATCCTCTACCTTAGAGCGAATTGCCATTCGTTGAAATACTTTGACACGATCAAACTGCACAAGTAAATGTTTTGTTCGTTTTTCAAGTTTGTATTTTAATAAAAAAGCTCTCTGAATACGATATTCAAATGCTTTTGGACTCACATCCACAATAATTTCTTGACCGTTCATAAATACAACCTTTGTTTGCTTTTTACCAATAGCAATATAATCATCTATATGATGGACAGCAAACCAAATGCACTCTGGATGTAATGGTGACTTACTAGGGAACCACAAAATATTAAACCGTTCATGAACAACAATGGGATTTTTATTGAGCTTACCTAAGATCATCTTTGAACCATCAAAGGCCCCTCGCAAGCTCGAACCAAAATAACGGAGATTAAAATCCATTAATCTTGTAGGAGATAATTTGGATATATATTGATAGTCTCTTTCAATAACTCTCGTACATAAATTTCCAAAGGCATCATACTCAGGCATATACAACATTGTTTCACTACTCATAATGTCTTCACAATTATAATGCAATGATTACTCCTCCTTTAAATCATGTTTATCGTGTGAATTAAAAAGGAATGTACATGTTTATTGGTATACCTATGTACTTCCTCGAGCACGTCTGCTAAAACTACATTACTCGAGAATTTGATTCAACTAACGCATAAATTCACCTCCCCTTTTGTCAAAGAAAGTAAATTCATATGAAAGTGTTTTACTATTTTTTTAAATAATCTGCTATACTCATTACTTTCGTTGAACTAAATACCTATTGTTACAATTATTGTATACTTTCGGTTATCTATTGTCTATTAATTCAGATTTTGGCATCATTTCTTCCACGGCAAAAAAAGATCAACTCAACTTTTCGTTGAATTGATCTTTTCGTATCTTTATTGACCTGCACCATGGCAGTTTTTAAATTTCTTTCCACTACCACATGGACATAAATCATTACGACCAATATTTTCAGCTTTACGTACAGGTTGTTTCTTCGGTGCTGGAGAACCATCCTCTTTCGGATTCACAGCTTGACCTTTCGCAACCTCTTCACGTTCTAAGTTACTGCGGATTTCTGCTTTCATCGCATATTTCGCTACATCCTCACGAATTGAAGCGACCATATCCTCAAACATTGCAAAACCTTCTTGTTGATATTCACGTAGCGGATCATTTTGACCATATGCACGTAAATGAATCCCTTGTCGTAATTGATCCATTGCGTCAATATGATCAATCCATTTCGTATCAATTGAACGTAATAAAATAACCTTCTCAAATTCACGCATACGCTCTGGTGTAAGCTCTGCTTCTTTTTCATCATAGCGTTGGTGTACAGCATCAGAAATAATCGAATTAATTTCTTCGGCAGTTTTACCTTGGAAGTCTGCCACTTTTAATGTGCCTTCTTCTAGTAAGTTAGCTGCGACAAAGTCCTCAATCGCTTTTAAGTTCCAATCTTTTGGCTGCTCACCTTGTGTATAAAGACCGACAATATTATCAATTGTTTCCTGAATCATCGACTCTACAAGCTCACGCATATTTTCTGTTTCTAAAACGTCATAACGCTCTTTGTAAATAATCTCACGTTGCTGACGTAAAACATCATCATATTGTAGTAAACGTTTACGTGCATCGAAGTTATTCCCTTCAACACGTTTTTGCGCTGATTCAACTGCTCTTGATACAACTTTCGATTGTAATGGTTGTGAATCATCCATACCAAGACGCATCATCATAGACTTCATATTATCAGAGCCAAAGCGGCGCATTAATTCATCTTCAAGCGACAGGTAGAATTGCGTAACCCCTGGGTTCCCTTGACGACCAGACCGTCCACGTAGCTGATTATCGATACGTCGTGATTCATGACGCTCCGTACCAATTACAGCTAAACCACCAATTTCTAATACACCTTCACCAGGTTTAATGTCGGTACCACGACCAGCCATATTTGTGGCAATCGTAACGGCACCTTTTGAACCGGCATTTGCGATAATTTCTGCTTCACGCTCATGATTTTTCGCATTTAGTACATTATGAGGAATTTTATGTTTATCAAGTAACTGTGAAATAATTTCAGATGTTTCGATCGCAACTGTACCTACAAGTACTGGTTGACCAGCCTTATGACGCTCAGCAATATCTGCTGCTACAGCTTTATATTTCCCTTCCATTGAAGCAAAAATTAAATCTGGACGGTCATCACGTGCAATTGGCTTATTCGTTGGAATCGCAATAACGCTCATATTGTAAATATTACGGAACTCTTCTTCTTCTGTTTTCGCAGTACCCGTCATACCCGCAAGCTTTTGGTACATACGGAAATAGTTTTGGAACGTAATTGTAGCCATCGTCATCGACTCATTTTGAATCTCAACGCCTTCTTTAGCTTCAATTGCTTGATGGAGACCATCAGAATAACGACGTCCCTTCATTAAACGACCAGTAAAGCCGTCAACGATAACAATTTCGCCTTCTTGCACAACATAGTCAACATCATTATGCATACTCACATGTGCCTTTAACGATTGGTTAATGGCATGATTTAAACGTACATGTGTTAAATCAAACAAGTTGTCGATACCGAATGCTTTTTCGGCCTTTTCTACACCTGCATCCGTTAATGTAACACCCTTTGTCGATTCTTCATATGTGTAATCTGTATCAGCACTTAACATACGTACAAACGCATTAGACTGCTTGTACAACTGCGCTGACTTCCCAGCCTGTCCCGAAATAATTAATGGTGTACGTGCCTCATCAATTAAAATCGAGTCAACCTCATCGATTACAGCGTAGTGAAGTGGACGTTGAACACGTTCTTCTTTATAAAGCACCATATTGTCACGTAAATAATCAAAGCCTAATTCATTGTTTGTACTATACGTAATATCTGCATCATATGCAGCACGCTTTTCTTCTTTTGATAAGCTGTTTAAATTTAAGCCTACTGTAAGCCCTAAGAAATTGTACAGCTCACCCATCTCAGCAGCGTCACGACTAGCCAAATATTCATTGACTGTAACTACATGCACGCCTTTACCAGTAATCGCATTTAAATAAACCGCCATAGTAGCAGTTAACGTTTTACCTTCACCGGTTTTCATCTCTGAAATATTACCTTCATCAAGTGAAGCAGCACCCATAATTTGCACGCGGAAAGGATACATTCCTAATACACGCTTCGACGCCTCACGACTAACTGCAAAAGCTTCAGCACGAATGGAATCTAATTTTTCGCCATCTGCATAACGTTTCTTAAATTCTTCTGTCTTCGCTTGTAGTTGCTCATCTGAAAGCTGTTCCATTTGAGAAGCGAATCCCTCAACTTGGTCAGCGATTTTTTCTAATTTTTTTAACTCACGTTTATTGAAATCAAATAATTTATTTAATAGGTTTGCCATGAATATTTTTCACTTCCTATACGAGTCTCAAATTCCATTTTACCATTGTGTAACAGTTTCATGCAAACAGTGTCCTATAGTAAGGTACAAAACCTCGCAAAATAAGTTCATTTTACGACCTTTTTTTACCTTTTAAGTGTAAGACGAGGATATTACAAATGAAAAAGAAAATAATTTAGTCGTTTATCAATTGACTAGACATCTGCATTAAAAATGCCTGCCTCCATGTCAAGTAACTTTAACCTATCCATCTCATAGTAAGTTCATCTTGATTAACAAATCAACTCAATATCATTCTCCTCTTAAACGCTTTGTTCTTATTTGCAATCCCTGTTCATTCTTCAATAATCGGCAAGACAGCTCTTTATAAAAGAAAACAGGTAATCTTGCTGTAGAAAATTATAAAAAAAAGCAGAGGTTTAAATCCTCTGCTTACTTTTTTGCCTAGCGACGTCCTACTCTCACAGGGGGAAGCCCCCAACTACCATCGGCGCTAAAGAGCTTAACTTCCGTGTTCGGTATGGGAACGGGTGT
>NZ_JBIWDA010000007.1:114893-165640 GCF_044761745.1 Lysinibacillus sp. NPDC097279 | reverse complement strand
ATTTTGATGTCCAAAATTTTGTTTTGTTCACTAACGAAGTTAGCTACTAAAAACTATATTGATTACGTTTTGCTTGTTCAGTTTTCAAGGTTCATATTGTTTGTCGTTTTTCAGCGACTTCTTTATAATAACATCTCACTCATTTTGTGTCAACAACTTTTATAAAGTTTTTTCACTCGATTTTCTAAGTGTTTTTGTTATGTCTTAGCGACAATTAATATAATACAATATCAATATATTAATCGTCAATACTTTTTTTGAAAAAATATCGAGGTATTTTTTATACCTCGATTACTAGCATACTATATGGCTTATTTAAATTCTATAGACTCTTTGTTCACCTTATAGTGTCGGTGGAAAATCATTTCGCTTTTTGCAACGACAGGCTCAATAAGAATGTAGCCTTTATCAACTAAATACTCTACAAATACTTCTAAGTCTACGGAATAGTTCACAAGCTCATGATGATCATGTAATTCTTGAATCGTCCATGTCTCTTTTGTTTGCATTACTTCTAATATATGTTGAGCTCCATCCTGTGTTCGTGAATGAATTAAAAACTCACTTGCCAAAAATAAAAGCTCTAATCGCTTTTCAATTGGCTCACTGCTCATAACAAGTTCTTCATATAACTTATAAATAGCAGGCTCTATCTTTTTCACTTGCGCCCATACTGTAACTTCTGGATATAACCCACTGTCTATAATGGACAATCGCCCTAAGTGATGCAAAGAATCCACAACATGATTGTAGGCATCTAAATAGCTTCCCTTATCAAAATATTCTTTTCCTTCTAAATAGCGTCGAATTAACTTTGAAAATTGAATACCCGTCTTAATTTTCCTACCGCTGAACGGAAACTCTTGTAGTTCAATTTTTAATTTATGAAGGAATTCATTACGATCAAACAACACTCTACCAAAGAAAATCCAATCAACTACTTTTTTGTTAGAGCCAATTAGTAACCACTTGCGTAACAATTTTTCTGTAACAGTATGTAAGGCTACCTTATTCCCATCATATAAATAATGCTTTGAGAAAACAGGTTGCTCCGCTTCCTTTACAATAATGAGTAATATGGTATCGAATGTGTCAGTAACATTACTTTGTTCCTCACGCTTCTCCATTAAAATGACACCTAACGTATTAGACTGACTCGCACGTTCTTGATATATTGGGCGCAAAACTTGCTCCATGTTCAGTCCTCCTCTATTTGTTATATGACTTTATTTCGTTAAAATTTCGACATACTCTGAAAGTATTCCTTCTTTGCCTTTTAGTCAAAACTAAAATACTTTGTTCTTATATGTTATAGTAGATTTTAGATTGGGAGGCAAGATATTGTATGAAACCTTACAAAAGTAAAATTAATAAAATCCGTTCTTTTGCATTAGCACTTATTTTTATCGGCTTTGTTGTTATGTATGGGGGAATATTCTTCAAAAACAATCCCATCCTTGTCTTAATCTTCATGACGCTTGGTTTACTATGTATTATCGGTAGTACAGTTGTCTATGCTTGGATCGGACTTCTCTCAACAAGAGCAGTTCAAGTAGAATGCCCAAATTGCCATAAGCATACGAAAGTTTTAGGTCGTGTCGATATGTGCATGTACTGTAACGAACCATTAACACTAGATCCAACACTTGAAGGAAAAGAGTTCGATCAATCTTATAATAACAAAGCAAAAAATTCCTAGCCCCATATAAGAGCTAGGAATTTTTTTAGTATTATAACCACTACTATTAATAGTAATAAACCGAATTATATGCTCACTATATATTTAGAAATTTGTTTTTCCTTTTGACCAGCTATGCCAGTTTTAAAAAAATTTTGCTGGTGCTGTCTGTCATCGAACGATTTAATCATTTGCGCTACTAACTTTTGCGTAATCATATCGTTGATGTCACCAGAGGATTGATCTTGTATTTCATGTTTTGGAATTTTCACTTCTCTAACAATTACTTTTTCACCATTTTCCTTCGTTACTATATGACGTACATAACCATTCTCTTTTATTATTTCGTAGGTTGCTTTTCTTTTTTTGTTTGCTAAAAATAAATTGTCAGACAATCGTTCTTCTTTTTTTACTGTACTAAAGTAATTACTACTCCCTAATTGTACATTCATTAAATCCCTCCTAATTAATTGTTTTAAGAGATACTTGTTTAATAAGCTACAACCTCGACGCAGTATAATAAAAAGCCCTTCACCTTCGTGTCATCACCCATATTATTAATATCGAAAATTTCCAGTCTGTTTTAAGAGCATTTCTCGCACTCCATAATAAAAAGCAAGCGAGCTAATTGCCCACTTGCTTTTTAAACGTTTTCATTCATACGCTTGCGTAAAAACTCCAAGAAAACTTATTGTACTTTCGCTGCTACATCTTTACATGCTGGACACGTACCATAAATCTCTAGACGGTGTGTATGCACATCAAAGTCTGTTACTTGTGAGGCGAAGTGTTCGATTTCATCTAAACCTGGGTAATGGAAATCGACAATTTTACCACAGCATTCACAAATCATATGATAGTGATCATTTGTAACAAAATCAAAACGGCTAGAGGCATCCCCATAAGTCAGCTCTTTCACTAACCCTACTTCACGGAAAACACGTAAATTATTGTAGACAGTTGCCACACTCATATTTGGAAATTTTCCTTCAAGCGCTTTATAAATTTCATCCGCAGTTGGATGTGTCATCGATTGAATTAAATATTCTAAAATAGCATGACGCTGAGGAGTAATGCGTACACCAGTTGTTTTTAACGTGTCAAGTGCATCCTGTAAATGCGGTATAGACATCGTCATGCACCCCTTTTCATAAGTATTATTAATTTATAATTGTTACAATTAGTGTATCGAATTAAGCTAACATCTGTCAACTTTCGTCCTATGCATCAGCTAAATTAAATTACTTTTTAATATCCTCTCGATAGATCCACGACATTTTCTAGTGCTGTCTCGCCATTTAACCATTTTGTCAAACTCGGCTTAAAAATAGCTAAGCTTCTTTCTACATAGCGAGAAGAATGACTTGAAACATGCGGAGATACTATGACATTTGGACATGTCCATAATGGACTATTTGCACTAAGTGGTTCTTTTTCAAACACATCTAATACGGCATAGCCTATTTCACCTGTTTCCATAGCATGAATAAGAACCTTTTCATCTACTAAATTTCCACGTCCAAAATTCATGAAAATGGCATCGTTTTTCATTGCACTAAAATGCTCTTCCTTCAATAAATGCGTAGTTTCTTCGGTTTTTGGCAATACGGAAATAACGATATCTGCCTTTGGCAAAGCTTCTGTTAGCTGAGTGAAACTTACCATCTCATCCATATGAGGCGCAGCTTTACCAGAACGGTTACAGCCAATTGTCGTTACACCAAATGCTTGTAATAAGCGACCTACTTCCGAGCCGATCGCTCCAGGTCCTAGTATAAGGGCTGTATTATCTCTTAATTCCGTTTGCTTCCCTTTCTTCGACCATTCTTTTTTCTTTTGATGCTCATATAACCATGGTAATGCACGCTTAATGGCTAAAATATGAGCAAGCATCGACTCAGCCATAGGTGATTTATGAATACCTCGTACATTAGATACTAAAATCCCCCGATCAATAATTGCTTGAGCAGGCATTTTTTCTACTCCTGCAGAAGCAACGAAAATCCATTTTAGTTTCGTAGCATACTGCATATTATCATCATTTAAATCTTCGCCATATGTAACTAGTACATCTGCTTTTTGAAGTTCATCCGTAGATAAACCATTTTCAAAAACGAAATCACATTGTGAAAATTCTTCTACTAACGGTTCACGTAAATCGGGTCTTGGTTCAAATGTAAAATAAATTCTCATGAATGTTCCTCCTGATTTGCTAAATATGTGTACACTTCTTCGATATGATTTTTCACGCGTACTTTGCGCCACGCTTTTATAAGATTACCAGCTGTATCAATTAAAAAGGTTGAACGTTCAATTCCCATATATTCGCGTCCATACATTTTCTTTAATACCCAAACGCCATAAGCCTCCGCTACAGCATGATCCTCATCCACTAAAAGGGAAAAAGGCAGCCCATGCTTATCAATAAATTTTGTATGCTTTTGGGCATTATCAGGGCTCACGCCTAATACAACAGCATTTAACTGGCTAAAGTCTTCATGCTTATCGCGGAAATCACATGCTTCTGTTGTACAACCTGGTGTCATGTCTTTCGGATAAAAATACAAAATGACATTTTTGCCCCTAAAATCTGCTAATTGCACATGCTCCCCTTTGTCATTAACAAGTGAAAAATTCGGTGCTTTCTGTCCTTCTACTAATGTCATAACAATCTCCTCCTTTTGCATTTCTTATTTTACTCTAAGTAACAAATCAAGTCATATCCCTTATTTTCTTTGGATTTCTTACACTGATAGGTCTACAATAGGTTAAGTATAATTACTTAGGAGGCATAGTTATGAATCACTCAAAATCTGAAGCAGTACACGCAGAAGCGCTTTTACATATCGTTGGTGGTGTGAACAGCCCTTCTCGTTCATATAAAGCAGTCGGTGGGGGCTCACCCGTTGCAATGGCTCGAGGAAAAGGCGCTTATTTTTGGGATGTTGACGGCAACCGTTATATTGATTATTTAGCTGCATACGGTCCACTTGTTACAGGTCATGGCCATCCACATATTGCAAAGGCGATTTCTAATGCCGCTGAAAACGGTACATTATTTGGTACGCCAACTGAATACGAGGTCACTTTTGCTAAAATGCTAAAAGAAGCCATCCCTTCAATGGATAAAGTACGCTTTAACAATTCAGGTACAGAAGCAGTGATGACAACTATCCGTGTTGCTCGTGCCTATACTGGCCGTACAAAAATTATGAAGTTTGCTGGCTGCTACCACGGACACTTTGACTTAGTATTAGTAGCGGCTGGCTCTGGTCCAGCTACATTAGGCACACCAGATTCAGCAGGTGTAACGACTGCAACAGCAGAAGAAGTCATTACCGTACCATTTAACAATCCCCAAGCATTTACAGAAGCGATGGAAACATGGGGCGACCAAATCGCTGCGATTTTAATTGAACCAATCGTAGGAAACTTCGGTATTGTTGAACCGAACCCTGGATTTTTACAATTAGTGCATGCAACAGCGAAAGAAAAAGGTGCACTGACAATTTATGATGAAGTGATTACGGCATTCCGATTCCATTACGGTGGTGCACAGACACTACTCGGTTTAACGCCAGACCTTACTGCACTAGGAAAAGTTATTGGCGGTGGTTTACCAATCGGCGCTTACGGTGGTCGTAAAGAAATTATGGATACAGTTGCTCCACTTGGACCAGCATACCAAGCAGGGACAATGGCTGGGAACCCTGCATCGATGCAAGCGGGTATAGCTTGCTTAGAAGTATTAGCCACTCCAGGTGTTTACGATGAAATGGATCGACTTGGTGCGATTTTAGAAGAAGGTATTTTAACTGCTGCCAAAAAGCATGGCGTAACGATTACTTTAAATCGTCTAAAGGGTGCACTAACGATTTACTTTACAGATGTGAAAGTTGAAAACTATGAGCAAGCCGAAAATTCTGACGGAGAAATTTTCGGTCGATTCTTTAAACTAATGCTTGGACAAGGCATTAACCTCGCACCATCTAAATATGAAGCATGGTTTTTAACAACTGAGCATACAGAAGCAGATATTCGAGAAACAATCGAAGCTGTCGACTATGCATTTTCTCAACTTTAAGAAACCATAAAGTACGTTATAATGTCCAACAACATATAGCTAAAAAAGAAAGGATAGATGAAACGGGTGGATACCTGCTTACATCTATCCTTTTTGTACAGCAATCAAATTTACTGCTACGCCAATTTTGTTATCTCTTCAATTAAAGCACTTATTAGGACAATTAAATTAGCATCCCATGTTTTTTAAGAAATCTATTTTTATCAAATCTTTATTATTATTTTTGTCTGCTCTATAACTATCCTTAGATGAGGCCTTGTAAACATATAAATATTGCGCAGGATTTAATAAGTAATATTTGACCTCTTCCTTTTGCTGCATTTCTAAATCATCTAATTGTACTCCTGCGAAATTTGGTAAAGTGTCAATAATACCGAACTGAACTGATAGCCCCTCTTTAGTGAATTCATGTTCATGTAAATCAATTAAGCTATATGCCATTGATTCCATGATTTTCACAATATCAATCCAGTTATGTATGGATATTTCAGGGGGAACTTCCCACCCTCTTTTATCTCCAGGTACATGAATATCTAAGTCTTGAGCTTCCCAATTTTCCCCTGTAACTACTTCTAAGCCAACCGAACCCATTAACAATGGAATAATTTTAATTTCATTTAGTTTTTTAGCTATTTTAATAAACTCATTAAATTTTTGATTATTCATTTAACCCTCCAATTTTCATCTCCAAAATTTCACATATGCCATCTAGTACCTTCAAAAAGATTATATTCGTTAAATAGTGACTACTGTTTGCAACAATTAATCTTTATGCTAATGCCATTGTCGACAACTTTATGTATGTTCGTTGTACACTTTCAACACGATTATTTGGTTTCAATTTACGAAAATTTGTTTAATATTAAAGGGAGGGTTGACATTTTTGCTGTTCCCTTTCTGCTTGTAGATTAAACAATGTTGTGCATGATTAGTAGAAGGCAACTTTTTTATATTATGATATACAAATCTATGTATTTTCTAAGAACTTCCTTCTATAATGTAAAGAAGCATTCATTACGACTCAGCATAATGGTATCCAGATTTTTGTGAGCTTTCTTAAAAAAGCTACTTTTAAATTCTGTGACTTGCGCAGAGACCTTTAACTTGATTAAGTCTCACTTTTAAAAGAGGAGCCAAGTTAAAAATATTAGACAGAAAGGACATCGATTTTATTATGAAATTAGGTGCCCGTGTATTTAAAACTGGCGTAGCTATTGTCTTTGCACTATTTGTTGCAGAGCTTCTGCAATTACCAACTCCAGTTTTTGCTGGAATTGCAGCAATCTTTGCGATTCAGCCATCTATTTATCGCTCTTATCAAACGATCGTTGAACAAGTACAAGCAAATATTATCGGAGCTTCCATTGCCGTAATCTTCGGTTTACTTTTCGGCCATCACGTCGTGGCTGTAGGTATTGCTGTCATTATCGCAATAGGATTGATGTTAAAATTCAAGCTTGAAAAATCACTTTCTCTAGCACTTGTTTCCGTTGTCGCTATTATGGAGATTCAAGGTGATGACTTTCTTACATTTAGTTTATTTCGCTTTCTTACAATTTTAGTTGGGGTTTTAGCAGCATTTGTTGTAAATCTTGTGTTTTTACCACCAAAATACGAAGTAAAGCTTTTCCGTAAAATTTACTTTTTACAGGATGATATTATTCGCTGGACGAGATTAGCTGTTCGTCAAGCGTCTGAGCATACTTCTACTAAAACTGCTTTAAACAAATTTAGAGAACGTATGCTTAGAGTCGATACACTCTATGAGTTTTTCAAGGAAGAACGAAATTATTTTAAAAACAAAAAATACATTAAAGCAAGAAAATTAGTGGTTTACCGTCAAATGATTACGACTTCAAAAAAGAGTCTAGAATTGTTACATCGACTGCATAAACATGAAAACGAATTAGCGCATTTACCGACACAATTCCATTTAATGATTCAAGAGCGTCTAGACTTCCTGCTTACCTACCATGAGCAGCTGTTGCTAAAATATACAGGGAAATTAAAGCCTGAGCATTCCGAATGGAGCACACATATCGACTACATTCAACGCAATCAGTTAATGGAAATCTTTATCCATCAAGTGACATATGCACACCAAGAAGGCGATACAGAATTTTCGAGCTATCACCTTTTATATATTTTGTCGCGGATTTTAGATTACGAGGAAAATTTAGAGCACTTAGATACATTAATCGTGTCATATCAAAGCTATCACGGCCAAGAAATCAACTTGGAAATCGAAGAAGAGTTTATTTAGGTGCCAGGCACTCACACAATTTTGAACTGTGGGAACGCACCTAATGTAAGCTGCAACTAGCGGCGCTTACATCGTGCCCGCGGAAAGCGTACCAGGCACTCACACAATTATTAAAAAAGCTGACACCTTAATATGGTGTCAGCTTTTTTAAGCTTCATTATTTAATGCCATTAGTTGTTGCTCTATTTGTTGACGCTTCGTTGCTTGTTCCGCACGTAACTGACGATAACTTGTAATACCAGTAACGATCGTTTCCCACATTTCTTCGAGCGTCATTGTCGACTCACTTTGTTGAGCATATTCCACACTTTGTAAAACAGCATGACTATTGTTTTCACCAAATTGCTTCATACGCTTTTCAAAAGCAGCAGCAGATTCTTGTTGTAGCTGTTGTCGCTTTTCATTCACCGCATTCATAATCCCCATTTTAAAAACAGGAATTGTCGTGACAAACGCTCCATTGATTTGCTCCATTAACTCGCTATTGCCATTGCGTAGCATATCCATTTGGGTTGCCCCTAAAATCGCTACCAATCTCGATTTCTCAAGCTCATCAATTTTTTGGGCACATGTTTCGGCAATTGCTTGTAACGTTGTAAGCTCCATTTTTGCAATTTGATTGCCCGCTTCACTTTGTCTTTCATACATTGGAATTAATGTTGACTTTATCTCATCTAGTTTCATCTCAGCGGCAACGATATATTTTTCAAGCTCCATGTAATAAGTCAAATTTTCGTTATAAAGTCGAGCTAGCATTCGATTATCATTTGCCAATGCTTCTTCCATTAGGACAAATTGATAATGTACTTTTTCAATATCTCTTCCAAGAACATTATATTTAGCATATAAATCTTCGTTATTTTTCGGCTTCCTTTTAAACAATCTCCCTAAAAAGCCTTGTTGTTCAATGACTTCCTTTTTATCAAACTTAGACATTAGGGCTTCGAGCTGCTTTAATAATTCGTTGGATTCATTTACTTTTGAATGGGCAATCGTTCTTAAAATTTGGTCTGAAAAACGTGAAAGTTTAACTGCTGGCTCCTTACCGAGCTCCGTCAATTCAAGCTTGTTTTTTATATTGATTTGGTTTGCAATATGCTGTACTTCTGGACTATGACATAGCTGTTGTTTTGTTTGTTCTGCTGTTTCAGTTGTTAATCGTTCAAGTACAATCGCTCTACTTGACATTATGTTCCTCCTTTCCTAGCCGTCAGAAGAAACGGTTAAATAATTTTTTAATCATTTTATCAGGCTTTGACTTTTGTTGCTTTGGCTCTTCAAATTGTAAGTCAAACACCATATGCTCTAAACGATGTCCATCAAACGTATCCTCTAGCAAATGTTTTTCTAAATCAAGCTTGCCTGTTGGATTGTAAAAAATAATATCTACACCAAAACGATTTAAAAACGCTAATAAAGCAATATCTTCACGAGATAATACTGGCTGCTGTGGTGCTTGATAGAGCACTAGCTTTGGCACTTCCTGAGCATAATCAAAACTTTGTAATAAGCGCAATATGTCCTTTGGAATCATCGTCATTTGCTTAAATATAAATAATTGCAAATCATACTGTGATTCATTTGGCTGCAGTTTAAGCATAGGCTGCTCACAGGACGTTTTAATTGTATGAGCAATTGCTGATTGTAGCTCCAATGTCAAATCCTCATATTGCCACCAATCACTTTGCATAATCCGCTCCGTAGATAGTTCACCATTCACTAAACAATGCTGATAATGAAAATGAAAATTAGCTCTACTCGTTTTCGCATATGGAAACGCCTGCACAAATACCGTTTGTGGGCTTGCAAGCAATCGATGCATATTTCCCCAATATTCTTCACGGTTACTAGATACGCCACTAACTTTTGCGAAAATTACTGGAATGATGACTTCATCTTTAAGCACCTCAAATTTCGGACGAACCATCGCCTTTTCATTTTCATAAATAAAAATATCATCATATGTCATACGTAGTGTTAGTGAACGCGGCAAATGGTCTTTAAATTGCCATGGTCGATAAACACCCGAATGCTGGTCATGCATTAATTGTTCAAAATGTTGGCTAGAGCTATAGCCCACTGTTGCTTGACGATCTCGTAATTTATCAGGGAATGGCTGTAGCGTTGTTTGACTTACATAGGAGTGCGTAACAGAAAATGCATCTGTTGAATCCACTGTAGCAAATTCATCAATCGCCGCTGGATGGAAGATTAACACATCGCAACCAAGCTCCATTAATAATAGGAGGAAATAGCGCTGACTAATTGTTGTTTCACCATACCAAATGACCTTCGGGAAATCATCTGTCGGCTTCATCGCTTTTGTCCACTGAATCCAATGGTTTTTTAACCACTTCACCATATCAATTAAAAAGCGTCGAAAGTCATTCGCTAGTAATCCAAGTGATTGCTGATCTCTGAAGCGCTCCACTACTCGCATCGTCACGAGCTGCAAATGACGATTCATCGAAGGATCATCATGCTTAGGAATAAGTTGGTGACCATACATCATGGCAATTAGTCGATTAATCGACAAGCCTTTAGGGGATTGCTGATGTTGCTCTATAATCGTTTGCAATGCCTGAAAATCCTTTTGCTCAATATGTTTATTTAATTCTTCGCTTAAAATATGGATATTTGGATTTTGTGACATTGTATATAAAGAATTAAAATATTCATCTTCTTCTAGCGGGACACCTAATATACGTACAGCAATACGACTAAAACGAACGTGTTGTTCTGTCACCTCGTAAACTGCTCGCACATTAGCTGCATCTTGGAAGGCTTGTAGCCAATCATAAGAATCTCTTTCTAATACTGATTCAATTGTGACTGTTTGCATACAAGCATCACCTCCTTACATCATACTTCCACAATTGGTTGCATGGCAGCCAATTGTAAAACATCTTCCAATAAATATTTTGTAAATGCTTCACCACTATGTGCCGAATATAGGGTGTTCTTTAGTATTTGTGGTTGTTTGTCTTTTAAGTCACCGTGCGCTGGCGTGTAGCCTTTATCTGCCAAAGCGAGCATTCCATAATCCATTATGGAATCACCCGCTGCCAAGTGCATAGTATATGTACAATGCTCCTTCAAATACGAAATTGCGGCTTCTTTTGTAAGCACTTTTGGCATAAAGTACAATTTTCGTCCTTGCAAGAGTACATGCCAACCATGTACCGCAAAGTCTTGAATCATTGCCTGCACATCGTCATGCTGCAAAATATGGCAATCCACATAATGTACATAAAATAACTCATCAACATAGAACGATTGTTGAAGCCAACATTGTGATTTTATGTTATTAAATTGGCGTACTAAATCTGCTTGCGGAATGGAAGAATCTTCAATTCGTTTGCGTAAAATTTTGGTCCATTCCACATTAGGGCGTCCTTGTTCTATTATTGTACCCCCATTACTCGTAATTGCAAAAGTAGGACACAACTCTTTTATTGCATATATTCGTTCATATTGATGTAATGCACGTGTTGTAACAGGTACGAATAATGTTTGTTGGTGAACTTGTTGCAATAATGACATTGTTACTTCTGTCATCATACTAAGTCCTTCCCCATTTTTCCGCTCAACCGTAATTGGGGCTGTATTGGGTGGATACTTATCCATCATGCGCTGAGAGTAAATAAGCGTACGATCTAAATCAGATGTAAATAGTAGCATGTCTTCTCTCCTCTACACTTCTTTTATTAAGCCACAGCATGCATAGGACATTTGTGGATATTCCTCAATTTCAACATTCTTTTCCTTTGCTAAAAGTAAAATGTGTGCTAATTCGTGCACATAGGTAGGGTTAATTAATATTTTCCATGGGACTCTGCGAAGTAATACCCGTGTTGTTTCTCCAACTCCTGGCTTCACAAAGTTACTATTTGTTATGCCATAATGTTGTTGAATTGCAATAACCGATTCCAACCCTTTCCACGTAATAGTAGAAGGTATTCGTTCTTGAAGCTGTTGCTCTACATCTTTCTCAACTTGTAAAAAATAGGCGCTAATACGATCAATATACAAATTGGAAACATCCGCATGCTGAAGTTCTTTATAAAATTTCGCTCCGTGAAAGTCATTTACATCCATAAACTGTGCATTCCATACTGTGCGGCTAACTAAGCCTGACACAGTTGAATTTAAACATGCCGATGGTATTAAAAAATCAGCACGTGTACCATAGATTGCAGCACAATGGCCTGGGTCAGCAAGCACCGCTAGTGTCGCATCCAATTGTTCATTATTTTGCTCATTATAGCTTTCACAAGCTTGTTGTAATTCTCTCGTAATCGCGCCTTTCCCTGTCCATCCATCAATAAATTGTATTTGTGCAAGTGGGTGCTGAGAATATATGTATCGTATAGCGTAGTCATCAATACCCCGACCTCGGAGAATCGACATCGTATAGTGCGGAACGCTCACGTTATAATGCATTTTTATATAACGTTTAATTAAAATGCCAATAGGTGTTCCTGCTCTCGCTAAACTAACAAGCACTAAATTATCTAAGCCTCTACGCTCTACAATTTGTTGTGCTACTAATCCAACCGCAAGCGCAATACGTTGTGCATAATCATCTAACGTTTGATAAAACAGCTTCATATACGCTTCAGAAGGAAGATACTCTACTGGCAACATTTCTGAATAGTGGGTACCCGATTGAATAAGTCGCTCACGCTGTTCATTAGCTATTTCTAAGTGAATGTTACTAATATCTCGTAGTAAAAAGACAACATCTTCTGCAGAATAGCTTCCCATTTTATCTGGTTGCTTCATCTCAGGCATTATTCAGTCCCCCATTCATGCATACAAATCACATATATATTTGCGTTACTAACAGATTTTAATGCATGTACTGCCCGTGCTACTACCTCTTCATTGGCTATACGTTCTACGACTAAAAAAAGTTCCGAATAAGAATGGCTATTTAAATTGTATAAGTAATTTTCTACACCATTATTTTCTGGACTTTCGAAAGCAATTTTTTCTGTTATTGTATAGGATGGATTATTTGCACAATAAATTGGGCTACGTGTCGTCGCTTGGAAATAAACATCCTCTCCTAAACAACTCGCTATTTGCATAGGCACATACATAAACTCTCCTGTACCAATAACTAGTGCTGGTCCCCCTGTACGAAGGGTACGTAACTGGTTTGCGATCGTTTGATACATCTTTTTATGTACCACATGTTGCTCAGTCGTTAGCATTAACCGACCTGTTGCTAATATATACGGAGCCTTATTTATCACACCGTTTTCAGCGATAGAATAGTAATGCTTCTGTGCACCTGTTTCATTCGCCGAAAGCAACTTCATTTCTGTTGTTGCTTGCGATGTAATTTGTACCTGATGATTTGTTAATAGTGGTGTACCCTGACAAATAAATTGACCACTCATAATCGATACAAAATCAATCGTTATCCCCCACTTAGCTTCTAGCTCCGCAAACATTGCTTGTTGCTGTGGAGAACGCCAATCTAAAATCGATAAAACGGAATAACGCTCAACAGTAGGAAATTTTTGGCGTAGTGTTTCAATAATGTTGACCACTGTATTGCCCGTTGTTATTTCATCATCAATTAGCACAATCTGTTTTGCCTGAAGTAATTTTTCAGGTTGCTCACAGTACACGCGATGACTCGTCGCATGTGAATGTTCTTCTTCGAAAGTGACAAATGGCTCGAGCTCTGGCAGTAGTTCTCGCGTCGTATGGACATACGTTGCATTGGACTTAAAAGCATTAAAAACTGCATGCCCAAGAGCTGTTGCCGTTTCAGCAAAGCCGATAAATAAAACTTCCTTCGATAGCTCCAGTCTTTGCTCCTCTACTTGCTGTAAAACCTCTTGCATGTTTTGCTGTTTTTGTATTGCCTGTACAACTGGCTGTACGAATAAAGATTCACGACCAACCAGTTTTTCATGATACATCATTGCTAAAAGAGTACCAGTAAGAATTGGCACTTGTGGTCGAACTGCTAAATGTTTACCAAGGACAGTACTAACAAATAAAAATTGTCTCTTTTTATTAATACGTGTCGCCATTTTAAATAAATCCGTCATAGCAAAATTATAAAGGTTTTGGGTAATCTTGATATCAATATTATAATCTTGAATAATGTTCAACTTGTTGTTGAGTTTCGTCATCCGTATTTCCTCCTACACTTGCATTCAATAATAGAGAGGCAAAATCTGCAGATTCATTGTATACACCATATATATGTGCTTGGCGTAAAACTTTCTGTGCCCATCTCATATGTGGCTTCATTTCATTCATTTTATTGGCATACTGGCTTTTTAAAACACCCTTTTGCCCTTCATTATCAATAATACTAGTGGCATCTACAAATTCTTCATAAGAGACAACATACAGTGCATGGACAATACGAATGTGACTGGGATGTATAATTGTTTTACCTAAAATGCCATTTTGTCTATCTAAAATTACTTCCTTCATTAAGCCATCCAAATAATCATCAAGTAATGCCTTACGTGCATATAAAGCTCCCTTTTCGCTGAAAGGTGTTGCTCTTAGCGTTGGTTTCAATACCCGTTCATTGCTGAAATATTCCCATACTGGTCCAGAAATAACAAAGTCCTCATCCTCACGACCAAGTACATTGACGATATCTGCAATGCAGTCTCGAATAACGGCTATATCATAAATTGTTGAGTCTACTCGGCGACGAATTCCATAAATCCCGCAAAAGTCAGTAGCACCGATCCGTACATTAAGTACACGTTTTCTGTATCGATGCAACACATCTTTAATTGCAAATAAAGCTTCCATTCGAGACTCTTTGTATAAAATATCTCGGCTTTCTAAAATAGGCATCCCATACAATGTTAGCTGATGCTGTTCAATTGTTTGCTCCAGCAATTCAAAGTAGGCAGCTCCTTGGATAGCTGTAAACTTAGGAAATACGTAACCCGTAAGCACTTCCTGTCGCTTTCCTAATACGGAAGTCAACAGTCTAAATTGCTCAACGCTTCGCACACGAATAAATAGTAGCGGCAAATCTTCAAGTAAAATTTCGTTATGGACATAAAGTGTGTAGAGAGCACTTATATCTTCAATTATTTTTTGCTCACAGCTCGCTAACTCTGCGTCCCCAACTGCATCCTCTAAATCTATGACAAACGATTTTAAATCTTGATATTTTTGTGATTGTACCATGCCAATAATGTTAGGCTTAGATGCAGGCATATATAACGTTGCACCTAATGCATACGATAAAATATCAGGTGAATCTAGTTTTGTAAATGTGCGTGGTCGTTGATAAAAAATCGTCTCCGCTTCTGTTGCAAAATATTGCATCTAATTCTCTCCCTCATCAAAGAATGATCTTTGTAAAAAAGGCACTGCATCAACCTGTTTATACAGACTAATACAGTGCCTTCCGTTAAGTTCATCATGATATAAATTAATGCCTACTAGTGGCCACTATTGATATCCATCTTCCTTTTATTACTCTAGACCATAAGCATTGATTAACGAAGCGAGCCCACCTTGATAGCCAGAGCCAACAGCGGCAAATTTCCATTCGCCATTATGTCGGTATAGCTCACAAAATACGACCGCAGTTTCAATACTGAAGTCTTCTGCTAAATCATAGCGAAGCACTTCTGAACCAGATTCTTCGTTCGTTAAACGAACATATGCATTAAGAACTTGGCCGAAATTTTGACGACGACCTTCAGCATCATAAATTGTCACTGTTATAACAATCTTTTCAATTTGAGGGGATACTTGCTTTAAGTTCACAAGAATTTTTTCATCGTCTCCGTCACCTAAACCAGTACGGTTATCACCCATATGCTGGACAGATTTATCAGGACTTGTTAGATTATTGTAGAAAATAAAGTCTTGTTCATTCCGGCATTTTCCGGATGCATCCAATAAAAATACAGATGCATCTAAGTCAAAGTCACTTCCTCCATCGAATTGTTTAACATCCCAGCCTAAACCAATCCCTACATTATTTAAGCCTGGATCCTGTTTCATTAAATCAATGCGTTGTCCTTTACTTAACTGAATACCCATTAGAAAAAAACTCCCATTCTCGTGTAAGTTAAACCGTTAGTTTACGCTTAAGCCATAATCATTACAAAGTGCAGCTAAACCGCCTTGGTATCCAGCACCAATCGCGTTAAATTTCCATTCTCCATTGTGACGGTATAGTTCGCCTACCACTACAGCCGTTTCAATACTAAAGTCTTCACCTAAATCATAGCGAATAATTTCTTCATTTGTAGCAGCATTTATAATGCGAATAAATGCGTTAGACACCATACCAAAGTTTTGGCTACGTGCTTCTGCGTCATGGATTGTAACTGTGAAAGCTAAGCGTTGAACATGTGCAGGTATTTCTTTTAACGAAACTTTAACAATTTCGTCATCCCCTTCGCCAACTCCTGTTAAGTTATCGCCAGAGTGTTCAACAGAACCATTACCACCAATAGTATTGTTGTAGAAGATGAAGTCATTTTGATCTGCTACTTTACCTGTATCCGCAAGTAAAAAAATGGAGGAATCTAAATCAAAATCATGTCCACCATCATATTTGTTTGTATCCCAACCTAAACCTACAATTACATTCGATAAACCTGGGTTTGTTTTTGTTAAATCTACCTTTTGACCTTTTTGTAATGAAATACCCATTTGTATTCCTCCTCAAATTTATAATTATTGATATCTTCGAACTACATCACCAAGTTTTACATCATTTGTACCGTTACCAATAGCAGCAAATTTCCATTCGTTACCGTGACGATAAATTTCACCACACACTAGTGTTGTTAAATTCGAGTAATCATCAGATAAATTATAACGAATTAGTTCATTGCCTGTCTTGTCATCGTACACGCGAATATACGCATTTTGAATCATACCGAAGTGTTGCTTACGTCCAGCTGCATCATAAATGTTCACGACAAATACTAATTTATTATATTGAGCAGGCACTGCTCCTAGCTCAACAGTAATTACTTCGTCATCACCAGCACCGTCTCCTGTTAAGTTATCACCAGAATGGATAACAGATCCACATTTACTTGCTAATTTGCCGAAGTAAACTACATCATCTCCTGCAACGATACGATCATCTTGCAACATTAAAACTGAGGAATCACAGTCAACATCTCTACCTGCTGTTTTACCACTTGAAAATAAGCCACCTAAAAAGCCACCGCTTTTTGCTTGGCTTACAGGGTCCCACCCTAAGCCAACTTTAATTTTATTTAAACCAGCATTCCCTTTTGTTAAATCTACACGCTGTCCCTTTTGTAAATTGATCCCCATTTTTAATGACCTCCTTAATTGAATGTACCTCTGCTGAAAAAATACTAACAATATCTAATATGTTTATTAACTAATTTTATCCAATTATAAAACTAATAGTAAAGGGGTTTTCCACTAAGTGATAGCCCTTTGCTATAAATCATAGATTTTTATAGAAAGTTTATAGCATAACGATTAATCCATACATATTTTCCTAATCAACACGGCTTGTTACAGCATAAACTTTTAAATACGTTAGGTTTACGCTTCTTGTAACCCTCCATTAAAGAGCAGTAGTTACGTCAATAAAGTATGTATGTCAGCATAAATTAAGTCTAAAATAATATTACATAAAATTCAAATAATGGCTCCAGGATGAAATTGTAAATTTTTATTTACGATATTTATTCATCTTAACAATTAAAAAACCTTCTAACTTTTCAGTAGAAGGCTATTTTAATATTAGTTTTTCATTTTTGGATCAAGCGCATCTCGCAAACCATCACCCATTAAGTTAAAGCCGAGTACAGTTAACATAATCGCCAACCCTGGGAAAATCATTGTCCATGGCGCTTTTAATAAGTAGATTCGAGCATCCGCAAGCATTTTTCCCCATTCGGGTGCTGGCGCCTGTGCCCCTAATCCTAAGAAACCTAGTGCAGCAGCTTCAATAATTGCTGTTGCAATTGCTAATGTTCCTTGTACAATAATTGGTGTCATCGAGTTTGGTAAAATATGAGAAAATAAAATACGCGAATCTCGCATTCCTATTGCTTTTGCTGCGACAATATATTCCTCTTCTTTTACACTTAACACTTTTGACCGAATTAGCCGTCCAAAGTTTGGTACGTTAATAATGGCAATCGCAATTAAAGCATTTTGTAATGACGGCCCAAGTACAGCCACTACAGCAATTGCTAATAAAATACTAGGAAACGCCAACATAATATCAAAGATTCGAGAGATAATTGTATCAATCCATTTTCCATAATAACCTGCAAGAATTCCAAGTGTACTTCCGACAATTACCGAAAGAATAACGGCAAAAAATCCGATCCTTAACGATATACGTGCACCATGAATAATCCGAGAAAAAATATCCCGCCCAAAGTCATCTGTTCCAAACCAATGCGCACTTGAAGGTGCCAATAAGCGTTTTGATAAATCCTGTTCATTAATTCCTTGTGGTGCAATGTACGGACCAAATACAGCAAGAAGTATAAAAAATACTACAATCCCAGCACCAACTAGGGAGATTTTACTTTTTTTAAAGCTACGCCAGCCTTCTCTCCAAGGACCTGCCGCACGCTCTCGACTTGCTACTGCTTCTTTTTTTATATCTATCGCACCAGTCATTATCGCATCTCCCTCCTATTTATATTTAATGCGTGGATCTATCACTGTATAAAGTAGATCGACAATTAAATTAATCATAATGAAAATAAACGCAACGATTAAAATACCTGATTGGATAACTGGATAATCACGGAAGCCAATGGCATCGTAAATATAACGACCAATACCTGGCCAACTGAAGATGGTTTCTGTTAAAATGGCACCACCAAGCAGTAACCCTGTTTGTAAACCAATTACTGTTAACACTGGAATAACTGCGTTTTTCAGTGCGTGTTTATAAACAACGATAAACATTTTTTGTCCTTTTGCTCTAGCTGTACGAACATAATCGGAGCGCATAACCTCCAGCATGGAAGAGCGAGTAATTCTTGCAATAATCGCCATTGGAATTGTAGCAAGTGCCACCCCTGGTAATACTAAACGTTTTAACACTTCCGTAAACTGATCAAATCTCCCTTGAAGAAGTGTATCGAGCAAATAAAAATGCGTAATGGCGGTTATAGGGTCACGGACATTATCACGTCCCGATGTTGGGAACCATCCAAGGTTTATACTAAACGCCCATTGTTCCATTAAACCTAGCCAAAAGACTGGCACAGATACCCCAATTAAGGCAATGACCATCGCTACATAATCAAACCATGAATTTTGGAACCAAGCTGAAATAATACCTGCATTGACTCCAACAACAATTGCAATAATCATTGCAAATAAGGCTAATTCTGCTGTTGCCGCTAAATAAGGAAATATCTCTTGTGACACAGGTAACTTTGTACGCAATGAAACACCTAAATCGCCCTGAAAAATACCACCTAAATAGCCAAAATATTGTGTGTACCATGGCTTGTCTAATCCTAAACTTGCGTTTAATGCCTCAACCGCCTCTTTCGTCGCCTGCTGACCTAAAATCACTTGCGCGGGGTTACCAGGAATTAAACGAATTAACATAAAGACGATAAAAGTCATTCCAAGCAAAACTGGGATTAATTGAAATAAACGCCTTCCCATATAGTGAAGCATCTTTTTCACCTCTCTGTAATTTTCTAATTATACTTTTGCTATGAAAAGCATTGAAGTCTATACACATACTGTAGAAAGGGACAGCCTTCAACAAACGATAGCCGTTTAGATAGTTTGTCTTTCATACAGAAAAACGGGTTGCGACCAACATAGTCACAACCCGTTTTTACAACGCTAGACAAAGTCCAAAGCTGTAAAAATCTTGTTACGTCACTATGAGTAAGCGACAATTTTCATTTCTCTATTGTCTAATTCATATCTACTGCTTCTAAACGGTCAGAGCCAGTTGGATGTGCATGGTAATTTGAAACTTTTGTACTTGCAGCTAAAATAGGAATTGAGTGTGCAAGTGGAACCCATGGAGCATCCTCAGAAATGATTGCTTGCGCTTGTTTGTAAAGTTCAATACGTTTGTCTTCATTTACTTCTGTTTGTGCAGCAACAAATAATTTGTGTAACTCTTGGTTGTCATAGAACGTGTAGTTATTTGAGCCGATATTATCAGCGTCTAATAATGTGTAAAGGAAGTTGTCTGCATCGCCGTTATCACCTGTCCAACCAAGTAAGAACGCATCCGCTTCACCATTTTGAGCTTTTTCTAAATACGTTGCCCATTCGAATGAAACAATTTTAGATGGAATGCCTACATCAGCTAAATTCTTTTGAATAGCTTCTGCAATTTTTTGTCCATCTGGCATATAAGGACGTGGTACTGGCATTGCCCATAATTCAATTTCTTTACCGTCATAGCCTGCTTCTTTTAGTAATGCTTTTGCTTTTTCAGGATCATATGCGTACCCTGTAATATCATCGTTGTAGCCAGCAATAACTGGTGGCATTGGGTTTTTCGCAGGCTGAGCTAATCCTTCATAGAAAGCATCAACTAACGCTTGCTTATCAATTGCATAGTTTACTGCTTGACGAACTTTCACATTATCAAATGGTGGGCGTGTTACTGTTAAACCAAGGTAACCAACGTTCATAGAAGGACGTTCGATTAATTGTAAATCACCATTTGATTCGATTGACCCTTTATCAGATGGACTTAATCCATCGACAACATCTACCTCGCCGTTATTTAGTGCATTTAAGCGAGCAGAGTTATCAGGAATCGAACGGAAAATTACTTTATCTAATTTCGGGAATCCTGCAACACGATAGTCAGGATTTTTCTCAATTGTAATAGAATCATTACGTGTCCAACTTACAAATTTGAATGGACCTGTTCCTACTGGCTTATCGATAAGCGCATCGTCATTTGCTTCAAATGCACTTGGAGAAGCAATGGCAAATGGTGACATTGCTAAGTTTTTCAAGAATGGTGCTTGTGGCTGCTTCAGTTTGAATACAACCGTTGAATCGCCTTCTGCTGTAATTGATTCAATTACTTGCTCACCGCCCATTGTGAATTGGGACATGAAGTACGGGAACTTATCAGCGCCAGCTTTCCAGCGCTCGAAATTTTTCACAACTGCCTCTGCGTTAAAATCAGAACCATCGTGGAACTTTACACCTTCTTCAAGTTGGAATGTGTAAGTTAGTCCATCTTCTGAAGCTTCCCAAGATTTTGCCAAACCTGGATGCAATGTAACATCTTCATCTCCAAAGTTAATAAGTGTTTCATAGATATTCACTGTAACTTTAAAAGATTCACCTTCTGTTACTGTTGCAGGGTCAAGTGCAGTGGAATCCCCACCTCGACCATATACTAATGTTTTTTCACTGCCGTTAGCTGAATCACCGCCAGTAGACGTATCTTTTGAACCTGTATCCTTGCCATCAGAGCCACCACTACACGCAGCTAAGATTGTCGAGAGAACAAGGATTAGCATGACGCCTAATGACCAAAGCTTCTTTTTCTTCATTTAATTTCCCCCTAAAACTTTTTTATATCATTTAATGTTGAAGTGCATCATAAAGATGACAAGCAACATAATGACCCTGTTTCACTTCTTGCAGTTTCGGAACAACGCTTGAGCATTGCTCTTTCTTAAATGGACATCTCGTATGGAATGCACAACCGCTTGGCGGATTAGATGCACTCGGAATATCCCCAGATATAATTAGCTGCTCACGTTCAAAAGTTGGATCAGGCACAGGAACTGAAGATAATAATGCCTGCGTATATGGGTGGAGCGGCTCTGCATATAAATTCTCACTATCTGTTAACTCGACTAACTTGCCTAAATACATAACTCCGACACGATTACTAATATGCCGAACAACCCCTAAGTCATGTGAGATAAAAATATAAGTAAGCTTTAATTCCCTCTGCAATGTTTGCATTAGATTTAAAACTTGAGCTTGAATCGATACATCCAGTGCTGAAACAGGCTCGTCCGCAATAATAAGACGAGGATTGGTCATTAGCGCACGAGCAATGCCAATACGCTGTCTTTGACCTCCACTAAATTGATGTGGATAACGTTTTGCGTGATATTCATTTAAGCCAACGATTTCAAGAAGCTCAATGACTTTCTTTTTTCGTTCTTTGGAATTGCCCATACCATGTACAATGAGCGGTTCCTCTAAAATCTTGCCAATCGTATGGCGTGGATTTAACGAAGCATAAGGATCTTGGAAAATCATTTGGATATCTCTTCGCGCTTTCCGCATTTCATTGTTGGACAATGTGGATATCATTTTGCCTCCAAATTCAATGTTACCTGCCGTCGGCTCAAGCAAGCGCATTAATAGGCGACCTGTTGTTGACTTGCCACATCCCGATTCACCTACGATACCTAATGTTTCGCCTTCAAATACTTCAAAGGAAACATCGTCTACAGCTTTTACATCGCCAACCTGTGTATTAAGAAAGCCTTTCCGAATAGGAAAATACTTTTTTAAACCATCAACCTTCAACAACACTTTCGACATATTGAACCACCTCCTGTTCTTCCAATAAAAAGCACCTTGCCTTATGTTGCGCTGTCGCTTCATATAAAGGTGGTGTTTCCTGTAAGCAGCGCTCCATCGCAAATTCACAGCGTGCTGCAAATCGACAGCCGTCTTTAATCGTGCCTGGCTTCGGCACACTACCAGGTATCGAATAAAGACTGTCTTTTTTATAACGCATATCTGGTACTGATTTAATGAGTCCTTGTGTATAAGGATGCTTTGGCGTTTTAAAAATTTCTTGTATGGACGCTTCTTCAACAATTTGTCCAGCGTACATAACGATAACGCGTTCGCAAGTTTCTGCTACAACACCTAAATCATGGGTAATTAATAAAACAGCCGTATTCATCCGCTTGTTCAAATCTTTCATTAGTTGCAAAATTTGCGCTTGAATTGTCACATCCAGCGCTGTTGTCGGTTCGTCGGCAATCAGTACCTTCGGGTCACAGACAAGCGCCATGGCAATCATGACGCGTTGGCGCATCCCACCAGACAATTGATGTGGATAATCCTTTAATAGTTCCTCCGCACGAGGTAACCCTACTAGTTTCATAATTTCTATCGCTCGTGCAAAAGCTTTCTTTTTAGACCACTTAGGATTGTGAATTAAAATAGCCTCTTTCAATTGCTCCCCAATAGTAAATAAAGGGTTTAAGGAAGTCATCGGCTCTTGAAAGATCATCGCCACATCTTTCCCACGAATTTTTTGCATTTGCTTATCAGTTAATTTCGCTAAATTTTTGCCATCTAACAGTACTTGTCCACCTGTGATTTTTCCAGGTGGCGATGGTATTAAGCCCATAATGGACAAAGATGTCACACTTTTACCACTGCCTGATTCTCCAACAATCCCTAAAATTTCCCCTTCATGGACCGAAAAATCAATATCGTCAACGGCAGGAATCTGTCCATCATCTGTGAAAAAGGTTGTTTGTAAACCTTTAATCTCTAACAGCTTTTTTCGCATGTTCAACCGCCCCATCCTACCAATATTTTTTAATTTTACAAATTTATAGTTTATTATATACTAACTATCAATAAATTCTCTATTTTCAGATAATTCTAACTAAATTTCCCCTCTCTTTCAATCATTATTTTTCTACCAATAGCATATATTTTCTACATTTTCCGCCTTCTATATAAAAAATTCGTAATTTTACGATATTTTTCTACAGAAATAGTTTCCATTTAACATGTAATTATAAAAGCAGCCGTTAATTTTATTGCTAAATAAGCCCTTGCATACAAAAAAGCCTTTCATTCACCTAGGAATGAAAGGCCAGTGTCAGGCACTCAAACAATTTAATCTAAATGTTGTACTTGGAATAAATTGAAGTATGTGCCTTGCTCCTTCATTAATTGCTCATGATTTCCTTTTTCAATTAATTGACCATGATCAATAACAAAAATATTATCAGCATGTGTAATTGTAGAAAGTCGGTGCGCAATAATAATAGTTGTTCGATCATGCACTAAGGCATCAAGCGATTCTTGAATAAGTGCTTCACTTTCTAAATCGAGCGCTGATGTTGCTTCATCTAAAATTAAAATCGGTGGGTTTTTTAAAAATACACGGGCAATGGCAACACGTTGCTTTTGTCCACCCGATAATTTTACACCACGCTCGCCAACTTTCGTGTTATAGCCATTTGGCAAGCTCATAATAAAGTCATGTGCATTCGCTGCTTTTGCAGCAGCAATCACTTCTTCCTCCGACGCTCCAGGTTTGCCCATCAGTATGTTTTCCTTTACCGAATCACTGAACAAAATATTATCCTGTAGCACGATGCCAATTTGAGCACGTAATGATTGGATTGTAACGTCCTTCACATCATGACCATCTACATATACCGCTCCGTCTGACGTATCATAAAAGCGTGGAATTAAGCTAATAATGGTGGATTTCCCACCTCCACTCATTCCTACAAATGCGACTGTCTCCCCTGGATTTATGGTGAAATTCATATTTTTTAATATTTGCGAACCATCCACTTCATATTGAAAAGCGACATTCTCAAATCGTACCTCACCTGTTGCAGGCGATAATGCTAGTGCATTTTTTTTATTTTTGACCTCATAAGGCTCGTCTATCAGTTCAAACATGCGGTCCATCGAGGCAATTGATTGCGTTAACGTTGTCGATGAACTTACTAATCGGCGAAGAGGCCCGTAAAGGCGTTCAATATAAGCAATAAAAGCAACCATTGTTCCGACAGATAAAGATCCATTAATTACTTGATAACCTGCATAAGCAATCACAAGTAATGGTGCTACATCGGTAATCGTATTGACAACCGCAAAGGATTTAGCATTCCATTTTGTTTGATCCAATGCTTTTTCTAAAAACTCGCCGTTTGCTTCATCAAATAATTTTTGTTCGTGCTTTTCGAGCGTAAAGCTTTTAATAATACTCATGCCAGCTACTCGTTCATGAAGATAACTTTGAACACCTGCAAGTGCTTGTGAGCGGTTGCGTGTTAATGTTCGAAGTTTCCCAAAGAAGAACCTAACGCTTATTGCATAAAACGGAAATGCGATAAGTGCCACAAGTGTTAGTTTAACGTCCATTGCTAGCATAATAAAGACGGCAATAACAATCGTTGCCAAGTCCAGCCAAACATTCATTAAACCTGTCATCACAAAGTTTTTCGTTTGCTCCACATCATTAATTACACGTGAAATAACTTCACCTGCTCTTGTATTAGCGTAATACTTTAAGCTAAGGCGCTGTAAATGTGCGTAAATTTCTTTACGAATATCAAAAAGAACCTTATTACTCACATGCTGTGCAAAATATTGACGATAGTATTCTATCGGTGGTCGTATAACGAAAAATACAATTATTGTACCGCCTAACCAGTAAAACAATTCTTTTGTTTTTTCAGTATCCGTCAAATCTTCCGCACCAATAATATCATCAAGGACTATTTTTATGAGCAGTGGAATAAATAACGGGATTGCAAATTTCACAATACCAATTAAAACCGTTAAAATAATTTCCCATGTGTATGGTTTTACAAAACGCATATAACGCTTTATACTACCCATTTTTCATCACTTCCTTATTAGAAAACCTCTTCTTTATGTGGCTTTCTATACATTAAAAAAAGAAACAGACATTCTACGACGAATGCCCTTACGTATTATAGCAATATTCAGCATGAAGTACAGTTAGTTAGCTTTTAATCCTAACTATTTTTTACTTTCATCGATTTCCCTATTTATAAATTACCCCATATATGCAAAAAAACACCCATTAGATTAACTAATAGGTGTTACTGACTATCATCTGCTTGCATATCGAGCTGAAACTTATAACGACTTGTCCAAGCATCGATAAAATCAGGTGCAAAGGGTCCTCTTTTTTGTTGTATCCAGCTAATTAATTTTTCGACATTACGCTTTAAAATTTTATCGATGACATCTGGGTAAGACATTTCCTGGCGATGCTGTTCATATTCATCTTCATCTAAAAGGGTATACGACATATCCGGAAAAACCTTAATATCTAAATCGTAGTCAATGTATTTAATGGCATTATTATCGAAAACAAATGGTGAGCTTAGATTACAATAATAATACACACCGTCTTCACGCAACATGCAGATGATGTTAAACCAGTGCTCCGCATGGAAATAACAAATAGAAGGCTCTCTCGTTAGCCACGTACGACCATCGGATTCTGTCACAAGTGTTCGTTCATTCGCACCGATTATAATGTTTTTTGTTCCTTTTAACACCATTGTCTCTTGCCAAACACGGTGGATGCGGCCATTGTGCTTATAACTATGTATTTGTATCGTTTCTCCTTCTACCGGTATTGCCATTTTTGAAGCCCACCTTTTCGTCTATGCTACCTAAATCTAGCAGTCTCTAGTATATTATAGCAATCTGTACGCGAAAGGTGTAGTTGAAAACTACAAATTTCACTGTGTCGTGTTATTTATGTACAAATTTTCGAAAATTAATTGCTATTTCCATCATTACTGCAAAATTCAAACGAGATTTCTTACGTAATAAGCTTATGCTTTTGTGAGGAAAAATAGAAAAGGGCTGTCCTTTTCATCTTTTCGATTTTAGACAGCCCCTTAGAAGGTAAATGCAATTATGCAGTTACAAAGTGATTACTCACTTGCGTTCGTGTTTTGGTTATTCTTTGCATATTTGCCTGAAGCTTGAGCTTTATTTTGCTCAGCTTTAGCATTTTGCTTTTGCACTTCGTTGAAGTCCGTTTCGTAACCAAACTCTTCACTTTGGCGTTGCATGTTTTTATTTGCTTGTTGGTTTGTGTTTTGATTTTTCTTCATTTGTCATTCACCTCCACGCTAATTATTGTGTACAGAGGTGATTACTTTTATGCTCATTAATTTTTATTTTCGATTGCTTAATTATGGTATAGCCACTATTTTATTGCTTGCCATATTTTTAACATTGGCACTGGCATAGGTAATAATTCGATTTGCTCTCGAGTTAGCCATTCACCCTTTTCAAATGATTTACACTTCATATAATAAGCATTCACATGCCAAGTTAAATGTGAGAAAACATGTTTAAATGTTAAAATTTCCTGTTGTGCTTGTGTCTCAACTTTATAGTGCTGAGCAAATTTTAATAATGAGTCCTCTGCTTGTTCAAGCATCGGGAACTGCCACATATTCGCTAGTAATCCTACTGCTGGCCGTTGCTCCATTAAAATTCGCCCTTCCTCATCCTCACAAACAAAAACGTCGTATGAAATATGCTTCATCTTGACTTTTTTTGTTTTCACAGGTAGTTTTTCTGGTTCTCCCTCATTAAATGCGGTGCAATATTCACGGACAGGGCATAGCAAACATTTAGGGGAAGTTGGTGAACAAATAAGTGCCCCAAGCTCCATTAAACCTTGATTAAAGGATGATGCATTATGAGGATCAATGAGTTCTTCCACAGCTTCTTCAAAAATTTTCTTTGTTTTTGGTAGTGCAATATCTTCATGTATATTAAGTACACGGCTTAAAACTCGCATGACATTACCATCAACCGCATGTTCTGGCTTATTATAGGCAATACTTAATATAGCACCTGCGGTATAAGGACCAATCCCTTTTAACTTTGAAATTTCATGGCGATTATCAGGTACGATTCCGCCATAGTTTTCTAGCACCTCACGAACGCCTGCTTGCAAATTTCTCGCCCGTGAGTAATAGCCAAGGCCTTCCCAATGTTTTAATAAATATTCTTGTGGTGCCTCAGCTAATAATTCTAAAGTTGGAAAGCTTTCCATAAAGCGATTGTAATAAGGAATAACTGTGTCAACTCGTGTTTGCTGTAGCATTACCTCAGATACCCAAATTTTATAAGGGTCTTTAGTATGCCGCCAAGGTAAATCTCGTTTCTCTTCTTCAAACCATTCGACTAAAGATTGTCGAAATTCTGCTACATATGGATATTTCACAGTGACCTCCCGTGTCTTTACGATTTAATTTATGTTTAAAAGGGTATACAATTAAGAAAAGCTATTCGCATAATATGCCAAAAACGTATAAATTTATTACACCTACGCATGACATCTGCCGCTGTCGCGGACTTTTGCTGAAACAACCAAACTCCATTATTTACCTCTTGTGCGAGTGAATACTTAGAGATTGAAAAGCAAATTTTATAAGCAATACCATTATTGAAATGAAATATACATGTATGCATTGTACGACTTTTTCACGCATACAAGGAGTGGATAATTTTGGATTCAGGTACACATTTCGTTATGGGAATAGCACTCGGTGGTCTAGCTTTAGCCGACCCTGTAGTCGCCAATCATTCAATGACTTTTACTGCCGTTATGGCTGGTACCATTATTGGCTCACAAGCACCTGATGTTGATACTGTATTAAAACTTCGCAACAATGCGATTTACATTCGACATCATCGTGGTATTACACATTCAATACCAGCAGTAGCCTTATGGCCGATCTTAATTACAATCGTGTTATCACTAATTATTCAGGACGCAAATGTGTTACATTTATGGCTTTGGACATTTCTTGCTGTAGCTATTCATGTTTTTGTTGATATTTTCAATGCATACGGAACACAAGCTATACGCCCATTCTCTAGAAAATGGGTAGCCCTTGGTGTTATTAATACATTTGATCCGATTATTTTTTCCCTACATTGCCTTGGAATATTACTATGGGCATTTGGGGCAAATCCAGTCTGGACATTTAGCGTCATGTATGGCGTTATTGTCGTCTATTATCTCTTTAGATTTGCTGTTCAAAAAGCAGTTAAAAAAGCAGTGCACAGTACAATTCAAGATGAAGATTATGTCATTGTAGCGCCTACGATGCGATTTTTCCACTGGCGCATCGCCGCGAAATCGAAAACGCATTACTATGTCGGCCGTGCATATGGGCGAACTGTTAATATTTACGATAAATTCGAAATCAAACCATTGCCAAAAACGCCTACTGTTGAAGCAGCAATGAAAGACCCTAATCTTGCTGCCTTTGTATCTTTCTCACCATTGTATCGTTGGGAAATTTCCGAGCTTGAAAATGACTTAACAGAAGTGAGGTTAATTGATTTACGTTATCGCAGTGACAATCGCTATCCTTTCGTTGCAGTTGCTCATTTGAACGAAGACAACGAAATTATTACCTCATACACTGGTTGGATTTTTACCGAGGATAAACTTCAAAAAAAATTACAAATTGGCGCAAGCAATTAACGAATAAAGCCGGAGTATCCTAAAGAAGGGAACACCGGCTTTGTTATGTTTTTACTATTAGTTATTGTACCATATCATCACTTGCATCTAATAAATGCGCGTATTTTGGATTGCGCCCTGCAAATTGATGGAGTTTATCGCCGTAGCTTGCAATTAATTGGCGCACTAAATTTTCCGTATAATCCGCCCCACGATAATTATAGCCAGCTTTGGCAGATGTAGATTCAAAATCACTCCATAAAAGCTCAATCCATACACGTGCACGCCCTGCTGACATTTGAGGATTTTTCTCGAGTAATTCTGCTGTTAGTTTATCGATTTTTTCTTGCATTTATTTCCCCGCCTTTATCGGTGATAAAATCGAAACTGGCAATGCTTCCTGATATTTATCGCCCCCTAGGCGATGTCCCCATGCAAAACGTCCTTTTAAATAATCCACTTGGAAATAGTTGTTGTCCGAACCATCGATTCTGTACATTTCTCCAGGGACAATCGTATCTAAATCAACTAAATAAGCAGCTGCCATTAAAGCTTTACGCTCGTACACCGCGAATTCATTAAGTATGCCCAGCTGTTCTGCCTTGCGTGCCTTCTCTTTTAGCTTCGCTACTTCTTCTCGTAGTTCATGCTCTGTCATTGCAGCATAGTTTTTTTCACTCATTCCCCATTCTCCTTCTCTTCAATAAAACGATCTATCACTTCTACAGGAAATCCTTTTTGATAAAGCGCCTGCTTCGTTTTCATTTTTAATTCATAACCAGTATACTTCGACACATACTTTTTCCAAACTTTTTCGCCTTGCACATCGAGCAAGGACTGCCATTCATCTTCAGCTTGCTCAATTTCAACCTGTCCAAGCACTTCATCTACAATAGAAAAAGAATATCCTTTTCGCATAAGGTAATCTTGAATTTTTGCCTTTATTTGCGTTGGTGTTTTCTTCTTTTCAGAACGAATTACTTTTTCAGCAAGCTGTGTTGCAAGCTTGACTTGCTCTTCATGGCTATATGTTTCAAGCACCTCATCTTGCAAATTTTTATCAATCCCTTTTTTAATGAGATCTTGTCGAATTGCTCGAGGGCCTTTTTTCATCGTAGCTTTTTTTGTATCAAGCAATGCTTTGGAATAGGATTCATCATTTAAAAATCCATATGATTTTAATTTTTGAATCGCTTCTAATATCACTGCTTCTCCAAACTCTAATGAGCTTAACTTTTTCTTCACCTCATGCTCACTACGCATTTGATAAGATAGAAAATTTAGCCCTTTATTAAATGCTTTACGAATTTCATCTTCATAGGCAATTTCCTGAATATCAAATTCTTCAAGCACCTTTCCTTTTGTCAGACCAAATTGTATTAAAATCGCTTCGTCTATAGGAAAAGCGTATTCCTCGTTCAAATATATATTATAGCGTTCTGGATTATTTTTTTGACGCGCAATTTTTGTAATAACACGCATAGCGAAATCACCTCTTTGCTTAATCATTATAACATCTTTTTCTTTTTTTCTATCTTTGTGTATAGTTGAGTTACATCTATTGGTAAAAGGAGGGGTTTTTATGAAAATTGTCATTGCTGGTGGTACTGGTTTTGTTGGGCAGGCTTTAACGAATTTGTTGCAACAACAAGGACATGAGTTATTCGTTTTATCCCGTAGCAATTCTAGATATGAAAACGGTATTCATTATGTACAATGGCTAAAAGAGGGCGCACGACCAGAAAAGGAATTGGATGAAGATATCGATGCTGTCGTTAATTTAGCAGGAGTGTCATTAAATGATGGGCGTTGGACAAAAAAGCAAAAGAAAGCCATATATACAAGCCGTATGGAAGCTACGCTAGAAATTGTACGTATTATGGAGCAATTTAAAGAGAAACCTAAAGTACTTGTCAATGCCAGTGCAGTTGGAATTTACCCACCTTCCACAGCGGCTACCTATAGTGAAAACGTTCGCGACTATGCAAGAGATTTTTTAGGGTGGACCGTTCATGATTGGGAACGCCATGCAAAGCGAGCTGAAAAGTTAGGTATTCGCGTAGCACTTGCTCGTTTTGGTGTGATCTTGGGTCGGAACAGCGGCGCACTTCCCTCCATGCTTTTGCCTTATAAAATGCATGTTGGTGGTACGATTGGTTCAGGTGAACAATGGCTCTCATGGATACATGTAGAAGATGTTGCTCGGGCTATTTACTTTGCCATTAACAATTCATCTATTCGCGGACCATTTAATGTGACCGCTCCACACGCAACACGTATGAAGGAATTTGGTCAAACGATTGCACAAGTAATGGGACGCCGTCATTGGATGCCAGTCCCTAGTTTTGCCATGCGTTTAGCTCTTGGAGAACAAAGTATGCTCGTTTTAGAAGGACAGCATGTATTACCAACTGTTTTAGAAAAACAAAATTTTGAATTTAACTTTCCTTATTTAAAAGAAGCACTTGAAAATTTATTATAAAAACCGTGCGCAAAGTGAAACAAGAAGCAGGATAAATTTTAGAAAAGAACGCATCCTAAAAGAAAAGGAAAGGATGCGTTTTTATGTGGAAACAACATATTGTAGGTGCAGTAATTGCTACTTTTATTATTGCCGCAGCATTAAGCATTAATCCATACTTTGCCTCAGGCTCAGATGAATATCATTGGGGCATTAAACGAGCAAAGAATGGTGAACCTGCACAAGCAGGAGCACAGCTTGATAAACTACTCGACCAATATGGAGCAATTTATAAAGGAAAATCCGATAAAAAAGTGGTTTATTTAACCTTTGATAACGGGTATGAAAATGGCTTTACCGAAAGTATATTGGATACATTAGAAAAGGAAAAAGCACCAGCAACCTTCTTTTTAACTGGCCATTATTTAGATAGCGCAGGTGACCTTGTTAAGCGTATGGTGCAAGACGGTCATACAATCGGTAACCATTCTTACGGTCATCCGAATATGGCAAAGTTAACGAGAGATGGTATGCGTGCAGAATGGCGTAAGTTTGATGGTAAATTACGTGAATTAACAGGCATAGACCGTACAACTTATGCTCGACCACCAGAAGGAATTTTCAATGCGAAGTTGTTAGAGGTTGGTAATGCAGAAGGTTACCGTCATATTTTCTGGTCTGTCGCTTTTAAAGATTGGCTAAAAGATGAACGCCGTGGAGCAGATTATGCTTATAATGCGTTAATGGAGCAACTTCACCCTGGCGCTGTTATTTTAATGCATACAGTAGCGCAAGATAATGCGGAGGCCCTACCTTTATTCATTGCTGAAGCGAAGAAGCAAGGCTATACTTTTTTATCGCTTGATGATTTAGTATTGGAATATGAAGATTTCCCTGTCACTATGCAATCGTCCACTCCTTAGTTATAATGGGGAGATGACATCAGCATGTTATCAATACCTACGTGCTGAACAAAGTTAAAGGACGTGGATCGCTTGACGCAACAAACTACGATGGAAGTGGGACAAAAATTCCCATTAACTATAAAAAGACTTGGTATTAATGGCGAGGGAGTTGGCTTTTATAAACGCAACGTCGTCTTCGTAAAGGGCGCTATACCAGGAGAAGAAATTACCGCACAAGTGACGAAAACACAGCGCAATTTCGCAGAGGCAGATATACTTGCTATACGCAAAGCATCACAATTTCGTCAGGAGGCACCGTGCCCAGTTTACAATGAATGCGGTGGCTGCCAGCTTCAACATATGACATATGAAAAACAGCTAATTGAGAAACGGGATATCGTGATTCAAGCGTTAGAGCGCTATGCTAAGCCTTTAGCAGAAAGCGTAGAAGTTCGTAACACACTTGGTATGGACAATCCTTGGAATTATCGCAATAAAAGCCAGTTTCAAGTACGCAAAGAAGGCAAACGTGTCTATGCAGGGCTTTTTTCAGAAGGCAGCAACAAGCTACTGAATATTAATGATTGCCTTGTTCAACATCCCATCACTTCTAAAATTACTGTAGCAACACGTAAAATCTTACAAAAGCTAAATATTACGATTTACGACGGTCGTACGCTCGATGGTTTAGTGCGTACGATTGTTGTACGTACAGGCATTCGAACTGGTGAAACACAAGTGGTCCTTGTGACAACACGAAAAGAAATTCCTCATCTTGCCGAGCTTATCACACGCATTAAAAAAATCGATCCAAGTATCGTATCGATTGCACAAAATGTTAATCGGGAAAAAACATCACTTATTTTTGGTGATGAAACGATCGTTCTTGACGGTAAGGAAACAATACATGAGGAGCTTGGGGAATTAGCATTTGACCTATCTGCTCGTGCATTCTTCCAATTGAATCCAACACAAACAGTACATCTATACAATGAAATCAAAAAAGCAGCGGCATTAACAGGCACAGAAACCGTTGTGGATGCCTATTGTGGAGTTGGTACAATCGGTTTATGGTTAGCGGATAAGGCGAAAGAAGTTCGTGGTATGGACGTCATTCCTGAAAGCATTCAAGATGCACGCAAAAACGCGCGTAACCATGGCTTCAAACATACGAAATATGCAGTCGGCACAGCTGAAAGTGTTTTAGCAAAATGGCGTAAAGAAGGCTTCACACCAGATGTTATTACAGTAGACCCACCACGCACAGGACTTGCACCAGAATTTATCCGCACTGTCCTTAAGCTAAAACCAAAGCGTTTTGTCTATACATCTTGTAATCCATCTACATTAGCAAAAGATTTACAGGAATTATCAAAACTTTATGATGTTGAATATATCCAACCAGTGGATATGTTCGCTCAGACTGCTCAAGTCGAATGCGTCGCTAAGCTTGTGTTGAAAAATAAATAAATTGAAGCATCTCAATTAGTTTTGAGATGCTTTTTTATTTTAATAAGGTACAAAACCGTTGCTATCGCGGGATTGCTTTCTTCTTCCGCGGAATTACTACCTGCTTTCGCGGAATCACTCCCCTTTCGCGGAATCACTACCCGCTTTCGCGGAATCATCACCCACTTTCGCGGAATCATCACCTGCTTTCGCGGAATCATCACCTGCTTTCGCGGAATCACCACCTGCTTTCGCGGAATTACTACCCCCTTCCGCGGAATTACTACCTTCTTCCGCGGAATCATCGCCCGCCACCGCGGAATCACTACCCGTTTTCGCGGAATCACTACCTGCTTTCGCGGAATCACCACCTTCTATCGCGGAATCATCACCTGCTTCCGCGGAATTACTACCCGCTTCCGCGGAATCACTACCCTTTCGCGGAATCATCACCTGCTTCCGCGGAATTACTACCCGCTTTCGCGGAATCACCACCTTCTATCGCGGAATCACTACCCTTTCGCGGAATCATCACCTGCTTCCGCGGAATTACTACCCGCTTCCGCGGAATCACTACCCGCTTCCGCGGAATCATCACCCCCTTCCGCGGAATCATCACCCGCTTCCGCGGAATCATCACCTGCTTTCGCGGAATCACCCCCTTCCGCGGAATCATCACCCGCCTCCGCGGAATTACTACCCGCTTCCGCGGAATCACCACCTGCTTTCGCGGAATCACTGCCTGCTTCCGCGGAATTACTCCCCTTTCGCGGAATCACCACCTGCTTCCGCGGAATCATCACCCACCTCCGCGGAATCATCACCCGCCTCCGCGGAATCATCACCCGCTTCCGCGGAATCACTACCCGCTTTCGCGGAATCATCACCTGCCTCCGCGGAATCATCACCCACCTCCGCGGAATCATCACCCGCCTCCGCGGAATCATCACCCGCCTCCGCGGAATCACTACCCGTTTTCGCGGAATCATCACCCACCTCCGCGGAATCATCACCCGCTTTCGCGGAATTACTACCTTCTTCCGCGGAATCATCACCTTCTTCCGCGGAATCATCGCCCGCCACCGCGGAATCACCACCTGCTTTCGCGGAATCACCGCCCGCTCCCCTGGGCATGGAATTATTATCTAATTGCTTTTAACGAAGCTTGTCTGTATAATGTATTTCTAGGTGCCAAACCTACGTGGCATGGACGGAACATCCGTGTCACACCGAAAAACGCCATTACAGCACGGATTTGCTGGGCGTTTTTTGTTTTATGAGCGGGAGATGAGCCCCGCTCTTTTATTTTGCATATAAAAGCGACCATGACATTAAACTGTCAATGGTCGCTTATTTTTATTTTTTCCGAATACGAGTAGTACTGTCGCAACACCTAGCAATAGAAGTGCTACAAGTAAAAGGAAGCTATAGTTTTTCACAAACTCTAAATAAACTCCACCTAAAAACGGTCCTGTTAAACTACCGATACTTAAGGCAATACCACAAAGTAGGTTTCCAGTTGGTAGCAACTCTTTAGGCGTTAGATCAGCCATATAGGTAATACCTAGAGAAAACATCGAACCGACTAATGTACCAGCACAGAAAAACACGATGGCTACAGCCATTTGCGAGTGCTCTAAAAAACTAGCAATACTAAAAAGAATAGCACCTCCAAATGATCCGAACATCAGAATGTTGCGTCGCCCTATTTTATCTCCCAATGCACCAAGTGGCACTTGCGTTAAAATCCCTCCAAATGTAAAGACAGATAAAATAATCGGAATCATGTTAACTTCAAAACCGATACGTAAAGCGTAAACTGGAAATAAGGCATTTAATGAAGATTCTAAAAAACCGTAAACAAACGGACCTAAAAATGCTATCCATCCAAATACAATTGCCACCTTATAACGATGCCATCCTCGTGCATTCATATCACCCGTTAAACGCTCTGGCTTTTCATTGCGTAAGAAAAATACAAATGACCAAGCTATTAAGCACATAATCGATGACACAATAAACGGCAATGCCTCTGCAATTTTTATAAGCTGTACCATTAATGGCCCTACCGCAAAGCCCATGCTAAAAGATAAACCATAAATAGCCATACCTTTACCTAGGCTCTTATGATCAGATGTACTTGTAATCCATGTTTGCGTAGCATAATGGAGCGCATGATCTCCAACACCTATTAGTAAACGTAATACAAACCAAAATGTGACGCTTTTCCATAAAGGAAATACAATTAGTGATACAAAGACGAATGCCCCTCCGATTAAAATGATTGGTTTGTAGCCCCATTTTCGTAAAGGCTGTTCGATAAACGGTGAAATTAATAAAGTTCCTATGTATAGTCCCGTCGCATTTAGACCATTTAAAGCGGACGATACACCATCACGCTCAAAAATAATCGAGATAAGTGGCAATAGCATCCCTTGTGAAAACCCAGATATAGATACGATTAACACTAAAATAGTAAATCTTTTTTTGCTGTAATCTGAGAAGTAATTCATTTTTTCCTCCAACTTCAAGTCATCTTCCACATTACAGCATACCAAAAAGCCTTAGCGCTCACCACATGTGATTTTACGCTAAGGCCTAACTAACACTTATTATCATTCAACTTGTATAAACACGATTTTCGGCTTTTTTATTTGCCTATTACTTGTTTAAACTCCCTCCTTTTCGAGTTAGAGTTCACCGTTTTGTTCCATCAGCTCCTTTACTATTTCTTAAAATAACTTTAACATATAACATCAATATTGTAAATATTCTGTCTATTTATTTTTAAAAATAATCGCTAAGTCCTAGGTGTTAACCTAGGCATTGAAATTTAGTCCCAAATCAGCTACTATGTAAGGGACGAAATGAGGTGTATGCATGTCAAAGCCAATCACGGATAAAGAACAACAAGTGACTTACTTAAAGGAACGTCTTGAAATGTTTTTAGAAGTATTAGATGCCATCGACCCAGAAAAAACTGAATTACAAGATATTGATCGTTTAATTCAAATGATGGATGATTTAGAAGATAAAATGGAGCAATTCAACGCTCGTGAACAATAATACCAATGAAAAGCAAGCGAGCAATCTATGCTCGCTTGCTTTTTAATGACAATCCCAATTGTACACTACATTGCTAAAATCTCTATTTTTTAGTTCTTCCTCTGTAATGAAGAAATTGCCAACACCGCAATCTCCCCACATAATATGATCGCCTTCACTATCTATTTGAAGTAACATCGTTGTTGAATCTGTATAATCACCGTATGCTCTAGGGTCTTCCTGTGTGAAGAAAGGATATCCCCCCATTTTATGTCCATCACCAGTTAATACATCATATAATACATCTGTCAGCTCCTCATCTTCTTCAGTAGCTTCTACGATGCTTGCATATAATTCATTGCTTCTAAAATCATCCATAGATAAAGGCTCATATTTTGCTTTAAAAGACAAGCCCATTTCCTTTTCTACTGGAAAATACATTTCTTCTTCTGCATTTTCTATAAATGAAAAATCTTGAATAAGCTGCGATTCATCATTGACGATTGTATCGTGGAAAATAACTCGAAAACCATTTTGATTTTTCCCATTATCGAAATCCATTCCTAATACATCATCATAACCATCAATATAAAATTGCAATATCCCCTCATTAGGGAAATGAGGTAAGTGCTTAGGTACATCTGCAAAATTAATTTGTGCTAAAAGCTTTAATGGTTGTTGGTCCTCATTTTTTGGATATTCCTTAGAAAGTGGAAAATACGGATTACCTGCAAACTTACTTTCAAATAATGTCGTTTCCTTTTCTTGCGTTTCAATTACAACAACAGGTTTCATTGTTCCTTCTATTATATTTCGAAATTGCTCAACTTCCTTTGGTAACTTCAACGATATTGTTTCAGACATGAAATATCCTCCTTAAAATAAAGTTAATTCTATTTTAGAACAAATGTTCCTTACATTCAATTACTATTTTCTTTGAACATTTGAAGGTTTATCAGTAAACATTACACATTCTATATTAATAATCGCTAATTCCTACCACAATTAGATGGACTCTTTTTTTCATTAGTGGAAAAGAGTATAATGGTTCGTGGAAATCATCAAATTTTCATTGGGGGGCAATATCAAAATGAATCTTCAAACTTTGGAGAAAAGTCTTTACAATTTAATTACTGAAACATCAACAAACTTACCAAAAGATGTACGTCGTGCCATTAAAAAAGCTAAAGAAGCTGAAAATGCTGGTACTCGCGCAGCAATGAGTTTAGAAACAATCTCAAATAATATTATTATGGCAGAAGACAATGTATCACCAATCTGTCAAGATACTGGTCTACCAACATTTAAAATCTACACTCCTGTTGGTGTAAACCAATTAGAGATTAAAGAAGCGATTAAAAAAGCGATTAACGATACAACTGCTGATGCAAAATTACGTCCTAATGCCGTTGATTCTTTAACTGGTGCAAACAGTGGGAATAACCTTGGTGATGGTCTGCCAGTTATGAAATTCGAGCAATGGGAAAAAGATTATATTACGATTAAATTAATTCTTAAAGGTGGCGGCTGTGAAAACAAAAACATCCAGTATAGCCTACCATGTGAACTAGAAGGTCTTGGCCGTGCTGGTCGTGATTTAGATGGTATCCGTAAATGTATTTTACACTCTGTTTATCAAGCACAAGGACAAGGCTGTTCTGCTGGCTTTATCGGTGTAGGTATCGGTGGCGATCGCTCTTCTGGATATGATTTAGCAAAAGAGCAATTATTCCGTCATGTAGAAGATACAAATTCAAATCCTGATCTTGCAAAATTAGAAGAATATGTGGTGAAAACTGCAAATACATTCGGTATCGGTACAATGGGCTTCGGTGGTGAAGCAACATTACTTGGCTGTAAAATTGGCGTAATGCACCGTATTCCCGCTTCATTCTACGTATCTGTAGCATATAACTGTTGGGCATACCGTCGTATGGCAGTCGATATTAATCCTGAAACTGGCGAAATCATCAACTGGCACTACCAAGAAGGTGAAAAAATTACATTTAAAGAAGATGAAGAAGTTGCTGCAACAACAGATGAAACTTTAACAAATGTAGTAGAGCTAACTGCTCCAATTACAGAAGAACAAATTCGTTCACTTAAAGTAGGTGACGTTGTAGCTATTACGGGCCGTATGTACACTGGCCGTGATGCAATTCACCATCATTTAATGAGCCATGATGCACCAGTTGATCTTAACGGTCAAGTTATTTATCACTGTGGTCCTGTAATGGCTAAAGATGAAGAAGGTAACTGGACAGTGAAAGCTGCTGGTCCAACTACTTCTATTCGTGAGGAGCCATACCAAGGCGATATTATGAAAAAATTCGGTATCCGTGCTGTTATTGGTAAAGGTGGTATGGGTCCAAAAACACTTGCTGCTTTAGGTGAGCATGGTGGTGTTTACTTGAATGCAATTGGCGGTGCTGCTCAATACTACGCAGACTGCATTAAAGGTGTAGATGGTGTAGACTTAATGGAATTCGGTATTCCAGAAGCTATGTGGCATTTAAATGTTGAAGGGTTCACAGCTGTTGTAACAATGGACTCTCACGGTAACTCACTTCACGCTGATGTGGACAAATCTTCTCTAGAAAAACTTGCTCAACATGCAGAAAGAGTTTTCTAATCTAGCAGAACATTTTTCACATAAAAGATTTATCTAATGCGCACACAAAATATAAAGGCACAGAATATTCCTAGAGAATATACTGTGTCTTTTTCTGTTTTAACGCATGTTCAAGATGGGTAAAACAATAAACAGTTTGTTGAACACATTATTATATTTAATTGAGATTGGTCCTATTCCATTACCTCGAAAAGTTATTGCTTTCATTTTCCAAAAACCTTTGTTATAATAATTCTAAATTAGAAAAGACGTAAATGAAAGTGATTATCAACTACGTAAATGTTGTTACTTCCTTATTTAATAAGGGTTTTGATATTGATTTTCATTATCAGGGGGGATATAGATGGAATACTCTAATCGAGAAAATATAAGTTTAATTGAGAATGTCAAAGAACATGCTGAACTAATTGCTGCCATTATGGCAGGATTATTTATTTTGCTTGCATGGCGTTTAGATTCAAATGATCAAACAACAGCTTCTGTCTTATTATATATTGTTGCTTTTTGTGTCGGAGGATTTGCTAAAGCAAAAGAAGGCATTGAAGAAACACTAGAAGAAAAGAAATTGAATGTAGAACTACTAATGATATTAGCTGCCATCGGTTCAGCAGCTATTGGCTATTGGACAGAAGGCGCAATTCTTATTTTCATATTTGCTGTTAGTGGTGCTCTCGAAACATATGCTATGAACAAAAGTCATCGCGAAATTTCAGCACTTATGAATTTACAACCTGAAGAGGCTTGGCTAGTACGTGGCGGATTTGAACCGTTGAAAGTTGCTGTCTCCACATTAAAAATTGGCGACCATTTACTGATTAAACCAGGTGAGCGTGTCCCAGCAGACGGTATTATTATTAAAGGACAGTCGTCTATAGATGAATCAGCAATTAGTGGTGAGCCACTACCTATTGCCAAATTAAAAGGTGATGAAGTATTTGCAGGGACAGTTAACTTAAATGGTGCCATTACGATGGAAATGACGAAACCAAATTCCGAAACATTATTCCAAAAAATTATTATGCTTGTACAAAATGCTCAAAGCGAAAAATCACCTTCACAGCAATTTATCGAAAAATTTGAAGGCACTTATGTGAAGTTCGTATTACTATCTGTAGCGCTTATGATGTTCCTTCCCCACTTTTTACTCGGTTGGGATTGGACGACGACATTTTATCGAGCAATGGTGCTCTTAGTTGTTGCCTCCCCTTGTGCTCTCGTTGCCTCAATAATGCCTGCAACATTAGCAACTATTTCAAATGGCGCTAAAAACGGTGTGCTATTTAAAGGTGGCTTGCACTTAGAGCATCTAAGTGTATTACGTGCATTAGCTGTCGATAAAACAGGGACTCTTACACAAGGAAAACCAGTCGTTACTGAGTTTATCGTACGCGAAGGCATTAATCGAGAAGAAGCATTAGCACTTCTTGCGGGTATTGAAGCACAGTCCAATCACCCATTAGCCCAAGCAATTACAAGCTACGCAAGAGCACAACATATTTCACAGTTTGCGCAAGCTACGATTGAAGATATCCCTGGTTGGGGCATGAAGGGCTATGTTAATGAAACAGAGTATCTTATTGGTAAACCTGATTTTGTAGGTGAGGATGAAGCCAATGCTTTTGCGAATAACGCTTTAGCAAAGCTTACTTCAGAAGGTAAAACGGTAATTTTCATGCGTGACAATGAAGGCATTGTCGCACTTGCTGCATTAAAAGATACGGTTCGTGATGAAGCAAAGAAAGCCGTCTCATTATTAAAAGAATTGGGTATTGATGTCATCATGCTTACTGGCGATAATGAAAAAACAGCTAAGGTTATTGCGAAAGAAGCTGGCGTCACAGAATACGTTGCAGAGTGTCTTCCTGATACAAAAGTTACGGAAATGAAACGTTTACTTAATCAACATAACTTTGTTGGGATGGTTGGTGATGGCATTAATGACGCACCTGCATTAGCAACAGCTACTACAGGGATTGCCATGGGAGAAGGTACGGATGTTGCTTTAGAAACAGCAGATGTTGTGTTAATGAAAAATGACTTATCAAAAATTGCTTATGCAGTACGCCTATCCCGCAAAATGCAACGAATTGTTAAACAAAACATTTTCTTTTCAATCGGTATCATCATCTTGCTTATTGCCTCTAACTTTTTACAAGCTGTCGATTTACCACTAGGTGTTATCGGACATGAAGGTAGCACAATTCTTGTTATATTAAACGGCCTACGAATGCTTAATAAAAATGTATAGAAAAAAGCGCTGAAGTGTCAGGCACTCAAACAATTTACCAGACACTCTGTGATTTACCAAGTAAAAATCCACGGAGACTCCTGCGGGAACAGCAACAGTTGTAAGACGTAACAAACCGCGTGACAGCGAGGGTTGCGGCTTACACTGTGCCCGCGGAAAGTGTAGTGGATTTTTACGGTATAGGAGCAGATTTTATGCTAACAAAATATTCACGGATAGCGCGCATCAACGGTTTGTCTGTACTATAAAAGGGTGGTCTCAAACTGAGACCACCCTTTTTCATTATTTGATAGCACCTTCCGCTTTTAGCAAGGCTCTTTTTTGCATAGTGGCATTTAACACACCACCAAAAATTAAAATCATCCCTGTAAAATACAGCCATAGCATTAAAATAATAACGCCACCAATACTACCGTATGTAGCAGAATAGTTTCCAAAGTTACTAATATAAAAAGAAAAACCATATGTCACAACGAGCCAAGCAAGCGTTGAAAAAATGGCACCTGGCCATACACCCATAATTTTTAATCGTGGGCTTGTATTTGGTACTAACCAATAGATTGCCATCAACACTAAAAAGATAAGTAATGGTGGCATGGACCATCGAATATTACGCCAAAGAGATTCAAACTCATCTTCAATGCTAACAATCGAAAACAAGAAGTGTCCAATTTGTTGTCCAAAGACAGGTAATAGAAGAGCTACTGCAATTACAATTACTAAAGCAATCGTAAATACAAGGGACAGTCCTCTGTCCACAAAACCTACCCTACCTTCAGTATCGTAGGCTTTATTTAAAGCTCTTATTAATGCATTTATTCCTTTTGATGCAGACCATATCGTCCCAAGTACCCCGATCGATAATAAACTACTATTACGATTTGTTAATACTTCTTTTAGTGTACTTTCAATCAGCCTATATACTTCATCAGGCATTAAATTGACTAAAAACGAATAAACTTGCGTCGTCTCTAGGTTTAAGTATGGCAATAGGGTAACAAGGAAAATTAATAGGGGGAAGAAAGAAAGTAAAAAGAAATAAGCAAGTTGTGCGCCAAGAGCTGATATTTCAACACGTTGTATGCGAAGCATTAAATCTTGAATAAAGCCCTTCGATGTCATCACATCTACCGCATCTTCATCTGGTGAGAAAAAAGATTTCACCTCACCAATCGTTGAATGTATTGATGCTTTTCTCTTTTCCATTTAATCCCCTCCGTTTAATACAGCTTATTCTTTATCTGGTGAAGTAAAAGCTGATTTGGTATCACTAATCATACCTTGAATTGTAGAAGGCAATTCTTTAAACTCATCAACTTTCTCGGCTAGCGTGTTCACATTTTCTGAAACGCTATCGCATAGTACTTTTGCTGCTAATACCTTTTCTTCAATAAGGTCTTGCAATTCACTTCGATGTGAGGCGTAATAAGATACCGCTTCTTTCATCTTTTTTGTTGTAGCGACTGTTTTTTCTCGTGTAGTTCGATCAAACATGCTTATTGCAGCCCCTACAGCTGCCCCTACAACGATTGATGCTAGTAATTTACTTTGTCCCATATTTTATATACCCCCTGCTTGTTTAATGATATTCCCATTTTTAAAATAACTAAACAGCTTACTGCCCTTATTCTACCCAATAACAGTGCATTTTTAAAGCAACGCCCAATTACAGTGTTGACATTTTTTTTATTCAATGAAATGATATTGGCTAGGATTATGAAAGGTAGGTTTAATTGAATGGATTTATCAGTACCGTCAAAAGAAAACGTTATTTATATGGTCGAACAAATGAAAGATAAGCTCCGCATGGTAAACGTAGATGCTATGAAATCAGAGAATTTTGATGAAGCAAATTATGAAGATTTAGTCTATCTGTACGAAATGGTAATGAAACGTGACACATTTAGCCCAAGCGAAATGCAAGCTATCGTTGCTGAATTAGGGTCTTTACGCAAATAATGGTACAGGCATTAAAAAAGCTATTAGCAAGGACTTCAAGTCTTTCGCTAATAGCTTTTTTTAATTACTGCGCGTTTATCGCAGCAGAACCGTCTTCAGCAACAAGTGGTTGAATTAACACTTCGACACGACGATTTTTTGCACGACCTTCAGCCGTATTATTTGGTGCGATGGCTTTATATTCACCATAACCTTTTGCACTAAAATAAACTGGATCAAGATTTGAGTTACTATCCACTAAAATTTTCAAGAAGTTCACAGCACGCATAACCGATAATTCCCAGTTTGAAGCAAATTCAGGACCTGTTTGAGGCACATTATCGGTATGACCAGTAATGACAATACTACGAGCAGGATCAGATACTAACACACCTGCAAGTTCCTTAGCGATTGCATTATACTCTGGCTTAATGGTTGCTCTCCCTGGATCGAACAAGATGCTATCACGAATCGTAACAAGCAATCCTTCATCAGTCATTTCAGTTGCAAACTGACCTTCCATCTCATTTACTGCAATAAAATTATCTACACTATCTTTAATTTCAGCTAGCTCCTGTTGATCCTTTAAATACGCAGAGTTTTGCTGAGGTTGTTGCGGTGTTTGATCATTATTTGCATCAGGTGTTGGCATTGGCGATGGCTGTTCTAAAAAGCTCGTACCACCATCAAAAACCTGATTAAACACTGCCGATAAACGCTCTAATTTTTCTTGGTCAACTGAACTGGATGCAAAAAGTACAATAAATAACGCCAGTAATAACGTTAAAATATCAGCATATGGTACTAACCAAGACTCATCAATATGCTCTTCATGCTTTTTTTTCTTAGCTTTCTTTGCCAAGGCCGCCCGCCCCGCTTTCACCCGAAATTTGACGACGCTCTTCCATCGTTAAATAAGAAGATAATTTTTGTTCAATAACACGTGGAGCTTCCCCTTCTAATACAGAAAGGATTCCTTCAATCATCATACGTTTTTGCTTCACTTCAACTGCTGATTTACGTTTTAACTTATTGGCAAATGGATGCCATAGTACGTAACCTGTAAAGATACCTAATAATGTTGCCATGAAAGCAGCTGAAATGGCATGTCCTAACTTATCAATATCGTTCATATCTGCTAACGCTGCGATTAACCCTACTACCGCACCGAGTACCCCTAATGTCGGGGCATATGTACCTGCTTGTGTAAAAATGGCTGCGCCACTTGTATGTCGGTCTTCCATCGCTTCTACTTCTTCCGTTAATACGTCACGAATATAATCTGCGTTTTGACCATCAATTGCTAATGTAAGACCATTTTTCAAAAATGGATCTTCAATTTCTGAAGCCTTACTTTCTAACGCTAACAAACCTTCACGGCGTGCTAAATCGGCCCATTGTGAAAACATTTTAATGATTTCAATATCATCCGCTAGTTTTGTTTCTTTAAAAAGAATTTTAAACAGCTTTGGCACCCGCTTTAATTCCTTCATTGGAAAGGCAATTGTTACAGCAGATATTGTACCGAAGATGATAATTAAAATAGCCGCCGGGTTATAAAAGGCACTTAAATTTACACCTTTTAACACCATCCCTGTTAACAGGGCGATAAACGCTAATATTACCCCTACTACTGACGATAAATCCATTCTCGAACCTCCAAATCTTCTATCCTACTTATTTTCGTCCAATTTTCCATATTTTAAATAAAGATATTATATAGTATAAATGTATTTCACTAATTTTTCGATGAAATAAATGCTTTTTATTCACATTTCGACCATATTTGATTATATTGAATTAAGAATAATACACTAAATTGTCTATAATCGAGAGGGGTTAAGAATTTGTTATTATCATTTGACACAAAATTACTAAGATATGCCGAATTAGCCGTGAAAATAGGAGTAAATATCCAGAAAAATCAATACCTATATATGAGTTGTTCGACCGATAACTTAAAATTAGCAGAAATAATTACTAAAATTGCCTATGAAAATGGTGCAAAACAGGTTTTTGTCGATTTATCGGATGATAAACTTGTTCGAACACGCTATGAAAAAGCTCCAAAAGACTCATTCGATTTCTTCCCGCCATGGAAAATACAAGAACGTGAATGGCTTGCTGAACAAGGTGCTGCCTTTTTAAGTATCGTTTCGCAAAATCCTGACCTTTTAAAGGATATAGATCATGAAAAAATTATGACTTTCCAAAAAGCCTCAGGTAAAGCACTAGTAAATTATTATAATATGCTACAGGCAGACAAATTTAGTTGGACAGTTATCGCAGCTCCTTCTAAATCTTGGGCAGCTAAAGTATTTCCACAACTACCCGAAGAACAACAAGTTGATGCATTATGGGAAGCCATTTTTACTGCAACACGCATTGATCAAGAACAACCTGTCGGCGCATGGAAAGCTCACGATTTACAGCTACATGATAAAGCTGACTATTTGAATGGGAAGCAATATAAATCCCTTCGCTATACAGCGCCAGGAACAGACTTAACAATTGAATTACCTGAAAAGCACGTATGGACAGGTGGTAGTAGCGTCAATATACAGGGGCAGACATTTATGGCGAATATGCCAACAGAGGAAGTTTTCACAGCACCGTTAAAGACAGGCGCGAATGGCTATGTATCCAGTACGAAGCCTTTAAGCTATGGGGGCAATATTATCAATAACTTTAAATTAACATTTAAAGATGGTCGCATCGTCGATATTCAGGCTGAGCAAGGGCAAGAAATTTTAGCCTCGCTTGTAGCGACAGACGAAGGGGCTCATTATCTTGGTGAAATAGCACTTGTGCCCCATCAATCACCTATCTCGCAATCTGATTTATTATTTTACAATACATTATTCGATGAAAATGCTTCTAACCATTTAGCGATAGGTAGAGCTTATGCATTTTGTATAGAGGGCGGCAAAGAAATGTCTTCGGATGAACTACTGAAACATGGGTTGAATCAGAGTCTAACTCATGTTGACTTTATGATTGGCTCTGCTAAAATGGATATTGATGGAATTACAATTGATGGTCAAATCGAACCAATTTTCCGCGATGGTAACTGGGCATTTTAAGACAATAGTCGTTCCTGATAATATTATTCTAGTCTAGGTATCTTATGGATGTCATAAATTATCCTTACATTTTCCTAGCAACCTATTGTATAATTAATGTAGTTCTTATAGTAGATTATTTAAGTAGAGAGGAGCTTTTATAATGTTCATCACAACTGTAGTTGGCTTCACAGCCGTATTATTAATTTCTCTTGGATTTTTCATTCATTACCTACAAGTTGGCTTAGATTCTAAATCTTCAGTAACTGTAGACCCACTACCAAAAGAAAAATATTAATTCATAATCAAAACAGCTACTTTACGTAGCTGTTTTTTTGCATTTACGGATTGCCTTAGGATTCGCTAATTAACTAAGCAAACTTCTTTTTTTTTCATAAAATTGCATGAATATTGTTATTATTATTTGCATATTTACGTTTTTGCTCTAAAATATTTCTGTAGGGAAGGGAGCAAACTTTCATGACAATGTTAAAAGATATTTTAAAGTTCAATGAAGATTTCGTTCAAGAAAAAAAATATGAGCCTTTTATTACAACAAAGTACCCAGATAAGCGTATCGTTGTTTTATCTTGTATGGACACGCGCCTTGTAGAACTATTACCAAAAGCGATGAACTTAAGAAACGGCGACGTAAAAATTGTAAAAAGTGCTGGTGCTTTAGTAAGTCACCCATTTGGTGCAGTAATGCGTAGTTTACTTGTTGCTGTTTATGAACTACAAGCTGATGAGGTGTATGTAGTTGGACATTACGACTGTGGTATGAGCGCAGTTGATCCAGATGCAATGCTTAGCAAAATGGTTAACCGAGGTATTAAACCAGAAACGATTAAAATGATGGAATACTCGGGAATTGATTTAAAAGACTTTTTACGTGGTTTCGGCGATGTAGCGACTAGCGTTAAGAAAAGTGTCGATACCATTCGTAATCACCCACTAATGGTACAAACTGTACCTGTTCACGGTTTAGTAATTGACCCGAATACTGGTCGTCTTGATTTAATCGACGATGGTAGCAAATAATATACACACATTACTGAGCTTATTTAGAGCTCACTGTTCTTTTGGCAGACAATCATTCAATATATAATAAAAAATGTGTCTATCGTATCGAAAGGTCGAATGATAGACACATTTTTTTATCTTATTTGATTTTATTGATAAGCTGTAAATATTGTAAATCACCATAGCCTACTGTTGAAAATAGGACAAAACATTGCTTCAACAATTCGGCTGTTGGCAAGTCTTTATTTTTGGTAATAAATTTTACTACTGCATTATCTTCGTTTAACATATCCAAATAGATATTAATGGCCTGATACATTACAGGTAGTACGTCGTTCGATGGCTTATTGTGGTTAATCATTACTTCCTTGTATACTGCATTATAATGCCCTAATTGCAGTTCCGTTTGATTAACTTTAAACTCGTCCTCTCTGAAACTATTTAAGAACACTTTCCCCTTATAGCCTGACTGTTCAAGATAAGATAGTATTGTAAGAAGGTTCATTTGGCAAAACATGTCTTCACCAAACCATAAAACGATATATTTATACTCTTTGTTAAAAAGATTGTCTAATGGAGCAATAACCTTTTGAATATAATTCTCTACGGAATTATGGTGTCCATCAGCGCGCTCGTTTATAAATGCTTTACTAAAAACTTGTGGTGTAGTAGCGTTTACACACATAGCTTCGTTAAATGGAGCGTAATCACAATCTTCCATTAGCCTATTATTCTTAAATTCCTCATACATCATTTGTCCATTCAAAATGTTAAGTACGTCCCTCTCAAATAACTCCTTATTCGTATTTTGTAACCTTTCTATTTCAGTTGTTTGATTACTATGCATTTCACACCATTTCCCGTCTTTATTCATAGTAAGTTTAACAATGGACTGAACAGGCATTTTGTTAAGTTGATATTCTTTAGGATTGATTCCAAAAACAGCTTTAAATGCTCTGCTATATGCTTCCTGCGAAGAATAATCGTACTCAAAGGCGATGTCCACTATTCTCCTGTTCATCGCCAAATCTTCTGTAGATAAATACAATCTTCTAAGATGAATATACCGTCGTATACTAATACCTGTTACTTGGTGAAATTTAAAAGAGCAATAGTAAGGCGAATAGCCCATGAAATTAGCAAGTTTATTCAAAGAGAATTGATTTTTTAAATTACCTTCAATCCACTCAATCATCAATTGGATCTGTTCATCCATTTGTCTCACCCCCAAATAAAATTATAAATAGCATCCATTTCTTTTATATGATAATTCTTGTGTTTTTTTAAAATACTTTCAATTAAATTATGTATAATATTTCTATAAATAGAAAAATAATTAATTTCACAGGAGGAACATATGCAATCCTATCATTCTATTTCAGCAGAAGTTTATAATCTTGATAAACCAATTGGAAGTTCTTTTGGAGATGTTGAATACTATAGCGAAAGACTTTCACAGGTAAAAGGAAAAATATTAGAGCCAGCCGTTGGAACGGGGCGTATTTTAATTCCATTACTTGAGCAAGGGTTGTCAATCGAAGGGTTTGATTTATCTGAAGAAATGTTAACTTATTGTCGAGACAATTTAACACTGGCAAATAAAGAAGCAAACATCTTTCTAGCCGATATGGAGACCTTTCAGTCAGAATCCCATTATGAAGCAATTATTCTCCCTGCAGGAACATTTTTGTTAATTGATGATGATGACAAAGCTATGCATATACTAGCTAATTTTTATCATCATTTAAAACCAAATGGCAGATTAATAGTCGATTTATTTTTACAACCAGAATTTAGCGAAGGTAGCTCACATTATCGAACGTTTACAAACAAACAAGGTGAATTGATTACATTACAAATAACACAATCTGAAATGAATCATATCAAACAAACGACTACTTCCCATCATCGCTATGATAAATGGAAAGATGGTACCTGTATCGACAGCGAATTTGAAATTTTCACATTGAAATGGTATGGGATCAATGAATTTAAAAGGCTTTTAATGCAAATTGGCTTTAAAGATATCGTTATTTCAGCAGACTATAGCTATCAGCAATACCCTACAAACCGAAATCAAGTCATTACATTCGAAGCTATTAAATGACTGGTCGATGCGCCAAAAGAGCATGTGGTCTTTGAAGAATAAGTAGTTGGGAGCGAAGGCGGCGACTCCTGCGGGAACGCACAGCACGTAAGAAGCAACAGACCGCGCGTTAGCGAGGATTGCGGCTTACGGTGTGCCCGCGGAAAGCGCCCGCCGTAGCGCACAACAACGGCATAGAATTAAAAAGCAAGAGACATATCCGTTTTTGTGATTTTTCACTATATAAAATGAATGTCGTTCGCTATTTTTTCTTTGCCGATATTTTAAACTTAGCAGTGCGTACTAATTGTTGAGAGCGAAGGCGGCGACTCCTGCGGGAACGCACAAAACGTAAGACGCAACTGTCCTCGCGTTAGCGAGGGTTGCGGCTTACGGTGTGCCCGCGGAAAGCGCCCGCCGTAGCGCACAACAACGGCATAGAATTAAAAGGCAGGAGACATATCCGTTTTTGTGATTTTTCACTATAAAATGAATGTCGTTCGCTATTTGTTCTTTGCCGATATTTTAAAATTAGCAGTGCGTACTAATTGTTGAGAGCGAAGGCGGCGACTCCTGCGGGAACGCACAAAACGTAAGACGCAACTGTCCTCGCGTTAGCGAGGGTT
>NZ_JBIWDA010000007.1:89073-114793 GCF_044761745.1 Lysinibacillus sp. NPDC097279 | reverse complement strand
GCGGCTTACGGTGTGCCCGCGGAAAGCGCCCGCCGTAGCGCACAACAATGGCATAGAAAAAAGTGTTAGACTGCCATCAATCTAACACTTTTTACTCTTTTGTCCCGACTACATTTCACTTTTTATAGCTTATAGCGTATTTATACTGTTGGCTCTAAGCGGGCATACATATAGTGATCTACCCATTGACCGTTAATATACAATAATTTTCTTAACAAACCTTCTTGTTGAAAACCTGATTTTTCTAAGACGCGAATAGATGCACTATTTTCAGTTGATACATACGCCTCTACTCGATGTAACCCAATTTGTTCAAAGGCAAATTGCACAACTAATTCTACAGCTTCTGAAACAATCCCTTTTCCAATATAGATTTCATCCATTGCATAGCCAACAAATGCACTCGAATACGGTAAACGCTTGATAGCATACAACGAAATATGCCCAATTAAATTATTTGTACCGAGCTCATAAATACCAAATGTAAATTCTCTCTTCGAGTTCATTAAATATAAACTTTCTTGAATTTTTTTATATTGTGCTTCAACTGTATAGTATTCAGGACGCTGTAACGGTTCATATGTAGACCAAAAATATTTATTTCGACTTACTAGACCCATTAAGCTTTGTGCATCTTTTTCTTGGAATGTGCGAACGTAGCATTTTCTTCCTTGAATCGATACCACATTTCCACCCTTTTTCCTTAATAAATTCCAAATTTTAAGCACCATTTCTCCCCCACAAGCCTTCCGATAAATGTAAATACATATTCATTGTATGTAAAAAAAGATGCTGCTACAACTAAAACAGTCTTGTCTTGTTATCACAGCACTAATCAATTTATTTACTTGTTTTTACTTGTTCTTTTAGAATGTATTTGTAATTCAATACTGGAAGATTCAGCATCCTCTAAATGGGACTTATCCAATACGTTTGATAGATGTAGACCTCTTTTTTGTGCCTCGCGTTCAATATGTGCAAGTGTTTCTTGTAGCACCTGTACTCGCGCATGTTTTTTATCGTTTCCTGCCACCAAAATCCAAGGCGCGTTTTTCTTATCTGTTTTAGCAAACATCTCATTTGCCGCTTCTATATACTCAGGAGATTTCTCACGATTTCTCCAGTCTTCATCCGTTAACTTCCATGATTTATATGGATCCTGCGCGCGCTCATTAAAACGCTTCAACTGCTCTTCATCTGATACATGTAACCAAAACTTAATAATAATGTAGTCTCCTGCAGTTAAAATCTTTTCAAAGTTGTTAATCTCTTCATATGCACGAGACCATTCATCCTTAGTTGCAAATCCTTCAATACGCTCTACTAGCACTCGTCCATACCAAGAACGGTCGAATATAGCGATTTGTCCATGCTGCGGTAACTTTCTCCAAAAGCGTTGCAAGTAGTTATAGCGTAGTTCATGAGGCTGTGGAGCTGAAATTGGATGGACTATATAACCTCTTGGGTCTACACGTTCAATCAGACGTTTAATAGCACCACCCTTACCCGCTGCATCCATTCCTTCAAATACTAGAATAAGTCCGATTTTATTGTTTAGTAAAAATTGCTGTGCATTTAACATTTCATATTGAAGTACTTTTAATTTCTTTTTATACAGTTTTTTGTCTAGTTCAATCGATAGGTCAAGATTTTTAAGATTTTGGGCCATAAAAATTTCACTCCTTCAAATTGGTTATTTCTATTGTACTAAAGAAATATTTGGATGCATATTCAAATGGTAAATTGTAGTTTTTTTAAAGCAAATTCATTGATACATTGTAAGGGTTTTCCGCTATAATGAAATAGATATTATGTGACAGTCATATACTTATTTGTCTTTTCCCTATACAATTTAACACGAAGGGAGAGGAAGCCTTGCCTAAGATTATTTTAATGACAATAACCTTTATTGTCTCACTCATCCTAACCTTTTCATCCTATTTTATAAAAATAAATGGTCAATCTTCGTTAGAAATCTCAAATCGTTTTCCCGTAATGTTTGCACCTATTAATATTAGTTATATGATATGGATATTAATTTACATTTTGCTTGCTTATTGGTTAGTTATGAATTTTCAAAAGACATCTATTAAACAGACTGTTCTCTTTAGCAATGTTTGCATATTACAGGCGCTCTCTATTTTATTTTGGCATTATGAATTATTCATAGTCTTTATTTGCTGCTCCGTCATATTAGTATTGTACTTATTTTTACTTTATAGTACTTATCCGTATACAAATAATACTTTATCTGGCCGACTACCCATATCACTTTATTTTGCCTGGTCTACATTTATCATGATGACAAATGCAAGTTTTACATTAACATCTTATGGATGGCATGGTTTTGGACTTAGCAATCCACTTTGGGCAGTTATTTTACTGTCAATCAGTGTAGCTATCGCCTTACATATTCGTTACCATTATTACGACATTGTCTATCCTAGCGTGTTTATTTGGGCATTTATTGGTATTGCGCTCCATAATCATCTTGATGAATTACTCGTGACGACAGCGGCATTATTTTTATGTGGTGTCCTAATTGTTGGTATCCTATTTGTTAAAAAAAAAGCAGCTTACCGAAAATAAGTCGGTAAGCTGCTTTTTCATCTAGCCTTTATTTTAGGCTTCATCTAACGAAGTTAAAATGATTGGTTTGTCTTTTGTAACAATAATAGAATGCTCAATTTGGGCAACTAATGATTTGTCAGGTGTAACAAATGTCCAGCCATCACCAGCTTCAACAATATGTTCTGCCTTCGCTGAAATAAACGGCTCAACAGCTAGCACCATTCCTTCTTTCATAATTGTTGAATCCCAAGCATCGTAATAATTTAAAATATGGTTTGGCTCATCATGCAATGAACGCCCTAAACCATGACCTGTTAAATTCATAATGACAGTTAAATCGTTTGCATAAGCTTCACGCTCAACAGCTTTCCCAATTTGGTTTAATTTAGAACCAGCTTTTACTTTTGTCATAGCGCGGTCAAAGGCACTTTTTGCTACGCGGCAAAGTTTTTCCTTATCTTCGTACCCTTCACCTACTACAAATGAAATACCTGTATCTGCAAAATAGCCATTTAAAGAACCTGATACGTCAATATTGACAATATCCCCTTCTTTAATAACTCGTTGTCCTGGAATACCATGGGCAACTTCTTCATTCACACTAATACATGTGTATCCTGGGAAATCATATTCACCTTTAGGACCAGAAATAGCTCCTGCTTCAGCAAACATACGGCCTGCAATTTCATCTAATTCAAGTGTTGTCACACCAGGTTTTGTAGCTGCTTTCATTGCCTCACGAATTTCTGCACAAATGCGACCGATTTTTTTAAAGGCTTCAATTTCTTCTTGCGTTTTTACAATCATTTATAACGTCCCTTTCATCTAATATCTATTCATTAATATAACATAACTTTATATGTCCATAACGCCAAACGCTTTAATTATTCTATGCTAACATTATTTCATAAGTACCAGACAAGTAAAAAACAGACCCTTTTAGAAGTTCTGGTACTAACAATAACGACCCAATTGTCTTGAATTATAAAAAAAAATAGCACACTAAGTTACACTTAGCATACTATTTTCACTTTTGGGACAGTCTTATCGTGTTTATGATTTTCGTTGCATTAATTGGGGTGCAGCTGTAAATAATATCACACCAACGATCGCTGTTAATATTGTTGCTGGAAGCATGTATGTTCCATTGTATATGATTGAATAAATCCATGCGTTTTGCTCGCCTGCATATTCTGCAAAAAATACAGCCCCTGCAATTGTATGGGCTAAATAACGTAGGAAACCTGCTAATACGGTACCGATTACAATGTAAAGGGCCATTTTCTTTTTGTTTAAGGCGGCTGTCGCTTTAAATATAGGTCCACGTACTACTGCCGCTAAACCAACGACCGTAAATGCTACTCCGTAATCTAGCAAGCCTTGTAGCCAATGCACAATATAAGCGCCAAACATCGTTTGCATAACTCCAATTAGTAAACCTGTTGTTAGTCCAGCTAAGAGCCCCCAACGTAATGCCATTAAGATGATTGGTATCATTACTAGACTTACGGAGCCACCTTGCGCCCATACTTTAAAGGAAACTTGATCGAGTACAAGTCCTAGCGCTGCGAAAATTGCAATTTCCATCAGCATGAGTAATCTTTTTTTGTCCATTTTATTATTCTCTCCTTTGTTCCGATGTAGGATACAAGAGCAGGAATAGAAATCTTTTTGATATGCATGTCAACTGGCATAAAAAAACGATGCCAGGACAGAGCCTCACATCGTAAAAGTGTCGGTTTCTATCCACATCCCTACGCAAGCGTTAACTTACAGGTTCGAAGAGTAAAGGCATTACGTGCCCAGTCTCAGCTGACATCATCAGCTCCCCTTGTGGTCGTTACATCTTATTATTTTGTTGAACATCCTCATTGTACGTAAACCCTTTTACAATTACAACCTTTTCCACATTAATTTTTTTGAAACTTTCGTGTTTTCTATGCGTAAATAATTTAAAAGGAGGGACTACTATGGAGAATCAAAAAATTTTATCTGCCTTTAGTTATCTCAGTATTTTTTTTGCACCATTTATCGTTCCAGTAATCGTTTATTTTGTATCAAAAGATAGTGATGTCAAGAGACATTCCATTAGAGCACTTATATCTCACTTAATACCATTTATCTTTGGTATCATTTTCTTTATCGTCTTTGTATTTTCTACAATATCATTGAACACGTTTGATCCTTCTTCTAATGGGAATACATTTATTATCATATGGTTTGTATCTTTTGGTATTTATTTACTCGTTTCATTAGGCATTGTCATTTGGAATATTGTTCAAGCTGTACGAGTTATTCGTTAAAAATTTTTAGTATGAAGGAGCTGTCGTATTCATGAAAGTATCGAAGGTAGTTAAAACTGCAATAAAATTAGCGCCCATCGTTATTCCGATTGTCAAAAAAGTGGTCGCAGCAAAAAAAGGAACAACACCTAACGTAACGACACACAAAAAATAATAGCCAATGGGCTCCTATAACGTAAAAACCCACATCGCTTTCCAGCAGGCTCAATGTAAGCCGCAGGAGTCTTCGTGGGTTTTACTATGTTATCTATAAATTGTTTGAGAATTGTTTGTGTGCCTGGCACTTATTTTACTTCAAAATGGGTTGTGCTATGTCCGCTCAACGTTTTTTCGACGTGTAATACTGCAGGCATTGCAGCTTTCAACTCAGCTACATGTGAAATAACGCCAATCATTCTTCCAGAGTCTTGTAAATCAATTAGCGTGTCAATCGCTTTATTTAACGCTTCCTCATCTAATGAACCGAAGCCCTCATCGATAAACATTGTTTCGATACGAATATTACCTTGGAAGCTTTGAATTACATCCGCCATACCTAATGCAAGACTTAATGATGCATTAAACTTCTCCCCACCTGATAATGTTTTAACATCTCTTAATTGGTCTGTGTACGCATCATAGACATCCAAGCCAAGCCCACTTTGCTTCGCATGCTTCTCTAATCGATCTGAACGGCGCAATTCAAACTGTCCATTCGATAAGTGGAATAATCGGATATTTGCTGCTGCAGTGATTTTATCTAAATAATTAATTTGAATATATCGCTCAAAGGAAAGTTTTTTCGGATTTTGGCCATTCAACACTGTGTAAAGCTCTTTTACACGTCCTGCCTCTTGTTCAAGTACACGTATTTCCTTTGCAGTATCCTCAACTTTAACAATAAAATCAGCACATGCCTTTGCATAGCTTTGCGTCTGTTGCAAAGTTTTAAATGCTTCCTCATATGTGGCACGGAGCATCTCAAGCTTTTCCTCTAATTCCTCTAGATTTTGCTTTTCTTTTCCTTCAAGATGCTTTGCCCCATCTGCAATTTGTTGCTGTAAGGAATGTGATTGTAAGGCATAATCACGACATGCTTTCCGTAAGTCTTCGATTTCACTATCACTTCGCTTTGCAGCAGCGTATTCTTCATAGGCTGCAAACCCCACATCTTTCATGCTTACTAAAAACTGTTCACGCTTCTCATTCAGTTTATTTAGCAATTCCTCATAGGCTGTTTTTGCAAGTTCTTCTGTCATAGAAGCCTTATTTGTTGCTTCCTTAGTCGCCTGTAAATTTTGCTGAATCGCGTTCCAAGCTGACTGTAACGCCATTTTTTGCGAACCTACATCTGCAATCATTTGTTTTAACGCTTGTAATGACTGTATGTGTTTCGGAATTTGCTTTTGCTGTTCTTCTACAATCGCTTGCTGTTTTATTAACTCTTTCGACTGCTCTGCAAAATGTTGCTCTAATTGTAGTTGTTTTTGTTGTAGCTGTTCATTTTTTTCGTGTTGTCCCTTTTGCTTAGTTCGTGCGACAGACAGTTGATCCTTCACTATTTTTAAAACTGTAACTTGTTGTTCAATAAAATGTAAAGAAGATGTCAGCTCTAATCGATTATCTATTGAAATATGATAAGCATCTAATTGCTCTGTTGCCTCTTGAAGCAGTTGTTTAGTTGTTTTTAGCGTTGCATCTTGCTCCAAATATTTACGCTCCATTGTATTGGTCATCACTCGTAAAGATTCTAGCTCTGCTTCATCTACTACTTCTAACGGCTCTCTATGTGTGAGTTGATGTGTTGTACTACCGCAAACAGGGCATGGATCTCCGTCCTTCAACTTAGCTGCTAATATGCTAGCCTGCCCCGTAATCCATTGTTGCTCTTTTGTTTGAAGCGCATGCTTACTTTCTAGGTATTGCTCATGGGCATTATTCATAGCTCGCTCAGCTTCCTTACACGCTCGCTCATATTTTTCAATTTGAGCTAATAGTGTTACTTGCTCTTTAAGTATAGGAAGCTGTTCTAAATAGCCTGCATAAGGTTCCATCTGCTTTTCATATTGCTCAATTGTTGCAGTTAATTGCCGAACTAGCATCTGTTCTTTTTCTAAAATAGCAAGATTATCAGCTACTGCACGTTTTGAACTTTCAACAAGCTGTTCAATTATCCCCAAATTTTGCTGAGTACTTTCAAATGCTTCAAATTTCGGCACCAACGCTAGTAGCTCTATTTCCTGTTGCAATATGTGCTGACGCTCTGGCTCTTTTGCTTCTTCCTCTGTATACAATTGTTGCACTTTCTTTAGCTGTTCTACTGCATCGTGATGATTAATTGTAGCCTGCTGATAAAGCTGTTCTTTACGATTTTGTTCTGACCGCAAGTCCACACACTGTTGTTCTAGCATAATGAGACGATTTGCTTGCTCCGCTAACTGTATTTCTTGTTCCATCGAAGTATACTTTTCTCGTTGCTGCATCAGCAACTGCAAACGTGCTTGTCGTTGTGCCTGTTGATCGAATTGTTCGTTTAGCGCCTTTGCCATACTGTAATATTCTTGTTCTTTTTGATGATTTGCATAAGCTTCTTCATAGCGCATTTGTTCCGTTCGAATACTAGCATTATAATAGAATTGCTCCTCTTCAAGAGCATTTTTTAGCTGATGCACATTGTCTGTATTATTGTTTATACAAGTAAATAGTGTTGATGGTCGCTCTGGTAAAACGCCTGCAATTTGCCCCAGTAAGTGCTCTTTTAATTGCTGGGCATGTTCTAAATCCTTTTCTGCTTCTTTCCTTTTTATATCCAGCTTTTTAGTCATCGCACTGAAACGATCTGTTTTAAATATTTTACGTAAAATGACTTCTTTATTGGTAGAGTCTGACGTTAAAAGTTTGCGAAACTCTCCTTGAGGTAACATTACAATTTGACTAAATTGATCTTTTGTTAGCCCTATAATTTCCAACAGCTTTTTATCTACTTCATTTGTTTGCTGCTTCTCTACAATACTAAAGTCAAGTTTACCGTCCTTCATTTCTGCTAACTCAACTTTTTTACCTGTAACGCTTTTATTTTTTGCTTTAACATGACCAGGCTGCCGCACAATTTGATAGATCTTACCTCTCATTTCAAAAACTAATTCTACTGAAGTATAAACATCATCTGCAGCAAAACCGCTTCGAAGCATTGCTGTATCCTGACGGTCCTCTCCGCTCCCTGCTCCATAGAGTGCATAACAAATGGCATCAAAGATTGTCGTTTTGCCAGCACCCGTTTTTCCTGATATAGCAAATAACCGATACTCACCAAGCTGTTGGAAATCAATAACCTCTGTATGTTTGTAAGGACCGAAAGCAGTAATCGTTAACTTGAGTGGTTTCATCGCACTGCCTCCCGTTCCTCTTCTAATAATTCCTGTAACATTTCTATAAATAGACGCTCAGTGTCTGCATCGGGCTGTTCACCCAAAATATCAGCATAAAAGCCACGGAATAAATCAATATCCTCTACTTTTTCTATATCAATTGCTTGTATTTCACGGTCTTCTTGCATGCGAGACGCCTTTCGTTCAATATGCATCGCATGTGGAAATACAGTACGAATTCGCTCCATCGGTGAAGCAACTGGCGTCGTATCTGTTAAACGTACAAAAACATAGTCTTCGCATGGTGGGCGTTTTAATAAATCGTCCATCGAGCCCTCTACCACTCGTAGATCTCGTCTTGGCACTAATTTTTGTTTAGTGACTTCAACGTGCCCACTTGCATCTAAATCTACAATTAAAAAACCTTTTTCATGTAGATGTTCAGATAACGAGTACTTTAATGGCGAACCTGCATATCGAATCGATTCATTCAATACAAAATGGGCTTTGTGAAGATGTCCAAGTGCCGTATAGTTGAACTGCTTAAATAGCGCTGCATCGACGCAATCAGAACCACCTATAGAGAGTGGGCGTTCTGAATCACTCGTGTTTTCTTCCTCATAGCCGTATTTCGTGACAAAGGCATGTCCAATAAATACATTCCGCTTTGTTGTATCCATCGTTTGTTTAATATGTGCGATAATTTTTTGCATCGCATCTTGATGTGATTGAATCGTATCATCTTCTAAAATAGTACGGACGGAGGCTGGCTCTGCAAACGGTACAAGATGAAAATGCACCTCACCGAACGCGTCGTTTAGTACAATAGGCGAATGTTCTTTTGTGAACTGACCTACTATATGTAATCCACTATCACGCATGACACGACTACCAAAATTTAATCGACCTGCACTATCGTGATTTCCAGCGACTGCTAACACAGGAATTTTCTTTTCTAGTACAATTTCTGCTAAAACATCATTTAATAAATTAACCGCCTCTACAGGTGGCATTGAGCGATCATATAAATCGCCTGCTACAATAATTGCATCTGGCTTTTCTTCGTCAATAGCTTGCAAAAATTGTTGTAAAATATAGCGTTGGTCCTCAGTCATATACATCCCTTGTACAAGCTTGCCTAAATGCCAATCGGCAGTATGGAATAATTTCATTGTATTTGCGCCTCCTGTCTTTTTCTTTTATTTTATCATGCATTTAACGATATTCTTGCTTTAAGGCAACATCTTTTATATGGAAAAAGCCTCAATTGTTTCTGTGACTGGCACTGGTAATATTCAGAATTGTTTCGGTGACTGGTACTTTTCTTTTAGCCTTCTATTTCGTAAAAATCCACTTCGCTTTCCACGGGCACAGTGTAAGCCGCAACCCTCGCTGTCGCGCGGTCTATTGCGTCTTACAACTTGTGCTGTTCCCGCAGGAGTCTTCGTGGATTTTTACTTGGATATTAGAAATGCCCTACTAGCAAAATTAAGAATTGTTTCAGTGACTGGCACTCGTATAATTCAGAATTGTTTCGGTGACTGGCACTCGTATAATGTGTCTGGCACCTGCCCTGCAATAAAAAAGTATGCTAAGTTACTTGAATTGACCCTAATTAGGAGGCAGTTCATTTACTTAGCATACTTTTTTACGTTACAGCTTTTTGTCTCTTTCATGTCCTAGATTTGTCGTAGTTGCGAGTGCTGATTCGCTTTGGCTTTTTCTATAAATGTAGCATAGCCAATAAAGCCCTGAATGTTTCTGACGGTTGAAACTTTCTCCTGTTTCGCTTCTACTGATTTTTCCTTGGACTTAGCCTGTTTCTCTAATATCTCCTGAAATGTCATTGGATTAGGATTTGGTAACTCAGTAGTAGGTATTGCGAGCATATCGCTACCATTATAAGATGTTAAAAAGGCATTTGCCATTTGCCGATAACCTTCAAAATTAGGATGGACATCTGCAATATTTGGCAAGTAGTGATTAGCCTGCAACCCAAAAGCATCGTAGACATTTATATAAGTCATCTCTGCCTGCTCAGCTTGTTGCTCTAAAATTGTATTTAACTTTAAGAGCTGTGCATTTGTTCCCTCTTTTTGTGTTGCATGCACATTTGGATAAGCAAAATAATAGCCCATAATATATACCTTCGCTTTTGGTGCACGTAATTTTAACTCTGCCAATATAGCCGCCATATTTTTTCGTGCCATATTTAAAGCGTAGTCAACTTGAAGCTGTGAAAACGCTAATGTACCAGCAGTTGGGTTGACCTGCACTAAACGAAGTAAATCATTGGCGCCTGCAGAAATCGTAATAAGTGTAGTATTTGCTAAGATTGCACGTGCCTCTTCTGACTTTACTCGCTCTAAAACGTCCGCTGTTGTAAAGCCTGGGAACGCGAGCTCTTTCGTATAGGCACTCAGCTGCCCCATCTTTCCTAAACGCATCGCGATAAGATCACTATAGCCTGCATCAATTTCCTGATACGGTGTTTGACCAGCTGCCAATGAATCGCCAAGCGCCACATAATTTTCAGCCCGCGCAAAAGCAGATGAAACACCAAGTGTCAACGAAAGCACCGTTATACTTACTAGGCTCAATAGTCGTTTCATCTGCTCACCTCACATGTTATTAATGTTAGTCTATTAAAAAGCCCAGCTACCCTTACGGAAAATTGGCTCCACAGTACCATCTGGTAAAATACCGTCAATATCCATTTCGCCACTACCAATCATAAAGTCCTCATGTGTAACAGAAATGTTCGCACCTAACGCTTCAAGTTGACCATTTTCTAAATCTCTTCCACCTTCTAAACAAGTTGGATAAGCTTCACCGATAGCTAAATGGTTTGAAGCATTTTCATCAAATAATGTATTGAAATATAATATTTCTGATGCCGAGATTGGGGACTCATGTGGGACAAGTGCTACCTCACCTAAATAACAAGAACCTTCATCCACTGCAATTAACTCTTGTAAAAGGTCTTGCCCAACTTGTGCTTGTGCATCAATAATTTTTCCTTCTTCAAATGTAAGCTTAAAGCCATCGATAATATTGCCTTGGTAAACTAATGGCTTTGTATTACTAACATAGCCATTTACACCTTGCTTCATTGGCAACGTGTATACTTCTTCCGTCGGCATATTGGCGATGAAAATGGTATCATCAGGTGTTTTACTACCACCTGTAAGCCATTTATGCTGAGGTGCTAATGCGATCGTTAAGTCAGTACCTGGTGCAGTATAATGAAGTTTTGCATACTTTTTATTGTTCAATAATGCAGCGCGCGATTCTAAATTTGCAACATGTGTACGCCAGTTTTCAACCGCATTCCCCTCACCAATATGCACCGTTTTAAAGATGGCTTCCCAAAGAGCTGGTACTTGTTTTTCAACTTCTAAATTCGGGAATACTTTTCCTGCCCACTTTTCAGAAGGTACGGCTACGATAGACCATGCGATTAAATCCTTCATGACAGCATTACGGTAGTTTTTCAATGCAGCGCCTGATACTTTTTGATGTGTTGCTAAACGGTCTGCTGGAATACCAGTTAATTTGTCAGGATCTGCAGCATCTATCCATAACAATGCCCCTTTGCGTTCGATTAGCTCATCACGCATTTTAACAACCCATTCTGGGAAACGATTAAATTCCTCGTCAGACGCATGCTCAAAATAAGCACGGTCCATTTCATCATCTGAAAAATTAACATGAACACGGCCAGCTCCAGCTTTGTAGGCTTCCTTCACCACTAGACGAGCAAAGTCTAAAGCTTCCACCGATGTATTCACTAATAAGTATTGCCCTTGTTGAATATTGACACCAACCTTAACCGCTAGCTCTGCATATGCTTGTAATTTTTCTTCAAACGTCATATTATTTCCCTCGCTTTTGCCCAATTGTTTTTGAATTTCCTTCTACGAGCTCGCCATCATGCCATACTTTCTGCACGGGTTTGCCTGGAATTTCACGTGTCCACTTTTTATATGTTTTTTCATCATGGTATGAAAGCAATGTTAGTACTTCACCATCTGCCCCTGCACGACCTGTACGACCAGAGCGATGCAAATACTGTTCAATTGTACGTGGAACATCGACATGAATAACATGTGTTAAACCAGCAATATCTAAACCACGCGCCGCAATATCTGTGGCAATTAAAACACGCGCATCTCCTTTACGGAATGCATCTAACGCTTTTTTACGTTCTTCCTTTTTCATGTCAGAATGTAATGTCACAATTGGTGCTGAACGATATTGTAGCTTCGTTTCTTTCATTAACAATTGATCAATATTATTGACGAAAGCAAGGGCACGTAAGCCTTCTGTATGTGATAGTCTACGTAGGAAGTCTGTTTTATCACGTTCTTCTACTTTCAAGAACGAATGCACAACTTTACCGAACTTTACCATATCCTCAGGTTTAATTTTAAAGCGTAATGGCTCAAACATCATACGGCTTGCGACTAATTCAATTTCCTCAGTAATTGTGGCAGAAACAACAACTACTTGGCGACCGAATGCTGACCCTTCGATAAATGATTTCACCACAACGCGATACTCGCGGCTTAATAGCTGATCACATTCGTCTAAAATAACTGTTTCAATTTCTTTTAATTTTAATTTACCTGAACGCACTAGCTCATTTAAGCGACCTGGCGTACCAACTACGATTGTTGGCTTTTTCTTTAACTTCTCAATTTGTCGTGCAGAGTTTGCACCACCAATAAGCTGTTGTACTGTAATATCAGTTCCCGCTATCCATTCACGAATGACCTCAACGATTTGCATTGCTAATTCCTGAGATGGCGCAACAATCAATCCTTGTGTTTGCTTTTTCGATCCATTTACTTTATTAAGTAAAGGCAACACATAGGCCAATGTTTTCCCTGAGCCTGTTGGTGATTCTGCAACAATATCTTTGCCTTCAAGCATTGCTGGAATCATTTCTTCTTGAATTTTCATCGGTTCTTCAAAGTTCCATTTTGCTTGTAATTCTTCTTTTAATAAATTTATTACTGACATGTTAATTCCCACCTTATTATCCTGCTTGACATTAGTTTAACACACTAGCTGTGCACAAGCATTTTCCTTCTTTATATTGTGCGATACTCTTTTATTTTTAGACATGGATTAAAAAAGCTCACCTTTTACAACAGGTGAGCCAAATGTTACTCCACTAATTCATAGCCACACGCTAAAATAGCGCATTCAGCTAAGACGATTAATGAGTCTATATATTTGTCACTTAATTTTAAATCTCGATTGACGATTGACAACTCTGTGCAGCCTAGCACAATACGATCACAATCCAGGGCTAGCATCGCTTCTTCGATAGGCAGCCAATCTTCCTGTGTGACATCCTTACCAGCCTTCACATAATCGTAAATAATCGCCATTACTTTTTCTTTCATTTGATCATCGGGTATTACGGGTGTTATGCCAAACTCCTCTAATGCATCTTGATACATACGTGACGTTAATGTTCCCGTTGTCGCTAAAATACCAACACGCTTTGCCCCTAAATCATTTGCACGCTTCGCCGTTTCACGAATCATGTGTAACACAGGGATTGGAGAGCCTTGTGCTAATTCATCATAAAAGGTATGTGCCGTATTGCACGGAATGGCAATTAAATTTGCTCCAACAGAGGCTAGCTTTTTTGCATCCTCAATTAAAACTGGAACAGGGTTTTCTTTTGTTTTATCTAATATAAAAGCCGTCCGATCAGGAATATTTGTATCATTATCAATAATCGTATGTACATGCTCCTGATCTTTTGTTGCTTTCGTACGTCTTACAATCATTTCGCCGATAAACATTGTTGCAAGTGGACCGACGCCACCAATTATACCTAAAGTTTGTTTTTTCATGAGTTAGACAGACCTTTGTTGTTAAAATATTTCTTATATTTGCGATAGAAGCTTAAATTATCAAGTGTTACATTCAACCAACGCTTCGCATTCATATCTTTATAATTAAAGATAGAATCTGTTGCTAACCCTTGTCGAATCAGACTTTTAGCTTCAATTACAAGTTGTTCATTTAATACGTATTTAAATAATACTCCATTGGGCACGATCGTCCAAAGGTGCTTGTTTTGCACATATGTTAGCTGCTGTTTACTTCCACGAATAAAATCATCCGCTACATACTGCATTAAATTATAGCCGCTTGCTGTCACATAATAATTCGATAGTTCATTATGTAATTCCATACTTAATAATTTGTACAGCCCATCTCGTTCATCATATTTCATATCGAATGTAGCAAAGCCTTGAAATTGCAACGCCTCAAGAAACGTTTTAACACAATCCATTAGTTCCTTGTTGTAAGTCGTCATAATGGCAACATAGCGTCCAATACCGTCAGGTGAATGTTCTTCTAAAATTGGGTTTCCTACTGATAGTAGCTTGACCTTGTGATCTTGTCCAACATAAGCATTTACAACACGCATATTGGCATCTTCACCTGGAATATATTGCTGAACCATTAAATCATCCCGATAGGCAGATTCCTTATATATTGCGTGAAAAATCGCATCTTTTTCATCCTCATTATGTGCAGTATATACCTTTTTCTTACCTGGGAAAATACAACTTGCGTACTTCGTCATATTCATAGGCTTGATGACAATAGGATATTCAAATGGCATCGTCAATTGCTCGTAATCATTTACCGTACAAACATGCATTGCAGGATAATGGAAGCCATATGTTGCACAAAGCTGATACATGCTTTCACGTGTTAGTAATTGATTGGCAAGTGATTCATCGACATAAGGGATAACATATAAACTCGATAATTCCTCTTTATGCTTTACAATTTTTTTTACATAAAACTCATCACAAGCTAAAAGTAATAATTTTTTATCTGCAAACTCTTCTGCGATTGCTTTTAAAGCAACAACAAAACGCTCTTCAATGTGCAATCTTGGTACTTCACGAAAAGTTAATAAATCACTTTGTTGAATTTTTTCCATATTCGTATGATTTAATGCAAGTGGTTTGACGCCATAGGACTCGTAAAATGCTCGCGCCATGCCGTAAGCATTCATTTCATCGCCCAATAAAACTGGTAAAAAAGCGTGCTCAATGGCCATTCTACTCAACTCACTTTAGTTTTTTATTAGTGTAACATATTTTACTACAGTCAAAACTGCGTTCCAATAGCATTCCTTTCTATAGGAAACTTGCGCCATTTCTTATTTATGAACTGCTACTGCTTGCATATTTAGCTCCTTATAGCTCTTGAAAAATTCGTCAACATTGTAGGATACATTGCCCTGTAATGGGTCCATAACGACAACTTGCTGATCTGAATGACCAGTTAATACGACGGCATGTAAGTTGATGTAGGCTTCACGTTTTTTCGTTTCACCTTCATAAATCCATCCTTTATTTGCAGATGTTTTAGGTGTCGATAAATCAAGGGTAACCCATACAACTACAGGTACTCCCTCCTCTACAAGCTCTAAAATCTCACTCTGAGATGCACCGCTCATATCCGTTACACGTAAATTTGCCTGCTTATCTGCTATAGCTGCTTCCGCAGCCTTGACAATCGGTGCTGCAAATACATACATACCATTTGCCTTATCACGTGGATTACCAGCATACGCAAGCGCTGGGTTCGGTCCGTAGCGTTGATTAGCTGATGTATATATATTTTGCTTCGGCAAATAGTTATCTGCCATTTCAAGCTTTGAAATATTCATGCCGTAATAATTTAAAACAGCCGTTAGTGCCGTAATCTCACAACCTTGGGGAAGCTCTGGTTTTTGCATGATTACTGGAACAGCAAGCTCCTGCTCTGCTCTTGAGGAATGCGTCGGCAGTCGATAATAAGGCTTCGTCACATCATACGTAAATTTTTCAATTGTCGTATAGCCGTTATCACCATTGTTATTTAGCGTTGTTGCCGTAATCGTATATTCCCTACCCTCTACAAGGTTTGAAAAAGTAGCCTCTCCCTCTTCAGAGCCTACTGCATCTTCAATTTTCTTACCTGTTTCCGTATCTGTCATTGTTATATAGAGACTCGGAATTGGTGCACCACTATTAAATTCTACCGTTAAAACAGTTAATTGATTCTTTGATCGACTCTGCTGTGTTAATTGATTACAACCAGAAAGTAGCATGATAATCATAATACTCACTATTAAAAGTCGTTTATAATCACTCCACAAGACAAATTCCGCTCCTATCTCATTCGAAGAAATATATAATCTTCTATTCTATTTTTACAATTTGTCGTAGCTTTATTATACGCTAATTTAATAGGTGTTCATATTTTATCATGCTACTTTTCAATGGATTGACAAAATCCTATACTTTTAAGATTTTGCTATTTGTGGTCGAAGCGTATGCTTTAACACCTTTCCTGATGCATTGCGTGGTAACTGTTCTAAAAATTCTATTTCGTAAGGCACTTTATATTTTGCAAGCTGCGAACGACAATAGGATAATATGGATGCTTCATCTATCAGTTGCCCATCTTTTAAGACGACAAATGCCTTTGGTACTTCACCATACACTTCATGTGGTAAGCCAACAACGGCTGCCTCTAAAATGGCTGGCAACTGATATAACACTTCTTCAATCTCAATCGGATAAATATTTTCCCCACCGCGAATAATCATATCCTTTTTACGATCGACGATATATAAGTAACCTTCTTCATCAAAGCGTCCTAAATCACCTGAATAAAGCCAACCATCTTGAATGGCACGAGCGGTCTCTTCATCATTGCGTAAATAACCTTTCATGATTTGTGGCCCTCTAACGCAAATTTCACCAACTTCGCCCGCTGGTACAGCTTCCCCATAGCTATCTACAACACGCACTTCTGTCTGTGCTAACGGCTTTCCGACTGAACCAATTTTGATTAATGCATCTGCATCTAAAAGAGAGGTTGCAGCAGGTGAATTTTCTGTTTGACCATATAGATTTTGAACTTTTACATTCGGCAATGCTTCTTTAACTTGCCTCACAAGCTCATATGGCATCGGTGCTGCACCATAACATAATAAACGTAAATTCATAAAGGAATGATCCTTAAATTCAGGGGTATTTAATATCATCGTATACATCGAAGGTACTCCAAAGAAAATAGTAGCCTCTGTTTTTATCAGCTGTTGTAACGTATTTTTCGGCGAAAAGCTTTCCTCTATAATGACCGCACCGCCTTTATAGAACATTGGCATCGCAAATACATGGAGGCCTGCACAATGAAACAAAGGCGTACAAATAAACATGCTGTCTTCGTTCGTCATATTCATCGATGCTGACCAAATATCCGCTGTCGAAGCAATATTTTGATGCGTCAGCATTACCCCTTTTGGCTTCCCAGTTGTACCAGACGTATACATAACAACAGAAGTATCATTCGCTTGTAATTGTAGTATCTTCCTTTGCCCTTTATAGTTTTGGATAACCTCTTTCATATCTTTCAATCCGATTACATGTTGAAATGAATACGGAACATCCGCTAGTACTTCTTCTATTCTCTCATCATAAATGAGTCCTTTTGCTTGTGAATGATTGACGATAAAGTCAACCTCTCGTGCTGCAAGCTTTGTATTGATAGGCATCACAACATAACCTGCTAGCTGGATACCGATGTAAGCAATTAAAAACAAATCGGAATTAAGTGTATATAGCGCAATGACATCATTTTTCTCATAGCCTTGCTCTTGTAAATAGGCTGCAAACGTTTCTGCATACTGATTAAACTCGCCATAAGTTACCTTTTCACCTTCATAAATCGTTGCAATCGCATCCGTCTGCTCTGTAGCGTATTTTTGTAAAATATCCGTCATAAATACCGTCATCATATACCCCCTCATTTTTAGTCCTTACGTACACCTCAGCTTTTGATTTTTCGAGCGTATCAAACGCTTTAAAGCTAATTAAAAGCTTTAAAATACAATTCTACTAACATTTTTCAGAAAATTTAGATTACACAAACTATTTTATCAAGCAACTTATTTGTTAGCAATTTTTCCACACATTCAAAATATGTAAGTTATGTCACAAAATATTCTTATACATATTACTTTTCTATCAAATTCTGTTAGGTGTATGATACTTGTAAAATATTTTGAAAAAGAAAGGCGTGATTATTATGCTGTATGCACTTTTAGGAGATTTACATTCTAATATTGATGATACAAAATCAGTATTAGCTCATATACAACAAACAGCGAAAGATGCTGAAATAATAGGATTAGGCGACTTATATGAATGTAAAGTAAGTAAGAAAAAAGCAAAAACAATATCAGGATTGCCTTTGCAAAAAGCCGCGATTATCGATAATGATTTTGAAAAACTGCTGACATTCCCGTCTATTCGAGGCAATCAAGAAGAACGCATTACACACGTTACAGGAATTGAGCGCTTTATAACTTTGCCTGAAACAATGGATATTGAAGGGGCAATGCTAATTCATGGACACCAATTCCAATGGAGTGTTTCATGGCAGCCGAAGTTTCCTTCTATTGATAAGCAGCTTCTTTTTTTCGGACATAGTCATGAATCAGGAATATATCGTCAAAATAAAAAGTTGCCGATCCGTATTCATTTTGGAGAACCAATTGAGTTGCAAGCAAAGCAATATCGCATCAATGTTGGCTCAGTAGTTGATCATCGTGAATGGTGTCTATATGATAGCGACAAACGAACTGTCACATTTATGTGTGCATCGTCTTTCGAAGCTAAAGATGCAGTCGGCATTTAAATGACCGATACTTAGAGACTAATAGAAGTCCTTCAAACACGGATAACTTCTCAAACAGCGTGAAACTACAACTAATAAGGCTCGGACATTGATGTCCGCTAAGGTGTTGCAAGTTATTACTTCCACCCTTTTTTAGTGCAAGTTGATTGCCGTTCCAGGCGCTTCCTTTCCGCAGGTACGGCTCCAACTAATTTTTGCAGCAAATCGCCACAAAAATGGATTTTCCGCTCGTGCTGTTCCTGTAGAAATGTCACGCCTTCCACTCCAATCTGCTAGTACTGCCTACTTACATAATTTCGCAACGACCTATCGCTCAGTAAAACTAATCCTCCATGACAACCATGCAAAATATAGAGACCTTCAATTCTTTCTCCACAAAAAAAGCCATTTATTTTAGCCGATAGTGGCGACTCTATTAGGACGAGCTTGAGCTAAATGCCCGCTGGAACGAGTCCAATAAGAAGCCATTTAATTCTATTATCAGCAAAATAAAACGCTAAAATTGCGAACAATTTTAGCGTTTTATTTTTAACAATCACAATCTTGTAGCGCATCAAGTAATTTTTGCATTTCTTCAAGTTGACAACATAATGTTTGCATCATACATTGAAGAATTGGGATTAACTCTTGGCATATGCAGAATCGTTGAACGTTTTGCACTAAACGTACACCAGCTTGATGATGAATAATCATATCTTGAAGATAATTTATATTAATACTATTAGAGGTTGGTGGTGAGCATAATGCTTGGAACATCGTTTCAGCAATTTCTTTAAAAGTACACATATATTCATATAATTCATATTCTGAATTTTGTACGATACAGCATCTATTTTGTATTGCTTCTAGACTTTCGACGATTTCAGTATGAGTTTGTATAACTTCTAATGCAAAATTTTGAACAGGTATATTCGTTGTATATTGCAACACATTTTCTGACATTCTAATTGCCGCTATTTGATGGGGAATAATCTGTTTAATGAAGTTTTCAGATATGCTACACGTTATTGTTACATAAGTCATACCTTGCATCATCTTATTGATTATTCTTTTGTTTTCCTCTAAATATGCCTGAGTTACATTACTAAGTGGAATTGGTTTCGACATTAGACACACTCCTTTCAGAGTAATGTATGCCAGGTAGGTTGTTGTGCGATAGACATTTGTACCAACGGACACCAAGATAATGAAACAGAGAAAGCTAGATGTTTTTATATGTATGTAAACAATTTTGGCAAATGCACTTCTTAGGTTCGTTAGAGACTGCCCCTATTATACCTTCAGGAAATTTTTCGTTCATACACCAGCATGCATCCTGGCCTTCTGCTACACCACATTGATTGTCTTTCCCACATAAAGGACAACTTTTTTCTTCATATTGCATTACATGACACTCCTTTCTACGATGATTGTAATGTACAACAAAAGGAGCACGAAATACAGACTATATTTCGCACTCCCTCCACTATTACATATTACGCATTGATTGATTATTTTGCGCTCTCACTTCTTCACTATCTGTATCACTATATTTGCCAGTACCATACCCACCCGTTTTAGCTAGTAGCTCTTTCACTTCATTATAGGATAGACCTGCTTCTGCATTTTTCTGTTTTACATCATTAATATTCGTACCAGACGCCGTAAGTTGCTCTTCATCCCTATTTTGCAAGCAAATTCATTCCTTTCTATAATTCATCAGGCTTCTTTTCAATCAATTCATCGCCTTCTCTTTTCACCCTTTTATTGAGCTCTTCAACGGGAATGGGATCAACCGTTTGCATATCTTCATGCAAGTCAAAAATACTGATTGTATCTGAATCAACCATGTCGGGTTTATCTTTACTTTCTAAGTTCATAAATTTTCTTTTCTCAGGTGGCACATTTTCTTTATTCATGTTGTCAAACTCCTTTATCGTTAATGTGTGTAAAAGTGTATAGATTATGTGTACTTCTTTATTGTTTATCCGCCTTATAGTATTTTAAAACATGCATAACGTGAACTTTCCATGTTTTTTAGATTTGAAAATCATCAAAAAAATTGACTACTACAGAAAGTTGAATAAAGACTAAATTCATTGTTCGTGTAGATTGCAAGGCTATTAGAGTAAACAGAAAATAGGGGATAATTGCTCTTTTATATCTAGCTTAAAATTGCGTTGGGCACTTTTAAAATTCATTCGGATAAATCCAATGTAAATGGCATATCGAGATTACGTTAAAATACTATTAGATCAGTATATTTAGTCATTTTTTTATTTAAAAGTTCGTTTATTTTATAATCAAGTTTACTTTTATCGGCGTTACTTAATAAAGAAGAGATCGTTAGGCTTTCAACGCCTTTGAAAAGACTATTGTTATTTTCCATATTTATTAACAAATCATACTCTTGATAAAATATATTCTTTTTAAAAGCGTATAAGTTCAATGAGTATGCTTGTATGAATCTTATTTTTTCCTCCTATATCTTTTTTTTGAGAAAATTAAAAAGGCAAAATTACTACTTATTTTCTAAAATTAAATATTATTTTTATTAAAGTTTTTAAATAATATTTACATCATTTAATTTTGACTATTTTAAAAATCATATTTCTCTTTTTAATTTTTTATTTTTGATAAAAAATTGGCCTTTTAATGCGGAAATAGGATGAGCCGCCCAAAACAAAAAACGAAAACTGGACATTTTAAGTCCAGTTTTCGTTTTTGCTATTTATATGTTAAAGTTCACTGCCATTTATGTTACGTTTCACTTAGTTCTTCATTTGAATGACAAAAGCGCATTCTTCCTCTCTATAATTCATCTGGCTGCATTTCAATCAATTCATCGCCTTCTCGTTTTACCCTTTTATTGAGCTCTTCAATTGGAATAATATCGACTGTTTGCATATCTTCATGCAAATCAAAAATACTAATGGTATCCGAATCAACCATATCTGGCTTGTCTTTGCTTGATAAGTTCATAAACATTCTTTTCTCAGGTGGCACATTTTCTTTATCCATGTTGTCACACTCCTTTATAGTAATGTGTGTAAACATACTAAGATTATGTGTCCTTCGTTTTATCAACTCGATGATACTCGGAAACTTGGATAACTCGAACATTTCTTGTGTGTAATTCATGATATATTCCTCTGCTATCTGTAAAAGCAATATATTGATCGCGCTCACTTTTAACCAATTGCTGTGCTTTTTCTTGTGATTCAATATGAATAAATCGTCTAACATAATGAATCTCATCAAAGAAATAGGTTATTTTAAATTCCTTCATTCTCCAACACTCCTCCATTAATGCACTTATCATATCCAATAGCGGTTTTTGTCATTCTCTATTTATATAAGAAGCGTTTTAAAGGCCCACAAAAGTATAAGATTAAAAACGCGAGCAATACTAAAACATATCGGAAAACGTTTAAACGGAGGTATTCAATTGAACGCAGCAAATAATGCTTTATCCATTTTCGCCCTAGGTGGCATTAACGAAATCGGAAAAAATATGTATGTTGTACAGTATGGAAATGATTTACTTATAGTCGATTGTGGCGCAAAGTTTCCAGATGAAAGCCTACTCGGCATTGATTTGATTATTCCTGATATCACATACTTACAGGAGAACAAAGAAAAAATTAAAGGTTTGATTGTCACTCATGGGCATGAAGATCATATAGGTGGTATTCCGTACCTTTTAAAGAAAATTAATGTGCCCATCTACGCTACCCGATTTACATTAGGGCTAATTGAGTTAAAACTAAAAGAGCATAAGCTACTAAGAGAAACTGACTTAATAGAGATTCGCTCTGACTCCTCGCTACATTTCGGACAGATTGATGTTAGTTTCTTCAGAACGAATCATAGTATTCCTGACTGTTTAGGTATTGTTTTCAAAACACCTGAAGGCAATGTTGTGCATACTGGGGACTTCAAGTTTGATTTAACACCAATAAATAATCAGTTTGCTGACATCCACAAGATGGCAGCTATCGGATCTGAAGGTGTATTATTATTAATTTCTGAAAGTACAAATGCTGAACGTCCAGGATTAACACCATCAGAAAAGCTTGTAGGGCATCATATTGAAGAGGCCTTTCTACATGCTGAACGCAAAATAATCATTTCTACCTTTGCGTCCAATGTAAATCGAATTCAACAAATTGTAGACGCCACTATCGCAACGAATCGGAAACTAGCATTGTTAGGTCGTAGTATGGTCAATGTTGTAGATGTTGCATTAGAGCGCGGATATTTAACAATGCCCGATGATTTGTTACTCGATGCCCGTGAAGTGAAGTATCTCCCACCAGAGGAAGTAGTTGTGTTATGTACAGGGAGTCAAGGAGAGCCATTAGCCGCACTTTCTCGTTTAGCTAGTGGCAATCATCGTGAAGTAAAAATTTTGCCAGACGATACTGTTATTCTAGCTGCCTCTCCAATACCAGGTAATGAAAAAGGTGTTTCGCGAATTGTCGATAATTTATTTCAGCTTGGGGCAAATGTCATTTATGGTTCATCCAGTAACACTGGCATGCACGTTTCTGGACATGGTTATCAGGAAGATTTAAAGCTTATGCTAACACTTATGAAACCAACGTTTTTTATTCCGATCCATGGAGAATTCCGCATGTTACATCAACACCGTTTGTTAGCAGAATCTGTCGGTGTCAAAAGAGGACATACCTTTATTATGAAAAATGGGGATGTTGTTGATATCGAAAAATCGAAAGCTAGGCAAACACGAAAAATTCCATCTGGTGATACGTATGTTGATGGTATTGGTATTGGTGAAGTTGAAGGCATTGTATTACGTGATCGTAAACAACTATCGGAGGATGGTATGCTCGTCATCGTGTTAACACTTAGCAAGACAGATGGGTCAATTATTTTAGAACCAGATACTACATCACGAGGATTTGTTTATGCAAAAGAGTCAGAGGAACTTCTTCATAAAGTGAATGATCTTGTAAAAGTTACAATTAACGAGTTACAAGAGGTAAATAAACAACAACTATTTGTTTTAAGACGCGAAATTAAAAAAGCCGTTGGTCAATATTTGTTTGCGCAAACGAAACGAAAACCGATGATTTTGCCTATTATAATTGAAATTTAACTGCATATCGTTTATGTTATCAAGTCGGTGTTGCGGTATTCCTTTTAACACCGACTTATTTTATTCATGTAATCTCAAGGCTTTCTTTTACACTTTTTGTTTTGGAACTGAAATAGCTCTCCAGTAAAGATTTTATGTAGTGCCAAATGATATAACGTTTGAAGTTGGTCAAACCCGTCCTTTAGTTGGTTAGCATGTTGTTCAGTTTGCTTTGAAATGTTTTGAATATGCATTGGTAGCTCCTCGACAACAGCAAGCAATGATTTTTTATTTTTCAATAAAAGCTGACTTGTTTTGAGCAGCTTGACAATATGTTCTTGGATTTCTAAAGATGGTACATCTAATTTTATATGATGCAATTGTCTCCAATCTATTTTTGGCTCATACCATTGTAGGAAATAATATAAATACTCACTTAATAGAATTGATGCATTCGGTATAATCGCAACTACATCATTCGCAATATATACTTCTTGTTCACAATGAAAAATATATTTTTTAGCACTACCCAAGTCATTTCGGGCAAGAATAATTGTTTTTGCTGGCACCTTCGTACACGTAAAAAGCATATTATCTTTTGCATTCCAATTAGTTAATTTACGAACATCACCGTCAAGCGCTAACCCTTTTAAAGTTTTTGCAGTAATAAGAGGTTGACCTATTTTTGAGCACTCTGAAATATTTGGTGTTGTTAAACTAGCAACAATAAGAGCTACTTCATCAAGTCTATAACGCTCCAACAAGTTTAAATCCTCCATTCTTAAAGAGCTTTCATATTCCTACATAACCAATTAAAAAATGCATGGGAAGACGGTCCAAAAAACTAGAAATTCTATTGCATAACATTTTAATAATGATTATTGTACCATTTTAATGTAACATTATCTACATTATATAACTTTAATGGTATATGCATAATCATTGTTTTTCACTAGCTTTTTACATAGAGGTGAGTGATATGTCAGACTTTTTAAAGCTAGTAGGTGAACAACTCCGTATCATTAGAGTTTCCAAAGGGCTTAGTCAAGAAGAAGTAGCAGAGAGAACGGGGAAGTTAGGTTTTAGTAAAGGTCGCATTTCCAATATTGAGCACGGGCAATCCAATATTACGTTAAGTACTTTAGAGTTGCTTATGAAAGCGTTAGATATTGCACCAGAGGAACTTTTTAATTTCCAAAGATTATCGGGTGTTACTGATATTGAAGAGAAAAATCTTATGCTCGACATTCATCGCTCATTATTAAGAGAGCGCAATTTAGACGAAGTAAAATATGTAGTACGCATCACAAGAGATTTTTTAAATACAATAGATGCTCAATCAAAGAAAAACAGCTCCAATGTTGAATAACATTGGAGCTGTAAGACTGTAGACGCGCCTTGTCCCTTTCAAAGTGTTAATTGATTTCCATTACGAGTTGCTCGCTTTCCGCGGGCGTGGCTTAAGCCTCCTCCTTCGCTGCGCTACGTGCGGGCCTTAAGTCTCACGCTTATCCCGCAAGAGTCGAGCAACCCTCCACTACAATCACATAGTCTAAAAGGTGCCAGTCACCCATATAATTTCTAGGCTTTGCATTCTAAACTAACAAAGGAAAAATCCACGTAGACTCCTGCGGGAACGCACACAGCGTAAGACGCAGCAAGCCGCGCGTTAGCGAGGGTTG
>NZ_JBIWDA010000007.1:0-88976 GCF_044761745.1 Lysinibacillus sp. NPDC097279 | reverse complement strand
TGCTTTGCATTCTAAACTAACAAAGGAAAAATCCACGTAGACTCCTGCGGGAACGCACACAGCGTAAGACGCAGCAAGCCGCGCGTTAGCGAGGGTTGCGGCTTACGTGTGTGCCCGCGGAAAGCGCAGTGGATTTTTCCGTTTTAGGAACTACTACTCTTATGCCATGGGGCTATACGATGTGCCAGTCACCCATACAATTTCGATGCTTTGCATTCTAAACTAACAAAGGAAAAATCCACGTAAACTCCTGCGGGAACGCACACAGCGTAAGACGCAGCAAGCCGCGCGTTAGCGAGGGTTGCGGCTTACGTGTGTGCCCGCGGAAAGCGCAGTGGATTTTTCCGTTTTAGGAACTACTACTCTTATGCCATGGGGCTATACCGTGTGCCAGTCACTCATACTATTTCTATGCTTTGCAGAAAGCGACCGTCCGCAACGGATATCGACGGTCACAGCAAGATTAGTGCAGTCAAAGTAACACTTTTCTCTTTTACCCTATTCGCCTTCCATACCGAACTTCTGACGATAGCCGCATTTTTTGCATAGCTCTTCAACCGCTTCTCGTCGTGAAAAGCCATCGACTAAATTATTGGCACGCTCGCCTTCTACAATTTCACTAAAGGACTGCTCATGTACATTCCCTAAATTAATAACACCTTCTCCATCAAGACAACATGGCACAACTGTACCATCTACAAGAATGGCAGCTTGGCTGCGTAATGCGTGACAAAAGCCTTTTCCTTCATCCTCTGGCGCAAGTAAACTTGGCCATCTAAATTCATGATCTTGGTTTAAATACACATTGTTCGCAATTTTTACGCCCTTACCTGGCTGAACTTTCTCCTCAATGCGAAAATCAAGATGATATTCATTTTCTAAAATTTCTAATGTTTCACGGTTTCTTCTAGCAGCTAGATCTGAAACATGATCCTGCTGTAAATTCCACAGACGATACGAAATAATTGTGTTAAATTCTTTTGCTTCGCGCACAAAATCTAAAATATCCCCTAAATATTTTTCTCGATTTTCAGAGCCTTCATGACCATCAAAGCTATGTAACGAAAAATTAATTTGTCGGAGTGCAGGCTTGCCCAATAGCTTTTCACGATTCTTTTTTATAAGTGTACCATTCGTTGTAATATTCACCTTAAAGCCTTTGTCATGCGCCGCATCTAGTAGCTGATTAATACGTGGATGTAAAAGTGGTTCACCTTTCACATGCAAGTAAATGTATTTAGTATGAGGACGTATTTCATCAAGAATTTTGTTAAACTGTTCTACCTTGATAAGCCCTTTTGCACGCTCAGTTGGCGGGCAGAAACTACAAGCTAAATTACATACACTTGTTATTTCTATATATACCTTTTTAAATGTTTTCAACGTTTATTCACCGTTCCAGTTCCATAGATATTCATATAATCTTATTCATTTTAACAAATTTTCGTTATGTCTTGCAGAAATTCATTTTGAATAACTACAGCTTTCCATAATATCTTTAATATTTCCTTTTAAGTATAAGGCTACACGTACAAGTAAACTTCTAAGAAATTAATACTTTAATAATAATACTTAAAAGAAAGGAGTGAAAACTATGACAGGTTTTTATAATCCCCGCAAAAATTCTCATAATCCTAATGAACCTGAAAGAAATCATTCTAATAAACAAGCGAAAAATGACATTACCATAAATATTACCTTTAATATTGGCAACACAGAAAACCGTTTTGAACAAAGAGCTGAAGGTGGTGGGCAAATCAATAAGGAGGTTGGCACAAATGCTAACCAAGGTGGGCAAAATGCGCTAAACCATAGCCAAACAAGAAATCTTAAATCGCAATTTGCGGATGGCAATGGCAGAAGTGGTATCGCAGGAAATAATAACGATGAAGCTGGTGGACAGCAGGGGCAAAAAGTTCGTGATAGTTTAGTAATCGATAGTGATATACATTCGACTTCAACTCAACACCTAGATGTTGAAGATGAGCTACAAGACACAGTTGAAGATGAACCCACTGAAAACAATTAATAAAATTACCTCAATAAAAAAAGTAAAACTTCTATCTATAGGAATTTTCATCCTACCTGATAGAAGTTTTGCTTTAGACCGAGCGCTTATAATTTTTTGTACCATCATACGAATAGAGCATCGGTTTTCCCTCAACAAATGTCTCTAAATGCACAGGACGCCCCCATAATTGATAAATATAAGGCAATACATTTTCTAAATAATGAGGATCTAGCTCCATCCCTTCAAAACCATGCACTAAATATAACTCTCCATTTCGGAGATAATCGCCATTTTTCACAACAATATATGGGAACCCTCCATTGACGCGCATCGACACAAGCTGATCACGAACCATTTCATGATCTTTGTCTGTAATACGATATTCATTACCCTTTTTCTGGAACAAATATAGATCCTCTTGCTTTGCTAAATCCTTTGTTAAATAGTTGCGAATAAAGGAAATATCCGATTCAATTTCTCGCACCTCAAACATCTTTTCACGTCCGCTATTTGGTAGTACTCCACGTTTTAGCATTTCTTCACTTGGATTATTATAGCGTTTTTCAATATCCTCAAATATTTTCAAGCCTAAATAATAAGGGTTGATCGATGTTTTGGATGGCTGCACAACACCAGCGTTTAACTTAGCGTATTCTATCGTCTCCACTGTCGTTAAATTCAGTTCACGCATAATTCGTTGATGCCAAAAGGATGCCCAGCCTTCATTCATTATTTTCGTTTCTAATTGAGGCCAAAAATATAGCATTTCCTCACGCATCATTGTTAAAATATCCCGTTGCCATCCCTCTAATTCACGACTATGCTCCTCAATAAATAGCAATAAATCTTTTTCAGGTTTCATTGGAAACGGCTTGATTTTTCTACGTACGGACCGCTGATCTTTTTCCTTATTATCTAAACTCCAAAGATCATCATACGGAGATTTGGTAGCAATAATTTCTTCGTCCTGTTCTTCCTCTTCAGAAGCTAGCTTTGTTCTTAATAAAGAAGGATCAATATGTTCTTGTATAGCTAATATCGCATCTAAAAACTGTTCGACCTCTTCCTTACCATATTCCCTTTCATAGCCAGCAATCCGTTCTGCTGTTGCCGTCATACTCTCTACCATATCTCGCCTTGTATTCGAGAATCGTACATTGTTTTTAAAGAAGTCACAGTGTGCTAACACATGCGCAATAATTAGCTTATTTTGTGTAAGTGTATTCGTATCGAGTAAAAATGCATAGCACGGATTTGAGTTAATAACAAGCTCATATATTTGACTTAGCCCTAAGTCATATTGCAGCTTCATCTTATGAAATTGCTTTCCAAAGCTCCAGTGGGAAAAACGCGTAGGCATACCATATGCGCCAAATGTATAAATTATATCTGCAGGACATATTTCATAACGCATTGGGAAAAAATCTAAACCAAACCCTGTTGCAATTTCTGTTATTTCATCAATCGCACGGTGAAGCTCCTTCTCCATTTTTCAACCTCCTCCTCTGGAAAAATGAATGCTTCGCACCTTCCTAATATTAATTTTCATTTTGCAATTCATGTTTTTGGAAAAAACTTTTTAAGGCATCATAGACATCGCCTTTTTTCTTTAATATATGGTACCTAAACTTTGGATCATCAATTTTTTTATACGTATACATTAATGTCGAAAAACGATTATGTTGATTGACTTCGCCATATCCAAACATGCTTGATACGTCCATCAATTCATTAACGAGCTTTAAACATTTTTCATTATCCATTGAAATGTTTTCGCCATCTGAAAAATGCACAGGATAAATATTGTAACGACTAGGATTATACTTCTCACGAATCAACTCTAACGCTTTAATATAAGCTGAAGAACAAATCGTTCCTCCACTTTCCCCTTTTGTGAAAAACTCTTCCTCTGTGACTACTTTAGCCTCTGTATGATGTGCAATGAATTCAATTTCAACTGTTTCATATTTCGAACGTAAAAATCTCGTCATCCAAAAGAAGAAGCTTCTAGCGCAATATTTTTCAAAGGCACCCATTGAACCACTCGTATCCATCATTGCAAGAACGACTGCCTTTGATTCAGGCTTCTCCACTTCATCCCATGTTTTAAAACGTAAATCATCATTATGAATTGGTGTAATTTGTGCTTTCCCTTCCATGGCATTGCGTTTCAGCGCATTCAATATTGTACGCTTCTTATCCACATTCCCCATAAGCCCTTTTTTCCTTATATCATTAAATTCAATCTTTTCGGTTTTAATATCTGCTTTTTCTTTTTGCTGTAAATTAGGAAGCTCCAGCTCTTTAAATAACACACTTTGAATTTCTTCCATACTTACTTCTGCTTCATAATAATCTTGACCAGGCTTGTCACCAGCTTCTTTTCCATTTCCATTGCCTGGCTGTTTACTACCGTCCCGCGCAACGACATCCCCTACACTACTATCACCTTGTCCTTGACCGACATGCTTAGAATTATCATAGTTGTATCGAATTTTATATTCATCGAGGGAGCGTATCGGTATTTTAATTACCTCACGACCATTGGACATGACAATACTTTCCTCACTGACTAAATCGGGTAAATTATTTTTAATCGCATCTTTAACCTTTTCCATATGACGTTGCTGGTCTTGGTGCCCTTTACGATGGAGGGACCAATTTTCCTGAGAGATGACAAAACCCTTATTTTCGTTTTCAGTCATTTTTATCCTCACCCATCTATCAAATTCGCTTTTTCTATACTATGCTAGTAATCCGCTTTATTGAACTTTTTTAGAGAAATAAAAGGAGTGCCCTTAAATTGGGACACTCCTATTACGTCTATCAATTACGCTAGTGCATAATTGTGGCTGCCACTAAAATGAAAACTATCGATTCAGTAAGCTTCCTACATATTGTAATAATTCATTTGCTGACGTTGTATTATAGCCATGTTCATCGACAAGTCTTGCCACAACTTCATTAATCTTTTTCAACTGTGACTCATCAGGCATTTTTGAAGAAGTCGTAATTTTTACAACATCTTTTAAATCAGCAAATAATTTCTTCTGAATCGCTTCTCGTAATCTATCATGAGAATTATAGTCAAACCGCTTTCCATTTCTCGCGTAAGCCGAAATACGAATTAATATCTCCTCACGGAATGCCTTTTTCGCATTTTCAGAAATCCCAATTTGTTCTTCAATGGAGCGCATTAATTTTTCATCTGGATTCATTTCTTCACCAGTCAAGCGGTCAAAAATTTTATTTTTATTACAAAATGCCTCTACATTATCGAGGTAATTATTCATTAACGTTTTTGCAGATTCCTCATACGAATAAACAAACGCTTTTTGCACTTCATTTTTAGCAATATCATCATACTCTCTTCTTGCTACTGCTATATAGTTCATATATTTTTCACGATCTTCCTGTGATATCGAAGCATGCTGATCAAGACCATCCTTCAGTGCTCGCAAAACATCCAATGCATTAATCGATGGAATTTCTTTTCGAATAATAGCTGAAGAAATACGATTAATAATATACCGTGGATCAATACCGTTCATGCCTTCATTCGGAAACTCTTTTTTAAGCTCCTCTAAGTCAACGGAATTAAATCCCTCCACATTTTCTCCGTCGTACAAGCGCATTTTTTTTATAAGATCCACACCTTGTTTTTTCGGAACTTCCAGTCTCGTTAGGACCGAAAAGATTGCTGCGGCCTTCAATGCATGCGGCGCAATATGCACATGTGACATATCACTTTCATTAATCATCTTTTCATAAATCAATTCTTCTTGGCTCACTTTTAAATTGTAAGGTATTGGCATGACAATAATACGGGAGTGTAATGCTTCATTCTTTTTATTTGAAATAAAGGAACGATATTCTGTTTCATTCGTATGGGCTACGATTAGCTCATCCGCGCTAATCAATGCAAACCTTCCTGCCTTAAAATTCCCTTCCTGTGTCAGTGATAATAAATTCCATAAAAACTTTTCATCTAGTTTCAGCATTTCTTGGAATTCCATCATCCCTCGGTTTGCCTTGTTTAATTCTCCATCAAAGCGATAAGCACGAGGGTCTGACTCTGAGCCAAATACACCAATTGTTGAGAAATCAATGCTACCTGTCAAATCCGCAATATCTTGAGATTTTGGATCAGAAGGTGTAAAGGTTCCTATGCCCACACGTCTGTCTTCTGAAAAAGTGATACGCTCAATGATGACATTTTCAATACGTCCATCGTATTCTTTTTCAAGACGCATCGTATTTAAAGGCGATAAGCTGCCCTCAATTCGTATTCCATACTCTTTAAAAAAGTCATTCCGTAAATGATGTGGAATTAAATGCAGGGGATCTTCATGCATTGGACATCCTTTAATTGCATAAACTGCTCCCTCTTCCGTACGCGAGAACTGTTCAAGTCCACGCTTTAACAAAGTCACAATCGTTGATTTTCCTCCACTTACTGGCCCCATCAATAACAAAATACGTTTTCTAACATCTAATCTTCTCGCTGCTGGATGGAAATATTCCTCCACCAGTCTTTCAATTGCTGACTCAAGCCCAAAAATTTCTTGCCCGAAAAATTGATACATTTTTTGCCCATCGCGTTCCTCTACACCAGCGCTTTTAATCATATTGTAGACGCGAGAATGGGCTGTTTGAGCAACTTCAGGTCTTTCCTTCAGAATGCTTAGATAATCTGCAAATGTACCTTCCCACTTCAGTCGATTTTCTTCTTCGCGATAGCTCTTCACTTTATCTAAAATGTTGATAGCCTTCCCTCCATTCAGGGCTTGATTTATAACATAGTATGAAGTTAAAGACATTATGATACCCATTACTTTTTCTTTGATTAAGTTTCTTCTTATTGTTTCTTTTTTTTTCTTGCTACAAAAAAGCCAATTACTGTATTTACAGCGGACTTATGAAATATAAAATTTCGGTTATTCTAATCTGTAGAAAGGAGGTTCAATTTTGAGTCGTCATTTTATTTTCCTTCTGACATGTACGCTAGTGTGGAGTTATTTCTTTCCAACAGTTACTTTGGCAAATGAAGGACCTAGTAATGAAGAAATATTACAACAACGTATGTCTTATTATGTACAATACGATGAATTACTGATTCCATGGCACTTTTTAGCAGCAATCGACCAATATGAGCGCAATCTCCAATCTGTTCGGAAAGACATCCCTAAGCGAGATGGCTACATTGCCATTCAATTTTCTAATGAATATTGGTCAGGCGCATTAAATCCTGTCAAGGAAGATACGATACCCGAAACAATCAGTTACTTCGGTGGGATGGGACTTGATGGCAATAATGATGGAATCGCCAGTCCTAAAGATGATGTAGATGTTATTTACTCCATGGCAAGCTATTTAAGTAAATTTGGTTCTACCGACGAGGACTTCAAATTGGCATTATGGGAATACTACAAAAGCGAAGAAGCGGTTAATCAAATTGTAACAATTTCTACTTTGTATAAACATTTCAAAACAACTGAGCTAGATGCACATACGTTCCCAATTCCAACTCGCTACAATTACAGCTTTAGAGGTACTTGGGGCGATAACAGAGGCTGGGGCGGTAGACGTATCCATGAAGGTACAGATATATTTGCTAGCTATGGTACACCTATACTTTCCACTTCCTATGGTGTAGTCGAAATCAAAGGTTGGAACCAATTTGGCGGATGGCGAATTGGGATTCGTGATAATCATAATTCTTATCATTATTATGCCCATCTTGGCAGCTATAATAAGGACATTAAGGTTGGGGATGTTGTAGAGCCAGGTACAATACTCGGTTATGTCGGTAGCTCTGGCTATGGGAAAGAAGGAACTTCAGGGAAATTCCCACCACATCTTCATTATGGAATATACAAATTTAATGGCCGAACAGAATGGGCATTTGATCCATACCCATCCCTTTTACAATGGGAACGTCAAGCCAAAAAGAATAAGCAATAATGCATTTACAAAGTACAAGTATTAGCATTAGATATTAATACGAAGCAGAAGCAAGCTCCACAAGGGCTTGCTTTTTTTAAAAATTCCCTTATGGACAGCCTACACAGATGTAGGAATTTAATAATTTTACACTTTCTAAAAATGACATTAACATAGGCAAATAGATATACATCTTTAGCAATCTAACAAAAATATAATAATAATGTAAATTAATTATGCCAAAAAACCTTATTTAGTATTTTCAACAAAAAAATTCTACTTTTCTTATGAAATAGTAATAAAATAAAAAGATAGGACTCGTTCTATAGAAAAAGTTAAAGGATGGAAAAAATGAACCCTTTATTTCAGTTTAAATCAATCAAAGCACGCATTTTAAGTAGATTTATCATTTTATTAGTATTATTTGTGTGTTTTACTACTTATACTTATTTTTCGAACACGAACATGGAAAAACAGGCAAAAGTACTTGTGAAGGAAGATTTAGTTGTTTTAGAAGCAAGTAAAAATTTGTCTATGTCTATTAGTGTACGATTATCTGCAGCTTTAAGTTATGTTGTAACAGGCGATGAAAAATACATAGATACTTTTAATAAGTACCGTCAAATTGCTGAGGATAATAACAGTATCGTGGAGCAATATGAAAAAACAGCAGAACGTGAAGAACTAGTAGTGATGGCACGTGAATGGAGCAACCGTGTTAATAGTGAAGTTTTTGAAGTTTATAAAAAGGGCGATAAACAATTAGCATTAGAAAATTTAACAGCTATGAATGAACTTGTAAATGAAGTTCGTGATGGCTATGAAGAAGTGTCTGATAAACGCTATGACTCGATTACGCAAGTCGGCAATGATGTCGTAACAACAAGTTCAAACAATAAATCAATTGGGTCTGTTGTCAGTCTCATTCTAATTATTGCAGGCATTCTTTTAGCAATTTTTACAGCAAGTCGCATTTCTAAACCCGTTAAAATTGTTTCCAATCGTATGAGAGAATTAGCTGATGGAAATTTGCGACATGATAAGTTTTCAGTTACTAATCAAGATGAGATTGGACAATTAATGCTTTCTGCCAATGACTTGAATGATAAATTACAGGAAACGATTGGCTCTATTCATAATGTTTCTGAAACAGTTGCAGCTAGCAGTGAAGAATTAGCGCAATCTGCTAACGAAGTTCAAACAGGTACAGAACAAATTTCATATACTATGCAAGAGCTGGCGACTGGAACAGAAACACAAGCGTCCACAGCAAGTGATTTAGCAGAAACAATGACAACTTTCCAACGCAACATTCATGAAACAACACAAGAAGGAATGGAGTTAAAAGAACATTCTGGGCATGTACATGATTTAACAACGTCAGGTAAAAAATTAATGGTCCAATCAACAAAACAAATGGCGACTATTAATGATATTGTTTTAGATTCTGTGAAAAAAGTTGAAGGCTTAAACGAACAGTCGGCTGAAATTTCAAAGCTTGTTTCAGTCATTGATGAGATTTCAAACCAAACGAATTTGCTTGCTTTAAATGCTGCAATTGAAGCAGCACGTGCAGGAGAGCATGGCAAAGGCTTTGCAGTTGTTGCAGATGAGGTACGTAAGCTTGCTGAACAAGTACAATTCTCTGTTACTGATATTTCTACAATTGTTCATCGTATTCAAAATGAAACAGGAAATGTAACAAGTTCTCTACAATCAGGCTACGAGGAAGTACGAAAAGGTACTGCACAATTAGATCAAACAAATAACACGTTCGATCAAATTTCTCAAGCGGTTGAAGATATGAATGACAATATTAATGTCATTTCCAATAACCTAACAAAAATTTCTCAACACTCCGAAATGATTAATGGCTCTATTGATGAAATGGCTTCTATTTCACAAGAATCTGCAGCAGGCGTAGAGCAAACAACTGCAACTGTCGAAGAAACAGCGGCAACAATGGATGAAATTACAAAGAGTGCTAATCAGCTTGCAGAAATGGCTGAAGAGCTAAATACCCAACTACAAAAATTTACTTTATAACAGGTAAAAAGCTATCCGATTTTTTGCGGATAGCTTTTTTTACTGCCAACGCCGAATGGGCACCCTTTCTAGCTCATAGCGCTTTATAATAATACTGATTTTTTGGAACCATTGTTCACATAACTCCATTGCTTCTTGATACGTATCATCTTCTTTAGATATTGCATCCTCCAATTCCAAAAAAGCATATTCAATAATCGGAGCAGTAATATTATCTACTACCAACTTTATAGCTAATTGTGAAACCTCCTCTATTTCCTCCAATTCATCATCATCCATTTCCTCTTCATCTCCTAAAGAGCGATGGTCTTCCTCTAGTAAAGATTCATTAAATAATCCATTACTTGTTCTCGCAATGATATGACCGTCTTCCATTATGGCTACTTCATAAATTTCATTAAATTGGACTTCCTTCTTTGTCAACTCCGCTTCCCAATCTTCTTTCATCGCCACTAATAATGTTTTTGTATGCTCATTTAGCAATAACGCCTGTAAACCGTTACTGGCGATTGTGCTATGTGTATGGGGGATATTGTTTAACTCTTCTTCACTTGCTCTTTTTAGCTCTGTCATTATTTTATAAGTATGATATTTCCATTTAATATAACGAATTGTCCCGACTGTGACCAAAGCAATGCCAATTAAAAAATAGGTTTTTTTAATGAGCATAGCCTCCATTGCATTTGCTAAAAACAAATAAATTATACCTAACAATAGTAGAAAAACTGTTTTCATTATTATTCCACCTTCAATATGAATAATAGATAGGAAAATACAACTTTATATTAGAAATCTTATTCAGTTATCTCTCTTTTCATTCTTCATTTAAATAGCTGAACAATACAAAAAAGCAGCAACACGTGATAAAACGTGTCGCTGCTCAGCTAGTAATAAACACTTACCCCTAAATGTTTATTAAAGAAAATCATGTAAGTTGTGTTACGAGTAACACAGATGGAATAAAGGATAGAGCAAAAACAAACATATACCATACTGAAGTACGGCGTAATGAAAAACGAACTTTTTTGTGTTCTGCATAAAAAATATCTAACATGATAGCTACTATTAATGGAATACTAATGCAAGAAACAGCAATTAAAATAAGATCAAAAAATATCATAAAAGCACCCCTCTGTTCATGAACATTTCTTTTCCCTTTTGTGACAACTTTGTGTCAACTCAAGTGTACACAATTTCGTCACATATTGCAATGGACAAAAGAAAAAAATGGTACTTTTACAATATATTTTTTATTTATGGAATGTTTGTTTCTTAGTCTCTATATTTATATGTTAATCCCTTTAAAAAATTCCTTACAAATCGATCACCGCATTCTTTGTAGTTACGATGGCTAGGATTTCTTAAAATTGCACCGAGTTCCCCTTTCGATACGGACACGCCACCTTCATATAAAATATCCAGCATATCCTCGGTAGTTAAAGCCATTGCAATTTTTACTTTTTTCATTAGCATATTATTCGGGCTTTCATTTCCTGTCACTGCTGGAGGTCCTTCTGGTTGCCCTTGTTTAGATTGTTGGGCACCACGTTTAAATGTAATTAAACCATTTAGAAATGCCTCTACCATTTTGTTATTACATTTGATGTAATTTTCAGGAATGTCCTCTTCTGCTTCATCTTTAACTTTTATAAGCATGTTTAATATATCTTCTTTTGAAAACTTCATGCCACCTAGCTTAAAAATTTCCACCATATCCGTATTTTTAATATCTAGCGCATATCGTAAACGAATTAAAATATCATTATTCGTCATATCAAAACCTCCTTGATCTTCTAGCTAATCCTTAATTTTAAGAGCCAGGATTTATTATAACAGAGTAAATTGCATTTTTAGCTGCTTTCCTGTTATTCCTAACTATAGTATATAGTTTGCACATTTCCTTCTTTTAAAATGTATGAAAAACATGCTTGCGACCATTCTAATAGCACAAGGAGGTGAGAAAAATGGCTAACAACAATCGAAGTTCAAATAAGCTCCAAGTACCTGGCGTACAAGAAGCTGTCAATCAAATGAAATATGAAATTGCACAAGAATTCGGCGTACAACTTGGGCCAGATGCTTCTTCTCGCGCTAATGGTTCAGTTGGTGGCGAAATCACAAAACGACTAGTAGAAATGGCTGAAAAAAGAGCAAAAGGTTACTAAATTTAAAAAAGTGCCAGTCACTAAAACAATTCTAAATTGTTTTAGTGACTGGCACTTAATTTTATTTTTTACTTTTCTTCGCTCCGTTAATCATAACAATAACGAAAACTAATAAAAGAATAAGTAATGCACCTATAATTACGTATCCGACCATACTAGTTATACCCAAAACGTTGTTGCTCCTTCCCATACGTAAAGTGGAACAAAATTTTTTCGCTATGCATGAAATTGATAAAATTCCACCACTTTAGTTTACCTATTTAAAATACCCTTCTACTTCTATTTCTTCAACTAAACTGCTCTATTACTATAATAAATTTACCGACTACAGCGTTATTTTAATTCACATTAATTTCATTTTTCCCGATAAACGTAAATTATAATCTTTCACTTATACTAAATGGGTATACATTTCCCTTTTGAGGTCTTAGTTCTCAACGCTTTTCTTTAAAGAACAACACGCCAAACAAACCAATAATGGAGAAAATAACTGGCGCAAAAAATCCATAGTAATAGCCATTAGCTAAATTACCTGTAGTAGATTGAAAATAATCCAATAAATATCCGAAAATAATCGGTAGTAAGACAGCACTTAAAAAACCCCCTGTATTCGCAAACCCTGAAACGATACCCGCTTCATTTAATGGGAATGATTGTCGTACAGCCGCAAACGTTAGGGCACTTGCACCGTATCCAAAGCCTATAATAAAAAATAATAGCATGAGCAGAAACAAGGAAGGATACCCTTTGAATAGTAGGAACGAACACCATCCGAGTAAAACGGTAATATGAACGATTATATATGGCTTTTTTATTGTTTCTACCTTACTTGATATCCAACTAGTTAAAGGCGCTCCAATAAGTGCCCCAATAAGACCTACCATAATGAATTGACTTGCATCCGAACGTGTCATGTCATACATATTCGTCCCATATGGTACAGCCCATGAGCTAATAAACCCTACATAGCCACCTACAACACCGAAATGACAAAAAAATAGAGCCCATGCTTGCGGATGTGAAAATATTCTTTTCACTAAAACAAATGGTTTTTCTCGTTGCCCCTCTGCTGTGACAATTACTTGCTCATCCTTAAAAAGTAATTTCGGCTTTTTTACAAGTACAAAATAAAGAATAAAGCCACATATACATAATAATAACCCCGCAGAGAAAAATGCTGCTCTCCAACCAAGTAAATCTATCCATTCGGAGAAAGGAACTGTCGCTAATAAAAAACCAAGGCTCCCTGTCATGCCTGCTATGCCAATTAACCGAACAAATTCCTTTCGATAAAACCATTGAGCTAAAATAAGCACCATATTAACCCATATGGTCGCATCCCCTATTCCCGTAAGTATTCTAGAAAAGAATAAGACAAATTCGTGGGTACCAAAACTATAAATAATTGTGCCGAAACCTGTGAGCGTCGCACCAATAATTAAGAAAAAATTCGGGCCATAACGATCAGCTAAAATTCCCATCGGAATTTGCAAACTCGTATATACAAAAAATTGTATACTCGTTAACAAGCCAATCGTTGATGCTGTGACGTGAAAATCCCGCATTAATTGTTCTGTAATTAATCCAGGAGCCGTTCGCTGACTTGCCATTAACAAATACGTAAACAATACAACAACAAATACAATCCACCTGTATTTGCTATTTTGTTTGTCCATTAAAATCTACTCCTATTGGCTTTTACTAAAATATATGAAAAAGTGCCAGTCACTAAAACAATTTAGAATTGTTTTAGTGACTGGCACCGATATTGTGGATGCTCAGGCAGCATAGAGCCTATCATTTCCTTTACAACAGGGTGATCTGCATTAAAAAATTGTTTTTTTGATGTATATAAATCAACTAATTGTCCTTTTTCTAATACGCCTAATGTATCACTAATTGCACAGGCGGCTTTAATGTCATGTGTAATAAAAAAATAAGATAATCCAAAATCCTTTTTGAGGTCTCTAAGCAACCCTAAAATAAGCGTTTGATTCACCATATCTAGACTACTGACAGATTCGTCCAAAACAATTAGCTTTGGCTTAAGTGAAATGGCCCTTGCTATATTAATGCGTTGCAATTGGCCACCGCTAAATTGATGTGGATATTTTTTTAAATCCTTTTCACTAAGCCCTACCCTTTCCAATAATTCAATAACCAATCGCCTTTGTTCAGCTATTGTCAGCTTTTCATAATTTTCTAGCGGTTCTGCTATAATACGTTCTGCCGTCATTCGAGGGTTAACGGACGAGTAAGAGTCTTGAAAAACAGCTTGTAAATTTCGGCGAATTTTTTGACGAGTATGCTTATCTGCTGTGTAAATATCATACCCTTGAAACAGTACTTGTCCATATTGTGGTCGTTCCAAACCAAGAATCACCTTTCCTAAAGTACTTTTACCAGCACCACTCGTCCCGAGCATGCCTAAGCAAATACCCTCATCAATTGAAAGAGTTATACTAGAAAGTACTTTTTTCGGACGATTGTTCCACTTGAAAAAGGTGCGGAATTCGAATCCATAGCTATGTGACACATCTTTTACTTGTAATAAACTCATGTTTCACCCCTCTTAAATGTCCATCATTATTCATTCAAGAACCAAACTTATTCATCTAAATGAAAAATTGATCGCGCATTTAATAGCCTCTTCGTGTAGTCAGATTGTGGCTTATTAAATAATTGGAACACATCAGCCTGTTCGACTATTTTGCCGTTTTGCATAACTACTACTTCATCGGCCATTTCTGAAATAACACCTAAATCATGAGAAATTAATAAAATCGCTGAGCCATATTCAGAACGAATTTGATCTAAATGATGCAATACCTTCTTCTGATTGTTTACATCAAGAGCAGTTGTTGGTTCATCTGCAATAATAACAGCTGGGTGTAAGCATGCAGCAGTAGCAATCATCACCCTCTGCAGCATACCGCCACTTAATTGAAAAGGATACTGTTTTAAAATATTTACAGGATTAGGTAAGTTCACATGCTGCAAAGCCTCAATAGCAAGCTCTCTAGCTTGTTTTTTACTCCACTGTGTATGAGAGCGTATTGTTTCAATTAGCTGGTGACCGATAGTAAAAACAGGTGTAAAAGCATTCATAGGATTTTGCATAATAAATGCTATATCCTTACCACGTATTTTTCGCATTTCTTTCTCATTTAAGCCATTCAGTTCTCTTCCTTGTAGTGCAACGCTACCAACAATGGTAGTTGTCTTCTTATCCAAAAGCTGAAGAATAGACATACTGGTGATTGTTTTACCGCTTCCACTTTCCCCAACAAGTCCAAGTATTCTCCCGCGATTCAATTCAAAATTTATATCTCGAACGAGGATAGCATCGCCATTTTGGGTTTTAATTTTGACATATAAATTTTTTACATCTAATACCTTCCTTTGTTCAGCTTCCAAACCTTCTCATTCCTTTTTAAAATCTTCGTTTAATACCGTAACGTTCCGCTAAAGCTTCTCCTAATACATTAAAAGTAATTATTACAAGCATAATGCTCAAGCCTGGATACAGCATTAATTCAGGATTTGTCCGAATATATGCTTTGCCCTCATGAATCATCGCTCCCCATTCTGGTATAGGAGGTTGTACCCCAAAGCCTAAAAAGGATAGGGCCGATATGTCGATAATAGCCCAGCCAATTTCTAATGTACCAATTACTACTAGTGGCGGAAAAACATTAGGAATAATATGCTTTTTAATTATTTTGGGTTGCGAGGAGCCACTAATTTTTGCAGCTGCAATAAAGTTCTGCTCCTTCAGACTAAGGACCATCCCTCGGAATATGCGAGCGTAATAAACCCATTGCACAAGCATTAACGCTAAAATAACTTGTGGTAGACCTGGGCCAAATATGCCCACTAAGCCAAGAATAAGAATGAGATTGGGAAATGCCAAAATACCATCACATAATCTCATCAACATATAGTCGATCCATCCGCCCTTATAACCTGAAATGGTTCCTACTATTAGACCAATAACTAATGAAGAAATAAAAATAAGAATAGCAAAGCCCAATGAAATGCGGGCACCATATAATATCCGTGACAAGTTACATCTTCCTAAATGATCTGTTCCTAAAGGAAACTGCCAAGATGGAGATTGTAGCTTAAAAGCTAAATTAACCGCAACAGGATCATTTGGTGCTATCCAAGGAGCTAAGATTGCGATAATAAATAGGATAGCTAACATAATTGAACAAATAGTAATTGCTTTCTGATGTTTCAACAATGTACGTATTCTTATTCTCATTGAAGACGCCCTTCTTTCCTTGAAATACGGGGGTCAATATACATCTGAATAAGGTCTACGATTAAATTGCTAATAATAAATAAACAAGCGGCAATTAACACATAGCACTGAATAATCGGTATATCACGATTTAAGATCGCTTCAATAAAATAGCGACCAAACCCTGGCCAAGAAAAGACCGTTTCAACGATAATTGCTCCAGTTAGAAGTTTCCCAAGATTTATTCCTAATCCAGTAATCATTGGAGAAATCGCAATCCTTAAAACATGCTTTGCCATAATGATTGTTTCTTTTATCCCTCTCGTCCGTGCGAATAGTACATACGGCTCCTGTAAATTTTCTAATACACTTGCACGCAACAGCCTTGTATACATCGCCACTAAAGGGACAGCTAATGTAATGGAGGGCAGAACAAGATGCTGCCATGTCCCAATGCCCTCCACTGGAAATAGATTCAGTTTGACAGAAAAGAAAAAAATCAATATATATCCTAGCCAAAAAGAAGGAATCGATGCTCCCATATACGAGAGTAAGCGACTAATATAATCAATCACGCTGTTCTTCTTTACTCCCGCTAAGAACCCAAGTGGAACACTGCACACCACCGCTATTAATAAACTTCCAAGAGCTAGCTGAATAGTGGCTGGTATTTTAGATGTAACCTCGTCCCAAACAGGCATTTTCGAAACATATGAGTTACCAAAATCAAGCTGAATTATTTTTATAATAGAGTTTATATACTGTTTATAAAATGGTTGATCTAAGCCAAATTCTTGTCTTTTTTGAGCTAATATTTCATCTGTTGGTTGAATATGAGCTGCTGCTAAATACGCCTCAGCAGGATCCACAGGCGAAAGGTGGATCATTCCAGATGTAAGAAGAGTAGCCAAAAGAAAAACTGGAATAATCGACGTAATTCGTTTAAGTATATAAGTACCCATCAAATCCCCCTAGCTCACTATTTAATGCTAATTCCTGTGAATGGGTGCTCGTCTCGATTAGCAGGGAATGTGAAGTCAGAGACGTTCTTTTGATAGATCGCTGTCTGGCTTAAATATGAAATAGGAACAAGAGCCCCTTGATCTTGTAGAGATGATAATATAGATGCGTATAATTGTTGACGCTCTTTTTCATCTGTAGTTTTAGGAACTTCTGTAATTTGTTTAAGCAATTCATCTTTGTTCGGATAAGCAGATATTGCTTCACTAAAGCCAAAGCCTTCTGTTGCGACAATATTAATAAATGTATGCGGATCATGAGGAGCACCATAGTTACTAAAGAAATTAATAGCAAAATTATTATCTTTGAATCTTTGAATTTGTTCTGCCAATTCTAACGGCACAATATTTAATTTCACACCGATGGCAGCCCATTCTGATTGCAGTGTTTCCGCCATTACTTTTTGAATCGTTTCCGCAGAATTGTACATTATTTCCACTTCAAGCTGTTGTCCATCTTTTTCACGGATTGTTTTGCCCTCTGGAAGGATCCAGCCTGCTTCGTCTAATAAAGACTTGGCTTTTTCAACATCATATTGAATCGACTTCACTTCAATGTTGGATGTATACGGAAAATTCGTTGATAAAATACGATCTGCTACTTTTTCTAAACCTGAGGAAATTCCTTCAACCATTAATTCTTTATTAAACCCATAATGTAAAGCCTGGCGAACACGCTCATCAGACAGTTGCTCTACCTTTGTATTCATTACGAGTAATCTCGTTGCAACTGGCTCTGAAATACTAGTGTTATATTTACCAGTCGATTGTAATTGTAAGAAGGAATCTAAACTAATAACCCCTTCACCGAAAATTAAATCTACCTCACCTTTTTCAAAGGCAAGTACCCTTGTTTCTGTATCAGGAATGACTTTCACCATTATTTTCTCCACTTTTGGCTTTTCACCCCAATAATTGTCGTTCCGTTTGTACACTGCATACTCATCAACCTTATGTTCATCCAAAATCCAAGGGCCAGTACCTATTGCTTGCTCAATACCTTTTGAAGTATCGGAATCTTCAGGGAATCCAGCCTCAGCTAAAAAACGAACAGGTCGAACGACGGCTAATTCTTGAATCGTTGGATAATATGGATCGGTTAATGTTATTTGAAACGTATTTTCGTCCTTTACGTCGGTACGCTCTATTTTAGAAAGAAAACCCAACCAACTATGTAATTGGAGATTGTTCATAATCGTATCAAAATTCTTTTTCACAATTTCTGCATTAAAATCTGATCCATCAGAAAACTTTACGTCTTTACGAAGTTGAAATGTATAAACTTTTCCATCTTCAGACACATCCCACGACTCGGCAAGATGCGGTTTTAACTCACCACCGCTTTGATAGATTACTAATGGTTCGTAAACCATCGACTGAGCAAATAATTGTGTTGGATTATAAACATGTGGATTCATTTCACCTACATCTCTTGGCCAAGCCATCGTTAGTATATTTTTTACCTCTTCGCTCTCACCCGTTGCAGGTGTAGTCTCCTCATTAGCTTTTGTACAACCAAACAATACTGTTGACAGCAACAAAATAAACAAAGATGTTAAAAAAACTCCCGATTTATTTATTGCATAAAGCATTAAAATTACCTCCTTATTGATATTGATAATCATTATCAATTATATATTAAAAACTCGATTTTTTTTTGTCAAGAATAAAAAGGTGCCAGTCACTCAAACAATTCAAAATTGTTTGAGTGACTGGCACACTTTTTATTCAAATGTATCAAGCAATGCGCGTACTTCATCTGTTGTCTTTGTATTCATCAATTGATTTCTTAATTCGCCCGCTCCGCGGAATCCTTTAACATAGATTTTGAAGAAGCGATGTAGTGCTGTAACTGAACGTGGTAGCTCCTCCGAATATTTGTCTTGAAGATCAAGCTGTAATCTTAAAAGATCTAAATATTCCTTACTACTATGTTCTTTCGGCTCTTTTTCAAAAGCAAACGGATTTTTAAAAATACCTCGACCAATCATAACCCCATCAACACCATATTGTTCAACAAGCTTTATGCCCGTTTCACGGTCAGGAATGTCCCCATTGATTGTTAGAAGTGTATTAGGTGCAATATCATCACGCAATTTCTTTATTTCTGGAATTAGCTCCCAGTGAGCGTCTACTTGGCTCATTTCTTTTCTCGTACGAAGATGGATAGAAAGATTGGCGATATCTTGCTTTAAAATATGTGTGAGCCATTCTTTCCACTCATCTACTTCAGTGAAACCTAATCTTGTTTTTACACTTACAGGCAGGCCGCCCGCTTTAGCTGCTTCGATTAGCTCCGCAGCAACGTCTGGGCGTAAAATTAGACCACTACCCTTTCCTCTCGTTGCCACATTCGGTACAGGACAGCCCATGTTAATGTCTACGCCTTTGAAGCCTAGCTCTGCCATTCCAATACTCATTTGACGGAAATATTCAGGATTGTCTCCCCATATATGTGCAACCATTGGCTGTTCATCTTCAGTGAAAAGTAGACGACCTCGCACACTTTTCTGACCCTCAGGGTGGCAATAGCTATCCGAGTTAGTAAACTCTGTGAAAAATACATCTGGTCTACCTGCTTTACTTACTACATGACGAAACACGACATCTGTCACATCTTCCATTGGTGCAAGTACAAAAAATGGTCGCGGTAAATCCCGCCAAAAATTATCTGTCATATCCTTCAAATCCTCTCATAATGGGAGACACTATTCTATTCTGCTCCCTATAATGCTTCTACTTGTTACACAGTTATGCCATGTTTTAAGTTCAAGTAGGTAAGTCATTATTATAGTATAACCTAGCTTTTTTAAATTATCTTCACACAGTTTCTTCTTTAACTAGATTTTCATTTCGTTTTATTTTTAAACTTTATACATAAAAGCAGATGGCCAATTAGACATGCATTTTGCACTTTAAAACCATCTCCTTTTCACGGTGTTGAGAATATTAAAATAGGAATACTGTTGTGTCCATACGTCGTAAAAAGGGCAATTCAAGTCGATGGGAGATATTCTAAAGCAGTCTTATTATAAACGCTTTAATATCTAATACATCTTCTTGAACTGCCCTCTAGTCATTATTTAGATTCTACACTCTCATCTTTGTTGTAGTTAAACTTAGACGGATCTACTGGCGTGAATCCTGTAGGTGTATAAAATCTCAATAAATCTCCATTCACTACTTTATCAGATAAGCCTAATTTAAAGTCTACTTCTTTTTTCATAGCTTTCGCAGACTCTAATTGACTATCATCTAATAGTAAACCTGTTTTGTTATCATAATACTTTTCATTAATTGAATAAATCGAAGGACTTACAAAATCACCATTTCTAAATGGTACAATTTCATTGTGCTCTTCTGATAATAAATCTGAACCAAATTGAACATAGTTTTGCGTATCAATTCCAAGTAAGTGTAATAATGTTGGAAGAAGGTCTGTTTGTCCACCATAAGTATGGTTTGTTTCCCCTTGCATTCCTGGCACATGGATGAATAATGGTACGCGTTGTAAATTAGCACTTTCATATGGTGTAATATCTTTGCCCATAACTTGCTCCATCGCTGCATTATGATTATCTGAAATACCATAATGGTCTCCATAAAGAACAATCATCGAGTTATCATATAAGCCAGATTCTTTTAATTGATTGAACATCTGCTCGATTGCTTCATCTGCATAACGTGCAGTTTGGAAATAATTATCTACACTTGCATCTCCAGTAGTAGCTTTATCGATTGTTACTAAGTCTTGATTCATTTTATATGGATAGTGGTTCCCTACCGTAATTAGCTTTGTATAAAATGGTTGTGGCAATGAACTTAATAGACTTTGAGATTGTTCAAAGAATGGTTTATCTAATAAACCATATTCAGCCATGTTTTCTGAAGAGGCTGTGTCATAATAACTTGCATCATAAAACTTGTCGAAGCCAAATGATTTATAAATGACATTTCGGTTCCAGAAGCTTCCGTTGTTACCGTGGAAGACAGCTGATGTATAACCATAATTTTTTAAAATACTTGGCGCTGCTTGGTACGTATTTTGCGCTTTCGTAATATAAGCAGAGCCTTGTGGTAAACCGAATAAAGAGTTTTCTAACATAAATTCCGCATCAGACGTTTTACCTTGTCCTGTTTGATGGAAGAAATTATCAAAGTACAATGTATTTTGATCTTTTGCTAATGAATTTAAAAATGGTGTAACTTCTTGACCATTTAATTTATAGTCGATTAGGAAGTTTTGGAATGATTCTAAATGTAAATAGATAACGTTCATTCCTTTTGCCGCACCAAAATATTTTGGATTAGGGTTGGCATAGTTAGATTTTGTATAGTTAATTACTTCTGTAATATCACTACTATCTGCCAATGCTCTCTCTGAAGATGCTTTCATCGTTTCTACTGTGTCATAAATAGTGTAGTTATACATTCCTAGATATTTCACAATATAGTTTCTATCAAAACCACGAGATAACAGTTGCGGACGACTAGATTCCGCTAAACCTAAATTTACAACTGATACAACTAACGCAAAAGCAATAATTGCGAATGCTTTTTTGTATTCAACACGAGTTGTTTCTTTTTCTACTTTTCTTGAGAAACGTAGGAATATCATGACCAATACATCGACAAAGAACAAAATATCATAAGGTTTTAATAAAGAAAGAATACTACCACCTAAATCGCCAAAGTTCTGTGTTTGGAAGATTGTCGGTAATGTAATGAAATCACTAAAGAATCTGTAATAGACAACATTTGCATATAAAAGGATAGACATAAGCGTGTAAATTACAACGAGTGAAGTATATTTTTTCTTTCCTTTAAATAAAAATGAGAACCCTAGGAATAGCATTGCTGAACCTAGCGGATTTAATAATAAAAGGAATTGTTGAAGTACTCCTTCTACACCTAAATCAAATTGTGCTGTTTGAGTGATATATGTTTTAATCCATAACATTAAAACAGCTAATATATAAATCCCTAAAAATTTGTTTATAAAGTTTTTACTTACTAGATTTTTCATTTTTGCACCTACCTATTACTTATTTAAAATTAATCTAGATTAGATTATAAGTATAAATTTCGGAAAATTATTACTTCACTATAGCTTTTTTTCGGCGGCTAATGTATAATACTCCCGTTTTCATACTTCTGTCAAGTTGTAGACGATATTGCAAGTGAATAAGTTTCGTCCCTCACTATTACTGGAAATCCTGCCATAAAAACACCCCGCAAACGTTAGTTTTTACTAACATTTACAGGGTAAAATCATCCAACAATATTGATTTTTGTTTAAGTCACTTGCATTGTTTTTGGTGCAAAAGTTATATAAAAGTAGTAAACCATTACATACATTTTCCCATCAACTGTTTTCTACTAGCCGTTCGTTCAAATGCAACTAACATTGACGTCATTAGCAAAGCGAGAACAACCGTACTCGCACTAACAACGCTAAGATTTACTACCGAAGAGCTACTTATTACAAAACCTCCTAATCCCGAACCTAAAGCGAATCCAAATTGAATAAATGATGTATTCACACTTAAAGCAATATCGGGAGATTTAGGTACCAATGTAACTAAATATAGCTGTTGGGCAGGAGAAGTACTCCATGTAGCTATCATCCAAACCATTATTACTGCAATAATTCCCACTAGATTTCCTCCGATTAATGGCAGTAAAAACAACGTAAGTATTTGTATTAGTAGGCCAGTGAAAATTGTAAACTTTGGCCCTTTTTTATCTGCAGCTATCCCACCAATGCTCGAGCCGATAAAGCTACAAATTCCTGCAAGTAATAAAATGCCACTAATTTCTGCAATTGTGAGATTTGCTGATGCTTGTAAAAATGGTGTTAAATAAGTGAATAATGTAGAATAGCCACCGACATAAAATAATGTCACTGCAACGGCGAGCACAATTCTTTTATCTTTTAATAATGATAATTGCATACCAATCGTAACTGGTTCTTGCTCTTTAATAGTAGGAACATTTCTATAAACAACGAATAGTGGAATAATGGTGATTAAACCGATTAATACGAATAATGCTTTCCATCCCATCATCTCACTAAGTAATGTGCCAAGTGGTACACCTAAAACTAAAGAGCTACTTAGACCCATTAAAATAATGCCGATTGCACTTCCTCTTTTTTCATTGTCAACAAGGCGAGTAGCGACAGCCATTGCCACAACAGTAGCAACTCCACCACTTAATCCTTGCAAAATTCTTGTTATAAGAATCATTTCAAAAGAATGACTAAAGAACGTGATAAAATTACTTAAAATAAAAATGCTAAGCATTAATAATAATATGCTTTTACGGTCCACATTAATGGTGAGGGCAATAATAATAGGTGCACCAATAGCCGCTGAAAGTGCAAATGACGTGACCAATAATCCAGCTACTGATGTAGTTATACTTAAGTCAGATGCTACCATTTGAATAATACCTGTAATAATATATTCTATCGTCCCTATTAAAAAGACTGCTAAGGCAAGCAAATAGATGACTGTTTTATTTTTCAATGCAACATTTCTCCTTTATACAACAAATAGTTTTTTGCTGTAAAACATTCATTTAAAGTTCAATCGGGATTTGAATTTCGATTAATCTATCCTCTTGATTTTCAGACAATGGAAAATAAATTTCTCTCCCTGGTTGATCTGCCTTTACTCGATAGCCATTTTCTTCTATCCATGTCGCTAAATCAACACAAGCCGTTTGTGCAAAAGTTGATTTGGAATGGAATAATAGCGTTGCCATCATCGTCTCCGCTGGTAAAGAACGTATATATAACTCCTTCGGTATAGATGCCATTTGACCTTTGACAGAATACCCTACTTCGAAATCAAAATCTTTTTCTGTTGATTCCTTCCATAATACAGTTTGTGGTTCAGCTATGCATTCTCGATTACATTTTTCTAACAAATGATTGAGTGTCTGAAAAAGTAAGGGAATTTCCTCGACAGATCCGCAAGAATGGAAAGCAATGAGTCTTTCACTTTCAACCGCTTTGATAATAACCTCCTGCTCCCTTTCAGCACTTCCTTCTCGTCCAATTAATTGCATACGTTCTTTAATACGGTTTAATTTTGCTTGTTCTTTTTCCACCAACTGTAGAATTTCACTTTCTTTTAGCTTAAACATTCCCTGAATTTGTTCTAAAGAAATTTCCTCATGAAGAAGCTGAGCTATTTGCTTTAGGGTAAAACCTAATTCTTTGTATAAAAAGATTCGATTTACTTCAAGAAGTTGCTCTGCAGCATAATATCGATACCCTGTATCTTGATCCGTTTTTTGTGGCTTTAACAGTTGAATTTGGTCGTAATATCTTAAGGTCTTTACGGGAACTTTACTTAGCATAGAAAACTCACCTATTTTAAACATCCTTCATCCTCCATTTTTGTTATTTGACCAAAGTATAAACCCTTTAGTAAGGGGGAAAGTCAAATGGTTATTTGAAAAAATTTTGAATAACTATTTATAAATGACAATACTACATAACGAAATTGCCGTGTACATGAAAAAAAAGAAAGGTGAAATTGAACATAGTCAATTTCACCTCAGCTTGTCGACAAAAGTGATTAAGAATAGAAATCATTTTTATTGTAAAAAGTGGGGTCTTACTTTCATCTTGCCAGACTCTTCGCGCATTCCCTCTCTATGGCTGTTTGCCATAATGATAGTAGGCTGCTAACAATACTTATAAAGTTGATTGGAGCGGTGGACGGGCGACTCCTGCTCAGAACACACAGTACACACAGTACGTAAGACGTGGGCATTCCTCGCGCCAGCGACGGTTGCAGCTTACCTTGTGCCCGCGGAAAGTGTTAGCGGAAAGTGTCAGGCACTCATACAATTTTTAGTTGATTGGAGCGGAGGGCGGGCGACTCCTGCGGGAACAGCACAGTACGTAAGACGCAACAGACCACGCGTTAGCGAGGATTGCGGCTTACGTTGTGCCCGCGGAAAGCGACCGCCCGTAGCGGAAATCAACGGTAGTAGACCTCTAAATTTAATTGATGATTAAAGCAAACGACTAGCAGATATAATCTTAAGGGCAATAATTGTACTGTATTTTAACTTTTTCCTTTGAGAGAGCGTGGTGACACCAGTTGATTGGAGAGGAGGGCGGGCGACTCCCGCGGAAAGCGACCGCCCGTAGCGGAAATCAACGGCAGTAGTCATCCCCTATATTAGTTTCAAATAAAAAAAGACTATAGACAAATTCGAAAAACTTCGAGTTTGTCTACAGTCTAAGGTGAAATTGAACATAGTCAATTTCACCTTTCTTGCTATTGGAGAATGCTATCGTAGCTCGCCAACATAATTAGTATTTATAAGATTGTCCACCATCGATTGGCACTACAACACCATTAATGAAGTTTGCTTGGTTTGACAGGAGGTAGGCAACTAAGTAGCCAACTTCTTCTGGTTTACCGAAGCGGCGCATTGGGTTTGGTTTGACGAATTCTTTCCCTACCTCTTCCCAATTATCTCCACCAATTTGACGTAAAGAGCCCTCAACCATTGGTGTCATTATAGCACCTGGTGCGATTGCTTTAATTGAAACACCAAATTGTCCATATTCGATTGCCGAGTTACGTGTTAATCCGACAACACCATGTTTAGACGCTGCGTAGCCTGATTGATTTCCAACACCGCGAATACCGCCCACAGATGCTGTATTGACAATTGACCCTGATCCTTGTTCTTTCATTACTTTTAAAACGTATTTCATGCCGTAGAAAACACCATTTAAGTTAATTGACACAACTTTTTGGAACTCATCAATCCCAAAGTCTTCTGTTAAATTTTGTTTTCCTTCGATACCTGCATTGTTAAAGAAACCGTCAATTTTGCCGAACTTCTCGACAGTCGCATCTACAAAATCTTTGACAGCATTTTCATCTGCTACGTTTGCCGCAATTAATAACAGCTCTGCCTGTGGTGAGATAGCTAACACTTTTCCTTCTGTTTCTTTTAAACCTGCTTCATTCAAGTCAACTAATACTAGTTTAGCTCCCTCTTCTGCTAATTGAAGTGTTGCTGCTTGGCCAAGACCAGATCCTGCACCTGTTACGATGACTACTTTCTCTTCAAAACGTTTCATATTATTTTCCTCCATTATTAAATATTATATAGTGACCCATCTACTGTGTAAGATGAAGAACTTACATAAGAAGCTTCATCTGATAATAAAAATGCAATGACATTTGCTACTTCATTTGGTTCACCATAGCGCTTCATTGGCACTGCCTCTTGATATGCGGATTGTGCTGCTTCTGCTGCACCTGGTGCAACTTTTGCTTCAATCTGGCGCATCATTTGTGTATTAATAACACCAGGGTTTACTGTATTTACGCGTACATTATATGGAGCAGCTTCTAATGCAGCTACTTTATTAATGCCCATTAGGGCATGCTTCGACGAATTATATAACATCATATTTGGCGAACCGATTAATCCAGCGACAGAGGCTGTATTTACAATTGAACCTGCTTTTTGCTGTTTCATAATTGGCAGTACATATTTTAATCCGTAGAAAGCACCTTTTACGTTAATGCTATATACGAAATCGAAATCTTGTTCAGTTATTTCTTCTAAAATTTTTGCTGGCCCTTCAACACCTGCATTATTTGCAAAGCCATCAATGCGACCAAATTTTAATACCGTTTGGTCTACATAATTTTTTACTTCTGCTTCTTTTGAAACATCTGCCTTTAAAGTCAGTACACGATCCTCACCTAAGTTAAGTTCCTCTGCAACCGCTTTCACAGCAGCTTCATTTAAATCCACTAATGTTAGCTTAGCCCCTTCGCTTGCAAGTTTGCGAGCAATCTCTTTACCGATACCTCCTGCAGCACCTGTAATAATGACAACTTTATTTTCAAATCTCATCTTTTGTACCTCCCCTAAACATTGTTGTTACATATATAGTTTAATCGGTTTGACTTTCTGTAAGCCATCCTTAATATTTGCTATAATGTCGAAGAAACCAACACTTTTTATCAATCTGTCTAATGTAGGAGATAAATTTGATGAAATCTAATTCCAATCAAGCTTTACGTACAAAACATTTTTTGAAAAAGGCATTTATTGATTTGGTACATAAAAAGGGATTTAGTGCTGTTACTGTGAAAGACATTGTTGAGTATGCTCAATATAATCGAACTACCTTTTACGTGTACTATCAAAATATAGATGATCTTGTTGAAGAGTTAATGGAAGAAATGTTTGAAGCTATTCAATATAACAGTATGTCTAAGTATGAAAGTAATAGTCGTGTGAAAGTACAGGAGTTGACGACGAACTCCTTTGAATTGTTATATTACATTTACGATCACCGTGATTACTTCACATTACTACTGTTAGAAGATACATTGCCTCGCATACACCAGCAACTACCTGAAGCGATTTTTAATTTACTCAAGGAAAAATTTGATATTCATTACGGCGTATCTGTTGTTGATGATTATTCCCAAAAGCGCTATATGGCTTACGGGACAGCTGGCTTGATTTTGGACTGGATTGCCCAAGATTTTGATGCGACACCTGGTGAAATGACAGAGCGTCTCAATCGAATTTTTAACACCTTTGCAAGAGGATTTGTCATAAAAGAAATCGACACTTAACAAACAAAAAAGAACGAATTCCTTCATCGGAAATTCGTTCTTTTATTTATGCAGCTTGCTTTTTTCGCCGTTATTATTATTTGTAAGCAATCACACGTTAAATATGTGTTCCGACGTTACTTTCTTGTATGTTTTTACTAAGCTGATTCTCTACGTTTTCCGATTTTTTCGACCAATAAGTGGCTAAAATCGGACCAGAAATATTATGCCATACAGCACCAAGGACGCTAGGCAAGGCAGCTAATGGACCAAAATGGGCAGTCGCTAACGCCACCCCTAGACCTGAGTTTTGCATACCTACTTCTATAGAAATAGCTCGACGATTACTTTCATTCAGTCCTAACATAAGTGCTGTTAAATAGCCCAACAGCAATCCGAATGCATTATGGAGCATTACTGCCGTAAAAATAATGAATCCAGCCGAAGCAATGCTCTCAACATTGCCAGCAACAACTGCAGAAACAATAATGATAATAGCAACTACTGAAATAAGAGGAATGACGTTGATGCTTTTTTCTACAGCTTGTGGAGCAACTCTTCTTATCACAATACCTAAAATAATAGGCAAAATAATTACTTGAATAATTGATGTAAACATTGCCATTGGATCTACAGGCATCCATTTACCTGCGAGTAATAGTAATATTAATGGTGTTGCAATTGGGGCTAATAACGTTGAAAAAGATGTCATTGTAATTGATAGCGGTACATTGCCTTTCGCTAAATACACCATAACGTTAGAAGCAGTGCCTCCTGGGACAGAACCGAGAAGGACTAGCCCCGCAGCTAATTCCGCAGGTAAGTTCATAATATAAGCTATTAAAAAGGCTGTCAGTGGCATAATTATATATTGTGCACATACACCAATGATAACTGGTACAGGATTCGTTAAAATCAGTTTGAAATCAACCGCCTTTAACGTCAGCCCCATACCAAACATAACGATGCCGAGCAAAATCGTAATATATCCTCCAAATATTAAAAATGGATCAGGAATTATAAAGGCAATAACAGCTATACAAATGACCCATACAGCAAAGTATTTTCCCGCTATTGTACTAATGGCTTCTAAAATTTTCATATTTCCACTCCCTATTTCTTTATTTTTAATATTTTATTTGGATTGAAAAGTCCATCAGGATCGAGCGCTAGCTTAATCTTTTCCATCACAAGCAATGCTTTGCCATGTTCTTTCTCTTGGTATTTTTGTTTACCAATACCGACACCATGCTCTCCCGTGCATGTTCCTCCACGTTCAAGCGCATACATTACAATCAATTCATTGAAATCATCAGCTTTTTTTATTTCATCTAAATCATTCATATCAATCATTAAAAGAACATGGAAATTGCCATCACCAACATGGCCCACAATTCCACCTGTAAGGGCTAACAAATTCAGTGCATTTCTTGCATGTTTAATAGCCCCTGCTAACTCTGAAATCGGTAAACAAACATCCGTCACCATAAGTTTTTTTCCTGGGTGTCCATGAACATAGGCGTAGGCTAAATTATGACGCGCTTCCCACAACTGATTGCGCGCTGCATTATCGGACTCGAATTCAATATTTTCACAATTGTGCTCTGCTACAATTTCTTTCATAAATTCAACGTCTTGCTTTAATCCAGCTTCATTTCCATGGAACTCTAAAAATAGTGTTGGTTGCTCCTCATAAGCTGTATGACTATGCAAGTTCACTTGTTTTATCGAATGCTCATCTACTAGCTCCACTCGTGCAATTGGAATTCCCGCTTGCAAAATACTTACGACTGCTTCGACAGCATCATTGACAGTTTTGAAGGAAGCTCGTGCGGCCATTTCATATTCAGGCAGCCCATAGACTTTTAGCGTCAATTCAGTGAAGCATCCAAGCGTTCCCTCTGACCCGACAAATAGACCGTTTAAATGATAGCCAGAAGATGATTTTTCTGCTAAATTCCCAGTATGAATGACCTCACCGTCTGATAGAACGACCTCTAAATCTCGAACTTGATCGCGCATCACTCCATATTTAACTGATGTTGTTCCACTGGCATTTGTTGCTGCCATTCCTCCGAGAGTAGCATCAGCTCCAGGATCGACAGAGAAAAACAAACCGTATTTTTTTAACTCTTTATTTAACTGAGAACGCGTTACCCCTGGTTGAACTTTTACGAGAAAATCCTTCTCCCTCACTTCTAATATTTTGTTCATATTAGAAAAATCAATCGTTATCCCGTGATCATAAGGGATTACATGCCCTTCTAAGCTTGTTCCCCTCCCGAATGGTACTATCGGTACTTTGTATTGGTTTGCTATGTTTATTGTTTTGCTCACTTCATCCGTCGTTGTTGGAAACACAACTATATCTGGAAGACTGACACTATGATAAGATTCATCACTACTATGTTGTTCTAAAATTGTTTGATTGATTGTTACTTGGCTTTCTGAAAGAGCACATCGTAGAGCATTTACTAATTCTTCATTTGTTGCAATCATTTATTTCTCCCCTTTTTACTCTCATTCCTTCATGTTTTTCGTTGTTTAAAACAAACATGTCATACCAATTTATTAAACTATTATATTGGTCCAACCATTATTATTATACTTAATATTCTGAAAATATCAATTATTATTAATTTTCATTAATTGATAACAATGAAGTATTTCTGTATGATTAAAGCGTTTATAATACTAGGTAATTGAGGGGAAGGACATAGATAATGCTGCAACCAAAGAAAAAAGCCTATCAAGTAATTGTTGATCAAATAAATGAATATTTTTTAAATGGAGATTTACAGCCTGGAGAAAAACTGCCGACAGAAAGAGAATTAGCAAGTCGTTTTAATGTCAGTCGAACCTCGGTAAGGGAGGCACTTCGCAAGCTTGAAATCAAAGGAATTATTGAAATTAAACAAGGTAGTGGCAGCTTTATTAAAACAAAGGAAGTCCGTTCAATAGGCAAAGAGCTTTCATCTACCATTTTAAAAACTGAAAAAAAATTAGTATATGAAATGTTAGAGCTCCGCCAAACACTTGAAGTCGAATGTGCCTTTTTAGCTTCACAACGTGCCACTTCCGAAGATTTAGAACGAATTGGACAGGCATTGGAAATGATGAATCAAGTAAAAAATGATGTGGAATTAGGCATTCAAGCGGATCTAAGTTTCCATATAAATATTGTACTCGCCTCACATAACTCGATATTCTCGCAATTATTCCAAACCCTTAGCGAACATATGCAAGATACCATCAGAGTTACCCGAACACAACGATTGAAAGATCAGGAACGTACACAAGAAACGATTGATGAACATAAAGAAATATACTTAGCAATCGCAGCGGGCGATGCTAATCAAGCGAAACAACTTATGGAAAAGCATATTAAGCAAATAAGAAGAGAATTGACAGAGTCACTTTTTAATCATATTGGCGAACATCACAATTAAATTGCACTTATTCTTAATCAAACTACTTATAAAAAAAACGAATCCTCTGTCATAGGATTCGTCCTTTCGTTTAAAGCTTTCATTTATTCTAAAACTGCCATTCGAAAAGCCGTCGCAATGATTTGTGTACGGTTTTTTGCATTAAATACCGTTTGTAGCTTTTGTATATAATCACGAATTGTGTACTCACTAACAACGAGAAGCTCTGCCATTTCTTTATTACTAAATCCTTCTGCTAATAAAAATAGCACTGCTAAGTCTTTATCCGTTAGCTTTAAGTCATGCAATAGACGCTGTGTACTGCGTGTCCGTGAAAAATAACAGCCTAATAAGTTCCCTGCTTCCTCTAGTAGTAGCATTTCTTCTTCACTATAGGAAAAGGGCATGCCACATTGGTCAAACGTTAACCAACCAAATAATTGTCCATTTTGCTGTATTGGAATAAAAATAATCGTAGATATATTCAATAATTCAATTGCAATAGCATTTATATATGGTGCTGGTTGCTCTAAAAAGAGTGGTTTCTTAATAGCAAAAACAGGCTCATCTTCCAGCTTGCCTTTTAGCATTTGTACTTTGTGTAGCTCAGAGCCATATACACCTGAAAATTCATTGAGCCAAGGATTATAGCTATGAAAAGTAACTCGTTGATAGCCGAAGTTCTCCTGTGCTTTCGATAAAATCGTTGGCATATGATCTACTCCATCTAATTGAATAAGCAATTTACTAAAGTGCTGTAGCTTAAGCAAACTCTCTATATTCATATCAGCCTTTATCGGAGACTGTACTACTTTGCTGTTTATAAGACGTAATACATCAAGGACTTTTTCATGATACATTAACATTTCATCTGTATATGGATGCTTAATTTGGACAAGTACATCTTTAGTAGCGGAATAAGACAATGAAGGAAATGTTGTAAGCAATTTTTCTGGTAAAAGTCGACTATGCATTGTCGCCCAGTTAATTAGCTCCTCCCGCTGGATCGTTTTATTTTTTAACTGACCATTTAAAAACGTCAGCCAAGAACGATACCAATAACCAATTTGAATAATTTCTTGCTCACTTAACTCTTTTCTAGACTGCAAATGCTTATTCCACGCATAGGCAATATCTTGATGATGAATTTTATGAAACAATACATATTGAAAGTTTATTTTAGTCATAGCACACCTACATTTACATGTTTAATTAAAAATTATATACCCTCAGTTACAGGTATCTTGCGTTTACTCTATCATTTACACTCTATAAGGAACAACTTTATTTTGTTATTTCGTTCAACTATTTATATAAGGGTATTCGAATCAAGAAATGAGGTATTAAATATGGGATTTAAAAAAATATTAGTTGCAGGTAGCGGTGTATTAGGAAGTCAAATTGCCTTTCAAACTGCATTTTCTGGATATGAAGTGCATGTATATGACATTAACGCTGATGCTATTGCATCAGCGCAACAGCGCATGGAATCGTTATCGAACACATACGGAGAATATTTTAACGATACGGCTCGTGCAGCTAAAGCGTTAACAAGCTTTTCGTTTTACACAGATTTAGCACAGGCAGTATCTGATGTAGATTTAGTAATTGAAGCTGTACCAGAACGTATTGAAATTAAACAATCATTTTATACGCAATTAGCAAAAGTAGCACCAGCAAAAACGGTTTTCGCATCCAATTCTTCAACACTGCTACCTAGTCAGTTTGCTCAATTTACAGGACGACCTGAGAAGTTTTTAGCATTACATTTTGCAAATACAATTTGGAAAAACAATACAGCCGAAATAATGGGACATGCTGGTACTGATCCACAGTACACTGAACAAGTCGTTGAATTTGCACGTACAATTGGCATGATTCCATTCCATTTAAAGAAAGAACAACCAGGCTATATTTTAAATACATTATCTGTTCCCTTTTTAAGTGCTGGGATGGGGCTTTGGGCAAATGATATTGCAGACCCACATACAATTGATAAAAACTGGATGATTTCAACAGGCTCACCACTAGGTCCTTTCGGCTTTTTAGATATAGTTGGCATGGAGACACCATATAACTTAAATATGATGAAAGCGGAAATAGATCCAATGGCAAAAATCATAGCGGAAAAAATTAAAGCAGAGTATATTGATTTAGGGAAAATGGGTGCTTCTTCAGGGGAAGGTTTTTATAAATATCCGAATCCAGCGTATTTGGATAAAGACTTCCTTAAACAAAATTAATTCGGGACAAAAGAGAAAAAGTGTTAGATTGCCTACATCAATCTAACACTTTTTTCTGCGCTGTTGTTGTCCGCTTCGGCGGTGCTTTCCAGCGGGCACACCGTAAGCCGCAACCCTCGCTAGCGCGCGGAATGCCCGCGTCTTACATTGTGTGCTGTTCCCACAGGAGTCACGCCTACACTACCAACAACTAGTGTCAGCTTCTACTTTTTTATTTATTGCAAAAGAAAGAATAAGCAGCAAAGGTATCATTCTTTTTCATAGCGAAATAATGCCATCAATCGAACTCTTTTTGTTGCGCTGTTGTTGTCCGCTTGCGAAGGTATTTTATAAATCCGAAAAAGTGGGTGGTTTCTTCTTGAATCCTTTCGTCGTAATGAAAGCATAAATAAAACCGATTGCTAGCCACAAAAAGCCTATCTTCAATGTCATCGGTGATAAATTAATAAATAAGTAGAAACAAATACCGAATCCTAACCCTGGAATTAATAAGTATCGAATTATTTTCTTTTCTTTTTTTCGGAAGAAGTAATATACGATTACTGATAAGTTCACAAACATAAATCCTGTCAGGCCACCAAAGTTCATTAATTCTGCTACGAAATTCGCTGATAAAAACAGCGCTCCTAAAACACTAATGACACACATTAATAAAATATTGTATATTGGTGTTTGATATTTTGGATGTAAATGTGTGAAAAACTTTTTGGAAAGTACCTCATCACGCCCCATACTGAACATTAAACGAGATGCACTTGCTTGACCTGTTAAACCAGCTGTTATTGTCGATACAATAATCGCAACGGTATAAAGCGTTGCAAGAACGGCACCACCTGCTTTTTCCGCTATATCAAATAGAGCCGTATCAGCTGAGCTAAAGTTTGTCACATCAGGCCATACGAGCTGTGCTACATAAGCTTGTCCAATAAAAATAAGTCCTCCAATTAAACAAGCTAAAATAGCTGCCTTCCAAATATCATCTTTTGGATTAACTGCCTCTTCTGAAAGTGTTGTAATCGAATCAAACCCTAAAAACGAAAAGCAGGCCATTGCTGCACCAGAAATAATGGCAGACATAACGAATTTTTCATCGTTGAAGAATGGTACAACAGAAAAGAGCGACGTACTACTTTCCCCACCAACAATTGTCTTCACACAAAAAATTACGAAAATAACGACTACAATTCCCATAAATATAACGAGGATTTGATTTGTTTTTGCAGCGATACCAATCCCTAGAATATTTACAGTCGTAATAATACCTGCAATTAATAAGACCCATACCCAATACGGAACAGATGGTATTAATGCATTCGCATATGAGGCACCAACCATAAATACAATAAGGGGCACTAAAACATAGTCCATAAACATTGCCCACCCTGCAAAAAAGCCTAAATGTGGATTAATTGCACGTTGCGTATATGTATAAGTGGATCCTCCATTTGGAAAAACAGCAGCCATTCGGCCATAACTATAGGCAGAAAACATCATGGCAACCATCGCAATCAAGTAAGCTAATGGCAACATGCCACCTGTAGACTCTGCTGCAAAGCCATAAATATAAGCTGGCGCAATCGGTGTCATAAAAGCAATACCATATATGACTAAATCTTTTAATGTTAAAACACGTTTTAACTGTGGTGTATGATCATTGGCTGTTTGACTCATAGTCTATTTCCTCTCACACATTCACTGGATTGCTTTTTGCTAGTTCTTCCGTTACTAAATCAATTACTTCATCAGTGCTCATCACTTGGCAATAAATTTGATTCATAATCATAATTTCTGCATCATGAAGCTGTTGCGTTGCAGCTGCACATGCATCTTCAACTAAAATAACTTCAAAGCCTGCATCAGCTAAGCTGCGAACGGTTGAAGCAACACATTGGTCCGTTACAACACCTGTACAAACTACTGTTTCAATGCCCATATTGCGCAGTAAAAATTCATAATTCGTTCCACTTAATACGCTATCTGTCGTTTTATTAACTACAATTTCATCATCAAGTGGCTTTAACTCCTCCACCATCTCCGCTCCAGGATCACCGATTGGCAATAAAATATTGTTCCAACCTGGACGGCGTTGTACTGGAGAACGATCTCGTCCATCTTTATGATGGCAAGCAATACGACCAAATGTTACTTCTAATTTATTTGTACGGAAAAACTCTAAAAGCTTTTTATTGTTCGGAATTGTTAAAGTGTCGATACGATTAAAGAAGTATTCCCATTGTTCAAACATGCCCTTTTCTCTTGCAACTTGTGCATCTAATCCATCTCGGCTAATAAACTGATGTTGCATGTCTACGATTAGTAATGCTGTTTTATCTGGGTTCACGTTTATTTTTTGACCGTCAGTCGGTAAAAATTCATAATATAATGTTGATGTATTTTCCATAATAATTCCTCCAAATTCCCTCTATTTCCGATATGTTATAGGTAAATAAAAAGACAGATTCTTTGTGCAAAAGAATCTGTCTAACACAAAAATGATCTACTCATTTAGAAACTAAAAATGAATCGACCATTTAAAATTCCCACTGTTTGTCTAAACAGAGATAGCACAACTTCATAAACACGAATGTTTACGAAGACAGTCCTGCAGCTATTCGCTACAGACCCAGCATATGATGGCGAGAACTCACCATACACTTCGGCGACATTTCCTTCTACCTAATCTCTTCGTCTTCTCGGACTCCATTAGGTACTGTTAACTGTCGCGCCTCTACCTCACTATCGGAAAAGTGAGGTTTATTTAATTGTTTGAAATAATTATATTATTGCATTTTTTCTATGTCAACGATAAATTTACTATATTTCATAAGATTTGTTGTGCCTCATTATAAAAAAATGACAAATAAAACGCTTTCATACAATAATGAAATGAAATAAATATAACAATAATCGAATAATAATTTTATAGCAATTTATTCTTCCGAGTTCCTGCTCTTTCAGTTTGATGGATAAAGCTTCAAAGCAATTCCTGTTTTATAAAAGTCTTATAAAAAAACCACCAATTAAAACGCAAAGGCATTTTAATTGATGGTTAAATCAATGTTATATAGTTTCGCTTACATTCGCTATATTCTCTTTTTTGAGCATTAACATCACAATAAAGGAAATACAATATAAGCCTGCTAAGTAGAGCATCGCAACTTTCATATCATAACTTTGTAAAATATAGCCGACAAGGATAGGTGAAAAACCGCCTATCGCTCGTCCAAAGTTAAAGATTGTGTTTGTTGCCGTACTTCGAATTTGAACGGGATATAGACTACCAATCAACGCTCCATATCCAGCGAACATGCCATTTGAGAAGAATCCAACAATTGCGCCACCAATTAGAACACCCACACTACCAGTAGCATAAGAGTATAAGAATACAGCGCATGCTGAGGCAATAAGGAACACACCAAAGGCACGCTTTGCGCCAAATCGGTCTAAAAATAGTCCAAAGGTTAACATACCAACAATCATGCCTACTGCTGTACTAATTGTCCAAATGGCAGAGCTTGAAACAGATAAACCTTGCGACTGTTGCAGCATCGATGGTAACCAAATCATTAATCCGTTATAACCTGCAATTTGAACTGTTGCCATTATAATTAGTGAAATTGTTGTAATCGCTGTTCGTGGCGTTTCAAACAATTGTACCAACTTACCCTTTTCAGCTTTCTTACTAGCCTTTTTATTTTTCTGAGCGGCAAGCCACTCAGGAGATTCGTCTAAATTTTTTCTTACGATAAAGGCAAAAATAACAGGTACTACTCCAACAAAGAATAATGCTCTCCATCCTAAAGTAGGAAGAATGATTGCACTTAGTAATGCTGCTAAAATAACGCCATACTGCGCACCTACACTGACATAGGAAGATGCACGCCCTTGTTTATTTTTCGGCCATGCTTCTGCAACTAGCGCCATACCAATACCGTATTCTCCCCCAGCACCTATTCCTGCAATAAATCTAAATAGATACACTTGTTCAATGCTTGTAGCTAATCCTGTTAAAGCCGTACCAATGGCAAACAAGAGGACGGTATACGTAAAGACCTTTACCCTGCCATACTTATCTGCTAAAACGCCGAAAACAATTCCTCCTAATAGCATCCCTACATTCGTGATAGAAGAAATAAGTCCTCCCGTTGCTAAATCAATGTTAAATTCCGCAATAATCATTGTCATCGCAAAGGAGATAAACATGATGTCCATACCCTCTAATGTTAAACCAGCTACCGATGCGACCACGGTTTTTTTTCGATAATCCATTCTACTCTCCTCCAGTATGTTCTAGATGAAATAAATCTCTTTTATTTACGAATGAATGGATGTATCTATATAAATATAACGTTTCCATTCTCCTTTTAAGCCTCACGGGACTTCCTTTAAAAGAGGTACGTTAGTTGTGTAATCACAGCTAAAATGCAAAATAAATGCCCTTTCGTCAGATTGGACAAAAGGGCATGAATAAACAAAGATATTATAAAAATAATAACTTAAAACATCATATAGCCCTTCTCAGCCTCTCTGGACCGTATTAAAGGTAAATTATTTCAAAAGCTATCTTAGCAAAGTTATCTATATTTTCATACAAGAAAATTTTGGTAAAAACAGCTTGAAGGCTTTTCTAGTATGGCTTTAAGCTTATATAAAAAAATTTTAAACAGTTGCTCACACGGAAAAAACAACTCGTCAGTTCAAAAAAAAGAACGAATTTTCTCCTCGAAAATTCGTTCTTTTACATTATGCTAATTCCAACCAAGCAACCGCCTCACAATGCGTGGAGTGTATGTGGCAACATAAGGGATGTTGGTGGGTTTACAATAATGGCTAGGTTCCTATTTCAGTGGGATCTAGCCTATTTTCATTATAAACATTTGCTAAATTAACATAAGTTCGCAAGACATATAAAGGACTTAATTCGTAACTCTCCTTCAAAAAACTAATTGCATCTCGATAATTCTTTATTCTTAAAACAAAATTATCAAATACAAAATCATCATTATCCTTATATTCCTTCATTATACTTAGCAACTTGTTGAATTTGTTCAAATTTTGTATAAGAAATCTGCTGCAAGATAGCTCTAACTGCTTTAACCTTATCCATTTGGAAATAGACATTAAAACATTTCAAAAAACGTTAAGAAGTATAATAAAAGGCTAGTAAACGAATAGGTTGACATCATTAACTAAGCTCTTAAATAAGTTTAAACACATATTTTTGTCTCCTAATACTTCATATACTTTCATCAATTCTAAATAACTATCATGTCCACCACCTTCATTTATAAGGTAATTTACCATTTGCTGTTTTGAATTTCCATTATCTAAAGCTGCAACTATCCCCAAATATAAGTATTTACTGTTTTTCTTTAGATGGGTCATATCCGGATATCTATTTTCACGCATATGATTAATTAATATATCAATACCACCAAAAAATTCTAAGGATATACTAACCAAACATTCATAATGTTCAAGGGCATCCACACAATACTTAGAATCAAAATCAGCGAAAAATTGTTCCACTTTTTTTTCAGAATCCAACTCATTAATAATTTTCATTAAGTCCATTTTTTCTGAGTTAGATAAAGTTAGAGTCGTATTATATTCTGCTTCTTTTTTCTCATCTACATCTATCGGTTTCGAAAATTGTTCACATAATCTGCTATAACTCTGAAACTCTGGTGAATATAACTCTCTTCCCCAACCTGCATAATCAAGCCTATCTATCTCATTTCGAATATTTTCAAAAACCTCGACTTGTTCTCTTTTACTATAAAAATCTGATAAGGCTAAAGCTAAGTATACTTGTATTTTTCCATAAAAATAGGAAAAGTTTGTTGTTTGATTATAATTATCGAAATAAGAATCAAAATTCATGATACATTCTTCAACTTCTGTTAAAGGTAATCCTAAATCAACCATTGTCACTGCAACTTCACGATGTAACTCATTACTTAACTTTTCAAACTTGATTAACTTTTTATAACAATAGAATGCGATTTCAAAATTAGTTCTAATCAATACTTTAATTAACATCTCAGATACACTATTGGCTACATTGTTATTATTTAATGTAAGAGCTATATCTATTAGTTTATCAATGTATACATATGCCTGTTCTTTTGAAATCCAATGATTTTGAAGTAAAATCTCAAAGGATCCAATAAGTATCTCATCAGCTAAAGTATCTTTTCTGGAATTCATCCTCATAATCCCATGATCGACACCGCTTAATAAAAATTCATAGCTTTTATCTTCATCAAAATCAGATAACAAATAGGATAATATGAACATAGATTCGCTTGTACTCGAGTAATCTATATCTTTGTAATTTTCTTCAGATGTTAACCCTAATAACTCAAAAGCACTAAATAATTCCCTATACTTTTTACAATTGGTTTTCTTTATTTGGAAAAAAATCACTTGAATATTTTCTATTTTCTTATGATTGAGGTAATTAATACAACCCTTAACCGATTTTATATTTTCCTCATTAAATACAAATGCGTTACCAAGTAGCAAACGAGCATAATATCCAACAATTGAATTTTTATAAAGAGTAGAGGAGGAGAATAATTTTACCATTTTAGCTAAAGAACCAGTTCCATCTAACAATAAAACATACATTTTATAAAAATCGTTGTATGTCATTAAACTTCTATGCAAAATAATTTCCATGCTTTTATTGTTTCTATTTGGCAATGATAAAAATGCAATAACATTATGATGGTTTTTCCAAAATACAGAACTTTCTATTCTTCCTAATTCGGTTACATATTTTTCAATACAATTAATTTCTTCATCCGTTAAATCTTCACCTACATATTTTTTAAACCCGTATAATAAGGCCTGATTTAAACCTTCAGTAGGATTTAAAGAGCTAACTCTTTTTGTGATTTCATTTTTCAAATCTGGATGTTGGTGAATTAACGCTAAACACTCAGGTTCACAAATGGAAATTAGATAGGCTCCCAATTGGTATTCATTGAAGTCTTTTATAAATGACACAAATTCATTTGGGTGTTTCGTAGTTAAAATATACGTTAATGACTTCATAACAGTTAATTTCATTGGGGGGTTTTCTCTCATAAAATCCTCTGCAAATAAATCACGTGCATTCTCGGATAGCATTTTTTTATAATCATCTATGTTTCTTTGTATTATAACAATATCAATATAAAACTTATTTCTCCAAAATTCATTTGCAGATTTTTCATCTGTGTAATTGAGATTATATTTAACTTCAATAATTATCTGCATAATTTCTTCATATTTCGCAACAAAAAGTTTTACAGTTTCCCTCTTATTTTGTTTATGTAGCTCGACTATACTTCTAAGATAGATATTTAAAAAATAATCAATTTCTGTATCTTTAAATCTGGCTTTGGTTTTTAAACTTTGCAATTTCTCTATAATCTTATTTGGCAACCCTAATAGATAGTCTCTAAACATAAGATTATTATCATTTATGATAACTTCAAATACCTCGTTTTTCTGGCTAGTTAAAGCGTATGGTAAGTAGTCTGACCATTTATAATTAGGATCATCAGCTCCCCAATTTCTGTTGTTACCCAAGTAAACATCATATAATCCTAAACTTTGAGATAAAACTATATTATTTGTTTTATTAGCTTTATTTTTCAAATATGGGATTAACATTTTATAGAAAAAGTCATTATTTGTTAACAAATACTTTTCACGGAGAAAATTGCTATCATCCTCCATTTTCTCAACAATACTTAGCATAAGAAAGTATTCAGAATACCTTCTATGCTTATAGGTATATGATTGTACTGTGTTAGTCCCGTAGACATCAAAGTAATTCTCTGCCATGAAATCAATTATCCTATTTATTTCTTGATAATCACATCTTGGTAATAGCTCTAAAAATAATGAATATATTTCCTCATATTTAATACTGATAATTTGATGTTCAAAACTATATAAAGATATTTGCTTATTTAATTCAATGATAGTCTCTATTTTGGGATTTGGTAGATTTAATTCATATAGATATTTTGTATGAGCTATATTATTTAAAGTCTCATTAATATGGATTTCTATTAAGTCTGTTATATAACTATCTCGGTTGATTTTATCAATTTCTTTCCATAATATTGATAATGTCAAAGTATCTTGAATGCTTTCAAAAAATGTTGGATTAGATTTTTCAAGTGTACTAAGCAGCTTCTGTTTTTCACTTACACCTTTACTTGAAAAATACATTTGTATTTGTTTCTTTGACAAGCCAACTATTTGATGTTCAACAATATTTTTATAACCCATTTTCAATTTGAATTTATTTGGACTTGCTAATCTTGAAGAAATAATTATTGATTTAGTTGATACTTTGTCCGCTAACTCAAAAATATATGACAATGTTGTATCAATTCTAAGATCTGATACTTCATCTAAACCATCAAACAGGTAGATAAACTTGGTACCTCGACCCCTAATTCTATAATCATTCTGTCGGTTACGAATTATATTTTCTAAATTGTCTAGGGAAACAATATTTAAATTTACGTACATCGTCATAGCCTCAATTTTATCTATAACAGCTATTTTTTCCGCTTCACTACTTTTATCATTCCCTGTATAAAGTTGTAATAATTTATTCATACATACACTTTTCCCTGATCCGGGACTACCTGATAATAAATGTATTTTATTTTTACTTTTTAGAATTTCTTTAGAGTAATCAGTGATTGATTTTCTTTTCTCCTCTACCTGTAGCTCTAATTCTATAAATTCTTTCGATAAAAGAAGAGTATTTGATCTAATGTTCTTACTATCTAAAATAAATCCTAACTTATCGGGCTCACCAAAGAAGAGATGAGCTAAATCTAAATTCTTAGGTTTATTTAAAACTGATTCGAAATGATTTGTGATAAACCACTCCACCGTCACACCTTTTTTTGCACATAGATCTACAATTTTTTGAGCACCCTTACTACTTGATTGAATTTTACAATTTAAAAAGATGACTATATGATTTAATTGATTTTTTTCTTGTTCTTCGTTAGTAAATGTTTTAAGTGCTTTACTTATCGACTTTTCAATATTACTATAATTTGCTCTTTCAAAGAATTTAGCTTGGAAGCCATAATACTTTCCATCAGAATATAAAATAGGCATAGTTTCAAGACCCACTTGATTAAAATCAGCAATAATTCCTTCTGTTTGTCCAAATCTTCTGCAAAAAATGTGATAACATAGCAATTCAAAAGCAGTTGTATAATCTTTATTCTTTACTTTAAAGACATCCCAATTAATTTCTATCAAATTAATTCTCCTTTGATGAATATTACGTCTTTTTTAAATTTGACGGTCTAATTCTTTATCGTGAAAAAGGAATAAATATTTTCAAGTTCAACTCTCCCTTTTCCCATTTCATATATAAATAACTAATAAAGTCATACACCTCAACAGTGTCTTCCTCCTGTATATAGTCATGTTTAATCTGTCTTAACTTCTTCTGTATACGTTTTTGTAAAAAGCATTACTTTATAATCTAAATAAAAATCCGAAAACCTTTTGCGAGGTTTCCGAATAAGAATTTCAGAATTGTTTCTGAATCGTGTGTGTACGTTGTATATTATAAAAGCTCCAACCACGTAACCGCTTCACAAAGTGGTCAGTGCTGATAGTGAACAATATATTTTAAGATGATGTAGTAGTATCCTTGAAATCTTTAGTTCTTAAATTTTTTCTTAAATGAAGATAGATCTGTAGGACGTCCAAAATCCTTAAAACATTTCAACACTATCTTCCCATGTTTCCCTAAATCCCAATTATGTTCATATGCCTTTTGAGTTATTACATCCATATTACTATTTAAATCATCTAAACCAAAACCGGTTTCTACATATAGTGAAATTTCTTCTCGGAAACTTAAAAAGTTGTTGTCTAATAAAGCCTTGATAATTATCAAATTATCCCCACCTTTTTTAGAGATTTTAGGAATATTAAACTTACCAAGATCATATCTTCCAAAAAGGTAAAACATCATATTTTGTTCTGATGTTGTTAGATCAAAAAACTCTTCAATTGATTCTTTAAACAACTCATAATATGTTCCAAAACTTAATTTATTGTAAACTCTAACTAAATCACTTTCTTTTAGTTGGTCTTTAAATAAGAAAACTTCTCTAAATCTAACCTCTTCTTCATGCTGCTCTTTTAATTCAAGTAAAAATTCAACTGTATATACCATACCATTACCTTTTTTATCGATTAGAACATGATGATTTGGGCATAACAATATCAAATTTCCATAACTATCTACTTCTTGTTTACTCAGCGTACTATCGTGTCTTTCACTTCCTGGCTCTTTACCCTTAATGTGACATTCTTGGCCTATAACATCTTCGTTATCTGAAATTAACTGGGTTTTACACATAGCACATTTATTACCTGAACGACTCCATAATTTTTTTCTAGTAGGATCAGTGATTCCCATTAAAAGTTCCTCCTTGAATTCTATTTATATTGCCTTTTCTGAATTTTCATAGAAGTTTCAGGTATTTTTATATCTAATTTAAATGGACGAGTGCCTGCCTCATTAAAAACTATTTGAACATCTTTATTTCCACTCAAAATCTCATAATCTTTAATAATGTAATTATAAATTTCTTTATAATTTTCTAAGCTATGAAAACAACTATGATAAAGACTTAATAACCAATGTCCTTCATACTTATTGAATTTTGCTATATAAATTGGATTAAAATTATTTAAATACCGTTCCAACTCTTCTTTCGGCCAAAACTCTTTAATATTTTCAAGATGCGCATTTAAAAGAGATTCAGGTTCATGTAGCCCCCAGTTTCTAGAGTTATTCATTTCATTAAGCATTTCTGATAATTCATTTGGTATTTCTCCAATTAATTGTTTAACTTCTATATTGCGTTTCACAAGCTTTCTCTTAAATTTATTATAGGACATCGAATCATTTTGCATATCCCCAAGTAAATTTAATATTTTGGTTTCAACAAATTGAGTTTTATCTCTATAATCCTCGTATAAAGTTGCTTCAATCTCAAGCTTCGGATTTTCCAATAAACCTTTATTATTTACTAAATTCTCCATTTCATTAATATACTTTTTTAATGATTTAAAATGCTTATTTAAGCCTACAATAATTTGTCTTAAATAAATTAAATAATCATTTTTCGAGACTACTCTAAATTGCTTATAATTATTCATTTATTGCTCTCTCCTAATTTACATATTAATAGTTTAATATCTGTAAAAATTGAAATTGCTCAAATAGTTTCTTTTGATTTTAGAGTGATACAAGTGATCATGCTGTCGTATATAAAAATTTGTAAAAAACAGAGGTGGCATATCTTAAATCCTTATTTGCGGAAGTCATATTTAAAATTAGAATATAAATATTTATTTCTTTTCAGGCCATCCTTTTGGTATTAATCCACTTGTACCTTTTTTCCATCTATACTTTACTGCTGATTTATATCTATCATTGTTTCTAAAATATGCATGTTCTAGTACAATAATTTGTAAAGATTCTCCACGATCGACTTCATTAAATAGGGCCTCAAAAAACGTTAATAAACTTGATCTCTCATTATCAATTTGTACCTCTTCTGGCTCTTTATCTGGTGGGAAATAAGGTCGACTTAACTGATCGAATAATAATACTCCAGGAACTGGACTATTTAATTTAGCAAATTGGCGATGCATTGCCAATAAAAATGCTACATGTAAACTAAGGTAATTCTCATCTGAACCCACATCACGCATACTTTCACTATGCGTTATTAATGAAACACCTACATTTAAATTTCGTAAATTTATATAAACCGGATTATCTTTATATCTGCCCTCAAATGGTAAATTAGATATTATTTGTGTTGCATCTGAAGAAATTCGTCTTTCTATATTCTTTAAAGATTCCAATCTTCCTTCAATGTTTACTTCTTCATGTAAATAATTAAATCGTTCTTTTAAAGAATTTAGCAATCTGACATCTTTATCAGGAGTATCATTATAATCATTTTCTATAGTTTCTAAATACAAACTTATTCTTCCGATTGTTCTATATCTACGTTCAAGAATATTTAAGTTTTCTTCTGCTTGCTCATTTTCGTTAATGATCGTTTTAATTTGATTCTTCAAAGTATCTATTTTCTGCTCTACTGAACTTAATTCAACTTGAAGTTCATTAATGTAGTTATCTAATTTAGGACGATCTCTTTCAATTCCGCCTAAATCAGTTTGTACTTTATTAACTAAATCGTTAATTTTTTTAACCGCTGAAACCTCAGTTTTTATTGTACTAGAACAAAGTGGACACTCATGAATATCTGATGGATTTTTAAATATATTTATAACTTCAAGTTTTCTTCTTTGATTATTAACAGTTTTATCGAAATTATTCATAACATTTAACCTATCACGCGCAGAATGAATTTTATTCTTTATTTCTATAGCTTTAGCTTGCGCTTCTGCTAACTGATTATGTAAAAGAGGGGTTTTATCTTCAACTATTTTTGTTTCTTTTTTCACATTCCAACGTATCACTTTTTTTAAAGTATCTACATAGTCTTTTTCTGAATAATTCATAGAATTAATATCATCACATAATCCGAGTTGTGAAGCTTCTTGAATTAAGCTCAACAATTTATTATTAACTCCCTCATTCAATTTATTATTTATTTCTATTTTTTTCTCTAATCTTGTAATTTGCTTTTTCATTTTATTATATTCAAGTTCTTTTTCTAAAGTACTCTCATCTATAACATTAAAAAAATATGGCAATGATTGAACTATATTATTTTTTTTCTCAGGTTCGTTTGCACCTCTTAATAATGTATTTTTACTTATAATAACGTCATCATCTTGTATTAAATATGGCATAGTATTTCTAACTGAGATCTTTTTTGAAGTACTATTTTCTATAAATGATTCGGTTTTAACATTACCAATTCCTAATATACTTTCAAAGTGATTAAGCCCTCCCTCTAAATTAGTAGTCTTTTTAATTTCACTAGCTCTATTGGGAATGTTAATATTAACTCCTTTATCAAAATAAATTTCACCACTCGACTTTATACCGATATTAGGAACCTTTCTAAAAAAAGCAAAATTTACGTTTCCTTTAACCCAAAGAATACCTACCCAACTAAGGCTAGAGCGCACAAAACTCGGAATATGACATTCACTTGACCCCATTAAGTAGTCAATAATTTCTGGTATTGCAGATTTACCTGTCTGAGAATCTCCTGTAATAATTGTTACATCTTCAAGATTAAATTCTAATTCTTTCATTTTTTCATGATGACTATAAAGAAATATTTTTTTTATATTCCATCTGTTCATAATGTTAACCCCATAATATTTAATATGATTTTTGAAGAATTCATTTGTCCACACCAATTCCCTAGTTTTTTAGATACTGAAAAAATTTCTTTTAAATCCTCCCCAGGTGGTGTATTTAAAAATATTTTAAGACGTTTTTGTACTATACCTTTATTATTTTGGTAAAACTTGCCATAATTATTAATCGAAATTATATCATTCCCGCTACCAAATATTATCGATTCTCTAGTGATATTGTTTGTCGACTCTATTCTTTCTGCAATATTAATTAAAACTTGTGGCTCTCTTGTTAGCCATGTTAATAATCCTGTACTTGTATTTGTTCCAATAAAAGCTTCTCTATTACTTTTCGATAGTACAATTGGAATAGGTAAGAAAAGAATTGGTAACTCACACCCTTCAGTACTTACTTCCTCATACCCCTTTAGAAAATGCCAAAGAACTAAAGAACAAAAAGCGGGGTTAGTTGATGCGTATATATCAGAAGAAATCACACTTATTCCTCCTTTTTGATTTTCATTTCATAATCTGGATGCCAACCAACCTTAAGTTCATCTGCAAGTTGCTGATAAGTCCCTTGTACTAAGTAAGACTGCTTCCAATTAGACTTAATAGATACTACTTCATATGGTGCTGTTTTATGAGACCAGTCTAACAAATCTCGACCAATTCTAATTCTCTTTTCTTCTTCACATCCCTCTAAATCATCTCTCATAGGGAGGAAAGAATCTTCCCAAAGTTGAACTAATTGATTGTCATACTTATTTAATTCATTACTAAATAAAATATCATCTTCTAACCATTTTTCTCTTTGATTTCTAGCTTGCCATCTTACTTTAGCAGCTCTTTTTTTTCTACTAGATCCCCCGTTAACAATTTCAATTTGTAATTCCATATTCCCACCCAGTTCACCATCAATATCTGCCTCATCAGCTTTATCACTATAATCATCTGGGAGGCTATCTTCCTGAAAACTAATATACAAATTATGAATTTGTTGTGTTAGTTCTAATTTACTTATTTCTCTATCAGACTCTTCTATTAGACCTAATACTACTCTACGTTCCCACCACTCTAGTAATCTTTCCACGAATTTTTTTCGTATTTTGGGTGGAATAGTATTTTTAATTCTTTTCTCTACTTCATAATTAATGCCCTTAATATTAAAATTACTAGGATGGATTGTTAATCTATCTATCAAATCTTTCTTTTGTATCTCTGTTAACTCAAGATACGCCTTACATCCAGGCCATCTCGTTTTATATGGTATTTCTTTATTTTCTTTTTCAGCCTGAACTCTAGCATTAGCAACTCTCTTTGCTTCATATAAAAGTGAATCAATAACATCTTGTCTTTCTGATCCAGTAACAGATAATTTATTTAACGAACATTTTTCATCTATTTTTAAAGGAGTTGCAAAAATAAAGTATGTTTTTTCATCAATAAGATCTTTTTGTATCAATCCCGCCCAAATTCTTAGAGTTTTCCACAATCCATCATTTTTTTCATTTAAAAACCCCGAGACTTTTATACTATGTTTTAATTGATATAAATGTTTTTCCCTACCTACTAAATAAACATCATCTGCTGTTTCAATACTAACTTTATCGTAGTCATTAGCATCTAGTAATGTCACTAAAGCATACATTCCCTGATAGTAATAACCTAAATATGAGTCCACTGCAGAATGTGGATTTGTCATTCTATCAACCCCCCATCCAAATGTTAGGGTATTTACCCTAAAAACACAATTGTATAATACTATATTATTTTATATGAAAATGGGAAAATTACATATTTGTGTTCTGTTTTTAAATTTCAAACTAAATTTCCCAACGAAAAATTTAGATTTAAATACGAATAATATTAATGTTGTGAATGCAACTTGTATATCAAAAGACGAAGAGGATGTTCCCACTATGTCTTTTTATTTTCTCTTTAAATAAAAAAAGAGTAGATATCATCAGATGTAAATGATTAATTTGACCTATAAGAAAATTCGTACCCCAAGAGTAAGATGTATAACGCTTGAGGCCAAGAGCATCTTTATAACTTTTACACTCTATTTAGAAAGGAGGTCCCCCTACCGTGGAGTACAGAGATTATCTAAAAAACACTGAATCGAATAAACAATGTTTAGACCATTGTGAAACCTCCGGTATCTCTAGAACTGTTATTAATTTGTTCATCCACCTACAGGAACAAAAGCATGAACAAAATTATAAGAAAACTTCAAATTCCCGGATACCAAACAAAAGTGATTGTTAATCCAAGGAAGAAAAAATCTTCGATAGCAGATGTTGTGCAATTATCACTGGATTTTAATAAGGATGAAAAAAGAGATTCGGAGAACTAACGTATAAAAAATTTCTCTCCAGGCAATGATTATTACAAAATCATACTGGAGGGAACAAAAATGAAAGAAAAATATCGAGTTGTTAAAGTCAGTTACTCTGAAGAGCTATCATCAGAATCAGAACTATGGTTTAGACGTTTTATTGAGAAAACGCTATTAGACCATGTCGTGAAAGATGATTATAGACTACGAGCTTTACTGATTAATAAGAAAGGATAATTTACATGAAAAAAATAATAGTTATTTATATGCGGGTCAGTTCAGCAGCACAAAGTCTTGAATTACAAGAAACTGCTGCAAAAAGATATCTCGAAACGATTGGTTTAAACGGAGACGAGGAAACAATTATTTATCTATCAGATCATGATGTTTCTGCAACAAAATTAAAAATGGATCAGCGACCAAAATTGGTTGAATTAATTAGCTTCATTAAAGAAGGGAAAGTAGAAAAGCTAATCGTTTATAAACGTGATCGCTTAGCTCGAAACTTTTATGAATTTGTGGATTTAACAAAAATTTTCATTAAAAATAATGTGGAAGTTGTGTACACAGCCAGTAATGAACCATCCTTTAAAAACAAACTAGCCCTAGAAGCGTTTTATGGAATGTTTGGGCAACTTGAAGGCGAAAATATTCGAACACGTACGGATGATGCTCGCAAACAATATCCTTCACGTCTTTTTGGCTACACACGTATAAAAGAAGGTGAACAAGTTCGTTACCAAATTAATGAGGATAAGAGAGATGTAATTCATTCATTATTTGAAGATTTTAGTAATGTCCAAGACGGTGAGCAATTTCTAGACTTTTTAATGGCACGACGTAAAGGTTTAAATAACCCTGAAAAGTTGTTTCGCATTTTATCAAATCCATTTTACGCTGGACACTATGAAACAAAAAATGGTTATCAGATATTACCTCATGTAAAACCAATAATTGATCTAAATCTTTTTCTTAGAGGTAAATCTAAACTTGATGAGTATTTTTCCTATTATCAAGAAAGTGTTGAAAGGGCCAATAACCAGTTTTTAGTTTTACCATATTGCGGGAACTGCAGAAATGTAATGAAGCATCGAAGAGAAAATATATTTGATATAGGATACTTTGTCTGTAGTAATAATCACAAAAGACTTTCAATCACTGTTGAAGAGTTAAATAGTTTAGTTAAAGAAACATTGTTGGAACACATCCAATCGATTTCCACCAAACATTTAAGAAGCATTATTTCTAAACGCATCATAGCAGAAAATAAAAGACTACAAAAAGAATTAGAGAAAACTAGATCTGAATTCCTCGATAATTCTCTAACGCTATGCACTATTAATATAAAAAGAAAACCTGCTATAGCAAAGCTATTAAATAAAATACAATTACTAAAAGATAAGCACAATAACTTAGAACAAGATTTACAAAGTCTAAAGAAACTGGGGAACGAAATTATTGAAATTCATTCACTTTTATCACAGCTTACATTAGATTTCACACAACAAGACCTTCAGCGACTGTCTGAACTGCTTATTAATAAAGTTAAAGTTTTCGAAACATATGTACATGTTGAATTATTCCTTTCATCATATGGAAAAGAGGATAGAGTCTCATGACAAAACTAAACGGTACTGGATATTTACGATATTCTGATCAGAAACAGGACAATAATCACTCATTAGAAATCCAAAAAAGCCATATTCAATTATTAGCAGAAAGGGAGAATCTTGAAATCGTTTCTTGGCGAGCTGATAAGGCTACTAGTGCATTTCATAGTAACGTTAGTAAACGAGAAGGTATTCAACTAATTTTTGAAGATATTAAGAATGGTGCAGAGGCCGTCTGCTTCTATGAAGAGTCTCGTATAACTAGAAGCATTACTGATTTTTACAATGAGGTTTACTTACCGATTAAAACGGAGTATCCTCATGTCAAATTCTTTAGTACTCAATATGAATCAGAATGGAATCCAAATGATCCGATCGTGCAGGCAAAGCTTGTCTTTGCTGCAGAGGAATCAGAAATAAAATCTGTCCGCGCAAAAGATGCTCAAAAAAGTTTACTGCATCGTGAGCAACCAACAAGACCTGGGAGTCGTACCCCTATTGGCTATGATATGATTAACGGGGTTTTATATCCTAATGAAGATGTTGAAATAGTCCAGTTAATTTTCCATCTAGCTTGTTGGGGACACTCTCATGAAAAAATTGCTGATTACCTAAACAAATGTAACATTACAACTAAAAAAGTGAAGTATTGGAACAGTAGCACAATCGGATATATTCTTTCAAATAAGGTTTACTCAGGAAATCTAGCTTGGTACGTTAGGACTAGCTATGACTCTAGTAAACCGAAGCATGAATCCGAGATAGATTTATTCAAAAATGTTCATGAACCCATTGTTAGTCCAACAGTCTTTCACTTATCTAAACAAGTAAATGATTTAAAAAAGCAATTTGGCACGATGAATACACCATATTATCTCCGCACAATAATAAAATGTAAAAAGTGTAATTGTTTTTTAGTAGCAAAAGATAATTCTCCAAAGGGTAAAAACGGAAAATACATGATTTATAAATGTACAGGATGTAAAAAATTTATACCAATAATCCCTACTCATCAAGCTGTGCTAAATGATCTGCAGAAAAAATGGAATACACAGCTCCTTAACTTTTCTGCTACCTCTAAGGAGCAGCTAAAAAGTTGGTCTACTAAACTTACTAAAACAATAAGTAGCATAAAACAACTTCTTGAAAAAGTACAATATAACCAAATTATGATGTCTACAGATATTGAGAATAACTCTCTTTTAGCCGAGGTCTTTCATACTACCCAGCAGCATTTAAAAAATGAATTAATTTATACAAATGAAACACTAGATGAAATGGACTCTATTCTTAAAGATGATTATATCGACAAAATTTTAAAAGAAATGATACAACAAAGCTTTTTTAATTTTACTGATACTGAATTAAGAGTATTTTTCTTAATGTATTTTGAAGAGGTTGCAATTAACTTTGAGAATAACAACGAAATTAATATTAATTATCGCCTATCTCCATTTGTTTCATTAGATATTTCAACTGGTTATATTACCGAACAATTTAAATAAAACGATATTTTGACTGGTTAGGAAATCGAAATAAAATTTACTAATTACACTTTCACAAAACTGCTTCCCTCTAAATCCCTTGATATCAAACGATTTAGAGCATAGTCATTCGGTTTTCCAACCATCTTAGTATACTTCGATGGCTATATAACCGAAGCTATAATTCATTTATGGTCAAGTAACCGAAAATCTAAACTTAAAAAATAATTATTTTTTTAAGAGTCTTAAAATATAAAAATGCAAAGATATAATGATTTAAGAAATACTTAATCCAATATTGTAACCCGATAAGCGAAAACCGCAGAGGTCACATAGTCAAACTTTTTTGGCTATGTGATTCTGCGGTTTTTTTATTTTTATAACTAATTATTAAAGGAGAAACATTTTAATGAAAATTATTCGATCATATGCATCGTCTGATAAAGCAGTAAATGCTTCACATATTTTACGTCAACTAATTGAATTAGAACTCGAAAAGAAAGTAAATACTAATGCTATAAACCCACCAGCATCTCATAAAAAAATTAATCATGGTGGTGATTATGCATGAGATGCGCAGTATACGCACGCGTTTCAACAAACATGGATTCACAAGCAACATCTATTGAAAATCAAATCGACATTTTTAATAATTATGCTGCTCAAAAAAACTGGGAAATCGTAAAAGTTTATATAGATAAAAAAACTGGTACAAAGAGCAATCGTCCTGGATTGAAGGCTTTAATTGAAGATGGTAAAGATGGAGAGTATGATGTTATCTTAGCAAAGGAATTATCCCGTCTAGCGAGGAACGGTAAACTTTCTTATGAACTACGGGATATTTGTCAATTTAACAATATCCATATAGTCTGCCTTGATAATTCCATAAATACACTGGAAGGAAATGTTCAAAACTTTGGATTATTCGCTTGGCTATATGAAACTGAGTCAGCAAATAGCAGCCGTCGAAATAAACAAGCAAAAAAGGTAAAAGCACAACGCGGACTATACATTGGTTCCCATCCTCCGTATGGCTATTCAGTTGATAATGGTGTATTGAAAATAAAAGAAGACAATACGCCAAATATTATTAGGCGTATATTCTCCGATTATCTCGAAGGTATAGGTATGGATACCATTGCTAAAAATTTGACGGCAGAAGAAGTGCTTACACCTGCACAAGTTGCCAAGAAATCAAATGCATCAACACAATGGCATGGTTCTACAATTAAGAAAATTCTTAAGAACAGACATTATATTGGGGATCTCGTACAAGGTCGATCTGAAATGATATCTGTAACTTCATCATATAGAAGAGAAATTGATGAAGAGAATCAAATCTTCAATGAGAACACTCATGAGTCTATTATTGAAAAAGAAACATTCAATAAAGTTCAAGAGTTTTTGCAACGTCGAACAAAATCAGGTACTGCTCCACAAAAACACCTTTTTACAAACTTACTTTACTGTGAAGAATGTCAGAAAGGTATGTGGTACAAAGCCAATCAGAAAGGATATAGGTGTGGTGGCAACTTAAGGCATGGTGATACGTACTGCTTGAATAAAACTGCAGTTCGTGAAAGAGAATTAATAGACGTTATCATGAATGACCTAAAGCCACTATATAATACTTTGAAAGAGGAAAGTTTTTTACAGACCTTCTTGAAAAAGCTTAATAAGAAAAAGCATCAGATTCAAAAAGAGCTAGAAAAAACTCAATCTGAAATCGATGCTTTAAAACAAAAGAAACTCGAATATGTCCATTTGTATACTGACAATATTATCTCGAAAGAAGAACTGATTGAGTATCGAGATCTAACAGATAACAATATTAAGGAACTACAAACTAAGAAAGTTCAACTAAATGAAAAAGTATCCGAATGTGAAGACGAAAATTATGCAGTATCTATAGGAATAAAACTAAAAGATGTTCTTTCCTTAGATGCACTAACGCCTCCTATACTTCATTCATTGGTTGAGAAAATTACTTGTACTCACGATGGTAATATCCACATTCATTATACCTTCGTGAACCCCTTACAAGTAGAATAAAAACTGTATAGAAGGGCAACTAGCCATGGTTAGTTGCCTTCTTTTAAAATGAGTTGCGAGACACACTCTACATGTGTAGAGTGCGGGAACATATCGACAGGTTGAACTTCCTGTGTTTTGTATCCGCCGTCCTCCAAGATGCGAAGGTCGCGTGCGAGTGTTGCTGGGTTACAGGATACGTAAACAACTCGTTTTGGACGTTGCTCTAAAATCGTTTGTAAAAGTGCCTCATCGCATCCTTTACGTGGTGGATCTACAACAAGGACGTCTGCTTCCTTGCCTTCCTTATACCAGCGTGGAATCACTTCTTCTGCTGGTCCTGCCTCAAAGTACGTATTGGTAAAGCCGTTAAGCTCTGCATTGCGTTTTGCATCTTCAATAGCTTGTGGAACGATTTCGACACCCATTACGGCCTTCGCTTTTTGTGCAAGGAATAAAGAAATGGTACCGATACCGCAGTAGGCATCAATGACGCGTTCATGCCCTTGTAAATCAGCGTAGTCTAACGCTTGCTTGTATAGTACTTCTGTTTGCTGAGGATTTACTTGGTAGAAAGAGCGTGCCGAAATTTCAAAGCGCACATCACCGATAGAATCAATGATTACATCTTTGCCCCAAAGGTTGATCGTTTCATCCCCAAATATAACGTTTGTTTTATCGCTATTGATGTTTTGCATAATAGATGTCACGTTTGGCACAAGCTTTAAAATGCTCGCTACAGCCGCTTCTTTTTGCGGGAATTTTTTCTTTTTCGTAACGAGTACAACCATCACCTCTCCAGTTGCACGTGCAGTTCGGATAACAACGTGACGCAGCATCCCATCATGTGATGCTTCATTATAAGGTTGAATACCAATTGCCGTTAATTCTTTTTTTAATCCAGAAAGAATCGCGTCCGCTTCGCCTGTTTGGATTAGACAACGGTCCATATCAACAATTGTATGTGATTTTGTTTTGTAGAAGCCAGCAATGACTTGTCCTGTGTCATTTGTGGAAAATGGTATTTGAGCTTTATTGCGATATTGCCATGGCTCCTCCATGCCCTTCACTGGTAAAACAGGTGCGTCGATTTTGCCTAAACGTTGCATAACATTTCTTACCATATTTTCCTTCCACTTTAACTGCCCCTCGTAGGATAGATGCTGTAACTGACAGCCACCGCATTGCTTAAAATAATCGCATGGTGCATCTACTCGATCTGGTGACGGTTTAATAATTTCCTTCACTTTTGCAAAGCCATAATTTTTTAACGTTTTTAAAACGTGTACTTCTGCTGTTTCATTCGGTAATGCACCTTGAATAAATAATGGATAGCCATCGACTTTTGCGACACCATTGCCATCATGTGTTAAATCTTCTATATAAACTGTAAGTTGGTCATTCTTTTTTACGGGTGCTGACATTCGTACATCCTCCATTTCAATCTTCTTATTGTAGCATGTGATAGCGGAGGAAAAAAGAACAAGGCATGAAATTATCATGCTATTCTGCCTGAAACACCATGACTCGCAATGTGAATGAACTCCCCGTTTTCCTTAGCGTATCTTCAATTGATCAATAGTTTTAGCCTATACAGTGTAAAAAAGAGCCGCTATTCGCGACTCTTTCTCTTATTGTTCCTTACATAATCATCTTTTGGTGCCCACCAAAACATAATGATAATACTAATAATAACTACTATAAATGGTGCATAAAACATTTCAATTTTTTCCATCGCTGTAACCTCCTATGCATGATGGTCTTCTTTCCCTGTCACATAATTTTTGTTAAATAAGAATAGTTTCAACAATAAATAGAGTGAAGGCAGAAGCAGGCATAATCCTAAAACGAATACGATGACTAACGCAATGGCCATTTGTGTATTTGTAAAGCTGTCGTAGATTGTTAAATATGGATACAGTAAATATGGGTATTGCGCAATACCATAAGCAAAAAATGCTACCGCGAATTGTGCGATTAATAATCCTACAGCAAGCCCATAATTTTTTCGCATCCATAGCAATATGACCGTGATAATAAATAATACTGCTGAAATGGCAAACATCCACCATAAGTTGACCATATGCTGATAGCTTTCTGGGTTAATGGATTTCATCTCATACATAATGCCCAGTGCACTAATCATTAATGGTGCAGCCCAAATTAATGCATATTTTCGCATTAAATTTGTTGCCTCTACATCGGTTGCTTTATGTGCATACCACGTTAAAAATACTGCGGATATATAAAGGACAGCTGCTATGCTTAGTACGACAATACTCCAAGCAAATGTACTCGTATATAGTGTCCAATAATTTAATACTGGTTGCCCTTCCACCATATCCACATAGCCACCACCTGCAATAGCAAATACTACAGAAAGTGATGCTGGAATCAGTAAACCAGTTAAGCCATATGTCAGTGAATACCCGATATGTCCACGTGCACCATACGATTCAAAGGCATAGTACGAGCCACGAATCGCCAGTAGCACTAATGAAATACTAACTGGCACAAGCAAAATCGTGCCATAATAAAATGCTGTTTGAGGGAAAAATCCTACAATCCCTACAAAGAAAAATACTAAAAAGACATTCGTTACTTCCCATACAGGCGATAAATATCGTTTAATAATATTCGTTATGATATGGTTTTTCCCAATAAGGAGACTGTACGCATTGAAAAAACCTGCACCAAAATCAATGGATGCGATCATCACATAACCAAAAAGGAAAATCCACAATACTGAAATCCCTAATACTTCTAATGTCATATGATGTCACCGCCCTTTTCTGTATTGCGATCTTCAATTTCTCGCTCAATCGGGTTCTTTTTAAACATTCGAATTAATACGACAGTACTACCAACTCCAAGTACGGCGTACACACCAGAGAATAACAGCATCATTAAATCGACGTGATCGCTCGTTGTAGCTCCCTCTGGTGTTCGCATAATACCGTATAATATCCATGGTTGACGTCCAACCTCTGCAAGCCACCAGCCTGCTTCAATGGCAATTATGGACAGTGGTGCACCCGCAACGATAACCCATCTAAACCATCTAGAATGAATAAACTGCCAACCTCTTGGTTTACCTACTACGTAAAGTAATGATACTAAAACCATGAACATGCCGATAAAGACCATGATGTTAAACAGATAGTGGATATAGAGTGGTGGTCGGTCTTCCTCCGCAAATTGATCTAAACCGATTACTTCTGCATTTGGATTATTACGTGCAAGTATACTTAATGCATATGGAACTTTTATAGCATACTTCACCTCTTCGCCATCCAATACACCTAGTAATATAAGCGATGCTTTATCTGTTGTTTCAAAATGCCATTCTGCTGCAGCTAATTTTTCTGGTTGGTATTCCGCTAAGTATTTACCTGAGAAATCTCCTATAATGGCTGCTGCAATGGACGAAACTAAGCCAATTTTCATTAGTAAAAATAATGATTTTTTATGATAAATATGATCTGAGCCTCTAAGCATACGATAACCTGCGATTGCTGCCAACACAAATGCGGATGTCATGTATGCGGTTACAAGCACGTGCGCGACTTTAGTGGGCATTGCTGGGTTAAACATTGCTAGAAATGGTTGAATATTAATAAGCTGACCGTCCACTATGTCAAAGCCTTGTGGTGCGTTCATAAAGGCGTTGACGATTGTTATAAAAACGGCAGACATCGATGCACCTACAGCAACAGGTATTAGAAGGAGCATATGTTTTTTCTGACTATCGAAACGATCCCAAGTATATAAGTAGATACCTAAGAAAATGGCTTCAAAGAAGAATGCAAAGGTTTCCATAAAGAGTGGTAATGCTATAGTTTGCCCTGCAAGTTGCATAAAATTCGGCCATAGTAACGATAATTGTAAACCGATTGCTGTACCTGTAACGACCCCTACAGCAACGGTAATGACGAAACCTCGTGCCCAACGTCGTGCCATTAATATATAATGCTCATCATTCTTTTTATAACCAGTCCATTGCGCAATCATAATCATTAACGGCACGCCGACACCAATCGTTGCATAAATGATGTGGAACGATAACGTAAGCTCTGTTAATGCACGACTCCAAAAGACTGCTGATTCATTAATCATCTTATTGCCCTCCTAACTACCGAATATTCTTCCAAGTATGGAAAGTAGCATGATAATCGCAACACCAAAGCTTAACCAGATAAGCTTTCTTTCCTGTGACTTATACACATTGCACCACTTCCTTTCCCTTATCCCTACCCATATTTTCTACTATTTCAACGCAAAAAACCTTTATAATGGACCGAAACTTCGGCCTAATATAAAGGTTTCAAATATTGTTCATTTAATATACGTATATTCGCCAAACATTTTTCTTAATTCGTTCACAATCCCAATTACCGAGGAGATTATTAACAAATAAGTGTAAAAACGCTAAAATTATTCACTCTTATCTTCCAATTGTTCCATATGATGAAATTTAAATACGATCTTCCTCACGAATGTCTTCAAGTGGTACAAAAAGTTCAATATGGCGTTTTAAGTTTTCAAATGTAGCAGGCGCATCTCCACCATACTCGCCATCTAGATTTAAATGCACTTCGTTTTCCGTCGTAACTTTTACAACACTTGCCTTTTTATAAATAACACGATCATCCTTTAAATGTTCCCCTCGTAACGCCATTGCCGCAAGTTGAATAAATTCTGGAAGACTCACTTTTTTCAATACTAATAAAGTGAAGTAGCCATCATTTATGCTTGCATCTGGTGCAAGCTTTTCAAAGCCTCCTACAGAATTCGTTAAGCCACATAAAAACATCATTGCATCTCCATCAAATACTTCACCATCATATTCAATACGCATATGTGATGCCTTAATGGAAGGGATCATTTCAACTGCTTTTAAATAATAAGCTAACTGCCCTAGCATCGTTTTCATTTTGCTTGGCACTTCGTATGTTAGCTCAGTAATACGTCCCCCAGCAGCGATATTGATGAAATAGCGTTCTCCATTTAACAATCCAACATCAACTGGTAAGGTATCGCCTTTAATAATAATATCAACGGCTTCATCAATATTTCGTGGAATATGGACAGCACGTGCAAAATCATTCGTTGTCCCCATTGGAATTAGGCCAATCTTCGGACGCTTTTCGAATTGGGCTACACCAGAAACAACCTCATTTAACGTACCATCTCCACCAACTGCTATGATAATATCAAATCCACGTTCTACTGCGTTTTTTGCTGCTTCTATAGCATCGCCTTCACAAGTTGTTGCGTGACAAGATGTCTCATAGCCTGCTACCTCTAGTTTCTCCAATACTTCTGGTAGATGCTTTTTAAACGCTTCTCGCCCAGATGTAGGATTATAAATGATTCTTGCTCGTTTCATAACATACCTTCCTGCTTCATAAGATTCTAATACTTTCAACGAATAAACCATTGAAATGTTGCACAGATGATTTCATGCGAAGTACTACGCCTTGCAACTCAAATTACACCATATGCTTTTAATACGCCAAAATAAACACGTATTGTACGTTACAGCTTTAATTAAGCAATGCCAGATTATTGCAATGCTACTGTGACATGTTTCTTGAAATCCTCGTATACATATGTCCAATTTTGTTTGTTCGTAATATTATCTTCGCGAATTTCACTGTAAAGTGCTTTTTGTGCGTCCTCAAACGTTGGATCTTCTTTGTCTGGTAATGTCGCTCTTTTCTTCACAACAATATCCTGTAATTCAGGCGCACGTGGTCCCCATTTTCCTATAACCTGACCTGCTTCATTTAATAAAATATACATTGGAATTGCACGGCCACCGTTTGTTAAATAACGGTCAATTAAATCTGTATCTGCATCACGTAATACTGTGCGCATATCTAATCCAGCTGCCTCTGCAACACGGCGAATAATCGGATTATTTAACATCGCATCACCGCACCAATCTTCAGTAATTGTTAAAATTTTCGGTTGCTTGTCCTTCAATAAAGCTACAAAACCATCATTCATTGGCACTTCAAAGCCATCATAAATTCGGAAGCTGTCTTCTTTAAGTGTTGTCATATTGTCCATATATTGTTGAATTGAAATGGCTTCTTCAAAATATTGTTGTTCAGTTTTCATATACTTATCCCCTTTTTTAGTGAAGTGATTGTTCTATTCTATATTTTGCTATGAATACTCTTTTTAGACAACTATTTAGTGTTATACGATTTGTTAGTATGTACAATCTTTGCATTTAAAAAGCCAAGAAAGTGAATTCACTCTCTTGACTCATTGTAAAAACAAAGAATTAGCGTTTCGCAATTTCTTGTTGTAATAATTTGTTAACCATTGGTGGGTTCGCTTGGCCTTTTGTAGCTTTCATAATTTGTCCAACTAAGAAGCCAATTGCACGATCCTTACCGTTTTTAAAGTCCTCGATTGATTGTGCATTGTTATCTAATACTTCTGTGACAATAGCTAATAATGCACCCTCATCAGAAATTTGTACTAATCCTTTTGCCTTCACGATGTCATTAGCTGAACCACCATTTTCGACTAACTCCGTAAATACTTTTTTACCGATTTTAGAAGAAATTGTACCGTCCGTAATTAATTTCACCATGCCTGCTAGGTTTTCTGGAGTTAATGCAGTATCTTTAAGATCTTTTTGTTCAGCATTTAAATAGGCAGAAACATCACCCATCAACCAGTTTGCAGAAAGTTTTGCATCCGCGCCTTCAGCTACCATTGCTTCAAAGAAATCAGAAATTTCTTTAGAAATAACAAGCACGCCAGCATCATATGAAGTTAATCCTAAATCTTCAACATAACGTTTTTTACGAGCATCTGGAAGTTCAGGAATTTCTGATTTTACGCGCTCTAACCACTCATCGTCGATTGACAGACGCACTAAATCTGGCTCTGGGAAGTAACGATAATCATCCGTTCCTTCTTTCACACGCATTAAAATAGTTTTACCTGTTTTTTCATCAAAGCGACGCGTTTCTTGATCAATCACGCCACCTGAAAGTAATACGTCCGCTTGGCGTAACTCTTCGTGCTCAATACCGCGACGTACGTAGTTAAATGAGTTAAGGTTTTTAAGCTCTGTTTTTGTACCGAATTCTTCTTGGCCATATGGGCGAATTGAAATGTTGGCATCACAGCGCAGTGAACCTTCTTCCATTTTACAATCTGAAACATCTGTATATTGGATAATTGATTTTAATTTTTCAAGGTAAGCATACGCTTCATTTGCTGTGCGAAGATCTGGCTCAGAAACGATTTCTACAAGCGGTGTACCTTGACGGTTAAAGTCCACTAAAGAATGGTCGCCAGCATGAGATAGTTTACCAGCATCTTCTTCCATATGAAGGCGCGTAATACCGATACGTTTTGTATAACCATCTACTTCAATATCAATCCAACCGTTTTTCCCAATTGGCTTATCGAATTGTGAAATTTGATATGCTTTCGGATTATCTGGATAGAAGTAGTTTTTACGGTCAAATTTTGTTTCTTGCTCGATTTCCATGTTTAGTGCAAGTGCTGCACGCATTGCGAAATCTACAACATTTTTATTTAAGACAGGAAGGACACCAGGATAGCCTAGGTCGATTACTGTTGTATTTGTATTTGGTTCAGCGCCGAAGTGAGCTGGCGCTGGCGAGAAGATTTTTGAGTTTGTTTTTAACTCAACGTGTACTTCTAAACCAATGACTGTTTCAAAGTTCATGTTATTTTCCCTCCCAAATTTGAGGAACTTCTTTATGGAATTCTGTAGCTTGCTCGAATGCATGCGCTACACGGTAAATTGTTGCTTCATCGAAGTATTTACCAATGATTTGTAAGCCTAATGGTAGACCGTTTTCAAAGCCACATGGAATTGAAATCGCTGGCACACCCGCTAAGTTCATTGGAATTGTTAAAATATCGTTAGCATACATCGTCATTGGGTCATCAACATTTTCACCAATTTTAAATGCTGGCGTAGGTGCTGTAGGTCCAATGATTACATCAAAGTCTTCAAATACTTTGTCGTAGTCAGCTTTAATTAGTGTACGTGCTTGCTGTGCTTTTTTGTAATAAGCATCGTAAGTACCAGCGCTAAGTGAATACGTTCCTAGCATGATACGGCGTTTTACTTCATCACCAAAGCCTTGTGCACGTGTTTCTTTGTAAAGGTCCATTAAGTTATTAACGTTCTCTGCGCGGAAACCATAGCGGATACCATCAAAACGAGAAAGGTTTGAAGACGCTTCAGAAGAAGAAAGGATATAGTACGCCGCAAGTGCATATTTAGAATGTGGAAGTGATACTTCTTCTACTGTCGCACCTAAGCCTTTTAGTACTTCTAGTGCATCAAGTACTGATTGACGTGCTGCTTCGCCAACACCTTCACCTAAAAATTCTTTTGGTACAGCAATACGTAAACCTTTTACATCGCCAGTCAATGCTGCTGCGAAGTTTGGTACTTCTACATTTGCTGAAGTTGAATCATTAGTGTCTAATCCTGAAATAGCTTCTAGTAATAGCGCATTGTCTTCAACATTACGTGTAATTGGTCCGATTTGATCTAATGAAGAAGCAAATGCTACTAGTCCAAAGCGAGATACACGACCGTATGTAGGTTTCATCCCTACGACACCGCAATATGCTGCTGGTTGACGGATTGAACCACCTGTATCTGAACCAAGTGAGAATGGTACTTCTCCTGCTGCAACTGCTGCCGCAGACGCACCTGAAGAACCACCTGGTACGTGATTTAAGTTCCATGGATTTTTTGTTGTTTTATAGTATGAGTTTTCATTTGATGAACCCATTGCAAACTCGTCCATGTTCAATTTACCGATTGTAATCATGCCAGCTTCGCGTAGCTTATTAACGACTGTCGCATCGTAAATAGGCATAAATCCTTCAAGGATTTTAGAAGCACAAGTTGTTTCTAAGCCTTCTGTTACGATATTGTCTTTTACACCAATAGGAAGACCAAAAAGTGGTCCACGTTCTTCAAATGGCACTTTGTCCATTTCAGCTGCTTGTGCAGTTGCTTTTTCTTCGTTTGAAGCAAGGAATGCTTGTACATCGCCGTCAAGCTTTGTTACGCGTTCATATGCTTCTTTTGTTAAGTCAGCGATTGTTAGGTTACCAGCTTTAATTTCAGCTTGTAGCTCCTTTGCTGAACGTTCAAATAACGTCATGAGGAATCCTCCTATTTTTTAGTATTACATGATAGCTGGTACTTTTACTTGACCATCTTCTTGTTCTTTTACGTTTAACATCATTACATCACGGTCTAGACCTTTTGTTGCCACGTCTTCACGCATTACGTTTACTAATGGTAATACGTGTGTTGTTGGTTCAACATTTGTAGTATCTAACTCGTTTAGCTGCTCTGCAAAGTCAGTAATTTTCCCAAGTTGCTCAGCAAATTTTTCGGCTTCTTCTTCTGTAATTGCAAGACGTGCTAAGTTCGCAACGTGCTTAACTTCTTCTTTTGTTAATTTTGCCATTTTTTACACCTCCGAATACGATCCAATTCATTGTTTTTGTTGATAACAATAGGGTTGAATAAAGTTAACCATGCCAATAATCATAACATTTTTCCTATTAAAAATCACAACTTTCACCAAAAATACAGAAACTTTCACTACTATAACAAAGTGTTGTCCTTACATGTCATCTTTTGTTGAACAAAGACTATCCTCGTTAGCTTGTCTCCATTTCCTGGAGGCTTTCCTAACAGCTACTTACGTATGATGGACATTGTCCACTTCTATTAAACAATACCTATTGGATTGAAGCGCGAATTTGCATAAAAATAGCCAGCACAAGGCTGACTATTTTTTATTCATAAACGTGTACATACGGGTCTTTATCATTCGCTTCTTTCATAATTAAAGCCTCTGGCCCATTAATAGAAGTAATGCTCACTTCGACATTTATATTATCAAACTGATTGATAAGGGCGCCCGTCAAATATTGTGTAAAGCCTATAATTTCAGCAGTGCCGAAAAATTGGATTGGAATTTCAATCGTTAGCTTTTGTATTTTTTTATTTTGATAGAAGCCTGTGCCAATAACACTTGTATAGTTAGAAAAATATTTATCGACATCTTGCTTGAAGTTTTTGAAGTTATTACTAACATCTCGATAAGTATCATGTGTGTCATCTGTTGGGAACATCACATATTCTTCATCAAGAGGTTGCCAATCGCCAATATCATTTTGGCCCTCTTTTGCCACACCGTAAGTAAAATACGTACCTGGAATAATTTCGTTGCGCGCTTGCTGTTTAAACAACCCAACGACAATCGGCACATCTTTTAATTCATCACGTGTACGCATACGGGAAACAATTTCGGCCGCCATTTTTTTGCCTTGCTCTACAAGAGCAGACTCAGGAATAGGCTCCTCGTAATACTCACCATATTTTTCTTTTTGATAATAATAGATAGAATTCAAAGCGAGCCCTATTGATATACCAGCTAATTTCACCTTATTATCATCTGTTTTCTTTAAATAATTTTGCTCCACAATATGAGATAAATAAATAGGCGCTTTCGTTGCTCGCTCTTCTGCGGTCATCGCATCAGTAGTTGGTGGGTTTAAACCATCCTCTGTTTGCGAGCTACGTGCTAACCAAGAACTTACTGTGCTTTCAGCTAAATATTGTCCTTCTTGGAAATAGTAGTTTTCTGTGTCAAACTCATTTTGAGAAAGGCGCATTAATCCTGTTTCTACTTCCTTCATATCATATTTCGTGTAAATATTCGAAACGACTAACCCACGGCTTGCACTTTCTTTATATGGTATTAGTGTTTTATAGAAAGATTCATCAATCTGTAGACTTGGAATAATTGTTGTTTCCGCTTTTTCCTGTTGCGTTTCCTGTGTAAGCTCTGTCTCCTTCTTGTTCGAAGGCACACAGCCGACTAGCATTGCAGCAGCTACAATTGCTGGAATGAGTCGAAATGACTTCATTATTTTAGTACCCCTTTACTTATTATCAGATTCGTCTTTGGCAACTGTTCTATTACGCTTACGTTTAAGCGCAAATATCTGCCAGTGCTTATCTTTTACTTATTGTTTAAGTTAGTTGCTCAATTAGGTCGTCCTCGTTCCAAACTTCAATGCCTAATTGTTGTGCCTTTGTCAGTTTAGATCCTGCATCGGAACCAGCTATAACAAGATCCGTTTTTTTACTGACACTTCCTGTGACAATTCCACCTAACTCTTCTATTTTCGCCTTTGCATCGTTCCGTGTCAATTGCTCAAGTTTACCAGTTAGTACGATTGTCTTCCCTGCAAACGGATTGTCACCTACGACGACCTCTACCTTTTTGCCTTTATATGTCATATTGACACCCGCTTCAGCAAGACGCTTAATAACGGCACGTGCATCTTCATTGGCAAAATATTCAACGAGTGAAGATGCCATTTTATCGCCAATTTCATGAATAGCTACGAGCTGCTCCTCAGTTGCAGCCATTACGCCTTCCATCGTCTCAAATTCTTCTGAGACAATCTTCGCCGCCTTCTCGCCAACATGTCGTATGCCTAAACCAATAAGTAGACGTTCCATCGAATTATCCTTCGATGCTTGAATAGCATTCACTAAGTTTGTAGCTGATTTTTCGCCCATACGCTCTAGCTCAACTAATTGCTCCACTGTTAACTGATATAAATCAGATACATCATGAATTAAATCTGCACGCAATAGCTGCTCAACAACCTTTTCACCAAGTCCATCAATGTTCATGGCGTTACGGGAGACAAAGTATTTAATGCTCTCGGCAATTTGTGCAAAACATGCTGGATTTACACAGCGCAAGGCTACTTCTCCCTCAATTCGAATAAGCTCACTATCGCAAACAGGGCAATTTGCTGGCATTTCAAAAGGAATTGAATCCTCTGGGCGTTGTTCTAGTAATACACCGACTACTTGTGGGATAATGTCGCCTGCTTTTCGGATAATGACTGTATCCCCAATTCGAATATCTTTATCACGAATTAAATCTTCATTGTGTAAAGATGCTCGTTGCACAGTTGTACCCGCTACTTGTACAGGTGCTAAAATTGCCGTTGGTGTCACGACGCCAGTTCGACCTACTGTTAAATCGATATTAAGCAATGTCGTTACAACTTCCTCTGCGGGGAATTTGTAGGCAATTGCCCAGCGTGGACTTTTTGCTGTATAGCCGAGTTCATCTTGCTGCGCAAAACGATCGACCTTAATTACGATACCATCTATTTCATAGGCTAAATTCGGACGATTTTCTGTCCATGTTTCGATAAAAGTTAATACTTCCTCGATTGACGCACAGCGTTGACGTTCTTTATTTGATGGGAAGCCAAGTCCTTCTAAATAATCTAGCATCTCGCCATGCCCATCAATACCGTACGCCTCACCATCTCCTCCAATTGCATAAATGAAAGTTGATAGTTGACGACTTGCGGCAATTTTCGGATCTAATTGACGTAATGAGCCAGCAGCGGCATTTCGAGGATTTGCAAATAGTTCTTCACCGTTTTCAGCACGCTGTGTATTCAATTTTTCAAAAGACTTTTTAGGCATATATGCTTCGCCACGCACTTCAATCGTAATTGGCTCTTTTAATCGAAGTGGCACAGCACGAATTGTTTTTAAATTCGCTGTTATATCCTCACCAACTACGCCATCACCACGTGTTGCACCTTGGATAAAAACACCATTCTCATATTTTAGGGAAATGGCAAGACCATCAATTTTCAGTTCACATACATACGAAAAGTGATCACCGATTGCTTGACGAATTTTTCGGTCAAACTCCCGTAAGCCCGCTTCATCAAATGCGTTGGACAGACTTAGCATCGGATAATCATGCGTCACCTTTTTAAATCCCTCGATAATAGCACCACCAACACGCTGTGTCGGTGAATCTGGGTAAATGAGTGAAGGATTTGCCTCTTCTAATGCAATGAGTTCGTGTAGTAGTTGGTCATATACACTATCTGCAACAAGAGGTTTATCTAGCACGTAATACGCATGCCCATATTCATGCAGTAATTTATTTAACTCCGCTATGCGCTGTTCAATTTCGTTCATTTAAGTTCCTCCGCTTACGCTTTTTCAATAGGTGCAAACTGCGCTAGTAGTCGCTTAATACCAATTGGTTGTGGAAAAGCGATATCTAGCTCTGTACTATCACCCTCACCTTTTACGCTAACAACCATACCTGTTCCCCATTTTTTATGAACCGCTTTATCTCCAGCTTTCCAACCAAACTGGTCACCACCAGTTGCTTGCAGACGTGCTGTTGCTGGCTGTGTATGCTGTTGCGCGCCAAGTGTCCGTTTTTGATAACCACTTGCCGAACGATTACTTGAGCCAAATGGTACTTCAGGCTTTGGACCACCTTTTGAAATAGATTCTAAAATTTCCTCTGAAATTTCACGTAAGAAACGGGAAGCATTGTTAAAGCTTGAACGACCAAAGATCGTTCGAGATTGTGCACATGTTAAATATAACCGTTCCTCAGCCCGTGTGATGCCGACATATGCAAGGCGTCTTTCCTCTTCCATTTCATCATTATCATCAAGAGAACGAGAATGAGGGAAAATATTTTCTTCCATACCAATAATAAATACAACAGGGAACTCTAATCCTTTAGCGGCATGCATCGTCATTAAAATGATATTGCCTTTAGATGCATCTTCCTTATCAAGCGCATCAATATCTGCAATTAGCGCTAAATCAGTTAAGAAGGCAATTAAGCTCTTATCTTCACTACGTTCTTCAAATGATTTTGTCACAGATAAAAATTCTTCAATATTTTCTAAACGACTTTCCGCTTCAATGCTCTTTTCGTTTTGTAGCATTGCTCGATAGCCTGATTTCTCTATTACTTGCTCTACGATTTCCGTAACGGACAAGTAATTTTGCATTTCAGTAAAGCCTTTAATCATTGCATAAAAATGTTCTGCTGAAGCAGCAGCTTTCCCTGTTAATCCCATAAACACGAGATCATTCATCGCATCAAAAATAGAGCGATCCTGATCGATTGCATAGCGCGCCATTTTTTCAAATGAGGTCGCACCAATACTTCGCTTCGGTTCATTAATAATACGCGCAAGTGATAAATCATCATCATTGTTGGCAATGAGACGTAAATAAGCTAATAAATCTTTAATTTCTTTGCGGTCATAGAACTTTGTACCACCGACAATTTGATAAGCCATATTGGACTTAACTAACACTTCCTCCATTACACGAGACTGTGCATTCGTACGATACAAAATGGCAAAGTCATCGAATGAACGATTTTCTTTTTCCATCAGCTGTTGGATTGTTTGCACGACAAACTGAGCTTCTTCCTGCTCATTATAAGCCTTGTACAAAGCAATTTTTTCACCATGTGCATTTTCTGTGCGCAGCTCTTTTGGGTAACGGCTTGTGTTATGTTGAATGACGTCATTCGCAGCTTGAAGGATGCGTTTTGTTGAGCGGTAATTTTGCTCTAGCATAATAACCTTTGCATTTGGATAATCCTTTTCAAAAGACAGGATATTCCCAATATCCGCGCCGCGCCAACGATAAATGGATTGGTCTGAATCCCCCACTACGCAAATATTTTTGAATTTCTTCGCAAGTAATTGCACAAGTAAGTATTGGGATTTATTTGTATCTTGGTATTCATCAACGTGGATATATTGAAATTTATTTTGATAAAATTCAAGTACTTCTGGTACTCGCTTAAATAAAGTAATCGTCGTCATTATCAAATCATCAAAATCAAGTGATTGATTGCGTCGTAATCTTTTTTCATATCCTTTATAAACACGCGCTACCGTTTTTTCATAAGGATTATTTTCATTAATTTGCCCTGCATATTCATCTGCAGTTATACATTCGTTTTTCGCTGAGCTAATTGCGTTTAAGATTGCACGAGGTTCAAAACGCTTAGGGTCAATATTTTCGTCCTTCAAGACATTCTTTATGACGGAAAGTTGATCTGTAGAATCTAAAATCGTGAAGTTGCGCGAGATACCCAGCTGCTCAATATTGCGTCGTAAAATGCGTACACACATCGAGTGAAATGTTGATACCCACATGCTGTCGCCCGTTCCATTTCCGAGAATCCCATCTAGACGCTCGCGCATTTCACGAGCTGCTTTATTCGTGAACGTAATGGCTAAAATCTTCGATGGGTATACTTCTTTTTCTATGATTAAATACGCAATACGATGCGTTAATACTCTTGTTTTTCCCGAACCAGCACCTGCCATAATAAGTAATGGCCCTTCTGTTGTTTTCACTGCTTTTTCTTGTTCAGGGTTCATTCCTACTAATAAGTTTTTTGTTAAATGCTCCATTTCGCACCACCTTACAAACGTTTGTTCCTAATTATATCGCATTTTTAACTGCCTTAACAGTCGCAAGCGCAGCTTTTAAATCTTCATAAATAATATTTCCTACAACGACAGTATCAGCATACTGTGCCATTTCCGCCGCTTGCTTAGTAGAAGTAATGCCGCCACCATAAAATAGTTTCGTTTTTTGCAATTCATTTTTTACAGCACGTACCATTTCAATATCACCATATTGACCACTATATTCTAAATAAAATACAGGTAGCTTAAAGAAGTTTTCAGCCATACGTGCATAGGCAACCACATCATCCACTGATAAATCTGTTTTTGCTTGTGTTACTTCTGCAACTTTACAATTTGGATTTAAAATACAATACCCTTCAGCGACCAACTCATCCCACACCATAATATCTCCATATTCTTTGATTGCCTCATGGTGTAAATTTTTAATCCATTTCGGGTCATCACTATTTAATACTGTTGGAATGAAATAATAGTCATAGCCTGGCGTTACGGCATCAATCGTAGAGATTTCCAGCGCTATCGGCACTTCAAAACGGCGTACGCGGACAAGTAAATCTAATACGCCATCTAATGTTACTCCATCTGTTCCGCCTACTAAAATGACATCTGTTCCAGATTCACAAATTTTTTCTAATGCTTCATCTGATATTTCCTTTGCTGGATCTAATTTGAACACATGTCTCCACTGTAAATAATCCATCTATTTTACCACCTATCTTTTTCTATCTATCCGTTTACAAGTATAGCTTATGACTCTCTACAAAAGAATGAAAAAGACTGAGCAGAAACTCTACCCAGCCTCATACTTACTATTCTTTTGGCGCTTGAAATGGCTTTTCATCTGGATACAAACGACCTAACATTTCATCATATGTATCATTTCCATAATCAAAGCATCGACGTACACGAGAAATCGTTGCCGTACTTGCCCCTGTCTCCTTTTTAATGGATTCATAGGTTTTCTTTAAACGTAATAAATGTGCTACCTCAAATCGTTGTGCTAGCGATTGTATCTCACTAATCGTACATAAATCATCAAAAAATTTATAGCATTCTTCAATGTCCTTCAGTTCTAATACTGCTTTAAATAACTGATCTGTTTGATGCCCTCGAATTTTTTCGATTTGCATGCGGTTTTCCTCCCTCTTAAGGCTGCGTTTTCACCATTGCTTGTAACCCTGGTGAAGCTGGTACGAAATGAACCCATGACTTTCCTGGAACTAGCTTCACAAGTTCGCCAGTCTCTTCGACAGCCATTGGTAATCCATCGATATTAGCCCATTTTACTTCTCTTAAATAACCATTTTGAAATACATACGCATTTCCACCAGAGGTTAAATCAATATCTTGGCGGCCAACATCATCAATTGTTTGGTGCTTCATTTCAAAAAATAAAACATTTGCAACTGTTAATGCTTCACCTGTCAACATATCCTTTGTTTCTACGCCTGCCGATTGTCGTCCATAACGATTTGTTTGATGATCATATACATACGTGTTGTGGAAAGAATTACTATTCCCATAGTAAATGTCAACTTGACTTGTTTCAACGCCTATTTTACCACGTTCATCGGGTTCATAAAAAGCCTGATGTACTTTTTCACTGTAATTCATTGAAGCGCCTACTTTTTCAGCACCATTTAAAATATTTTCAGAAGTTATATAGGAGTTATGTGGCGCTACCCGATCATTAGAACGTTTAAATAGTGTGCCATCATAGTTCATACCATTAATATTATCAACGACATTATTGCTTAGCATCGTTTTAGCCTCTGGACTGTAGCCGTGTGCTACATAAAATGCACCAAAGCCTTTTGCCATATCAATAAAATATGAACGTGCACTTCGTACTGGTCCAATATTTTCTGGTAATTCGCTTTGATAGACTGCTAGTAAACGAGTGACATTTCCTTCTGCTAACATTTCGTAAATCATATCTGCCGCTGCCAATCCTGATTGAGGTCGAGCTGCAGGATGATTGTTTACAGTCACAATAATTGGTCGCTGTGTCACTTCTTCTGTAACAGCCTCTCCCGTTAATGGTGCCAAAATTGTCTCTTCCTTCACAGGCTCTTCAATAGCTGGTTCATCCTCTATTTTGGATATTTCTTCTTCTGGTTCAGAGGCATCTTTAGAACATCCGCCGATAAACAAGGCGCTAAATGCTAAGCCAACTAATAGTTTCTTTGATTTCAACACTTGCATTACTCTCCTTTAGTCAATACCGCCTTGATGTAAAAGTGTATGCTGTTGCTCTGGCGCTAATAAAAAATATGCTACTAAACCTAACGCATAACTGCAGGTAATAATAATTTATTCTTCATTACATCGAAAATTCCTTTCGGTGTAATTCGAATATATGGTAAATGCGTAGATTGTAAAAACAGTAAAGTATAAATGGCGTCTCCTAAACGATAGCCTCGTTCTGCTAATGCTTGCTTTAAGGCAAGTTCTTTTACTGTAAGCTCCTCCATATCTCCTTGATATAGAAGACCACCAATTGTAAGTGGAATGGATGCTACTACTTCTCCTTTTTCTACAAGGACAATACCTCCACCCAATGCCTTCATCTCTTCAAATGCTTTAAGCATATCGTCTTTATTTTTCCCGATAAGCAAAATATCTCCTGTGTTTGAATAGGACGATGCAAAGCCTTGAACATTTGTTGCAAATCCTTTAATCATCGTATTAACATGCCAGTTACCACTTCGGTTAATGAGCATTAAATAGCTTTCATCATGGCTTGCAAGCTGTCCTTCTCTAATGATTAACGAATTATAAGGTTTTGTAATAACGTCGTTTACTAATTCAATTCCAAAAGGCATTGAAAATTGGAAGTCGTGGGAAGTTAGTGAAAAATCCAATTTAAATGATGGAATTGCTTTATAATCAATTGCATTAAAGCGATGCACTCGTTCGCCATCACGTTTTAACCATACACCTTTTGACAGTACACTTTCTGGAACTGGATGCCATTCATCTTGTAAAATATTTAGAGAGGCAAAGCGACCAGTCGCAATAAAGCCATGTAAGTTTGACATATTGTAATAACGCGCTACATTATATGATGCCATTTGGTAGGCATCGATTGGTGCTACGCCTGCATCTAAAGCGACTTGAATACATTTATCCATTACGCCATCTTGATGGAATGAAGGTGTTGAGCCATCCGTTGTCATCATTAAATGGTCGAAAATAGGTAGTTGTTTTTCTACGATTCCTTTTAATAGATTCGGTAAATCAGGACGAATCGAAGAATGACGAAGCGTTACTGCAAATCCTTGCATAATCCGTCTTTCTACTTCTTCCACTGTCATCGCTTCATGGTCGCCATCTGCACCAAGTAATTTCATACGCGCTAAAGTGCGTTCGGAAGCACCAGGGAAGTGGCCTTCAATTTTTTTGCCATGCGCCTTAGCCATTTGCATGCGATATAGCATTAAATCATCACCATGCAATAATTTAGGCCAACCAGTTAGCTCGCCACCTAACAGTACATCATCCCGTTGTAACCATTCTAAAATAGACGTATTTGAAAAAATCTCTTCTTCCTGTTCCATTTCAGTCTGTGAGTCAAAACGCGTCCACCAATAAAAAGAGAACGGTAATTTCTTTAGTTCATCTAATATTGAAAACGCTTTCTTGTTCTCTAAAGATAATACAAAACTTAAATTATCAGAGATAAAAGTGGTCGTACCTAGTTGCCCACAAAAATCAGCAAAGGACTGTGGATGGTACAACTGGAACGGATGAACATGAGGTTCAATATAACCTGGAACAATCGTTTTATGTGTACAATCAATAATTTCTGTGCCTTCGGTTAATGGAGGCATTCTTTCCCCCGCATAAATAATACGGTCTCCTGAAATCCATATATTACCTATCACCCATTGCTTTAACATGCTATGTAAATAACGCGCATTTTTCAAGACAATATTAGGCGATTTTTTGCCATCTATAACAGCTATATGTTGACGCAATTGCGAAATTCTCCATGTCGGATCCATGTATATCGCTCCTTCCTAATTTGCGTAAAATTTCATTGTGTAATTCCTACTTGAATTCACATACTACTATTGCATAAACGCTTATTTGATTTCATTGCGTCTTTTGCGTGATGATTCGCATTTTGAATAGGACTCTTAATTGACGCCTTTCAAAATCCGTGCCTTATATCCTCTTTTATTTTATCTACTAAAAGAGGATAAAATAATGCTGCTTTATGCAATCATCTTGTTTCAATCGTAACACAGCACTTTCATAAAGCAAAGTGCACCCCGCTTTATTTTTTCCACTATGACTAAAGGAGGAAATTATATGATGCAACAAGCTAATCTAAGTGATAAAAATGCCTTTTGCCGCTTTGCCCTTGGGACAAGTATGACGGCATTCGGTATCGCTAAGGTATCTAGAAATCCTAGCTGTATGAAAGGACGACTTATGATTGCATTAGGTGCCATGAAAATGGCTGAAGGTATTTTTAAGTATTGTCCTTCAAAGGCAATGTTGAGCACAAATGTGGAAAGTGCCATGAACACCTCTATGCAAAGTATGTTCAGTGGACAAAATTCTATGTCTTCCGGACAGAATTCTATGTCTTCTGAGCAAAATCCTATGTCTTCTGAACAAATCAATAAGCTAATGAAGGATTTCTCCTCTGCTATTACTGGAAATGCGTCAGATATGACAGCAAGTTTTAATGCTTCTGACACCAGCACATCAACACAAAATTCCTCGGACAGTAAAAATTCTACAAATAAAGCACAAAATCCTTCTTAGTCAAAGAAGCCGTCTCAATCCACATGAGACGGCTCCTTACTTTTTTAGAGAAACGATATGTCTATGAAAAATAATTACTTCAGGTAAAACTGTTATTTAAATGTACGCCAGCCGATATCTTTACGGTAGAAGAAGTTATCCCATTCAGCTGTTGCGATACCAGCATAAACCTTTTCTTGTGCTTCTTGTAATGTCGATGCTTTGGCAGCGACTAGTAAAACTCGTCCGCCATTCCCTACAAACTTTTCATCTACTAGCTTCGTACCTGCATGGTAGACTGCATGTGAAGCAGATAATGCTTCTAAGTTCGGTAAAGCATTTCCTTTTACTACATCACCAGGATAGCCTTCAGCAGCAATAACAACACCTAGCATAGCGTCGTTTGACCATTGCAAATCAAATGGTTTTTCATCCATTAATGCGCTCATAAATGCACCGAAGTCAGATTGCATACGTGGTAATACGACCTGTGTTTCTGGGTCACCAAAACGAGCATTGAACTCAATTACTTTAGGTCCGCTCTTCGTTAAAATAAGACCTGCATATAAAATACCCGTAAATGATACCCCATCTGCTTCCATCCCTTTAATAGTAGGTTCAACGACTGTTTGATATGCTACATCAACTACATCCTGTGAAATTTGTGGTACAGGTGAATACGCACCCATTCCCCCTGTATTTGGTCCTTTATCGCCGTCATATGCACGTTTATGATCTTGGGCAATAACCATTGGATAAATTTGACCTTTATGGACAAAGGACATAAAGGAGAACTCTTCACCATCAAGGAATTCTTCAATGACAACACGAGATGAAGACTCACCGAAACGTTGATTACCGATCATATCTTGCACTGCTTCAATCGCTTCTGCTTCAGTCATCGCTACAACAACACCTTTACCAGCTGCTAAGCCATCTGCTTTTACAACGATGGGTGCTCCCTGAGCTTGAATATAGTGAATTGCTTCTGCTGCTTCTGTGAACGTTGCATGTGCTGCTGTTGGGATATTATATTTATTCATAATATCTTTTGCATATGATTTGCTACTTTCAATTTGCGCAGCTGCCTTTGTCGGACCAAATGCTCGTAGACCACGTTGAGTAAAGAAATCTACGATACCTTCTGCCAGTGGTTGCTCTGGACCAACAAATGTTAAATCTATTGCATTTTCTTTTGCAAATTGTGCAAGACCTGCAAAGTCCATTGTATCAATTGCTACAACCTCTACATCTTGTCGCATACCGTCGTTGCCTGGTGCAACGAATACTTTTTCGACGGACGGAGAAATGCTAAATTGTTTGGCAATTGCATGCTCACGACCGCCACTTCCTATAACTAATACGTTCATAATTAGTAAATCCTCCTCTTTAAGAGTAAAGGCTGTCTTATATGTCACTCTATCATCTTTCTAGCAAAGCCCACTTCGCTTTTCACTGCATAGCACTTGCCAATAGCTGTTTAATCGACTTTTACGTGGATATGAAAAATAGCATACTAGAAACACGTCCAGTATACTATTTTCCCTATTAGGACAGACCTTTTTTCTTTTGATTTGTTTATAATTGCAAATTCAATATTAATGCTTGAAGTGACGTACGCCTGTAAATACCATTGCAATTCCGTATTCATTTGCTTTATCGATCGAATCTTGGTCTTTAATAGAGCCACCTGGTTGAATTATTGCAGTAATACCTGCCGCGTGCGCAGCTTCTACAGTATCACTCATAGGGAAGAATGCATCCGATGCTAGAGATGCACCTTTTGCCTTATCACCCGCTTGCTCAAAGGCGATTTTCGCCGCACCTACGCGGTTCATTTGGCCAGCACCAACACCTAATGTCATGTGCGAATCCGTTACAACAATTGCATTGGATTTCACATGTTTCACTACAGACCATCCAAGCTGTAATGCTTCCCATTCTTCCTCAGTCGGTTCTCTGTCTGTCACTACTTTAATGTCAGCGTCTGCAAAGCCGTAGCTGTCTGGCTCTTGTACTAGTAAACCACCTTCAACAGAGACAACGTTAAATTGGTCTTTTTTAGCTAGCTCAAATGGAATTGTTAATAAACGAATGTTTTTCTTCTGTGTTAAAATGGCTAATGCTTCTTGAGAGAAAGCAGGTGCAATAATAATTTCTAAGAAAATATGACTTAGCTTTTCTGCTGTTGCCGCATCTACTTCCATATTTAATGCAATAATGCCACCAAAAATAGACGTAGAATCTGCTGCATATGCTTTGTCAAAAGCTTCTTCTAGTGTTACACCTGTACCAACACCACAAGGATTCATATGTTTCACCGCAACAGCTGCAGGCATTTCGAACTCTTTTACGATTTGAAGTGCTGCGTTCCCATCTTGGATGTTATTATATGATAATTCTTTCCCATGTAATTGCGTTGCGTACGCTAAAGAGAAATCAGAACCGAGACGTTTTTGATAAAATGCTGCTTTTTGATGAGGATTTTCGCCATAACGTAAATTTTGTTTTAACTCGTAAGTAAGCGTTAAGCTTTCAGGGAATGCTTCTTCAGTTAAATGATTCGAAATATACGAATCATAAGCTGCCGTGTGACGGAAAACTTTTGCCGCTAACTTACGACGTGTTTCAATCGTTGTCGCACCAGTTGCTTTCAGTTCTTCTAATACAGTTGCATAGTCATTGCTATCTACAATAACTGTTACGTATTGATGGTTTTTAGCAGCAGAACGTAGCATAGTCGGTCCACCAATATCAATATTTTCGATGGCATCATCCCATGTTACATTAGGCTTTGAAATTGTTTCAACGAACGGATAAAGATTAACACACACAATTTCAATTGGTTCAATGCCGTGCTCGTTCATTTGTGCTTGATGTGAAGCATCATCAAATTTCCCTAATAGTCCACCGTGAATCATCGGATTTAACGTTTTTACACGACCATCTAAAATTTCTGGGAATTTTGTTACTTCATCCACTGCTGTTACTGCGACATCATTGTCCTGTAACATTTTTTTTGTACCACCAGTTGATAAAATTTCATAACCTAATGCCACTAATTCTTTTGCAAATTCTAAAATACCATCTTTATTGGAAACACTGATTAATGCACGTTTTGTCACAACGAAATCCTCCTAATTTGTCTCGTGTTTAGCCACGAAAATATCTAGCCAACTTGATTTAGCGGAGTTAGGTGCAAATTGAATGACTCGTTCTACTTGAGCGGAGTTCATCATGATTGGAACGAATCTTACGAGAGTCATTCGCGTTCCCGTTCAATAAGCCAGACCTAACTACCTACCAATCTACTTTAATAATTGCTGTAATGCCTTTGTATATAGTACATGCTCTTCTTTATGAATAGCCGTTTCTGTTGCCTCGCGATTGCCTTCGATCACAGCAACAGCAGCTTGCGCAATAATAGGCCCTGTATCCATGCCTTCATCCACAAAATGCACCGTCACACCCGTCACCTTAACACCATGCTCGATTGCTTGACCAATCGCATCTTTTCCTGGGAAGGATGGTAAAAGTGAAGGGTGAATATTAACAATACGCTGTGGATATGCCGCCAACAACACTTCACTAATTAAACGCATATACCCTGCAAGTACAATCCACTGCACTCCACATTCACGTAAAGCTTCAATAATAGCAGTCTCGTACTCTACTTTCGATGCAAATTGTTTCGGACTTAAAGCCAATACTGGGATACCAAATTGTTGAGCACGTGTCACAACAAATGCAGCGGGCTTATCTGTTACAACGAGCTCAACTTTTGCATGTAGTTCTCCACGTTCAATCGCTTCTTGTATAGCTTGAAAATTACTGCCGCTCCCTGATGCAAATACGGCAATTTTAACTGGTGCAGTCATTACACTAAGCTCCCATCATGTGAGCCGTTAAATACAACACCCTCGCCTTTCACAACGCGACCGATTTTGTATGCTTTTTCACCATTCGCTTCTGCTGTAGCAATTACTTTATCTGCTTCTGCTGCTGGTACAGCTAACACGAAACCAATACCCATATTGAAGACATTGTATAAATCCTTGTCTTCAAGCTGACCTTTTTCCTTTAAAAATTCGAAAATGCGAAGAACTGGCCAAGAGCCTAAGTCAATTTCTGTTGCTAAGCCTTCTGGCATCATACGTGGTAGGTTTTCATAGAAGCCGCCACCTGTTACATGTGCGCAGCCATGAACATCAGCTGCTTTTAATGCTGCAAGCACTGGTTTTGCATATAGCTTAGTTGGTACTAGAAGTGCTTCACCGATTGGACCTAAATCTTCAAAGCCATCAACAACTGCGTCTACTGCATAGCCGTTGTCTGCAAATACGATTTTACGTACTAATGAATAGCCGTTTGAATGGACACCACTTGACGCTAAACCAACAAGCACGTCACCTTCGACAATATTGTCACCAGTTACAATGGCTGATTTTTCACAAGCGCCTACAGCGAATCCTGCTAAATCGTATTCATCTTCTTCATAAAGACCAGGCATTTCAGCTGTCTCACCACCGATTAAGGCAGCACCAGATTGCACACAGCCATCTGCAACACCTTTTACGATTTGTTCGATTTTTGCTGGCTCTGCTTTACCAAGTGCCACATAATCTAAAAAGTAAAGTGGTTCTGCACCTTGCGCTACGATATCATTTACACACATAGCAACACAGTCCACGCCAATTGTATCGTGCTTGTCTACCATAAATGCTAATTTTAATTTTGTGCCAACACCATCTGTACCTGAAATAAGAACAGGTTCTTTAAGATTTAGTTCTGACAAGTCAAACATACCACCAAAGCCACCAAACGTACCCATCACACCTAGTCGATTCGTCCGTTCAACGTGAGACTTCATTCGTTTTACAGCTTCGTAGCCTGCTTCAATATTTACACCTGCTTGTTCATATGCCTTTGACATGCAGAGATCCTCCTTTAAATTATATACGCAGCAATCCATTACTTTTAATAGTAGAGGATATGTGCCTGTTCAACATCCAGCAAGGAATAGCAATCCTTCCTCCATGTCATTCCATTCTTAGCGGATACCCACCGACTAACTATCTATGGGCAGTCCGACAAGATTTCATTGATGAACATACACTTAGCGTAAAAGTTCTTTTTCGTGCGGTAAGATTGTATCTGGGAAAATTTCAGTCGGGTATTTGCTTGTAAAGCATGCTAGGCAAAGACCTTTATTTTCGTCCTCAAATGGACGTGCGATTGTTTCCACCATACCTTCAACTGAAAGGAATGTTAGTGAATCAGCACCAATCGCATCTCGTATTTCATCCACATTATGGCTTGAAGCAATTAACTCTTCATGTGTCGAAGTATCAATACCGTAATAACAAGGGTCAGTCATTGGTGGAGAAGAAATTACTACATGTACCTCAGCTGCACCTGCATCTTTTAGCATTTTGACAATACGACGTGATGTTGTACCACGAACAATCGAGTCATCCACCATCACCACACGTTTTCCTTTCACAACTTGAACTACAGGCGAAAGCTTCATTTTCACTCCGCGTTCACGTAATTCTTGCGTCGGTTGAATAAACGTACGGCCAACATAACGGTTTTTAATTAACCCTAACTCATACGGGATACCACTTTCTTCAGCAAAGCCAATAGCCGCAGAAATACTTGAATCAGGTACACCTGTTACGACATCCGCTTCAATATGTGCACATTCACGTGCAAGTTGTTTCCCCATACGTTTACGTGCCATATGCACATTAATGCCATCAATATCAGAATCAGGACGCGCTAAGTATACATATTCCATCGCACACATTGCGCGATTTTCCATATTAGCAAAACGGTCTGATTTTACACCTTCATCGTTTATGATTAATAATTCCCCTGGTTCCACAGAACGAACAAACTCTGCCCCTATTAAATCAAACGCACAAGTTTCAGAAGCAACAACCCATCCATCTCCTAGTTTGCCAAGAGATAATGGACGTAAACCATGTGGATCACGCGCAACAAGCATTTCATCTTTTGTCATAATTAAGAACGAATACGCACCCTTTAGTAATGAAAGGGCATTTTTCACCTTTGCTCTGAAAGGTGAATGCGAGCTTTTCTTAATAAGATGCGCTAACACTTCTGTATCTGAGCTTGAGTGAAAAATACTTCCTTGTCGCTCTAAATACTGCTTTAAGTGTGTCGCATTGACTAAGTTACCGTTATGAGCAATGGAAAGGCTACCTGTTGATGAATGAAATAGTAATGGCTGTACATTTTCAATACCGCCACCACCAGCAGTCGTATAACGAACATGCGCAATTGCGGCTTTGCCGTCCACTGCTTTTAATTTCTCTTCATTGAAAACATCATTTACTAATCCTTCGCCTTTCACCGCGCGAAGGTGAAGACCGTCAGAAACGACGATACCCGCACCTTCTTGTCCACGGTGTTGAAGAGCATGAAGCCCGTAATAACTAAGGTGTGCTGGACTTGGGTTGCCCCAAATACCAAACACCCCACATTCTTCGTTTAAGCCTCTGAGTTCAGCAAGCATGGGATTGCTCCTTTCCAATTAGAACGGAATTCCTCCACTGTACCTTCTACAAGCACACCGTTGTCCCCGTTGATTTTAACAAGCGCATCGTTCGTTACGACACCGATTTTTAGTGCACCTTCTACTGTTTCTACAAATGCAGCAGCATTTTCTTCTTTCACTGTTACAACAAAACGGGACTGTGTTTCACTGAATAGAGCCGTTGTTGCAGAACCTGTTAACGTTACATCAATACCAAGACCTTGCGCTCCAAATGTAGTTTCTGCAAGTGCTACGGCAAGTCCACCCTCCGCTACGTCATGCGCAGATTGTACAAGTCCCGCTTTAATCGCTTTCAGCAATGCTTGTTGACGGGCTGCCTCCACCTCTAAGTCGATAGCTGGTGCTTTTCCTGAAATGACACCGTTATTTACTAGCTTTTGAAGCTCAGAGCCACCGAATTCCGTTTTTGTTTCACCAATAACGAATACGACATCGCCTGCCACTTTTACATCTTGTGTTGTTACATGTGCTAAATCTTCAATTAGACCTACCATACCAATTGTTGGTGTTGGGTAAACCGCTTCTCCTGAGCGTTCGTTATAAAGAGATACGTTCCCACCGATTACTGGTGCATTTAATGCTGTACAAGCAGCAGAAATACCATCAGCAGATTTTTCGATTTGCCAGAAAATCTCTGGCTTTTCTGGATTACCGAAGTTTAAGCAGTCAGTAATGGCAAGTGGGGTACCACCCGTTGCTACAATGTTACGAGCCGCCTCAGCTACTGCAATGGCACCGCCCACTTCAGGATCAAGATAAATGTAGCGAGAGTTACAGTCTGTAGTCATTGCAAGGCCTTTGTTTGTACCACGCACACGGATAACTGCAGCATCTGATCCAGGTGCTACAACTGTTGATGTACGTACTTGATAATCATATTGATCATAAACCCATTCTTTTGAAGCAATTGTCGGTGCTTTTAAAAGTGCGTTTAACGTTTCTTTGTAATCTGTTACTACTGGTTCTGTGTTAGCCATTCCTTGGAATTGTGCATAATATGCAGGCTCAGCAGATGGTTTATGGTAAACTGGTGCATCTTCTGCAAGTGCATCCGCTGGTACATTTGCTACAACTTCACCGTTGTGAAGTAATCGAAGCATTTTATCGTCTGTAACGACACCAATAGCGACTGCATCTAAATCATATTTATCGAAAATCGCTTTAATTTCATCTTCGCGACCTTTTTTCACAACTAATAACATACGCTCTTGAGACTCGGATAGCATCATCTCGTAAGCAGTCATACCTGTTTCACGTTGCGGTACTAAATCTAGGTTCATTTCTACACCAGAGCCAGCTTTAGAAGCCATCTCTGCTGAAGAAGAAGTAAGACCTGCAGCACCCATATCTTGAATACCAACTAGCGCATCAGACTTAACAACTTCTAAGCAAGCTTCAAGTAGTAGTTTTTCCATAAATGGGTCCCCTACTTGCACAGCTGGACGTTGGTTTTCTGATTCCTCAGTTAATTCTTCAGATGCAAATGTCGCACCATGAATTCCATCACGACCAGTTTTTGCACCTACGTACATCACTGTATTTCCTACACCTGCAGCAATACCGCGTTGAATATCTTTGTGGTCTATTAAACCAACACACATTGCGTTCACTAGTGGGTTTCCTTCGTAGCATGGGTCGAATTGAATTTCGCCCCCAACAGTTGGAATCCCGATACAGTTACCATATCCAGCAATACCAGCAACAACTTCTTCAAATAAGTACTTACCACGTGCTGATTTCAACTCACCAAAGCGTAGTGAATTCAGCATAGCAATTGGTCGTGCACCCATTGAGAAAACGTCACGAATAATGCCGCCTACACCTGTTGCTGCACCTTGATAAGGTTCAATTGCTGAAGGGTGGTTATGTGACTCCATTTTAAATACAACTGCTTGCTCATCACCAATATCGACAATACCTGCTCCTTCACCAGGACCTTGTAATACTTGAGGTCCTTTTGTAGGGAATTTACGTAAAACTGGTTTTGAATTTTTGTATGAGCAGTGTTCAGACCACATTACTGAGAAAAGACCAGTCTCTGTCCAGTTTGGTAAACGGCCTAAAATACCTTCTACCATTGCAAATTCTTCGTCTGACATCCCCATTCCAGCGTATAGCTTTTCATCTTTAATTTGCTGTGCTGTTGGCTCAAACTTAGTTGTTGACATGATTTTCCCTCCACTGCTTCACAATTGATTTAAATACTGCTAGACCGTCTGCTCCGCCCACTAGTGTATCGACAGCTCTTTCTGGGTGAGGCATCATTCCTAATACATTGCCGCGCTCGTTAATAATCCCTGCGATATCTTCTAAAGAACCGTTTGGATTTTCTCCTGAGTATGTGAACACGATTTGATTGTTATCTTTTAGTTTTTGTAATGTTTCCTCATCACAGTAGTAGTTGCCTTCACCGTGTGCGATTGGAATATTAATTACTTGACCTTGCTCATATTGATTTGTGAATAATGTATTGTTGTTTTCAACTTTCAGCTGTATAGTACGACACATGAATTTCAGATTTTTATTGCGAAGTAAAGCACCTGGCAATAATCCTGCCTCAGTAAGAATTTGGAACCCGTTACAAACGCCTAATACAGGCTTACCAGCATCTGCTGCTTTTTTAACTTCAACCATAATGTTTGATTGGTTTGCCATAGCGCCACAACGTAAGTAGTCGCCGTAAGAGAAACCTCCAGGTACTAAAATACCGTCAAAGCCACTTAAATCTGATTCTGTGTGCCATACATATTCTACTTCTTCACCTAGTTCGTCTTTAATCGCATGATACATATCGATGTCACAGTTTGACCCAGGGAATACGAGTACTGCGAATTTCATGATTAGTTAGCCTCCTCGACTTCGTAACGGTAGTCCTCAATTACTACATTCGTTAAAACTTTTTCACACATTTCTTTAACTAGAGTATCTATATCACGCGCTGAATCTCCGACAGTTAGTTCAAGATATTTACCGATACGTAAATCTTCTACTTCACCATAGCCCATTTTTGCTAAAGAACCTTGTACAGCTGAACCTTGTGGATCTAGAATACTCTCACGTAATGTTACGTAAATTTTAACTTTTTTCATTGTTATTTGCCTCCGAGTCTAGAAAGAATAATAGTATATACTTCAGTTAAATTACCAAGGTCTCGACGAAAGACATCTTTGTCCAACTTTTGCTTTGTTTTTGTATCCCAAAGTCTGCACGTATCTGGTGAGATTTCATCTGCCAGTAGAACATCTCCGTTTGTATCACGGCCAAATTCCAGTTTGAAGTCAATTAGCGTGACATCTACATCAGCGAAAATCGGTTGCAGTACTTTATTAACGGCTAATGCACCATCATACATTGCTGTTACTTCATCTGCTGTCGCTAAGTCAAGTACATCAATATGCTCCGTTGTAATAATTGGATCGCCTAACGCATCATCTTTATAATAAAATTCAACGATTGGGCGCTTTAATGGTGTGCCTTCTTCAAAGCCAAGACGTTTTGCTAAGCTACCTGCCGCAATATTACGTACGACAACCTCAATTGGAATAATATCAACCTTTTTCACTAGTTGTTCCGTAGCAGACAATTGTTTTACGAAATGTGACGCAATTCCGTTAGCTTTTAATTTTTCGAAAATTAAGGAAGTAATGCGGTTATTTAACACGCCTTTGCCTTCAATCTCTTCTTTTTTTTCACCATTAAATGCAGTTGCACTATCCTTGTATTCTACTAAGAGAATAGTAGGCTCTTCTGTTGCATATAATTTTTTGGCTTTACCTTCATACAAAAGTTGGTCATTCGTCATTTCGTCATTCCCCCAGATTATTATGAAATACGCCTCGACGTATTGATGTTATGGATTTTGAATCTACAATAAGATTCAAAATCCGTAACATCCGTCGTGGCACTAACTGTCTATCAATTCAATACGGTTAGTTAAGTCCAAGACGTTCAAAAATCATGTCTACATGCTGTAAATGGTAGTTGTAATCGAAACACTCATCAAGCTCTTCCTTCGTTAAGTATGAAGTGATTTTTTCACTTGCATCAACTAACGTACGGAATTGTACTTGCTCGTCCCACGCCTGCATCGCTAATGGCTGAACTGTATCATACGCTTCTTCACGTACTAATCCTTTATCGATTAGTGCTAATAAAATGCGTTGGGAGTAAATCAGACCAAATGTACGACCCATATTACGTTTCATGTTTTCAGGGAATACTGTTAAATTTTTCACGATGTTACCGAAGCGATTTAGCATATAGTTCAATGTAATTGTCGCATCTGGTAAAATAACGCGCTCAGCAGATGAATGTGAAATATCACGCTCATGCCATAATGCTACGTTTTCATAAGCTGTCACCATGTAACCACGCATTAAACGTGACATACCAACCATATTCTCAGAGCCGATTGGATTACGTTTATGCGGCATAGCAGATGAACCCTTTTGGCCTTTTGCAAAAGCTTCTTCTACTTCTCTCGTTTCAGATTTTTGCAAACCACGTATTTCCGTTGCGAACTTTTCGATAGATGTTGCAATTAATGCAAGAGCACCTAAATACTGTGCATGTCGATCACGCTGTAATGTTTGCGTAGAAATTGGCGATGCAGCAAGCCCTAATTTGTCACAAACATATTGTTCAACACGTGGATCAATATTTGCATATGTGCCAACAGCGCCAGACATCTTACCTGTTTCAATCACAGCTGCAGCAGCATCAAAGCGTTCTAGGTTACGCTTCATCTCTTCGTACCATAAACCTAATTTTAAACCGAATGTTGTTGGTTCAGCGTGCACGCCATGTGTACGGCCCATCATAACGGTATGCTTATGCTCTTTTGCTTTTGCGGCAATAATATCAATAAAATTCACAATATCTTTTCTTAAAATAGTATTTGCTTGTTTAATTATATAAGAAAGGGCTGTGTCCACAACGTCTGTTGAAGTTAAACCGTAGTGTACCCATTTACGTTCCTCGCCTAGTGTTTCAGATACAGCACGTGTAAAGGCAACTACATCGTGACGTGTCTCTTTCTCAATTTCTAAAATACGATTTACATCAAATGAAGCATTTTCGCGAATTTTAGCCACATCATCTTTTGGAATATCGCCAATCTCTGCCCAAGCCTCACATGCTAAAATTTCAACCTCTAGCCAAGCTTGGTATTTATTTTGTTCTGTCCAAATTGCACCCATCTCAGGTCTTGTGTAACGTTCAATCATCGCTTATCTCCTTCTATTCTGACCAAATGCCAGAACTCTCGATTTGTTGTAGTGTTGCTTCTAAGTCTTTTGTCATAATCGTTACGTGGCCCATTTTACGGTTCACCTTAGCTTCAGCTTTCCCATAAAGATGTAATGACCATTCAGGATATTTTGCAATTGAGTTACTAAGTGGCATAACATGCTGCCCTAATACATTCACCATTATAGATGACTCCCAAAGTTGTGGTTTACGCAGTGGCCAACCACAAATAGCACGGATATGCTGATGGAATTGTGATATATTACATGCCTCTATCGAATAGTGACCAGAATTATGAGGTCTCGGTGCTAGTTCATTAATAATAATGTCGCCATTTTCTAAAACAAACATTTCCACTGCCAACGTTCCTACTAGATTTAAGTAATCAGCTATTTTAATAGCCTCTTGTTCAGCAGCCTGTGCTGTCACCTCTTGGATACGAGCGGGTACAATTGTTTCATGTAAAATATGATGAACATGAATGTTTTCACCAACTGGCTGACAATATAATTCGCCATCACCGTTTCGTTGTACAATAACTGATACTTCTTTAACAAAAGGTACAAAACCTTCAGCAATACATTGAGAATGAGTAAAAAGCTCTTTTGCCAATGGTAAATCTGCTGCTGAATTGAGAAGTTGCTGCCCTTTGCCATCATAGCCACCTCTTGCAGTTTTTACGATACATGGGTAGTTGATTTGATCAATACTAGCTACTAACTCCTCATATGTATTTGCTACAATATAAGGAGCTACTGGACAGCCAGCTTTCACAATTGCTGCCTTCTCAGTCACACGGTCTTGTGTAATGCGTACTAATTCTGCTCCTTGTGGTACATAAGCCATTTGAGTTAAACGTTTTAAGCCTTCGTAATCGATATTTTCAAACTCATACGTAATAACGTCACTGACTTCGGCAAGTTCCTCGAGTGCGGCCTCATCATCATAAGGTGCCACAATACGAACATCTGCAACCTGTCCACATGGTGAATCCATTGTCGGTTCAAGAACAGCTATTTTAAAGCCTGCTTCCTTAGCTGCGAGAGCCATCATACGGCCAAGCTGTCCTCCTCCGATAATTCCTATCGTTTGTCCAGGATAAATAATTTTCGTCACACTAAGTCACCTGTGCTTTCCAATACTTGTTGCTTCGTCGCCTCGCGTCTAGCATCTAGTTTATTAGCAAGCTCTACGTCTGTTGTCGACAAAATTTGCGCTGCAAGTAAGCCTGCATTTGTCGCACCAGCTTTTCCAATTGCCACGGTTGCTACAGGTACTCCACCTGGCATTTGTACAATTGATAAAAGTGAATCAAGTCCATTAAGTGCACGAGATTGTACAGGCACTCCAATGACAGGTAATGTTGTTTTAGCTGCTACCATACCTGGTAAATGCGCCGCACCACCAGCACCTGCAATAATCACATGAATACCTCGCTCACGTGCTGCCTCTGCGTACTCAAACATTAAATCAGGAGTACGATGTGCAGATACTACTTTTTTCTCGTACGGTACTTGTAATTCATCTAAAATATCACACGCATGTTTCATAGTTTCCCAGTCACTTGAACTACCCATAATGACACCGATTTTCGGATTCATGAATTGTCGCTCCTTTTAAACGATAGAAAAATGATCGATTATTGTGCAAGCCTCTATTATTCAATAGTCACTGCATTTCTTTACTTTTTGAACAAAGAAAATCCTCAAATAAGCTACTCTCCACACTACACGTGAAAGCAGCTTACTTGAGGACTTATTATGAAAAGAATATGCAGATTTAGACATCTGTACACACACCTTCCCGTAACATGCCAAAAGTTGCTTTCCCGCATAGTCCAGCATTTACGGTGCCGGGTAGAGACACTAGAGCCAATTCTCTAGCATATATGGGGATTTAATTGTTTTCCTTATCACATTTTAACAATTGCACACACTGGCGTCAATGCTAAAATGCGAACAATTTATTTTTGGTATTAAATATTGTTCGGTTTTAAGTCGTGTTTATTCAGAATCTTGACACAACATCGCTTTAAATTGTATTTTTTGACGTAAATACGTAGGTTCACCATTCACCAGATGAAAGATAGGTTCCTCTTTCCGTCCCATCGCTATATACCCATCCTGACGCATTCTTTCTAAACATTGATCAATTGTTTCATTTTCCTCTACTTCATACCAAATTTGCTTTTTTCCCAAACTGTTCTTCCTTCCGCTTGCTCATGTTTTTTAGTCTGCCTTACTTGTACTTCATTATACCCGATATACCACTGCAAGAATGCACGAAATTGTAACAATTAATACTGCCGTAATAAAACGAAAGATAGGTAAACATCTACGAAAGTACAAAAAATGAAAAACAAAAAAGCCAAGGAATATATCCTTGACTTTTTCTATTGCCTAGCGACGTCCTACTCTCACAGGGGGAAGCCCCCAACTACCATCGGCGCTAAAGAGCTTAACTTCCGTGTTCGGTATGGGAACGGGTGTGAC
>NZ_JBIWDA010000006.1:0-175997 GCF_044761745.1 Lysinibacillus sp. NPDC097279 | reverse complement strand
AGAAAAAACACCTCCAAATTGAAATTTAAGTATCTATACCCGAATTTCAATTGAAGATGCTTTTTTTATTTGTCTATACTGTTGGGGTCAGTCCCAACAGTGCCTGACATTTTTTTTGTTTTATCAGGAGTAGAGAGGGTATTAACCATCATAAGCAAGTTATTTAGCAAGAAGCATTGTAGGAATAATCGAAAGGGAAAAGGAGTCATAGCCAACATGTTGTTGAATAAAAAATTACTATTGGTCTTTAGTATAATCGTAGTCTGCTTTTTGTCTGGTTGTACAGAGAAGAAGAAGCTTGAGGATGGTTCTGAACTGATAAATAAAAACCAATTTGTTTTTGCTACTTCTGGTGAATTTAAGCCATTTAGTTATATAAATGACGATCTCACAATGTCGGGCTTTGATATTGAGGTTGGGGAAGCAATTGCAAAGGAAATGGGCCTTGAGCCGGTTCAGAAACGAATCAAGTTCAAAGGAATTGTAGAAGGGGTAAAAACAGGCCGAGCGGATGCAGCGGTTGCGAGCCACACGATTAACCCGCAGCGAAGTAAACATGTTTCTTTCTCTACTCCGTATTATTATTCGGGGCCGAAAATTTTCACCAGACCAGATAGTAAAATTAAGACTGTCGAAGATTTAAAGGGAAAGGAAGTAGCTGTTGCAAAAGGATCGACATATGCCGATACTGCTTCCGAGTATACAGACAAAGTCAAAACTTATGACAGCGATATTACAGCTTTAAAGGCGTTGAGCACAGGACGTCATGATGCGGTCATTACTGATTTTGTTACAGGAAAAACAGCTGAAAAGGAAGGATTTAAGATTAAAGGACAGCAATTAATTAATCGCAGTGAACAAGCGATTGTGCTGCCGCAGGATAATCCAAAACTATTGAAGCGAGTAAATGAAGCTTTGGAACAACTCCGAGAAAATGGGACACTGACTCAAATCAGTATCAAATATTTTGGTGAGGACATTACCAAAAAACCAGAATAAATCAATGCTATAGAAAGAAAGGAAGTAGTACTTTGCCAAGTTTTTCGCATTTTTTTAACATACTAATGGAAACAAAAGGTGTATTCTTTAAAGCTATGCTATTAACATTAGAGCTGACGGTGGTTTCTATCATACTAGGAATCGTCATTGGACTTGTCTTTGCTCTATTAAAAATTTCTAATATAAAAATTTTAAAACTTATTTCAGATATATATGTCTATTTGGTCCGCGGAACACCGCTGATTGTCCAAATATTTATCCTTTACTTCGGAATAAGTGGGATTTTCCTTATTCCTGATTTTTGGGCTGCTTCACTTGCTCTAGCGTTACATAATGGAGCTTATATTTCTGAAATCCTTCGAGGCGCAATTCAGGCCGTCGATAAAGGTCAGGTTGAGGCAGGCCGCTCTTTGGGAATGACAAAGATACTGACATTAAGAAGAATTATTCTTCCACAGGCATTCCGTCGAGCGTTGCCGCCTTTAGGCAATCAATTTATCATCAGTTTAAAAGATTCTTCGTTGGCCGCATTTATCTCCATGAATGAGCTGTTTAATGTGGCGACAACACTTGGATCGAATAATTTTGATGAAATGACCTATTTACTCATCGTAGCAGTCTACTATTTATTACTGGTAGCGTTGATGACATTTGTAGTGAACCGAACTGAACTGAAATTAGCAATAAGCGACAGATAGGAGCTGAAAAAATTGGACACCAAGGAAATGATTAAAATAAATCAATTGAATAAATCGTTTGGAGATTTACATGTATTGAAAAATATCGACATGACAGTTTACGAGAGTGATGTTGTTTGTCTAATAGGATCGAGTGGGTCAGGGAAAAGTACCCTCCTGCGCTGTTTGAACTTTTTAGAAAGAAAGGATAACGGCAATATTATAATTGAAGGAAATGAAGTCAATCCACGGACAGATGACCTTAACAAGATTAGAGAAAAGGTAGGAATGGTGTTTCAAAATTTCAACTTATTCCCTCATAAAACAGTTTTGGAAAATATTATTGAAGCGCCTATCATGGTAAAGGGTGTAGACAAAGAAAATGCCATTAACAAAGCAGAAGAATTACTGAAAAAAGTAGGTTTGGAAGATAAGGCGGATGTCTATCCTAGTAAACTATCTGGGGGACAAAAGCAACGGGTGGCAATTGCAAGAGCCCTAGCGATGGAACCAGACATTATGCTTTTTGATGAGCCAACATCGGCACTCGATCCCGAGCTTGTGGGAGAGGTATTAACAACCATGAAAGACTTGGCTGAAGAAGGAATGACAATGGTTGTTGTAACCCATGAAATGGGATTTGCAAGAGAAGTAGCTGATTGGATTGTGTATATGCACGATGGAACCATTATTGAACGCGGCACACCTGATCAATTTTTCAACCATCCGAAAGAGGAAAGAACACGGGAATTTTTAACTGCAACTATGCTTAAATAACGCTAAGAGGTCTTGAAAAATAAGCAAAAAAGAACCCAATTTGGGTTCTTTTTTGGTTCGTATAAGGAGTCAAGTTACCTTGTTGTTCATCTATATATTAAATCCTAAGGATAGGATGGAAATAGCTAATAGTCTAGTTTAATATTGTTACTTTTAATTGTTTTACGCCAAAGTTAATGGCATCCTGTTGAGAAGGGAAAAAGACATCGATTCGATTGCCTTTAATGGCACCACCCGTATCGCCTGCAATTGCTTCCCCATAGCCTTCTACATAAACTTTACTACCAAGTGGAATAACAGTTGGGTCAACTGAGATGACTTTAGCATTTGGGTTTGTTTTAAGGTTAATACCAGTAGCGGTAATACCGGAACATCCCTCACATGACGCTGTATAGGCTGAAGCTTCCACTATAATTTCCTTAGCAGTATTACTTGTTGATGGAGCGTTTGCTTCAGGTTTACTCTCTGTTGAAGTAGTATTACTTGTTGATGGAACAGTTGCTTCAGGTTTGCTTTCCGTTGAAGCAGTATTGCTTGTCGATGGAACAGTCGCTTCAGGTTTACTCTCCGTTGAAGTAGTATTATTTGTTGATGGAGTGCTTGCTTCAGGCGTATTGTCCACTGAAGTTGCAGGTTCCTTTGCTTCATGTGTTGCAGGCATTGTTGGCTTTTCAGCTACAGCCGTACTAGATTTCATACCAACAAAGATGGATAGTTTTAAACCAGGGTGAATGAGATCAGTATGTAATTGGTTCCATTCTTTAATTTGTGAAACGGTTACTTGATGATCTGAGGCTATATTCCATAATGTATCACCTTGCTTAACGGTATATTGCTTTTGCTGTGCAATGGTAAGAACATCTCCAGGGTGAATAAGGTTAGTATTAATATGATTCAACGTTTGAATATTTTCTACTGATGTATTATGTGCACGTGATAAATCCCAAAGGGTATCACCTTTTTGTACGGTAATCGTTGCAGCTTGAGCATTAGCACCTAAAGTTGCAGAGAGCATTGCAACTGGTACAATTGATATAATTTTTTTAAGCATTCATGTATCCTCCATGTTCGTTCTTGGTTGTTAATATAAAATAATCGTATCATAGATTTTTCTGAGAAAAAGAACAAGGAGGTATTAATTTGTTTACGTCTATGGCATTTATATTGCAATAATATTGCAAACATCAAACGATTAACTATTATTTCCTAAGAAATTTAATATAAAATCTAACTGAGGAAGCAATTACTTGTTACGTATCGAATGCCCCTTTGGCGCTTAAAATGCAATCAATAACTTTATAATAAATAGCAAAAAGAGAAATTGCATAACGCAATTTCTCTTTTTTATGTGAACTGCAATGAATTATAACTGAACCTCTGTAACGTCGTTATTACCATTACCATTACCATTGCCGTTACCATTACCATTACCATTACCATTGCCGTTACCATTACCATTACCATTACCATTACCATTACCATTACCATTACCATTACCATTGCCGTTACCATTACCATTACCATTACCATTACCATTACCATTACCATTACCATTACCATTGCCATTGCCATTGCCGTTACCATTGCCATTGCCATTACCGTTACCATTACCATTGCCGTTACCATTGCCGTTGCCGTTGCCATTGCCATTGCCATTGCCATTACCATTACCTGGCTTTACAACTAACACATCAAATGTTAGTTTGTGCTCACCATACGTTACCGTAATAGTAGTATTACCTTGACCTTTTCCTTTTACGACCCCTGCTTTTACAGTAGCTATTTTATTATTTGCTACTTCGTAGGTTGCCAGCTTCGTTACATCTTTTTCTGTTGTTTTACCATCAAACGTTGTTACTTCAGTAATCTTAACTGTAACTTCTTTACCTATTCTCGTTTCAACCTGAGCCTGGTCAATTTCTAATGTTACTGTTGGTTCCTCGATAACCGTTGCTTTAACCGTAACATTTATTGTCACTTCGTTATTACCATATGAAGTTGTAATTGTAGTCGTACCTGCACCTACTGCCGTTACTAATCCATTTACTATTGTTGCAACAGTTTCATCTCCAACTACGTAAGTAGCTTTTGAAGTTACGTCTTCCTCTGTTGCATCGCCTTCTACAGGCGTTGACGTTTCTGTCACCGTAAGTTGTGCAGTTTCGCCAGTTGTTAGGTTTAACTCAGTTGGATTAACCGAAAGTGTGACTACTGGTTCTACAACTGCTTTTTCATATATCTTTTCTTCGCCAATATTGCCAGCAGCATCAGTAATTTTTACTGACACAGCATTCGTTTCTGCTGTTACTGGGAATGTAAAGCTACCGTCCTGATTTAATTCAAAAGCAACTGGTGCTTGTACTTCGCCATTTACTGTAGAAATATAAGAAGCTTTTAATTTATCATTTAAATTGTAATTTAAACCGTATAAATATAACTCATCATTATAGTCGATATACTTATCTGTTACCTGACCTGTTGCGACACCTTCAGCTACTGAACCAGTAATTTCTGGTTTCGTCGTTTTTACGATAATAGGGCCGACATAATCGGAAACTACTCCTGATGCTGCAAGACCAGTGAAGTCAATTGTATAAAGACCATCTGGAATCGTTGTGGCAGGTGCTGATCCCCATGGTTTGTACTGCCCACCAACATTCAGCGTATAAGAGCCTTTTCCTAGTGCAGTCCCTGCATGCAGATAACCGATGTAGCCATCTCCATATTCTCCACCTTCTGGATTCATAATATCCCAAAGCTCGATATAGTTAGTTGTTACATCACCCGTTAATGTGAATGAAAGCACAGCTGAATCTTTCACGCCATCGCCATTAAAGGATAGATCTGTTTCAGTAATTTTATAATCTTTAATTTCAGTTACTGCCGCACCGCTAAAGTCAGCTGCGAATGGTAATGAAATTTCTGTATCGCCACTACTGATGTAAATATACCCTAGTATTTCAGAGCCGTTAGGTGCTGTAGCTTGTGAAGCGGTTAATGTAACATTTAAAACTTGCTCACCAACTAGGTTAAAGGTCGGCTGATCTACTGTAACAGTTGCATCACCAAATGTTTTTGTCACATCCACTGCTACATTGTAATTGCCACCGTTTCCTTTTATATCTTTTACTAAAACTTGCTTTGTTACAGAAATATCACGATCTTTAAGTGATTGTGGACCGAAAGTAACTGTACCTTTCAAGTTTTCTGCAACAGCCCCAGTTCCATCTATTATTGCGCTATCAAGTGCATAGGCAAGAATTTCAGGATGAGCGGCTGCATAAGCATTTACGCGCCCAGCACCTTGAGAAAACACATCGTATTTTGTTGTATCTAAAACCTTTGCTGTATTAGAAATTGCCACTTTAACGTCGAATGCGTTCCAATCAGGATTTGCTTGTTTAACTAATGCAACAATACCTGCAATATGCGGTGTTGCCATAGAAGTTCCTGTTTTACGCGCATATGCTTCTGCATAAGAGGCATCAGGGAAATCTTTTTTATACATTGGAATAGATGACATAATGTTTGTCCCAGGTGCACTTACATCTGGTTTAATATCAAAGTTTGGTGTAGATGGTCCACGTGAACTTGAAGTGTTTACATCATCCCCAAGTGTCTGTGTGGAAGCAAATTTACTAAAGCTTACTTTTCCAGTTCCGCCTGTTAATGCAGTGCGAATTGCATCGCCGTCCGTTTGGGACATATCAAATGACGGTAGAAACTCAAATGAATCACCTAGGAATGTACCTGAAATGTTTGGTGCATTTGTTCCACCAGCAAAGTTATGAATAATGGTTGCCACTGCTCCATTTGCCTTTGCATTCGCAATTTTATCAACAAAGGCAATACCTCCACGAGCAATCAACGCCACTTTGCCTTCGACATTGATTCCTTCAAAATCTTTTACTTCCCCGTTTCCAGGAACAGCAACTAGGTCAAACTCACCTTGAAGCTGTGTAGCTAATTTTTTCCCAAAAGTCGTCCCCATTAATGGAAGCTGTTTTGTTAAGTTGTAGTTGCCAATTGTAACATTCACTTCCCCGTTAAACATTGTTTCAGGATATGAGGTGTTACCAACAGCAATTCCTAAACGAGCGGTTGCAGGCGTGCCCATTGTTCCGCGATTTGGCCCAGAGTTCCCTGTTGCAATTACGCCGATTGTTCCAGCCATCATGGCATTATTAATAGCAAATGAACCAGCATCTGTTTCAGAGTTAGCTCCACCGCCAAGTGATAGATTGATAATGTCCATTTTTTCTATAACAGCAGTTTCAATAGCTTTCACAATACCAGATGTAGCACCACTGCCGTATGCCCCAAGAACTCGGTAAGCATAAAGGTCTACTTTTGGCGCAATTCCTTTAATACCGAATTCGTTAGCACCGATTGCTGCAATTGTTCCAGCAACATGTGTACCGTGAGATGTATAGAACGAGCTTCCCTTTTCATTAAATTCAGGTGTCCCGGCTGGGCGCTCCGAAGGTAATGTTTCTGATGCATCGTCATCTGCACGAGGCTTCGTATAAGTTGCTGAATTTGGAATAAAGTTTTTCCCACCTTTATAAATCCCAGCGAACTCAGGGTGATCTGCATCAATACCAGTATCTAATACTGCTACTTTTATTCCTTGTCCTTCAAAACCTTCATTCCAAAGCTGTTCGATGCCAAGGAAAGAAATACTTGTATTCATTTGCGCTTCTAATTGGTCTTCCTTTATTAGTTCCGATGGTTGCATCGGTGTATCTTCTGATGCATAAACGGTTGCATCAGGTTCGATTAATGTAATTCCTTCTATTGTAAGCAATTTCGGGAGATCATTTGCTTTTACCGTTGCCGCAAAACCGTTTAAAACAGTATCAAATGTGTATCCTTGAGTCATCTGAACTTTTTTAGTAGCTAACTCTTTTTTTACTTTTGCTTGTTGAGATTTTACATTTGAACGTACTTCATTTGCTCGGGCATTAGAGAATTTTTGGCCTTTCACTTGGCTTATTCCTTGCTCTAGTGCTACAGGCATTTCAGATAAATGAACGATGACTGCAACATCTTGATTGCCTGATACATTTTGTAAGCTTTCGTGAAGAGTCGGTCCTTCTTTAGACAAGCTTTGCTGTTCCGCGATAGCCGCCTTTAATTGAATAATACTTTCACTTTGGCTATTCTGCTTGAATGGTTTCGGTTCTTCAGCACTAGCACTCGACAATGGAACAAATAGCGAAAGCACCATAACGATAGCAAGAAGACTACTTAGAAACTTCGTAAACTTAAACTCTTTCAAAACACATTTCCCCCTTCAGCTTTAATTGTCACACTTTTCAGTTAAGTGTGGTAATTTAAATTTATCACAATGGAACTAATTCGAATATCCTAATATAAAAATATTGATAATTAGTATTAGTTTATTAATTACAAACTGAATCTATCTACCTGGTAATTTAATGAAAAAGTAGAACTTTCGGAAGTGAAATGACATACTAAAAGTTTCAATCAAGCCAAATAAGGAAGCAATTTAAAGACAAGCGGTTTTTAGCACAATAAGAGGGGTAGGTGAAGGGGAATCGCTAGGGAAATAAAAATAGCTGGCGATTATTTTAAAATATCGCCAGCTATTTTATAGGGTGGAAAACATACTGTTCTATCATTATATATAATAAATTATTATTATAAGAAAACGTATATTTCATTAAAAATTTACACTTAAGTTAGCCGCTACAATAGATTTATTCTTCATATTTAACTGTAGTGAACATACCACCTAAGCCAACTACACCGTTATTTGTAACATGATGGGGCATGTGGCAATGCATTGGCCAAATACCTGCATTATTGGCTTGGAAGCTAATATCCCAAGTTTCGCCAGATGCGACGAGTATAGTATTTTTACAAATTTGCGTATGAGGAGCAATTGGGAAACCATCAGCGCCGACCACTTTAAACTGATGTCCATGTAAATGGATGGGGTGGTGGTTCATTTGAATATTACCAAAGCGTACTTTAACCATATCTCCATATCTTACACGTAAAGGTTCTGTTAACGGGTAGCATCGTCCGTTTATTGTAAAAAAATTAAAATCAGGTTTAATAAAAGTAAGATCATACGTACCCTTTGTTAAATCGCCCCATGGTAAAGCATTTACTGCCCATTCTTGAAGTAAGCAAAGGTAATCCTTATGGTTTGGGAGGTTCTCCATTGTCGGATCTTCTACAATAAAGCCTCCTAATAATCCCGCATTATCTTGTATAGAAACATCTACATGCGAATGATACATATACGTACCTGGGGGATTAACTATTGTAAAATGATAATCAAAATAATATCCAGGTTCAATAAATGGAGAGGGCTCAATTGGGGGGACACCGTCCATCACATTAGGTACGATTAATCCATGCCAATGCACGCTTGTATGGACAGGTAATTGATTAATGACTCTAATACATACTTTATCTCCAGGAAAAACACGAATAGTGGGCCCAGGAGTAGAGCCGTTATATCCCCAAGCTTTGATAAAGATACCATCTACTAACTCCCACGTTATTTCTTCCGCAACTAAAGTAAAAAACTTTACCCCATTTTTTTGAAGTACATAAGGTAAATCTTCAATACCTGGTGTAATAACTATGATAAAACCCCCTATAAATTCACTTCTTAAAAAAATATATGTTTCGAAGGGGGACTTATTCTTTGGCAGCGTCATACAAATCGATTCCATGAATTCTACTTTTGCTTTATTGTCGTTCTCTCTTATTTTTTTATATGGTATATAATAAATGGGATGCAAAATGGCGAATGTCTAAATATAACCTACGTTGCATTGGAAGTTGTGCTTCGTTAAATGTATATTTAGATGCTGTATTATAAATATAATTTTTATTTATTAAATATTTTATAAAATCACTTCTTTATAGAAAAATATTGATTATAAAAGACATAATAATAAAAAGATGTTAAGGAGAAAGTTAAAATGAAAAATAATGAATTAAAAGAAACCCCACATATTAAGCCAAATGGAGTAGAAATAGCAGAAACAATACTTTTACCAGGAGATCCACTTCGTGCTAAGTTTATTGCAGAAAAATTTTTAGAGAACCCTGTTCTTTTTAATGAAATTAGAGGCATGCTTGGGTATACAGGTGAATATAAAGGAAAGAAAGTTTCCGTAATGGGTACTGGGATGGGGGCGCCAAGTATGGCGATCTATTCATGGGAATTAATTAATATTTTTGGCGTCAAAAATTTAATTCGTATAGGTTCATGCGGGGCAATGCAAAATGATATTAAATTATATGATATTATTTTGGCTATGGGAGCAGCAACAAATTCCAATTATGCACATCAATTTAATCTGCCAGGTCAATTTCCAATTACAGCATCTTATGATTTATTAGAGAAAGCTAAGAAAGTTGCTGATGAAAAGAATTGTAACGTGCATGTCGGGAATGTACTATCTAGTGATGTTTTCTATAATGCTGATGTAACTGCAACAGAAAAGTGGGCAAAGATGGGCATATTAGCAGAGGAAATGGAAACGACAAGTTTATATTTAAATGCTGCTAGTGCTGGAGCTAAAGCATTAACCATTTTAACAGTAAGTGACCATATGATTACACATGAACAAACAACACAAGAAGAGAGACAAACTTCATTTACACAGATGGTAGAAATAGCTTTAGATTTAATATAAATAATGGCAGCTAATTGAGTTATTAATTTTAAAGAAGTAACAAGGAAACTAAATGTCCTTGTTACTTTTTTTTATTTTAGAAGAATTGAATGCTTACATTTATAGGATACAAACATCAATAATATAGCATTAATTAAGTGTAAAAAAATGTTTTAAATTACTTTATATGTAATTATAATAATGAAGGGTCTTATAAATATTAATAAATTTAACGGAGGTATTTACATGTCAGACAAAAATTTTGTAGCAACATTATTACTTTGTTTCTTTTTAGGCGGTCTGGGAATTCACCGTTTTTATGTTGGAAAAATCGGTACAGGTATTTTAATGTTTATTACAATAGGTGGATTCGGTATTTGGACAATAGTCGATTTAATTATGATTATCGTAGGTAAATTTACAGACAAAGATGGTCATTTTATAAAATCTTAATAAAATTTAATGATTGAAATAAAAAAAACGATAGGCTCATACATATATTTTTTTAAGCTTGTTGCTTTTATTTATAGCGATACGATAAAAAGAAGGGAGACTGTACAACATGTCTACCCTTCTTTATTGTTTATGATTGTTACGATATGAACGCAGTAGCTATATTAATTAGTAATAATAGCTATCCGTCATCATCTCTGTAGCAACCCCTATTACAAACGAAATAATTGCTAAAATAATTGAAATCACAAAGCCAAACAAAGCAAATATTAAAGCAGACTTTGCGGCTTTTGGTTGTGAGTCTTTCCATACAAAATAGAGAATAATGCCAAGTAGTGGGAAGCAGCATAAGCTGAGTATGTTAACCCAAATATTTGGTTTATCATCTTTTGCTACAGTTACTTGGTTATTAAATTTTAAGACGTTGACACCACACTTGATACAAATTTCGGCATTCTCGTTAATGGTAGAACCACAATTAGGACAATACATATCAAAACCCCCTACATACTACAAAAATTCCTATTTCCCAACTTGTTCAGCGTAGACCTATGTAATCCATATTTTTTAGTAACTTAATAAACCAATCATGAACATTGCAATATAGAATAATACGATAATTCCTATGTTTATAAAGAAGAACATTAAAGCGGATTTAGCCGCAACTGGTTTTTCATTTTTCCAAACAAAGAACATAATTAACCCAACAAGTGGCACACAACAAAGTGTAATGATGTTAACGCCCCAGTTTGGTTTGTCTTCTCCTCCAGCGTTTTTTACGCGGACCCCACAGTGGATACAAATTTCAGCATGTTCCGAAATATGTTCGCCACAGTTTTTACAATACATAATAGTACCTCCAATAGTTTGTTATAGATTTCTTCCAACATATTGACCAAGTAAGAAAAATTGATGACCAATAGTGTAAAAAATATAAATAATACCGATTCCACCCATTAATCCAGTAAGGAACCGTCTATTATTATTACTTGTCCATTTACCAAATAATTGACCTGTACCGTCTATAGCCATTGGTAAAATTAATAAGGCGATAATCCATAAATCAAATATGCCTAGAAGTATGACTAAAAATATGGATAAAAGATAACCTACTGCCATACCTGTACATCTTGCACATAGGGGAAATTTCTTCCCTTTATAATGGAAGGAACGGTCCGGTCTTTGATGGCAAAAGAAAAAAACTCGCATTACAAAATTAAAAGTATTTGCCAAATTTGTAAACTTCCTTTATTATTCTAGCGTATAGTATATAACATAAATAGAATTTTTGGAATATACTTCATAATTTAGTTTTTACTATAAAAAATTGGGTGAATAGAGATAGAAAGAAATATGACTGGGGATGATAGGGACTGTTAAAGTCCACGGTGAGTTTCATAAATAACTGTGGAATATAAAAAAACCACCTAAGATGTTCGTATAACAACGATGTAGGTAGTTTTGTTATGTTTAAAACTTTTAATTAGTGACTTCTATTATGATTGATATCGTTTTGTTAGTTTCTCTTTATGGCTTTCCATAATTTCAGTTAAATCAATTTCGTACTTATCAGCTAATATAAATAAATTATCAAGAACATCGCCTAATTCTTCCTTTAAATTCTCCATTTGTTGTTCTTTTGATAGAGCTTTTTCATCTGGACGATCTCGCCCAATTTCAATTGTTCGGATGGCTTTTGAAACTTCACCAACTTCTTCCGTTAAAAAATTGACACGAATAAAGGGGTTTAACTCATACCAGCCTCGCTTTTTGTAAAATTCAGTTATCCACTTTTGGTATTCAAAAATATTCAATGAAAATCACTCCTTATACTTCTATAATGATAGCATAAAGGAGGAATTGAATTTGAATATTGCAGTTTATTGTGGCGCAAGTCTAGGTAACAATGATTTATTTGTAGAAGCAGCAAAATCACTTGGAAAATGGATTGCGGAAAATGGTCATACTTTAGTATATGGTGGAGGAAAAGCTGGTCTAATGGGGGTCATTGCAGACGAAGTTTTATTACATAATGGTAAAGTAATCGGCATTATTCCGACATTTTTAGTAGACCGAGAGCTAAGTCATCCTAATTTAACTCGTTTAGAAGTTGTGCATTCTATGTCTGAACGGAAAAATAGAATGATTGAATTAGGAGACTGCTATATTGCACTGCCTGGGGGTCCTGGAACTTTAGAAGAAATCGCTGAAGTAATTTCATGGGCAAGAATTGGCCAACACCAAAATCCATGTATTTTATTTAATGTAGGCGGCTACTATGATAAATTAAAAGAATTTTATGATGATATGGTAACAAACGGTTTTTTAACTGAAGCAGATAAAAAAGCAATGTTATTTTCCAACTCATTTATCGAAATTGAACAATTTATTACAAACCATACACCACTATTGGTACGAACATATTAATTTTTAAAAAAAACGTCTCTGATATACTGAATGTTATCTTCTGAAACAGAAATGGGGATTTATATGGAAAGAGAACGGAACGTTATTTTGTATATAGGTACTTCAATTGATGGTTTTATTGCAAATGATGATGGTACATTAGAGTGGTTGGAGTCTACGGAAGTAGAAGGCGATTCGGGGTACAATTCCCTTCTCAATAGAATAGATACTGTTGTGATGGGAAAAGGAACATATGATACCATTCGAGGATTTGACATGGATTATCCTTATAGTGATTATAAAAACTATGTGTTTTCTAAATCTGTCAGCGGTTCTGATGAATATGCTTCATTTATAAATGAGGATGTAGAAGTTTTCATTAACAAATTAAAACAACAGCCTGGGAAAGATATATGGTTAATTGGTGGAGGGAATTTCGCACGTGAATTTTTTAAAGGAAATTTAATTGACGAATTCCAACTAGCCATCGCCCCTATTATTTTAGGAAAGGGCATCTCTCTTTATAATGGTGATGATATTACCCAAAAATATAGTTTAATGAAAACAGAAAAGTTAGGTCAACTTGCTATGCTTCATTATAAAAAAATTAAATAAATAACAAACAAACTCGCCAATTTTTGTGGCGAGTTTTGTTTATTGTATAAGCCGGATACAAGAAATCCGCTTTTTTTCTCGAATTTATAATTTGTTTATATTTGCGATATATGCAGTTTAGAACTGGGCTTCATAATTACGTATAAGCAAATGATAAGGGAGAGAACATTATGAACAACAAATTAAAATTCGCAACACTCGCTATTTTTAGTTCAGTGACAATATTAACTGCATGCTCGGATACAGGGTCAGAGAAAAATGAGGCAGAAAATGCAGTCGTGCAAAATGATCAAGCGGAGGCTAATAAAGCTGAGCAGCAACTGACAAAGGGACAAACATTAGCGAATATTTTAAGCAGTACAAATTGGCAAGGTACGCGAGTTTATGACAAAGATAACAATGATTTAACTGAGGAGAATGCTGGGTTTATCGGCTTAGCAAAATACGATTCTGAAACAGGTCGCTATGAGTTTTTTGATGCGAAAACAGGGAAGACGCGAGGCGATGAGGGTACCTTCTTTATGACAAACGATGGTATAAAGCGTATTTTAATTTCAGATACAATGAAATATCAAGCAGTTGTTGAAATAACGGCGTTAGATGAAGAAGTCTTTACGTACAAACGTATGGGGAAAGATATAAACGGTAATGACGTAGAAGTATTTGTAGAGCATATACCATATGAAAATGATTTAGCGTTTACTAACGAGGGCAAAACATTAACTACTTCTACAGGAGATATTAATACTAGTGTAGATGGAGATGAAATACTTGGCAAAACTTTATGGCAAGGAACAAAGGTACTTGATGAAAAAGGAAATGATGTCACAGAGTTTAATGGGAATTTTTTAAGTGTCGCTAAGTTTGAAGCGGACACAAATAAATACGAATTTTTTAATAGAGAGACAGGAGAGAGTCGTGGAGATTACGGTTACTTTGATGTCATTCACGACAATAAAATTCGTGCACATGTAGCGATTGGCGAAAATAAATATGGTGCTGCATTGGAACTTACGGAATTAAATGACGACAAGTTTACGTATAAGCGTGTAGGTAAGGATGCAGATGACAATGAGATTACAATCTTCGTAGAGCATGAGCCATATAAGGGAGATTTCAAACCTACATTCAGTTTTTAAAATTACCATAAAGTCCATTACTTGAAAAAGTAAGAAATCTCCTTTATAAATTGAGGAAAGGAGATCAATATGACAATTAAGAATAGATTTTTAACTTCTTATATCGGCGGTATTGTGATTGCAAGTGTTTCTATTCTATCCATTTTATGCATTGTTTTTTATGTGACGACAGGGTCTGTTCCAACACCTAAAACATTGTATCAAACTTTTACAAAGCAACGCTCCTTGAGCCCTGAAGAGGAGCTTGCTTATATTGAGCTACGCAATATGGCTAAGCAGAATCCAGACAATCTTCTAGGGCAAGATATGCAAAAAAGTTTTCAGCAGATTGAGGAAAAGTCACTTGGAGTTGTCATTCGTCATGAAGAGGAAATTGTATATTATTCGCAAGGGTTAGTAGAAAGATCGCTTGTCGTGCATTTCCCGACGTTTGATACGAATAATATTGAAACAAAGGGCACCATTGATAATGCTGGAGGATTGTACCGTTATATTAAGTTCGACTTTTATTATAGCGATAAGTCCAAGGGTAGCGTTTTAGTGTTGAAAAAAGAAAACAGTTTTTTAGATTTCCTTACTAAATGGGGAATTATTATTATTTTCATCATCCTTCTAGTCTCGTTTGCCGCAATGCTTTTTTTAAATCAACTTTTACACAAGACCATTATTAAACCTCTCGAAAATTTAGGACAGACCATGTCTGAAATACGAGAGGGTGATTTAATGATTGAAGCACCGACACTCCCTGCTAATACAGCAAGGGAAGTACATGAGCTGACAGCTAATTTTGAGAGTATGCGCTCAGCACTTTTAGATTCTATTCAGGAGCAACGCAATCTTGAAAAAAACCGTAAAGACCTAATAGCAAGTATTTCTCATGATTTAAAAACACCGATTACAACAATTATTGGGTATGTTGAAGGTTTACAGGAGGGCGTTGCAGAAACGCCTGAAAAGCGAGAAAAGTATTTAAAGACCATTCATTCTAAATCACTTGCATTAAACCGATTAATTGAAGAACTCTTTCTCTACTCTAAGTTTGATGCTGAGGCCGTTCAGCTACATTTTGAGCGTATACAGATTGGCAAGTTTCTTACACATATAGTGGAGGAGTTTCAATTATACAATCGAGAAGTACAGTTAGCATTAAATGTAGTGGAAGATGTCTATATTTATATTGATCGTATGCAGATGAATCGAGCAATCGCTAACTTAATTGAAAATAGTATGAAGTTTAAAAAGCCAAATGAACCTTTATGTATGATATTAGAAGTAGTGGCAGTTAATCAACTTGTTGAAATTGTTGTAAAGGATAATGGGCAAGGCATTTCAGAGCACCAACTCCCATATGTATTCGATCATTTTTATCGTGGTGAGGAAGCCCGTACTTCGACGACAGGTGGTAGCGGTCTGGGGCTTGCAATTGTGAAGCAAATCGTTGAAAAGCATAATGGACAAGTAAAAATTCAAAGTAAGCTACATTTTGGTACAACGGTAACAATAATCTTGGAAAAGGCTTAAAGGAAGTGTCGATGACTGATGCCATCACGAATATTAATCATAGAAGATGATATTAGCATTGCAGAATTACAAAGAGATTATTTAGAAATTCATGAAATAGAGGCGGAAATTGTAACAGACGGTTTTGAAGGATTGAATCGAGCATTAAATGAGCCTTTTGATTTAATTGTCGTTGATTTAATGCTCCCTTCAATGAACGGTTTTGACATTTGTCGACGCATTCGTGAAAAGAAAAATATTCCACTCATAATTGTTTCTGCAAAAAAAGAGGATATTGATAAGATAAGAGGGCTTGGCTTAGGTGCGGATGATTATATAACAAAGCCATTTAGTCCTAGTGAGTTCGTCGCTCGTGTACAAGCGCATAGTAAACGTTACAAGCAGCTGACAGGTAGTGAACAAGCACAGGATTATTTGGAGATGAAAAATATTATTGTTGATAAAGCCGCTCGCAAAGTATTCGTTTTAGGTCAGGAAGTTATTTTTACAACGAAGGAATTTGACCTACTCGTGTTTTTTATGGAGCATCCAAATCGTGTATGGACAAAGGAGCAACTTTTCCGTCAATTATGGTATATGGATGACTTAGATGGAGATGTTTTTACAGTTGTTGTCCATGTTGGGCGCATTCGGGATAAGTTAAAAAAGGGAAAACTATCAGAGCTGCCTATCGAGACAATTTGGGGAAGCGGATATCGATTTAATAATTGACAATCTCCTTGTGAAAGGACGGTTTTACATGAAATATTTTATAAGTATTATAAGTGTATTATTCATACTCACAGGGTGTAACGAGAAGGGGGAGGGAAATCATATGGCACAACAATCAGGTAAGCTGATTCAAGCGGTTGAAAACAATGATGTAGAAAAAGTGCAAAAAATTTTACAGGATTCAACTTATCCAATTAATGAAACAAATGATAAAGGGGAAACGCCTTTATTAATTGCTACACATGAAAATTATATAGAGTTGGCAAAACGATTAATTGATGCGGGTGCTGATATTAATCAACAGGATCATATTCAGGATAGCGCCTATTTATATGCAGGTGCACAAGGAAAAACAGAGATTTTAAAATATATGATTGAGCACGCGGAACCAAATCAAAATATTGTCAATCGCTATGGAGGAAATGCTTTAATCCCTGCAGCTGAAAAAGGACATTTACACAATGTGAAGCTGCTTTTACAAGATGGTAACGTAGATATCGATCATCAAAATAATTTTGGCTATACGGCATTAATTGAAGCAGTCGCATTGACTGACGGCTCCGTAGTGTATCAGCAAATTGTTCAAGAATTATTAGCATACAATGCCAATAAGGAACTTCGTGACAATTCGGGAAAGACAGCGCTGGATTATGCCAAAGAGATGGGCTATACAAAAATGATTGAGATGTTAGAAGAATAGTCGAAAGATAACAAGATTAAAAAGAGCACCTAGGACGTTTTTATTACAACGTTCTAGGTGTTTTTTTATAGGAATTAGCTAAAAATGTGGAATAAAAACTTGTATTTTAAGGGCTAATAAGCTACACGAAGCCCCGTGCAAACACACTGGTAGCATGGTGTATACATAAGTTCAACTATTATAGCGCCCGTTTTTGGGCTAAAATAACAAAGTTCATATATTTGACACATTATAAGTATCGGGTTACTATTGCGAAGGTAGTTTAATTTTAAACTAAATTATATATCAAAAGAACTAGGAGGGAATTGGAAATAAAATTAGCAGTATTCATTTAGTACATTCTAAGTATATTAATATAAAAAAATTCTATTTGACCAATAATGTTTTATATCTTTTTCAAACGAGAGAGAGATTTTAATGATTATTAAAAAATAGAATGAAATTTTTGTGTAAAAGTAAAATCCAATATACGAATCGGGGACAGCATTATGAGTCAGTCAAAGAAAAAAATCCACTATGCTTGGTGGGTGTTATTAGGGTTAGTTGTTATGGTCGGAGCTGCAAAAGGTGGCATTGCGACTACAGGTGGATTATTTTTAACCCCAGTTACTGAAGATTTGGGTATTGGTATGGGCAGTTTAACATTGTACTTTAGTATAGCTTCAATTGTCACAATGCTCTCCTTACCCGTTGCAGGTAAGATGATAGCTAAATACAATATTAGAATACTGTTAGTAGTAGCGGTTACGTTAGAGGCAGGAGCCTATGCAATGTTTGGGTTCATGAATTCAGTATGGGGTTGGTATTTGTTTGCTATCCCTATGGCAATGGGATCTGTAGTCGTAACACAATTAGCAGGTCCTGTACTGATTAATAATTGGTTTAAAAAACATAAAGGTTTAGCTCTAGGTATTATGGTTGGCGCTGGTGGTTTAATAGGTGCTTTCCTTCAACCAGTAGCAGGCAACTTAATTGCTAGTGCAGGTTGGAGAAATACGTATATTTTCTTAGGTGTAGGAGTAATGGCGATTGTTATCCCAATTGTCTTATTAACGATTAGAAAAGCTCCACAACAAATAGGGCTACAGCCATATGGTGTGGATGAAGTGAAGGAAAATGACACAGTTCATGTTCAAACAACGATAAATAGTGGCGTTGCTGCTACTATAGCTAAAAAATCGAGTGCATTTTACTTTTTAGTCTTTTTCTTTTTCTGTGAGACTTCAATAGCTGCCTTTAACCAACATGTTGCACCATTCGCGATGGGGCTGGGCTATGATGTTAAATTTGCAGGGAATGCCATGGGTACTTGGTCGGTAGGAGTTGTAATAGGGGCATTATTTTTCGGCTTCCTAAGCGATAAAATAGGCGTAAAGAACACAGCAATTTCTGCTATGCTTTTAGGATTAGTTCCAGTAGGACTTCTTTTATTAGTGCCTGAAAACCCATTAGTTTTTAAAACAGCTACTGGTTTATATGGATTCGTTGTGGCATCTCTTGGTACATTAGGGCCACTTTTAACAACAGCGCTATTTGGTAATAGAGAGTTTAGTCAAATTTATGGACTTGCTATAACAGGTTTAGCAGTTGCGGGTATTATTGCATTACCTATCTATGGTTTTATTTTCGAATTTACAGGCAGTTATACGTATGTATTGTATACTATTTTTATAATGTTGCTCTTGAACGTTGGCTCGATTTTAATGGCCTTTAAGGGGAAAAAGAAATTAGAAAAAGCAGGATTGTGGAATTAGTAATAAGATGAAGTTTTTATAAATGTTTGATTGTAATATATGTATATACAGGCAAATGCCCTTAAATCGTTAGATAGTCAATCTAACAATTTAGGGGTGTTTTTATTTTTGTCTAAGTTTGCAAAATGGAGCACATAAGAAATTTTTACAAATCAAAATCTATAGGTTCTACTTTATATTGGTATTGCTCTAAGTTAAGCGTAAAGGCTTGCGTAACAACAATCCCTTCGTTTTCTAATAATGTCTTTTGATGCACTGCATCCTTTATCGTAATTTCCCCTTTGATATTTACGATACGATGCCACGGGAGAGCATATTTTTCGCTCATTGTATGAAGTATTCTTACAACCTGTCTGGCTCCTCTAGGACTGCCCGCACATGCTGCAACTTGGCTATACGTCATTACTTTACCAGTAGGGATATTTTTTATGACAGTAATCACATTTTTAGTAAATGGTTGCATAGGATTCGGCTCCTTTTTGACAAAGCTATTTAATAAGCTTACAAAACATTGTAATCATTATGGGTAATTGTTGACTATCCTCAACATAAAAAGCTTACTACATTTTCATGTAGTAAGCCTCTCTTTGTTTCTATTTTAACGTAAAGAGCATATAAAGCGAAGACAGTATAGTAATAACACCAATCATTATTTTTAACATGTTCATAGGTACTTTATTTGCAATCCGAGTGCCCGTGAGAATTCCAATCGTTACACCGATTAAACTTGCAATGACTAAACTAGAAATACTATCTACATTGGCATATGCAAAGTATCCAAATATAGATGGTATGGCAATAAAGACTGAATTTAAAAGACTTACACCTACAGCGACGCGAATATTGACACCAAGGTTAACTAGTAATGGTACTAATAAAATCGGGCCACCTGCTCCTGTTAAAGCACAAATCGTTGCCGTTAAAAAACCGATAATTATTACAATAAATGGGTTATTCAATGCTTTCGATTTATTGATAAGTGCATTTTCATTGTTTTTCTTAAAAATAATCGACAAGCCAGCTAGTAAAATAAATAGGTACAGCAATAACTTAGCCAGAAAATCAGAAATAAGCACATTGATTTGAACACCTAAAAACGCGCCAGGAAGGCTACCGATGCTTAAAAATAGGGCTAATTTCAAATCCATATTTTTCGATTTCCAATAGGAATAAGCTCCGAGAATGCCTGAAACAGCAAATGCTAAAAAACTCAATGCAAGTGCATCATGGACAGGTATTTCTAAAAAACCTACATAAATTAACGGGAGAAGAAATCCCGCAATTCCAGACATTCCTAAAAGAATACCAATAACTAAATTGGAACATAAAACAATACTTAAAAGCAGTGAGTTTGTTAACATATTTTAGACCTCAATTATTATAACCCTTAACAAGAGTTAGATGTTTGCACGAATAGCAAGTTCCTTCATTGCAAGCTTACTTTCGTATTTTATTTTTTCTTCATCCAGTGTCAGAACTTCTCTGTTTTTCATTAATATTTTACCATTAACAATGGAATCTGTTACATCATTGCTGTTAACGGATTCAATTAACGTATTTATTAAATTATGTGAAGGAGCAATATGGGGCTGATCAATGTTAATTAAGATCATATCTGCCTTTTTGCCAACTTCCAATGTTCCTAGCTGATTGTCTTGCATCATAGCTTTTGCTCCACCTAATGTAGCCATTTCTAAAATGCTTTTTGAAGGCATAATTACTGGGTCAAAAATTGGAACGCCAGAAAATGCACGTATTAATGATTTAAACACTTTCATTTGATCGAATAAGCTTAATCCCGAATGACCAGCCCCATCTGTACCTAAACCAACAGCAATTCCTTTATGTAATAAGCTAGGTGTTTTGGGCACGCCTTTACCAGAATTACTAATAGGACAGTGGACAACTTTACTATTAGTATTTTGAATAACTTCCATTTCATTTTCAGAAAGTAAAATGCTATGGGCACCTAAGAAATTTTCATTAAGGACACCTAAGGAAGCAAGATATTCAAATGGGCGCATTTTAAATTTTTCTAGGCAATAGCTAATTTCATTTGGATATTCGTTCATATGAGATTGCACACTAGTAGAGCATTCTTTAGCTGCTGCGAAAACCTCCTGTATTAATTCTGGTGTGCAAGTAATGATGGATCTAAGAGAAAATGATACATTTATTCGCTCGTCACCAGCTCCATGGAATTCATTAAACAATGCTCGATTGTTACGGATATTTTCTTCGATACTAAATTTCATCGTTTGAGGAATGTCTAAGCCACTATCCATAGTGGAACATGTAAGAACACCACGTAGACCTGATTCTAATACGGAATTTGCGACTTGCTGCATATGTCTGCCACCAGCATCAATAAAGGCTGTAGTGCCAGCTTTAATCATTTCGAGACAGCTTAACTGTGAGCTAATATAAACATCTCGCTCCTGTAAATTACTTTCAAACGGCACCATTATGCGCGTCCAAATCATAGGGTATTCATCTGTAATTCTTCCACGGAGAAGTTGTTGACATGTATGCGTATGGGCATCAATTAAACCTGGTAGTACTAGTTTGCCTTGTCCATTTAAAATGTCTCTTGATTGATAAATCGTAGCAAGTGATGCAGTAGCCCCAATAGCGACGATACTATTATTTTTAATGACTATTGATTGATTATGCTCGATGTGAAAGTCAGGGGTTAAGATGGAACAATTTTTAATTATTAAATCAGCGTTATACGCTATATCCTGCATAATATGCCTCCATTAATGAATTGAGTAAAACTAGAGAGGGGTGAGCCTCTCTAGTTCGTTTTAGAATGAATCTAATGCATTCGTTAAGTTTAAAAATATTTGAGCAAAAACTGCTTGTGTAATAAACGTACCTGTAAAAACTAATAAGGCGATAATGACCATTTTCCAGCTTTGACTGATAAATGATTTAAAATTAAGTCCAATTCCAGCGAGGGTACCAACAATTGTTATTGGTGCCATAAAGGAAATTTTAGCTGTATACTCAATCACTGGTTGAGAGATAGGTGAAATAGGGCTTGCAACAAGCAAGCCTGTTAGCACAACGTAAATAATTGCAGGAATTTTTAAAGGAATAATTTTCCCTAAAAAAATACCGACGAAGGCGATAGCGGATAAAATCAGTACACCAGGAATAGATTCTGCAATAGATACATGGGAACCAATTAGGTTAGCCATCAGCGTTGTAATAACAGATGTTAATAAAAGAGAAATTGTCCAATCTCGCATGCTCATAGTCAACTTAATCACCAACCTTCATGCTGTTCATTTGTTTTGGCTCACGTGTATGTTTTGGACTGATTCTTGGCTCTAACAAGTAATATAATTTCCTAGTAAGAGGAAGAGAGATAAATAAAGTGAAGTAGATACCTATAATGGCTGCTAACGTATCACTTGCACCTGCTAGCATAATAATTTGATCACCGTATTCTGGATAAATGGTTGCCAATGTACTAGATGCTGCCGCCATCATGACACCGCTACCTATTCCACAAGCCATCGCTAATGCTAAAGGATGAAAAATATCCGTCGAAGCTACGATACTTGCTAAAAAACCAATATAAATAGTACCGATTAAAAATCCAATGATGTAAATAGATAAAGCTCCTCTTGCTTCTGGAGAATTGGCACCATATAGATGACAAATCAAACCGTAATCCTTATCGCGGCAAGTAGAGCTTGTTGCGCCAATCGCTTCCTTTTTAATTCCTAGCAATAATGCAATTGGTAAAGCTAGAAAAATGGTTCCGACATGTCCAAGCTCTTGAAAGGCTAATGCAGGACCTACATCGACAAGCTTAGGAAGATTAGAACCTGCAAGTACGCCAATTTTCGCCATAAAAGGTGTGATTGCTACAAGAACAAGAGACGAAGCCTTTGTGGATGCCTTTTCTTTAAAAAATCGAAAAATATCTGGGCCAAGTAAAACACTAATTACGATGGCAAATAGCATTGGATAAATAACGATTAAAGCAGATCCAACTTGGAATTTCTTTACTCCAATTAGTTCGGCAATGATAACGATAACAAGAGCCCCTAAATATAATCTGTAATTTTGTTTAATTACTTGCCAAATGGATTGATGTTGTTCTGTGTTTTCCATGCTCTTTTTCCTCTCTTGGTGATGGACTTTTTAAAATAATTACGTATAGAAGAGTGAAAAAAGAAAAAACCCTAGTTAATAAACTAGAGTTTGACATACAGAAAAACAAAAAACGTAAATAGACCGAATAAACAAAGCGTTTTTTCAGTACGAGAATAATATATCGTTTTTTGTCATTCCTCATAGTCAAACTATTTACGGTAGTTTGGTAGAGACTTTTGGACCGTATTTCCAACTTTATACGAAGAATTTTAAAATGCGAACATTGTTAATTAGTATATCAGTATATGTTCGTGTATTTAACAATTTACCTCAATGTTTTTGGAAAGTCAAAGTTTTTTTAGGGGTTTTACGGAATGGAGAGGATGTTTAAGTGAAAAGTGTATGCGAGCAAATGAGGTAATCCAATAAATAAAGCCTATCCAAAAACTGAGTTTTGAATAGGCCATCTTTCATTTTAACGATTCCAGAATCGACCTTGGGCTATGCCTTCAATAAAGGATTCAATTGTGGAGTCTTTTAAATTGTAGACCCCAGCTCCCCCTAATTTGATTCTGCAAGAATCTAATGCTTGTGGGTCATGAATGTCAAAGGCTAAAGGTTTATAGTGTTTAAAGGTTGTTTCTATAAACTCTAGCACAGGAGTTTGAATAGGTGATTCACTGCTAATGACTAAAACCGCGTCAAAAAGGGTTGGGTCTGCTGTGTCATAAGTATCGGTTACTTTAAGGGAATCGTCGATTTGAGATACCTTTTTATCGATAATACTATAATTTACATGTTGTTTAGCGAATGTTTGAAGCCATTTTGTTAGAAGTGTTGCATTAGGTTGTCCATTCAATACAATCGCGACATTTTTTGTGTCGGGTTTAGAGATAGTATTCGCCATGCTGAGTGCGGGCGATTTTTTATTTGATTGTATTTCAAGATTTGTTTTAGGTAATGCTACGCCAATATTGTTGGCTACTTCTTGTGCTAATTCATGGTCTATATGATTGATAAGGTCGATTGCCTTTGTTTTCACGGCATTTGATTTACATTTGCCAAGCTCGAAACTGAATGCTTTTTTAATATGTTGTTTCTCATAAGGAGCCATACTATTATAGAAAAGCTTTGCTTGCGAATAAAAGTCTAAAAAGCTTTCACTTCGGCCTCGAATTTTATTGCCATCAATTTTCTCCTGATAATGTTCGTAGCCGCCTTCATCTGCAGGAACAGGAGCTGGTTGATTGTCATTTAAACCGTTGCGATGATAACTCGTTTGTCCTCGATAAATTGCCATTTGGTGCATGCCGTCACGTTGATTGTTTTGATAAGGACAGACAGGTTGATTAATCGGAATTTGATGGAAGTTAGGTCCTCCTAATCTAGACAGTTGTGTATCGGTATAAGAAAATAATCGTCCTTGTAAAAGAGGGTCGTTTGAGAAATCAATACCAGGTACAACATGCCCAGGATGGAATGCAACCTGCTCTGTTTCTGAAAAGAAATTATCTACATTTCGATTTAAAGTCATTTTGCCCACTATTTTTACAGGGACTTCTTCCTCTGGCCATAATTTAGTTGGATCTAATATATCAAAATCAAAGGCATGCTCATCTTCTTCCGAAATTAACTGTAAACCGAGTTCCCATTCTGGAAAATCTCCCTTTTCAATTGCTTCATACAAGTCAAGTCGATGGAAATCAGGATTTTTCCCTGCAATTTTTTGAGCCTCATCCCAAACTAATGAATGAACACCTAGCGTAGGCTTCCAGTGAAATTTCACAAAATGAGCTTGTCCTTTAGCATTAATAAGACGGAAAGTATGAACTCCGAAGCCTTCCATCATGCGTAAGCTACGTGGAATCGCACGATCACTCATATGCCACATAATCATATGGGCAGTTTCAGGATTTTGTCCGATGAAATCCCAAAAAGTATCATGCGCACTAGCACCTTGTGGTATTTCATTGTGTGGCTCTGGTTTAACGGCATGCACAAAATCAGGGAACTTAATGGCATCTTGAATAAAGAAAACAGGCATATTATTACCGACTAAATCATAATTACCTTCGTCTGTATAAAATTTAGTAGAGAATCCTCGTACGTCCCTCACTGTATCATTCGATCCTCTAGAACCCTGTACCGTTGAAAATCGTACAAATACAGGAGTAATTTTAGAGGTATTTGTAAGAAAATCTGCCTTTGTATAATCTTCTAATGATTCGTAAAGCTGAAAAACACCATGTGCACCAACACCGCGTGCATGAACAATACGTTCAGGAATACGTTCATGGTCGAAATGAGTCATTTTCTCACGGAAATGAAAGTCCTCCATAAGGGTAGGACCTCTTAAACCAGCTTTTAAAGAAAATTCATCCTCTGCCATTTTTAATCCTTGATTGGTCGTTAAGGCATGTTTACCTTGGTTATCAATGATATGTTTCTTTAATTGTTCAGTTTTTTTATTGTCCATTTGAATCCTCCTCAAAGTAATCTTATTTAATGCATTCCCTTTTAGTTGGAATAAAAACATTATGAATTGATTCCGAAAATGCTAAATAAGGGGGACAAAAGGACATGTAGCACGCTCAGAAAAAAGCCCGATTTTCTTTAAAAGAAAATCGGGCTTTTTATTATCATGTATTATTGTGCAGTTAATCCGCCATCGATAACGAATTCTGAGCCTGTTGAGTAGCTAGAATCATCAGAAGCTAGGAATAATACCATATTAGATACTTCTTCTGGTTGAGCCACACGTTTTAATGGAATATGTTTAGAGAATTCTTCTACTGCTGCTTTTGTATCCTCTTGTACAACCATAGGTGTTGCGATAACGCCTGGGTGTACAGAGTTTACGCGAATGCCCATAGGTGCTAGATTGATTGCAGCAGCTTTTGTCATACCACGAACAGCAAATTTTGTATCTGTATAACCGATAGCACCAGCAACTAAGCCGTTCATTGAAGAAATGTTGACGATTGAACCGCCACCAGCTTTCGCCATTGAACCTGCTACAGTTTTCATCCCTAAAAATACAGACACTTGGTTAATGTCAACGATGCGTTTGTATTCTTCTAATGTTACTTCTAGCATATTTTTTGCCATAGTAATACCAGCATTGTTTACTAATACGTTTACTGGACCGAAAGCTTCTTCTGCTTTCGCAATTACTGTAGCCCAATCTTCTTCAGAAGTTACGTTTTGTTTAACGAAAATAGCATTTTCGCCTAATTCAGCTGCGAATGCATTTCCTTTTTCCTCATTTAAATCTGTTAAAATAACTTTTGCTCCGTTTTCTACGAATAATTTTGCGTGTGCAGCGCCCATACCTTGTGCAGCACCTGTAATTATTGCGACTTTACCTGCTAAACGACTCATTTAGAAAGCCCCCTAAAATTTTAAATTTGATAGTTAACTATCACTTTTATACTTCCTAGTTAACAACTTTCGCGTTCGAATGTCAATTCAAAACGTTCGTCATTTATTGTGGTCGAATATAAGATAAAAATACATCCTTCATCAACTCCAGTTGCTTGTCCGTAGATAACAACTGGGAAAGGTTTGGATCGTGGGTTGTTAGGCTTGATTTAAATGTGAATAAACTAAAGTTTTGTACCATCGTCATGATAAACAAATCTAAATTAATATCCTGTCTTAATGAGCCGTCTTGTTTACCATAATCAGCTAATGTGAATAAAATACCAGCTAATTTTCTTCGTGCAAAAAAGTATTCAGCGTATTGCTCAGTCGAAGATTCCGTAGCAATTTTCTCATGTAAATCAAAGGACTCGAAAAACTTAGCTAAACGTAGATTAGGATCCTTTGTTCCACTTATATAATATTCCAAAATTTGTTTAATTTTTTCGTAAGCAGGAATTGTTTGCGCAACAATCTGCTCTATATCCGTCGCCATATCATTCGTAATAGTATTTGATGCTGCAATTACTAAAAACTCTTTTTTAGGGAAATAACGAAATATTGTCGCAATCCCAACACCAGAGGCGTCCGCCACATCCTGCATTTGTATATTTTGAACGCCATGTTCCAAAAATAAATCCTTGGCAATTTGGATAATATGTTGACGGCGTTGTTGTTTTTGTTGTTCTCTTTTACTCATTTTCGTCACTCCAACTGTTCTTCTTACATTAATTGTAGCATGCATATTACATACAAACTTATAAAGCTACTTTTGTATATTTATTATGTTTTATACATAAGGTGAATTTGTTCTGCTATGTAATCAGAACTTAAATGTAGCCCATTTTTTAACCACCACATGATAACGCCAACTATTGAAGCTGTTTTGATTTGAGCATCGACATAGACCTTTTTAGTTGTTTTACTATTTTTGTTTCTGCGAACGTCAATTAACTTTTTTAATAATTGGAATAGATGATTTTCAAATTGTTCGAGTTGAAAAAGGATGAGTAGATGATGCCGTTGTGTATAAAGATAATCGAGTAATTGAATCAATTGTTTTTTTTCATCGATGTCCTGAACTTGGATAAGTACTTCAATTTTTTCTGTCAGCTCATGTAAAATTCCCTGCGTTAATTGTGTAATGAGGCCATCGATATCTTGATAATGTAAATAAAAAGTTGTTCGATTTAATAACGCCTTTTGTGTCACCTTTTGAACAGATAATTGATTAATGGAAAGACCCTCATTTAAAAGGGATAGGGCAGCTGTTTTAAGCATTTCCTGTGTTCTAAGGGCACGTGGATCCTCTTTTTTAGTCATTTTTCTCATTCCTGTCTATCATAGTAGATTTTATATACAGTTTGTTTTGAATTGTCTAGTAGTCGACAGTAAATTCGATATTGTTCATGGTCAACTTAGTCAAATTCTTGTTAAGATACTTTTTAGACAATGTGTCGATAAAATTATGATAGCGTTAGGAGTTCTATTATGCAAAATGAAATATCTGCTGGAACGAAAAAGCTTTTGCTTTTTGTAATGATTGCAGGATGCTTCTTTTCTACTTTAAATCAAACATTACTAAATGTGGCGCTTAGTGATTTAATGGTTATTTTTAATGTAACCCCGACAACCATTCAATGGTTAGCGACAGGCTTTATGTTAGTGAATGGCGTGCTAGTTCCTATTACAGCCTTTTTAATGAAGCGCTTTTCAACTCGCCAGTTGTTTATAAGTTCTATGCTTTTTTTATTAATAGGTTCTATTGTTGCAGCAAGTGCAATGAACTTTGGCATGCTACTGTCGGGGCGTATGATTCAGGCCGTTGGAGCAGGAATTATCATTCCATTAATGATGACAGTCATTGTTTTTTTATATCCAATGGAAGAGCGTGGCGCCGTTATGGGGAAGGTTGGATTTGCTATTATATTCGCGCCAGCAATTGCACCAACTGTTTCAGGATTTTTGGTTGAATATATGTCATGGAGATGGCTATTTATCGGTTTGATTCCATTTGTTTTGCTAATTATTTTGTTTGCCTATAAATATTTATTTAATATAGTTGAGGGAACAAAAGTAAAATTAGATGGACTAAGTGTCGGGTATTCAACAATCGGGTTTGGATTTTTACTTTTTGGGTTTAGTATTGCAGGAAGTAGAGGGTGGGCCGATTGGCTCGTTATTACATCTCTTCTTTTAGGAATTATTGTGACGTTTTTATTTTGTCAGCGTCAAATGACTTCAGCGGACCCATTATTAAATTTAACGGTATTTAAATATAAAATGTTTTCCATGACAACGCTTGTTAATATAGCCATTACAATATTAATGTATGCGGATTTAATTTTACTACCGATTTATTTACAAGATGGACGTGGTTTTACGGCTTTTGAAGCAGGTCTTTTATTATTACCAGGGGCTTTAATAAACGCAAGCTTATCGCCAATAACTGGGAAAATGTATGACAGATATGGGGCAAAGCCATTATTTATAGTAGGTATGTGTTTTATTGTTGTATCGATGTGGGCCGTGGTTGATTTATCTGCTTCTACGTCGTATATGTATTTACTTGTCCGCACAATTATATTACGAATTGGGCTAGCTTTTATTACTATGCCTCTAAATACAGCAGCTTTAAATGCGCTACCAAAAGAATTAGCTTCACATGGTTCAGCAGTGAATAATACGATTCGTCAATTAGCTGGAGCAATAGGCACAGCAGTGATTGTGACGATTTATACAATTCAATTAACAAAGGTTTCGATTGGCACAAGTGAAGGTTATGCTACTGCAGCCAACACAACTTATTTCTATATGCTTATCTTAGCTATTATTGCCTTTATTGTTGTTTGGTTTGTACCAAAAACTAAAAATGTACGTAACTAAAACAATGATTGTTTGCAGTGAGTGAACTAATAAGCAAAAGCACCGTTCTAAATTTTAGACGGTGCTTTTGCATTTAAAAAAACACTTCTGTAATTGAAGTGTTATTACGCTATTTTCAATATTTATTTAAATGGAAAAAGAAATCATGTTGAATCCATTGATAAATACATGACCATGTGTTAAATTTATATAGATAGGCATTTAATTAATAAAAGGATATATCATCCCTACTTTAATTATAAGGCATTGTTTTTCAGAAGTCAACCCCTATACTTACATTTTTAAGGAGTGAATGCGATGAAATCGGAGTTTCAACAGGAGCAAAAACGATTAGACAATGTAATGGAGACTATTTCAGAGCAACTGAGTAGGTTGGAGAAAGAAACTTTACAACGAAAGAACGAAGTTGTAAATATTCGCAAACACTTTTGGGATGAAATAAAGGTGAATATGGATACCTTCGACGATTATCTTGAGACGATTATCGGCTTAAGACAAGAAACGCAAGCACTGTCCGTTAGTCAAAGTACCCATAAGCATGCATCTAAAAGATTATCAACGTTGCGCCGTATGCAGAAAGTTCCTTATTTTGGTCGAATTGATTTCTTAGAGGAAGGTATAGCAGCTCAGGAACAGGTTTATATAGGTATCTCTTCTCTTATGGATAAGAGTGGAGAGGATTTCCTTATCTATGACTGGCGTTCTCCTATCTCAAGCGTTTACTACGATTACTCGCCAGGTCCTGCCCAGTATATGACACCTGAAGGTATTATCCATGGGGAATTGGAGAAAAAGTGGCAGTATCTTATTCGCGATGGTGTTCTTCAATCGATGTTTGATACAAGTCTCACTATCGGAGATGAAATTTTGCAACAAGTTTTGGGGCAAGGTACAAACAAACATATGCACAGTATAGTTGCAACGATTCAACAGGAGCAAAACCGAATCATTCGCCATGATCATGGAAGATTGCTGATCGTTCATGGTGCCGCTGGTAGTGGTAAGACATCGGCAGCTTTACAGCGGATCGCTTATTTGCTTTATAAATATCGGGATAGACTAAATGCGGATCAAATTATTTTATTTTCACCTAATGCAATGTTCAATAGTTATGTATCCAATGTGCTACCTGAACTTGGTGAAGAAAATATGCAGCAAGTTACATTTCAGGAGTACTTACATCATCGATTAAGTAAAGCGTTTTATGTTGAAAATCCTTATGAGCAATTGGAATATGTTTTAACTGCAGCAAATAATTCTGCATATCAGTCAAGAGTTGCGAGCATACGATTCAAAGCATCTAGTCGTTTTTTTGAAGTCATTAAAGCATATAGAAAATCTCTGGAGTTATCTGGCATGAAATTTAAAGGCATTAACTTCAGAGGACAGCCGATTATTACCGCACAACAAATTGCTGAGCAATTTTATAGCAGCGACGTGTCACTTAAATTCCATAATCGATTGGAAAAATTAAAGGAATGGCTTCTGAAGGAAATAAAAGAAATTGAAAAAGTCGAATGGAAGAAGGAGTGGGTACAAGAGGAAATAGAGCTGCTTAGCAACGAGGAATACCATAAGGCACGTGTTTATTTAGCTAAAAGGAAGGGCTTTACAAGAGAGACGATAGCCGAGTATGAGATGGAGCCTGCTAAACTGGCGCGATTAATTGTATCCAAGAAATTGAAGTCATTACGGAAACAAATACGGGCATTGCAGTTTATCGACATGAAGGAAATTTATAAGCAGTTGTTTATAGACCCGATGCAAATTAACCAGTGGATAGATGGAGAATTACCAGAAGAGTGGGAAGCTATTTGCCATGCGACACTGGAAATGCTAGACGAAGATAAACTATTTTATGAAGACGCTACACCGTTTTTATTTATTAAAGAATTAATTCAAGGGTTTCAAACTAATAATTCCATTAGGCATATACTTGTGGATGAGGCACAGGACTATTCACCATTCCAATTCGAGTTTTTAAAGCGATTGTTTCCTTTTGCAAAAATGACAGTATTAGGTGATTTTAATCAGGCGATTTTCGCGCACGCGAGTGAAATGATTGATTTTAATATTCTTAGTAGCTTATATGGTCCAGATGAAACAGAAGTTATCAATATGACTCGTAGTTATCGCTCTACAAAACAGATCGTTGAGTTTACACGGAAACTAGTACCGAATGGCGAACGAATTATTCCTTTTGAACGTGATGGTGAGCTACCTGTCCTGACACAATTAACAGATCGCACATCTTTGCATCACTGTATTATGTCAAAAGTTGAAGCTTTGCGAAGTGAAGGCTATAACAGTATCGCCATCATATGTAAATCTGCAGAGGAGAGCAGGCATGCATATGAAGCACTGTCTACTATTGAGGGTATAAAGCTTATAAAAAATGGCTCTCCAGAATACGAACAAGGTGTTGTCATCATACCCTCTTATTTATCCAAAGGGATTGAATTTGAAGCTGTCATTATTTATGATGCGTCGGCGCAAATGTATAGTGATGAGAGTTTACGTAGAGTTTTCTACACAGCTTGTACGAGAGCTATGCATAATTTGCAGCTTTATAGCATAGGAGAACCAAGTCCATTTTTGCGCAATGCCTTACAGGATAACTGTATTACAGTACAACTGATGAGTAATGAACAATAATAAGACAAAAAGCCGATTCTAGCGTTTTTAGAATCGGCTTTTCTTTACAATTACAATTTATTTAAGTTCGACTTGGATACGGCCAACGCCGTTTAAATATTGCTCATAGCGTCCAATCTCAAGCTTTACAGGATTTACAGGGAGCTTTTTGACATTTTCCATATCAAATCGCTGTCCGATTAACATATAGTGGTCTTGTTCTGAAATCCACGTACTATTGGAATAATAAATTTCTCCATCTGCGTCGATTAAATGATTAAAGACGCCTTTAAATTCATTTTTTTTATAAGGTAATACTTTATATTCAAGTTCAAAGTTATCTTTTATGTCCAACTCGATATTAATATGCTCAGGTTGCCTAATAAGTTTCTTCTTATCAAAATCAACTACTATAAATTCATCAGCTTTATCAATCGCTTCAATTTCCCGCAATTCAATTGTAATACTTTTTGGAATACGGAAATAATTACTTTCTAACATCAAACTAAATTGCTGATCCTCATAATCACCAAATCCAGAGAAACCGTTTCGAATTTTGCCCCATTCTTCTTGATGTTCATCATATATACGAATATCTCCGAAACTTAATATTTTCTTGGAATTCGATGAATCAATCGACATTTTCAACTCAGTTCTAAGCGGGGAAATAATAAGCTCATGAATGGTAAAGTCTTGCCCATCGACAGTTACTTGTTTATTAATAGAGAATTTTTTTGATGCTTTAATGTCGTTCTTTAATGTAAATGGTATGTTAAACACAACTTCTGGAAATTCACGTAGCGATAATGTAATTGCAAAGTCGTGCGATGAGTAATTCATACCTTGGCTTGCGGCAACTTCAATTGTATTTTCAACTTCAAATGTTCCTTCTTGTTGAGCAGACCAACTACTTCCTACAGATGCATAGATTTGTTCACCATGCTGTGTAACCTCTGTATTGATGCCAGTGATATTCGCTAAGTCTTTATCTGATTGAAGCTTATAGGAAATAATCATTCCTGATTCATCTGCCACAACGCTTGTAATCGTAAGGGTTTTTCCATCAATTGTTTGGCTCACATTAATAGGTTCGTAATAGTCATTGCTAATAATATCTTGAATGCCTTTATCTAAGGCAATCATTTCGACAAGTGGTTTTAATACGGGAATTTGTGCCATCGTATAAGCAAGAGCAGGTGATACCCTAATGGAACTAATAAGGGCAATCATAATAATAGCAACAGTAACCCCAACTTGTAGAAATCTTTTATGGCGAGTTCTTTTCTTTAATTGCTTGTATGCCAAGAACTGTTTATTTGACTGTAATGTTTCTATCGGCACGGATTCAAGTAATTCTAAATAACGTTTTTGTTGGTCATTGTCTATCTGGCTCATGAAATGCCCCCCTCTCCTAATAAATGACGTAGTTTTTTTAATGTTTTATGTAATCTTGATTTAACTGTGCCTTCTGGTATTTTTTGTAGTGTTGCAATTTCACTATTTTTTAAATCTTTAAAGTACTTTAAATGAATAAGCTCTTGTTGTTCAATGGGTAGCTTTGTAATAACATCATTAAGTTCAAATAGTTCCGCCATTTGCTCGGGCTGATCCACAATATTATCTGTTACGACAATACGTTTTTGCTGACGTTTCATCATTAAACATGTATTGATAACAATGCGTACGAGCCATGTTTTAAAATATTGAGGCGTCTGCACTTTATGAATATTTTTTAAGCATTGATACGTCATTTCTTGTAGCGCATCATTTGCATCATGCTCATTTTGCATATAGCTGTAGGCAACGCGATACATCGCTTCTTTATATATTTGTAAAAGCAGTAGCTGTGCTGCTTCATCTCCATCAATTGCTTGTTTGGCAAGTTCGATTTCGTCCATCTCCATGCCTCCTTTAATGATTAGATGCACCAAATAAATCATTCGTTCATTTTATTTCATAAATTTTTCATTTGGCTAGTAGGGGAGGTTTAACGTTTTTTGGTTATATGGAAAACCGTATCATAAGTATGCCAAATAAATAAAGGAGCCTTTCTGAATGGAAAGGCTCCTTTTATTTTCTAAAGTAAGTATCGCTTTATTTGGCGATTTCTACAGTAGGTTGATCTTTATGCTGGATGTGGCTTGAAATCCAAGCGATGATGAAGGCGAGTAAAAGATAAATGAGTAAAAGCGCTCCTTGTGTAACTAAGTTTGACCAGCCACCAAGCGTAATCACTTCTTGGAAACCTTTTAATGAATGCGCCATCGGTAAAAATGCCCCTATTTTAGCTAGTATAGGATTTCCAAGCTCGCCAGGGAATGTTCCGCCGCAAGTAGCTAATTGGAATACTAATAACGTAACTGCTATAAATTTGCCAACATTGCCTAATAAAATGATGAGCATTAGGATGAGGGTCATAAAAGTAAATGACACGATCATACTTGAAAGGAAAAAGAGAGGTACACTTGCTACTTCTAATTTAAATCCTAACAATATAACGATATCTACAATAATAGATTGAATGAAACCAACTACGTAAACTAATCCTAGTTTATTAATAAAGTGAACGGTACCAGTCACTTTAAGAAGTTCTCTGCGTCCTAGTGGCAGAATATTAGATGCCATAATGCCGCCTACAAATAAAGCCAGAGACAAGAAGTAAGGTGCGATGCCAACGCCATAATTCGGAACGTTTGATAAGTCGGATTCGACCAATTCGATTGGCTGGGCAAACATCGATGTCGTTGCATCGTTATATTGCAGATTAGATGTTTTTGTCGCTGCACTATTTAGTTTTGTTGCTAATTCATTGGAACCTCCTACTAAAGAGGCTAGCCCATTTTGCAGTTTGGGGAATCCGCTTGATACTTCATTGATTCCACTAGATAGAGCTGTAATTCCAGTATTCAGCGTAGTAAAGCCTGTTGACCATTTAGCAAAACCACCTGCAAATTCAGACGCTCCCTGTTGGAGTTGTTTTGCTCCGACAGTCGCCTGCGTCATGTTTGTTCCAAACGTTTTCATATTAGTTTCAAGAGTCGTTTGGCCTGAAGCAATTTTGTTAGCAGCTACACCTACTTGTTGTTGACCAGTTGTTATAGTCGTTTCGGTTGTAGATAATGCCTCTGCTAAAGCAATCATTTGTTGAAGCTCAGAATCTTGCTTCGCTTCGGGATGGTTTTTTATATAGTGAGCTAATTGCTCTCGCAAAGTATTTGCTGTTGTCGCTGCTTGTTGTTGAGCTTGAACTAGTTCTGTATTTTTAGAGGACCAGTCTGCCATACTTTGGCTCATTTGTCCCATTCCTGATTGAAGGGATTGTTCAGCTTTAGTTAATTGCTGTAGTCCACTATAAAGAGAGTCAGATCCGCTAATGAGCCCTTGTGCGCCATTTGATAAGCTTTCCTGACCAGCTGAGAGGCTCGTACTTCCTGCTTTAAGCTTTTGAGCACCTTCATCTAAACTTTGCATGCCATCTGCTAACTTGTCGCTTCCGCTCTGTATGTCGGTCGCTCCCTTAGAAAGCTTTTCTGCCCCAGCTTCTGCTGTTGCAAAACCAGTTGATGCATCCTGAAATTTAGTGAGAATGGATTGTGAGTAAAACTTCGTGATGCTAGCGTTAATTTTTGTTTTCATTTTTTCAACGGCAGTTGTAGTTATTTGTGAAGCGACGAAGTTTTTCCCAGGGTTGATTTCATACGAAAGCTTAGCTGTTTTAGGGGTTTCTTCCATTAAAGTGGTTACATTTTTAGAGAAATCCTTTGGAATGGTGATGACCATATAATAGTCGCCTGTTTTAAGCCCTTTTTGTGCAGCCTTGGCAGAGACGAAATGAAAGTTTAATTCTTTGCCTTCCTTTAGTTCGGCAATAAAGTCATCGCCAACATGTAAAGATTCAGTATCAATATTAGCCCCCTCATCGAGATTAACGACTGCTACGGGGAGTTTGTCTAATTGCCCATATGGGTCCCAATATCCTGCTAAAAAGAACCCAACGTAAATTAAAGGAACAAGAATTAGAAAAATAAAGGCCGTTCGCCCATGCTTATGTTTCCAAATAGCTACTAAGTCTTGCAATATTAATTGAAATCCTTTCATGAAATAATCCTACCTTCCTATTTTTAAAAGATTGTTTCATAATAATCTATTATATTAATGTTGTATAATACATAAATCGTTATTACATAATAGATTTAAGTCTATACAATAGGGGGAACTATATGGAGCTTTTGCAGTTAAAGTATTTTCAAACAGTTGCTCGGCTCGAACATATGACGAAGGCAGCAGAGCAACTTCAAATTGCTCAGCCATCGCTGAGTAAAACAATTGCCCGCTTGGAGGAAGATTTAGGTGTGGCGTTGTTTGACCGAGAACATCGGAAAATTAGCTTAAATGAAGCTGGTAGGATTTTTTTAAATCGTGTGGAAAAGGCATTTGCAGAATTACATGAGGGACAAAGGGAGCTTACTCAATTTACTGAGCAAGATCAAAAGAGCATTACATTGGCAGTAACGATCCCAAGAGTATTGCCTGCATTATTAGGTTCGTTTTTATCGAAGTATCCAGATGCTCGTTTTCAACAGTTTCTAAAGTCTGTGTCAGCTATGAAAAAATTGTTGATGGAAGGGGAATTAGATTATTGTATTTCCTCCGTCCCTATTGAGGGTGAAGGTATTAGATGGGAGCCACTCATTACAGAAGAAATTTTTATTATTGTGCCTCCTAATCATCGGTTAGCCAACAGGGAGAGTATTCAACTGGCAGAAGTGAAGGATGAGGCCTTTATTAGTATGAATACAGGGTTTGGCTTCCGCAGCTTGACGGATCAGTTTTGTCGGGAAGCAGGGTTTGTTCAAAATATTGCTTTTGAGGGAGATGAACCTTCCGTTATTTCTGATTTAGTAAGACAAGGATTAGGTGTTGCCTTCGTTTCTGAATTATCTTGGGTTCCAAAGTCAGAGGAGTTCCCACATAAACTGCGAATTGTTGAACCATCTTGTCAGCGCACCATTGGGCTAGCCTGGTCAGAAAAGCGCTATTTCACGCCTATGGCAAAACAATTTCGTCAATTTGTTTTCCAATACTTTTCCACTCTTGCTTAATATTTTTTCATTTACACGGAATGAATGTATTTAAAAGATGACCCCGTTAAAGGGTCATCTAATATTAGAAATTGTTCACGATTTAGTTGTTACTTAGTGGACGATACATTTTGCTCATGGAATTAAAAAAATCTTGTAAAATCGGATTGCTTAGGTTTTTTGTTAAGGCTATGAGTTTGACTGGAATATTTGAAGTATAGGTTTCTAAAATAGTAGCCGACCCATCCTCGATTTCCTTTCTTATTCTGCTTGTCCCAATGACGCCTAGATATGGGTGATTGAGGACAGCATTTTTTATGCTCTCATCACTATTGCAGTGAATCGTATTTGGGAAGTGAATTCCTTTGTTCAATATTTCAAACTTTATAAAGGGAGCTCTCAAATCAACCAATACAGGGTATTTTTCTAATTTGCTCTCCATTTGATAAGTATCATGAGCCACTTTACTTGAAGCAAACAGCACTAAACTTTCATAATCAATGCAATGATTGGAAATATCAGAGTTTAAAGTTCTCCCATTTACAATAGCAAAGTCCATTTCATTTTGTATTATCTTTTTTAAAGCCTCATCACTACTATCTACAGAATAAACTTCTATTAAAATATCTTGGTATCTTTTTTGGAAATTTACTATATGTGGTAGGAAAAAACGATCACAATGTTCATCTAATGCACAAACTCGAATAACTTGCTTTTCTCCTTGAAATTCCTCAAGTCTCCTTTGCATCGTAAACATCTCATTTAAGATATTTTTTGAATGTTCATAAAGAATTTCTCCAGCTTTAGTTAGTTTCCTTTTATTGTCCACTTTTTCAAAGAGCGGTAAGCCAATCTCATCTTCTAAGTGCTGCAGATGCTTTGTAACAGTAGGTTGTGAATAATTAAGGCGCATTGCTGCTTGAATTAGTCTTTTTTCTTCTGCTACGATTTGAAAAGTTTGAAGGTGTCTAATTTCCAATTAACGAACAACCTTTCCTGTTAATTTATGAAGCTATAAAGTAAATAAAAATGATTATATATTGCTGGTTTAATTTTTGAAATATAATTATAACGCTAAATATTTAAAATAGTAATATAGAATATTCACTATTAGAATATTAAAAACCTATAATGCATTATAAAATAAAACACATGAAAGCGTTAGCAATATTGGGTATTTTCTAAATTTTTCTAAATTTATTTTTTAGCTGAAAGGATGATCAAACTCACTCGTTTGAAGAGTTAATTCATAAAAAGGTCAAATTGCTTTTATACACAAATTACAAAGGGGTGTTATGTTTGAGTACTGCCAAACCAATGAAGATAGAAGAGGGTACTGAAAAGAAGAAAAAGAAGAAGGGCGGTTTAAATGCGTATGTACTAATGTTTTTAATCATTGTTGTACTTACGCTTTTAACCTATGTTATCCCTGCTGGACAATACGCTAGATATGAGGAAAATGGCAGAACAATTATTGACCCTACAAAATTTGAATATATCTCGAATACACCTGTAGGTTTGTTAGACATGTTTAATGCATTTCACCAAGGGATGGTCAAAGGAGCGCCAATTATATTATTCGTCTTACTAATTGGTGGTGCTCTTGGAATTATGCAAGCTACAGGTTCCATTGACGCTTTAATTCGATTTACTGCACAAAAATTTGGTAAAAGAAAAAAATTAATAATTCCAGTGATGGTACTACTGTTCTCATTACTCGGTACGCTTATAGGAGCGGCTGAAGATTCGTTAGTTTATATTACAATAGTTGCACCAATGACGATTGCCTTAGGCTTTGATGCGCTAACAGGTGTTGCGATAGTATTTCTCGGCATGATAGGTGCTGGTTTTACAGCTGGCATTACGAATCCATTTACAATTGGTGTTGCACAAACAGTTGCTGAGCTCCCAATGTACTCGGGTATGGGCTTACGTATCGCGATTTACGTAATCTTCTATATTTTATCGGTCGCCTTTATTTTACGACACGTAAATAAAATCGAGAAAAATCCTGAACTAGCTGAATACGGGAAGTTTAACCCGAATGAAAGAATTACGTTTGATGATGATTTCAAGTTGAGTAAAAGACATGCACTTTCTCTTTTAGTGTTCTTAGGCTGCTTTATCGCGTTGATTTATGGCGTTATAAGTCTTGGCTGGTACATCAGTGAAATTGTAGGGATTTTCTTATTAGGTGCAATTATTATGGGTCTTATCGGAAGACTTTCTGGCAATGAAATGACAGATGCCTTTTTAAAAGGCTGTTCTGAAATGATTTCAGGCGCGATGATTATTGGGATTGCTAATACAATTCTTGTCGTACTTACTTCAGGCAACTTATTAGATACGATATTACACGTTACTTCTAATTTACTAAATGGCCTTTCACCAAGCGTGACAGCGGTAGGGATGGCAGTTGTCAATTTCTTTATCCATTTCTTAGTACCATCTGGAAGTGGACATGCATCATTAGTAATGCCAATTATGGCACCGTTAGCAGATCTAGTTGGCGTATCAAGACAAACTGCTGCATTCGCTACTGTAATGGGTGGTGGTGTCTCTAGTTTAATTATCCCGACAGGTGGCTTATTGTTAGCAGCTTTAGGTATGATGGGCATTCCTTATTCAAAATGGGCTAAATGGGTATTCCCTTATGTTGCTATTCAAATTGTCATTGTTGTGATCTTTTTAATTATTGCCCAGGCAATTAATTATGGGCCGTTTTAATAGCGAGGATAAATCGAAATATACCATTGACTCTTTTCAATATTCGTCATCTTACTGAGGTGAGATGGCGAATGAATAAGGGAGCTTGATGTATTTGCTAGAATTGCGCTATATGCAGCTCTAGCAAAAATATTATTCAAACGGGGTGAATGAAATGGATTATCGTACTATTTTATCAAAGGTTATTGAAGAAAAAAGACAAAAATTAATTTCTGTAAGTGATCAAATTTGGGGTTATGCAGAAACAGGATTTGAAGAGTTCCAATCAGCACAATTATTATGTAACACTTTAGAAGAAGAAGGCTTTACTGTAGAAAAGGGTGTAGGCAATATCGATACTGCCTTTATTGGTAGTTATGGGACAGGGAAGCCGATTATTGCTGTATTAGGTGAATTTGATGCACTAACGGGCTTAAGTCAAGTTGGCGGAGATATTCAGTACAATCCAGAAGTAACGAATGGTAATGGACATGGATGTGGACATAATTTACTTGGTACAGGGGCATTAGCTGCGGCCATCGCAATTCGTTCATATTTAAAAGAAAACAATCTTGAAGGCACTGTTCGATACTATGGATGCCCTGGCGAGGAAATCGGTAGTGGTAAAACCTTTATGGTAAGAGAGGGGCTATTTGATGATGTAGACTTTGCTGTATGCTGGCATCCTTGGTCTCGCAATTCTGTCTGGTCTATGTCATCACTTGCTTGCTACGAAGTTTCCTTTAGATTTAAAGGGAAGAGCTCTCATGCCGCTAGTACACCTCATCTTGGTAGAAGTGCACTCGATGCAGTTGAACTTATGAATGTCGGAGTTAACTATTTACGAGAACATATCATTCCTGAAGCAAGGGTTCATTATGCTGTAACAAATACAGGTGGTGTTTCCCCTAATGTTGTACAAGAAAAGGCGGATGTATTGTATTTCATTCGTGCACCACGCGTAGCTCAGGCAGAAGAAATTTATCAACGTATTTGTGATGTCGCAAGAGGCGCGGCTCTCATGACTGGTACACAAGTTGAAATTGATTTTGCTTCTGCAGCTTCTGATATATTGCCGAATAATACATTAGAAAAAGTGATGCATGATAACTTTGTTGCCCTAGGTGTTCCACAGTATGATGAAAAGGAACAACAATTCGCGAAGGACATCCGTGCAACTTTATCGGAGGCGGATAAAAAAGAAGATATTAAGGCGAATAAAGAACTAGAAGGCAAAGATTTGGCACATGTTATCGATCCATTTATTCCATCTAACGGGATATTACCAGGTACGAGCGATGTTGGCGATGTAAGCTGGGTTGTCCCAACCGTACAATGTATGGTAGCGTGTGAACCGATAGGAACACCTCTTCATACTTGGCAGATTGTTTCAACAGGTAAAACGTCAATTGCGCATAAAGGTATGCTACATGCTGGTAAAGTTATGGCGGCAACTGCTATTGGCGTACTACAAAACCCAGAAATCCTTGAAAAGGCGAAACTAGAATTAATTGAACAACGAAACGGTGAGGAATATGTATGTCCGATTCCTCCTGAAGTAAAAAAGTATAAACTTCAAACTGTTTAAAATAGATAAAATCCACTGTGCTTCTATACATTTAGGTGTCAGGCACTCAAACAATTTAGAAGTCATACGCCATTGCAGATTAAGGTTTACCAAGTAAAAATCCACGAAGCCTCCTATGGGAACGCACAAAACGCAAGCCGCCACAACCGCGCGCACGCGAGGGTTGCGGCTTACACTGTGCCCACAGAAAGCGAAGTGGATTTTTACTATTAAGGAGCATTTAGAAAGGTACACCCTTTTAGGTGCTTAACACCAAACAATGACTTCATGTGGCGTAGTTTGTGCAGGAATGCTTCTTGTCGTAGGTCCATACACAACAATGAGAGTACGATTTGCAGGGCTCTTTGAAAAAGGCTGCCCATTTCTAAGCAAAATCGGCGTGTATGGAGCAAGGTTTAATTGTAATTGACCATCACTACTTAATAATTGGGAGTTAAAAAAGTCTACTTTTACATTTTGATAGCTATTTTCTTTAGCAATGATCAGTGCTTGATATTGTGGAGGATAGATTAACGGGGCAGGTGCATTCGCATCATAATAGCCAACAATACGATCACCACGGCTTACGACCTCTTGATTTACAAAATAAGTAAAAGGCGAAATAACAAAATTAACAATGCCGCCTGCACCATTTTCTACTGTCATTAATGTATAACATCCTTCACTTTCACCGTTTTGCCCGACTGCAAAATCATTTATCTGTGTAACTGTGCCCTGAAAAAAATTAAAATTTACCATAGCCATTCCTCTCTTAAAAAAGTTTAATCAATTATTGAAGGTGACTTTTTGTGTCATTAGCGAAGTAACCTTCTTTTCATACCATGTCATTTTAATCTATGTCACAAAACATTTATGGGTGACAGTATATGTTTTAGCTTAATGTCATTATAAAAAGGAATAATATATTTTTTTCAAAAATCACTATATACTAAACATGGACTAAAACGTAATTTTTCTAAGGAGGGGAGCCTTTTGAATTGGATTTCTAAAAATAAGAAACCCTTTTTAGCATTCATCGTTATTATCATTATTATTGCGGGTCTGCTCGATATTAAATATGAGGGACTATTCTTTCAAATGTTACCTAAATCTTTGCAATCTTATTTAGCTAACATGTTTTAAAAACGTTTCAGCTTACATGAATCTTTTTATAAATAAAAACACATGAGCTTGGCCAAACTTTATGATGAAGAGTATTTGAACAGATTATCTGTTTTATTACTTTTCAATAAAATCAATGGGGGATGGCTATGTCAAATATAAACACAAATTGTAACAATGCAAAAGTTCGGGACAAGCATAGTGCGAAAAAACGAGAAGTAAATCAAAACGGTAAAAAGCTCTATAAAGAGGAGTTTGGATCTGATTTCGATTTTGATGCAGCATCCGCTCAAGCAAATAACTTTCCTGAAGCACAGGGGAAAACCGATACCCAGCAACCGGTAAGTGAGCGAACTGCATGGCACTAGTTTGTATTTGACATCTATTCAATTCATTGAGTTAAAGAACTAAGGTGAAAGCCTTAGTTCTTTTTTTATAATGAATGCTTTTGCGATTTCCTGTAGAAGTTGCCCTATAATAATAGGCATCAAGCGTATGACCTTCTTGATGCCTAATAAAAACTGTTTAGCCATTTTAATTTATTTCCTGTGGAATTTTAATTGTGACAGTCGTACCGATTGTTGGGCTTGAATTAATTGTAATTCCATAGTTAGAACCATAGTATAGCTTAATACGTTGATCTACATTTTGAATGCCAACCCCACCAAGCTTCGTTCGCTTCTCGGTAGTATCCGTACTTAGTTGTTTAACATTAAAGCCTTGTCCGTTGTCTCGGACTATTAGCTCCACATCTTCACCACTCGCTATTGCACTAATATGAATATGTCCATTATGAGGGATACTTCGAATACCATGATATAAAGCATTTTCAACAATTGGTTGTAAAAGAATTTTAGGCATTCGTACATTTCGGACGGATTGATCACAGACAATGTTGTAATTTAACTTATCTCCGTAACGCTCTTTTTGTATAAACAAATATTGACGAACATGATGTAATTCATTTTCTACGGTTGTCATTTCATTCCCGCCACTAAGCGATAAGCGGAAAAATTGAGCAAGTGCTTTTGTGATTTCTATGACCTTCTCACTGTCATTAAACTCTGCCATCCAAACGATTGTATCTAATGTATTGTATAAAAAATGAGGATTAATTTGACTGTGAAGCGCACTAATTTCTGTTACTCTTAAGTGTTTTTCCTTTTCCGTGATTTCCTGCATTAATTTTTCAATTTGCACAATCATACTATTGAAATGTTTTGCTAAACTTTGTGCCTCAAAGCATCCTTTTTCATCGATTGGTATTTCTTTTAAGCCATGCTCGATATTTTGCATTGCTTTTTCTAGACGTTGGAAAGGTATCGTGATTCGTCCTGCAAATAAAGCAACACTAAAAGCAGCTATAATAAAAAGAATCATGCCTACTAATAAAAAGATTTCGAGCAATTGCCTTTTAATCATTAATAGCCCGTCTTGGGAAGAGACTCCAACAAAGGTCCAGTCGGCATTATTCAGCATATAGGTGTGCGTCAACGTATTTTTTTCTTTATCATAGCCCGCTTGATTGGTGATAATTTGCTGTAATTGTTGTTGTTTCAAGTAATTTTCAAAATACGCGGTATCCTTATGATATACGACTTCGCCGTTGTCATTCATAATAAAAGAAAAACCATTCTTCCCTAAATCTAAGTTAGCTAAAAAGTCTTCGATAACTTTATATTGAATATCGATAAGCAAAACACCAATATTTTGACCTTCAGCATCTTTAATTTCGCGGCTAATTGAGATTACCCAGTTATCTTTATCCATTGAAAAGTGTTGCATGCGTGCAGATGTCAGTACAGGCTTACTGCCATTATTAACAGCTGCCACATACCATTGTTCCTTCATCATATTGCTCGACATACTCATAATTAGGCCCTTTTCATTGGATAGGACTTGCCCGTCTTTACTAACAATAACTACCGATTGAATGAATCGATCCGTTGCCATCGTTGTTTGAATCAAGGACAATACATTCTGTTTAATAGTAGGGTCTCGCTCTGCACTTGAAAAATACGTTACAAGCTGAGGATTTTCAGCGATTAAACCAGATACTGCTTTGAGCCGATCGATATAGAGGTCAATATACATACCGCTCTTTTCAACGGCCGTTTTCGTGCTAGAGGTTGCTTCACTTAACACGACAGAAGAAATACTGTAATACAAAATAATGCCCATTAATAATAAAATAAGTGCACTCGCTTTTAAATAATGAAGGGCAATTTGCATGCGTAAAGTTTTTAATATATTTGATTTCTTCATCGCTACTCTCTCATTTTCTCTCTAAATTGATTTGGAGAAATATCAAATTTCCTTTTGAATGTGGCGCTGAAATAATTGGGGTCGTCAAAGCCTACTGCCGCTGCAATTTCATACACTTTCATATCTGTACTAAGCAAAAAAATTTTTGCTCTATCTAAGCGGATTGATAGCATATAATCTTGAAAGTTTTTACCGTATAGGCTCTTAAATAAGCTACTTAAATAAGAATTGCTGAGTGCCATTTTTTTTGCTAAATAACTTAATGAAAAATCGACATTTGCAATATTGCGGTCAATTTCCTTTTGTATTTTCGCTTTATAGCCCATGTCATTATTTATGTTTGTTTCATTCAAAATACCTTCCACAAGCCGAGATAGCTCATGTTGACTTTGTGTTGCTTGAATCTTTGCTATTAGATTTTTTAACGTTTCTTGAATGTCTTTTTTAGAAACGGGTTTTAAGACGTAATCATCAATGCCCGCCTTTAATGCCGTTACGGCATAATCAAAATAATCATAACCAGTAATAATAGCGATTTTTACATTCGGTTTAATTGTTTTTGCTGAAATGGCAAAATCGAGGCCATTCATCTTCGGCATATTAATGTCAGCTAAAACGAGATCAGGATGGTGGTTTTTAAAAATTTCAAGTGCGGTCTCTCCATTTGATGCCTCAAATACTTCCGAAATGGAAAGCTCCTCAAAGTTAACAAATGAGCGAATTCCTTTTATAATAATCGCTTCATCATCGACCACTAATAATTTGTACATCATATCACCTCTTTGAGAACCAATACTTAAAGTGGGTTGTCCTATCACGTAAAAATCCACTGCGCTTTCCGCGGGCACAGCGTAAGCCGCAACCCTCGCTGTCGCGCGGATTGTTGCGTCTTACATTGTGTGCTGTTCCCGCAGGAGTCTACGTGGATTTTTACTTGGCTAGTAATAAATAGGGCTGCATGCAGCGCTAGGATGCAGAATTGTGTCAGTGCCTGGCACTTTCGTAAAAATCCACTGCGCTTTCCGCGGGCACTAGGTAAGCCGCAACCCTCGCTGTCGCACGGATTGTTGCGGCTTACGTCGTGTCTTGTTCCCGCAGGCATTGTTGTGGATTTTTACTTGTGCCGCTCGTCATAAATAGGACTACTTGTTGAGCTATAAAGATTCAGAATTGTGTCAGTGCCTGGCACTAGTTATTTAGTTAGCTGTACTAAGTAACCATAACCAGCTGATTCCATTTCCGCTTGTGGAATAAACTTAATTGCAGCACTATTGATACAGTAACGCAAACCACCGCGATCAATAGGTCCATCATTAAATACATGTCCTAAATGACTATCGCCAGTACGGCTTCTCACTTCAATACGGATCATATTATAGCTAGTATCTACGAACTCTCGCACTACTGCTGGATCGATTGGCTTAGTAAAGCTTGGCCAACCACATCTAGAGTCATATTTATCCGCTGATGAAAATAGTGGCTCACCTGTGACAATATCAACATAAATACCTGGGTCGTAGTTGTCCCAATATTCATTAGAATAAGCCATTTCCGTACCATTACCTTGTGTTACTCGATATTGCTCTTTTGTTAACATTTTTTTAATTTCCTCGTCACTTGGCTTTGGATATAGCGCTGGGTCGATGAGGGAGGGCATTTCTTGATCTTTCAATGAATCAAACTCTACATGGCAATAGCCATCTGGATTTTTTTCTAGATAATCTTGGTGATATTCTTCTGCAAGTGTAAAGTTTTTAAGTGGCTCGACTTCAGTAACAATCGGGTCATCATAGCGTTCTTGTTCTTTTGCAACTACCTGATCAATAATGGGTCTATCTGCTTCATCTGTATAGTAAATACCTGTACGATATTGTATGCCGCGGTCATTTCCTTGCTGATTCAATAAGGTTGGGTCAATAATTTGGAAGAAATGTGTTAAAAGCTTTTCTAAATTAACTCGTTCGGGATCATAACGAACATGAACGGTTTCCGCATGTCCTGTGTTCCGCCAAATAACATCTTCATATGTTGGATTTTCTGTATTGCCATTCGCGTAACCTGACGCTGCATCATAAACACCATATACACGCGCCATATATGCTTCTACACCCCAGAAACAACCACCTGCAAGCCAAATATCCTTTAAATTATTTGTATCAAAATTTAAGTTAACGTTTGGGTTTGGTGGATATTTCGATTCTGCTTGAGCTGTACTTGCACGACTAGTTAACAAAGAATTGTTGACTGAGCATGCTGATAAAAATAATAAAATACTAAATAATACGCCGAATAGTTTAATATTCATTAAATTTACCTCCTTTTATTATTGGATACTTTTAAATTTCTCAATAATTTGTGGATTGCTTACATGGCCAGGGAGCGTTTGAATGAGTTTACCATCTGAGCCAATATAGGACGACGTTGGATAGGCTCGTATATTGTATTGTTTCGCGATTGCACCATCTTCATCTAATAGCACTTTAATATTGGATGTACCTTCAACACCATTAAACCATTTAATAAATGCATCACGCTTTTTTTCATTATTGAAATTGGGTGATACGATGCTTAAGACAACAAAATCCTGCTTTTCACCAGCTAGTGTATTTAATTCCTCTAATCCTGCTAAGCAAATAGAGCACCAAGAAGCCCAAAATTTCACATATACTTTTTTGCCTTTATAGTCAGCAAGATTGTAAGTGTCACCTTTTGTATCAACTAATTCAAAGGATGGAGCGATAGTCCCTTCGTTTTTCGCTGCCGCTTTCGTAGAGGATGTAGAATCCCCCGCACATGCACCCAAAAGAAACACTGCTGCTAACATGATAACGAGCAGTTTAAAATTGTACATGTTAAGTCTCCTTTCTTATTGTGGAATGAACGTAAGTAACAGGTTTAAATTATTTGTCATTAAGACAATGCCCATAAAAATAATGATAAGCCCACCGATGACTTTGATTTTCTCCGTATATTTATTCAATTTTTTTACATGTCTTAATAGGAAGTCAGAGAAAATAGCGAGAAGTAAAAAGGGGATTAATAGCCCGAGTGCATAGAAAAACATCATAAGTGCCCCGTAAGTTGCTTGCCCCTCACTTGCTGATAATCCTAATACCGCCCCTAAAATAGGTCCGATACAAGGTGTCCAGCCCATACTAAACGTGAGCCCTAATAAATAGGTACCAAGTAAATCACGTTTATCACTTCTACTCAGTCGTACTTTTGTTTCTTTATGAAGCACAGCTATTTTCAATAGACCTATTTGATGTAGGCCGAGTAACACGACAACTGCACCGCATATGGCGATAAACCAGTCTGTATTAATAAATGCACCAAGAAAACCAGCGCCAAATCCTAAGATGACAAAGCTTGTAGAAAGACCAAAAACAAAAATGATTGTCTTAAAAATTAAATGTAGATTCACTTGCCATTTAAATAGAGGCAAGCTGTGTTGTATAGTGACACCACTTGCATTGGTTGAAAGTACTGAAAAGTAAACAGGTAGTAAAGGGACAATACAAGGAGAAAGGAAAGACAGAATCCCTGCAATAAACACCGTACTGAATATAAGCTGTTCGTCCACGATTGAAGCACCACCTTTCTTGTATAGTTTTATAGTAAGAAAAGTGAAGGAAAAGCAACATAGAATGATTTTATGTAACTCTTAGATATGATCTTGTAATGAATTTCTAGGAGTTTGCAAGGATGAGTAAAAAATTCGAATGGTTTTATTCCATAATATTTAGAAGTAAATGGTAAAATATTAAAAAGGAGGGATTGCGGTGGTGATGATTCGGAAATATGGAATGTTATTAGGGGGATTTGGCTTTTCTTATCTTGGAAATTGGATTTATCTCGTTGCATTAAATTTAATGGTTTGGCATTTAACATATTCTGCAACAGCAGTTGCAGGTATCTTTATTGTTGGCCCGATTGCACGCATACTGACCAATTTTGTGGCAGGCTCAATCATTGATCGGTCGAATAAGAGAAATATTATGATAGCAATGGATATTATACGTGGGATCATCGTTTTCCTTATGCCATTTATGACGTCTATTTGGCTTATTTATAGCTTGTTATTTTTAGCGAATATTGCAAGTAGTTTTTTCGGTCCAAGTAGTACATATTATATTGCAAAATACGTAAGCGATGAGGATAAGCAACGTTTTAATGCATTGTTAGGCACATTAAATTCTGGTTCTTTTATGTTAGGTCCTGCAATCGCAGGTGTCCTTATTGCCGTTTTTAATATAAGTATCGCGATATGGATTAACAGTGTGACCTTTTTTGTTTGTGCGTGGGTTATTGCACGTTTGCCGAATATAGAAGAGGAAGTAAAAGAGAAGCGTGTAGTGCTAACACTAAACGTGATTATAGCTGATTTTAAAGTAGTTTGGGCTTTTATATTGCAGCAACGGAATTTCCTGAAATTTTTTATGTTCTATCAAATTGCGCTAATGGTTGCTTTTGCATTAGATTCACAGGAAATGACTTTTATAAAGAAAGTTTTATCTGCTTCGGATAGTCTTTACGGTGTATTAGTGAGTATTGCGGGGGTTGGTGCTATTGTTGGTGGCTTATTGGCGATGGTTTTAGTACATAAATTTTCGATCGCTACCTATGTAGGGGTAGGGCTTACTTGCACAATGCTATCCTATACTGGCTTCTATGCTTCAAGCAATATTTGGTTTGCTACGTGTTGCTTTATCACGTTAGGCATTTTTATGGCATTCAGCAATACTGGGTACGATACGGTCTATCAAAAAAATATCCCGCCCAATTTAATGGGGCGATTCGGCAGTTCGGTGAGCCTTGTTCAAAGTGTTATACAAATTGTACTGACCTTTAGTTTAGGTATATTAGCAGACTGGTTTTCTTTACAGCTAGTTGCAGTCATTTTTGGTGTAGTGGGACTTGTATTTGCACTCTTTATGTCTTTCCATATTGTAACAAATAAGCAAGCACTGCAAATCAGGGGAAATAAAAATTAGGAATTAATTATAAAGGAAAAAAGTGATAGAAGAGGTTCGAGCAATAGTGTGTTAAATTTGAACCTCTTTATCATTTATGGCTTTAGATTTTTAGCATTGAGAAACAAAATGTTATGGAACGTTTTACATAAAGCGAACAATAAAACAGTAAGCTCGATACAGCAAGTGCTAAAGGGATACTGAAAATGACTGGAACATCAACGCCAGGCCAAATACTCATTTTTATTTGATCCACACCTACAGTTCGTAAAATGCCAGCAAGTATTGCTATTAAAGCACTGACAACTAGACCTGCGTAGAGCACAGCGAGAACCAAAAGTGCTAACGAGCAAAAAAATCCACGTATTATTATCATTGTAGCTCCCTCCGAATAATCTGCTGCACTTTCGCATTAGGGGAAATAGAATAACTTTTTGTGTAATAAAGCGTTTGTATTGTACAATGATTGCCCACTACAACAACATCTCCTTCCACGACCTCCGCATTTGTATAGGTAAGATGCAAATGTTTTCCTATTATCGAGTGACAATGAAGTTTTTTTCTAAGGATTGAAATTGAAAAGGAATCCTTCTCTATCGTTAGTTCATCTGCAATTAAGCGGTCAATCTCGCTTGCTCCTGATAATTTTAAATGAAAATGTGCTGCATGTATTTCTTGTGCTTTAATAAAGCCAATTGCTTGAAACTGTTGCACTTGTAGCTGTTGCTCAATTGTTAGTTTTCCTGAGCTATTAATAGTCGAAAATTGCCCATTACGTATTTTTAAATTCCCCGCATTTGTGACCTCAGCAATTTCACAATAATCCTTCATCACACAGGAGCCTGTATTTTTTAAAACATGCGCAATTACACTCGAATGGAATGAGCTATGCCCATGGGTAGAGATTGTTTTTAATCGAATTTCTTGATGAAAAGAAACAGCTCCGCGAATCTTTAAATGTTGACAAGTAGGTGTTAAATCATTAATAGTGCCGCTCGTAATCGTCATACTATGTTGCTTTTGTATAGGTTCCTTTGACATAGTAACCACCTCTTTTGTTTAATTAATATATATTTTAATTATTAAAACATATATTAATTAAAGTATATGTCGCTTTAATTTGTCAAGAACAAAAAATGTTTATGGTGAATGAAGGAAAAAGGATTTTCTTTTTTTAACTTCTATGTGAGTGTGGACATAGGTTCAAGAATGGGGGTTTTAGAAATGAAAAAAACTGTAGACAAGATTCGAAGCTTTTCGAATTTGTTTACAGTCTGTAGTTAATTTGCTTGAAATCTTAAAAAATCTTTTGCATTAATTGATTCACTTCAATTAACACTTTTGCTATATCGGCTAATTTTTCTTGTGGGAATTTCAAAAATATATCATGGACTTTTGTTTCTCCATCAGTTGTTAATACCATGTTTACGACACGTCTATCCTCATTTTCTCGAACTCGTTGTAATAAATTTAATTTTTCTAGTTTATCGCACATAGACGTAACAGCACCAGGAGTTACGCTAAAGAAATCTGCAATTTCCGTTGCTTTCATACCACCGTTAATTTTTAGCTGAAGGAGTAGGATTAGCTGATTTTGCGATAATGATTCACCTTCTGATAGAAGATTAACAAACATCATCGACTTTTGTTGTATTTCAAGCATTTCTCGCATTATCACTTCTACATTTTGCATTGGATTATTTTTTAACAATTGATCACAGCCTATTAAAATATTTACTAATTAAATTATATAGTAAGTATATGAAGTATGTTAAGTGAATAACATCAAGGCAACGCATTTACATCTGCGTTAGGTTTCTTTAACAGTAGTTTTCGAAATAGGATGACACCCACCATTAAAAGAAGTATAGGTATTATAAATAATAAATGTCCTATTCCAGGCGCAAATAATGTTACCGTAGATAGTGGACCAAATAATTGGGGGAATGCAATTAAGATAAATAAAGGAATTAGAAAGTTAAATACAATGAGAGAGAACCAATTAACAACTGTTCGGAAAATTGATGTTTTATGATTGTTATGTTTAAAAATTATATAGATAGATCGTGTAATTAATACAATGATGAGTACAAAAATTAAATCAAAAATTATATATTTCATAAATGGGTTACTTTTGGTGTTAGAAGGTTGTTCATGATGGACAAGTTTATTAAGGTCACTAACTATAGCGTCATATTCATTTAAATTAAAATAATCCATAGCATTGATTTGAAGATTAATACCGTAATCCCCATCTAACAACACTTTTGAATAAGTGTTTTCTGTCCATCCATTGTGGGAGATGGCATCATTCGTTACTTCCCAGCCCATAGCATAATAAGTATCATGCGCAACGCGTGAGGAAGGGTGATGCAGAACATTCATGGCATTTGCTGACAAAATATTTTTTCCATTAAAGTGACCTTCATTTAATTGTGCCACCATGTAATTAGCCATATCTTCTGCGCTAGAAATAATGTAACCAGAAGGAACGGTGCCGTCATGGATTAATTGCTCTGTTGGTACCTTAATGCCGAATACGGTTTGATAGCCGTGTGCGATAGTATTGTTAATATCATCTTTTGAATCAGCATAGCTATTGTTCATTTCGAGCGGCTTGAAAATAAATTCTTTCATATACTCTTTATAGGGTGTATTTGTTACTTGCTCTATGACTGCACCTAAAATGCTGTAATTTAAATTAGAATATTCGTAGTGTTCGCCTACAGGTGATGATACATTGATATTTTTTAAGCTTTGTACATGTTCTTTTAATGTTTTATCTCCGTGCGATATCGCTACTTGACCATCATATGTAGAAAGACCGCTCGTTTGGTTTAGTAAATGTTGAATCGTTATTTTGTTAGATTGCTCTTTATTTGCAAGTTGAAATCCTGGTAGCACGACGTATACTAAATCGTCTAAATGAATTTTCCCTTGCTCTATAAGCTGCATAATGGCAAGTGCTGTAAATGACTTACTTACTGATCCTATAACAATAGGTGTTTGCGGTGTCATTTGTGTGCCATCTGGGCTAGAGACGCCATATCCTTGCAAATATGCAACTTGGTCTTTCTTAACGATAGCAAGCGAAGCACCTGGAATGTTCAATCTGTCGATTTCTTTTGCCATAAATGCATCTATAGCAGAAATATCAAGAGCTTTATCTGTAACATCCTCACTGTTTGCAAAAACAACGTCGTTACAGGTTGTGAATAGCATAAGCAAGGTCATGGCGAAAATTTTTAGAATGGCTAATTGTTTATACATAACGTACATTCCCTTTAATCGTATTTTGTTAAATAGGGACAGGCTACTACAAGAGTGATTGCATATTGTCTTACATTGTAGAGCTTTTATAAAGCCTTCTTTTATAAACATAAAAATACATACTTAGTGGCCACCACAGAACTAGGAAGATTGGATAGATAGCCCAAATGACGCCCGGTGAGGAAATGATGTTGACGATAATAAAAAAGATACTGATGTGTATGCTAGCGTAAACTGAGAATGCAACAAATGACTTTTTCTTAGCGTGATATAGAGATAAAGGCCACCATATAATTAAAAAGGCAGGGTAGATTGCCCAAGGATATTGAGGGGACATAATGAAATTAATTATTGAATAATAAATGATTGTGCTTGCACAGCCAATGAGTGCAATGTTCATAGATTTAGCTTTTTCCTCTAAAAACATAAGAATAGGCCACCATATGATTGGGTAAATGGCATATATGAACCATAAATGCTGCGGTGTGTATAAAAGATTTTCAATAATAAGGAAGGCAATAACCATGGCACTGCAAATGACAGCATACTGTTTATATAGTTTTTTTGACATGAAATATAGAGTGATAGGCCATAGGAATAACAATAAGCAAGGGTAAATAAACCATATTGTGTTAGGTGTTGTTGAATAATTGACAATTCCTAAAAACAGCATAGTCATCAAGCTACCGACAATAGAAAAGCTAATGTAATGCTTCATTTTACTCACTCCATTTCTTACGGGACCATACGAAATACATTGAAAGCGGCCACCATAATATTGCGAAAATCGGATAGATTGCCCAAATTGTATTTGGTGTGTAATAAAGATTGATAAAAATAAAGAACGCTGATATTAAGCCACTTCCCCATAAGGAAAATTCTAAGTTTAACTTCGCCATACTTTTCTTTGCTGGTGCTTTGACGCCCAATTCCTTTTTTAAATCGTCAATATCTCCAAATTCAACGATTGCTTTATTAATGGCATCCTCTTCATCTTTTCCTTGCTCCATTAAATAAAATACTTTTTCCTCTAGATTTTCGATGATTTCTTGTTTTACCATTTCGGTTTCATTATTGCGTGGCATGTCTTTAAATAGCTCATCAATATGATGTTTGATTTTTTTCATTCTAAGCCCTCCATAAATAAGTCGATAATTTCCTTCACTTCTGTCCACTCTTTAACAAGCTCGCTTAAATAAGCTTTGCCTAACGAGGTGATGCGGTAATACTTCCGTTTGCCCCCATGTGAAACATCGCCGTAATAGGCTTCAATTACTTCTTTTTTTTCTAAACGTTGAAATACTGCGTATAAAGTTGCTTCTTTAATTTGAAAACGATTATTTGTACGGACGCTTATTTCTTGGGAAATTTCATAGCCATAACGATCCTTCTCTAAAATTAGCCGTAAAATAATGGAATCCAAATGTCCGCGGATAATGTCACTTCGAACCATAAGTCACCTACTTAACTTTTATTGCTCTATCTGATAGAGTAATATTAGCAAATATTACTCTGTCTGTCAAAGTAATATTTGTTTGCTTTTTAGAAAAATTTTTACAAAATACAAAAGCCGAAAATGCAGGACAAGTATCCCGCATTTTCGGCTTATGATGTTTAGAAGTATTGATTGTCACAAATACAGGCCTGCTAGGAAAATCCCTAAAGCTTCCTCGTAAATCTCATCAAACTGACTGATTGGGAGCGGGTTCGTGCCGCTACCTAGCTCCACGGTAAACCCAGGCCTGCGCCAATCCTGTATGAACCAATCTTTATAGCCAGCGTAGCTATTAGCTGATTTAACAGGCTCATAGCCACTTACACGACTAAATTCCTCCACCATCGTTTGTGATTCAGGTGGTTCGAGATTTTCAAATCCCCAATAGATGACTTTACCTTGTGTATGGAAAGCTAAAACCCAAGCAAAATTGCTTTTCCTCGTTAAATCGGCCATGGCGATAGCTTCAGGCTGGGTTAACGGTGCTTCTCCTCCATAGTCTCGTGGTCCAGGTGATTGAGGATTACGGGCACTTTCTAGCTCCCATTTTGCAGGGAATTGGTCGTTTAAATCGACACCATTAATATTCGCCTTCCATCCAGAAAAATCTGTACTGTCATTGTTCCAAGTAATAAGTTTATTTTTAATGGCTTCATTATCTGGTGGACCATTGAGAACTAAATTAACTCCATCGGGATTAACCATCGGTACGATAGAAAGTGTTGTTTGCTCGTAAAGGGGCCATGTGGAGAGCCCTCGAATGGTCGTTTGATTTGTTAGTGAGAGTAGATAATCGTTTAGGAATGTCATAATAATCGGTGTAGTAATCCATTCATTGGCATGAAATGAACCGTTGTAATGTATGCGCTTTGAGCCTTTACCAATAAGAATCTCGGGTATTGGACGCTCTAAAACGGAGTTGCCAATGGAGGCATTTTGAAGAAATGGGTAGGCAGCTAGTAGCTTTTCAATATCATTTATCATAATGTTGTAGTCGTAGTTTTGTTTACCGTTAACGAGCCGCCAAGTAAGCCTTTGAGGGACTTGGATTGTTTGGCCAATTTGCAGTCGATTTGGATGAACATCAGGATTTGCAAGCAAAATGGCATCGAGCTGCAGATTTTGACTTTGGGCAATTTGCCACAAAGAGTCTCCTTGTTTAATTGTATAGCTAGTTGTAACAAAACCAGGAATTCGAACGCGTTGTCCAACTTGAAGTCGTTGTGGGTTGATGTTTTGGTTGGAGTCTATAATTAGTTGAAGTGGTATCTTGTATAACTCGCTGAAATACCACAGTGAATCACCAGGCCTTACAAATATGTCCACAGTTATTCTCCCCTTATATTAAAATCGTGCGCTATAAGAGTATATGAAATATATAAAAATAAATAAGTGACAGGCACGGAAACAATTCTGAAAATAAACGCAGTGCGCGTGTAGGGAAATTTCGATTAATTAGATTAGCTGAAACTTCCTCTCTGTGGGGTTTTATGTATGGTTGTTCTAGGGAAAACAACTAGAGTTGGACTAAGTAAATTTAATCTGTTAATTTCAATTCCACCATTATACTGTTAATATAACAATATGACAGTAAAAAAGTAGGGGGATTAAATGTATAAAAAGATAAAAATGGGTATACGTACCAAGATTATCCTCGGTTATGTAGTTATTATTCTTTGTTTACTTGCATCTGTGATTATATTAAATAATCAAATTACTTCCCTACAACAGGAAAGAAATCACATTATTAAATATGATTCACAAGTACAAACACTTACTAATCGTATTGAAAAATATATTTTAGATATGGAATCGAGCCAACGAGGCTATATGATTACCGGTGATTCGAGCTACTTAGAACCTTACAATAATGCCGAGGAAAATTGGAAGCTTGATTTTAATGAACTATATCAGCTATTAGAAGATAGGGGGAACCAACAGGAGAAGTTAGATGCTATTAAAGTAACGATTGAGCATTGGATTGCAACTTCTGGGGAACCGACAATAAGATTGAAAAAAGAAAATGATACGGAAGCATTAAATGAATTTTTCAAAGTAGACGTTGGTCGTAAAGATATGGAAACGATGCGCAATCAGTTTGATTCTTTCCGTTTAGACGAGAATACGTTAACACAAAGTAAGGCCAAGCAGCTGGATAAGAAAAATAGTAATTTAACATCTGGCTTGTTCGGCATACTAGTACTTGTATCTCTTATTTCAATCGTCATTGCTAGTGGGATTTCACGGTCAATTGTTAAAACAATGAAGGAAGTCACACAAACAATTAAAGTGATGGCGGCTTCTAAGGGAGACTATAAAACTAGAATTTATGTGAAAACTAACGATGAAATCAGTGATCTTGCAGACGCTACAAATGAGTTGCTGGATACATTTGAACGAAGAGAATGGTTGCAAGCCAATCTTGCTGAAATTGTTACTAAGTATCAAGGCATTTCAGCTATTACGAAATTGGCGGAAACTTTCCTTTCCGAAATGTCGCACAAGACAGGGTCTTCGTTTGGAGCATTTTATGTTAGGGAAATGCATAATGGCGATGTCTATTTTGTAAAGAAAGCAGCCTTTGCAGATGCTGGAGATAATGTTGGGATAGAGAAATTTAAAATTGGACAAGGTTTAATTGGCCAATGTGCACAGGAAAAACGAGTTTTCATAAACAGTGATATTTCTCAGGATTATCGTTTAATAGGCACAGGCTTAGGAGAAGCGCCACCGAAGAGCATTTTTGTCTTCCCGATTATATTCGAGGATGAAGTGATAGCTGTCGTAGAATTAGCGACAATGACTAGCTACACAGCGCTACAGAAAGAATTAGTAAATCAAGTAATTGAAACATTTGGTCTAACGGTTAATAGCATTTTAGGCCGTATGGAAATTGTACGTTTACTAAATGAATCGAGAGCTATGACAGAGGAATTACAAGTTCAATCTGAAGAGCTACAAACGCAATCGGAAGAATTACAAATGCAAACAGAAGAACTAACAATGATTAATGAACAGCTAGAAGAAAGAACAAAAGATGCTGAAATTAAAACACAAGAGTTAGAAAAAGCTAAAAAAGAATTAGAAGATAGTTCTGAGCAACTTGTATTGCATTCTAATTACAAATCTCAATTTTTAGCTAATATGTCTCACGAATTACGAACACCATTAAATAGCATTTTAATATTATCTGAAATGTTATCTGAGAATGGTAATAATAATTTAACAGAAGAAGAAATGGAATTTGCGAGAGTTATTCATTCATCTGGTGAGGATTTACTCGTATTAATTAATGATATTTTAGATATATCAAAAGTCGAGGCTGGGAAAATTGAAATTATTTTCGACGAAGTGAACATGAGTGAAATGCCGACACAAATAGAGCAAATCTTTGCTCCAGTAGCAAAGAAAAAAAATCTAGATTTGCAAATATCGAAGGCAGAAAATGTTTCTGACATTTTCTATACAGATGAAAAGAGATTCCAGCAAGTTGTAAAAAATTTATTATCAAATGCATTAAAATTTACAGAACAAGGCTATGTGCGTGTAGATATCAAGCAACTTGACCTTGAACAGTTATCAACGAATATGCAAGATGTAAGCTCGGAATGGCTTGAAATTACAGTAACTGACACAGGAATAGGTATTCCAAAGGACAAACATCAGTTAATCTTTGAATCATTCCAGCAAGCAGATGGTGCTACTGTAAGAAAATATGGTGGAACAGGGCTAGGTTTATCCATTTGTAGAGAGTTTGCAAAATTACTAGGTGGTTGGGTTTCATTACAAAGTGAAGAAGGAAAGGGCAGTTGCTTCTCGCTTACAATTCCAAGTTTACCTAATGGCTTAAACAATACGCCGACGATCGATTCTGCTATTGTCGAAGTAGTGGCTACTCTAGAAGCTCCTGAAGTAGTAGAAGAGCTACAGGAGCAAGCGGGTGAAAACGTTCTTGTCACTCCACAGGAAGTTGATGTGTTCCAAGGGAAAAATATATTAATTGTAGATGATGATTATCGAAATATTTATGCTTTGAAAGCAGCTCTTGAAAAGAGGGGTATGAATATTCTCGTTGCAAAAGATGGATTAGAATGTTTAGAGATTATGGAGACGAATAATAAAATAGATCTTATTCTCATGGATATCATGATGCCGAATATGGATGGATATGAAACGATGTCTATCATTCGAACAAAAATGAAGCTTACAGATTTACCTATTGTCGCTTTGACGGCGAAAGCAATGAAAACGGATCGTGATAAATCTTTAGAGGCGGGAGCTTCTGATTATATTAGTAAGCCATTAAATTTAGATCAATTAGAATCGGTATTACGCGTATGGCTAGTTTCTAAAGGGAGTTAGAACAGTATGGATAATCAATTCCAAAATTTTGAGCTAAAGCAGCAAATGAATAAGCATGCGAATATGGAAATTGAGTTACTACTCGAAGCAGTCTATCGTTTATCAGGTTTTGACTTTCGACAATATAATCAATCTTCTATTTCTCGTAGAATATACAATCGAATGAGGGTTAATAATATTCCAACGATTTCTCGTGTACTGGAAAAGGTTATACACGAAGAAGATTTTTTGGAGCAGCTATTAAATGATTTTTCAATTAACGTTACGGAAATGTTTCGAAACCCTAGCTTCTTTAAAGCTTTCCGTAAAGAAGTTGTTCCTTATTTAAAGCAGTACCCAGAAATTCGAATATGGCATGCGGGATGTGCAACAGGTGAGGAAGTCTATTCAATGGCGATTTTACTTCAGGAAGAGGGACTAATAGATAGAGCGGTGATTTACGCAACAGATATGAATGAGCATGTGCTTGAGAAGGCAAAGAGGGGCGCATTCTCCATTAAGAAAATGCAAGCATATACAACAAATTATATGCTTGCAGGCGGGAGCCATGCTTTTTCAGAATACTATAAGACGGATTATCAATATGCCTATTTCCATCCTGAACTATTAAAAAACATTATTTTTGCACAACACAATTTAGTGACGGATCAATCATTTAATGAATTCCATGTAATTATATGTCGCAATGTATTAATTTACTTTTCACCTGTATTACAAAGCCAAGTACATCATTTATTTTACGAGAGCCTAAGTCCAAATGGCTTTTTATGCTTAGGAGATAAGGAGACGCTTCGCTGTGAAGCCATTATTTCGAACTATAAAGAGACTGTAGCCATTGAGAAAATTTATCAAAAGTTAGATTAATAAATGATAATAAAAAATCCGCTATACTTTCTGCTTCGACATTGCTTTAATGCATGTCATTGGCAGAAGTGTATGCGGATTTTTGTATTTGTCGCTGTCTAATTTAATGCCTGTGCTTGAATCATTAATACACACATATCGTCTGGTTGGTTTGTTTGTTTTTCTTTCGGAAGCAGGTTATCAATAAGACATTGCGTATAATTCCATTTACTAGATGTTAGCGTTTGCAAATGTTTTTCAGACTCTATTTCGCACGGACCCATCGCCTCTAAAACACCATCAGTATATAAAACAATTTGTACATCTTTTTGATATTGGATAAATTGCTTTTCTACCTTAATTTCCTCAAAGAAACCGACAGCACAGCTTCCTTGATTTAAAGGAACTAATGTTTCTTCATCAACAAGAGCGTAGCCAGAAGGATGACCGGCATTTACGTATTCAATCATTTTTTGTTCAGTGTCAATCACTATGTAAATAGCTGTGAAGTAATGAATATTTTCTTCCTTAGCATTCTGTAACAGTGTCATATAACGGTTTAGTTCCTTTATAACCAGCTCAGGCTCCACGAGCTGTTTAACAGCTTCTCGTAGGACGGACGAAATAAACATACAAACAAGTGCAGCTGATATACCGTGACCCATCATATCAAGCAAAATGATGGCGTAGCGGTGATCATTTATTTTATACCAATAATACATATCGCCTGCTAAATTAGAGGATGGTAGATAGGAAACCTCTATTTGAATATTATCTTCATGTAAAGGTGCACTTAACAAACTGCGCTGTACATGTGTAGCTAAATCTAATTCATATTTGATTTTTGCTTCTTGTTTTGTATGCCAATCTAATTCAGCCTTCAATCGTAGGGCAACACGAATTCTTGCAAGAAGTTCCGTCTTATTGATGGGTTTTGTAATATAATCGACCCCTCCGATATCGAGTGCTTCAGCCAGCTTGGTTTTATCTTCTAATGCTGTAACGAAAATAATTTGAATGTCTTTTAATTTTTCATTTTGTTTAATTCGTTTACAAGCTTCAATACCATCCACTTCAGGCATCATAATATCTAAAAGTATTAACTCTACTGAACTACCTGCTGGATTTTTAGCATCTAATTGAAGATAGTCAAAAAGTTCATAAGCTGATGAAAGAGAAACACAGTTTTCATAGCCTGCATTCTTTAAAATTTTTTCAATTACGAATAGATTGACTTGATTGTCATCTACAAGAAGAATTGTCATAGTTTATTTCCCCTTATTCTGCTTGAACGTTGATGAAGTGCAGATTATAAATTGTATTAAAAATACTCTTAATATCATTATTATACAAAACATTAGATAATAACGGTATTTTAATGAAATTAAGGTATATATTACTAGGTATTAAGTTTGCGTTATTATATTACAGAGGGGACTATGTTTTTCATAGGTGAAAGTCGTCAATGGAAGAGAAATAATAACAACTAAACTTATACCCTATTTAAACGATTCTCTAACCTATTTTTTAAAAAAAGTTTCATTTTTATTTAATTTAGCCCTCTTAAAACCACTATAAATATCAAAAGCACTTGCTAGAATGGTAATAACAATACAAACGAACAGTATACGGTCTAATGTTACCATAATCTTTGTAGATGTGGTTTCCATAATAGCTGCCATATATGGTATAGCTGCACTATGAATAAGGTCAGGCTGGTTTGCCATGACTATAAAAACAATGGTGCCGAAACATTGAAGAAGTGCACTTGTGACGGCAATAGGCATGGTCCATTGCCGAACCTTCCATCTATATAGAGTTAAGGCAAAACTTAATACAATCCAACATAAAATAATGGGTTTAAAGGACAAAAGGGTATCTTGATTAAAAATGGGCATGACAAATTTTAAGCCAATTCTGTCGTCAGATGAGTAAATTCCGATAAGACGAGAAGCGTTAAAATAGATGAAAGAAAAAAAGGCTATACCTAAAAAGCTAAATATAATATCACTTAGGGGAATGTTATTGCTTTTGGAGCTTACTATAACTTTGTTTAAATCTTCAGGTGTCCATTCGTTGCTCCTCGTAATAAATGGAATTTGAATATTAGTGGCACTATAGCGCTCCGCTATAATAAATGTAATGGTAACCCAAAAAAGTACGTGTAACACTACGCCAATAACGCTGCCAATTGTTGTAGTAAATGCTTTGATAATTGTAGTCAAAAATATTCCTTGTTCTGGAAATGAAAAAACACTACTTACAAGGTGAACAATCAATGTGATAAGGATTGCCCAGGGAATAATCAATTTCATTGTCTGAATGTAAGTATTGTATAATTCAGGGCCAATTAAATATTTTGGGCCATTTTGATAGTTCACAGCTAGTTTTGCAGGGTCTCCAAGCTTCATTAGCACTTCTTTAACTTCTAATTCCGAATAATTATCTGGTAACATATCCTCAATTGTCGATTTTAGCTCAAGCTCAATCGCATTTCGCTTATTTTTCGCAATCCTTCTCGTCACTTCATAAATATAGGCATCAATCAGATTCAGCATTTTCATCCTCCTCAAGTAATGTATATAGCTCTTACAACAATGTTAGAAGTTAAATAAAGACAGAGCTATACATACTGTTACATAATCTTTTGGGGCAAGCTTCGATACTGTGTTTGTTTTACAGCGTACTGTATAGAGAGTGATAATTGTCGTTAAAGAATGCATGCGGCTTGAGAGGCAAGCGCATTATTTATGGTGCTTTCCTTTTATCATACAGTATTAAAAGTCCTGTGGTAATATATGTTATTAATAGATGCGTGAAATAATGTAAAAGCAAAGGGACTAAACCAAAATTATTTTGGAAAACAGGAGAAGGTAAATGCGAATGGTAAAGAAATTACTTTAGGAAGATGACATGTTAAAGGATGTAAATATGTGATGGGCACCTATCCAGGGCGAGGGAAAGCGTCCCAACAAACAATAGAACGATTAGTATCAGCAATGAGCCTGCTATAGTCTATTATGGTCTACGGGATCATTAGGTGGTGTAGGCAAGTTGCCGTTGACTTATTACATAGCCGTTACACAACCGTATTTTGTCGCTGATAATTGACAGCCTTTTAATAATAGGAGAGGAACTTTCTACTCCTTTTTAAAAAGAATTGATGATCGAACAGGTCTTTCTAATGGGGTAATATTGATAATGAAATAGCTAATAATTAAAATTAAAATAATAAGCGAATAGATTAAAGTGTTAATAGGATGATCATGCTCCACAATAATCAATCGAATCATGGCAGTTATGCCAATATAAATAAAGTATCTTAAAGGGAAATGATAGTCCTCTTTAAAGTACTTAATAATCATCGTAATAAATTCAAAATATAAGAAGAAAATTAAAATATTTGCGAGGAAAAGTTTATAATCACCAGTACCATCTGCTAATAAGATGTGTAGAAATTCAATTAGTTCTTTCATAAGCAGGAAGGCTAATATAAGAGCTAATAATACAAGGCATACGTTAAGAAATAATTGTAAAGTTTTTGGCACAGCTTTCACAAGTTGCATATACGTATAATGCTTTTGGTTCATGCTATTCCTCCATTTTCTTATTTAAAAATAATATTTATTTTATAGAATATGAAAAAAACATTATAAAGAGAATGGTGACTGTCAGAATAATTGTTACTATTTCGTGTATTTTGTTCATACTATAAAATATAACATGACAACGTAAATATGGAATACGTAATACTGTAAATTACTGTATAGTATTGTAAAAGAAAGTTTTTAAAAAAATTAGGCGGTATGCTAAAATAGATGTGCATGAATATAAAATAAAAGGGGTTTTTTTAAATGGCAAATGCAGCAAAAAATGATGCGAAAATTACACCAGAGCGTTTAGAAGAAGCATTAGATGTTCGTGACCGTCTTATTATTGAATTATTAGTAAAAGTACTTGACGAGAAATTAGTCATTGAACGTCCTGTATTACGTGAGCGCTTAGGTAACCTTGTTGACCTTTCTAAGTATGATGCAGAGTTAAAAGAAACTTTGCATGCAGTAATCAACAAGCTGTAAAAATTATTTCTGACTATAGACAAATTCAAAGCAATTTGAGTTTGCCTATAGTCTTTTTTTATCCTAATGGTGAACAACGTTCCTCTATAAAATAAAAAACAAAATACCTCGAAAGTAGAGCTCCCGAGATATTTTGTCTATTTAAGTGATTTTGCAAAACAGATGTTTTAAAAATCTTAATATACTTTATCGCCGTTAAAAATTGAATTCTTGACGATGACATAATCTACATTTCGAATAGCTTCTAGCTTAGTGCCACCTGCATAAGAAATAGAAGATTGAAGGTCTTGTTGCATTTCAGTTAACGTATCTTGTAGGCTACCTTTATGTTCTACAAACATTTTTTTACCTTCAACATTTTTCTTCTCACCTTTTTGGAATTCAGAAGCAGAGCCGAAGTATTCTTTTACTAATTTACCATCGATTTCGATTGTTTCACCTGGTGATTCTTCGTGACCTGCAAATAAAGAGCCAATCATAACCATTGAAGCACCGAAACGAACAGATTTAGCAATATCGCCATTTGTGCGGATACCACCGTCAGCAATAATCGGTTTAGTTGCCGCTTTTGCACACCAGCGTAATGCTGCTAGCTGCCAGCCACCAGTACCGAAGCCTGTTTTGATTTTTGTAATACAAACTTTACCTGGTCCAATGCCGACTTTAGTAGCGTCAGCACCAGCGTTTTCAAGTTCACGCACAGCTTCAGGTGTACCAACATTACCAGCAATAACAAAGCTGTTTGGTAAATGTTTTTTAATATGCTGAATCATACGAATGACAGCGTTTGAATGACCATGTGCAATATCAATTGTAATAAATTCAGGAACTAAATTGGCAGTTGCTAACTCTTCTACAAATGCATATTCCTCATCTTTTACACCAACACTGATCGAAGCAATTAAACCACGATTTTGCATATCCTTAATGAATTGAATACGTGTTTCTGGATTAAAGCGGTGCATGATATAGAAGTAACCGTTTTCAGCTAGTTTAGCTGCAATATTTTCATCAATAATAGTCTGCATATTTGCAGGAACTACAGGTAATTTAAATTTATGCCCACCTAAAGTAACAGATGTATCACATTGTGATCGACTTTCTACAATACATTTTGCGGGAATTAGTTGAATATCCTCATAGTCAAATACGTTATCCATTATATACACTCCTAAAATACGAATATTTTTAAATGTTTAATTTAAATTGTTCGCCATTTGGTAATTTACATGATTTTTAAGTAAAAGTCAAAGATTTTATCAAAATAAATAAAAAATATGTAGGAGGAGACAAGAAAGTGTCAAAAACATAGAAAATCGCAAACATTTTAATAAGTATAATATGTAATTGAAAAAGTAAAACTATACAGGATTTCACATGATAGTACTAGCTTATCGTTCGTAATCTAAGTACAATATAATTGTTTCAGAAAATTCAAAGGAGTGGTGGAAATGGCGGTAGAGGTGTATTTAATTTTTAATGGCAATTGTCGTGAGGCTGTATCATTTTATGAAAATGTGTTTAATACGGACAAGGCTGAAATTATGACATTTGGCGATTCACCAAGTGATCCAAGCTATCCATTACCAGAAGAAGCAAAAAATCTCGTTATGCATACGCGATTATCAATTTTAGGAAGCACGGTAATGTTTTCTGATACATTCCCAGGTTCACCATTTACAATAGGCAACAACGTCACATTAGCTGTTGTGTCTGATGATGAAGCTCAATTACGTCAAGCATTTGAAGGCCTTAAAGAAGGTGGCAAAGTAACGATGGAACTACAAGAAACATTTTGGAGTAAATGTTATGGGTCTCTAACTGATAAATACGGAATTGAGTGGCAGATTAGCCATGAAGAAAAAGCTAAATCATGATATAAAAAGCACGATGAACAGAGGGAAACCTTTGTTCATCGTGCTTTTTTTTAATATTTAAAACGGTTTACATAGCTTTGCAATTCGTCTGCCATATCGAGTAAAGCTTTTGCAGCTGCAGTCATTTCCTGCATTGAGGATAATGTTTGCTCAGTTGAGGCGGCAACTTCCTCTGAAGCCGCAGCATTAAGCTTAGCATGGTCGGTTAACTCAATAGCCGTTGCTGAAACTTCCTCCACTACGGCAGAAATTTCTTGCGTGGAAGCTGAGATACCCTCCATTTTTGGTGCAATATTACGTAAACTGTCAGTAATGCTAGCGAATTTTTTGCTTGTGTCTTCGGATAACTGTAACCCTTCTTGTACATCTGAAGATGCTTTCACCATCGTTTCAACAGATTTAGCAGTATCTTGCTGAATACCAGTAATAAGCGAAGAAATTTGCTCTGCTGATTGATGTGATTGCTCTGCTAATTTTCTTACTTCATCGGCCACTACAGCAAAGCCTTTACCCTGTTCACCTGCTCTAGCAGCTTCAATAGCAGCATTAAGAGCTAGTAAATTTGTTTGGTCAGAAATAGCACTTATAATTTCTAAAATGGAGCCTATCTCTTTCGAACGATCGTAAAGTGACTTAATCATTCTGTCTGATTGTGCAACCGATTCATTAATGGAATTCATTTGGTTGACAGTGCGTTCAACAGATTGACCACCTTCTTCTGCCTGTACAATAGCGGTGCTAGACAGATCTGTAACTTGCATAGCGCTATCGGCCACTTCCACAATGCCTTGTGCAATTTCCTCAATAGAAATAGCATTTTGGTCACTACCTGTTGTCTGGCTTTCTGCACTAATTGCTACTTGTTGCATTGCCTGTGCAACTTGCTCTGAAGAAGCAATATTTTGCTCTGCATGCGCAGATAATCCATGTGCAGATGCTTGCACATGTTGGACGCTTCGATCAACATTGCGAATAAGCTTTTTCAAATTAACTTTCATTGAAACGAAAGCCTCTCCAAGCTGTCCAATTTCATCCTTAGAATGTATTTCGATAAATTCTGTTAAATCGCCTTCGCTAATTTTAATTGCGCTATGCTTTAGTCGATTAATCGGATTCACAATGGATTTAATCATCAGAAGCATAAACACAACGCCGACAATAATGGAAATAACAATAATGATTAAGTTGATATTAAAGGTTGAAGCGGCAGCTTTTGTTGCTTCAGCTGAAAACATTGTACCAACAAGCTTCCAACCTGTTAGTTCATTGGTGATAAATTGTAGCTGACGATCTTTTTCAACAATTGTGCCACTATCTTGCTCATAAATTTTCGAAATATAGCTTTCGTTAGCTTGTGAACCACTTTCTTTATCATGTTGAGAAATATATGTTTTGTTGTTATCTAAAAGTGAGGCAAAGCCCGTTTTCCCGATGTGAATATCATTAGTAATGTCACTAAGTGTCGATATATTGAGATCTAAACCAATAACACCAGAGCCATCTGGTAAAGCTTGTGTAATCGTAATAACCATAGCACCTGATGCTTGAGAAATATAAGGTGGTGTAATGGCGATTTGCCCCTTATTACTCAATGCTTGCGTATACCAAGGTCTTGTACGTGGGTCAAAGTCACTTTGGTATTGTTGTGCAGGCTCATCTATAATGTTTCCTTCACTCGTGCCGAGGTAGACAAGCTCGACCTCTGGGTGCATATTTACGTATTCTTGTAATAGCGATTTAAGCTCTGGAACTTTACTTTCTTGTAAATAAGATTGGTTAATTTTCTTAGTGAAATATTGGATGTCTGCAATCTTTGGTTTAATCGTACCTGTAATATTCGTATCAAGCATTCGAATACTTTCGGTTGCACTTGCTTGCTGTTCCTTAGAAATTTGCTTCTCCGCACTTTGGTATGAAATGATACCAATGATTAATGTAGGGATGAGAAGTATTGCTAAGAATGAAAAAATGAGCTTTTTTCGTAAACTTAGTTTTGTCACGTTTGTTATCCTCACTATAATATTATTGTTCTATACATTTCCCAAGAAGGTAAATAATAGATGACTAGCTCATTTTAACAAAAAAAAAACAAAAGTTAAGTCTTTATCAGTATTTATTTTATTAAGATAATTAAGAAAATCTCAAAAATTCATTAAAAATCATGGCTACTAAAGACATATAAATTATCATTTGATGTATACTATTGTTCAAAAGGGAGGGTTTTGTCATGATTCAACAAATTGGACAAGTAATGTTATATGTAAAAGATCAAGATGCAGCTGTAGCGTTTTGGACTGAGAAAATTGGCTTTGTAGTAGTAGCGGACAATAAGGAGGGAGAAATGCGCTGGATTGAAATTGCTCCCAAAAAAGGCGTACAAACGACCTTCGTTCTACACAACAAAGAAATGATTGCTAAAATGGAACCCGAATTAAATTTAGGAACACCTTCTATAATGTTTTACGCCGACAATATAACGGAGATGTATCAAGATTTCCAAGCGAAAGGCATTAAAGTGGGGGACTTAGTTATGATGCCAATGGGGAGAGTCTTTAACTTCGCCGATAACGAAAATAATTACTTCGCTTTAATTGAAAAATAATATTTAGAGCCATTAAAATGTTCTATAAAAATAAAAATCCGCTTTGCTTTCTGTTGAACATAGCGTAAGACTGCCTTTGTTTTTCTCAAAGGCTTTTGTTTTATGCTTTGTTCGCAGAAATGTATGCGGACTTTTTAGTGTATAGCGATATTCACTTTTTTATGCTAAATCTTCGCCAAATATGGAAACGGTTTGACGATCAACTACAAATTCTTGACCGTTCCATTTTAAGATGTTTTCAACATAGCCTAATCCATCTGCATGATATCTACCTGCAATTTCCTGATAGGCTAATAGTTGATATGTTCCATCACGAGCATAATCAACAGGGTATAAACCACTAATAGGATCAACCCAGCCTTCAATCGGTTGCTTTAACGTGCCATCTTTATTATAAATTTCCGCTAAATAATCAGGTCCTTTATAACTTAAATCAAGAATATATCGTTTTTTAGGATTTGTGCTACTGACAGATGCTTTATAGTTATTTAAATAATTGACGGAGTAAGTTAGCTTATTATTAAATGACTCCGTATCAAATATTGAAAGTAATGTTCCGTTTCTCGAGGAAAAAATCTCGCCATTAATTATCCCACCACTGCCACCAGTATCAGAAATAACAAGAATATCTTCTATATGATCCCCTGTAAGATCGCCTAGAAAAATCGTAGGGTTATATCCAACGTTTTGTTTCAGCCCAATTTGTTGGAATTGTCTTGTTTGTCCGTAAAAAACAACAAGTGTCACATTACGCCATAATGGGCTTTCCGACGTCTTAGTGCCCATCAAAAAAACCGTATCAAAAAAGCCATCACCATTTATATCTCCAAATTTCGTTTGAATAATTTGGGGAGCTATATGTGTAATGTTTACAGTACTTGGAGACGGATTAATATTTCTGGTCATTTATACACCTCTTTCTTAGTGTTAGCATATGTTTTAAATACAGCTTGGTGCATAAAATAAAAGGCTGAAATAAGGAGAAAGCAAAACCCTATAATTCTTACAAAAAAACTTGTAATTATCCATTGACAATTAAAGATGTTGAACGTATCATAATGTCAATGAATCAGAAAATTCAGTACTAAAGTGGTCTCACTACAAATGTAGGTGGAGATTTTTTTACAACATTAATCCTTAGTAAATATATATGTTTTATATAATTTAGGAAGAAGGAGATTTTTTTGAAAGAGTTATTTATTAAAACTGAGCGCCAGCACTACTGGTTGGAGCAGCTTGCAACAATTGCGGAGCCAATTAAATCAGAGGCTGTAGCAGTCGATGAGCAATCGCGCTTCCCATTTGAGGCTCATAAGCTACTATTACAAATCGGCTATCCAAAACTAACATTACCAAAAGAATATGGCGGAGAGGGATTATCTGTTTACGATATGATACTCGTTCAAGAAACGCTAGCTAGCTACGACGAAAACGCCTCTCTTTCACTAGGATGGACACTTGGCGTTGTTGGCGAAATATATGACAAGAAACTATGGACAGACGATATTCTCCAAGCGTTTGCCTCGGAAGTACAAAAAGGTGCCATCATAAATCGAGCGGTCAGTGAATTAGCAACTGGTAGTCCGACACGAGGTGGTCGCCCTGGTACTACAGCTGTATCTACAGATAATGGCTGGTTATTAAATGGCCGTAAAATATTTACGACTGCTTCACCTGTACTCGATTATTTTTTAACTTCTGCTTGGATTGAGGAAAAGGGACAAATCGGCTTCTTCCTTATTCATAAAGATGTAACGGGGCTATCCATTGTAGAAAACTGGGAAATGTCTGCAATGCGTGGCACAAGCAGTCATGATTTAGTATTAGAGAATGTCGTTGTCCCTAAAAACTATTTAGTAGAATTGCCGAATCATCCAAGTGGCGGCAAAATTAATGGCTGGATTTTACATATTCCAGCAACTTATTTAGGGATTGCTCAGGCAGCTCGTGACTATGCGTTACATTTTGCTAATCATCATCAACCAAATAGCTTAAATGCCCCAATTAGTACATTACCTAATGTACAGCAGTTATTAGGTGATATTGAATTAAAGCTTCATCAGGCACGCTTTGTACTTTATGGAGTAGCAGAGGCTTATGATGATCCAGCTAGACGCGCTACTTTAACGAATGAGATGGCGGTTGCAAAGCACACGGTGACAAATCTCGCGATTGATATTGTAGATAAAGCGATGCGTGTCGTCGGAGCAAAAAGTTTGCAGCTTACGAATCCACTACAGCGCTATTATCGCAATGTGCGTGCAGGGTTACATAACCCACCAATGGATGATATGACAATTATAAAACTAGCGACAGCTGCTATTGAGCAGCAGAAACTAAAGGAACAATAATAAAATCACTTGAGATTAAGGGGAAATGATATATGTTCAAACAAAAGAAAAAATTATTTCAATTTGCCGCAGTCGGGTTAGCTTCTCTTGCTATTTTAGCAGGTTGCAGTTCTGGCGAAGCATCTAAAAATGAAACAGAAGATGGGGTTAAAGTTCGTACAGTAAAGGTAGCTTACGATCAAGCTTCTAAGCCAATTAGCTATATTGACGATAAGGGCAATCCAACTGGATATGATGTGGAAGTAATGAAGCTAGTAGATGAATTATTACCCGAATACAAGTTTGAATACGTAGGGACTACAAGTGATGATTTACTAATTGGTGTAGAGCAAGGGAAATACCAAGTAGGTGTAAAAAATGCATTCTTTACACAGGAGCGAACTGAAAAGTTTATTTTCCCAAAAGAGTTTTTAGGGTTAAGTAGTGCAGGTTTGGTGCTACGTAAAGAAGATGAAGGTATAAAAACATTGTCAGATTTTGCAACGAAGGGCTATTCACTAGCGCCAATCGCTGCTAACAATGCACAGTATACAATTATTGATGAGTACAACAAAGCCAATCCAACTAACGAAGTTAAATTACAAGCTGGTGATGCATTCACTGTTGATGTTGTGCAATGGGTAAATGAAGGTCGCGTTGATGGTGGCGTTATGATTGAAGGGCCATTTAAACAGCAAGTATTAGCCGATGATGGCGCTTATCATAACTTAAAAGATGAAGTTGTTTACAACGAATTTGCAGTGATTAAAACATGGCCACTGTTCAATAAAAAAGAGCAAGAATTTGCAGATGCTTACGATAAAGCGGTTGCCCAAATTAAGGAGCAAAAGAAAACAAGTGAATTAAGTAAAGAATTTTATGGCCGTGATTTATTTGAAGTGTTAGAAAACGTTAATCGATAACTTTTTTAAAGGCTGCCTGAGTCAACATACTCAGCAGTCTTTCTTAATAAACGGAGAATGAAGGTGTTGTTTCATAGCAGCCTTTAGTGAAGACATTTTATAAAGTTGGTGAGGAAATGGAGAAGTATTTTGATGCATCGTACATTTGGAACGCTATTCCCTTATTATTGCCGTTTTTAAAAATAACCTTTTTAGTTGCAGGTTCTTCGATTATATTAGGTACAATTTTCGGCTTGTTATTAGCTGCAGCAAAGTTAAGTTCAAAGAAAGTGTTACAAAAAATAGCGAATTTGTATACAACGATTATGCGTTGTACGCCGTCTATCGTTCTATTATTCCTTGTATATTACGGCGTACCTGCATTAGCGGAAAATATCGGTTTAAATCTTCATTCTATAGAAACAGCGTTCTTTGTAGTCGTAACATTCACATTGCAGTTTGCTGCAATTATGTCAGAAGTCATTAGATCAGCATATTTGGCAATTAACAAGGGGCAGTATGAAGCGGCTGTCAGCGTAGGGTTAACACCATTCCAAGCATATCGCCGTATTATTTTCCCACAAGCACTTGTTATTGCATTGCCGAACTTTGGGAATGGGATGATTGCGTTATTACAAGAGGGCGCATTAGCTTACACAATCGGGTTAATCGATATTGTCGGGAAAGCGAATTTAATTATAGCTAGTAATATCAATGCGCATGCACTAGAAATATATATTGCACTTGCGATTGTCTATTGGGTACTATCGATTGTTATTGAAAAATTCTTTGCTATGTTGGAAAAGTTTTTTGGCAAGGGAAAAAGAACGTTAGAAACGACGTAAGGAGGCGTAATTATGAACTATCAATTTTTAGTTGAAACCTTTTTTGTGGCATTATCTGGTGTACCGATCGCACTCCTTGTAACAGTCGTTGCGTTGCTCGTTGCCCTACCACTGGGATTTTTATTAGCGCTAACACGCATTAACAAAATTCCAATCATTCATCATCTAGCAAAAATTTATGTATCCTTTGTTCGAGGTACTCCGATTATTATTCAGATTTTCATTATTTATAGTAGCATTCCACTCTTACTAAAAATGATTTTTGAAAAATATCATATTACTTACGATATTTATAAAATCAATCCGATTTGGTATGCGTTCATTGTCTTTGCTTTTAGTACAACAGCAATTTTAATAGAGGTATTCCGCTCTGCTTTAAGTACTATTGAGAAGGGCCAGCTGGAGGCAGCGCATGCGGTCGGTTTAACGACATTTCAAGCCTATCGGCGAATTATTATTCCACAAGCTCTAGTAGTAGCAATGCCGAATATTTGTACAGCAACAGTGAACTTAATAAAAGCGACGTCATTGGGCTATGCCATGTCATTGCCCGAAATAACATTGAAGGCTAAAGTGGCTGCCAATGTTGGCTACAATTATGTGGAAGCATATCTTGATATTTTCATAGTGTATTTAATTTTATGTAGTACGGTTGAATACTTATTTAAGCGGTACGAGAAACATTTGAGCAAATACAAAATGGCAAATGCCTAAGGGGTGATATTCATGTTACAAATCAAAAATATTCACAAATCATTTGGCAACAATGAAATTTTAAAAGGTGTAGACTTATCGATTGATAAAGGGGATGTAGTCGTAATTTTAGGTCCAAGCGGCTCAGGTAAAACGACATTACTGCGGTGCATTAACTTTTTGGAAAAGGCCGATCAAGGGCATGCGACATTTGGAAATATTGATGTGGATTTTCAAAATGTAAAGAAGAAGGATGTTCATGCTATTCGACAGCGTGTCGCTTTTGTATTCCAAAATTACAATCTTTTTACGAATAAAACTGCTTTAGAAAATGTAACCGAAGGCCTTGTTATTGGTCGGAAAATAGCTAAAGCTGAGGCTATTGAAATCGGCAAAAAAGCGCTCGATAAAGTGGGGTTATCGGAAAAATATGATGCTTATCCAAGTCAGTTATCAGGTGGTCAACAGCAGCGCGTTGGTATAGCCCGTGCAGTTGCTTTAAATCCAGATATTATTTTGTTTGATGAACCGACATCAGCGCTTGATCCAGAGTTAGTAGGAGAAGTATTGACGGTTATGAAAAACATTGCGAAAGAAGGCACAACGATGCTCGTAGTAACGCATGAGATGGGTTTTGCAAAGGATGTCGCTAACCGCGTTATTTTTATGGATGGTGGTGTTGTTGTGGAAGAGGGAAGCCCACATGATATATTCGTTAGTCCGAAAGAGGAGCGCACGAAAAAGTTTTTAAAGCGTGTAACACCAGAGGACTATACGTTTTACATTTAGCTTTTTTGCAAAGGATGGATGTTAAGGAAACATGCTCCGACACTGTCATCGTTATTTTAAAGGCTTTCGAGCAGACACATATAGATAGTATGAAATCTGTTAGACGCTTACTGGATGTCGAGCAGATTTTTACTATTTTTTACAGTTTTAAAATATAGCAAACGAGAAGGGATGAATAGTATATAAATTGAATAAATATACATATTATACATTTAGTATGCATTTAAACTATTGTGAGGAATATTTTGTTGTTTGTCTGGAAAGAGACTGTCCCGAAAAAATGGGCGGTCTTTTTTCTTTTTTAAATGATAGATTTTTACTAAAAACAAGCTTATTTTCACATAGTTAAATAACGGAAAATTATTTAAAAGATGGCTAAAATAGTACACTGACTTTTTGAAACATGCTTCTAGAATGATAGTGAAATGAGTTATTAATGAGTGATGTAATTAAATATTGTTCACATTAAATTTTATATGTGTACTTATATTATTCTAATTGACTAAAGTAGTAGATTTTCGCTGTAATATGTATAAAATTTTTATACTTTATTAAACAGAATTATCAAAAAATATTGACATTTAAGTTTTATTTTTTTATATTTTTACTAATATATTTCCGTTTATCGGAATATATTTCCGTACAATGGAAAAGGGGGTGGAGTAGTTTCTTGTTAATGTAGCAAGTTTCTACTTTTGAAAGAATTACATATTACGAATGTAAAGGGGAGAGAAAATGGCAAATCTACAGGAAGATAATAATTTAGAAGAGCCTAAAATTAAAGGAATCAATGCATTTGTTTTAATGTTTATCATTATTTTAGTAATGAGTGCTCTTACGTATATTATTCCAGCAGGTCAGTACGATCGTGTGGAGAGTAATGGTCGAATGGTAGTGGATCCGGAATCATTTCACTATATTGATTCAAGTCCAGTTGGCTTTCTTCAAATATTTAATAGTGTCCATTTAGGGTTGCTAGAAGGTGCCTCCATTATTTTATTTGTATTTTTATTTGGTGGAGCACTTGGTATCATGCAAAAAACGGGAGCTATTGATTCATTTATTAAAGTAATGGCTTCGAAGTTTGGCAAGAAGGAGTATGTACTAATTCCTATATTGATTTTAATCTTTGGTAGTTTAGGAACTTTAATCGGTTCAGCAGAGGATACGCTCGTATACATTGCGATTATTATTCCGCTAACGATGGCTCTTGGAATGGACGCCATAACAGGATTTGCAATCGTGATGCTAGGGACGTTAGCCACTGGCTTTACATCGGGGATTACGAATCCGTTTAACATCGGAGTTGCCCAAACAATAGCTGAATTGCCAATGTATTCAGGTATGTCCTATAGAATTATTGTATTTTTTGTTTTTTATCTTTTAACAGTAATTTATATTATACGACATGCAAAAAAAGTGAAAAAAGATCCGTCTAAAGGAATTTACGGGAAATTTAAGCCAGAAGAAAGTGTTGAAATATCTTTAGACTTTAAAATGAGTGGACGCCACTTATTAGCATTGCTTGTGTTATTAGCGAATTTTATCGCATTAATCGTTGGCGTTATTAAATTCCAATGGTATATCAGTGAAATTGGTGGCGTGTTCCTACTAAGCAGTATCATTATGTCAGTTATTTGTAAAATGAGTCCGAATCAAATGGCTGAAGGCTTTATTTCTGGAGCTAGAGATATGGTAGAGGGTGCACTTATCATAGGATTTGCTCAAACTATTTTAGTTATTACTACGGCTGGTGGCTTAATTGATACGATTTTACATTTTGTAGCGAATGCAGTAAGTGTATTACCTGCTTCTATTAATGCGGTGGGCATGTTCTTATTACAGCTTTGCTTAAACTTCTTAGTCCCATCAGGAAGTGGACAAGCTGCTTTAACAATGCCAATTATGACACCGTTAGCAGATTTAATTGGGGTATCAAGACAGACAGCGGTATTGGCTTTCCAATTTGGAGATGGCATTTCAAACATGGTCATTCCTACGAGTGGTGTATTATTAGCAGGTCTAGCAATTGCGGGTATTCCATTCTCTAAATGGTTTAAATGGGTATTCCCATACTTCGCAATTCAAACTACTTTAGCAATAATATTACTAATAATCGCACACGCTATGAATTATGGACCGTTTTAACTTAGTAGTATGATAGGAGGATTTGAAAATGATAGAAACAACAGATTTAAAACAACAAGTCATTGCCTGGAGACAGCATTTACATATGCATCCAGAGTTATCACATCAAGAATATGAAACTTCAAGCTATATTTATAATCAATTAATAACATTCCCACATTTAGAAGTGAATCGCTTAACGGAAACGAGTGTTTGTGCAATTTTAAAAGGCACAAAGACAGATGGTAATGGTCATACTATTTTATTGCGTGCTGACATCGATGCTTTGCCGATTGAGGAAGAGACTGATTTGCCTTTTAAATCAAAAAATCCAGGTGTTATGCATGCATGTGGGCATGATGCACATCCATCTATGTTAATGGGAGCTGCAAAAGCATTAGCCGAGCGCGGAACAGATTTTAATGGTGAAATTCGCTTTGTTTTCCAACATGCAGAGGAAGTAACACCAGGGGGAGCTGCTCAACTTGTTTCTTTAGGGATTACGGAAAACGTAGATTATGCATTTGCATTACATGTTAGCCCTGATTATAAAGTAGGTCAGTTTGCAATGAAGGATGGGAAGTTTACAGCAGCCGCAGATGATTTTGAGATTAAGATTTATGGACGTGGTAGCCATGCATCTATGCCTGAAGTAGCTATTGATCCGTTATTAATTGGTTCGGAAATTGTCGTTGCACTACAAACAATCGTGTCGCGTAAAGTACCAAGCATTCATGCACCTGTCTTAACGGTAGCACAATTCCATTGTGGCACAGCATTAAATATTATTGCTGATACTGCTGAGCTAGGTGGTACAATACGTTCACTAGATGCGACAGTACGTGTCGATGCGCGTCGTCATTTAGAAAAGATCGTAAATGGTATAGCATCCATGCACGGAGCGACAGTAGAGATTAAGTGGGAGCTTGGCTGTCCTTCTGTAACAAACGATAAGGAGCTAACGGCTTTGTCACGTCGCATAGCGGGTGATATTGTTGGAGCGGATGTACAAGAATTACCTGCACCAATGTTTGGTACAGAAGATTTTGCAGACTTTTCAGAGGCTGTCCCTTCTTCTATGCAGTTCATAGGGGTGCATAACGATGATTTTGGTGAAGCCTATCCATTGCATCATCCTCGCTTTAAAATTGATGAAGATGCCCTTATTTACGGTGTACGCTATTTTGAAAATATCGCACGGACATTATGTCCATAAAAAATACCCGCCATTATTGGCGGGTATTTTATTGAGTCGATGTAAGGTAACAGAAGTTGATTGGAGTAGAGGTCGGCGACTCCTGCGGGAACAGCACAATATGTAAGCCGCAACACACCCCGCGTTAGCGAGGGTTGCGGCTTACTGTGTGCCCGAGGAAAGCGTCCGCCCATAACGGAAATCAACGCCAGTAGTCATCTGCAAACGAAAACACCCACCTATACAGGCGGGTGTTTATCTATTTAAGCGTATTATTTTGTATAGTTATCAAAATAACCTTGAATATAAATCATTGGTGTTCCTTTGTCGCCTGAGCCTGAAGTTAAGTCAGAAAGAGAACCAATTAAGTCTGTTAATTTACGAGGTGTTGTACCTTGAGCGGCCATTTGACCAGTTAAATCCTCGTCTTTATTTTGAATATATTCAGAGATCGCTGCTTTTAATTCTTCACCACGAAGATCAGCAAAATCGTTATCTGCTAAATATTTTAATTTCACTTCATTCGGTGTACCATCTAAGCCAGCAGTAAAGGCAGGTGATACGACTGGGTCAGCAAGCTCCCAAATTTTACCCACCGGATCTTTGAATGCGCCATCGCCATAAACCATTACTTCTACTGTTTTCCCAGTAGCTTCTTTGATTTTTGCTTGGATGCCATCAACGATTGGTTGGCAAGTATGTGGGAATAGTTTTACACTTTCTTCTGTTGCTTTGTTTGAACCAAGTAAGCCGTATTCAGCATTAAAGCCTGAACCATCTACAGAAACAGCTAAAATGTTATCTAATGAGAATACTTTTTCAGCACCATTTGCTGTTAAAATACGTTTTGTACGGAAGCGAGTGTGAATATCACATGCTAGTACACTTTTTGTATAGTCTAAAATTGTTTTTGGGTTGTTTGAGAAGATGACTTCACATGCAGCACCTTCAGCTTCGATTAATTCTTTGTAGTATTCAATATAATCGACACCTGTAAATGTATGTTTTTTATAGCCGAAATGCTCACGGAATTGAGCTTCAGTTAAAGTATCTGTCCAAGGGTTAATGCCTTTCACATCTAGTTCATCGATATCAACTAAGTGGTTACCAACTTCATCAGATGGGTAGCTTAACATTAAAACAACTTTTTTAACGCCTTTTGCAATACCGCGTAAGCAGTTTGCAAAACGGTTACGGCTTAAAATTGGGAAGATAACACCAACAGTATCGTCGCCAAATTTAGCAGCTACATCCGCTGCAATGTCATCGATTGATGCATAGTTACCTTGTGCACGAGCTACAACTGACTCTGTTACTGTTACAATATCACGATCTTCAATTGAATAGCCTTCCACTTTAGCAGCATTTAACACTGTATCTACTACGATTTGTTCAATATTATCGCCTTCGTTAATAATAGGACCACGAAGACCTCTTACAACTGTACCAACTACACGTTCCAAAATAATCTCTCCTCATAAAAAGCTATATGTTAAGTTAAATAATATGAATAAAAATCAATATGATTTTACTATACGCTGAGTTAATGATATAAGTAAAATTAATAGTTCGTATAATAGCTATAAGGAGTACTTATATGATAGGGAAATTAGATTTATATCGTGTTTTTAGTGTGGTGGCTAAAAATAGTAGCTTCTCTAAAGCGGCTAAAGATTTATTTATGACGCAGCCAGCAGTTAGCCAAGCAATGATGCAATTAGAAAAAGAGCTTGGCACGAGACTCTTCAATCGTACACCTAAAGGGGTAACATTAACGACAGAGGGAAAGTTGCTGTACGAATATACAAACTCGGCATTAGGTCTTTTAGATGCAGGAGAGGAAAAACTTCTAGAATTTAAAAACTTAACGACAGGACAATTAAAAATAGGTGTAGGTGATACGATTTCACGCTTCTTTTTAATGCCCTATCTTGAGGCGTTTCATACGATGTATCCGAATATTAAGCTACAGATGTTAAATGGCACGACATCGGAAATATGTAACTTTATTAAATCTGGTGAAGTCGATGTAGGGCTTTGTAATTTTCCAATAGAAGATGTAAGCCTACAATTAACAGTGTGCACGGAAATACAGGATATTTTCGTATGTGGAGAGAAATATAAAACACTGCAGTCAAAGAGCTTACGTTTTGAGGATTTACTTAAGTTTCCGCTAATTTTTCTAGAGAAAAAATCAAACTCAAGAAACTATGTAGAAAATTATTTACTATCGAAAGGAATTCAAATTGCACCTGAATTTGAACTCGGCTCCCATGATTTAGTGCTAGAATTTGCACGTAGTAATTTAGGAATTGCTTGTGTAACAAAAGAGTTTTCTCAGGATTATTTACAGCGAGGGCTACTATATGAGCTGCCATTAACAGAAAGTATCCCAAACCGTAGCATTGGTATGTGCTATTTAAAAAGCGTTCCATTGTCCCGAGCTGCTACGAAATTTATAGAGATTATCGAGCGTAAACAGGCGCGGAAACCGATAAACCCTAGAACATTAAAATAAGCTTAGCGACTAGAATATAGCCAGCTAAGCTTTTTTTATGCCTCAGGTTTCTTCGTAATAAATTCAATAAGTGCCTCCACATTTCGTTTGTTTTTCATCGTAGGCGAATGAAGGTAAGAAAAAGTCCGCATAAAACGTTGCTCTGTTAGTGGCAAAATGGCAATATCACCATTCCGAATGTCACGCTCAATGACACTGCCCGATAGTAGAGACAGACCAAGTCCTTCAATAACACTTTCTTTTACGCCTTGATTGCTACTAATGGTTAGAAGTGAATGTACTTGCAGGCCGTTCGTACGAAATAGATGGTCTAAATAATTGCGTGTCCCTGAGCCAGCTTCACGAGCAACCCATTTTTGTCGTTGTAATTGTGAAATAGTAATGGACGGTTGCTCAACAAGGGGGTGGTTGCTTGCACTGACGATAAATAATTCATCTTGCATAAATGGCTGAATGATGAGCTCGTGGTCATGTGCTTGCCCTTCTATAAGTCCAATATCTACTTGTAATAGCTTAGTAAATTGAATAATTTCTTCGGTATTGCCAATAATAACTTGTAACTCTAATTGAGGAAATTGTTGTTGAAGTTTTGACAATATAGATGGCAAAATATTTTCACCAATTGTAAAGCTTGCCCCAATAATGAGCGTTCCTTGAATGGAATGATGATAGGCTAAAATATCTTCCTGTGCAGCCTCTGCAATGGCCATAATTTGCTTTGCGCGTTTATACAAGATTTCACCAGTTGGTGTAATTTGCACAGACTTAGGTGAGCGAATAAATAAGGTCGTGTGAAACTCTTGTTCAAGGTTTTTAATATGCAGACTTACACTAGGTTGGGAAATATGTAAAATTTCTGACGCCTTCGTGAAATTATTTACTTCAACTAATGTAACGAAAGTTTTTAATGCATCGTATTGCATCTTATGCCCTCCTTACTATTAAAAAAATTAATGATAGCAATTATATATATGTATTTTACTAATGATTACCTTTTTTATAAAGTAATATTCATAAAGAATGAAAGAAGTGGACAGCATGGATCAACAACGAGGGATTAAGAAATTCTTAACGCCACCCTTTATGAAGGGGATTATTTTGACATTGGGACTTGCCTTAGTAGCTAAGTATATTTCGACATTTCCTTTCTTCTCGATACTAGGGCAGCTTGTAATAGCAATTATTCTAGGGATGGCTTGGAGAGCAGCGTTTAGTGTACCAGATGCGTGGCAAATGGGTATATCATTTTCAAGTAAAAAACTATTGCGTTTCGGTATTATCTTGCTTGGTATGCGGTTGAACTTAGCTGATATTTATCATGCAGGGGCAGGCGTTTTTCTTATTGCATTCATCAATTTAGTATTTGCACTGTTTGTTGTTTACGGCTTAACGAAGGTATTTAATGTAGATAAAAAGCTCGGCATTTTAACAGCCTGCGGAACAGCTATTTGTGGAGCAGCGGCTGTAGTGGCGATTGCACCTCAAATTAAAGCGAATGAAAAGGAAACAGCAGTAGGTGCAGCAATCGTAGCGTTGCTTGGTACAGTATTTACACTTGTTTATACACTGTTGTATTCAATTTTCGGTTTAACACCGACGCAATATGGTATTTTTGCGGGTGGGACATTACATGAAATAGCGCACGTCATAGCAGCTGCGGCTGCAGGTGGTGATGAGGCTGTTGATATGGCGGTCATTGTGAAGTTAACTCGCGTCGCATTACTTGTACCAGTAGCAATTGTAATCGGTATTATGTATCAAAGAAGGGATAAAGAACAAGGAGGGAAAGCATTTTCGCTATCTATCATTCCTTGGTTTATTCTAGGGTTTTTAGTCATGAGCGGTATTAATTCATTAGGTATTGTACCACCTGCAGTTGCGCAAACACTTGTGAGCTGTGCCTATATTTTAATTGCCATGGCGATGGCAGGGTTAGGATTAAATGTAGAAATTAAAACCTTTAAGCAATTAGGTATTAAAGCATTTATCGCAGGATTAATCGGTTCCGTTTGTTTATCCGTTGTTGGCTACATTTTAGTCGTCGTGTTCCAATAATTGTGTGCGTGACTGGCACTTGAATTTGTATTACCTGGGGAATATTCAAAATTGTTTGAGTGACTGTCACTCAGAATATAAAAAAAACCATGCATATTTCTAGAAATATGCATGGTTTTTTAGATAGAATCAGAAGATATTTAAAAGGTTTACAATTCGTTATTAGCTTTGTGCTTCAATAGAAGAAGCAAGCTCAGCAATAACAATTTTACTGCCGATAATTGGGCTATTCTCAGGTTTTGCACCTTCAGAGCCGGGCTCAGGACGGTGATGTGCCGCTGCAAAAGCATCACTATTACGCCAAGCTTGGAAATGTTCCTTCGACTCCCAGTACATATTGACGCTCATTTCGTCATATGTAGGATCATCTGTCGAAATTAATACCTCTACTTTATGAAAGCCCTCAAACTGTTGTAGAGGACCTGGCTTCGTAAAGTTCGGTGCCATTTTTGCAGCAAAGCCAGGCTTTACTTGAATACGATTTGTAACAATAATCATACTTTTACCCCCTAATCATTTTAGTATAGATAGATTAAACTACAATTGAATGAATTATCAATGATTATCATTCGCAATCAATGATAAGTGTCCTAAGAAGCCATTGTCAACAGAATTGCAGAAATTCAATGGAAGAAAAATATCTTTTTTCTATAAGTACATTGGATAGATGGATTATATGAAGTATTTTACAAGTCGGATTTTAAAATTACATATTGCATTCTTTTGTGAAGCTTGCTGACATTTAGCTGACATAAACAGATGCTATAATAAAAAATCAACAAGCCGTGGCGGGGTGAAAATGATGACCAAAATATTAGTAGTAGAAGATGAATTCGCAATTAGCCAAGTATTGAAGGCCTATTTGCAAAAGGTTGGTTATGAAGTTGTCCAATGCTTTACTGGTGGTCAGGCACTCGAATTGTTTACGGAACATCAGCCTGATTTAGTGCTATTGGATATTATGTTACCAGAAAAAAACGGCTGGACAATTTTACGAGAAATTCGCAATGTGAGCGCTTGTCCAGTGATAATGCTAACTGCATTAGGGGATGTAAATTATCGTTTAGAAGGTTTCGATCAAGGTGCAGACGATTATATACCTAAACCATTTATTGCGGATGAAGTTGTCGCGCGAGTAAAGGCTGTATTAAGGCGAGCTGAAAGTAAAAATGAGACAACATTAAAGAAGCGATTCGGGCAGTTGGAAATTGATATGCAGGCGCATCAAGTGCACCTCAATGGGCAAGAAATTGTGTTAACACCACGAGATTTATCGGTGCTTTTATTTTTAGCAGAACATCCAAACCAAACATTCACTCGAGACCAGCTGATCGAACATGTATGGGGGTGGGAATATGAGGGCAGTGATCGAGCCGTCGATTTAGCGGTGAAGCGATTACGTAAAGCACTTATAGACTGGGATGAAACAGAAGGAGAGATTAAAACATTACGGGGATTGGGGTATCAGTTAAGTGTTCAAAAAAAATAAGCGAATTTCCTTACTTAACTATTGGACGAGCCGTTATTTACTTACGCTCTTTATAGGGCTAGCTATTATTTCTTTAATTTCTGCTAGCTGGATACGTCATACAGCTTTTGAGAATCGACTTGATTTAATGAACTTTTTAGCAGAAGAAACGGTATATCGTTTGACGGATACAACAGGTTCCAATAATGCGCCTACAGACGGTATTCCAGGTTTTATCGGTAATCGCGAACGCTTTAGTATGAGAGAAATTGATCCGATTTTATATGTCGTTGATGTAAAAGGTAATGTTCTGACAAGTAATCGACCGATGCCACCAGGAAGCGCTAATAATGTGGCTAACTTTTTAGATGGTGAAGAGGGTACGAAGAAGATACTAGTCGAAACAGATGGCAAAAAGACGGTTCAATATGTCGTGAAAAAGAAAATTGAAAAGGACAATAGCGTAGTCGGATGGGTGCTAGTGCTAGAGAAAAAGGATAATTTGACAAAAGTGCAACAAGAATATGGTCAACTTGCCTTACTAATTGGAGCACTTGCTGTCCTAGGCTGGGGAGCAATCTATTTTTTATCGAAGCGTTTAGTACGTCCAATTAAGCAAGTAGCTGAAGCGGCTAAACAAGTTCAAGAAGGCAATTATACATTTGATTTACCTCAATATAATAAAGAAGAAGAAATTTTCGAGCTTGTAACATCCTTTAAGGAAATGGCTAATAAGCTTGAACAATTAGAGAGAACACGAACTGAGCTGCTTGCAGGTGTGACACATGAGCTAAAAACGCCTGTTACATCTATTAGTGGGCTTTTGCAGGCTGTAAGAGATGATGTTGTAACTGGTAAAGATGCTGAAGAATTTATTCAAATGGCCCTGCTAGAAACGACGAAAATGAAAACGATGGTTGGAGATTTACTAGCTTTTAATAGTTTTGCAGTAGATGCTATTCCTGTTAAGCTCGTCACAGTGAACGTCAATCATTTGGTACGTGATGCTGTAGCACAGTGGGAAGTGATGGGGGATGAACAAAACGTTAAAATACAGGTCAATTATCTTCTGGATTCAGTGCAAGTCCAAGCAGATGTTGTACGCATGCAGCAAATATTCACCAACCTTTTAACAAATGCAAAGCAAGCAATGCAGGAAGGATTAGTGACCATTACATTAAAGCAAAAACTTGATAGTGTCATCATTGCTGTTAAGGATACAGGGAACGGAATATCTCAGGAGGATCAGGCATTTATTTTCGAACGATTTTATAGAGGAGAAAATAAAAAATACACTGTTCGAGGACTGGGCTTAGGCTTACCATTAAGTAAAATGATGGCGCAATCGATTGGTGGAGATTTACGTTTAGTTGAAAGTAATCCATCAGGATCATGCTTTGAAATAACCTTATTAAAGGCTACTACGCTGTAACAGCGTGGTGGCTTTTTTTGTTGTGCTTTATATAAAAAGATATGAATTTGTGAAGATAGTCTAAAGATTCACTAATAGAAATGTAAAAATTTTTGCTGGAATTGTAAAGCTGACATCTGACTGACACATAAGCACTTTATAGTAAGCAATGTAAACGAGAAATAAACGAAAGGATGTTATAGAGAATGACTATAAATTCAAGGTTTATCAAAATATTTGCTGTGCCCGCTGCATTAGCATTGCTGTTAACTGGATGTGGTGAGAGTAGCGATTATGTGGCAACGGTAGACGGCGAGAAGATTCTTCAGACAGAGCTAGATGAGGCATTACGTGATCAATATGGCGCAGACATGTTAGACACACTCATAAACAATAAAATTATCGAGCTTGAGGCGAAAAAAGAGGACATTACCGTATCGGATGACGCCATTCAAGCGGAATATGATGAGCTTGTAGAATCTTATGGTGGTGAGGATTCTTTACAAGAGACACTCGATGCAAATGGTCTGACAAAGGAAAGTGTTAAGGACAATATTCGCATGTATCAGCTGACGAAAGATGTTATTGCGGCAAGCATTGATATTTCAGATGAAGAATTAACGCAATACTTCGAGGAAAACAAAGACGACTACGGTCAGCAGGAACAAGTGGCAGCTAGCCATATTTTCCTTGAAGATGAAGCAACTGCTAAAGAGGTCGAAGCGAAAATAACAGCTGGAGAGGACTTTGCAGAGCTAGCGAAAGCCTACTCAGTTGATACAGATACGAGTGAAGATGGCGGCGATTTAGGCTATATTAGCCGCGGTCAGATGGATGAGCAGTTCGAAGAGGCTGCATTCGCTCTTGAAAAAGGGGCCGTTAGTGGCGTAGTACAGTCAGCAGAAGGCTATCACATTATTAAAGTGACAGAAAAAGTGCCTGCAGAAGAAGCGACGTTTGAAGATGTCAAAGATGAAGTTTATGAAACAGTATTGGAAACACGTATTAATGAAGAATATATGACTTGGTTAACTGAAAAACAAGAGCAATACAAGATTGTGAAGAAATAGTAGGAAGGAGCTAACGTCATGCCTAAACTGACATCATTTAACCCGAATGGTCGGAAGGAAATTAAACAGGCTATCTCATATCCAGATTACGCACTTTTGAAAAGTAAAATTCAGCATTTGATGAAGCTGGATCACAATGCGGGTCCTGATGGAAAATATTTAATTCGAAGCACATACTTCGATAATTTTGCTAACAAAGTTTTGAATGAAAAAAAAGAAGGGTTTATTAATCGTGATAAATACCGAGTCCGAATTTATGGAAAATCCGCTGCTTTGGTGAATTTAGAGCGTAAAAGTAAGCGTAATAATTTAACGTTCAAAACGAAGTGTGTCATTACACAGACAGAGTACGAAAAAATGCGTAGTGGTGAAATTGAATGGATGGAAAATGATGATCGCGTGTTAATACGGGAATTATTTCACGAGATGAAATATCACCAAATTAAGCCGACGACCGTTGTCGATTATGAGCGTGAGGCGTACATTTATCCCTTTGGCAATGTACGTGTAACGTTCGACAGTAAAGTGCAGTCAAGCCTTCGCAATACAGATATGTTCAGTAAAAACCTACCTATGGTAGATGTACTGGAACCGAATCTTGTCATTTTAGAAGTAAAATACGATGAGTATTTACCAGATGTTATTAAGTATTTACTACAATCAGTGGATACACGTGCTGAAGCATATTCAAAATATCAGCTTAGCCGTATGCATGTATAAAAAGGAGAAATGAAAAATGGATAATATGAATTTTAGTGATATTTTTAAATCGAATTTTCTAGAGAAAACAACATCATTTTCATTAACAGATTCAATTATTGGACTAGTTGTTGCTTTCTTTGTTGGGTTATTTATTTACGCTGTATATAAGAAAACCTTTAATGGTGTGATTTATTCGCATTCCTTTAATATTTCGTTGCTCATTATGACGATGGCAACATCGCTCGTTATTATGGGTATTAGTTCAAACGTCTTGTTGTCACTTGGTATGGTAGGGGCACTATCAATTGTTCGTTTCCGTACACCTATCAAGGATCCAATGGATTTAGTGTATATTTTCTGGGCAATCGTATCAGGTATTCTTTGTGGAGCAGGATTCATTCCACTTGTAATTATTGGCGCAATCTTGATTGGTCTCGTGCTACTAGTATTAGTGAATAAAATTACGATTGAAAATCCTTACTTATTAATTGTGAAATTTGAAGAAGATTTAGCTTGTGAAGAAGTGGAGCGAATCATTGCTGCACAGTCTAAAAAGTATGCGTTAAAATCAAAATCCATCATTCAAAATGATGAAATCGAAACAACATATGAAATTCGCGTGAAGCAAAACGACGCAAAGTTTATGGACAATTTAACAAAAGTACCTGGTGTAAAATCAGCAATTATGCTTAGCTACGATGGTAACTTCACAGCGTAATGATAGTGAACAATAGCTTTCTAACTACGAGCAAGAGAGGTGCAGTCAATGATTAAAAATCGAATTGTCTATACTAGTATGGCGATTCTCCTCCTACTCTTTGGCGTGATGGTTGCTGTGCTTCCAAACTTAGGCATTGATACGAAAAATACAGAATTCTCCTATGAGACACTGGTGTTCAATAAAAGCAAAGTAACAACTGTTGATATTGAAATAGCGGACGAAGACTGGGAGGACATGCTAGAAAACGCTGCTGATGAGGAGTTAAAGCAAGCCGATATTACGATAAACGGTAAGACAATAGAAAATGTAGCGATTCGTACAAAAGGAAATTTATCGCTACGTTCTGTTGTCAATAGCGACTCTGATCGTTATAGCTTAAAAGTTGATTTTGATTATTACGATGATACTAAAAGCTTATACGGCTTGAAAAAACTAAATTTAAACAATAACTACAGTGATTCAACTTTAATGCGGGAATATATTTCGTATGAGCTTATGGAAAAAATGGGCTTACCAACACCTGCCCACTCTTATATGTATGTGACAGTGAATGGAGAAGAACGTGGCTTATATCTTGGAGTAGAGGCGGTTGATGAAACATTTTTAGCAAACAATTACGGTTCCAATGACGGATTTTTATTTAAACCAGATGGTACAGGCAGTGATTTAAAATATATTAGCGATAATATTGCTGATTATACTGGAATTGGTTTAAAAACAAATGAAGACAATGTTGAAAACTCGAAGCTAACAGAAATGTTAGATGCGATAAATAACGGCGGAGATATTGAGAAGTATATTGATGTCGATGAAATGCTGCGCTACTTTGCTGTTAATACCGCGCTAGTAAATTTAGATAGTTACCAAGGGAATATGAAACACAACTATTATTTGTATGAAAATAATGGAGTGTTCTCTATAATACCGTGGGATTATAATATGTCATTCGGTGGCTTTGGTGCTGGCGGTGGTGGTGGAATGGGCGGCGGCAATCCAAATCAAATGCGAGGGAATACTAATAAGGAATTCCCTGAAGGCGAGACGGATGAAAATGCAGACATACCAGCAGTAACGCAATCACAAGAAGGTCAGCCAAACGGAGAGCAATCACAAGGTGGTCAGCCAAATGGAGAGCAGCCACAAGGTGGTCAGCCAAATGGAGAGCAGCCACAAGGTGGTCAGCCAAATGGAGAGCAAGCACAAGGTGGTCAGCCAAATGGAGAGCAGCCACAAGGTGGTCAGCCAAATGGAGAGCAAGCACAAGGTAGTCAGCTAAACGGAGAGCAAGCACAAGAAGACCAGTCAAATGGCGAACAGACACAAGAGGGGCAACAAAACGCTAACCGCAATAAAGGGAACTTCGACATGGGTGGCGGAATGTCTAGTAATTTAATGTCAGATAGTGCAATTAACTTTAGCGTAACTACGCCTGTATCTGGGACAACTCTTGAAGAGCGCCCGCTTTTAAATGCGCTATTGTCTAATGAAACGTATCGAGCTAAGTATGAAAGTTATTTAGAACAACTCGCAACGACTTATTTAACAGAAGATTATATACAGTCGATTACAAACAATTTAGCAATGCTATTAACAAGCTATGAAGAAGCAGATCCTACAAAATTTTATACAACGGAACAGTTTTTAGAAGGTGTATCAGGGGATAATAGTCTACCTGAATTTGCTAAACAGCGTTCTGCATCCATCTTAAAACAACTGTCAGGTGAATTAGTTGTAGAAACAAGTGCGACTGCTCAAGGGAATATGGCTATGCCAAATGGCGATACAAATGATGAGGCACCTGGCGATCAGATGCAAATGCCTGACGATTTTGATCCAAGCCAATTACCAGAAGACTTCGACCCTTCACAAATACCTGAAGGTGGCATGGGCAATGGACAAGGCGGAGGAGCTAATGGAGGTCCTATGCAACGTCCAGATGCCAATGGAGGGCCTAACCAAGGTAATGGACAGGCTACGCAAGAGGCAACAATTGATAAGAGTACAGTGTTAACAGCAACCGCTTCGTTTTCATTTTTAGTGGCTGCACTCCTCTTCGTTTTCAGATTTAACCGCAGAGGACGTTAAAAATACATTATATCGAAACGTTTTAATATGGTCGGAGTGTTAAAAATAGCATCAAGAGGCTCACTCTTGATGCTATTTTTTTAGTTGAATGGAGCGGAAGGCTGCGAGCAAGTACCCGATGAAGTGCCAGGCACTCAAACAATTTAAGCAACAGCGGGCGAAAGAAAAAAGATTGAAGCCAATCTTTTGCATATGGTGTTTGCTTATATTCGTGCTAAAATAAAGCATTCTTTTTTTCGAGGAGTATCTAAATAAATGAATGAACAACAGTTTGATAAACTTTTGCACATTAATACGATTGGGGAACAATATGGCTTTCCTAAACTAGCTCATTACCATCGTTATGAGCCAACCCCCTATGCTGGATTAGAGCAATTATTTACACAATATGATTTGCCAGAAAATCCAGTGTTTATTGATATGGGTTGTGGAAAAGGAAGGGTCCCTATTTATATTCATCATAAATTCCACACTCCAGCAATCGGAATAGAAATGGACGCAGGTTTTTACGCGGAAGCAGAGCATAATAAGGAGAGCTATTGCCGAAAAAATGGCTCGCAAAATGCCATTTCATTTGTTCATACGATTGCGGAAAACTACAAGATACAGCCATGTGATAATGTTTTTTTCTTTTTTAATCCGTTCTCCATTAATATATTTCGAACTGTCATTCATCATATATGGGAGTCTTTTGAGCAAAATATGCGAGATATTCATATTATTTTATATTACCCTCCATATGATTATTTGCAGTTTTTACATCACGGTACACCTTTTGAATTAATACACGAAGTACATCTAGAAAATGAAACAAATATAAATGAACGCCTTTGCGTGTTTTCCTTAAAAAAGGCTTAGCTTTTCTTCCGCAGCATGACTGGCGGACGCAAAATAAATGTTGTAATCGGATTATTCTGCCACGAGTGTCGCGTCTTTTCCTCCGCTCAACAAAAAACAACATACAGGCGGCAAAGGATGCTCCTAGTATGCTGTTACTTAATTTTAATTCGAAGCATAGGGCCGCATGATGGCTCTATGCTTTTTTTATGGAGTTGTATCGCTCTAATGCACGGGCTCGTGCTGTTTTATGGTCAACGATGGGCAATGGATAGGTATCGCCTAATGTGATATTAGCCTGCTCTAAAATAGCCGTGGGTGCTGTTTGCGGTGCGTGTATATATTTTGAAGGTAGGCTTGCTAATTCTGGTACCCATTTTTTTATATATGTACCATCTATATCGAACTTCTCTCCTTGTAAGGAAGGGTTGAAAATACGGAAATAAGGAGCGGAATCGATACCCGTGCCGCTTACCCACTGCCAGCCCATTGCGTTATTAGCTGCATTAAAGTCAAGTAGTGTATGTTCAAACCAGTCATAGCCTTCTTGCCATGGTTGTAGTAAATGTTTTACTAGAAATGAGGCAACGACCATTCTTACTCGATTATGCATATAGCCAGTCTCCCAAAGCTCACGCATACCTGCATCCACTAAAGGGTAACCTGTCTGGCCTTTTTTCCATGCATGAAGATAAAGAGAATTAGGTTCCCATTCAAAATGCTGAAAATTACTACGTAATGAGAGGGTAGTAAATGAAGGATAGGACAGTAGCTGATAAATTGAAAACTCTCGCCATATAAGTTGTCTTAAAAAACTTTCGATTTGTTGAGCGAACCCAGGGTCAGCCTCAACTTCTATTAACTCCTGACAAGAGGCCCACAGAAAACGAATACTAATATTACCTAGTGCAATAAATGGGGACATTTTAGAAATAGTGTCCTTGGTTAAGTAATCCCGCTTGTCCTTGTAGTCATATAAGCCACCCTTTATGAAAAGCTCCCATTGGTCCAATGCACTATCCATTCCAGGGAGCCAATAATTGCGAAACTTGCTATACCAGTTTCCATTCAGCAGCTGCAATTGATCTAATGTTAAAGATGATACATTGATAGGAAAAGCGCGCATATTAGCAGGACGTCCAAGTGGCTTTCGAGCTTGCTCCTGTAAACAGCGTTTATAAAATGATGTGAAGATGGCATATGGTTTGTTTTGTTGATTTCGAATGGAAGTGACATCAAATAATGTATCACCATAAAATGCTTTTACTTCAATATCGTTTGCTTGTAATATATTGGCTAAACGCTCATCTTCAGCACGTTCAGTTTGACTAAAGCGCTCATTAAAATATACAGCGTTAGCTTGCGTATCTAATGCCAATTGAAGTACTTGTGAAATGACATCTCCCTTTCGTAAAATGAGCGGGACGTCATAATTACTAAATGTAGATTGAAGATTTTGAAGCGAATAGTACGTCCAATAATCTTGAGCCGAGTTTTGCTCTTGTGTTTGGTCATGTTGAATATAAAGAGGTAAGATGGCCCCTGTATTGGCTGCATGCCATAGAGCTGGGTGATCATCTAGACGTAAATCATTGCGAAATAGCACAATTGTTTTTTTTATCATTTGGATTCATCCTTTTATGGATTTATTAAGATGGAAGCAAGGAGGAGCACATGAAAGTACTCATCAATCGTCAAGTAATAATAGCGTCCTTTGTTGCAGGGTGTATATTGGGGGCTTTCTTCAAAGTTGTTGAAAATCTAACAGGCAGCCGTGTATATACATTACTATTAAATGTCGATTATATACCGATTTTAAAAAACATTCGATTTCCTGAAGTAATAGAATTCTTTTTTCATCTCATTATATCGTGGGTAATAACAGCCGTATTATGCGCGATTCGTAATAAGTATAAATGGAATAATACATTGTTGATTAGAAATAGTATTTTGTTACAAATTTTCATAGGTTGTATATTATTCCCTACAACAATTTTCTCAAAACGGACACCGATTATAAGTGATCATTATGCTTTCGGTTGGTGGCTTATTGGTCATGTTATATACGGAACATTGGTAGGTATCCTTTTACAAAGAAAAATATATAAATTGAAATAGTAAGCAATTTTCGCAAAAAGGATGTTAGTCGTATAGTTACAAAAAAATTTTTCTTAATAGCTTTCTATTAATTTAGTCCTAATTAATAGATAATTCAAAAATAACTAATTATACTGAAAAATCACTCTAGACTAAATATAAAGAATGTTTTACAATGTAAAAGGCTTAATTGAATATTATCTTGCTTCAAAAATAGATAGTTATAAATAATTATTTTTGCTATTGAGCATTAGCGAAAGATTGTTTATAATTATCAGAAATATCTAACATTTGAGAATTTTCAGGGGGAATTTAATTATGAGAGAATACAATAAGCTTAAAAAGTTCGGTTCACTTCTAGTAGCTTCTTCACTTCTTGCAGGTGTACTTGCAGGTTGCGGCGCTGGAGACGGTGATACAAATTCAGGAGGCTCATCATCAGGTGGTGGCTCAAAAGATGGAGACACAATTAAAATCGGTGCCAACTTGGAGCTTTCAGGTAACGTAGCTTCATACGGTTCATCAATCGGCTTAGGTGCAGAATTAGCGGTAAAAGAAATTAATGATGCAGGCGGTATTGATGGCAAGAAGATTGAACTTATTAAAGTAGATAACAAATCAGAAAACTCAGAGGCAACTGCGGCAGCTATTAAACTAGCAACGCAAGATAAAGTAGTAGCGATGCTAGCTCCTGCAACATCTGGTAATACCGTTGCAACTGTTCAAATCGCAAATGATAATAAAATTCCGATTGTTACTGGTTCAGGTACAGCTCCAAATATTACAGTAAATGACGATGGCAGCATTAATGAATATGCTTTCCGTACTTGTTTCATTGACCCATTCCAAGGGATTGTGGCTGCAAACTTTGCATCAGGTGAACTAGGTGCGAAAAACGTAGCCATCTTTGGAGATAATGCATCTGATTATGCAAAAGGTTTAGCAAAATCATTTAAAGATACAATCTCTAAAAGCGGTGGGAAAGTTGTAAAAGAGGAAGCTTATGTAGCGAAAGATACAGACTTCCGTACACAATTAACGAATATTAAATCAGCAAATCCAGACTTCATCTTTATTCCTGGATACTATGAAGAAGTTGGTCTGATTGTAAAACAGGCGCGTGAAATGGGTATTACAGTTCCACTTATGGGAGCAGACGGTTGGGATTCTCCAACTTTAATTGATTTAGCTGGAGCAGATGCACTGAATAATACGTTTATTACAAACCACTACTCTGCAGAAGACCCAGATCAAAAAATTCAAGACTTTGTAAAATCATTTAAAGCAGCGAATGGCGATAAAGCACCAGATGCATTTAACGCACTTGGCTATGATTCAATTTACTACATTGCAGATGCTATCAAACGTGCAGGCTCTACTGACGGCGAAGCAATTAAAAATGCATTAGCTGAAACAAAAGATCTTTCTTTAGTAACAGGTACTTTCTCAGTTGACGAAAACCATAACCCAATTAAAACAGCAACGGTTCTTGAATTTAAAGACGGTAAACAAGTGTTCAACTCTAAAGTAAATCCTTAATTTTTTTCAAAAAAGCAAGGGGGAGGCGGGCAACCCGCCTTCTCTTTTATTTTTTAACAGACAACTAGACTAATAAAAAAAAGCATAGATTCTAGCATAAGGAATCGGAAATAACTTTTTATGAGGGACACGAGTTTTTCTGCATTCAATTCAGCTATGTAGAAATAGGTCCCGTTTTTGCATTCCTCAAAAAATAACAAAGGAGTGAACGCTCATGGAATGGATACAACAGCTTGTGAATGGTGTTTCACTAGGTAGTATCTACGCGTTAATAGCGTTAGGGTATACGATGGTATACGGTATTATTAAGCTTATTAACTTTGCCCACGGTGATGTTTTCATGATTGGGGCATTTATCGGCTTTTACGCAATTGCTAAGTGGGAGCTGGGCTTTTTACCAGCATTATTATTAGCGATGGCAATTTGTGCAATCTTCGGTGTGTTAATTGAACGTATTGCATATAAGCGATTACGAAATGCTACGCGTATCGCAGCGTTAATTACAGCAATTGGTGTGTCGCTATTAATTGAATATACGACAATTTTCTTCAGAGGCGCGCAGCCAGCAGCATACCCTGAAGTGATTAAAAATCGAACATTCGATGTATTCGGTGTTCAAATTAGCAGTACGTCTATTTTAATTTTATCTGTCGCTATCGTACTGATGATTTTATTACAGTTCATCGTACATAAAACGAAAATTGGGAAAGCGATGCGTGCGGTTTCCCATGATGCGGATGCAGCGCGCCTAATGGGCATTAACGTAGATAATACAATTTCAGCAACATTTGCAATTGGCTCTGCCTTAGCTGGTGCTGCGGGTGTTATCTTCGGTGTGTATTATACAAAAATTGACCCGTTAATGGGTGTTATTCCAGGGGTTAAAGCGTTCATCGCTGCCGTTCTTGGTGGTATTGGTATTATTCCAGGTGCAATGGTTGGCGGTATGTTACTAGGTGTCGTGGAATCAATGGTAAGTGCACTCGGCTTCTCTTTATGGCGCGATGCAGCGGCATTTGTCATTTTGATTTTAATCTTGATTTTCAGACCATCGGGTATCTTCGGTAAAAACGCCCGCGAGAAAGTGTAGGTGAGCGGTAATGATGAAGAAGTCTAAAGTTTTCTGGGGCTACGCCGTATTAGCGCTAGTCATCTATGTAGTTGTTCAGGCTCTTATTACAACGGAAGTCATTGACTTATATTATAAAAATATGTTAATCACAATGTGTATTAACATTATGCTAGCTGTCAGCTTGCACATCGTTATCGGGGTTACTGGCCAATTCTCTATTGGGCATGCTGGTTTCCTTGCAGTTGGTGCTTATATTTCAGCTATTATTACAACAAAACTAATGCTTCCATTCCCGTTAGCCATTTTGTTAGGAGCACTTGCAGCAGCGGTAGCTGGTTTAATTGTAGGTATTCCAACACTACGATTAAAAGGGGATTATTTAGCCATTGCAACGCTTGGTTTTGCAGAAATTATTCGTATTGTGTTTTTAAATACGGATTATGTCGGTGGGGCAGCAGGGATGCAGGTTAAATATTTATCAAATTGGACATATGCATTCATTGGTGTGGTATTAACGATTTTAGTAATTTCTAACTTTACTAATTCTCGTCATGGACGTGCTTGTATTTCCATTCGAGAAGATGAAATTGCTGCGGATGCCATGGGGATTAATACAACTTACTATAAAGTTGTAGCATTCGCGATTGGATCTTTCTTTGCAGGTCTTGCAGGGGCCATTTTTGCACATAACTTCTACATTATTCAGCCAACAACATTCGGTTTCTTAAAATCATTTGATATTTTAATATACGTTGTTCTTGGCGGCTTAGGTAGTCTCTCGGGTTCTGTTATCGCAGCTATATTCTTAACGTTAATATCAACATACCTAGCGAATTTCCCAGAAACACGAATGATTATTTACAGCTTAGTATTAATTATTGTTATGCTATATCGTCCAACTGGTTTAATGGGCACAAAAGAAATTACAGACTTCTTTAAGTTTGGTAAAAAAGGAGGTACAAAATAATGACTGGAAACCTTCTGATTAAAGTAGAAAATATGGGCATTCAATTCGGTGGTTTAAAGGCGGTACAGGGCGTTAATATGTACCTAAATCAAGGTGAATTAGTAGGCCTCATTGGACCAAATGGTGCTGGTAAAACAACAAGCTTTAACATGTTAACAGGGGTATATACACCAACTGAAGGTACGATTACTTTTGACGGCCTAAAGATCAATGGTCTTGCACCATATCAAGTAACACAAAAAGGTATTAGCCGTACGTTCCAAAATATCCGTCTATTTAAGGAATTATCTGTTTTGGACAACGTAAAAGTAGCGAACCATTCACTAGCTAAACATTCAATGTGGTCATCTATTTTTCGGTTACCGAGTCACTTTAAAGGTGAAGAAGCAATGGAAAAGCAATCCACGGAATTTTTAAAAATATTTGGCTTAGATATTTATAAGGATGAACTAGCAAAAAACTTACCTTATGGGATGCAGCGCCGTCTAGAAATTGCGCGTGCATTAGCTGCAAATCCAAAGCTATTATTACTAGATGAGCCAGCAGCAGGGATGAACCCGCAAGAGACACATGACTTAATGGAGTTAATAGCGTTTATTCGTAAAGAGTTTGGTTTAACGATTTTGCTTATTGAGCATGATATGAGCTTAGTAATGGGAATTTGTGAACGTATTTACGTACTGGATCACGGGCAATTAATCGCTGATGGGACACCAGAGGAAATTCGCAACAATCCAAAGGTAATAGAAGCTTACCTTGGTGAGGAGGTTATCAGCTAATGCTAAAAGTACAAAACATTGATGTATTCTACGGAAATATTCAAGCATTAAAGGGCGTCTCTTTAGAAGTAAACGAGGGAGAGATTGTAACATTAATCGGTGCAAATGGTGCTGGTAAAAGTACATTATTAAAAACCTTGTCAGGCTTACAAAAACCTAAAGGAGGCATTATCGAATATGAAGGCTTCTCGATTGCAGGTAAGGCTGCACAAACAATCGTAAAATCAGGTATTTCCCATGTTCCTGAAGGTCGCCGTGTATTCGCTAATATGTCAGTAGAGGAAAATCTAGAGCTTGGGGCATATCTTCGTAACGATAAGGCAGGGATAAAAAAAGATATGGACCATGTCTTTGAGCTATTCCCTCGTCTACTGGAGCGCCGTAAGCAACAGTCTGGCACATTATCTGGTGGTGAGCAGCAAATGCTTGCAATGGGTCGTGCATTAATGGCAAAACCAAAGCTATTACTAATGGATGAGCCATCGATGGGGCTTGCACCGCTTATGGTAAAAAATATTTTCAATATAATTGAAAAGGTCAATAAAGAAGGTACAACGGTATTGCTAGTAGAGCAAAATGCTAATATGGCATTATCGGTAGCTGACCGCGCTTATGTACTTGAGACAGGGCGTATTGTGTTAGCTGGTACGGCAAAAGAGCTGCAAGAAAGTGAACAAGTGAAAGCTGCTTATTTAGGTGGCTTGTAAGAGGAAGGGTGTCTCGATATTAATTCGAGATGCCTTTTTTGTTGAACACCGTAGTAATGATAGATAGAAGTAGCGTTTGACCTTTACTTTTTGGTAAGGTGGAAAAAAGGAGTGAAGTTTGATGCAATATTCTGCACAATATTTTATTGATAAATTAGGGTTAGATCAACATCCCGAGGGAGGATACTATATTTCTTCGTTTCGATCAACAGAGGAGATCGCTGTAAGAAATGTAACAAGACCAATTTATACAAGCATTTATTTTTTATTACAATCTCAGGATATTTCACATTTACACCGTTTAAAATCAGATGAACTTTGGTATTATCACGCTGGTAGCCCATTAACTGTTCATATGATTTACCCTGACGGTACATATGAGGGGAAAAAGTTAGGGTTAAATTTAGAAGCAGGTGAGGTTCCTCAAGTGGCAGTGCCAAAAGGTACGATTTTTGGATCTTCCGTTGATGATGCAAATACATTTAGTTTAGTAGGCTGTATGGTAGCACCAGGGTTTGATTTTGAAGACTTTGAGCTATTTACACAAGCGGAACTGTTAGCTGATTATCCGCAACATGAGACAGTTATTCGTAAAATGGCATACGAAACGATTGAATAGCAATAGCAGAAGTGGTAGATTGCATGCAATTAATCTACCACTTTTTTGCTATGCCGTTGTTGTCCGCTACGGCGGTTGCTTTCCGCGGGCACACCGTAAGCCGCAACCCTCGCTTGCGCGCGGATTGTTGCGTCTTACGCTGCGTGCGTTCCCGCAGGAGTCACCGCCTCCGCTACCAACAACTCGTATATGTTTAGTATCTGGCACCTACCCACCGTTAAAACGAAGAAATATTAGCACCTACCACAAAATTTCTTCAGGGTAGTTTGCGTTGATTGGGATTTCGTGTAGTGCTTTTTTGGTCGTACTGGCGACTTCGATTAGCTTAGATTTTAGTACCGTGTATTCTTCATCCTCAAGCATTAAGCGAAGAGCAAAGGAGGCTAATTGCGCTTTACGTGCTTGTGTATTCAATTGTATGTATTCTAAATTTAGAACATCTACATACTGCGTGGCGTAACGGAATGTCAATGGACTTTTTGTATGAAGCATCCTTAAAAAAACTAAGTATTGATCATCGCTTAGCTCTTGCTCTAGGCAATCAGCAACCGCTGCTTGGAAATTACGAATAGTGGCGACATAACTATTCCAAGCAGAGGAATCGATTAACTCCTGATGTAGACGAATAAAATCGTTTAAGGCAATAGCTGTGAAAAGAATTTCAGGCCAGAGAACTTCCGCAGCGAAATAGACATTGTTGTTTGGGAAAATAATTTCATGTCGAGTAAGGATATTTTTGTTAAGCCCATTGCTCACAAATTCAAGCTGTTGCTCCCCTTGCAAGGCTTGACGAAGATTGTAACAAAAACCGAGGATACGAAGACGTGCACCTTGGTAATCATAATATTTGTTTTCATCTCCAGTTACTTTATAAATAGCATGTATGAGCGTATCTAAATCCCAAAAATCACCGCTTATCCGTACACCTGTAAGCTGTTCAGTACTTTGAATGGAAAGCATCTCCCTACCCCCTCCAAATGCATTATTTTGCTGTGTAATTAAGTAGTTGGAATAATTCTGTCCGCTCTCTATCAGTTAAATCGCGCCATTGCCCAACCTTTAAATTTCCAAGCTTAATGTTCATAATTCGTACTCGTTGTAATCGTTTAACTGAATAGTCTAATGCTGAACACATACGACGAATTTGACGATTTAAGCCTTGTTCCAAAATAATTTTAAAAACTTTATCTGAAATTTTTTCAACATGGCAAGGCAATGTTGTTGTATCTAAAATATCTACTCCTGCGCTCATTTTTTTTATGAATTGATCAGTAATCGGCTTATCAACTTGTACGATATATTCTTTTTCATGATGGTTTTCGGCACGTAAAATTTTATTAACAATATCGCCATCATTTGTTAGTAATAATAATCCCTCTGATTCCTTATCGAGTCGCCCGATATGGAAAATGCGCAAAGGATGATTAATAAAATCCACGACATTTCCTTTGATATGGCGCTCTGTCGTACTTGTAATACCAACGGGTTTGTTTAAAGCGATATAAACGAGTTGTTCTTCTTTCTTTACCTCTTTTCCATCCACACAAACAATATCACCAGTCTCTACTTGGCTGCCAACAGTAGCAGGTAGACCATTAATCGTTATTTTACCTTCTTCAACCCATTTATCAGCACCTCGACGAGATACGATGCCTGTTTCACTTAAATATTTGTTAATTCTCATATTGTTCTCCTATACATTTTATATTAGCTTAAGTATACCCTATCGATGTAATTACCGTGAATTCTATAAGCTTTTCTACTAAAAATAAATATTATAAAAATTTATTTTAAAAAGTTGAAATAAACATTCATTTCTGACAATATATTGGGTAAGAGAGTCTCTATGAAAATATCGTTATTTCGATATTAAAATACGATTTTTCTAGAAAGTTCTCATTATTTTGTGTAAAGGGGAGAAGTAAAATGGTTTATGCATTTCCAAACACTGAAGGATCGGTAGTTCAATTCAAAGAGAGATATGATAATTACATTGGTGGAGAATGGACACCCCCAGTGAAAGGTCAATACTTCGATAATGTTACTCCTGTTACTGGACAAGTTTTTACACAAGCAGCACGTTCCTCTGCTGAGGATATTGAACTTGCACTTGATGCGGCACATGCAGCAAAAGATGCATGGGGACAAACATCCGCTACAGAGCGTGCTAACATTTTACTTAAAATTGCGGACCGTATTGAACAAAACTTAGAAAAGTTAGCCGTTGCCGAAACATGGGATAATGGTAAGGCGGTTCGTGAAACATTAAATGCAGATATCCCTCTAGCGATTGATCATTTCCGTTATTTTGCAGGTGCTTTACGTGCACAAGAAGGTGCGTTAAGTCAAATTGATAATGATACAGTTGCTTATCATTTCCATGAGCCGATTGGGGTAGTAGGTCAAATTATACCTTGGAACTTCCCAATATTAATGGCTGTTTGGAAGCTAGCTCCAGCTCTTGCAGCTGGTAACTGTGTAGTATTAAAACCAGCAGAGCAAACGCCAGTTTCTATTATGGTGTTAGTGGAGCTAATTGGTGATTTATTGCCAGCAGGCGTACTAAATGTTGTAAATGGATTCGGTTTAGAAGCAGGGAAACCGCTTGCCTCAAACCCGCGTATCGGTAAAATTGCCTTTACGGGTGAAACGACAACAGGTCGCTTAATTATGCAATATGCGTCACAAAACCTTATTCCAGTTACATTAGAATTGGGCGGAAAGTCACCAAATATTTTCTTCGAAGATATTATGGATGAAGATGATGCCTTTTTAGATAAAGCAGTAGAAGGCTTTGTACTATTTGCGCTTAACCAAGGCGAAGTATGTACGTGTCCTTCACGAGCATTAATTCAAGAATCCATTTACGATAAGTTTATGGAGCGTGTGTTACAACGTGTCGAAGCGATTCAAGTTGGAAATCCACTTGATCCGAATACGATGATGGGGGCACAGGCTTCAAGTGAGCAGATGGAAAAAATTCTGTCTTATTTAGATATTGGTAAGCAGGAAGGCGCTGAATGTCTAATTGGGGGCGAGAAAAATAATGTAGGTGAAGGCTTTGAAAACGGCTACTACATTAAACCAACTGTCTTTAAAGGGCATAATAAAATGCGTATATTCCAAGAAGAAATTTTTGGGCCAGTTGTGGCAGTTACAACATTTAAAACAAAAGAAGAGGCATTAGAAATTGCGAATGATACATTATATGGACTAGGCTCTGGTATTTGGACGCGTGATATGAATACAGCATATCGCTTCGGTCGTGGTATTCAGGCAGGACGTGTTTGGACAAACTGCTACCATGCATATCCTGCACATGCAGCGTTTGGTGGCTACAAAATGTCAGGTATTGGCCGTGAAACGCACAAAATGATGTTATCGCATTACCAACAAACGAAAAACTTATTGGTGAGCTATAACGAAAATAAACTTGGTTTCTTCTAATCAGTGAGGAGGTGCTATAGCGTGGTTGAACGTGTTTTAGCAACGGAAGAAGCGCTGGCACTAATTGAATTGTTAAAGGAAAAGCATGGACCAGTTATGTTTCATCAATCAGGTGGATGTTGCGATGGCTCCTCTCCCATGTGTTATCCTGATGGGGACTTAATATTAGGTGACCAGGATGTATGCTTAGGTAAGATTGGAGATACACCATTTTATATGCACAAAAACCAGTATGATTATTGGAAACATACGCAAATTATTTTAGACGTAGTGGATGGTAGAGGCGGTATGTTCTCGCTTGAAGGCGTTGAGGGTAAACGATTTTTAACAAGGTCTAGAGCTTTTTCTACAGAGGAACTAAAAGAGTTGGGCTTAATTAAATAGTTTAATGACAGCGGCAAAAGCTTTTTTGTCGCTGTTTTTTTATGCTAATTTTTCGGAAAAAGAAGATGTAGACTGACGTTATTTGGGGAATTTCGCAATAGTAAATAATGCTGTAATCGTTCTTGTAGGGTCTGGGTTAATAGTAATTTTCTGATTGTCCGTTCAATCATAATATAGCCCCCGTTCATCTGAGATTATATTAATTAAACCATATAATACCTTATCTCAAACATTAAATTATGTTTACTTTTTATGTTAATTGTTACAAAACGATTGAATCTTTTCGACAGAATGTTACGTAAATAGTGAAAAGGAGTGTGTTGAACATGGATGTTGTTATAATTGAAAACCAATTTACACAAACTGTGGAGGCTGTATCGAAAGTTGCAGGTTGGACAGTGGATCGAAAAATTATATTAGCTATTGCCAGCACATATGTAGCCTCGGGTAAAGTGTATGATTCGAACAAGTACAAAGACGTTGTGGAAGAAATGAAAAAACAAACATCGTGGATGTCTCCGTTGCGAACTTCAATAGGGTAGCAAATATGATGGAGCAAGATGGTACGGAGCAAGCAGTAAATACGCTATTGAAAAACGAAAAGATATAATGGAGGAATGCCAACTTATCTAGAGCAGCTCTTTTTAACATGCTAAACGAGCTGCCTTTTCTATATTGTGTTATACAAAGATTAATTTTCAAATGAATAAAGCTCAGCTTCAGCAAATTGTTGATTTGTATCATGAATTAAAGGGAATGAAATTGTTGAAGTGGCATCGCGAATTCGTATTATTTATGGCCGTGCAAATTGCTATCTATGATATGGCAAAAGTTCAACAATCTCTATCAATGGCCATTATGTCTTCTATTGAATTACTAATACAAGCACAACAGGCTGTGATGATATCCGCAGTTACAGCGGCCGCAATAGCGTCAAATTCGAGCACTTCATGATAAACTAAAGAGGAACAGATTATTTGGAGGTGTATTTGAAGATGAACGAAACAAAGCTTTGGATAAATGGGCAATGGCGAGATGCGAAGGAAACATATGAATTAAAATCGCCTTATAACGGTAAGGTAATTGCAAAGGTTGCAAAGGCGTCTGTTTCTGATGTTGAGCAAGCCATAGAAGGTGCCCAAGATGCCTTTCTTTCATTTAAAAAAACAACCGCCTACGAACGTGCCGAAATTTTATATAAAGTAGTCGACATTATGCGACGTCGAAAAGACGAATTGGCGGAAATTTTAGCGCAAGAAGCAGGCAAGCCTATATCAGCAGGTTTACCCGAAATTGAACGCACAATCGCAACGTATCAGTTTGCAGCCGAAGGAGCGAAGCAAGTGAAAGGTGAAACGGTACCGATGGATGCCGCACCAGGAGCTGGTGATCGAATAGGCTGGACAAAGCGTGAGCCATTAGGCGTTATTTCTGCTATTACTCCGTTTAACTTCCCTTTTAATTTAGTCGCACATAAATTGGGACCTGCCTTCGCGGTTGGGAATACAGTCGTGTTAAAGCCTGCAACACAAACACCACTTAGTGCAATTGTGATGGCGGAAATATTTAAGGAAGCTGGATTACCAGATGGTGCATTACAAATTGTTACAGGTAGTGGTGGCGAACTAAGCGATACACTCGTAACGCATCCATTCGTGAAAAAAGTAACCTTTACTGGAAGTGGTAAAGTGGGATTAGGTATTAAAGAAAAAGTAGGTTTACGGAAAGTAACATTAGAGCTAGGCTCGAATGCAGCGGTTATTGTTGAGCCATCGACACCTATTGATAAAATCATTGCGCGTTGTGTTAGTGGTGCTTTTAGTTTTGCGGGACAAGTATGTATTTCTTTACAACGCATCTACGTCCACTCCTCAATTATAGATGCCTTCACAAAGGAATTTGTAGCGCAAACTGAAAAACTTGTCGTCGGTGATCCACTTGATAAAAATACAGATGTCAGTGCTATGATCAATCCGAATGAGGTTAACCGAATTCGTGAATGGATTGAAGAGGCAAAAGCTCAAGGTGCAGTCATTGCTACAGGTGGAACATTTACAGAACGTACATTAACACCAACAGTTATGACAAATGTAACTGCTGATATGAAAGTTGTTTGTCAGGAAACATTCGCGCCAATCGTCTCAATTGTTTCATATGAAACATTAGACGACGCAATTCGACTAGTGAATGAGTCGGAACTTGGCTTAAATGCAGGGATTTTTACGAATGTACTACCTGATGCCCTGTATGCAGCTGATGAATTGCAAGCAGGCGCTGTTATAATAAATGATATTCCGACATTCCGAGTAGATAACATGCCTTATGGCGGCATAAAAATGAGTGGCTATGGTCGAGAAGGTATTAAATGGGCGATTGAAGAAATGACCGATATGAAGTTTATTACGATGAAAAAATCCTTCTAAATTTGCATCAATTCTTTTTCTACGATACGATGACGAAAGAATAATACATGAAGGGAAGTTACAAGAACTATGACAACCAATGCTGTACCAATGAGCCAATCGCGTACACTTCAGACGCGTCTCGTGTTACCACCAGATACTAATAATCATAATTCCATTTTTGGTGGAAGAGTGTTAGCTTATATTGATGAAATTGCTGCAATTACAGCGATGAAGCATGCAAAAGGGCATGTTGTAACAGCCTCCATTGATTCTGTTGATTTTTTATCGGCAGCACATGTAGGTGATATTCTTGAAATTGAAAGTATTGTTTCATCCACAGGGCATTCATCTATGGAAGTCTATGTCCGCGTTATTTCTCGTAATATTGAAACAGGTGAGGAAAAGTTAACAACTGAATCATTTGTAACGATGGTTGCAGTAGATGATCATGGCAAACCAAAGGCTATTCCTGCAATTTACCCTGAAACGGATGCTGAAAAACGACTGTTTGAAACAGGTCCTGCTCGACGAGAGCATCGCAAACAAAAACGTGCTTTGGCACATTAAATAACAAAAAGGAAATTGACACGATGCAGTCAATTTCCTTTTTTTAGTTTGTTATATATTTAATTCATTTACAACATTTATTAATGAGTCTGATGAAGAGGAAACGAGTGTAGCCCCTTGTGATAGCTCTGTAATTAAAGTAGAAATTGCTGAAATATCTCTTGCCGTGTTTACATATTGCTGTTGAATACCTGATACAGCATCGGCGATATCATTAAATGATTCAGACAAACTTGTTTGTGTATCAACGCTATGTTGGATTTTCTGGTCAACATTAACGACAGAACTTGCCATTGTTGAAATATTACTTTCTGTTTCTTTAATAAGGTGTGACACATTTTGTACAGCATTTTTTGTTTCTTCTGCAAGCTTGCGGACTTCCTCGGCTACGACAGCAAAGCCTTTACCATGTTCACCAGCACGAGCAGCTTCAATTGAAGCATTAAGTGCTAATAAATTTGTTTGGTCAGCGATGCCTGTGACAAGCCCGACAATTTCAGAAATTTTTTGTGAAGATGTACGCAACTGATTCATCGTCACTTCAAGGCCGTTGACACTTTGCAAAATATCATGGATTAATTCATTTTGCTCTTTTAACTGATGCTGACCACGTTTAGATTTATCCTGTGTATCTGCAACGAAGTTTAATCCTTGTTTAGTTGCCACAGCGATATCATCTGTTTGAGAGGAGATGACTAAAAGGGAAGCTGCTGTTTCCTCGCTTATCGCATTTAACTCCTCGGCAGTACTTTGAATTGTAGTAACAAGTGCATGTTTTGTTTGATCTGCCACACTACGTATACGGTCTTCTTCCTTCTCATATGCCTCAATAACGAGCTGCTGCTCGAAGTTAATGATTTTACAGAAGGCATTGATGGCACGTATAGCATCATGCTTTGAAATATCTAAATCATTTGCAAAGCTTGTAAAAGTCGAAGTGAGTGATTGGAATGAAGCGATATACCATTTTGATTGGAGTCCAATTCGAACATGTGTCTCAGCGATTGCTTTTCTTTCTTTGATGTAGTCGTCATTGATGTGACTCTCGAAAATATCGCTTAAATGCTTATGTAAAGTCACTTTTAAACGATCAATTTGGGATGTTCTATTAATAATATCTAGTAAGTTTTGACTTAAGCTAATCGCTGCATAAAATTGATCGACCATTTCAGGAATAACATTTTTTACTAAAGGTTGTAATTGTTTAATGATTGCTAAATCTTCAGTTGTTAAGTCTAATAACTGTAATTGTTTTTGTAGTTTAGGATAGTTTGAAACATCTAATTGTACATGTTGTTTAAATTCCTCAGGTGTAAGTGTAATTGAATAACCATAATTGTTCTTCTTTGTAAACCAACTCATTGTGTCTGCTCCATTCTTTATAAATCCATAATAATGATAGTAATTGAAGACTCTTTGTGTATTTATTGTTAGGTTTGTAAATTTGGTGAATATATGGTATTAAATCTATTCTACTATTTTTTGTACTATATTTGGTTAAAAATTTCCGATATTTCTATATTTTTTTATTATTTTTTTACTTAGGAAGCTGACATTAGTCGGATTACCTATGACACACTAATTTTTCATAGCATTAGGGCAATTTGAATTTCAAGTAGGAAACCTGTAAAATACGAACTGTTTAGTTTTACAAAAAAATGCATGTGAGATAAAAATAGTATTGAGGAGGTATTACATGGAGAAAAAGCGTTTTAAGTTTGTAATTCCTGTGATGGTAATTGTAGCAATTGGCTCTGTTTATATGTTAACTAAATATTATGCAGATGTACCAGATCTAAACCAACTATTAATAACGATTTGTGCAACGATAGTATCGGGTGTGCTCGCATACTTCTTATTCCCGCAACAAGGTGAAAATAAAGTGGATGATCGAGGTCCATATTAATCCATCATCGAGACATGTAAGTAGATCCTTAATTTTTTATATGTTAAAAATCCGCGTTTGCCTTCTGAGGGCAAAGCATGAGTCAGGCTATTTGCCTAAGCATTTCGCTGACCTTCGTGCCTTATTTCTCCTTAGAAGTTTGCGCGGATTTTTTTGAAAGCTAATAGGGTAGCTTAGTAGTTTATGGTTTAAATAGTTTGAACCAGCCTTTGTGTTTAAATAATGCTAACATAAATAGTCCAAGTAATAGCATAATACCAAGTACAATAAAGTAGCTGTAGCGCCCATGAAGTTCGGGCATATTATCGAAATTCATGCCGTAAACACCCGCAATAAATGTTAATGGGATAAAAATGGTGGAGACGATTGTCAACATCATCATAATGCCGTTCATACGGCTAGAGGTCATGGCCATATAACTATCGCGCATATCTGCTGTAAGCTCTCGATTAGATTCGACCATTTCTGTAAGCTTTGCTAAATGATCGTGGATATCACCGAAATAAGCTCTTTCCGATTTTTTCAGTGCAAAGCGATATGAGCTAAGTATTCGATACAATAAGTCACGCATTGGTAAAATAGTGCGTCGTAGATGGAGCAAATCACTACGGAATTCAAACACAATTTGCATTGCATTTACATTATTTTGATAAGTCAGTTCATCTTCAAGCGCATTTAAATGATCCTCGATTTTATATACAAGCGGGAAATAACTATCGACTATTTTATCGATTGTTTGATACGTCAGGAAAACGGCGCCTCGTTCCCAATACTTCGGCTGATCTTCTAAAAGCTTCTGAACCTTTTCAATTTCGGTTGTTTCGTTTTTGTGGAAAGTAACAATGAAATGGTCAGAAAGAAAAATATTTAATTCCTCAGCAATTAACGTTTCTTCATTTAATTTGTGAATAACGAAGAAATGATAGTCATCGTAAAAATCGAGTTTTGGTCGCTGTAGACGCATTAAGCAGTCTTCAATTGCAAGTGGATGAAAATGAAAAAATGTATCGAGCAAAAGTTCTTCTTCTGCAGTAGGGCAATTAAAATCTACCCAATACCACTCATAATCGTTTTGCTTAAGGTCTTCAAGTGGAAAGTCCTTAATTAATTGTTGATCTTTCGTCATGGCCATCGTGCGAATCACGGCAATCACCTCATATCTGTTTATCTCGTTTTAAGTACGTAAGAGGAGACATATCACCGTAAGATCATTACCTCATTTACTTATCGTACATTACTATATATTATAGGGATTCAAGTTGCTCTTTATAGCATATCCAACCGCCGAATAGTGTTGTAGCAAAAAACCTCGAAGGCTGTGAAAAACCTGCCTGTTGTAACAGCGTAACAATCGCCTCCTCACGCATAAATGAAAGTGAGCGGATAGATTGCTCCATAGTCGCTATTTCCGAGCTTGAAAGTTTTGTGTGCTGTTGCCAATATGCACGCCATAGGTCAAATTGAAGCTCTGTTTCAGCGGAGTTAAGTTGTCCGTATTTAGAAACAAGAACAAATGGTGCACCAGATTTTAAACGTTGTGCAATTTCTTTTAAGGTAGCAAGTTTCTCCTCGTAGGATTCAATAAAGTGGAGTACTAATATACAGCTCGCCGCATCAAAGTGCATTGCTGGAACCGATGCAGTTAGTATTGTGCCTTGTAGTAGAGAAATATCATTTGGTAATGATTGCAGACGGTTTTCTGCAATTTTCAACATTGCTTCAGACGGATCTATACCGACAAATGACCAATCGGGTCTATGCTCGGCTAACTGTATAATTTCATTACCACTACCTGAGCCTACAACTAAAAAACTTGCTTGCTCTTGCAGTGTGGATTGATAAAAAGCTTTCGTTAAACGTAGCATGGCATCGTAACTTGGTAATGTTCTTCGTATACCCTTTTCATATTCGTTCGCAAGCGTGTTATTAAATTCCATCTAGTATCACATACCTTTCAAAAAAGTTTTAAAAATTTAAGCAGCTTTTGAAACTATTTTGCGTATAGTTCCGTAAATAGAAGTATTAATCATAATGACACACCATAAAGGAAGGTTGATATATATGGAAACAAAATGGTCTAAGGTAATCATACATGCCAGTGCGTTTTTTGCGCCATTTTTAGTGCCGATTTTATTTTTCCTAATTAGTTCTGATGAAGAAGTGAAAAGTTTTTCGGTGCAAGCGCTATTGTTCCAAATCGTGATGGGCATATTGATTGTAATTGCTGGTATCCTATCATTTGTATTAATCGGTTTACCGTTCTTACTAATATTCATCGCTATGGTATACATCGTACCTATTATCGGAATCGTGAAGGCCTTTTCAGATGAACCTTGGCGTTACCCAATTGTTGGTCGCTGGGTATAATTTTTAACGACGCAAGTATATGCTATGAGCATATGCTTGCGTTTTTTCTTTAAGCAAAAAGGGTACATTATAGACAAGAACGAGTAATATTTTTAGCGGACAAGCATTTTCTTAGTAGTCCATGCGCTTTTTTACACACAACTAAAAGCACGTCATGATGAAGGCAATATGTCATATCCATGCGCTTTACACAAATCTTTGTGCGAAATAATTGCAATTATTTTCAAGCGTTTTGTATAATATACTCAAAGATAGTCAAAGATAGTCAAAGTCAGTGAGGTAAGCGAGGTGTATTCTTAAAGTGCGTAATATTTCAGACATCATAGAAGGCTACTTAAAGCAAGTACTTGAATTAGGTGGAGAAGGGCATATTGAAATCAAACGTAGTGAAATTGCTGATAAATTTCAATGTGTGCCCTCACAAATAAATTATGTAATCAATACAAGATTTACAGCCGAGCGGGGTTACCTCGTTGAAAGTAAACGGGGTGGCGGTGGATACATTCGTATTTTACGTGTCCGTGCAAACTCACAAATTGATCTAATAGATGATGTGCTCTTGCAAATTGAAGGAGGAGCCTCGCAAACGGTTGCAGAAGGTTTAGTATATCGTTTAATTGACGAGCAGGTAATTTCAAAGCGAGAAGCGAAATTAATGTTAGCAGCGGTTGATCGTTCGACTTTAGATTTACAACTACCTTTACGGGATAGCATTCGTGCGAAAATTTTGCGAGCGATGTTAACAACCATTAAATATGAAAAGCAAAAATAAAGAGGTGATGGAAATGATTTGCGAACATTGCAAGCAGCGCAATGCAACAGTAACTGTGACACAAGTACAAAGTGGGCAGAAGGTGGAACACCATTATTGCGATGTCTGTGCCTCACAGTTCCATCCGTTCCATGCAGAGTTTAAACAAGAGCCTGTATCGATTCAACAATTATTATCCAACTGGTTTGGCTCACCTACATGGCAAAAAGTCGGTGAAAAACAGCAAGCGCCACCTCAGCAACAAACATGTCCACAATGTGGATTTACGTATAAGCGATTTTTGAAAGAGGGTAAATTCGGTTGCCCTAGTTGTTATGACACATTTAGCGAGCATTTGCCAAAGCTGTTTAATCGAATTCAAGCTGGACCGCAGCATATCGGTAAAATGCCTGGTGCTCAAAACAATGTTTTTGTCATTAAAAAACAGATTGAAGATATTCGGAAACGCATGAAGGATGCGGTGGACGAGGAGCAATTTGAGGAAGCGGCGAAGCTTCGTGACAAGGCAAAAGATCTTGAGCAGCAGCTACAATTCGAAGGTGGTGATGTGTCATGATGATTGAATCGTTTTTAGAGCGTGCTACACCTGCATGGATGGATATGGAGGATGACTATTCAGATATTGTCATTAGTACACGCATCCGCCTTGCTAGAAACTTAGATGGGTTTCGTTTTCCTTTAGTGTTTTCGGAAAACGAGGCTTTACAGGTAGAGCAAGCTGTCACCCACGCAATACAGGACAGTTCCAAGCTTCAAGAAAGATATTCTTACTTTTCTATAAAAGATTTAACAACGTTACAACGACAAATTTTAGTTGAAAAGCATTTAATTAGTCCGCAGCTAGCAAAAAAAGAGCAAGTCGGCGCAATGTTGTTATCTGAGGATGAATCTATTTGTATTATGGTGAACGAAGAAGACCATTTACGCATTCAATGTATGACGGCAAGTTTTCAACTTCAGAAGGCATATGAGCAAGCAAATAAGATTGATCGAGCCCTAGAAGGAGCCTTGCCGTATGCGTTTCGTGATACTTTTGGATATTTAACAAGTTGTCCTACAAATATCGGCACGGGATTACGAGCTTCTGTTATGATGCACCTTCCTGCGCTTACATTGACAGGTCAGATGAACCAAATCATCAATGCAATGACTCGTTTAGGGATGACCGTTAGGGGTATATACGGTGAAGGTAGTGAGAATCTTGGAAATATTTATCAAGTGTCGAATCAGATTACATTAGGAAAAACAGAAGAAGACATTTTAGCAGACATCCAAAGTGTTGCAGAAAAAATTATTCAAAAAGAACGACAAGCAAGAAGTAAGCTAATGGAAAAAGCGGAACTTGCATTAGAAGATCGTGTATACAGAGCTTTAGGAACACTAACGCATGCTCGAATTTTAACAAGTGAAGAAGCTGCTACTTGCATATCGAATGTGCGTTTAGGGGTCGATTTGCAGATGATTGATAATATTAAAGCAACCTCTTTAAACGAGTGTGTTGTCAGCATGCAGCCAGGATTTCTACAGCACTATGCAGGAGAGGTTTTACCGCCTGCTGAGCGAGACAGAGCAAGAGCAAAAATGCTGCGAGAGGCATTATTTTTAGAAGTTAAGAGTAAGCCTATTATAGGGGGAAAAGGAGAGGATTCATATGATGTTTAATCGTTTTACACAACGCGCACAAAAAGTATTACAGCTTGCACAGGAAGAGGCAATTCGTTGGAAGCACGAATCAATAGGAACAGAGCATATTCTTTTAGGGCTTATTCGTGAAGGCGGTGGTATAGCTGCGAAAGCATTAGAAGCCATCGATATTAGCCCTCAAATGATTGAAGCAGGTATTGAAGAGCTAGTCGGTAAAGGAACTGAGGATGTTGGACCAATCGTTCACTACACGCCTCGTGCGAAGAAAGTTATTGAATTATCGGTTGATGAGTCGCGTAAATTAGGTCATTCCTATATTGGCACAGAACATTTACTATTAGCGCTTATTCGTGAAGGCGAAGGGGTAGCTGCTCGTGTCTTAAACAATGCTGGTGTGGGCTTAAACAAAGCTCGTCAGCAAGTATTATTGTTGTTAGGTAATAATGACAATGCACAATCTGGACAACAGGCTACACAGGCTGCAAATACGCCTACATTGGATAGCTTAGCACGTGATTTAACACAGATTGCTCGTGAAGGTTCACTAGACCCTGTTATTGGTCGAAGTAAAGAAATTACCCGTGTAATTGAAGTGCTATCACGTCGTACGAAAAACAACCCTGTGCTTATTGGTGAACCAGGGGTAGGTAAAACGGCAATAGCAGAAGGCTTAGCGCAACAAATTATTAACAACGAGGTACCAGAAATTCTCCGCGACAAACGTGTTATGACGCTTGATATGGGGACAGTTGTTGCGGGTACTAAATATCGTGGTGAATTTGAGGATCGTTTGAAAAAGGTAATGGATGAAATTCGCCAAGCAGGCAATGTCATTTTATTCATTGATGAATTACACACGCTTATCGGTGCAGGTGGGGCAGAAGGTGCCATTGACGCTTCTAACATTTTAAAACCATCTTTAGCACGCGGTGAATTGCAATGTATTGGTGCGACAACATTAGATGAGTACCGCAAATACATTGAAAAAGATGCAGCTTTAGAGCGTCGTTTCCAGCCTATTCAAGTTGATGAGCCGACAGTTGAAGAAGCTATTCAAATTATTCACGGCTTACGTGATCGCTATGAGGCGCATCACCGTGTGAAAATTACAGATGAAGCAATTGAGGCAGCGGCAAAAATGGGTGATCGTTATATTTCAGACCGCTTCCTGCCTGATAAAGCCATCGACTTAATTGATGAGGCTGGTTCAAAAGTACGCTTACGTTCATTCGCAGTGCCACCAAATTTAAAGGCATTGGAAGATAAACTTGAAAATGTGCGCTCTGAGAAAAATGCGGCTGTATCTGGTCAAGAATTTGAAAAGGCTGCGTCTTTAAGAGATACAGAGCAAAAGCTAAAAGACGAAATCGAAACAACGCGTAAAACATGGAAAGAAGAACAAGGTAAAGCCGAATCAAAAGTAACGGTAGACGATGTGGCAGCTGTCGTGTCGATGTGGACGGGAATTCCTGTTGCAAAAATTGCACATGAAGAATCATCTAAACTATTACAGCTTGAGGAAGAATTACACAAACGAGTTGTTGGGCAAGGTGAGGCTGTTGAGGCAATCTCTCGTGCGATTCGACGCGCAAGAGCAGGTTTAAAAGATCCGAAGCGTCCAATTGGTTCATTTATTTTCCTTGGTCCTACAGGGGTCGGAAAAACAGAACTTGCAAGAGCTCTTGCAGAAGTAATGTTTGGTGATGAAGATGCGATGATTCGCGTTGACATGTCCGAATATATGGAGAAACATTCGACTTCACGTTTAGTTGGTTCACCTCCAGGTTATGTAGGATTTGATGATGGTGGTCAGCTGACAGAAAAAGTACGACGTAAACCATATTCTGTTGTGCTACTTGATGAAATTGAAAAAGCTCACCCAGATGTTTTCAATATTTTACTTCAAGTACTTGAAGATGGTCGTTTAACGGATTCTAAAGGACGTGTCGTTGATTTCCGCAATACGGTTGTCATTATGACTTCCAACGTCGGCGCAGATGCGTTAAAGTATCAAAAAAATCTTGGCTTCAGCTTAGGAAGCTCAGAGTCGAAGCACAAAGATATGAAGGGTACAATGCTAGAAGAACTGAAAAAAGCATTCCGTCCAGAATTTTTAAACCGTATCGACGAAATGATTGTGTTCCACTCACTAGAGAAAGAACACTTAAAAGAAATCGTATCAATGATGGCTAAGTCCTTAACAAAACGTCTACAGGAGCAGGATATTACGTTAGAGTTAACCGATGCTGCACTTAATAAAATTGCGGAGGAAGGCTATGATCCTCAATATGGTGCACGTCCATTACGTCGTGCATTGCAAAAACAAGTGGAAGACCGTCTATCGGAAGAACTGCTTAAAGGCAATGTAGAAAAAGGAAACCAAGTTGTAATCGATTATGCGAATGATGAATTCGTTGTTCAGAAAAAAGAGGGCGTTTCAATTTCTAAATAAGCAGGTCGTTTATTGTTAACAAGATGATTTACAAAGACAGCGAGGCCTATAGTGCCAAGCTGTCTTTTTTTATGTAAAATGAATATAAGAACAAATATTCGAGGTGGTACTATGGCGAAGAAAAAAACTAAATTTGTCTGTACGGGTTGTGGTTATGAATCTGCAAAATGGATGGGCCGTTGTCCAGGTTGTGGAGAATGGAATAAGATGGTTGAAGAAGTGGAGGTCGTTGCAAAAGGACCTCGTGGAGCATTCCAACATTCGGCGACAGTCACACAGAAGGCTATACCTATTATACAAGTGGAAGCAGCTGAGGAGTCTCGGGTCGCTACAGAAATGGGCGAGCTCAATCGGGTTTTAGGTGGAGGCATCGTGCCAGGTTCCCTTGTATTAATCGGTGGTGATCCTGGGATTGGGAAATCAACGCTATTATTACAAGTATCAGCGTTGTTATCAAATAAAGGTCACCGTGTGCTGTATATCTCTGGTGAGGAATCTATTCGACAAACGAAATTGCGTGCAGAGCGTTTAGGAGTAATTTCACAAGAGCTTTATATTTATTCGGAGACGAATTTAGAGCTATTAAATCAAACAATAGAGGATGTACAGCCGAAGTTTGTTATCGTGGACTCCATACAAACAGTTTTCCATCCTGAGGTGACGAGTGCACCTGGTAGTGTCTCGCAAGTACGTGAATGTACAGCAGAGCTTATGCGAATTGCTAAAACGAAAGGCATTGCCATTTTCTTAGTAGGGCATGTAACGAAGGAAGGGCAAATTGCAGGGCCGCGTATATTAGAGCATATGGTGGATACAGTGCTGTATTTCGAAGGAGAGCGCCATCACAACCACCGTATTTTACGGAGTCAGAAAAACCGCTTCGGTTCAACAAATGAAATTGCTATTTTTGAAATGCTTCAAGGGGGATTAAAGGAAGTATTGAATCCATCCGAGTTGTTTTTACAGGAGCGCTCACAAGGTGCGGCAGGCTCAACAATTGTGGCATCGATGGAGGGAACACGACCGATTTTAGTAGAAATTCAATCGCTTGTGACGCCGACGAGCTTCAATTATCCAAAACGTATGGCTACAGGCGTAGACCAAAACCGCGTGCAATTGCTGATGGCGGTACTTGAGAAGCGGATGGGCCTCATGCTACAAGCACAGGATGCATATATTAAAGTTGCTGGCGGTGTGAAGCTAGATGAGCCTGCAATTGATCTAGCGGTGTTGACGAGTATTGTTTCTAGTTTTAAAGATCAGGCAGTGCGTGCTACAGACTGCTTTATTGGGGAAGTAGGTTTAACAGGAGAGGTTCGTCGTGTAACACGTATTGAACAGCGTGTAATTGAAGCAGCAAAACTAGGCTTTAAACGAGCGTTTATTCCTGCCTCTAATATTGGTGGCTGGGACTTCCCACAAGGCATCGAGATTGTTGGTGTAGAGACGATTAAGGATGCATTAAATGCCTGCTTTAGAGAACTATAAATAAATTAATAGTTTTCCAAAAAGAACACCAACATTTTTTAGCAGTGTAAAATTAGCGTCAAGTGCTTGTGCGCGGAGGCTTTATTCTATAGTGGAACATTCTAAATGATGTAATGGTTTCAATAAATTAGTGCATGTTGGGATACCCTAGCATGCACTTTTCCTCCCTTATGACAGGAGTCATAAAATTTCATAAAATTGGCTAACAATTATTGTGGAAATAATGCATCTCTCTAGGCTTTAATAACGTCCTATAATATGCAGTAAAAATAATAATGTTTTGATGGGCTCAAAAAAGATTTTCTACTGAAAAATATGTATAATCGATTATAAGAATTGGAGGTGACAGTATGAAAAAATTTATTCAAATTGCTTTTTTACTGATTGGAGGAGCTTTAGGCCTTGTTTTCTTACCGCCATTATACGAATTGCTTCATTTATCATCTAATCCTTGGCTTGATAATCCTTATGTATCAGTTGCTTTAGGGGCGCTTTTACTATTTACATTATCATTTGCATTTTCCGACTATTTCGTTCGGCTTATTAGCTGGATGGAAGAGGTACTATTTAAAGTACCTGTTGGAGATTTATTATTTGGTACGCTTGGGCTAATTATAGGACTTATCGTTGCCTATTTCCTAGGCTTTGCGATTGATAGTGTTCAGTTACCTGTTATTACAGAAGTAATACCAATTATCCTTTCGTTTGTGCTTGGATATTTGGGCTTCCGTGTAGGCTTTAAGAAGCGAGATGAGCTATTACAGTTATTTACATTGCGTGGACATAATGCGAAGAAAAAAGCAGCTGAAGGTATTGAAGTTCCAGAAATTCGTGGTAGTTATAAATTGCTAGATACGAGCGTTATTATAGACGGGCGTATAGCGGATATTTCAGAAACGGGCTTTATCGAAGGTGTCCTAGTGGTGCCGCAGTTTGTGCTCACGGAGCTTCAGCATATTGCAGATTCCTCAGATACACTAAAACGTACAAGAGGTCGCCGTGGTTTGGATATATTAAAAAAACTGCAAGATGAACGTATGACAAAAGTAGAGATTACCGAAGAAGATTTTGAAGATGTGCAGGAAGTCGATTTAAAACTTGTGCGTCTTGCAAAGAAAATGGGTAATGATACGCAAATTGTTACGAATGATTTCAACTTGAACAAAGTATGTGAGCTACACCAAGTGCAAGTGTTGAACATCAATGATTTGGCAAATGCGGTAAAACCAGTGGTGATTCCTGGTGAGGATATGCAAGTTGTCGTTATTAAAGATGGGAAAGAGCATAACCAAGGTGTCGCTTATTTGGATGATGGCACGATGATAGTTGTAGAAGGTGGCCGTAGCTATATAGGACAGGCGATTACAGTAACGGTAACGAGCGTGCTACAAACATCAGCAGGTCGTATGATTTTTGCCAAGCCAAAGGATGATTAGGAAGTGGGAAATGTGCAGTATGAAGTAGTACTTCCAGCAGCAGGTAGCGGGAAGCGAATGGGAGCAGGACAAAATAAATTATTTTTAGAGCTTTTAGGGAAACCAATTTTAATACACACATTGGAAGTATTTGAACAAGATGAAAACTGTACAGGAATTTGGCTTGCAGTGAAGCCAGAGGAGCGAGCATTTATTCGAGAAATGCTTTCGAGCTATGGCATCTCTAAAGTCAAGGGCTTGCCTGATGGTGGAGCAGAGCGTCAACATTCGGTTCATTCCTGCATGAAGGAAATGGAGCAAGTGGATATTGTTTTAGTGCATGATGCAGCACGTCCATTTATTACGCATGCTATTATTGCAAACCTTGTGCAAAGTGCTCATGATTTTGGTGCTGCTATTGCTGGTGTTCGTGCGAAGGATACGATGAAAAAAGTCCGTGACGGTATCATTGAAGAAACAGTGGATCGTGAAAGCCTATGGATGATACAAACACCGCAAGCCTTTCGATTTGATTTGATTGTAGAGGCCGAAGATGTTGCCGAGAAAGTTGGCTTTCTAGGCACAGATGAGGCAATGCTAGTTGAACGTCTTGGTCATGCCGTTCATATCGTAGAGAGTACTTACGAGAATGTGAAGATGACAACTAAAGAAGATTTACTATTTGGTGAAGCAATTTTGCGTCGCCGAGTGGCGGAAACTTATTAAAAAAACTATGGAATCTCATCAGTTGATTGTAGCTGATGGGATTTTTTTTATTAATCTTGACCAAACTATTAAAACTTTAAGTTTGTTGCGTATGTAAAGAGTATTGATCATGAGGTAGAGAGCTCAATTTCCTAGGAAATATGGTAAACTGTCTATAAATATAAAACATAAAGGCAGGTGAATGCTGTTACAATTATTTCAGTTGTAACGGCAGTATTGTATGTTTCGAGTAGGACAAGGTTTTGACGTACATGCTTTTGAAGAAGGGCGTCCACTAATTATTGGTGGTATTACCATTCCTCATGAAAAAGGTTTAGTAGGGCATTCGGATGCGGATGTATTATTACACACAGTAACTGACGCAGCACTTGGGGCAATAGGTGAAGGTGATATTGGGCGTCATTTTCCAGATACAGATCCTGAATGGAAAGATGCTGACTCAGCAAAGTTGCTAGAATATATTTGGAAAATCGTTGAAGACAAAGGCTATGTGCTAGGCAATGTGGATTGCACAATTATGGCACAACGTCCAAAAATGGCGCCATATATTGAACAGATGAGAAATCGTATTGCAACGCTATTAAACGCAGATGCATCACAAGTAAATGTCAAAGCAACAACTACTGAAAGATTGGGCTTTACTGGTCGAGAAGAAGGCATTGCATCGATGGCAACGATTTTATTGATAAAAAAATAAAAAATGGCGCGTGTTCAATTCCTAAGCACGCGCTACTTTTATTTCCTATACTACAGTGGTAAAATGAACAAAGTTAAAAAAGGTCGGAATTATTTTCAGACGAACATTAGGAGGCATTTAATTATGACGAAAGAAGTTCGCGTTCGTTACGCGCCATCACCAACAGGATTTTTACATATCGGTGGTGCACGTACAGCGTTATTCAACTATTTATATGCAAAACATCATAACGGTAAATTCATCGTGCGTATTGAAGATACGGATATTGAGCGTAATGTAGAAGGTGGAGAAGCGTCTCAGTTAGATAACTTAAAATGGTTAGGTATCGAATATGATGAATCAATCGATATCGGTGGTCCATATGCACCTTATCGTCAAATGGAACGCCTAGATATTTATAAAGAGCATGCTGAAAAGTTATTACAAGAAGGTAAAGCTTATAAATGTTTCTGTTCATCAGAAAAATTAGAAGCATCTCGTGAAGAACAAAAAGCTCGTGGCGTTGCAGCACCAACTTATGATGGTACTTGCCGTCATTTATCTGCGGAAGAAGTAGCGGCTAAAGAAGCGGCTGGTGAACAATATACGATTCGTATGCGTGTTCCTGAAAACGTAACATATAATTTTGACGATTTAGTGCGTGGACAAGTATCGTTCGAATCAAAAGATGTGGGCGATTGGGTACTTGTGAAAGCAAATGGTATTCCAACATACAATTATGCGGTAGTATTAGATGATCATTTTATGGAAATCTCACACGTATTCCGTGGAGAAGAACATTTATCAAATACACCAAAACAAATGATGATTTTTGATGCGTTTGGCTGGGAATATCCTCGCTTTGGACATATGACATTAATCATTAACGAAAACCGCAAAAAATTATCAAAACGTGATGAGTCAATTATTCAATTCGTAACACAATATAAAGACCTTGGTTATTTACCAGAAGCGATGTTCAATTTCTTCGCTTTACTAGGCTGGTCTCCTGAAGGGGAAGAAGAGATTTTCTCAAAAGAAGAATTTATTAAACTCTTTGATGAGAAACGTTTATCAAAATCGCCATCTATGTTTGATAAGCAAAAACTTACTTGGATGAATAATCAATACATCAAAAAATTATCTTTAGAAGAAGTAGTGGCTTTATCTTTACCACACTTACAAAAAGCTGGCTTATTACCAGAAGAGTTAACAGCAGAAGAGCATGCTTGGGCAACGGATTTAATCGCACTTTACCATGAGCAAATGAGCTTTGGTGCTGAAATTGTAGAGCTATCTCGCCTATTCTTTAACGATCATATTGAATATGATGAGGAAGCAAAAGCAGTTTTAGCTGGTGAGCAAGTGCCAGAGGTAATGGCTGCATTTAAAGCACAACTTGAAAATTTAGAAGAATTTACACCCGAAGCTGTTAAAGCGGCTATCAAAGCTGTACAGAAAGAAACGGGTCATAAAGGTAAAAATTTATTTATGCCAATCCGTGTAGTGGCGACAGGTGAAACACATGGTCCAGAACTTCCAAATGCTATTTGTTTAATCGGTAAAGAGAAAACAATTGACCGTGTAGAAAAATTCGCGAAATAATAGAAATTAATTGACAATCTGTTTCTTCGATGTAAAATGAATGTACATTGAGAAAGCGTTGATAAGGAGAAGTACGTGGCGCATGCTCTAAAGAGAGGACCATCACCGGCTGAAAGTGGTCTGAGCCAAGGCAAAACCGAAATGCACCTTTGAGCATAGAGCTGAACATGAGTAGGCTTTATCGGGTCGTTCCCGTTATAGGACGTCCAAAGTGGAAGGCTTGTGCCTTCAATCAGAGTGGAACCGCGCAAATTCAGCGTCTCTGTCATTCCTTTTTAGGAATGATAGGGGCGCTTTTTATTATTTTTTTATGATTTTCAAGTGTTAGATGGAAAAGGGAAATCATTACTAATAACAAATAGGTTTAAAAGAAATTTTTGCTTGGGGTTATTGTAAGGTTTGAAATAACGTAGTCGAGTCGCAAACACACATTGAATCGAAAAGGGGGAGTTTTTGATGTTTAAAAGAATAAAGGAAGATGTAGAGACAATCTTTGAAAATGATCCAGCAGCGCGCAGTGTACTTGAAGTTGTGTTAACATATTCAGGTCTGCATGCTACATGGGCACATCGTGTTGCACACTGGTTTTTTAAAAGACGTTTTTATTTTATCGCACGTGTGATTTCACAAGTAAGTCGCTTCTTTACAGGAATTGAAATACACCCTGGTGCTAAAATTGGTCGTCGCTTCTTTATTGACCACGGCATGGGCGTTGTTATAGGGGAAACGTGTGAGATAGGTGATAATGTAACACTTTATCAAGGTGTAACGCTTGGTGGTACAGGGAAAGAAAAAGGCAAACGCCATCCGACATTAGAAGATAATGTGTTAGTTGCCACTGGTGCAAAAGTATTAGGTTCTATTACAATTGGTGAGAATAGTAAAATTGGTGCGGGTTCAGTCGTCTTAAAAGAAGTACCACCAAATTCTACTGTAGTCGGTATCCCTGGTAAAGTAGTAATGAGAGATGGGGTTCGTTTGGAGAAAAAACTAGACCATCAAAATATTCCTGACCCAGTAGAGGAACGTTGTCAAGGTTTCGAAAAGCAAATAGCAGCATTGCAAAAAGAAATCGGACGCTTACAAAAGGAGAGAGAAACACAATGAGTATTCAAATTTTTAACTCATTAACAAGACAAAAAGAAACTTTCGTACCGCTAGAAGAAGGAAAAGTGAAAATGTATGTTTGCGGTCCGACTGTTTATAACTATATTCATATTGGGAATTCACGTCCTGTCATTGTGTACGATACGGTACGACGATATTTTCAATATAAAGGCTACGATGTGAAATTTGTATCAAATTTCACAGATGTGGACGATAAAATTATTAAAGCAGCAAATGAACTTGGTGAAGAGGTGCATGAGCTTACAGACCGTTTTATTGCTGCTTATTTTGAGGATGTTACTGCATTAGGATGCAAAAAGGCAGATGTACACCCTCGTGTCACAGATCATATGGATGACATTATTGAATTTATTAAAGTGTTAATCGAAAAAGGATATGCGTATGAATCTGCAGGCGATGTTTATTACCGAACTCGGAAATTTAATGGCTACGGTAAGCTTTCACATCAATCGGTGGACGATTTAAAAATCGGCGCACGTATCGAAGCAGGCGAGAAAAAAGACGATGCATTAGATTTTGCTTTATGGAAAGCGGCAAAACCAGGTGAGATATATTGGGAAAGTCCTTGGGGCAACGGACGTCCAGGCTGGCATATTGAATGCTCTGTTATGGCACGTGAGCATTTAGGTGATACAATTGATATACATGCAGGTGGTCAAGATTTAACATTCCCGCACCATGAAAATGAAATTGCACAATCTGAAGCGCATAACGATACAACATTTGCGCGCTACTGGATGCATAATGGATATATTAATATTGATAATGAAAAAATGTCTAAATCCCTTGGTAATTTTGTACTTGTGAACGATATTCGAAAACAAATCGATCCGCAAATTTTACGTTTCTTTATGTTATCTGTACATTATCGTCACCCAATTAACTTTGCTAAAGATTTGGTAGATGCTGCTGCTACTGGCTTAGAGCGCATTCGTACTTCCTACAATAACGTTAAGTACCGCCTATCTGCTACTGCTAGTCTAGGTGATCACTCGGATGAATGGCTCCAACAAATCGCTACACAAAAAGCGCAATTTGAAGAAGCGATGGATGATGATTTCAATACAGCAAATGCTATTTCAGTATTATTTGAATTAGCTCGTATTGCTAATATTTATTTGAATGAAACAAATACTGATGAAAAAGTTTTAGTCACTTTTGTTGAAACTTTTGAGGTATTAGGTGACGTCTTAGGTATTGAATTTGCAAAAGAAGCTGAACTGCTAGACGAAGAGATTGAAGCACTTTTGCAAGAACGCGTTGAAGCACGTAAAAACCGTGATTTTGCTCGTTCAGATGAAATCCGCGACCATTTACAGGCGCAAGGTATCATTTTAGAGGATACACGCCAAGGGACAAGATGGAAACGAGGGTAAGTAACTTGGATAAACTCCGAAATGAAGATGTTAAGCAATTAAATGCATTAGCGCTCGCATATATGGGAGATGCGGTTTTAGAACAAAAGGTCCGCGAGTATTTACTGCGTAGTGGCCGTGTAAAGCCGAATACACTCCATAGAGAAGCAACACATTATGTATCAGCAAAGGCACAGTCTACGATTGTACATCGAATGATGGATGAAAACTATTTAACAGAGCAGGAATTGGCGGTGTTCCGACGTGGACGCAATGCCAAGTCTGGTTCTGTTCCGAAAAATACCGATGTCCAAACATATCGGAATAGCTCTGGCTTTGAGGCGGTACTTGGAAGCTTGTACTTACTAGGTGAATTAGAACGCGTTTATGACATCATTGCATACGCTATTCAAATAATCGAGGAATTAAAAGGAGTGTCAAAATAATGGCAGAACAAAATGGTGAAATTATTGCCGGTAAAAACCCAGTGTTAGAAGCACTTCGTTCAGGCCGCGATATGAATAAAGTATGGATTGCAGAAGGTGTTAAAAAATCAGGGGTCAATGAACTGCTTGATTTGGCGCGAGAACGTGGCATCATTGTTCAATTCGTACCGAAGAAAAAGGTCGATCAATTATCAGATGCTAACCATCAAGGAATTGTTGCTTCTGTTGCAGCGTATAGCTATGCGGAAATAGATGATTTATTTGCAGCGGCACAAAAAAAACAAGAAGATCCGTTTTTCTTAATATTAGATGAGTTAGAAGACCCTCATAATTTAGGCTCTATTATGCGTACAGCAGATGCAATTGGTGTACATGGTATTATTATTCCAAAGCGTCGCTCAGTGAGTTTAACAGCCGTTGTGGCGAAGGCTTCTACAGGAGCGATTGAGCATGTACCTGTCGTGCGTGTTAATAACCTGGCCCAAACAGTTGATGAATTAAAAGAGCGTGGCGTATGGATTGCTGGTACAGATGCAAAAGGTTCTGCGGATTATCGAAAAATGGATGCAACCTTACCACTTGCCATTATTATTGGTAGTGAGGGTAAAGGAATGGGGCGCCTGTTAAAAGAGAAATGTGACTTTTTATATCATCTACCTATGGTCGGGCATGTCACATCATTAAATGCTTCTGTAGCTGCTGCACTTTTAATGTACGAAGTGTATCGTAAACGTCAAGAAGCGAATGAGTAACGATGAAAAACATTTTGCTTGTTGACGGCTATAATATGATTGGAGCTTGGAAAGAGCTACGTCCATTACGTGACACAAATTTTGAAGATGCACGTAAGCGATTAATTGAGCTTATGGCTGAATATAAAGCGGCGATAGGGTGGCGCGTAATTGTAGTTTTTGACGCCCATCTTGTGCCTGGTGTGGAACAATCTTATATAGAGAATGGTGTCGAAATCATTTATACAAGGAAAAATGAAACAGCAGATGAACGCATTGAAAAGATGACACATGAACTTAAGGCAAGACATGTACAAATTCATGTTGCGACTTCCGATATGGCAGAGCAAAGTGTTATTTTTGGTAATGGTGCACTACGCAAATCGGCAAGAGAGCTTGAAATTGATATGAGCATTATTCAGCATAAAATTTCTCACGATGTAAAACGAAAGCAAGATAGCAAGCCACCTTCGCGCATTGAACTGAAGCCGGATGTGGCACTTGCATTCGAAAAGTGGCGTCGAGGATTAAAATGATTGATTGACGCATATTTTCCAATTCCGTTATACTGTTCCTAATTATCTGTTGCAGCTGAGGTGATACCATGTTTAAAAATAGTATTGTACAAGTGACACAAGATTTTGAACGATTCAATGATGAAGAGCTTATTGAAATGGTGCATCAAGGTAATACAGATGCGTTAGATTTTTTAATTACAAAATACCGTTTGCTAGTAAGAGCAAAGGCAAGGTCCTATTTTTTAATTGGGGCTGATAAAGAAGATATTGTGCAAGAAGGTATGATTGGCTTGTATAAGGCAGTCCGCGACTTTAAAGGGGACAAGCTGGCTTCTTTCCGAGCTTTTGCAGAGTTATGTATTACAAGACAAATTATTACAGCTATTAAAACCGCAACAAGGCAAAAACATATTCCGCTAAATTCCTATGTTTCTTTAGATAAGCCTATTTTTGATGAGGAATCAGATCGCACATTGATGGATGTGTTAACGGGCGCTATTATGGATGATCCAGAAGAGTTAATGATTCATAGAGAAGAGTTTGGTTATTTAGAAGAGAAAATGAGCGAAATTTTGAGCGAATTGGAGCTACAAGTATTAGCTCTATACTTGGATGGACAATCTTATCATGAAATTTCTGCAAAATTGAATCGGCATGTGAAGTCAATTGATAACGCTTTGCAACGAGTTAAGCGGAAATTAGAGCGTCATTTAGTGCTCGAGGAAATGTTATAGAGCGCACGTACCCTTGTTGACATTGACAATTTTAGGTGTTAGTCTTTAAAAGACAAAGTGCCGAAAAGGTGATTTCATGACAAAGAAAGTCGTGCTAAATTGCGAAAAATGCGGATCGAGAAATTACACATTTCCTGCTAAGGGAGATACTACTGTACGTCTCGAATTAAAGAAATTTTGCTCGCATTGCAATGAACATACAGTGCATAAACAAACGTTATAAAATATTTTGTAAATAGACAGATATGATTGATTCGGAGGTTAGGCTAGAATGGGCAAGATTAAAAGTTTTTTCAGCGACGTAATGTCGGAAATGCGAAAAACTAGCTGGCCAAAAAGTAAAGAACTGACGAAATATACAGTCGTTGTAATTTCAACTGTAGTAATTATGGCTTTATTTTTTGTGTTAGTAGACTTAGGTATTTCATCATTATTCCGCTGGTACTTAGATTTATAATTTAGAAAAGAGCATGTTAATACTTTTGAAAATAGCCCGTCCATTACAATAACGGGTTTTTTCGTTTGTTTTATGAAGTGAAGAGCAGTAAAATGTTCTCATTATGATAAGTGTGACTACCAGTATAAGTATGTTGGTAGCGATAGATGACTATGCTAATTAGGTATATATCATCGAGCTTTCGCTTGCTATGGCGAAAGCTATGTTTTTCTATTGGGAAGTTTGTGAAAAAGAATAAAGGATGCACTTTGCATATCGCGATCATTTTCACTTTTATTTGTAAGGGAGGGACGGACGAGTAGTCCTAGCAGTTATGGAGAAAAATTGGTATGTTGTTCATACGTATTCGGGGTATGAAAACCGTGTAAAAGCAAACCTAGAAAAACGTGTTGAAACAATGGGGATGCAAGATAAAATCTTCCGTGTGATCGTGCCTGAGCACGAGGAAACAGAAATGAAGGACGGCAAAAAGAAGACAATGATGCGTAAGGTCTTCCCTGGTTATGTTCTAGTAGAGCTAATTATGACAGATGATTCTTGGTATGTTGTCCGCAATACACCAGGCGTAACTGGCTTTATCGGCTCATCAGGTGGTGGGGCAAAACCAACACCTTTATTACCTGAAGAAGCAGATCGTCTATTAGAGCAAATGGGTATGACTGATAAAATTGTTGAAATCGATATTACTATTGGTGAAGCAGTTGAAGTATTAGAAGGACCGTTTGCACACTTCCAAGGACGTGTTGAAGAAATCGACGCTGAAAAAGGAAAACTGAAAGTATCTGTAGATATGTTTGGTCGCGAAACGATTATGGAACTGGATTTTGAGCAAATTCAAAAATTATAGTTTTACTTTCTAGTTAACATATTACGTATGATTAAGCGTATATCGCAGATTTTGTTAATTACTACTTGCTTAAAAAAATTAAAAGTGGTATCATTTCAAAGGTCAGACTGTCATACTTCGGATGACGTCTGTAATGATAATTTTAATGTTATCGGCACTTAGCTGACAGACAGATATTGAGTGGGAGGGGCAACCCAATTACCACATCACGGACTTAAGGAGGTGTGTCTCGTGGCTAAAAAAGTTATTAAAGTTGTTAAACTTCAAATCCCTGCTGGTAAAGCAAACCCAGCTCCACCGGTTGGTCCTGCATTAGGTCAAGCAGGTGTGAACATCATGGGATTCTGTAAAGAATTCAATGCGCGTACTGCTGATCAAGCTGGTCTTATTATTCCAGTTGAAATTTCAGTATTTGAGGACCGTTCATTTACTTTCATTACGAAAACTCCACCTGCAGCAGTTTTACTTAAAGTAGCAGCTGGTATCCAATCTGGATCTGGTGAACCAAACCGTAAAAAAGTTGCAACGGTTAAACGTGATAAAGTTCGCGAAATCGCTGAAACTAAAATGCCAGACCTTAACGCTGCTTCAGTTGAAGCTGCTATGTTAATGGTTGAAGGTACTGCACGAAGCATGGGTATTGTTATCGAAGACTAATCCCAGTTACTTGATGTTTTTGTTTTTGGAAGGTTGCGGAGTTTCTTTGTGAACGCGCAACCTTTATTCGTGGGAGGTAAAATCCGCTATAACCACAATCAAGGAGGAAATATATAATGGCTAAAAAAGGTAAAAAACTGCAAGATGCAGCGAAATTAATCGACCGTAACAACGTATACGGCGCACAAGAAGCAATCGAACTTGCTCAAAAAACTAGCTCAGTAAACTTCGACGCTACTGTAGAAGTTGCTTTCCGTTTAGGAATCGATACTCGTAAAAATGACCAACAAATCCGTGGAGCAGTAGTACTTCCAAACGGTACTGGTAAAACCCAACGCGTATTAGTTTTCGCTAAAGGTGAAAAACTTAAAGAAGCAGAAGCTGCTGGCGCTGATTATGTAGGCGATGCAGAATACATCCAAAAAATCCAACAAGGTTGGTTTGACTTCGATGTAATCGTAGCAACTCCTGACATGATGGGTGAAGTTGGTAAACTTGGTCGCGTATTAGGACCTAAAGGTTTAATGCCAAACCCTAAAACAGGTACAGTTACTTTCGACGTAACAAAAGCAATCGAAGAAATCAAAGCTGGTAAAGTAGAATACCGCGCTGACAAAGCTGGTATCATCCACGCTCCTATCGGTAAAGTTTCTTTCTCTACAGAAAAATTAGTAGAAAACTTCTTAACTGTATTTGACGTTGTTCAAAAAGCAAAACCTGCTGCAGCTAAAGGTACTTACATGAAATCTGTAAATGTTACAACTACAATGGGTCCAGCTATCAAAATTGACGCTGCTAACGTAGTAGTAAAATAATTTATTATAAATCGGTTGACAGCTATCCGTATCTTTGGTAAGATGGATGCTGTTGTGAATCATCCATTTGTACCGTAGACAGTAGGAGTGACTTGTCACTTAATGATCCTACCGAGGACATCGGAATTCGGATTCTTATTTTAAAGATGATGACTTTCAGCCTCTGTGTCTATATGACCCAGAGGCTTTACTTTTGTCGGTATAAATGACCCATTCTAATAGGAGGTGTCATCATGAGCAAAGCAATCGAAAACAAACAATCACAAGTGCAAGAAATCACTGAAAAATTCCAAGGCGCTGCTTCTGTAGTAGTTGTGGATTACCGTGGTCTTAATGTTGCACAAGTGACTGAACTTCGTAAACAACTTCGTGAAGCTGGTGTTGAGTTCAAAGTTTACAAAAACACTTTAACTCGTCGTGCTGCTGAAGCTGCTGGCGTTGAAGGAATCAATGAAGTATTAACTGGTCCTAACGCAATCGCGTTCTCATCTGAAGATGTTGTAGCCCCTGCTAAAATCATCAACGAGTTCGCTAAGAAAAACGAAGCTTTAGAAATTAAAGCGGGTATCATTGAAGGTACAATCTCTTCTGTTGAAGATGTTAAAGCACTTGCAGAACTTCCATCACGCGAAGGTCTTCTTTCAATGCTTTTATCTGTACTTCAAGCTCCAGTGCGCAACTTCGCACTTGCAACAAAAGCTGTTGCAGAACAAAAAGAAGAACAAGGCGCGTAATTCCTTACGTCGCATAACTTCCGCGGCTTGACCGCAAAAAAACTAAAACCATATCCAATTAGGAGGAAATTATAATGAACAAAGAGCAAATCTTAGAAGCTATCAAAGCTATGACAGTTCTTGAATTAAACGATTTAGTAAAAGCTATCGAAGAAGAATTCGGTGTAACAGCTGCTGCTCCAGTAGCAGTAGTTGCTGGCGGTGCTGCTGCAGCTGAAGAAAAAACAGAATTCGACGTAGTATTAGCATCTGCTGGTGCTGAAAAAATCAAAGTAATCAAAGTGGTTCGCGAAATCACTGGTTTAGGTCTTAAAGAAGCTAAAGAAGTTGTAGATAACGCTCCTAAAGCTCTTAAAGAAGGCGTTTCTAAAGATGAAGCTGAACAAATCAAAGCTAAACTTGAAGAAGTTGGCGCATCTGTAGAAGTTAAGTAATCTCGTATTACTTTTATACAAAAGGAAGCTCGTCATTGTGGCGAGCTTTTTCTTCATTCTGAGGAGGCGTGAAAATGTCAGATCACTATTATACAAGTAAGCCTCAAACTGAAAGTAAACCTCGTCACTGGACGTTCAAGTTACTTGGGCATACGTTTTCCTTTGAAACGGATGCAGGTGTATTTAGTAAAAGCGAAGTAGATTTTGGATCCCGTGTATTAATAGATGCGTTTCAAATGCCAGATGTAGATGGTGCGATTTTTGATGTAGGCTGTGGCTATGGACCAATTGGATTATCAATTGCCAAGACGAATCCTGAGCGCACTGTTTTAATGATGGATATTAATGAACGAGCGGTTGCGCTTTCTCAAAAAAATGCGCAAGTAAACGGTGTTCAAAATGTACGAATATTTGTCAGTGACGGACTATCGAATGTAGATGATGAGGCGAAGGCTGCAGCTATTTTAACCAATCCTCCAATTCGGGCAGGAAAGGACACGGTTTTCCGCTTTTACGATGGTGCTTATAACAAGTTAGTGACTTCTGGAGAGCTATGGGTAGTAATTCAGAAGAAGCAAGGTGCGCCATCAACGGTTAGCTATTTAGAAGAAAAATTTTCTGAAGTCGATGTTGTGGAGAAGAAAAAAGGATACTGGATAGTGCGTGCAAAAAAATAAATGAAATATGTATAAAATATTGACTTGACAAAACGGCTATGATAATATGATACAATGCAAAAATATTATTTTGAGGTCGTGTGCCCTTTTGGTATATGAATGATTTTATATGGGTATACTTGCCAAGATAAGTTTAGTTAACCGAAAATGAGATCTTTTGAAGACTCGTTTTCTTTTTGTCTTTCGAAATCATACACTATTTGGATGATTTTGCAAAGACCTAATATCGCTTTATTGAGGGGTGAATGAGTTGACAGGTCAACTAGTTCAGTACGGACAACACCGCCAGCGTAGAAGCTTTGCGCGTATTAAAGAGGTGCTTGAGCTTCCAAATCTGATTGAGATTCAAACGGCGTCTTACGAGTGGTTCCTTGAAGAAGGTTTACGTGAAATGTTCCGTGACATTTCGCCGATCGAGGACTTTACAGGTAATCTTTCATTAGAATTCATCGATTATTCTTTAGGTGATCCTAAATATGATGTCGATGAGTGTAAAGAGCGAGATGTTACTTACGCAGCTCCATTACGCGTGAAAGTACGTCTTTACAACAAAGAAACAGACGAAGTGAAAGAACAAGATGTATTCATGGGTGACTTCCCATTAATGACAGAAACAGGTACGTTCATTATTAACGGTGCTGAACGTGTTATCGTTTCACAATTAGTTCGATCACCAAGTGTGTATTTCCATGATAAAACTGATAAAAACGGTAAAAAAGGCTTCGGTGCGACAGTAATTCCAAACCGTGGTGCTTGGTTAGAATATGAAACTGACGCGAAGGATGTAGTGTATGTACGTATTGATCGTACTCGTAAGCTACCAGTAACAGTGTTACTTCGTGCATTAGGTTTCGGTTCAGATCAAGAGATTATCGATATTATCGGTGATAACGAGTATTTACGTAATACGCTAGAAAAGGATAACTCTGAAAGTACTGAAAAAGCACTTTTAGAAATCTACGAGCGTTTACGCCCAGGTGAGCCACCAACAGTAGAAAGTGCGAAAAGTTTATTATATTCTCGTTTCTTTGATGCTAAGCGCTATGATTTAGCGAACGTTGGTCGTTACAAAATGAACAAAAAGCTTCACATTAAAAATCGTTTATTCAACCAAACGATTGCTGAAACGCTTGTTGATCCAGAAACAGGCGAAATTTTAGTAGAGAAGGGCACTGTGCTTGATCGTCGTACTTTAGATAAGATTTTACCTTACCTAGAGGATTCTTCTAAAGGCATTGGCTACCGCACTTTATCACAAGTTGGCGGAGTACTTGAAGATGACGTTACAATCCAATCTATTAAAATTTATGCACCTAAAGATGAAGCGCAAAAAGAAATCAATGTTATTGGCAATGCCTACATTGACGAAGAAGTGAAGAATATTACACCTGCTGATGTATTATCTTCAGTAAGTTATTTCTTCAACCTACTTTACCAAGTAGGAGCAACAGATGATATTGACCATTTAGGTAACCGTCGTCTTCGCTCTGTTGGTGAGTTATTACAAAACCAATTCCGTATCGGTTTATCTCGTATGGAACGTGTTGTACGCGAGCGTATGTCTATCAATGATACAGCCGCTATCGTACCGCAACAATTAATCAATATTCGTCCAGTAATTGCATCTATTAAAGAATTCTTTGGTAGCTCTCAATTATCTCAATTCATGGACCAAACAAACCCACTAGCAGAATTAACGCATAAACGTCGTCTATCTGCATTAGGGCCTGGTGGTTTAACGCGTGAGCGTGCTGGTTTCGAAGTACGTGACGTTCACTATTCTCACTATGGTCGTATGTGTCCAATCGAAACACCTGAGGGTCCGAACATTGGTTTAATCAACTCGCTGTCTTCATTCGCGAAAGTAAATAAATTTGGTTTCATTGAAACGCCATATCGTCGTATTGATCACGAAACTGGCCAAGTAACAGATCAAATTGATTACTTAACAGCTGACGAAGAAGATAACTACTATGTAGCGCAAGCGAACTCGCCATTAAATCCAGACGGTACATTTACTAACGATGAAGTTGTAGGTCGTTTCCGTGGGGATAACACAGTTTTCAATAAGGCTCAAATGGACTATATGGACGTATCTCCTAAACAAGTAGTTTCTGCAGCGACTGCATGTATTCCGTTCTTAGAAAACGATGACTCTAACCGTGCGCTTATGGGTGCCAACATGCAACGTCAAGCGGTTCCTCTTTTAAATCCAGAAGCTCCGTTTGTTGGTACTGGTATGGAACACGTAGATGCGCGTGACTCTGGTGCGGCTGTAGTAGCGAAATACGATGGTATTGTGGAGCATGTTGAAGCTCGTTCAATCCATGTGCGTCGCATTGAAACAGTTGATGGTAAAGAAGTTAAAGGCGATTTAACAAAATATAAATTACAAAAATTCATTCGTTCAAACCAAGGTACTTCATACAACCAACGCCCACTTGTAAAAGTTGGCGAGCGTGTGAAACCTCGCGATATTTTAGCAGACGGTCCATCTATGGAAAACGGTGAACTTGCTTTAGGTCGTAACGTACTTGTTGCGTTCATGACTTGGAACGGGTTCAACTATGAGGATGCTGTTATTATGAGTGAGCGCCTTGTAAAAGACGATGTATATACTTCAGTTCATATTGAAGAATACGAGTCAGAATCTCGTGATACAAAATTAGGGCCTGAAGAAATTACACGCGACATTCCAAACGTTGGGGAAGATGCACTTCGTAACTTAGACGAACGTGGTATTATCCGTATCGGTGCGGAAGTACGCGACGGTGATATTCTTGTAGGTAAAGTAACGCCTAAAGGGGTTACAGAATTAACAGCTGAAGAGCGCTTATTACATGCAATCTTTGGTGAAAAAGCACGTGAAGTTCGTGATACTTCATTACGCGTACCACATGGTGCGGGCGGTATCATCCTTGACGTTAAAGTATTTAACCGTGAAGACGGCGATGAGTTACCACCAGGTGTTAACCAATTAGTTCGTGCTTACATTGTTCAAAAACGTAAAATCCGCGTTGGGGACAAAATGGCCGGACGACATGGTAACAAAGGGGTTATCTCTCGTATCTTACCGGAAGAGGATATGCCATTTATGCCAGATGGTACTCCTGTCGATATCATGTTAAACCCATTAGGTGTACCTTCTCGTATGAATATCGGACAAGTTTTAGAGTTACACTTAGGTATGGCTTCTCGTTACTTAGGTGTTCATATGGCAACACCAGTATTTGATGGTGCCAACGAAGAAGATGTTTGGGAAACAATGGAAGAAGCAGGGATGAACCGTGATGGTAAAACAATCCTGTATGATGGACGTTCAGGTGAACCTTTCGATAACCGTGTATCTGTTGGGATCATGTACATGATCAAACTTGCGCACATGGTTGACGATAAACTTCACGCACGTTCAACTGGTCCTTACTCACTTGTTACACAACAACCACTTGGTGGTAAAGCGCAGTTCGGTGGACAACGCTTTGGTGAGATGGAAGTATGGGCACTTGAAGCATACGGTGCGGCATACACACTTCAAGAAATTTTAACTGTAAAATCCGATGACGTTGTTGGTCGTGTGAAAACATACGAGGCTATCGTTAAAGGTGAAAGCGTACCAGAGCCAGGCGTTCCAGAATCATTCAAAGTATTGATTAAAGAACTACAATCTCTTGGTATGGATGTTAAAATGTTAACAATCAATGATGAAGAAGTAGAGCTTCGCGATTTAGACGAAGAAGAAGATCTTCAACCTGCGGACGCACTTAATATTGCGCCACAACCAGAAACAGAAGAAGAGCCAGTAGAGTCTTTTGAATAATGGATAAGGTTAAGTTCACATTCGTGTGAAGGGTCAAACTTATTTTTCAAATTAGTCGGGCAGGATTTAACGCCCTGCTCGACTTTTCTTTATGAATGAAATCAATCTATTTTTAATCTTTTGTCAAAAGGTATTTTTGCAAACGATTGTCGAGCTGCGTAAAAGAGTCTTTATAAAGACCTATAACTAGAGGGAGGTAGGCTCCTTGATAGACGTTAATGAATTTGAATATATGAAAATTGGTTTAGCATCCCCTGACAAGATTCGTTCTTGGTCATATGGTGAAGTAAAAAAACCAGAAACAATTAACTATCGTACATTAAAACCAGAAAAAGATGGTTTATTCTGTGAACGTATTTTCGGTCCTACGAAAGACTGGGAATGTCACTGTGGTAAATACAAACGTGTTCGCTATAAAGGCGTAGTTTGTGACCGTTGTGGCGTTGAAGTAACACGTGCAAAAGTTCGTCGTGAACGTATGGGTCACATCGAATTAGCTGCACCAGTTTCTCATATTTGGTACTTCAAAGGTATTCCAAGCCGTATGGGTCTTATTTTAGATATGTCTCCACGTGCTTTAGAAGAAGTAATTTACTTCGCATCTTACGTTGTAATTGAACCAGGTGCTACTAACTTAGAGAGCAAGCAATTACTTTCTGAAAAAGAGTACCGTGCATACCGTGAAAAATTCGGAGCAACTTTCGAAGCAGCAATGGGTGCAGAAGCAATCAAAAGGCTTCTTGGTAAAATCGATCTTGAAGATGAAACTCATTCTTTAAAAGAAGAGTTAAAATCAGCACAAGGTCAACGCCGTACACGTGCGATTAAACGTCTTGAAGTAGTAGAATCATTCCGTAACTCAGGTAACTCTCCAGAGTGGATGATTTTGGATGTACTACCTGTTATTCCACCGGAGCTTCGTCCAATGGTTCAATTAGATGGTGGTCGTTTTGCAACATCTGACTTAAATGATTTATATCGTCGTGTAATCAACCGTAACAACCGTTTAAAACGTTTATTAGATCTTGGAGCACCAAGCATTATCGTTCAAAACGAAAAACGTATGTTACAAGAAGCTGTTGATGCATTAATCGATAACGGTCGTCGTGGTCGTCCAGTAACTGGACCAGGTAACCGTCCGTTAAAATCTCTTTCACATATGTTAAAAGGGAAACAAGGTCGTTTCCGTCAAAACTTACTTGGTAAACGTGTAGACTATTCTGGTCGTTCTGTTATCGTAGTAGGTCCTAACTTAAAAATGTACCAATGTGGTCTACCGAAGGAAATGGCGATTGAGCTATTTAAACCTTTCGTAATGAAAGAATTAGTAGAACGTGGTCTTGCGCATAATATTAAATCTGCTAAACGTAAAATCGAACGTTTAAACAACGACGTATGGGACGTTTTAGAAGATGTAATCCGTGAGCATCCAGTATTACTAAACCGTGCACCAACGCTTCACCGTCTTGGTATCCAAGCGTTTGAACCAACACTTGTTGAAGGCCGTGCAATCCGTCTTCACCCATTAGTATGTACAGCTTACAACGCTGACTTCGATGGTGACCAAATGGCGGTTCACGTACCATTATCAGCTGAAGCACAAGCAGAAGCTCGTCTTCTAATGCTTGCTGCACAAAACATCCTAAACCCGAAAGATGGTAAACCTGTTGTAACACCATCTCAAGATATGGTATTAGGTAACTATTATTTAACACTTGAGCGCGAAGATGCTCGCGGTGAAGGTTCAATTTTCTATGGACCAAACGAAGTTTTAATCGCATATGATACAGGTCATGTTCACTTGCATACACGTATCGCGATCAAAGCAAGTTCACTGAACAACCCAACGTTTACAGAAGAACAAAATAACATGTTCTTACTAACAACTGTGGGTAAAGTAATCTTTAACGAAATCTTGCCTGAATCATTCCCGTTCATTAACGAACCTACTGATTTCAACTTAGAGCAAGTAACACCAGAAAAATACTTCGCTAATTTAACAATTGACGAAGAAACTTTAGCAGAGCTTGAAGCAGATGCTGCATACAGCCAATTAGATGAAAAAGGTAAAGTAGAGGCACAACGTTCAGCAGTACTACGCAAACATTTTGCATCAGTACCTGTTGTAAACCCATTCCGCAAGAAATTCTTAGGAAATATCATTGCAGAAGTGTTTAAACGTTTCCACATTACTGAAACATCTAAAATGCTTGACCGCATGAAAAACTTAGGTTTCAAATACTCAACTCGCGCTGGTATCACTGTTGGTGTATCTGACATCGTGGTATTACCAGACAAAGGTGAAATCCTAGCTGAAGCACAAGAGAAAGTAGATAAAGTTCAAGCGCAATTCCGTCGTGGTTTCATTACAGAAGAAGAGCGTTATGACCGTGTTATCTCTAGCTGGAGTGCAGCGAAAGATGAAATTCAATCAAAACTGATGAAGTCACTTGAGAAAACGAACCCTATCTTCATGATGTCTGACTCAGGTGCCCGTGGTAACGCATCTAACTTTACACAGTTAGCTGGTATGCGTGGTCTGATGGCCAACCCGGCTGGTCGTATTATCGAACTTCCAATCAAATCTTCATTCCGTGAAGGTTTAACAGTATTGGAATACTTCATCTCAACACATGGTGCTCGTAAAGGTCTTGCCGATACAGCCCTAAAAACTGCCGATTCAGGTTACTTAACACGTCGTCTTGTAGACGTTGCACAAGATGTAATCGTTCGTGAAGATGATTGTGGAACTGACCGCGGCTTAACAATCGGTGCGTTAATGGAAGGTACAGAACTAATCGAAGCGTTAGACGAACGTATTGTTGGTCGTCATACGAAGAAAACGATTTTCCATCCAGAAACAGGCGATGTAATTTTAGAAAAAGACGGTTTAATCGACCAAGATGTCGCGCGTGTTATTATAGAAGCAGGTATCGAGGAAGTAACAATCCGTTCAGCGTTCACATGTAATACAAAACATGGTGTATGTAAAAAATGTTACGGCATGAACTTAGCAACTGGTGAAAAAGTTGAAGTTGGGGAAGCAGTTGGTATTATTGCTGCTCAATCAATCGGTGAACCAGGTACTCAGTTAACAATGCGTACATTCCATACAGGTGGGGTAGCCGGAGACGATATTACGCAAGGTCTTCCACGTATCCAAGAGATTTTCGAAGCACGTAATCCAAAAGGTCAATCTGTCATTTCTGAGATTGCTGGTACGGTTTCAGATATTACTGAAATTCGTGAAGGTCTAAAAGAAATTACAGTTCAAGGTGACGTAGAAACTCGTAAATACCAAGCACCATATAATGCACGTCTGAAAGTTATCGAAGGTGACTCAATCGAACGTGGTCAAGTATTAACAGAAGGTTCTATCGATCCAAAACAATTATTAAAAGTAAAAGACGTTTCAACAGTTCAAGAATATTTACTAAAAGAAGTACAAAAAGTATACCGTATGCAAGGGGTAGAAATTGGAGACAAACATATCGAAGTAATGGTACGTCAAATGCTTCGTAAAGTTCGTGTAATCGAAGCTGGTGATACAGAATTATTACCTGGTTCATTATTAGATATTCACCAATTCTCAGAGGCAAATGTAGATGCTGTTATGAACGGCAAAAACCCTGCAACTTGTCGCCCAGTAATCCTAGGTATTACTAAAGCTTCACTAGAAACTGAATCATTCTTATCTGCTGCATCATTCCAAGAAACAACTCGTGTGTTAACAGATGCTGCAATTAAAGGTAAACGTGATGAACTTCTAGGATTAAAAGAGAACGTAATTATTGGGAAACTTGTTCCAGCAGGTACTGGTATGCAACGTTATCGTCAAATCCGCATTGAAAAAGATGAGCTTGACGCAGAAGATTTAGTTTCTGCTGAATAACTTAAACAAAAGCTCCGAAGAGATGGCAAAAGCGCCCTCTCTTCGGACTTTTTAAAGATATTAGTTGACAGTAGAAATTGATAATGATAATATATTGAAGGTTGATAGTTAACTGTCTGTACTTCGGAGGATATGAAAATGTCTTATGATAAAGTAAGGGCTAGTCAAACAATCATTGGTACAAAGCAAGCAGTAAAAGCAATGCAAGCTGGTTTAGTGAAAGAGCTTTTTGTGGCACTTGATGCAGACAATTGGGTAACCGATTCGGCCATATCTTTCGCGAGAGAAATCGGTATACCAGTTATTCTTGTCGAGTCTAAAAAGGAACTGGGCAAAGCCTGTGGAATCCATGTTGGAGCTGCAGTAGTTGCGATTGCTGTAGATTAGTTTTTGTGTATAAAACACAAAGACTTTGTTTTTACCCAAAAAATGAACCACCTGGATGTGTGGTATTAACAAGGAATAAATGAAGGGAGGAAATACCGATGCCTACAATTAACCAATTAGTACGTAAGCCTCGTCAATCTAAAATCACGAAATCAAAATCACCAGCGTTAAACAAAGGATATAACTCATTTAAAAAATCTTTAACTGATGTTAAATCTCCACAAAAACGTGGTGTTTGTACTCGTGTAGGTACAATGACACCTCGTAAACCAAACTCAGCGTTACGTAAATACGCTCGTGTACGTTTAACTAACCAAATTGAGGTTACAGCTTATATCCCAGGTGAAGGCCACAACTTACAAGAGCACAGTGTTGTTCTTATCCGTGGCGGACGCGTAAAAGACTTAGCGGGTGTTCGTTACCATATCGTACGTGGTGCTCTTGATACAGCTGGTGTAAACGGTCGTTTACAATCACGTTCTAAATACGGAACAAAACGCCCTAAAGAAAAAAAATAATTTAACACATTAAGTGTTAACTAATGTTGAGTCTTACGTTGATATCACCAAAACTGAAATCATGCTAGCTGATTTCGCAATAAGTGATAACTTCGTATAAGGCCAACGTATAAAAATAAATCGATAATTATTCGAAAGGAGGAAAACACATGCCTCGTAAAGGTCCTGTTTCCAAACGTGACGTGTTACCAGATCCAATTTATAATTCAAAACTAGTAACTCGTTTAATCAATAAAATGATGGTTGATGGTAAAAGAGGTACTTCTCAAAAGATTTTATACGGTGCGTTCGAATTAGTTAAAGAACGTTCAGGTGAAAATCCAATCGAAGTATTCGAAGCTGCTCTAAACAACGTAATGCCAGTTCTTGAAGTACGTGCTCGCCGTGTTGGTGGTTCTAACTACCAAGTACCAGTTGAAGTTCGTCCAGAACGTCGTACTACTTTAGGTCTTCGTTACCTAGTTAACTATTCTCGTCTTCGTGGTGAAAAAACTATGGAAGAGCGTTTAGCTAACGAAATTCTAGATGCTTCTAACAACACTGGTGCATCAGTTAAGAAACGTGAAGATATGCACAAAATGGCAGAAGCGAACAAAGCATTCGCTCACTACCGTTGGTAATCTAAACATAGCATAAGCCCAATATGGAAGGAGAAATACCTAATGAAACGCGAATTCTCTCTAGAGAATACTCGTAATATTGGGATCATGGCTCACATTGATGCTGGTAAAACAACAACAACTGAGCGTATCCTTTATTACACAGGTAAGATTCACAAAATCGGTGAAACTCATGAAGGCGCTTCTCAAATGGACTGGATGGAGCAAGAGCAAGAACGTGGTATTACTATCACTTCTGCTGCGACAACAGCTCAATGGGCAGGCCACCGTGTAAACATCATCGATACTCCTGGACACGTAGACTTCACTGTAGAAGTAGAGCGTTCTTTACGCGTACTTGACGGTGCTGTAACAGTTCTAGATGCTCAATCTGGTGTTGAGCCACAAACTGAAACTGTATGGCGTCAAGCTACAACATACGGTGTTCCACGTATCGTATTCATTAACAAAATGGATAAAACAGGTGCAGACTTCTTGTATTCAGTAGGTACTCTACATGACCGTTTACAAGCAAACGCTCACCCAATCCAATTACCTATCGGAGCTGAAGATCAGTTCTCTGCTATCATTGACTTAGTTGAAATGAAAGCAACTTTCTACGGCGACGAAAAAGGTACTGCAGTAACTGAAGGTGAAATTCCTGAAGAACACCGCGAAATGGCTGAAGAATACCGTGAAAAATTAATCGACGCTGTTGCAAGTGTTGATGAAGAAATCATGGAAAAATATTTAGAAGGCGAAGAAATCACTGTAGCTGAGCTTAAAGCGGCTATCCGTCGTGCTACAATTGCAGTAGAATTCTACCCAGTAATCTGTGGTACAGCATTCAAACACAAAGGCGTACGCCCAATGTTAAATGCAGTTATCGATTACTTACCATCTCCAGTTGATGTACCAGCAATCAAAGGTACTTCAGTTGATGGTGACGAAGAGTTAGAACGTAAATCTTCTGATGAAGAGCCATTCTCAGCTCTAGCATTCAAAGTTATGACTGACCCATTCGTAGGTAAATTAACTTTCTTCCGTGTGTACTCTGGAACATTAGATGCAGGTTCATACGTACAAAACTCTTCTAAAGGTAAACGTGAACGTGTAGGTCGTATCCTACAAATGCACGCTAACTCTCGTGAAGAGATTTCTAAAGTATTCGCAGGGGATATTGCTGCTGCAGTAGGTCTTAAAGATACTACTACTGGTGACACACTATGTGACGAGAAAAACCTAGTTATTCTTGAATCAATGGAGTTCCCAGAACCAGTAATTTCTCTTTCTGTAGAACCAAAATCAAAAGCTGACCAAGATAAAATGGGTCAAGCTTTACAAAAACTTCAAGAAGAGGATCCAACTTTCCGTGCTCACACTGACACAGAAACTGGACAAACAATCATCTCAGGTATGGGTGAGCTTCACCTTGATATCTTAGTTGACCGTATGCGCCGTGAATTTAAAGTAGAAGCTAACGTAGGTGCTCCAATGGTATCTTACCGTGAAACATTCCGTAGCTCTGCAAAAGTTCAAGGTAAATTCACTCGCCAATCTGGTGGTCGTGGACAATATGGTGACGTAACGATTGAGTTCTCTCCAAATGAAGAAGGTAAAGGCTTTGAATTCGAAAACGCTATCGTTGGTGGTGTTGTACCTCGTGAATACATCCCTGCAGTTGAAGCAGGTCTTCGTGACTCTCTTGACCGCGGTGTAGTAGCTGGTTACCCACTAATCGACATTAAAGCGAAATTAGTATTCGGTTCTTACCATGACGTTGACTCGAATGAGATGGCGTTCAAAATCGCAGCTTCTATGGCTCTTAAAGAAGCAGCTAAACAATGTGATGCTGTAATTTTAGAACCAATGATGAAAGTAGAAGTTGTAATTCCTGAAGAGTACCTTGGTGATATCATGGGTAACATTACTTCTCGTCGCGGACGCGTTGAGGGTATGGATGCTCGCGGTAACTCACAAGTTGTTCGTGCAATGGTTCCACTTTCGGAAATGTTTGGTTACGCAACAACTCTTCGTTCAGCAACTCAAGGTCGCGGTGTATTCTCAATGACATTTGATCATTATGAAGAAGTACCAAAATCAATTGCTGCTGACATCATCAAAAAAAATAAAGGTGAATAATTGAATTTTCATCTTGCATAAAGTATAACTAATTTGTAAGCTATGATTGCAGGATAGAGGATGGGCCCGTTCTCTATCAGCATTCATTCTATAAATTTTTAAAATAAAACATACAATTTCGAGGAGGCAATCTCTAATGGCTAAAGAAAAATTTGACCGTTCAAAAACGCATGCTAACATTGGTACAATCGGACACGTTGACCATGGTAAAACAACTTTAACTGCTGCAATCGCTACAGTTCTTTCTAAAAAAATGGGTGGTACAGCTAAATCTTACGCTGACATCGATAACGCACCAGAAGAAAAAGAACGTGGTATCACAATCAACACTTCTCACGTAGAATATGAAACAGAAACTCGTCACTATGCACACGTTGACTGCCCAGGACACGCTGACTATGTTAAAAACATGATCACTGGTGCTGCACAAATGGACGGCGGTATCTTAGTAGTATCTGCTGCTGATGGCCCAATGCCACAAACTCGTGAACACATCCTTTTATCTCGTCAAGTAGGTGTTCCATACTTAGTAGTATTCATGAACAAATGTGATATGGTTGATGACGAAGAATTATTAGAATTAGTAGAAATGGAAATCCGTGACCTACTATCTGAATATGACTTCCCAGGCGACGATATTCCTGTAATCAAAGGTTCTGCTCTTAAAGCTCTTGAAGGCGAAGCAGAATGGGAAGAAAAAATCGTTGAATTAATGGACGCTGTAGATTCTTACATCCCAACTCCAGAACGTCAAACTGACAAACCATTCATGATGCCAGTAGAGGACGTATTCTCTATCACTGGTCGTGGTACAGTTGCAACTGGCCGTGTTGAACGTGGTCAAGTTAAAGTTGGTGACGTAGTTGAAATCGTAGGTATCGCTGAAGAAGCTAAATCTACAACTGTAACTGGCGTTGAAATGTTCCGTAAATTATTAGACTACGCTGAAGCTGGTGACAACATCGGTGCTTTACTTCGTGGTGTAGCTCGTGAAGATATCCAACGTGGTCAAGTATTAGCTAAACCAGGCTCAATCACTCCACACACAAACTTCAAAGCTGAAGTTTACGTTTTATCTAAAGAAGAGGGTGGCCGTCATACTCCATTCTTCTCTAACTACCGTCCTCAGTTCTACTTCCGTACAACTGACGTAACAGGTATCTGTAACTTACCAGAAGGCGTTGAAATGGTAATGCCTGGTGATAACATCGAAATGACAGTAGAACTTATCGCTCCAATCGCTCTTGAAGAAGGTACTAAATTCTCTATCCGTGAGGGTGGCCGTACTGTAGGCGCTGGCGTAGTAGCTACTATCCAAAAATAATTTTTAGCATATGCTAATTTTAAAACCAATCTGTAGGGACGCTTACAGATTGGTTTTTTATGTTAAAATAAAAATGCGAAAGGAGTGACTGCAATATGGAAATGAAGGTTTTATTGATAGAAGATGATCCATCAATTTTTGCAATGATACAAGAGCGTTTTATGCAATGGTCTTTACAAGTAGTAGGACCGAATGATTTTCAAAAGGTGATGGATGATTTTATAGAAGAGAAGCCTCAACTTGTATTAATTGATATACAGCTACCGGCATATGACGGCTTTCATTGGTGTCGTGAAATACGACATATTTCGAAAGTACCTATTCTCTTTCTATCCTCACGAGATCATCCGATGGATATGGTGATGGCTATGCAAATGGGTGCAGATGATTTTATTCAAAAGCCTTTCCATATGGAAGTGTTAATTGCAAAAGTACAAGCCATTTTACGTCGTACTTATGACTATGTTGAAGAAGCAATGGATGTTACTCGATTTAATGGGGCTGTTCTTGATTATGCACGGGGAGAAATTATGTTTAAGGGCGAGCTCGTTTCCTTAACTAAAAATGAATTATTTATTTTACGAATTTTATTGGAAAAGGCCAATCAAATTGTATCGAGAGAAGACTTAATGAGGAAGTTATGGGACGATGAGCGTTTTGTCAATGACAATACATTATCGGTAAATGTTAATCGTTTACGTACAAAGCTAGAGGATATAGGTTTACAGGAAGTCATTGTGACAAAAAAGGGGCTTGGTTATATAGCCGTAACGCAGGGGTCATAAATGAAAATGCTATTATTGTTTTTAAGAGAACGGCTTGCCTGGATTGGGTTTTTCGTTTTTCTTATCATTATACTTAACATATTATTTTCTTTAGATGTAGGGTTAGTTGGTGTCTCTATTTGGTACGTCAATATTATCATGCTCGTTACTTTTTCTTTATTTTTATTATGGCGTTATATAAGAGAAGTTGGCCAGATGAAAGATTTCCTGGGAAATGTGGATAGTCGACTTGATGACCCGCATACTAAAAGTTTAGCTTTATCACCGTTTCAAAAAACGTATTATAAAAAAATTGAAGATGTCTTTGATGACAAGGATACTGAATTAAATAATGCGAAGGTGCAGCTACAGGAGTATGCCGATGAGCTTCTTGCTTGGGTACATGAGGTGAAGGCGCCACTAACAACGATTAATTTAATGTTAGACCATATTGAAGATTTAACTTTGCGTAGAAAATTAGAGAAGGAGTGGCTCAGGCTCCATCTATTGGTTGATCAGCAATTACATCAAACCCGCCTGGCTTCTATAGAAAAAGATAATTATTTAACAGAAATCGAGCTACGAACAGTTGTTTTTAAAGAAATCCGAGCAATGCAGGCTTGGTGTTTAGAGAAGGATATTGGTTTTGATATAGGAGAATTAATTGAAATCGTCATGACAGATAGCAAATGGATTGCATTCATTGTTAGACAACTCCTATCCAACGCCATAAAATACAGCCCTGTAAAATCCGAGATTTTTATTTTTACAGAAATTGATTCATCGGGGGCAACATTGCTACATATTAAGGATGCAGGCATGGGTATTCGTGCAGAGGACCTACCTCGAATTTTTCAAAAATCCTATACAGGTACGGCTGGAAGAGAATCTGCACAATCAACGGGGATGGGCTTGTATTTAGCACAAAATATCGCGCAAAAAATCGGCGTCCGTATTAGCGTACAATCTGTTGTAGGGGAAGGCTCAGTATTTACGTTACGATTTCCATTACAAAATGAATATGTCAAACTAACAGGTAGATGACGAAATTGTCACCTACCTTTTTATATTGTCATGTAAAACGAACGAAAAGAATAAGCAGACGGGGTACACTTGTAGTATAGAAAGGGGAGTTAACCTGTGGCAGTTTTAATTGGACGTAAAGTAAAAAAAGTATATGGTAAAAAGTCAACGGCGCAAGAAGTGCTGAAAGGTATAGATTTAGAAGTAAATGAAGGTGAATTTGTTGGTATTATGGGTCCGTCGGGCTCAGGCAAGACGACACTATTAAATGTTTTATGTTCGATTGACTTTGCAACGGAAGGTGTCATTGAAATAAATGGCCAAAGTTTAAGAGGAATGAAGGAAAAGGCGTTAGCTAATTTCCGTCGTGAACAGCTCGGTTTCATATTCCAAGACTATAATTTATTGGACACATTAACAGTTAAAGAAAATATTTTATTGCCATTAGCTATTGGTAAGCTTCCAAAAGCTGTTGCAGAAAGCCGCGTAAAGGAGCTAACTTATCTACTCGGTATTGCAGATATTTTAAATAAATATCCGAATGAAATATCAGGAGGCCAGAAGCAAAGAACGTCGGCTGCTCGTGCTTTAATTACAAATCCGTCGATGGTATTTGCTGATGAGCCTACTGGTGCACTCGATTCAAAATCAGCAACAGCATTGCTGAAAAACTTACAAAGCATTAATGAAACGAAAAAGGCGACGATTATGATGGTTACGCATGATGCGGTAGCTGCAAGTTTCTGTACACGTGTTTTGTTTTTAAAAGATGGACTTATTTACAGTGAGTTGTATAAAGGTGATAAGACAAGACAGGCGTTTTTCCAAGAAATCATGCATACGCAAAGTGTGCTAGGCGGTGACGGTTATGAGTCTTAGTAAGCTTGTGTTCCGAAGCATGAAGAAAAATATGAAGCATTATTATTTATACTTTTTCGCACTTATTTTCAGTGTGACGCTCTATTTTTCCTTTGTGACATTACAGCACAATGGTGAAGTGTTCAATACAGTCCAGAAGAGTGGTACTGCATCAGCAGGATTTAAAGCTGCTACGTATATTTTGTACTTTATTATTTTATTTTTCGTTTTGTATGCTAACCATTTATTTATGAAGCGTCGCAGTAAAGAAATCGGGCTTTATCAGCTAATTGGAATGACGAAAGGTCTGATTGTGCGATTATTGGCGTTAGAAAGTATTTTATTATTTGTTGGAGCTGTCGTTGTAGGTATTGTAGTAGGTTTCTTTAGCTCTCGCCTAATCGCAATGATTTTATTGCGTTTACTTGAAAAAGAATCACTTGTGACGATGACCTTTAGTACACAGGCATTACAGCAATCGATTATCGTTTTCACTATTTTACTAGTAGTTGTCTTGATTCAAATGACGTGGATGATCCACCGTGTATCGCTACTATCATTATTTAGCGCTGCTAAACAAGCCGATGAGCGTGTGAAACGATTCAATCCATTACAAATGATTATTGGATTTTTAGGGTTAGTGTTTATTGCATATGGCTACTATGCATCAACAAAGCTATTTGATATTAATAATGCAGGCAATCTATTTGTAAATATGATTATAATTTTAGCTACTACAATTGGTGGAACGTTCTTAGTTTTCCGTTTCTCCGTAGCGTTTATATTAAATACCATTCGTTTAAAGAAAAATGGACACTTGTCTGTCCACGATGTATTAGCATTAACACCAATTATGCATCGCATGAAAAGTAATGCTAAATCATTGACACTCATTACTGTTTTAACAGGTGTATCTCTTGGGATTACAACACTAGCATATATTTCGTATTATTCTTCAGAAGCTTCTGCTTATAGCCAAGTACCAGGAGATTATATTTTGCATGAAAATCAAGGCCAGGCATTTTTAAAAAAGCTAGAGGACAATCATATCGCTTATGATAAGGTTGAATATCGTTTACAAGGCGTTACAGCATCGATCGCCCAATTAATGGCTGATGAACAACAAGATAGCCCTTTTTATAATATGGAAGGAACGATTTATACAATTCCCCTTTCTGATTATCAAAAAAAATCACCGAATGCTTCCATTTCGGGTAATGACGTCATTTTAACTAACTACGGTGGCTATATGGCCGAGATGTTTCCTTTAGAAAAGGACCGTGATTTAGTAGTGTCTGCAGGTGACCTTAAAGAAACAGTGCATGTCAAAGCTATTCACGAGGAAAGTATTATTGGTGGGACAATAACGGCTGGAGGCGGAGGACCCATTTTTGTAGTGTCCGACGCATTGTTTGATAAGTTGTCTACTCAGGCTAAGCTTTTCCCTTGGCATAAACAAACTTCTATTATGCTGCAGTCAAAAACTGACCTAGATCTAGCTGAAAGATTGTATAAAGAATCGGGCGCCAATGTTATTTCTGTTGTAGATACTGATGGCAATTCTCAAAGCTATATAATTGATTCCTTTGAGGCTGAGCGTAAGGGAAATATCGAGTCCCTTGGCTTAACAATTTTTACAACAGCATTTTTAGGTTTAGCATTTTTAATGACAACTGGTAGCATCCTATACTTTAAACAAATGTCTGAAGCAGAAGAGGAACGGGGAGCTTATACCATTTTAAGAAAAATTGGCTTTTCTGAACGTGATATTATGAAGGGAATCTTTATGAAACAAGCATTTAATTTTGGTGTTCCATTATTAATCGGGCTACTTCATAGTTACTTCGCGGTGAAATCAGGATGGTTTTTATTTGGTACAGAGTTAACAACACCCTTATGGATTGCGATGAGCTGTTATATAGCGTTATATGCAATATTTGCGGTACTGTCAGTTGGTTATTATAAAAAAGTAATTAGAGAGTCTCTGTAGACATTTAAATAGGTAGAAACTCCAAAAAACAGTGTGGTCTGATAAAGATCATGCTGTTTTTTTGCTCAGAGAACATGGCAGGAGAGATTTCATACTTTTCGGCCTTTTTGTGATGAAGAAAGAACTGCTTGACTTTCGTTTGTCTGAATATTAAAGTTTAACATATTAACAATCTAGTGTGTGAAAGTGAAGTGTCTTTATGAATGCGGTAATTGTGGCAGTAGCTGTCATGTTAATATTGAGTTTGCTTCGAATCAATGTAGTTCTTTCACTTGTGTTAGGAGCCTTTGCAGGAGGCTTAGCAAGCGGCATGGGTATTCAAGCAACAGTCGAGTCATTTACAGAAGGATTAGGTGCAGGTGCCACGATCGCGCTAAGCTATGGATTACTTGGTGGTTTTGCGATAGCCATCTCGAAAACGGGAATACCTGAGTTGATGATTTCAGGTATTTTAAATATGTTAAATAAAAATGGCTCTAGTAATAGGAAGGGCTTAGTAAAAGTACTCATTTTTCTTCTTATTTTTATGATGGCGATTTTCTCTCAAAATTTAATCCCAATTCATATAGCGTTTATTCCATTACTAATACCACCTATTTTAAAAGTTTTAAATATGTTGGAAGTAGATCGAAGAATTATCGCAACATTAATTGCGGTTGGTTTGATTGGTACGTATAGCTTTGTACCAGCTGGCTTCGGAGCCATTTTTCAAGAGATTGTGTCAACACAAGTTACGAATGCTGGCATGGTGGCAAAGGCAAGTGATGTTCCAGCAGCAATGGCCATACCTATCTTAGGCATGTTGGTTGGATTAGCTATAGCGTTCTTTGTTTATCGTAAACCACGGAAATATCACAATAATGATGTGGAAACTACAACTTTAAATGTGAAGGTAAGCAAATCGGTTATTATTTCAACTGTGATTGCTTTAATTGTTTCGTTATATGCACAAATCAGTACAGATTCTATGATTGTCGGCGCTTTTGCAGGAATAATGATTATGTATTTCACAGGCGCCCTTAAATGGAAAGAAGCAGATGAGATATTATCTGAGGGAATGAAAATGATGGCGTTCATTGGCTTTGTAATGATTGCAGCAAATGGATTTGCATCAGTTATCAATGCAACAGGTGATGTAGAGAGCTTAATTACAAGCTCACTAGCGCTTCTTCAAGGCAATAAGAGCCTAGCGGTATTCCTAATGCTAGTAATCGGGTTAATTGTAACAATGGGAATCGGCTCTTCATTTGCTACTGTGCCGATTATTGCAACCTTATTTGTTCCTTTAGCGCAAGGATTAGGTATGAGCCCTTTAGCGATACTATGTTTAATAGGTACAGCGGGCGCGTTAGGTGACGCAGGTTCACCTGCATCAGATTCAACGCTAGGTCCAACTGCTGGTTTAAATGTAGATGGACAGCATAATCATATTTGGGATACATGTGTACCGACGTTTATCTTTATAAACATTCCGCTTGTCATTTTTGGTTGGATTGCTTGTGTATTCTTTCTATAATGCTTGAAAGCAGTTTCTAAACTTTAGAGACTGCTTTTTATCCTTTAAAGATATACATTCATTATTAGAAATGTCCGAAAACGTTGATGGTATTAGGTTATCTGTTGCAAAATCATTAGAAATTATATATACTAGTAAACGGCTTAAATAAGCGAGAAATATTAGTAGTAAAGAAAATCTACAACATTTAAAAGAATTTAGCGAAAAGACTTGCTTATTCTTTTTTTATTGTATATAATGTTGAATGTTGGTCTTTGACTGCGATGAAACGAGAGGTTGCCGACACACCCGGCCGCTTTGCCATGGCGGTGCGTTGGAGAATTTTCGTGGAGAATGTCTAGAAAATAGGCGAGAAGGAGGGAAAATAATGGCAAAACAAAAGATTCGTATTCGTTTAAAAGCGTATGATCACCGTATTTTAGATCAGTCTGCTGAGAAAATTGTGGAGACTGCAAAACGTTCAGGTGCAAGTGTATCAGGTCCGATTCCACTTCCAACTGAGAAGTCTGTGTACACAATTCTACGTGCTGTTCACAAGTACAAAGACTCTCGTGAACAATTCGAGATGCGTACGCATAAACGTCTGATCGATATCGTTAACCCAACACCACAAACTGTTGATGCGTTAATGAAACTTGATTTACCATCTGGCGTTGATATTGAAATCAAACTTTAATGGTAAAAACAATATAACTTTTTAAAACTTACAGGAGGTGTGACAAATGGCTAAAGGAATCTTAGGTAGAAAAATTGGTATGACACAAGTTTTCGCTGAAAACGGCGATTTAATCCCGGTAACAGTTATCGAAGCTACTCCAAACGTAGTTCTTCAAAAGAAAACTGTTGAAACAGACGGCTACGAAGCGATTCAAGTTGGTTTCGAAGATAAGCGTGTTAAGCTTTCTAACAAACCAGAACAAGGTCACGTAGCAAAAGCGAATACTGCTCCTAAGCGCTTCATTCGTGAATTCCGCAACGTGAACGTTGAAGAATACGAAGTTGGTCAAGAAGTCAAAGTAGAAATTTTCGCAGAAGGCGATGTAATTGATGTAACAGGAGTTACTAAAGGTAAAGGTTTCCAAGGTGTTATTAAACGCCACGGTCAATCTCGTGGTCCTATGGCCCACGGTTCTCGTTACCACCGTCGTCCTGGTTCAATGGGTCCAGTTGCTCCGAACCGCGTATTCAAACAAAAGAAATTACCTGGTCAAATGGGTGGCACAGTAGTTACAATCCAAAACTTAGAAATCGTTAAAGTTGATGCGGACCGTAACCTACTACTTGTTAAAGGTAATGTTCCTGGTTCTAAAAAAGCTCTAGTTACAGTTAAAACTGCAATTAAAGCTAACTAATCACTTCAAGAAAGGAGGAAACAGGAATGACAAAAGTATCTGTACTTAGTCAAACAGGTGCTTCAGTTGGTGAAATCGAGTTAAACGAAGCGATCTTCGGAATCGAGCCAAATGAAGCAGTATTATTCGACGCAGTAGTTGCACAACGCGCTTCTCTACGTCAAGGTAATCATAAGGTTAAAAACCGTTCTGAAGTTGCTGGTGGTGGTCGTAAGCCATGGCGTCAAAAAGGAACTGGTCGTGCTCGTCAAGGTTCTATCCGTTCTCCACAATGGCGCGGCGGTGGTATCGTATTCGGTCCAACTCCACGTAGCTATTCTTATAAATTACCTAAAAAAGTTCGTCGTTTAGCTCTTAAATCTGCTTTATCAGCTAAAGTAGTAGAACAAAACTTCTTAGTTCTTGATGCTCTTACACTAGCAGCACCAAAAACAAAAGAATTCACAAAAATCCTTAAAGATCTTTCTTTAGAGAAAAAATCTTTATTCGTAACTGCTGACCTTGATGAAAACGTAGCTTTATCAGCTCGTAACATCCCTGGTGTAACAGTTTTAACTGCAAACGGAATCAACGTTCTTGATCTATTAGGTCACGAAAAAGTTGTATTCACTAAGTCTGCAGTAGAAAAAGTTGAGGAGGTGCTTGGATAATGGAAGCACGTGATATTTTAAAACGTCCGGTCATTACTGAGCGTTCTTCAGAACTTATGGCAGAGAAAAAGTATACTTTCGAAGTAGACACTCGCGCTAACAAAACTCAAGTAAAAGACGCTGTAGAAGAAATCTTTGGCGTAAACGTTGAGAAAGTAAACGTTCTTAACTACAAAGGTAAATTCAAACGCGTTGGCCGTTACGGTGGTTATACTAACAAACGTCGTAAAGCGATTGTTAAACTAACTGCGGACAGCAAAGACATCGAATTATTCGAAATGTAATCCTTTATGGATTTATGATTTGAACAATCAAGAAGGAGGGAAACACAATGGCGATTAAAAAGTATAAACCTACCTCTAATGGTCGTCGTAATATGACGTCTTTAGACTTTGCGGAAATTACAACAAACAAGCCTGAGAAATCATTGCTTGAACCAACTAAACGCAAAGCTGGTCGTAACAACCAAGGTAAAATCACTGTTCGTCATCATGGTGGTGGTCATAAGAAGCAATATCGTGTCATCGATTTCAAGCGTATTAAAGATGGCATTCCAGCGAAAGTTGCTACTATCGAATATGATCCAAACCGTTCTGCGAATATCGCATTAATCAATTACGCTGATGGAGCAAAAGCTTACATCTTAGCACCAAAAGGTCTAGAGGTTGGTCAAACAATCGTATCTGGTCCAGATGCTGATATTAAAGTAGGTAACACATTACCATTAGCAAACATTCCAATGGGTACAACAATCCATAACATCGAGTTAAAACCTGGTAAAGGTGGACAATTAGTACGTTCTGCTGGTACTTCTGCGCAAGTACTTGGTCGTGAAGACAAATACGTAATCGTTCGTCTACAATCTGGTGAAGTACGTTTAGTTCTTGCTACTTGCCGCGCTACAATCGGTCAAGTTGGTAACGAACAACACGAACTTGTACACATCGGTAAAGCAGGTCGTAGCCGTTGGTTAGGTAAACGCCCAACAGTTCGTGGTTCTGTAATGAACCCTAACGATCACCCACACGGTGGTGGTGAAGGACGTTCTCCAATCGGACGTAAATCACCAATGACTCCTTGGGGTAAACCAGCACTTGGTTACAAAACTCGTAACAAGAAAAACAAATCGGATAAATTCATCATCCGTAGTCGTAAAAAATAAAGTGGTTAAACTACGGTTCTATGTGAGAGCCGTGGTGGAATCACAGAGGGAGGTTCCTACATGGGTCGCAGTTTGAAAAAAGGACCTTTTGTTGACGACCACTTAATGAAAAAAGTGGAAGCACAAGAGGCTTCTGAGAAGAAACAAGTTATCAAAACTTGGTCTCGCCGTTCTACAATCTTCCCGAACTTCATCGGACTAACAATTGCTGTATATGATGGACGTAAACATGTTCCTGTATACGTAACAGAAGATATGGTAGGCCACAAACTTGGTGAATTCGCACCGACTCGTACTTATAAAGGTCACGGTGCAGACGACAAGAAAACAAGACGCTAATTTTGAGAGGAGGTAATTCCTAATGACACAAGCTAAAGCTATCGCTCGCACAGTACGTATCGCTCCTCGTAAAGTTCGTCTAGTTGTAGACTTAATCCGAGGTAAGCAAGTAGGTGAGGCAGTTGCAATTTTACGTCATACTCCAAAAGCGGCGTCTCCAGTCGTTGAGAAAGTATTAAAATCTGCAGTTGCTAATGCTGAGCACAACTACGATCTAGACATCAACTCTTTAGTTGTTTCTGAAGTATTCGTTGATGAAGGTCCAACATTAAAACGTTTCCGTCCACGTGCACAAGGACGTGCAAGCGCAATTAACAAACGCACAAGCCACATCACTTTAGTGGTATCTGAGAAGAAGGAGGGTTAATCCGTGGGTCAAAAAGTACATCCAATAGGACTGCGCGTTGGTATTATTCGTGACTGGGAGTCAAAATGGTACGCTGAAAAAGACTATGCAACTCTACTTCACGAAGACATCAAAGTGCGTAAATATATTGAAACGGCTCTTAAAGACGCTTCTGTTTCTAAAGTTGAAATCGAACGTGCTGCAAACCGTGTAAACATTACAATTCACACTGCTAAACCAGGGATGGTAATCGGTAAAGGTGGTACGGAAGTTGAAAACCTTCGTAAATACCTTGGCGAACTAACTGGTAAACGTGTACACATCAACATTATCGAAATTAAACGTGCTGATCTTGACGCTCGTCTAGTAGCTGAAAACATCGCTCGTCAATTAGAAAACCGTGTTTCATTCCGTCGTGCGCAAAAGCAAGCGATCCAACGCACAATGCGTGCTGGTGCAAAAGGAATTAAAACACAAGTATCTGGTCGTTTAGGTGGCGCTGATATCGCGCGTGCTGAACATTATAGTGAAGGAACTGTTCCACTTCATACTCTACGTGCTGACATTGATTATGCACACGCAGAAGCTGACACTACTTACGGTAAATTAGGCGTTAAAGTATGGATCTACCGTGGTGAAGTTCTTCCTACGAAGAAATCTGTGGAAGGAGGCAAATAATATGTTATTGCCTAAACGCGTAAAATACCGTCGTGAACACCGCGGCAACATGCGTGGCGAAGCGAAAGGCGGCAAAGAAGTATCTTTCGGCGAATGGGGCTTACAAGCTCAAACTGCTAGCTGGATTACTAACCGTCAAATCGAATCTGCACGTATCGCGATGACTCGTTACATGAAACGTGGCGGTAAAGTTTGGATTAAAATCTTCCCGCACAAACCTTACACGAAAAAACCTCTAGAAGTCCGCATGGGTTCTGGTAAAGGTTCTCCTGAAGGTTGGGTAGCAGTTGTTAAACCAGGAAAAGTTATGTTCGAAATCGCTGGTGTATCTGAAGAGATTGCACGTGAAGCACTTCGTTTAGCATCACATAAGCTTCCTGTAAAATGTAAGATCGTAAAACGTCAAGAAACTGGTGGTGAATCTAATGAAAGCTAATGAAATCCGTGACCTTGCCACTTCTGAAATTGAATTAAAAGTGAAATCACTGAAAGAAGAGCTTTTCAACCTTCGCTTCCAATTGGCGACTGGTCAATTAGAAAACACAGCTCGTATTCGTGAAGTGCGTAAAGCAATCGCGCGTATGAAAACTGTTATTCGTGAAAGAGAAATCAGTGCAAATAACTGATAAAGGAGGTTTTCAAGTATGACTGAGCGTAATCAACGCAAAGTTTACACGGGCCGCGTTGTTTCAGATAAAATGGACAAAACTGTTACTGTTTTAGTTGAAACTCACAAAAAGCACAAGCTTTATGGTAAACGTGTAAAGTACTCTAAAAAGTTTAAAGCTCATGATGAGCAAAACCAAGCGAAAATCGGTGATATCGTACGTATCATGGAAACTCGCCCGCTATCAGCTACTAAACGTTTCCGTCTAGTTGAAGTTGTAGAAAAAGCGGTTATTATTTAATAACTATTTCGGAACAACCAATTTCCGAAGGGAGGTAACCTAAGTGATCCAACAAGAAAGTCGTATGAAAGTTGCTGACAACTCAGGTGCACGTGAAGTTCTTACAATTAAAGTGCTTGGTGGCTCTGGCCGTAAAACTGCTAACATCGGTGATATCGTTGTTTGTACAGTTAAGAAAGCAACACCAGGTGGCGTTGTCAAGAAGGGTGACGTTGTTAAAGCTGTTATCGTTCGTACTAAATCAGGCGTTCGCCGTAAAGACGGTACTTACATCAAATTTGATGAAAATGCTTGTGTAATTATTCGTGATGATAAATCACCACGCGGAACTCGTATTTTCGGACCTGTTGCACGTGAATTACGTGACAGCAACTTCATGAAAATCGTTTCTCTAGCTCCAGAAGTTCTTTAATTTCATGACAGTGCCAATCAAGGAGGTGCGACAGCATGCATGTAAAAAAAGGTGACAAGGTTAAGGTTATCACTGGTAAGGACAAAGGCAAAGAAGGAGTAATCCTAGCTGCTTTCCCTAAACAAGATCGCGTTCTTGTTGAAGGTGTAAACATCGTGAAAAAACACGTTAAACCTAACCAATTGAATCCACAAGGTGGGATTGTAAGCCAAGAGGCTGCAATTCACGTTTCGAACGTAATGCTAATCGATCCTAAATCTGGCGAGCCGACTCGTGTAGGTTATAAAATCGAAAACGGTAAAAAAGTTCGTGTTGCAAAAAAATCAGGTGCAGTAATCGACTAATTAGTAAATAAAAGAAGGGAGGTACACACATGAGCCGCCTAAAAGAAAAATATTTAAATGAAGTTTCACCTGCTCTAATGAGCAAATTTGGATATAAATCAGTTATGCAACTTCCTAAAGTTGATAAAATCGTTATCAACATGGGTGTTGGCGACGCAGTTCAAAACTCTAAAGCACTAGATGCTGCTGTAGAAGAATTGACAATTATCACTGGTCAAAAACCAGTAGTAACTAAAGCTAAAAAATCGATCGCAGGTTTCCGTCTACGTGAAGGTATGCCTATCGGTGCTAAAGTTACATTACGCGGTGAGCGTATGTATGAATTCTTGGATAAATTAATCGCAATCGCATTACCTCGTGTACGTGACTTCCGTGGTGTTTCTAAAAAAGCATTCGATGGTCGCGGTAACTACACTCTAGGTGTTAAAGAGCAATTAATTTTCCCAGAAATCGATTACGATAAAGTTTCAAAAGTACGCGGTATGGACATCGTGATCGTAACGACAGCGAATTCTGACGAAGAAGCTCGCGAGTTATTGACACAATTCGGTATGCCGTTCCAAAAGTAATTAAACAAGGAGGGCGAAAACGTGGCTAAAAAATCTATGATCGTTAAACAACAACGTAAGCAAAAGTTTAAAGTGCAAGAATATACACGTTGTGAACGCTGTGGTCGTCCACACTCAGTATATCGCAAATTCAAACTTTGCCGTATTTGTTTCCGAGAACTTGCATATAAGGGACAAATTCCTGGCGTGAAAAAAGCCAGCTGGTAATCCCCTAATTTGGGAAGGAGGTAAATGTAATGACAATGACTGATCCGATTGCAGATATGCTTACTCGCATTCGTAATGCGAACATGGTTCGTCACGAGAAGTTAGAAGTACCAGCTTCCAACGTGAAAAAAGAAATCGCTGAAATTTTAAAGCGTGAAGGTTTCGTACGTGACGTAGAATACGTGGAAGACAACAAACAAGGTATCATCCGTATCTTCTTAAAATACGGTAAAGATAACGAACGCGTTATCACTGGCCTAAAACGTATTTCTAAACCTGGTCTACGTGTATATGCTAAAACAAATGAAGTTCCTAAAGTACTGAACGGTCTTGGTATCGCTTTAGTGTCAACTTCACAAGGTTTATTAACAGATAAAGAAGCTCGCGCTAAACAAGTTGGCGGCGAAGTTCTAGCATACGTTTGGTAATTAGCAATAAATGAATGGAGGTGCAACTAAATGTCTCGTGTAGGTAAAAAAATTATCGAGGTACCAGCTAACGTAACTGTTACTGTCGCTGCTGACAACACTGTTACTGTTAAAGGTCCTAAAGGCGAACTTGTTCGTTCTTTCCACCAAGATATGAAAATTGAGCAAGAAGGTAATGTGATCTCTGTATCTCGTCCTTCTGATTCAAAAGAACACCGCACAAACCACGGTACTACTCGTGCGCTTTTAGCGAACATGATTACTGGAGTTTCTGCAGGTTTCGAAAAATCATTAGAACTTATCGGTGTCGGTTACCGTGCGCAATTACAAGGTAAAAAGCTTGTACTTAACGTAGGTTACTCTCACCCAGTTGAGTTCACACCAGAAGATGGTCTTGAAGTAGAAGTTCCTTCTAATACAAAAATCATCGTTAAAGGTATCAGCAAAGAACGCGTTGGCGCTCTTGCATCTAATATCCGTGACGTTCGTCCACCAGAGCCGTATAAAGGTAAAGGTATCCGTTACGAAGGCGAATACGTTCGTCGTAAAGAAGGTAAAACAGGTAAATAATGCTGCTTAAGCATTAGAAAGGAGTGACCCTTGTGATTACGAAACAGGATAAAAATCAAGTTCGTAAAAAACGTCATGCGCGAGTACGTTCTAAAATTACGGGTACTGCTGAGCGTCCACGCTTAAACGTATTCCGTTCTAACAAGAACATCTACGCTCAACTTATCGATGACGTAGCAGGCGTAACAATTGTTAGCGCATCTTCTCAAGAAAATGGTTTTGAAGGTGCTGGTAACAACGTTGAAGCTGCATCAAAAATCGGTGAAACAATCGCGAAACGCGCTACGGAAAAAAATATTACTGCTATAGTATTTGACCGTGGTGGTTACTTATATCATGGACGTGTTAAAGCTTTAGCTGAAGCTGCACGTGAGAACGGTTTAGAATTTTAATAAGAAGGAGGGACACATTTCATGAGTCGAATTGACGCAAACAAACTTGGAGAACTTGAAGAACGCGTAGTTACTATTAACCGTGTTGCTAAAGTTGTTAAAGGTGGACGTCGCTTCCGCTTCACAGCATTAGTTGTAGTTGGCGATAGAAACGGACATGTTGGTTTCGGTACTGGTAAAGCTCAAGAGGTGCCAGACGCTATCCGTAAAGCTGTTGAAGATGCGAAGAAAAACTTAATCGAAGTGCCACGTGTTGGTGGAACAACTCCACACTTAGTGCTTGGTCGCTTCGGTGCAGGAGAAATCCTAATCAAACCTGCTGCTCCTGGTACAGGAGTTATCGCTGGTGGTCCAGTACGTGCCGTACTAGAACTTGCTGGTATTACTGATATTCTTTCAAAATCACTTGGATCTAACACACCAATCAACATGGTGCGTGCTACTGTTCAAGGTTTAACTGAATTAAAACGCGTAGAGGACGTTGCAAAATTACGTGGCAAATCAGTGGAAGAAATATTAGGATAAGGGGGGAATAATAATGGCTAACAAATTAGAAATCACCCTTACAAAATCTGTGATCGGTTCTAAACCGGCACAACGTAAAACTATTGAAGCTCTTGGTTTACGTAAATTAAATCAAACTGTTGAGAAAGCTGATAATGCAGCTACTCGCGGTATGCTTGATAAAGTAGCTCACTTAGTTACTGTAAAAGAAAATTAATTTTTAATTAATGAACAAGGAGGTGCCACCCACTATGAAACTGCATGAGTTAAAACCAGCAGAAGGTTCTCGTAAGCAACGCAATCGCGTTGGTCGTGGTATCGGTTCTGGTAACGGTAAAACTGCGGGTAGAGGTCATAAAGGTCAAAACTCTCGATCTGGCGGCGGTGTACGCCCAGGCTTTGAGGGCGGACAAAACCCGTTATTCCGTCGTTTACCAAAACGTGGCTTTACGAACATTAACCGTAAAGAATACGCTATCGTTAACCTTGCCACATTAAACCGTTTCGAAGACGGTGCAGAAGTAACAACTGCATTATTACTTGAAACTGGTCTTGTGAGCAATGAAAAAGCTGGAATTAAAGTTCTTGGTAATGGAACACTTAACAAAAAGCTTACTGTAAAAGCTCATAAATTCTCAGCTTCAGCGAAAGAAGCAATCGAGAATGCCGGCGGAACTACTGAGGTGATTTAATGTTTCAGACAATCTCTAACTTTATGCGTGTTCGAGATATAAGAAATAAAATCATTTTCACTCTTTTAATGTTAATCGTATTCCGTATTGGTACATTTATACCAGTACCGAACGTTGACGCAAATGTATTAAAGGCAACTGATGAGTTTAACCTCGTTGGTTTCCTCAATACTTTTGGCGGTGGTGCTTTGAAAAACTTCTCTATCTTCGCGATGGGAATTATGCCATACATCACAGCCTCAATTATTGTTCAGTTATTGCAAATGGACGTAGTACCGAAGTTTGCTGAGTGGGCAAAGCAAGGTGAAGTCGGAAGACGTAAACTTGCACAATTTACTCGTTACTTTACAATTATTCTTGCCTTTATCCAATCGTTCGCGATGTCATTTGGTTTCAACAAAATGTATGGTGGATCTTTGATTAAAGAAGAGGGAATTCTAACGTACGTTACAATTTCAATTGTATTGACAGCGGGTACAGCTTTCCTTGTATGGCTTGCTGAGCAAATTACTGCACATGGTGTTGGTAATGGTATTTCTGTTGTAATTTTCGCAGGTATCGTTGCAGCATTACCTACAGGAATAAATCAAATTTATGCACAACAAATTGAGGGTGCTGGTGATAAACTGTTTATTAACATTATCATTCTTGCATTACTTGCTTTGATTTTACTTGCAATTGTCGTTGGTGTAATTTACGTGCAACAAGCACTTCGTAAAATCCCAATTCAATATGCAAAACGAGTTACTGGACGCAATCAACAAACAGGTGGTCAACAAACGCACTTACCGTTAAAAGTAAATGCTGCAGGGGTTATTCCGGTAATCTTCTCAGTAGCGTTCCTTGTTACGCCTCGTACGTTAGCAGCGTTCTTTGGTCAAAATGATGTAACAACATTCATTGAAAACACGTTCGATTATCAGAAACCTGTTGGGATGTTGATTTATGTTGCATTGATCGTCGCGTTCACATATTTCTATGCATTCGTACAAGTGAATCCAGAAAATGTGGCAGACAACTTGAAAAAACAAGGTGCTTACATTCCAGGTATTCGCCCGGGTGAAAACACTCAAACGTATTTAACAAGCGTGTTATATCGTCTGACTTTTGTTGGCGCGATATTCTTAACTGTAATTGCTGTAATGCCGATTATATTCATCAACCTTATGAATCTACCTGCTTCAGTGCAAATCGGTGGTACTAGTATAATTATCGTAGTCGGCGTAGCGCTAGAAACGATGAAACAGCTAGAATCCCAACTTGTTAAACGTCACTACAAAGGCTTTATGAAATAATGTTGATTTTTAGGGAACGTTCCTCGTTTCCTAAAAATCAGCAAACCTTTTGTGGGAGGACTATTTCCGATGAATATCGTTTTAATGGGTCTGCCAGGTGCTGGTAAAGGTACACAGGCAGATAAAATTGTAGAGAAGTACGCAATTCCTCATATTTCTACAGGAGATATGTTCCGTGCCGCTATTAATGAAGGTACAGAACTAGGCTTACAGGCTAAATCGTTTATGGATCAAGGTGCTTTAGTACCTGATGAAGTAACGATTGGTATTGTTCGTGAGCGACTTGCTAAACCTGATTGTGAAAAGGGCTTCTTATTAGATGGATTCCCACGTACTGTTCCACAAGCTGAAGCATTAGATAGCATTTTAGCTAATCTTGGTAAAGCTATTGAGCATACGATAAACATTCAAGTTGAGAAAGATGAGCTTATTGCTCGTTTATCAGGTCGTCGTATTTGTAAAACTTGCGGTACATCATATCATTTAATTTTCAATCCACCTGCTGTGGAAGGTAAATGTGATAAAGATGGCGGCGAACTTTACACACGTGCGGATGATAATCCTGAAACGGTTGCAAACCGTCTGGAAGTAAATATGAATCAAGCACAACCTTTGCTCAACTTCTATGAAGCAAAAGGTGTGTTAACAAATATTGATGGACAGCAAGATATTAATAAAGTGTTTGCTGATCTTGATGCTCTTTTACAGAGCAGCCGCAGCTGATACCCGGCTCCGGGCGCAGAATACTGCTTCCGCGGGAGGCATGCGGGAGCAACACCGAAACATAATTTTTTTGAGAGTTGCAAAAGCATATTGTGCCCGGTATATATTTCTTTTAAAAAGTGCAACATTACTTTTGGGAGAGTATAATGGGTTTCGTGGAAGCATCTGTGTAACGGGTATGAATATCTCATCAAAGACATTCCGGTATTCGTGTAAACATGGGAGATTCAGTGCCCAGACTGGTCCTGTATATTCCGTGGATTGTGTGAAGCGAAACCAGACGAGCGTCTTTCAAACATCTCTCATACAATCCAAACATATGTTGAAACGAGGTTGCTTCTATAGTTGCAGCAGATATCCGTTTGATGTAACGATGAGAACTTTAATTTGCATATAGAGAGGAGAGACAGAGTAGATGGCGAAAGATGATGTAATTGAAGTCGAAGGAACAGTTGTTGAGACTTTGCCAAACGCGATGTTTAAGGTAGAATTAGAAAATGGACATGTGATTTTAGCACACGTATCTGGTAAGATTCGTATGCACTTTATCCGTATTCTACCTGGAGATAAGGTTACTATCGAGTTATCTCCTTATGATTTAACTCGCGGTCGTATCACATACCGTTTTAAATAATCTTTTGCGCTCCGGACTATTAAGGAGGTTAGGTTAGATGAAAGTGAGACCATCTGTGAAACCGATCTGCGAAAAATGTAAAGTAATTCGCCGACGCGGTAAAGTAATGGTAATCTGTGAAAATCCTAAACACAAACAAAAACAAGGTTGATTCTAAAGGAGGTGCACAACGTACATGGCACGTATTGCTGGTGTTGACATTCCTCGCGACAAACGCGTGGTAATTTCATTAACTTACATTTACGGTATTGGTAAAACTACAGCTCAGAAAGTATTAGCTGGCGCAGGTATTTCAGAAGATACACGCGTACGCGACTTAACTGAAGATCAGTTAAACCTAATCCGTGAACAATTAGATTCTTACAAACTTGAAGGTGACTTACGTCGCGAAACTTCATTAAACATTAAACGTCTGATGGAAATCGGTTCATTCCGTGGTATCCGTCACCGTCGTGGTTTACCTGTTCGTGGTCAAAATACGAAGAACAATGCGCGTACGCGTAAAGGTCCTCGTAAAACAGTTGCGAACAAGAAAAAATAATACGTAAAGGAGGTTCCTTCTTAACATGGCTCGTAAACAACAAACTCGTAAACGTCGTGTGAAAAAGAATATCGAATCTGGTATTGCACACATCCGTTCTACATTTAACAATACAATTGTAACGATTACAGATATGCAAGGTAACGCTGTATCTTGGTCAAGCGCTGGTGCTCTTGGTTTCCGTGGTTCACGTAAATCTACACCATTCGCTGCACAAATGGCTGCAGAAACTGCTGCTAAAACATCCCTTGAACATGGTCTGAAAACGTTGGAAGTAACTGTTAAAGGTCCTGGTGCTGGTCGTGAAGCTGCAATTCGTGCACTTCAAGCTGCTGGTTTAGAAGTAACTGCTATTAAAGACGTTACTCCAGTTCCTCACAATGGTTGCCGTCCGCCAAAACGTCGTCGCGTGTAATGGGTGCGTCTCATATTGTATGAGAACATCATTTTTTGTACAGACTGTCTTGTGCAGATATTAAACGATACGTCAATGACGATCGAATCTATGATGGAAAGAACCTATACATTCGATGTTTTGAAGGAGGGTAAATGAAATGATCGAAATTGAAAAACCAAAGATTGAAACGGTGGAGATCAGCGAAGATTCCAAATATGGAAAGTTTGTTGTAGAACCGCTTGAACGCGGATATGGAAACACTTTGGGTAATTCTTTACGTCGTATCCTTCTGTCTTCATTACCAGGAGCTGCTGTCACTTCAATCCAAATTGATGGTGTACTTCACGAATTCTCTACTGTAGAAGGCGTTGTAGAAGATGTAGCTTCAATTATTTTGAACGTGAAAAAGCTTGCTCTTAAAATCTACTCTGACGAAGAAAAAGTTATTGAGATTGATGTAAAGGGCGATGGTACAGTTACGGCTGCTGACATTACACATGACAGTGACGTAGAAATTTTAAACCCAGATCTATATATTGCAACAATCGCTAAAAACGGTCATTTACGTATGCGTATGTACGCTCAACGCGGCCGTGGTTACACTCCTGCTGATCAAAACAAACGTGAGGATCTTCCTATCGGCGTGATCCCGATCGACTCTATTTACACTCCAGTATCACGCGTCAATTTCCAAGTGGAAAATACTCGTGTAGGTCAGTCTTCTGACTACGATAAACTTTCTCTTGATGTGTGGACAGATGGTAGCATCGGTCCGAAAGAGGCGATTTCGCTCGGAGCAAAAATTTTAACCGAGCATCTAAACATCTTCGTTGGCATGACAGATGAGGCACAAACTGCTGAAATCATGGTCGAAAAAGAAGAAGATCAAAAAGAAAAAGTTTTAGAGATGACTATCGAAGAACTTGATCTTTCTGTTCGTTCTTATAACTGCTTAAAACGCGCTGGTATTAATACAGTACTAGAACTTGCGAATAAGTCAGAAGACGATATGATGAAAGTTCGTAACCTTGGACGTAAGTCATTAGAAGAGGTAAAAGCGAAGTTAGAAGAGCTTGGTTTAGGGTTACGCAAAGAAGACTAAGCGATTTAAACAAAACTTATAAGATCAGATATTTTTTATAAAGGAGGGAAACATCCATGGGTTACAGAAAACTTGGTCGTACAAGTTCTCAACGTAAAGCGATGTTACGTGACTTAGCTACTGATTTAATCATCAACGAGCGTATCGAAACTACTGAGGCTCGCGCTAAAGAAGTACGTAAAGCTGTTGAAAAAATGATTACTTTAGGTAAACGCGGAGATTTACACGCACGCCGTCAAGCTGCTGCATTCATCCGTCGTGAACTAGTAACAACTACTGACGAAGAAGGTAACGAAACAACTTCATTTGCACTACAAAAGCTATTTGATGATGTTGCACCACGTTACGCAGAACGTCAAGGTGGTTACACTCGTATTCTTAAAGTAGGTCCTCGTCGTGGTGACGGTGCACCTGTTGTTGTGATTGAATTAGTTTAATCATAAGAGAAAACAAGTGGTGAAGAGGGTGGAACCACCACCCTCTTTCTTTATAAAACGATTTATACGACAAATAATTAAGCTGAGCGTTATGATGAGCGGACACTTATGTGTGGCGTCTCGTTTAGCTCTCCGCACCTCATTCAAAAGAAACTAGGGCTTGAGCACCCGTGTTTCTTGTAAATGTAACGACTAGCGCATTTCTATCGAATGAGGTGCGCGCTTTTTTATTATTAACAGCGCCAATTGATGGTGCTTTTTTTAATATATAGGAATAAGCGCTTAGGCACTTTTCTTATACCGACATATTGATTGTGGTAGAATTCATACATAAAAAAGTGTAAGTTAGTTAGTATAGCTGAGCATGTAGAGAGGAGTTCTAGAAATGCCCGAAATTTTATCGTTAAATAATGTGACGTTTTCATATACGCCTGATAATCCAGAGATGCGAAATGCAGTCGAAAATGTAAGTTTTACCGTACAGGAAGGTGAATGGATTGCCATAGTTGGTCATAATGGTTCTGGTAAATCAACGATAGCTAAACTGATGAATGGTTTACTATTCCCGCAACAGGGAGATGTTCGTATATTACGAGAAGTATTAAATGAAGACAACCTATGGGAATGTCGTTCGCAAATGGGAATGGTTTTTCAAAATCCAGATAACCAATTTGTAGGTGCTACTGTACAAGATGATGTTGCCTTTGCTCTTGAAAATAACGGTATACCGTTTGAAGAAATGGTAAAGCGTGTGCATGCATCACTAGAACAAGTAAAGATGAGTGATTTTTTGGATCATGAGCCACATCATTTATCAGGTGGACAGAAACAACGTGTCGCTATTGCAGGGGCATTAGCTTTAAAGCCAAAGTTGCTCATTTTAGATGAAGCAACATCTATGTTAGATCCACAAGGCCGTATAGAAGTTTTACAAACTGTACAAACGTTACGCGCGGAAACTGGGCTAACGGTTTTATCGATTACACACGATTTAGAAGAAGCCATGTTGGCAGATCGTATACTTTTCATGAATGATGGCAAGAAATTTGCAGAAGGTCCTCCTGCTGAAATTTTTTCGCTAGGGGACAAGTTAACGGAGTTAGGGCTTGATCTACCATTTGCCATGAAGTTATCAAAGTTATTGCAAAAGGAAGGTGTTCCGTTAATGGGACAACATATGACAGAAGAAGAGTTGGTGAATGATTTATGGACATCAAACTTCAACAAGTAAGCTATGCATATTCTCAAGGAACGCCTTTTGAAAAACGAGCGTTATTCGATGTGGACTTTGAGATTCCATCTCACACATACCAAGCGATTATTGGCCATACGGGCTCTGGGAAGTCGACCATTCTTCAGCATTTTAATGCACTGTTAAAGCCTACATCTGGCAAGGTGCAAATAGGTGAGCGTACAGTGGAAGCTGGTAAAAAGGCAAAGGATTTAAAAGCGGTTCGCCAACGTGTAGGTATTGTTTTTCAATTTCCAGAGCATCAACTGTTTGAAGAAACAGTATTAAAGGATATTATGTTCGGTCCTATGAACTTTGGTGTCTCAGAGAAAGAGGCTGAAGCACGTGCTAGAGAGCTTGTCCGTTTAGTTGGTTTGCCTGAAAATGTGCTCGAAAAATCACCATTTGATTTATCGGGTGGACAAATGCGTCGTGTCGCTATTGCAGGCGTATTGGCAATGGAGCCAGAGGTGATTGTATTAGATGAACCAACGGCTGGGCTTGACCCTCGGGGACAAAAAGAAATTATGGATATGTTTTATGCATTACATCAGGAGCGTAGTTTAACGACGATACTCGTTACGCACAGTATGGAGGATGCAGCCCGTTATGCTGACAATATTGTCATAATGCATGAAGGGAAAAATGTGTTGAGTGGGACACCGCGTGATATTTTTAAGGATGTTGAGACATTAAAGCAATTTCGTTTAGAACCACCCCGTATTGTACGGTTCCAGCAAAAGGTTGAAAAGATGATCAATACTCCACTAGCAAAGGTATGTTTAACGGAAGAGGAGCTTGCAATTGAAATGGCTCGATTATTGAGAGAGGAGCGTGCAGAGTCATGATGGAGAAGATGATTTTCGGGCGCTTCCTGCCAGGAGATTCTCCTGTCCATAGGCTTGACCCACGATCTAAACTCGTATTCGTTTTTGCATTTATCATTATTGTATTTTTAGCTAATAATACAATAACCTATGCAATGCTATTAGCATTTACGTTACTCATTGTTTTAGTGTCACGTATACGCTTGTACTTTTTAATAAATGGCTTGAAGCCTGTTCTCTTTTTAATGGCGTTTACTTTCTTGCTACATATTTTTATGACGAAGGAAGGCGACCTATTATTTCATTGGAAGTTTATCTCCATCTATGAGGGCGGCGTTCGTCAAGGGATTTATATTTCGACTCGTTTCCTTGTTTTAGTGTTTATGACGTCCATTTTAACACTGACAACTTCCCCGATTTCCATTACAGATGGAATTGAGGTGTTGCTAAATCCATTGAAAAAAATAAAAGTACCTGTCCATGAGCTAGCGCTAATGATGTCCATTTCACTGCGCTTTATTCCAACGTTGATGGATGAGACGGATAAGATTATGAAGGCACAAATGGCACGTGGCTCCGATTTATCTTCAGGACCGATAAAAGACCGTATTAAAGCGGTTGTGCCATTACTAGTACCGCTCTTTGTAAGTGCCTTTAAACGTGCAGAGGACTTAGCCACTGCGATGGAAGTGCGAGGCTATCGTGGCGGTGAAGGGCGTACGCGCTATCGTAAGCTAAAGTGGGATATTGGCGATTCGTTTGCTATTGCCTTACTAGGAGCCATGGCTGTTTTATTATTTTTCTATAGAAGTTAAAGGAGTAGCTTTATGCGACGATTAAAAGCAATTATTAGTTATGATGGAACGCAGTTTTCTGGTTATCAAGTACAGCCAGGAGAGCGAACTGTACAAGCAGAGGTTGAGCGTGTACTTGCTACTATGCATAAAGGTCACAATGTAAAAGTTACGGCAAGTGGTCGCACAGATGCAAGAGTGCATGCAACTGGACAAACACTGCATTTTGATACGCCGCTTGCAATACCAGTAGAAAAGTATATGAAGGCATTGAATGTTCAGCTTCCAAGAGATATCCGTGTATTATCGATTGAGGAAGTGGCAGATGATTTTCATGCGCGTTATAGTGTAACAGGAAAACGCTATCGCTATATATGGTCGTGTGAGTCTGTACAAAGCCCATTCCGTAGACATTACACTGTAGAGACGAATGGTGTGAAGCCAGACGTAAAAGCGATGCAGGATGCTGCCAAGGCTATAATCGGGACACATGATTTCTCATGCTTCTGTGCAGCGAATACGAGTGTGCAAAATAAAGTGCGAACAGTAAATGCACTTGAATTTGAATGGCATGGCGAAGAGCTGCATATGGTCATTGAAGGTAGTGGCTTCTTATACAATATGGTACGCATCATTGCCGGTACTTTGTGGGAAGTCGGCATAGGACGCCGAGAAGTAAAAAATGTGGAGGCCGTTGTTGCATCGATGGATCGCGACAAGGCTGGCAAAACAGCACCACCACAAGGTTTATATCTTGAAAAGGTGTTCTATTAGGGAGATTTGTTTAAGCGAATATTGAATGTTATAGAGGGGCGGATATTCGCTTTAAATGGAACAAAATATGAGGGGCAAAATGGCAATGTAAATGCCAAACGTTACCCTGTACAACTTCACCAGGTGTTTAATGAAATTACTTGACTTTAAAAGCCATTCATTATATGATAACAGATGGTATTTTCATTACCACCACAAAATAAGCCCCGAAACTTATAGTGTAGACTAATGAAAAATAACGGTAATCGAATCGATTAGGAGGATATATACATGCGTACAACATTCATGGCTAAAGGTCACGAAGTAGACCGTAAATGGTTAGTAGTTGATGCAGAAGGCCAAACTCTTGGACGTTTAGCTTCTGAAGTAGCTGCAATCTTACGTGGTAAACATAAACCAACATTCACACCAAACGTTGACACAGGTGATCACGTAATCATCATCAACGCTGACAAAATCCATTTAACTGGTAACAAATTAGAGGGTAAACTTTACCGTCACCATACTCAATTTGCGGGTGGTTTAAAAACTCGTACTGCTGGTGAAATGTTAGAAAAGTACCCAACACGTATGATCGAATTAGCTATTAAAGGGATGCTTCCTAAAAACTCTTTAGGTCGTAAAATGTTCGGTAAACTTAACGTTTACACTGGAACTGAGCACCCACATGCTGCACAAAAACCAGAAGCTTATGAGCTTCGCGGATAATATAAATTAAGAGGAGGATATTACTTTGGCACAAGTTCAATACATCGGCACTGGTCGCCGTAAAAGCTCTGTAGCTCGCGTACGTTTAGTACCAGGTACAGGTAAAATTGTTATCAACAAACGTGAAATCGAAGAATACGTACCATTCGCTGCATTACGTGAAGTAATTAAACAACCATTAGTAGCTACTGAAACTACAGGAAGCTATGACATCCACGTAAACGTTAACGGTGGTGGATACACTGGTCAAGCTGGAGCTGTACGTCATGGTATCGCTCGTGCTCTACTTCAAGTAGACCCAGATTTCCGTGCTGCACTTAAATCTGCTGGATTACTTACTCGTGATTCACGCATGAAAGAACGTAAAAAACCAGGTCTACGCGGCGCTCGTCGTGCACCTCAGTTCTCAAAACGTTAATCAACCGATTATATGCGTTTTCAAAACCCTTTCCCACTTTTGTGGGGGAGGGTTTTTTTGTATGAAATTAAAGTGTTACTTCCGCTTATTAGGAAATAAAAAGCTATAAAAAAACTAATATAGAAAATATTCAAAATATATTTACAAAAAATTATATAGGATGATAATATAAAAATACCTTAAGGTAAAACAGTCTCTATATATAGAAATTAATGTGAAAGTTTATGTAGATTGAAGCTCGTTTGTCTATGGAAATTTGCATATTAAATTTTAAAATGGAGGGTGATGTTTAATGACTACTCAGGTTCGTTCTGATGCATATAATGTTGGTAAAAATATGGGTGAAGCTTTAAATAATACAAAGGTAGGGCAAGCATTTAATAGTACTGCCAAAAAAGCCGGTCAAGTATTTGTAGATTATGGGAAAGCAATTAATAAGGCTGCTCAACAAACGGTGTATGGAAATATGAATGAACCAGCATCAATTATTGGAGGTTCTTTTTATGGGGCAGCAAAGGGTGGTTTAAAAGGCGTCGCCAAAGGTGTGGGTACTGCCATGCTTTTAGAATTTGGGGTTAGGTCTGTTCACAATATAATTCATGATGTAATTCTTGGGTCTAAATAATGATAAAAAAGTAACAAGTTGAGATTTTTTCAACTTGTTACTTTTCTAGTTAGAGAACTAAACTGTACCAAAAATGAAAGAGGACTGATTTAATGAATATTAAATATAATAGTCAAATTAAATTAGATACTTTGATAAAAAAATGCAAAAAAATAAATTGAACCTTATTAGTGGAAATGGCTTACATTGGGAAGTCCCTATAGGAGAGCAAAAGCGAATTGCAAACAACATAAATTATTATGCTTTTATAGTGAATGAAAAATTTTGTGTTTGCGACCCAAATTGTCATAGGGTTTATGAAGTGAATAATATGTATTTTTCAAAAGTAGCTAATACAGTTAAACAAGCAAAAGATATAGTGGTTGAATATTCGGTCACTGGAAAGGATTTTCAACAGTCTACTTTTAATATTATTGGTAAAACTAATGTATTTTCAAATTTAGATATAGCTATATGTTATAAGGCTAATTTGAAAAATATACTAGAGGACTCACTAATTCTTTTTCAAATTATTAATCCAAAAGGGGAATTATATTTTTTGGATTTTGAATGCTTAAAGAAAAATAAAAATAATGGTAAAAGAATTTATTATGCAGGATTAAAAATCTCTCCACTATTAGTCGAAGGAATTTGGACATTCCAGTTAGTATTTAAAGATAAAATAATCGATTCAAAAGAAGTGCTGTACAAATTGTATAAAAGCAATTACAGAAATGAGAGTGGATACGCTGGTAACTATAGTTTATACGATGTAGAAATTTAAAAATCTATATGTATTAATTCTAATTTGTAAAGGATGTGGAAACGTTCTTATGAATATGGAAAAGAAGCGAGACATTGCAGCAAAGTGTTTACTCGTATGCTTTATTAGTTTTTATTTCTTAACTACTGAAATTTTTGCTACTTCAAAGCAGTTTAGATATACAGGCTACATCATTTTTTTCTTTATTGCAGTATTTATAAGGTATAAATTTAAAGATAAAAAATCGGAATAACTTGAAATTAGAACACATCATTTAAATCTACGCGTTGCCCCTCTGTTTTAGGATACTTTTATTTTGCACTTTCATTTTAATAACCAAATTGGCAAAGGATGCGGTACATTCTATGAATATGAAGAAGAAGCAAGACCTTGCTTTCAAGTTTATTCTCGCCTACTTTATTGTTTTCATTATCTTAAAAGAAATATTTACTTTTTCAAGGCTGGTTAATTATGCTGTTCCCATCATTGGATTCCTCATCGCAGCATTTTTACGTTATAAATTGATTGTGAAAAATCGGAATAACTCTTAAGTATTAAAGTCTACGTATGGTGACCTCGTGTTAATATCATTATTTATGAATCTCTGCATCTACTAACTAGAAAATAATAAGGAATATGCAAAGGATGTGTTAAACATTCTAATGAATATGGAAAGGGAGCGAGACATTGCTGCAAAGAGTTTACTCGCATGCTTTATTATTTTTTATATCATAACTGAAATTTTTGCTACTTCAAAACAGTTTAGATTTACAGGCTACATCATTGGTTTCCCACTTGCTATATTCTTACACTAATCAATTTGATAAAAAAATTAAAAAGTAGGGAGAAACTATGGCCAGTGAAAAAATAATTGAGGAAATAGAATCACTTTTATTTACAGAAGCTGAGTTTGGAGCACTTTTCGATATTCAAATCGATTATTTAAAGGAAAGCGTAAGATTAGATGTGCTTAGTACAAGCAGAAAACAAATTAAAAAGACCATTCTATTATTTGAACAAGTACTTTCTTTGTACGTGTGTAAGTCTGAGGATGCAGAGGGCTTTCGCTTAAACGAGCTGAATGATATAGACGAAGCATTATTATCGGAAATCAGCTACCACCCATATGGCTTTGGGAAAATAAATGTTGAAACTATAAATGCCAAAATAAAGGGCATTGAAAAAATTACGTCAAAAACCAACTTTTATTTCCAAGTAAACAATAAAGATTATTTCTTTCTTGAGGCCAATCGCTTAGTAATCAATCATAAAGTCTTTAATAATCTTTTAATGTTTAAAAAGGATACATGAAAAAGTGAGGTGGTGCTATGGCAAGAGTGCATATGATTGAGGAGATTCAAAGGTTGTTATTTACAGAGGCAGAGTTTGGAAGAGTTTTTGATGTTCAAATCGATTATTTAAAAGAAACTGTAAGATTAGATATTCTTAGTATAAATAATAAAAGAATTGAAAGGTCACTTGTTTTATTTGAACAAGTACTGTCACTATATATGTGCCAATTTGATGAGATAGAAGGCATTCGCTTGAATGAGTTTAATGATACGGACGATGCATTATTATCAGAAATCAGCTACCACCCATATGGCTTCGGTAAAATTAAAGCAGAGAACATAAATGCCAACTTAAAAGATATCGAAATTACTTCAAATACTAATTTTTATTTCCAAGTAAATAATAAAGACTATTTCTTTATAGAAGCGAATCGCTTAATCATCAATAATAAAGTGTTTAATAATTTGTTAGTTCCTTAAAAAACATGAATTCTTTTAAATGAAGGAGATAGTATGGAACAGGAAAATGTAATGGAAGAAATTCAGACACTACTAACAGAAGAAGCGGCGTTCGGTGTTGTGATTAAAGTAGATATAGGTTATTTTGGAGAAACCATTAAATTAGTTGTCGCTAAAAAATACAAACAAGAGGTGTTGAAAAAGGTTTTTTTCTTTGAACAAGTACTGTCTTTCTACATGTGTCAGCTCGAAGATCTAGAGGGCTTTCGTTTAAACGACTACGATTACGGAGATGAGTTATTGCTAACAGGGATTAGCTATCATCCAAATGGCTTTGACAAAATTACAATCGAAAGTTTAGATCCTGAATTAAAAGGCATTGAAGAAATTTCATCTATTACTAATTTTAGCTTTCACATTAACAATAAAGATTGTTTCTTTATAGAAGCGAATCGTTTCGTTTTTGAAGGTAAGGTTTTTAAAGATTTAATCGCGCCAGAACATGAGCTGAAATGGGAAGATGAAGGTTGATTGACTAGAAAAGGTACTTGCTACGCACCACGTAACATAATTCATACATTTTAAACTCTCAAGAAGCTTGGGAGTTTTTTTGTTTACTTTCTAGCATAGTTCCATCACTAACTTCGTACACTACATATAAAGGGTGGTGGATATGGGTGAAGCGCTGGCTTGCACTAGGAGTAATTATGCTGATGAGTATAGTGGTCGTGGCATATGAAACGAATGCTTCGGACCGCAACTTCTTCTTACCTGACCCACTTGGTGGCATTAAGATTGTCATTGATGCGGGACACGGTGGTCAGGATGGAGGTGCTTCAAAGGGCGAAGTAATTGAAAAGGAAATTACGCTTGCAATTGCTCAGCATGTGGAGAAGCAATTAAAGAAGAAAGGCGCAACGGTCGTGATGACACGTACAACTGATGGAGATGTTATTGATGAACACGCGTCATCAGAAAAATTTGGCACACTAAGAGAACGGAAAAAGCAAGATATCTTCTTACGGAAAGATATTGTTGCTAAAGAACAACCAGATATTTTCGTTACAATTCATGCCAATGCAATTCCTGAAACAAAATGGCGTGGAGCGCAGGTGTTTTATCATAAAGACGGACATGCTGATGGGGAATTGCTTGCGAAGAGCATTCAGCAATCTATCCGTACGAACTTACAAAATACTGATCGGGAAGCTTTATCGATTAAACAAATCTACTTGTTGAAAAAGGCTGAAGTGCCTGCTGCATTAGTGGAGACTGGATTTATCAGTAATGATGAGGAACGTGCACTATTAGTCGATAAAAAATATCAAGAGAAAATGGCAACTGCTATCGTTGAAGGTATTGAAGACTACTTACTTGGGAAAATTGAATAGAGCAACAGCTGCTATGTAAATCAGAGCATTATGATATACTAACATTGACAGAAAATAAGGGGAGTGTTCGTCGTGATAACTGAACAACAAGTACGAGAAAAACTGGGACAACTACAAGATCCGTTTTTACATAAAACCTTAGCAGAAACTGACGGTATTACGAACGTATCAATCAAAGAAGAAAAAAACCATGTGAGTGTAAAAATTGCTATTGCTAAAACAAATACACCTGAACAAATGCAACTTCAAATGAAAATTGTGGATGTATTAAAAGAAGCGGGCGCTAACACTGTTGGTATTCGTTTTGAAGAGTTATCTGCAGAAAAACTACAAAGCTTCCGTGGAACAGCAACAGAAGCTGAAGCTCAAGATATTTTATCTCCATTAAGTACAGTGCAAGTAATTTCAATTGCATCTGGTAAAGGTGGCGTAGGGAAATCTACCGTATCAGTTAACTTAGCGGTAGCTTTAGCGCGACTTGGCAAAAAAGTAGGCTTAATTGATGCCGATATTTATGGTTTCAGTGTGCCTGATATGATGGGTGTTACAGATATGCCGAAGGTAGTAGATAATCGTATTTACCCTGTTGATCGTTTTGGTGTAAAAATGATTTCAATGGGATTCTTCGTTGAGAATAACGCACCAATCGTCTGGCGTGGGCCAATGCTTGGAAAGGTGTTAGATCAATTTTTCCGTGATGTAGAATGGGGCGAATTAGATTACCTTCTATTAGATTTACCACCAGGAACAGGTGATGTCGCTTTAGATATACATCAAATGTTGCCTTCTTCAAAAGAAATTGTTGTGACAACGCCTCACCCAACAGCAGCATTCGTTGCAGCTCGTGCAGGGGCAATGGCATTACAAACAGAACATGAGATTTTAGGCGTTATTGAAAATATGGCGTGGTTTGAGTCAAAATCAGGGGAACGCGAATATGTATTTGGCCAAGGTGGCGGTGCAAAATTGACGGAAGAACTCCGTACAGAGCTACTTGGACAAATTCCACTAGGTCAGCCAGATTGGTCTGATGAGGATTTCGCACCTTCTGTATATGCCGAGAACCATTCAACAGGACAAACATATTTAGATATTGCTTCGAAAGTCATTAATAAATTAAATAAATAAACAAAAAGGATTTCCTCAAATAGCTGAGGGAATCCTTTTTGTTTTGAAAAGCTATTTGCTTTTGTCATCCTTATTTGCGCTGCCGTCACTTTCACCACTAGCCTCTTTTTTGCTGCCGCTTTCCGAGGAAGTACTTTCACCGCTCTTTTTGATAAGCTCTAGCCATTTCGCCTGCATTAGTGGACTTTCAATCGTTTCCTTTACGACTTCCTCCATCTGCTTGCGAAGATTGGATGATTTTAAAATCGTCTCCATTTGCTTTTGCATATCAGGTTGACCAAAGAATGACTCCATATCCTTTTGGAATGTAGGGTCTTTCATTAGTTCCTTCATAATATCTTGTTGTTGCTTTTGCATACTTTTGGCTACAGTTTCTTTAAACTTTGGATCCTCAAATGTCTTTTTCCAAAAATCCTCAGCTTCCTTTGAAAGCAAAGTCTCTTCTGTCGCCTTTTTCACTTCGTCATGTTCTAATATCAATAATTCACGAAAACTCGGCTCCTCTAAAAGCTGTCGTAACGCCTTTTTACCATCCTCAGTTTGTAGAGAGTCGATCATAATTTTTTTTATCTCATCATAAGACATGTTAGAGGTTTTATCTTGTTGTGAGCAGGCAGCAAGAAAAAGCGTCAAAATCAGTAATAAAGTCCATTTTCGCATTCAACATCAGTCCTTTCTATAGATAGACTCTTTCAATTATTGTTCACATTTATGATGACTTTATGTATAGCTTGCGAAGAGAAATAGCTTTTTTAACAATGCATTGTTAAAATGATTACAGATATATGAAGAAATTGGGGGACTTTGAGTTGTGACGATACGAAATTGGGCAAAGTTTTTCTTCTTTGCAATGCTCGTTGGTGGCGTAGTCAACGGAATTTTTAGTTTATTTATTCGCTGGAGCTTCTTTCAACCATATGTAGAAAATGGTCAATGGGGTGAATTTTTCGCAGGGCTTTTATGGATGGTATTTTTAGGGTTTACAATGAGTGTTATTGCACAAGCTGGATTTTTCGCCTATTTAACACTTCATCAAGTAGGTGTTAACATCTTTAGAACACTAACTTTATGGAATTGGGTACAGCTATTATTAATTGTTATTACCGTATTTGATATTGTGTTCTTCCGTTTTGTACCAGGTGTAAAGGATGGACAAAGCTGGGTATTCTATTTAGGGCTGTTAATTGTGTTAATATTCGCTTCTATTGCGACAGCTGTACAAAAAGTTAAAATGACAGGAAAAAAACATGTTCTAGTGTCTGCATTATTTTTTATGATTGTTATTACAACATTAGAGTGGACAATCGCTTTAATGGGACGCGATGAAAATATTAACGAATATGTTGCACTATTGTTATTTCCATTACTAGCTGTAAATGCATATCAATTATTAGTATTACCAAAATACAATGCAAAATCCGATGAAGATCGCAAAAAATTAGAAGAACGTCGTAAAGCGCGCCTTAATCAGGCGAAAAATGCATAGTTATTAAGAAAAATGAGTAGCCTCAAATATGTTGAGGCTACTTTTATTATGGAGTTTTTTTAGATTGCACTGAGTAACCGAATATATTTTCTTCAATCGACATAAATTTATTTTGTTGCAATAATGTATTTAACTCTTTAAAAGTGACCTTAGTGTCTTGATGTAAAGGGAGAAATAAAAAATCGCCTTTTTGTAATTCGGGTGTTTTTTCTCCTTGCCAAATGAGTGAAGGAGAAAGTATATTTATTTGCTTCTGAAATAAGCTTTTTTGTAAATCCTGAGAATACTGATGATTCCGTGTAGCAAACCAAAGCGGTGTGGTCTTTAAATATTTTTCATAAGTACTCACATCTTTTTGTAGTAATGCAATATCAATTGGTTCTTCTACTGAATCCTCGGGACCTAATAATCCTGTAGGTAGTTTTCGTTCTTGAATTACTTTTATATGCTCAGGTGATCGTTCAATCCATGCCGCATCTAAAAGAAGGAGCGGATAAGGTCCTTTTACATTTTTAAGCCAATCTAAAAGTTTATCATCAGAAAAAGAAATTTCGACAATAAGTGAAGTGCCATAATGCCCTTTTGTTACAACCGTTGGTGCGTTAGCAATATTAAATACAGAAATCATCGTAGAATTAATTGGTTTAATAAAGATAAACAATATTCCTATGACAACCAGTGATACCAACGTTTTACGAAGCATATTTAAAACCCCATTTCTATAATTTTAAACATAAAAATAAACTCCTTAAAAAAACTTATGATTTTGTGTTGACTTTCATGATTAATCGATGTTATTATGTATAAGTCGCCAAGAGATGACGCGACAAACGAAACAAAATGAACCTTGAAAACTGAACAAGCAAAACGTAATCAATATAGTTTTTAGTAGCTAACTTCGTTAGTGAACAAAACAAAATTTTGGACATCAAAATTGATGCCAGCAAAACAATTTGAGCTAATCAAATTTCTTTTATGGAGAGTTTG
>NZ_JBIWDA010000005.1:0-226841 GCF_044761745.1 Lysinibacillus sp. NPDC097279 | reverse complement strand
CCGCCAGCGTTCGTCCTGAGCCAGGATCAAACTCTCCATAAAAGAAATTTGATTAGCTCAAATTGTTTTGCTGGCATCAATTTTGATGTCCAAAATTTTGTTTTGTTCACTAACGAAGTTAGTTACTAAAAACTATATTGATTACGTTTTGCTTGTTCAGTTTTCAAGGTTCATATGTCGCCGTTTGTTTTTAGCAACTTTTACATCTTATCATCAATCATTTATGATGTCAACATTTTTTTGAAATGTTTTTTTGGAGCGGGTGATGAGAATCGAACTCACGACATCAGCTTGGAAGGCTGAGGTTTTACCATTAAACTACACCCGCAAATATTAAAATGTTATTATGGCGCGCCCGGCAGGAGTCGAACCCACAACCTTCTGATCCGTAGTCAGACGCTCTATCCAATTGAGCTACGGGCGCAAGTGTTAAATAACTGAACTAACTTGACTTGGTGCGGCCGAGAGGACTTGAACCTCCACGGGGTTGCCCCCACTAGGCCCTCAACCTAGCGCGTCTGCCGTTCCGCCACGACCGCATTCAAAACAGGAACTTTCTTATTATACTATGATAACTAGAAAAATCAACCTTTTTTCTTAAAAAAGATGAGCCATGAAGGACTCGAACCTTCGACCCTCTGATTAAAAGTCAGATGCTCTACCAACTGAGCTAATGGCTCATATATAAGAAATGAATGGCTGGGGTACTAGGATTCGAACCTAGGCATGACGGAATCAAAATCCGTTGCCTTACCGCTTGGCTATACCCCAATAAGTGGCGGTCCCGACCGGGATCGAACCGGCGATCTCCTGCGTGACAGGCAGGCATGTTAACCGCTACACCACGGGACCATTGTTACAATTATTTATATTTATGAAAAATGACCCCTACGGGATTCGAACCCGTGTTACCGCCGTGAAAGGGCGGTGTCTTAACCGCTTGACCAAGGGGCCATGGCTCCGAAGGCAGGACTCGAACCTGCGACAACCTGATTAACAGTCAGGTGCTACTACCAACTGAGCTACTTCGGAATAATCATATTGTTTATCGTCTTTATCTTGTCGACTTTTACTATTATAAGGATAAGCTCAGTAAACGTCAATCTTTTTTTAAAACTTTTTTTGTTCAACTAACTTTAATTGCCCTGAACACTTGCCACAACAGTATCTCTTTACATTCAATCGTATTTTTCTTACATATAATTGATGGCATTTTATACACGCATATTTATATTGAGAACGTTGTTTCGCACTCCGAGCTGTAGGCTTCTGTAACGCTGAACAAAATCGAGGAGCATTCACTTTTTTTAATAAATCTCTAAAATCCTTATCTCTGTGTTGGTAGCCTTTCCCCTCTATGTGCAAATGGTAATGACATAATTCATGAAGTATTATCCCTTCTACCTCACTGACACCATACATTTCATATGCTGTTGGATTTATTTCAATATGATGTGATTGTAAAAGATAGCGACCACCTGTTGTCCGCAGTCTTGTGTTAAAGTATGCCCGATGCATAAATGGTTTATGAAAATGTTCTAATGAAATTCGCATTACAAGCTGTTGCAGTTCCTCATTGTTCAATACCATCACCTCTAACAATAAGAATACCACACTGCGCAGTATAGACAGTGTGGCAGTAATTTATTACTACTTTTCAATTGTTTGTTTTTCTGGAGGTAACATTGTTAACGAAATACGTCCTTTATTTACCTCAATCTGCTCCACCCAAACTGTGACAATATCACCTAGCGCCACAACTTCTAATGGATGCTTAATACGCTTCTTTTGCAACTTCGAAATATGCACAAGCCCATCTTGCTTAACACCTATATCAACAAATGCACCGAAATCGACTACATTACGTACAGTGCCTTGTAATTCCATTCCTACCTGTAAATCTTCCATTTTTAATACATCTGTTTTAAGTAGTGGTTGTGGAAAGGCATCGCGAGGATCTCGACTTGGCTTCTTTAATGTATCCACGATATCCTGAATCGTAACAACGCCCATTCCTAATGCATTACTTAATTCTTGAACATTAAGGGATGCAATGGCTTCCTCTGCCTTTTGTGTTCCTAATTCTTTCTTATTTATATTAGCCACTTCTAAAATTTGCTCAGCAATATTGTAGCTCTCTGGGTGAATACCTGTAGCATCAAATGGGTTTTTCGCTTCAGGCACACGTAAAAATCCTATTGCTTGTTCATACGTTTTTGCACCAAGTCGCGGAATTTTCTTAAGCTGTGAGCGCGTTGTAAATTGCCCATTTTCTTCTCGTACTTTCACAATATTTTCAGCAACCGTTTTCGATAGGCCCGAAACATATTGCATTAATGAAGCTGACGCTGTATTTACATCAACACCGACTTGATTGACCGCTGTTTCTACTATAAATGATAACGACTCCGATAATTTCTTTTGAGAAACATCATGCTGATATTGTCCAACACCTACTGCCTTTGGCTCAATCTTCACTAATTCTGACAACGGATCTTGTAAACGGCGTGCAATCGAAACGGCGCTACGCTGCTCAACTTGTAAATCAGGAAATTCAGAGCGCGCAATCTCTGACGCAGAATAAACGGATGCACCAGCTTCGTTAACAATCACATAAGCCACATCTGTTTTTAATTCACTCAATACATCAGCAATAAACTGCTCCGTTTCACGTGAGGCTGTACCGTTACCAATCGCAATAATCGTAATAGGATACTTCGCTAACATTTCTTTCACCACAGCTTTTGATTTTGCCACATCTGGTTTTGGTGGGTGTGGGTAAATTGCTGTAACTTCTAGCATTTTTCCCGTTTCATCAACAACGGCTAATTTACAACCAGTTCGATAAGCTGGGTCCACGCCTAATACATATTTGCCCTTTAGTGGCGGCTGTAGTAAAAGGTTACGGAGATTTTCTGAGAAAATATGAATAGCCTGCGCCTCCGCCTTTTCTGTTAATTCATTGCGTAACTCTCTTTCTATAGATGGCTGAATTAAACGTTTGTAAGAATCTTCAATTGCAAGCTTCACCTCCGCAATAGCAGGAGATGAACCTGTAGCAGGTATCCATTCTTTCCACATAATCATTAATACACGATCTATTGGTACTTGTATCGCTACCTTTATAACCTCTTCTTTCTCCCCACGATTCACTGCTAAAATACGGTGAGGAACAATACGGTTAACAGGTTCTTCATACTCGTAATACATTTCAAAAACCTTTTTTTCATCTAATTCCGCATTTTTTAATGTTGTTGCAAGCACGCCATCTTTCCAAGAAAAAGCACGAATTTTTTGTCTTATCCCCGCATCATCAGCAAAGCGCTCCGCCAAAATATCACGTGCCCCAGCTAATGCATCTTCTACCGTTGCAACATTTTCATTGTCTACAAAGTCTTGAGCTAACTGGTCTAATGCTCCATTACGATACTCTAGCAAAAGGTCGGCTAGAGGTTCTAACCCTTTTTCCTTTGCAATTGTCGCCTTCGTACGTCGTTTTTGTTTATATGGACGATATAAATCTTCTACACGCTGTAGAACAGTCGCAATTTGGATAGCATTTTCAAGCTCAGGAGTTAGCTTATCCTGTTCTTGAATTAAACGAAGAACCTCTTCTTTACGTTGTTCAAGTTGCTGTATGTAATGGTAACGATCTTCTACAGCTTTAATTTGCACCTCGTCCAAAGAACCCGTAGCCTCTTTTCGATAACGCGCGATAAACGGAACGGTGTTGCCTTCATCTAATAATTTTATCACTGCCTCTGCTTGATTTGGTCTGATAGCTACATCCTTTGCAATAAGCTGTAACATTTGTTTTTGTTCCACATTATCACTACCTTTTTTCTTTTCATTTTACCACTACACTTCAATAAAAAACCAAAGATAGTCTACCTAATGGAAAAAGCAGACAAAAATATAAGGTGCTTATTGCTATCGGATGGAGTAATCCGCTAGTAATAAACACCTTCATGTCATCCTCACAGCGGTACACTACCACTTGCAAGAACGACTTCTTGTAATTTTTTAATTGCTTTTCGTTGAATTCTTGATACATGCATTTGAGAAATGCCCAATTGTTCTCCCGCTTCTTTTTGGCTAAGCTGTTCTAGATAAGTAAGCTGGATAACTTGCTTTTCTCGTTCATTTAAAACTTCCATAGCATCAGCAACAATCATCCTTCTATTGGTCATTTCATAACCCATATCTTCTTTACCCATAATATCAGCTAGAGTGACAGTACTTCCGTCATTATCTGATTCTATTGAATGATCCATTGAAAGTGCTTGATAACTGCGACTCATCTCCATCGCTTCTAAAACTTCTTCTTCAGGTACCTCTAAACGCTCAGCAATTTCTTGAATAGAAGGTGAGCGTTGGAATTCTATTGTTAACGATTCTACAGTCGATTTAATACGTGGCCCTATCTCTTTAATTCGTCTTGGCACATGTACGTCCCATGTTTTATCTCGTAAAAATCGCTTAATCTCTCCAACAATAGTTGGTACTGCAAATGCCTCAAAACTGCGGCCAAAACTTGCATCAAAACGTCTAATTGCACCTAGTAACCCCAACATTCCTACTTGCACAATATCATCATAATAAGATTTACCATACGAATATTTGCGTGCGATGGATTCAACTAAATTTCGATAATGAATAACCAAATTGGTTTGTGCTTCTTCATCCTCAGTTGTTTGGTACTGTGCTATCCACTTTAATACATCTTCCTTTGAAGAAGATTTATGTAGTGATTCTTTCGACATTTTTTTCCACCTGCTCCCTAGCGACGTACTTTGTCATGAAAACAGTTACGCCACCATCGTTATTAATCATCACCTCATCCATCAAAGTTTCCATTAAATAAAGTCCTAAACCGCCCTCTCTAAGCCCTGCAATACTATCTTCAGGATGATAAGGCCCTATTTTCGTTTTAACCTCTTCAAAATTAAAGCTGTTTCCATAATCCGCAATCATCATTTCCAACTTGTTTTCATAAAGGGCACAACCTATTACAATTTCGCCTTCCTCAGCATCTTTATAAGCATGGTGCACAACATTCGTTACCGCTTCACTAACAGCAATCTTTAAATCCTCAATTTCATCGTAGCTAAAACCTATACGATTCGCTAATCCAGAAACAGTTAAACGAATGACACTGACAAACTGAGGTTTTGCAGGAACCCTTATTTCAATATAATCAAATTCCTTCATTGCTTAATTCCACCTTTTTATCAGTTTCAATATCCATCAGTTCACTTAAGCCAGTAATTTCAAATAATCTTTGTAATCGTTTAGATAGTCCAACAATTTTCACTTTACCTTCTTCACGCAAAGCTCTTTTGTAGAAAGCTACAAAAATCCCTAGTCCTGTACTATCCATATAATTTACTTTCGATAAATCTAATTTAATTTCCATCCCTTTTGTAACCTTAACTGCCTCTAGCTCCTCACGAAGACCTGAGGCTGTATACGTATCAATCTCACCTTCAACAAACCCATATAATTTCGTACCCTCTTTTTTAAAATGTACCACCATGTCCATACAGCACACCTCCACCAAATTTATTCCACCATATTTATTCGACTTTTTTTCTATTCCCACATTTATCGGATGTTAAACATAAATAATTATATTTAATATCATAACTGTAATTTTTTTATGAGGTAATAGAAAAGCCTCGACAATCTTCTACAAACTTATTAATCAATATGACTTGCAATTTTTTTCATTCTATTAATACTATTAAATAGTAAACTAACTTTATGATAACGCAAATAAATAAAAAAACACCAGGATAAGTAAAATCCCTGATGTTTCTATACACATATGTATATCAAAATTTAACTAGCCCTAAACTAATCATCAACGCTCCATCCACTTTTTCCATCACTGCATGATCGAGCTGTGTAATACGATCAGTCAATCTAGACTTATCGATTGTACGTACTTGCTCAAGCAAAATGACCGAGTCACGTTCAAATCCATACTTCTCAGCATTTATTTCAACATGTGTCGGTAACTTTGCCTTTTGAATCTGTGCAGTAATTGCTGCGATGATGACAGTTGGACTAAATCGATTTCCAATATCATTTTGAATAATTAATACCGGCCTAGTGCCACCCTGTTCGGACCCAACTACCGGCGATAAATCTGCAAAAAAAACGTCACCACGTTTTACATTCAAAGTGTCATCCCCCGCTAACGAGACGCTCCACCGTATGTTGTGCTTCATATTCCGCGTGCAAGCATTCACTTGCAATCATCAGATTAATATGAGACATTTCAACATATCCTTTCATCATAGCTTCCCGTATTTGATTTGGTTGCTCCTGCATTAAATTTTTGCGCGACAAAAAACGCACAAAAGATTCACCTTCAATTACTTCCTTTGTTTGTAGAAACAGTCTATCTTGAACAGCAATTGTAGCTTCTCTTAACTTTTTCTCGTACACAGCAAGCACCTCCAACGGAACCATACACTTTTTCATTACTACTCATTCTACCATTGAAAGATATTGTTGAAAAGACATGAAATGACAAAATATCTGACAATTTGAAGAACAAATTGTAAAATTTCGTTGGTTGTCGATGGTATATACTGCTTCCAAATGTCTCAAGGACATCGGTGCCTATTGCTTAAATCCTCTATATGCCTACGTTATAACCGAACAGGATTAAGTTCCCCATACAATTAGTAATTTCGACAAATATTCTATAACTGCGAAGTATAAAGGAAATTATTTTTTGATGACTGCTATAACTACTATCAATTACGCTTTACTGCATAATTGTCCAGGCTTTTTATGGATTGCTTGAAAACTGTCGTTAAAATTCCACCTGCACTGGAACTATTAAGATGATTCAGCCATACTGCAACCTACTCATTTAACTAATACTTATAAAAGTAAAAGTTAAATGTATACTCGAGGAACTCTGGCTGTAATAATGCATGGTACTTCATAATTAATAGTTTCGAGCTTCGCTGCCCATTCATCCATTGAAATAACTTCCTGCCCTTGACGACCAATGAGCGTTACTTTCTTACCTATAGCATATGCTTTTGGTAGAGCAACCATACATTGGTCCATACAAATTCGTCCGACTATCGGCATTCTTTGTCCGTCTATCAGTACTTCTTGTCCAGCTAACTTACGAATAACACCGTCTGCATAGCCTACTGGAATCGTTCCAATCCACATATCAGTCTGGGCAATAAACGAAGCTCCGTAACCTACTGAATCACCAGCTTTTAATTGCTTAACATGCACAAGTTCACTCTCAAGTGAAAATGCAGGATTTAATTGGAATGGTAAAATCCCTTCAACGTAAGAAGATGGTGCTAACCCATACATAGAGATGCCATAACGGACAGCGTCATAGTGTAAATGATGATCTTTCACTAATGCTGCAGCTGTATTCGAAGCATGTACTAGTCTAGGTTTTTTAGGTAATGTAGAGATAAGCTTTTCAAATAATTGTACCTGACTATCGAAATAAGCTGTTTCTTCCTCATCGGCAGTGGCAAAATGAGTAAATATGCCATCCAATTCTACATTGTATGTCGACTGGATTGTATCGTATACCTCTAGCAATTCTTGCTCTGTGCGAACCCCAATTCGCCCCATCCCGCTATCAACCTTTATATGTAGTTGTAAAGGATTTGCCTCACCAGCTAGCAGCGTTGAAGCTTGCTGTATCCATTCACTAGAAAATACAGTCTGTGTAATACGCTGTTGCGCTGCATAGGGTGCAAACGCTACTGGCGAGGCTCCTAATATTAGTATGTCTGGTTCTTCGAAATGTGCTCGAATATGTAATGCTTCGTCTGGTGTAGCCACTGCAAGCATCGTTGCGCCAGCTTCCAAAGCAGCTTGAGCTACTGCTATATCCCCATGTCCGTATGCATTGGCTTTTACGACTGCGATTATTTGTACATTTGGTTGAAGTAGTTCTTTTAATTTTTTTATATTTTGCTGAATTGCTTTTAAGTCTACAATTGCTTTCGTTGGTCTAAATTGCTGCTGTGTCTCCATTAGAATACCCTCTTTTTTATTTATTAAACCGTTATGTATTGAAAAAACTACCATATAACAATTCAATTATGCCTTGGCTTCATTACATCCAGATTACAATATTAATGACTTCTTTCGGGGTTCTTCAACTTGATTCAGCAAGGATTGAAAAACTTCCTACTGATGCAGTGCATTCAGCCTCCACTTATCGAAGTAGAGAACTTCTGCAAATGTAAGTTAAATTTCAGGCGTAATACTCGTCCACAATTCGAATTATACTTAGCTCCACTTACTTAAAAATTTACAGCTAATTACTTAAATTCGACGACGCGCTGCCATCTCCCTTTTTTTCCCTATAAAAAACAGTACATTTTTTATAAATTACATAACACTATTCTATAGATAGTATTAATCGATAGAATAGTGTAGTAATTACACGTGCATTTTTCTAATAAGCTACAGCTTTCCGCTAAAGAAAGCTGTAGCTTAAAATATTATTTCATACTACTTATCGTCATGGAAGCGGCAACTTCCATCATTTCTTCTCTAGTTAATTTACTAGAAGCTACAAAGAATGCAACTCCATCTTTTTCCCAGCTAATAGACGTATCGGTAATAGCACCGATTGTAAACCCTAAGTCTACAGGATCGCCAGGCGACGTAACTGGTAACATAGACGTCTCCTTCATAACTGGTTGTTGCATAACTGTGAACGCCTTATCACCTTCAAAGGTTAAAATAACACGATCCATGCCACCCTCACGAATAGCCTTTTCATCCGTCATTTTAGTGTTCTCAAAATTGACAACTGGATAATGCGTTTGGAACTCTTCATACTCTACCTCTGCACCGACAGCCTCTTTTTCGCCATCTTCACCTTTAGCACCTTTATCATCTGTTGCATCTTTTTCATCTTTATTTGTAGGTGCAGCTTGTTCGCCTTTTGAATCATCTGATTCTGTAAATTGCTCAACAGCATACTCTTTAGCAGCATGTTGTACACCTAATTTAATATTATTAAATGTAATACGGATTTGCTCTTCCTTAACATCATTCATAATAACTACAGACGTAGGAAGCATAGTTTTCTTATCCACTGTAATGACTTGGTGAGGCATACTATTTTTATAGCTATTTCTAGTAGCCGCTTCAAATATATATGCTTTGTCCTCTTCTTTCATGACTAAATTTTTATCTTCAGCTAAATCTTCTGCTAGTGCTCCGATTAAATATGCCTGACTATTTTTCTTTGGCCAATCACTTTGGAACTTATACATTTTGTTTAATGTTGGTGTAACTACAAAAACGCCATCAGCATTACGCACAATCATTTGTGAAACATCTTTTCCACTTTCAACTACTTCCACTCGATAGAAATCAGGCTTAGTATGCCATACTGTAACATCATACGTTCTAGGTTCTCCACCTGATTTAATCTCCATCTTAGCATCTAACTCATAACCATTCGTCTCTGACCATTTACCATTAACTTTCTTTAACACTTTTTCCTGTGAGGCTGTACCACACGCCGACAGAAGTAATATCGCACAAATTAAGACGAGCCAAGTAACTAAACGGTTGCCCACGCTTTCACCCTTTCTTCTTTCAAATCCACTACGACAATATATGAACCGTATGTGTCAGTTATGTCATTTGATGAAAAGGCAATATATTTTATTACAACAGTAATATTACTTGCGCGGCTGCATATTGCTTAGAATGCGTGATGCTGACAAAGCCATTCACAAGCTCTCCTTTAAAATATAAAACAGGGTTACCAGCTTCCCCTCTTAATATTTCAATATCTTGCAATGCACAATCTTTACCGATACCTGTACCTAGCGCTTTTGAAAAAGCCTCTTTTGCCGCAAATCGTCCTGCTAAAAATTCTACTTTGCGAGATTCCGTATGCAATGCAAAAAGTGCTCTTTCTTTCTCTGATAATATTCGGTCTTTAAATTTATCTGTCCGTGTCATTGCCTTCACAATACGGTCAGTTTCTACAATGTCGAGACCTATTCCTTTAATCATATGAACTTCTCCTTTTCTTATTTCCAAAAAGCCATGTATAATAATTGTAAATTGAGGTGGAGCTATGTTTAGTAGAACAGAAAATTTTAAGCAATATACAAGTTATTACCCTGTTGTTTCAACATTAATAGCTGTGAATCTAATTCTTTATGTATTAACCCTTATTCCCATTATAGGGGAGCTGCTGTGGAACTATGGGATTCAAGTCAATTTCCTCATACAAAGCGGTGAATGGTGGCGAGTATTCTCAGCCATGTTTTTGCATGCAAACTTTATGCATGTGCTATTTAATATGTTTTCTCTGTTTTTATTTGGACCAGAACTCGAAAAAATTGCTGGTAAAGCACGTTTCATTACGATTTACTTATTATCTGGCATCGTAGGTAACATGGCAACCTTTATGCTTAATGATGGAAGCTATGCAAGCCTTGGCGCAAGTGGTGCAATTTTCGGGATTTTTGGAGCATTCGGTGCTCTTGTTTACTATACGCGTCGCACGATGCCAATGCTTCGTAAGCTTATATTGCCGATTATCGTCATCAGTGTCATCATGACTTTCTTACAGTCCAATGTAAATGTTTATGCCCATATAGGTGGTTTAGTGACAGGTTTCATTCTCGGTCTTATTTACTTACATCCCACAAGAATTTTAAGCTGGCGCAAGCAAAAAATGGCTGGCAAATAGCTTATAAAAAGAGGAGCTAACCCAAACTGTGATATCTTCATCACTTTGGGCTAGTCCTCTTTTTTAGCTCACAAACGTTACCTCACTGTTATGGTATCGTTGAAATTATAGTACAACTGTATCCTCTTTAGCCATTTTTATTTTTTTCCATTCTGTTGCGGTTAACCCATATACGACTTGATCTACATAATGATCGTATAACCATTCAGCATCTCGTAACCGTCCTTCTTCATTAAAACCTAATACTTTTGGAATTGTACGGCTACGAATATTTCCTACTGCAACTCGTACTTCAATACGATGTAACTTTAAATAGTCAAAAGCAAAATCGATGAACGCCTTCATAGAATTCGTCACAAGCCCCTTGCCAACAAAATCATTACCAAGCCAATAGCCAATGCTCGTCCATTTATGTTGCCAATTTACTTGGTGATAACCAATAACACCTGCTAACTTACCATCATAGTAAATCCCAGCCTGTATCCCGTTATTATCAACATATTGTTGCATCGCATTTCGTACAAAATGCTCCGTATCTTTCACTGATGTCACATTGTCTACAAAGGGTAACCACTCACGTAAAGTGTCTCGCGAACGATCCGTTAGTGCAAATAATTCATCTACATCGCTTAAATCTAACATTTTTAAATATGTGTGTTCATTTATGCTGTATCTAAACATTAATCCCACCCCTTTTCGCCGATTTATTCTATTATAAACGCGTTTTTCCTATTTTTGTATATAAAAAAAGCCAATCCCCACATTTCCATGTAAAGATTAGCTTATTTCTCTATTAATGTTCATACCAAGATAATATGGTTTCGGCATCTCGTTGCTCTAGGCTCGGAACATTACCTGTCATACCAGACATCCCTGACATTACCGTAGCTTTTATAGACATTACTTGCTTGCGTTTTTGGAAATACGTTTGACTACTTTCCATAGATTGTATCCGTTTTTTCTCCATAAACAATGTAATACGGCTGAATATACGATATTGCATTGCAAGTTGCTTTCCATCGATCATATAACCTGCTGTTCTATGTTGCCAAACGCCAAGTAATATGGATAGTGGAATTAGTAATAATGACAACAACCCATAAGGATAGAAGTAATAACTACAAGCTCCTATAATCGGTACAAGCCAGAAAAAGTCGATGCGATAAAAAAATGGACGTGCTCGTTTCGGAGCCCTTGTAAATTCAGGTTGCCAATTCATTTCAGGGAAAAGTTGCACTAATGTTTGCAAACAATCTTGCTTTTTAATAAGTGGAAACAATGCAATTTTCTTATCTCTACCATTTTCGCCATTACCACCAGCACTTTCTACAACAACTGTTGCAAAGCCAAATACTTGTCTCAAAGGATTTTCAACAATTCGGATTGCCTGTATTCGATTTAACGGTAGTGTAATTCTTTTCTTTTCCAGTAACCCCTTAGTTATCATTAGCTTTTCATCTTCAATGCGAACTGTATAATCATAATAATTTACAAGTGTGATGACTACCGATACTAACCAAGCAACAATAAGGACAAACATAACCATTACGGCAACTAAAAATGCCCCCACCTTCGCAAAATCCGCCAGTTCATGGAAGACTTCATCATAGGGAATAATATCTGAAAACTGCGAGACTATTGCTGCAAGACCAGACAACACTACACCTATCCCACCAGAAGTCGTTGCTAACACAAGTAAATCCCGCATTGACATATGATAAATTGCAGGAGCCGTTATTTCACCGACTTGCTGCTCAGGTGATTGTTCTTCGTCTAGATGTTTAGCTACTTGCGTTTTTGCTCGACGCATTTCTTGCTCTATTACATCTGCTGCATTTTTTCGAATAGCTGTTAATTCTGCCTCTGGCTTACCACCCTTATTCCCTGCAGTCTCTACTTGCACCTTTACTAAACCGAAGATACGGTGAAAAATACCTTCATGATAATTTAAGCTTTGAATACGTTCAAAAGGAATATATCGCTTCTTTTTTACGAATAACCCATACTTCACCCGTAATTCGCCATCCTCAAACCAATAAACAAAGGTACGCCATTTAACTATACCACCAACTAGCGCAAGCACAGCCGCTACTCCCCACACGCCAAACAATAACACTGTTTCAAAAAAATATTCGCTGCGGAAATTAAATGAAAAGTTAAAACCGTTACTAATAATAATAATAGCAACAGGAAGTATCATACTTTTTAGTGCTTTGACACTAGAAATAATAGCCGATACAGGGTGCAAACGATAAATTTCATTAGACATCATCTTCTGCCACCCTTGCTAATTCCGAAATACGCGCACGAAGTCCATCTGCTTCGTTCATGACAAGCGCAGGAATGGTATGTACTGTGGCAGCTGTAGAGATTGAAATATTACCTAAGCTATATCTTTTTAAAATTGGTCCCTGTGTAGTATCAACATGTTGTACACGTACCATAGGTATGAGTGTGCGTTTTACTACAAATAATCCATGTTGCACTTCAATTTCATGTTCACGGACTTCATATCGCCAACGCTCCCAACGGATCTTAGGAAATAAATACACCAATAAAAAAACGCTTAATAAAACAACAGCAATTGCGATGATATAAATAAATGAAGGCCATTCAAAATAATAAGTCCCGTAACATACCAAAGCAGATATGACTAACAATAGTAGTGTTTGTAAAACACCATACAATCGCCATACCGTTAACCCTTTTCGAGAAATTTGATGAATTGGTTCAGCTCTCATGTTGTTCCCCCTCTTTTAATTACCTATGTATACGTACACTAACACTAATTTGTTTCAATATAAACACAAAAAAACCTTACAGCCAATTTGACTGTAAGGTTCAAAAATTAATTAGTCTTCATGACGACGTGGTGCACGTGAACGACCTTGTCCACCTTCACGGCGAGCTCCGCCTTCGCGACGACCACCTTCACGACGGCCTCCACTGTTGCGACGATCTCCGCCACCACTACCTTCACGACGGTTACCGCCATAGCTACGACCGCCACCGTTTCTGTTACGACCGTTACGATCACCACCGCGACCGCCACCGCCACCAGAACGCTCACGACGCATTGGTAATGGACGTTCTTCTGTAATTGTAACAGGCGAATCATCTGGCTCTTTTGTTAATGAACGTAATGCAGCAGCTACTACATCAATTGCATCATGGTTTTCAAGAACTTCTGTAGCTAATGTACGATAATCACCTAAGTTATTAGTTGAAATAATACCTTCAAGCGTCTCAATAGCTAAACGTTGTTGACCTACTAAAGCTTCGTCATTTGTTGGTGGACGAAGTGGTGTCATACGTTTTTTCGTTGTTTCTTCAACGATACGTAAATAACCCATTTCACGAGGTGTTACAAACGTTACTGCAAGACCTGATTTTCCGGCACGGCCAGTACGACCGATACGGTGAACGTAAGACTCAGGGTCTTGAGGAATATCAAAGTTATATACATGTGTAACGCCTGAAATATCAAGACCACGAGCGGCAACATCTGTTGCAACTAGGATATCAATTTTATTTTCTTTAAATTGGCGTAAAACTGAAATACGTTTTGCTTGGCTTAAATCACCGTGAATTCCTTCTGCAAGGTATCCGCGGATTGATAAAGCTTGTGCTAACTCATCTACGCGACGTTTTGTACGTCCAAAGATAATTGCTAATTCTGGTTGGTGAACATTCAATAGACGAGATAAAACATCGAATTTTTCACGTTCAGCAGCTTTTACAAAAAATTGTTCAATGTTATCCACTGTTAATTCTTTTGCTTTAATTTTTACAATTTCAGGTTCACGCATAAATGTTTCAGCAATTTTACGGATTGCTGGTGGCATTGTAGCTGAGAATAATAATGTTTGACGCTCAGCAGGTACGTTTTCTAAAATTGAGTTAATGTCTTCGATGAAGCCCATGTTTAACATTTCATCTGCTTCGTCCAATACAAGTGTTTGAACATCTTCTAGTTTTAAAGTACGACGATTAATATGGTCTAAAATACGACCTGGTGTCCCAACAATAATTTGTGGTTTATTTTTCAGTGCACGAATTTGACGGCCGATTTCTTGACCACCGTAAACTGATAATAATTTCACACGCTTGTCGTAACCGATTTTATATAGTTCTTCTGAAACTTGAATCGCTAATTCACGAGTTGGAGCAATTACTAATGCTTGGATATTAGGGTTTTTAGGATCGATTTTCTCGATAAGTGGAATACCAAAAGCGGCAGTTTTACCTGTACCAGTTTGCGCTTGACCTAATACATCGCGACCTTCAATGGCAAAACGAATAGTCCCCTCTTGGATTGGTGTTGCTTCTTCGAATCCCATACGTTTTACTGAACGTAATGTAGATTCGCTAATATTTAATTCTGAAAAATTTGTCAAACTTCTCAATCTCCTTTTTTCCTTTTAAGTTGACAAATGGTTACATTTTCAGATGAAGTTGTCGGCAAATTCGAGCCTGTGTTGTGGAACGTTTCCGTTACTTAAAAATTTTCTCTACAAAGTTCCATGTAGAGCTCTCTTATATGAAAAGGAAAGCCCGGTCTTTACCGAGCGGTTTGATTCTGCGTAATTATTCACTTAGAATAAAACCGTTATGTTCAAAAAAAAGTACTCTTCAACCAAATTATGAAGAGTCTTCGCACAAAATGTATCCATTGCTTACACTAGTCTATCATGGTAATGAACCGTATGCAACGATAACGCATGAGTCGTAATAATCTGACTACTTTATTGCTCTTTTAAAAACGCTAAAACCTTCGTAAACCAGTCAAAACAATCTTCACAATAACAAATATGATGTTTTCCATTATCAGAAAAATACAACTTTTTATGCATTGAGGCTAATTCATCGAATAAAAATTGGGCGGTATGATATGGTACAATCCCATCTAATTTCCCTTGAATAATATAAACAGGCACTTTAATATCTTGATAATATGGCGCCACCTTTTGAACAAGTTTCATAAATTCGATTGTCGCTGATAATGGCACATTATTAAACTTATGTCGATATCTCAAATACAGCTCATTATTAGAAAGGTTTCGATGATACGCCTCAGTCGCCAGCATTTTAAAATCCTTTACGAGTTGCTTAGGGCTTACATATTTAGCTGCCGCACTGAGCAGTACGAGCTTCTTTACTTTATAACGCTTTGCTAAGTAGAGCGCAATAATTCCGCCCATTGAAAAACCAACAACAATAATTTCCTCGACTTTTTTTGAAAGCGCTCGAAAAGCCAACTCGGCATCCATTAACCAATGCTGTGCTGTAAAACCTTTCATATTCAGTTCTTCCCCATGTCCTGATAAAGTAGGTGCTTCGATTAACCAATTTGTATTAGCACGTAAATAAGCGGTAAAAGGCTCTACTTCATAAGCCCCTCCTGAAAATCCATGTAAACATAATACACCTATTGCCATTACTCTCACCTCTAAAAAAGTGGACGTTTTACGAGCAACATAGCCCGCCATTATAATTTTTTTCAAAAAAGGTAAAAACCCGCATATGATGTCTATTACAGCAAAAGCGGATTTTTACCCTGTCGGTAACTATTAATTATAATAAATTATGAAGTAAATGCTTGTAAAATCGTTTCTAGCTTCATGCCACGTGAGCCCTTTAATAAAACGATGGACTGTTCCGTAGCCTGTTGAAGCTTTGCAATAATTGGTGCAAAATCATCTTGCTCATATAGTAAATGATCAGCATCAAAACGTTCTTTTAACACTTCATATAAATGGGCCATACGTGGACCATATAAACAAACGTAGTCAATCTCACCTTCATGAATAGCTAGTGATAAGTCTTCATGGAAGCTTTGTTCATTCGCTCCAAGCTCGAGCATATCCCCTAAGACAAGCCACTTTTCAGGACGAATCGTCGTTGTTGCAATAAACTGAATAGCAGCCTTTACAGATGTAGGTGCAGCATTGTAGGCATCATTAATAAATAATGCACCTTGATTTCCATATACTTGTTGCATGCGCATATCTGTTAATGTGACACCTTTTAACGATTCGCGTATTTGTTCATCATTTAACCCTAGCTTTTGGGCGATAAGCATTGCAATCAATGTGTTTTTCACCTGATGCTTACCAAGAACTGAGATAAAGAAATCCCCTTCAATCGCGCCGTGCGTTGTAAAGCTACTTCCATTGGCTGTTGCCTCAATATTGTCAGCATATAACAAATCGCCTCGTTCTAAACCAAATGCCTTCGCATTTAAATTTTGCTCTTTTGCAACAAGTTCTTTTAGCAATGGTTCGTCACCATCATAAAAAAGGACACCATTCTTCTGCATGCCTTGAATAATTTCAAACTTCGCTTTAGCAATGCCTGCACGAGAGCCTAAATCCTGCATATGCGCCTCGCCAATATTTGTAATTACCGTTATATGAGGTCGAGCTAATTTTGTTAAAAATTCAATCTCACCAAAGCCACTCATGCCCATCTCAAGTACTGCAACATCTGTATCCTCATCAAGCTGTAAAATCGTAATCGGTAAACCTAGTTGGTTATTAAAATTGCCAATCGTTTTTTGCACTTTAAAAAACGGAGCAAGCGTACCTGCTAAAATATCCTTTGTTGACGTTTTACCATTCGAGCCTGTAATGCCAATAAAAGTTGCCTTATGCTCGTCACGATAAGCACGTGCCAATTGCTGTAATGCCAGCTCTGGGTCATCGACAAATAATAACGGAACACCCTTTGGTGGATTCGGTTCATCTTTTTGCCAAAGCGAAGCACCTGCTCCTTTTTCAAAAGCTTGTTGTACAAACTTATGACCATTTGCCATTTCTCCACGAAATGGTACAAATAAATCTCCTTGATTGATCGTTCTTGTATCAATAGATATACCAGTTACTACCGTCTCTCCAAAAGCTGGCTCCTCAACATTCAACCATGCTGCTAATTGCTTTAATGTCTTTTTCACAATAATCCCACTCAGTCTTTTTTATATTGAAGCTGTTGTTTTTCCTCATAACGCTCAAGTGCTAGAGCAATCAGTCGATTAATAAGCTCTGGATAGCTTACATTTGTATGTTGCCAAAGAAGCGGATACATACTTACAGGCGTAAAACCTGGCATCGTATTTACTTCGTTAATATATATGTCATGATCTGCCGTAACAAAGAAGTCTGCACGTACTAAACCGCTTCCATCTAAAATTTTAAACGCGCTTTTTGCATGTTCTTTTAAGCTTGTTACAACATCTGTAGGCAGCTCTGCAGGAATAATAAGCGCCGTTGAGCCATCCTTATATTTCGAGTCGTAATCATAAAATTCAGTCATAGGTTTAATCTCACCTGGCACTGAAACTTCTGGATAATCATTGCCCAGTACAGCTAGTTCAATTTCACGTGCTACAATTCCTTGCTCCACTACAATTTTACGGTCAAATTGCAAAGCCACCTCAATCGCTTTTATAAGCTCTTGACGATTTGAAGCCTTACTTATGCCAACACTTGATCCTAAATTGGCAGGCTTCACAAACATCGGCCAAGCCAATGTTTCTTCACAGCGCGTTAAAATAGTCTCTTGCTCATTAGTCCATTCACTGCGAATGAAGTACGTATATGGCACTTGTGGTAAACCCGCAATTTCAAACAATTGCTTCATAATCACTTTATCCATACCTGCTGATGACGCCAATACACCATTTCCGACATACGGAAGATTTAATACTTCAAGTAAGCCCTGTACAGTTCCATCTTCCCCATTTGTGCCATGCAGTAAAGGGAAAATAACATCAAATTGTACTGCTGCGCCATTTTGATCGATTAAAAATGCTGTAATATTATTTTCTAAAACAATGGCATCATCACCAAATTGCAATTCTTCAATCGAGCTTGCAGGTTTTTCTAAACGCTCCCCGCGTCGCCATTCCCCACTTTGTGTAATGTAAATCGGATATATCTCATACTCCTCGAAATTCAAAGCTCCAGTGACCGCACACGCTGTCGACAATGACACTTCATGCTCCGCTGATTTTCCGCCGTATAATAAACCGATTCTTTTTTTCATTTTTGTGCCCTCCACATACTTCTTGAGTATTATTAGTTTATCACGAAACGTCTTGACAAATGACATAAAAATCTCACCGTCAAAATTACGGTGAGATTTGAGTGCCTTATTCATTCAAAAGTTATCACCTAAGTAAATGACAGACTATCACTTGCTTCGGTTCCCTTGATATTTGGCTGGTGAAATACCTGCTAAATAGCGCTAAATAATTTGAATCAATTCATCGTGTTCGTTTTTCAAAATTGTATTTAAATCATCCCAGACTTCATCTGGGAAGTTATAATCTGATAAATTACGAATTTCTATACCATATGCAGCTTTCGGCTTCTCGATGCGATATAGTGATAACAATGCACCATCCTTAGCAAAAGAACGATAAGCTCTCAAAAATTCTGGTGTAAGACAAGGAATACTTGATTTTACTTTCCGTCTCCAAAAACCCGTGCTTCGTTCTTTCTCACGAATTAACGAATTAATCACATTTGCAACAAGTAAATCCGAATCACTTAAATGGCGAAAATAAATCTTTGTCATTTTTTCTACATCCGAAGAACAATATACAAACCGATTTTGCAGTTTATTAAAAAATGGCGATGTAATCGGTTCTTTTTTATGGCTAATGTAAAGCAGTTCTCCTTGCTCCATTGCAGTCAGCTGATCTAGCCTCTTTTCATCCATAAAGTCTATCCAACACAATTCCTTCGACTCTGTAGCCTTTTTTACAAAACGAGGAACCTCCTCATCTGGTACATAATCAAACTGTGTATGCATATTAAATGATCCATCTTCATAGGAATGCTTAAGTAAAAGTAAGTGATGCAGTGGATCTAAAGCAGCCACAAATTGCGAAAGCTTAAGCCCGCTAAAAATAACAAATTTATCGACATCGTTCATATGAACATATATATGATACATAAAATCTTCAGCTGACTTTAATTTCTTAGCCACAACCATCACCCCATTCTTCACTTCATTATAAAACTAATCATCATTTTTTGAAACATTTTATGCTATTTGTCGTCAGAACAATATACTCAGGCGTAAAATTGTTTTTTGCGTTATAATGTTAATGTTCAACATGCGTATGTACGCATCTCTTTAAACTATTTTATTTTAGGTGGCTTTTATGGAAAATAAACGAAATTTCGTGAACCGTTTTGACTGGACGCTCGCTTTTATACTTTTCACTTTCCTTGTCATTAGTTTGTTAGCTATTGCATCTGCGCAAACTTCTGGACAATACGGCATTAACTACGTACCAAAGCAGTTACAGTGGTATGTAATTGGTGCAGTTATTATCGGCGTCATTATGTTTTTCGAACCCGATCAATATAAAAAAATGGCTTGGTATATGTATGGAGCAGGGATCGCCCTTTTAGTTTTACTTATTTTCATGCCGGAAGGAAAAGGTCAGATTGGTGAGCCTGTAAATGGAGCAAAAAGCTGGTTCCATACACCGCTCGGCAATATCCAGCCCTCCGAATTTATGAAAACTTTTTATATTTTAGCACTTGCGCGACTTATTAGTAAGCACCATGAAGTTTATTCTTTAAGATCTATCAAATCAGACTTCATTTTACTAGGCAAAATCGGTATAACGTTGATTATACCACTTGGTATTATTATGAAACAGCCTGACCTTGGATCTGCACTCGTTTTCTTTGCAATTACCGCAGCGCTCGTCATTGTAGCAGGTATTTCTTGGAAGATTATATTACCTACTTTTTTAGGGGGCGCAGTTATCGGGGGAAGTCTCCTTTGGATGGCGCTTTACATGCAGGACTTTTTAGAAAAAACATTTGGCTTTAAAGCTTACCAGTTTGCCAGAATTTATTCTTGGCTAGATCCTTATTCATATTCTTCTAGTGATGGCTACCATTTAATCACTTCCTTAAACGCCATAGGTTCTGGCGAAATTTTCGGTAAAGGTTTCCGTGGTCGCGAAGTATACGTAGCAGAAAATCATACGGACTTCATATTTACCGTCATTGGTGAGGAATGGGGATTTATTGGTGCAAGTATCGTAATCTGTATTTTCTTTTTGTTAATCTATCATTTAACAAAAACAACTCTTTTGTTAAAAGATCCTTTTTCAACTTATGTATGTGCAGGAATTATTGCTATGATTACCTTCCACGTATTCGAAAATATAGGCATGACAATTCAATTATTACCAATTACTGGTATTCCGCTTCCGTTCATTAGCTATGGAGGAAGTTCACTAATGGGCAATGCACTCGCCATTGGACTGGTCTTTAGCATGCGTTTCCATTATCGTACTTACATGTTTACAACGCACGATGAAGATGATTAAAAATTAAAAACTGAAATAAAAAAGAATGGATTGTCTTCATTTTAAAAGACGATCCATTCTTTTTTTGTAAAACGAGTTAAGCTTGAACTTGCGGAGTTTGCGTTGGTGGTGTGAGCACTTTTAAAAGTTCAAGTCGAGACTTCGTTACAGTGGCAGTCACACCCAACTTCGATAAATTCGAAACAATCTTTTTCAAATCTACTTCCTTCGTCATACATTCCACCTCAATCTTTCCTCGATTTTATATAACGTTTTATTTCCAAAAAAGTTTCAATATTCTATGTTATAGATGTCAGACAAGTCTATTTATATCTATCATACCATTTAACTCGTCTTTAATATTTTTCAATTTTGTTACAATGTAAATTATGTTTAATGACCATTTTGTACGGCAAAAAAAAACTGATTTGATTTAACTATATTCTTTGCACATCTCATAGGTTCTATTCATATTTCCTCATTATTTTTTTCATTCAATATGGATAGTTGGGACCAGTTAAAACCTCTACCAAAGGAGGGTATAGAAGAAGGAATATTTATTGTGGAAAAACCGCTAAGCGAAATAAAAAAGACTAAAAAAACTTTTTTACATTAGCTAACAAAAATGCTTTTCCTCCGTTTCCTTGTATTAGCAAGAACAAGAGAGGTAGAATATACATACTGAAATATTGTAAGAAAGCAGGAAATTAAATGATAAAACCAATTTTACTCTTAATGTCAGTACAATTTCTCGTCTACTTAGGCTTCGGAATTATTATTCCAGTCTTACCTGAAGTCATCGTGCAACACGACTGGCAAAACATTCATGTAGGCGGTTTACTGACAGTGTATTCACTTGCAAGTTTTTTTACTGCACCACTTTGGGGAAAGCTATCCGATAAAGTCGGACGTAAGCAACTTATTTTGACGGGATTGGTTGGATTCAGTCTCAGCTTTATCATTTTTTCAATTTTTATTGATAATTTAACGATGTTATACGTATCACGAATAGTTGGTGGCTTATTCTCAGGTGCACTCTATACAGCGGTAACAGGATTTATCGGTGACATGTCGAGCGAGGAAGATCGTAATAAATACATGGGTTTCATGGGCATGTCCATCGGTCTAGGTTTTATCTTTGGTCCTGCAATTGGCGGCATGCTAGGTCATTATAGCTTGCAATTACCATTCATCGCATCAGCAGTTTTAATTGCGCTATTATTTATTTATGCAATTTTCGTCTTAAAAGAACCAGAAAAACGAAAAGATGTAACAAAACGAGCAATTGTACCAAAAGGTGTTGGCAAAATGCTGCAATACCGTGTTCGTTATTTATTTATGTTTTCATTTTTAGTAACTTTTATGCTCGCAGGAGTAGAAGCAACATTCCAGCTTTTCCAAATTGATCGTATTCACATCACACCATTGCAAATTGGCTATTTATTTATGTTTAGTGGCTTTGTAGATGCTGCCATACAAGGAGGCGTTGTTCGTCGTATTAAAAATGGTTCGGAAACGTCATGGCTTATCGGAGCTCAAATCGTTACTGCAATCGGTATGCTTTTATTTACTTTAACGGGCAATCTATTGATGGCAGGATTTGCACTTTGTGTATTCACAGCTGGAAATGCCCTTGCAAGAACTTGCGTTGTGTCACTGTCCTCCAAAGAATCAGGTGGCCAATACGGAACTGCAGCAGGCCTCTCTTATTCTATGGACAATTTAGGACGTATTCTCGGTCCTCTATTTTTCACGTGGTTATTTACAGTGGAATCGAATCTTGGTTACTACATCGCTGCTGCAATCGCAATTATCTCAATTAGTTTGATGTTTATTTATCGAGCATCAAATAAAACTTTACGCTTTGAATAATTTACTTACAAAATGTCGTATCTTATAATAACAGACGTTTTTAATTATATTTGTTAAAAGCATTAATGTTTGAAAGTGTAAACTCGGAGGACACCGCATGAACAAAACGATAAATTTGTCACTACCTAAAGAGCTTTACCCATTACGTTCTGAAATTGAAAGTTCGCTGCTTCCAGCGATTATTATTTCGCCAGCTAAACGAACAACTTCATTAACAGAAAGTAAATTTGCCGGTGAACCTTATTTACCATATTATCAAACACTTCCAAAAGACATTACTGGTGAATCTATGCGTTTATTAGCTCAAATAAATTTTGCAGAAGTACCGCAAATACAAGGTTTTCCTACACAAGGGATTTTGCAATTTTTTATATCATCTAATATTTTTGCCAATGCAGCGTATTATAAAGAAGATATTTTTCAACAGTTTTATAAGGTACGATTTTACCCGACAGTAGAATCCTACATTACTATGCCAACACACCATCACCAATCACATTCCTCAAATAATTGGTTTCCTATTAATGAGGAGTTAGCATTACAATTCCACTCCACGTTAGAACCTGTTTCTGCGTTAGATTATCGTGCTGTGCATCATTTACCTAGCCTAATAGCTACTCTAAATTATGATGTTAATTTGCACGAAATATATTTACAGCATTTTTTAGGTGCAGGGGCAAAAATAGGTGGTTATGCATATTTTTTAGATGAGGACATTCGACATACGTCACAGCTTTTACAACGCTATGATGTCCTTTTACTACAGATTGATTCTAATGATGAGTTCGGTATTATGTGGGCAGATAGTGGCGTAGGGAAGTTTTTTATTAATCGTGAAAAACTGCTACAACAAGATTTTTCGGATATATTCTTTCAATGGGAATATTACTCCTAAGCTAGTGAGAGTCCCCTTCTCTTTTGAAGCGGCTTATCGACAGAAACATAATCGGCAAGCCATACCACTTGGAGGCTTGCCGCTTTGTTCGTTATAGTGCTCGCTGTCCTGACAAGACTCTAGCATTGTTTTTTCATCAATTTATAGAAGCGCTATGGATTACCTCTTCATATTTTGGGGTAATCTTTTCTATGGTAACAACAAATAGCGGACTCTTCTTTCTTTCCACCTGAAAAGTAGGCTATACTAAGTATTATATGAAATATAGTAGAGGGGTGCAGGAATGAGCATTTTTACAGATGTAGAATATCTAGTACCTTTAGTATTAATCTTTAACATCTTATCAGCGATGACCATTATTTTTTTAGAACGTAAAGATGCCACTTCTACATGGGCATGGATTCTTGTCCTATTTTTCTTGCCATTAGTTGGATTTATTTTATATTTACTAGTCGGCAGGCAACTGCGGAAGAAGCATTTGTTTCGGTGGGAAGGACGCAAAGATATTGGGATAGATAACCTGATTAGCTACCAAATTGATACGATTCGAGAGGATACATTCGAGTTTCGTATTGAAAATGCTGAAAATTATAAAGAGATGATTTACATGCATTTAAAAACGAACAATGCCGTACTAACACAAGACAACCATATTGCTATTTTTGATGATGGTGCGGACAAGTTTGAACAGCTAATAAGAGATATTGAAGCAGCAAAAGACCATATCCACATTCAATATTATATCTTTCGTTTAGATAATTTAGGTACGCGTCTTGTCGACGCAATGATCAAAAAGGCAAAACAAGGGGTAAAAGTGAGGCTCTTGTATGATGAAATGGGCTCCCGCAATGTTAAAAGAAGACATTTCAAAGAACTTCTTGCAGCGGGCGGTGAGGTTGAAGTGTTCTTCCCCTCCATATTCCCACTGCTCAATCCACGTCTAAATTTTAGAAATCACCGTAAAATCGTAGTTATTGATGGTCGTATTGGTTATATTGGAGGCTTTAATGTAGGAGATGAATATCTTGGACTCCAAAAGAAATTTGGCTATTGGAGAGATACTCATTTACGCATTGAAGGTAGTGCCGTCCATCCGCTACAAACACGCTTTTTGCTAGATTGGAATCAAGCTTCTGCACAGCAAAAAATGGGCTATTCAGATCGCTACTTCCCAGCGATTCCTAAAAAAGGTGATGTAGGCTTACAAATCGTTTCAAGCGGTCCAGACTCTGAGTGGGAACAAATTAAAATAGGTTATTTAAAACTTATTAATATGGCGAAAAGATATATTTATATTCAAACTCCTTATTTTATTCCAGATGTTAGTTTTTTAGATGCCATTAAAATTGCTACACTTTCAGGTATTGATGTTCGTATAATGATTCCAAATAAACCGGATCATATGTTTGTTTATTGGGCTACATACTCTTATGTGGGGCAGCTACTGCGCGCTGGGGCAAAAGTTTATATTTATGAAAAAGGATTTATTCATGCTAAAGCCATTATTATCGACGATGAAGCGTCTACAGTTGGAACTGCCAATATCGATGTACGAAGTTTCAGTTTAAATTTCGAAGTTAATGCATTTATTTATGATTCAACGATATCACATCAATTGGCAGAGCTATTTGAAAAGGATATTTTAGATTGCACGGAATTAACGTGGGAAATGTATCAAAATCGGTCGAACATGATTAAGTTCAAGGAATCGATTTCGCGTTTGTTAACACCAGTATTGTAGCTACTTAATAATGTTCACTGGATGCCGAGACAAAAGAAAAAAGTGTTAGATTGACTGGAGTCAATCTAACACTTTTTATGTTGTTGATTTCCGCTAAGACGGTTGCTTCTCCCCTGTTTTCCTAAGGATAGTACAACAACTTGTCGGTTTAACATCGACTAAAGCTATAGTCCAAGAATCTAGATAAAAGGGTCAAAACCGTGCGTAGCGAGGGTTGCGACTTACAGTGCGCCCACCTTTAGCGTAAATCAACGGTAGGATTCTCTTATTTTTTATTTCACGCCTAAATATTCTTCTAAAGTAAGATTTTGATCTTTAATTTTTTTAGCAATTTCGACCCCTACGTAACGGTAATGCCATGATTCATACATATACCCTGTAATGTCTTCTTTGTTTTGTGGGAATCGTAAAATGAAACCGAATTGTGCAGCATTATCAAATAGCCATTGTCCAGCTGGTGTTTCTCCAAACTCCTCAGTCAGCCATAAATCATCTTTGCCAACTTCACCAATATCAAATGCTAAGCCTGTTTGATGCTCTGAAAAACCTGGTCGTGCACTATAGCGGTCTGCAGCAGCCTGACCATCACGCTTTACATAGTTGTTATACAAAGTTGTTTGATACTCGTATGAACGATATCCACTAAACGCTACTAAGTTAAAACCTTGTTGCTTCGCTTCTGCAATCATTGTATTTAACGCTTGACGAGCCTCTGGACTTTCACCAGGTGCAAATGTTGATGGTAGTGGATATCTTTTATTTGCTAATAAAACGCCATCAATATAGGTAGGCTCTGTTGGTATCGTTTGATTTGGGTAATAGCCGTTTTCATCTGGCTGCTCTTGAGGCTCAGATGTATTATCAGGTGTTTTTGGTTGTTCTTTTGTTGACTCATCTTCATTGCCTTTTTGTGCTACTGGTTGTTCCTCATCAGATGCTACATTTACTTGGCTTTTTTTATAGTTTATAACTACAAAAATTGAAACGATCAATGCCACTGAAATAACAGCACCAATAATAAGTGGTAAACGACTTTTTTTCACTTTTTTTTGCCCCTTTTGTACAGATACAGGGTTGCTTAACTACCAGACAGGTCGTTTCATCGAGAGTTTGCGCAACCCTAAGACCTTTAATCAGTACGCCTCGGCATTAATGGCGTCCAGATTTATTGAGCCTGCTGAAAAAACTCTGAAAATCTGTGACCTTCGCCGGGACATTTCAATATGATATTTTTATTTTATCACTGTTCACATTTTTTAGTGAAGCTTTTCCCCTATTATTCTGTAAAAATGATAATAAGAACAACGATTGAAGCTATAGCGAAAAAGATAGACATATACTTCATCCATTTAGCTTCTTTAATATATCCCTGCTCTTTAAAGTTTTTTGCTCTGAAACCATTTGACATAGCAAACATGATAGTCATTGCTAGTACAGCAAAATTGAAGTTACCTAAAATGATAAATACAATGGCTGCGATACTAAAAACTGCAACAAGAATTGATGAAATCCATTTTGTGTTCATGCTGTTTTCCTCCTAAAAAAAATCGAGGCTACACAAGCGCCTCGACATAAATTCATTTATGATTTTGCTTTTTCGGGATGCTCCGAATAATATTTTCGACCAATATACGTTTGAAGAATTAGTAATGCACCACTGACAGACCAGTAAAGAGGTAGAGCTGCCATAGAGGACATAGAAATAAAGACAATCATAATTGGCGAAATGTAAATAAACATTTTCATTTGCTTTTTTTGTTGCTCTGGTACAGTCCATAAAGATACACGTGCTTGTACTAAATAAACAATCCCTGCAATAATTGTCATAACAATGTCTGGTGAACCTAAGCTAAACCATAAAAACTCATGTGACTTCACATCGGCAGAATATAAAATTGAAAAGTAAAGACCCATAATGATTGGCATTTGAATTAACATTGGTAAACAACCCATATTCAACGGATTGACACCATGCTTTGAATACAAAGCCATCATTTCTTGCTGGTATTGCATTTGTTCTTCTTTTGTCTTTGCTTCCTTCATTTTTTTCTGAACGGCTTCCATTTCTGGTTTGAAGGCATCCATTTTCGATTTCATTAATTGTTGCTGACGATAATTTTTCAACATAATTGGCATTAAGACCAAGCGGATAAGGACCGTAATGGCGATAATCGCTAAACCATAGCTACCTGAAAAAATATCATTTCCGAAAAACTCCAGTAAAAATTCCATAGGTTTTACAAAAACACTATAGAAAAAGCCTTCTTTGTTCTCAACTGCTTGACAGCCGCTTAATACAAAAACAACAAGACCAAGCATTGATAATAGCTTCAAATTTTTCATTTTTCCACCTACTATTATTTTTCAACTAATGTGAAGTATACCTTATAAAGACTACCTTTATCAAATAGCAAGCGCTACTTATCAATTCTTATACGTGTTATCGCAAACTTGGAACAATGGCGATCGGCTACATAAAAAAGATGCACGCTTTAGCATCGCTAATACGATCGCATCTTATAGTATGTTCATATAGTTAGCGCCAGTCATTTAATGTCCAAATTAGATTTATACGTTTTGCATCTCAGTCTCGTTCATTTCAAAACGATAAAACTCATGGTGTAGCTCATCACGGAAATGCTTTGGTGTTACACCTGTGTATTTTTTAAAAATACGTGTAAAATAGCTCTGATTACAAAAATGGAATTGGTCTGAGATTGACGTAATGCTTTTATTTGTATGTCGTAAGTAATATTGTGATTCTTCTACTCGACGAACATTTAAATATTCAACCAATGTTATGCCCACATGTTCTCTAAAAATACGTGATAAGTGACTAGTACTAATATGGAAGTTATTCGCGATACTTTCGACTGTTAAATCATTTTCTAACTCATCATTTATATACATAATCACTTTGTTGACTGTCTGATGACGGAAAGTCGGTTGTTTTCTATCTGCGATAAAATAAACAAAGAAATCGATTAAATCATCAGCAAATTGCAAAAATTCAGCGTCTTTCATTTGATTTTCAATCATATCATTACAAGCAATATTAAAAGCGAAGGCTTTCTTTGAAGGTACTTGATTGTCTAGTAATTTACGAGCAACAATCGACGCTAATACAGAAAAGTAACCTCTCACAATTTTAATAACTTGCTTGCCAAAACGTATAGAAAGAATATCAATTAATTCATGCAAAGATTTTTTTGCCTTCGCAGATTCTAAATGATAAATTTCAAATATTAACTTTGACTCAATATTAAAAAATTCTTCTACACCGACATATTGGTTAATATTATCGATTTCTTGGAAGTATCTTTTTGATATCGTTTCGGACATAGAATGTTGATGTAGTTGCATAATCTTCCCCATCTTTCCTCAGAGTGCACGAATTACATTACAATATTTGACATCGAATTGCAATTTCAAAATAAGAAAAAAGTATTTACTTATTTATCATATGAATTGAGTCCTATTACACAATTATATATTGAATATAGCTTAAAAATAACCCAACTTAAACACCAGTATTAAAAAAAAATATACTTTACAGTGAATTTTACCATATTCTGCGATTTCCTTTCAACCACATTTTGCACATCATTCTAGTTCTTATTTATCATATAAAGATAGTTGAAACCTTGTAAACTTATTAATAGACATTTAAATTTTACCATATACATAATAAAATTAATTAGTAATTAATTACTCCATATTGAATTTTATGTAAGCATTTATTCCGCTTTTTATTTTAGCAATCGACATATCTCTTTTTTATTCCGAAATCTTCTCTATATAATTTATACGAATATGTAGTAAAATAGATGATAATACTATTTTTAAAAGTTAAAACGAGGTGCTAATAGTGGATCCAAAACAAATAGAAGAAATCATGGAGATTATTAAGGAGTTTTTCCCTGAGAATACTTCAATTGCAATTTCCGATACAAATGAATACTTGTACTACCAACCGAGCAAAAAGGTTGATTTAAAAATTAAGCCAGGTGACCCTATTAAAGAAGGTTCAGCTGCACATAAGGCATTAAGCTATAATCAAAAAATCAGCACGTATATTGAACCTGATGTATTTGGTGTTGCTTACTATGGTATGAGTATTCCTTTAATGGAAGAAGGCGAGACAAAAGGTGCTATCACAGCCATCTTCCCGCAAAAACCATCTGCATTTTTAACAAACTATATCACGATTAAAATCGATGATTGTTGGTATCCAATTAAGCATGATCAAGTCATTTATCTTGAAACACAGCTTCGTAAAACATTTGTTAAAACAATGGGGCGTGAAGGCTATCACCGTTTAAATTTAAGTGATCTTGAGCTATTTTTAGCACCTGACTCATTTATTAGATGTCACCGTTCTTATATTGTAAACATTGATTACATTGATGAAATTCAGCCAGATTCACACTCAACGTTCTTATTAATAATGAAAGATGGTACGCGTATCCCTGTTAGTCAACGCTACGCAAGTTATTTCCGTCGTTCTTTAGGCTTCTAATATGCTCTAGTACAGCAAGCTCCTCTTTTAGGATAGCTTGCTGTACTTTTTTCGTTTCGAAACCTTAGCTCTACAATAAAACGTTTTCTCTGTCGAAAAATCAACCTTCCGCTCGTTTTTTCTTTGTTTACTTAATTTAATGCTAATTATAAAGTTTTTGTGACAAATTGGTGATAGTATTAATCAAATGGTTGGAGTCATACTACAACTGAATAAACAGAAAATTCATACAGGTTTTTTCTAGTTTTGTAATCGGTTTCCATCAAAATGATTTAGGGGAGGATTTTTTTATGGATGCAAATATTCAAAAACGCCTAGGTTTAAAAGAACTTGAAAGTAAAATTGTTTCTGCTGAAGCAGCAGCAGCACTTATTTCTAACGGTGATGTAGTTGGTATGAGTGGTTTTACTCGTGCTGGGGATGCAAAAGTTGTTCCAATGGCATTAGTTGAGCGTGCAAAAAATGAAGAATTTAAAATTGATGTATACACAGGTGCATCATTAGGGCCAGAAGTAGATAAATACTTAGCTGAAGCTGGTGCAATTCGTAAACGCGGACCATTCCAAGGAGACTCGGGTATCCGTAACTTAATTAACTCTGGCGATGTCCTATATGTAGACGCTCACCTTTCTCATAATGCTGAGCTAGTACGTCAAGGAATTATCGGACCAATTAAATATTTAATTCTTGAAGCAGTTGCTATTACTGAAGATGGTTTTATTATCCCAACAAACTCTGTTGGTAACTCACCAATCTTTGCACAATACGCAGAAAACATTATTATCGAGTTAAACATTTCTCATCCAGAAGCTTTAATTGGTATTCATGATATTTATGTACCTGGAGAACAAGGTAATCGTGAAGCTATTCCAATGACAGATGCTATGCAACGCATTGGTGAAATCGGTATCAAAGTTGATCCAGCTAAAATTAAAGCGATTGTTATTTCTGAAGAGCCCGATGCTCCTTCATTAATCGTACCACCAGATGAAGAAACACAAACAATGGCTAACATTCTATTAGACTTCTTCCGCGATGAAATTAAAGCGGGTCGTTTAACAAAACAATTAATGCCATTACAATCTGGTGTAGGTTCAGTAGCAAATGCTGTACTTGATGGCTTTGCAGATTCTGAATTTGAAGATTTAGTTGTTGCATCAGAAGTACTTCAAGATGCGGTATTTAACTTAATCGATGCTGGTAAAGTTAAATTCGCAGCTGCTACTTCAATTACACTTACTGAAGAATTACAGCAAAAAGTATACGGCAATTTAGAAAAATATGCTGATAAAATTTGCTTACGTCCACAAGAAATTTCTAACCACCCAGAGCTTATCCGTCGTTTGGGATTAATTTCAATCAACACTGCTCTTGAGTTAGATATCTACGGCAACGTAAACTCAACTCACGTATCAGGAACTCGTATGATGAATGGTATCGGTGGTTCTGGAGACTTTGCACGTAATGCACGTCTTGGTATTTTCGTAACTAAATCATATGCAAAAGGTGGAGCGATTTCTTCAATCGTACCGATGGTTTCTCACGTAGACCACACTGAGCATGATGTAGATGTAATTATCACTGAGCAAGGTATTGCTGACTTACGTGGTTTAGCACCAAAAGAACGTGTACCTTTAATTATTGAAAACTGTGCACACCCAGATTACAAAGAACAATTATGGGATTACTACAACCGTGCTATCGAAGCAACTGGTAACCAACAAACTCCTCACATTTTAGAAGAGGCTCTTTCTTGGCACGTAAACCTTGCGAAAAACAAAACAATGAAAAAAGAAATTGCTAAAGCTTAATTTTATCAATTTTCGAATGTCTAATAAGTTCAACTTATTAGGCATTCTTTTTTTGTCGAAAATGGTATAATAAACCCACTATGTCGTAATTTGTAGTGGAGGAGTTATGAAAAAATTTATCTATTTGATTATATTCTTTTCATTTTTTGACCTATTTACTCAGCTGCCTGTAATGAGTACATATGCAGAATCTTTAGGTGCTTCTGCCTTTTTAACTGGACTTGCTGTTGGTATGTATTCTCTTTCCAATACGTTCGGAAATATTATTTCTGGCTTTTTAACCGATCGTAAAGGACCTTTTATCATTTTAATTATTGGCCTTCTAACAACAGGGCTTTCGCTAACATTATATAATTTAGTCGAAGCACCACTTGCCCTTTTAATAGTCCGCTTTATTCATGGACTAGTTGCTGGTTTTATCGTTCCTGCTGCTTTCACATTTTTAGCTAATGCTACTGAGCAAGAGAAACGTGGCAAAGGCAGTGCTATTTCTGGAGCATTTGTAGGTATTGCAGCCATCATCGGCCCAGCCTTTAGTGGTATCTTAGCTAGCCGTACTAGTGTACCTTTTGTCTTTAATATTACGGCAAGTTGTATGCTACTATTAGGAATCCTTTCTTTCTTTTTACTCAATTCGAATAAAGTAAAAAAAGAAAAGTCTTCTTCTAGTACCTATATCCCTATTAGTGTATTTTTTAATAATGCAGGAACATTAAAGGCTTTCTCAGGCGCATTCTTTTTAATGTTTTCTCAAGGAGTCATTGCCTATTTATTACCTTTAAAAGTTCAATCTTTAGGTTTTGATTCACGCTTAAGCGGTACATTAATGAGTGCTTTTGGTATTGTTGCTGTACTAGTATTTATTTTACCGAGTAACCGCATTTTCGATAAAGTTGCCCCAGTTAAAACATTATCGCTTGGCATTGCTTTAATGGGCTTAAGTCAAATATTGATCAGTCAGGCTGATTCGAGTATGTTACTTTACATAGCAATGGCTTGTTACGGCATTGGTTTCGGTTTGCTGTTCCCGTCTGTAAATTCATTATTAATTGACTCTACGACTGTTGAAATCCGTGGGAAAGCATACGGATATTTTTATGCCTTTTTCTCATTAGGAGTGGTTCTAGGCTCCTCATTACTTGGATGGTTATCACTTGGTGTAGTCAGCGGATTTATTTTCACAGGAATTGTGTTAATCACTTTCGCTGGTGTTACCCTTATTCCAAATAAACAAGGGCTCTTCCACAAGCCGCTCTAAGAAAAAACCACTTCGCTTGCGGCTAATACAGTGTCATTCCGTTAATTTTCAGAATTATTCGAGTGCCTGACACCCATTCAACACTCAAAAAACCTTCTCATAGCTAAATGAGAAGGTTTGTTTTTTTATTTTTCTTTTTCTTGGATTTCTTCATTGTAGAAATGAACGCCTGTATGTCCTCCGCCTTCGGAAACCATTTCGTTTGACGCTAACTTTGTTGGCGCTGTCCCTGCTTCCGTTGCTACTTCAGAAGTGACACGTTCCGCAATTCGATCATCCATATTAACATTTGATGTATTCAGAAAAGATTCAAGTTTGGACTTTGCATTGTTGAACATTTCACATGCTTTATCACGATTCTCTTTTTTACTTAAATAAGATGCTGCAAATCCTGCTAATCCAGCAAGCACAACACCTGTACCTTTACGCTTTGCCATAATAAATCCCTCCTAAAAATATAGAAACTAGCCTTGTACTATAGCTTTTCCCTATTCTGTGAGGACTAAACATTATTTTTTTCCTTGATATAGCATATCTAAATGTGGCAAGCTGTCGTAAATATAAGGCTCTGAGACTTGTTGAAAGCCAAAGGAACCATAAAATTTTTTTAAATATTCCTGTGCCTGTATAAATACCTCAGAACCTGGCCATCGCTGTTCAATTATATCTAATGCTAATTGAATCATTTCTTTCCCTAGTCCTGTCCCACGCATTTCCTGACTCGTAATAACTCGCCCAATCGAGGCCATTTCAAATTTTTCACCAGGGGGCAATATACGCGAATATGCGCATAATTTTCCATTTTTAACATATGATATATGTATAGAGTTTTGATCATGGTTATCTAAATCCTCATAGCATGTTTGTTGCTCAACAATAAAAACATTTACTCGTAGCTGAATAATTTTATACAGTTCTTCCGTCGTTAATTCATCGTACGTCTGTATTTTCCAAGACATTCGCAATCACTCTCCTACTCGTTATTATCACATAATTCTAATCTTTTTCGTAATTCTTTATTATTTTGTACTTATATATGATTAACACTGACAATATGAGGGAAATAATACAATAATACAATCGATAGGAGGATGTTTTTATGAAAGATTTAGATTTAGTATATGATTGGGTAGATATGGCTTCATTAGTTGGAGGCGCAGGCTTCTTAACAGTACTTATTTACAGTGTCCTATTCTTTTAATATGTGTAATGAAAAATTTCTTTATTCAACCTAAAAAGCAATCCGCATTATAGCTAAGAGCTAAATCGCAGATTGCTTTATTTTTATTGTTTTACATCATTATAAGCATCTGATTTTTCAAATGCTGCGACTACATATGAACAAACAGCTACCATTTTATAATTATTTTCACGAGCATAATCTGCTGCACGATCCAATAATTTTTTAGCTACCCCTTGACCACGAAGCTTGTCTGAAACGTAGGTGTGATCCATGACCATTACTTGACCTTCCTGTTTCCACGTAATTTCCGCTAACTGTTCCCCATCCTGCTTATAAACAAAAGCTAGTTTGTTTTCCGTTTCATTTTGTAATTGGAATTCCATTTCTCACCACTCCTTTTTTTCATAGTACCATAGCTATTTGCATTTTTACAAAAATAGTAGATACGTTTTTATTGTCATCCATCATACCGTTTATACTAAAAAAGACTGCAGATAAGCCAAGGACATATGACTTTATCTACAGTCTGAAGCACTCTACCTAATGGCAAAGCACGCTTTCATTTAATTAAACCATGTTGAAATTGTATCTTTTAAATTTGCAAAGAAATTTTTCACACTCGTCCAGAAACCTTCGTCTTCCATCAATGCTCCAAACTTCTCTTGCAATGTATTACTAATATCATTTAGTTGTTCTGACCATTTACTAAAATCAATATCTAGTTTACTAATTTTGTCCATTAAGTCTACTAATAGCTGACGATCTTTTTCGCTCAAATTTACTTCTAGTTTTTCTAATTGCTCTTGTACAATTTTTTCAACATCTTCACGTGTTTCAGGCTTTACTTCAGCAATTTGTTTTTTAATTTCTGTAAGTAATTCCGCAACCTTTGCATCATCAACGCCAGCAGAATCAGCTAGTTTAGTTGCTACGGACAGTTCTTCATTGGCAACGTCTGTACGGTCTATATCTAACGTTTCGCCTGTTGTTACCTCATAGGCTTTATATATACCTACAAGCGCAGAGTGACCTGTTACAGGCTTTGGAGCTGCCACTTGAACTGTTGCATCCTCAATACCCGCTGTCAACATTGCATTTGCATACATTTCAGAAGTGACTTGTGTAATATTTGATGGTGTGACAATTTCAATAACTAAGCCTTTTCCAGCATCCTTACGCGTAATTTTTGCAGAAGAATACATACGTGAGCTTGCATTACTATCTTTAATGTATTTAGCTAAGTCATTCCCTGATACTGTTATTTCCTCAACTTCAGGATCTTCATTTACTTTTAACGATTTTTTTACAGATTCTTTTTCGGTCTCAGATAGGTTTGCGCCATATACGACAATTGGTACACCTAATTTTTCATCAATTGCTTTCGGCGGCGTATTGTCTGCTGCAAATCCTGTTGACGGTGCTAGCATACCAAACACTAGCATCGTAGCTACTAGTATTTTCCCCCATGTTTTTTTCAAATTGTGTGACCCCTTTCGCTAGAAATCATATAGCCTGTATAATGTATGTCACTATACAATTATTAGTACGAAAAAATGACGAGAAGGTTTCAGGCATGGTTCTCGTCATTTTCTATATTTTAAAGAAATTAAATTTCTTCTGTCCAGCCATCTTGCTGCTTCACTTTACCAGCCTTCATTAGTGTTCCAAGCGCACGTTTAAATGCCGCTTTACTCATATTAAACATTTCTTTAATTTCATCTGGAGAAGACTTATCACTAAATGGCATTTTCCCGCCAACATCTTGCAAATAGCTTAATATTTGCTGTGCATCTCCTGTGATGCGCTCGTGTTTTCGAGGTAAAAGAGACCCGTTCATTGAGCCATCATCTTTTATATCAATAATTCGCACTTCTACATCTTGTCCAAGACGTGGTTCCGCATAACGTTCTGATTCATGCACGAAAATACGATAAGGTTGTTCTACCCCTAGTAAAAATGTGCCTACAGGTAATACACGATACGGACGAGCCGTAATATTTTTATTGTGCATATCTTCAAATGCACCTTCGTACAGCTCTGAAATCTTTTCCTCCGTTACTAAACGACCGAATAAATCTCCATTTCGATCTGTTCGTAATGTCATAAATAAATGGTCACCTGGTTCTGGCCACACTTCTTTAACAGCAGGTAGGTCCTCTGCTTGTACAAGCACTTCACGAGAAGTACCAATATCTACAAAAGCACCTTCGCGCTCTACAACACGAAGAACGCGTGCCCAGCCGTATTCACCCTGTGCAAATGCAGGAATAGCAGTAGTAGCTGCTAAATCACCACGTCGATCCGCAAATAAAAACACTTCAAGACGATCCCCTACAGCTAGCGGTTCTGTGACCTCAGAAGCATTCAATGGTAGTTCAACTACCCCATTTGTTAAGATCCATTTCGATGCTTGTTGCTCTAACACTGTTAAAGTAACAACTTCACCTGATTTTAATTCGTTCATCAATGTCTTCCTTTCCTTCATACCATCAATTTCGCAAAATATATAATTCCGTACTTAATGCATATACTTCAAAGCAACGAGCACAAGGACACAAATATAGGTTATACAAGCAGCTCCTCTAACATGGAGATTATAGCGTGAACATAATCTCTTATCTTATAGATTGTGCTGTTTTCTTGATGCTTCTAGCTTTTTTGCGATGTCTGGATTTTCTTCCATTACTTGCACAAGTTCCGCAATACGATCAATTGAATTCCAACTCAAATGATGCTCTATTCCTTCTACATCATTGTAAATACGCTCTTCATCTACACCAATGATTCGCAAAAATTGTTCTAGCAGTTCATGTCGTTGCACAAGACGTTTCCCAAGTTGTTCTCCTCTTGGCGTCAATGTAAGACCACGATATTTTTCATAAACTAAATAACCATCTTTATCTAATTTTTGAACCATCTTAGTAACAGAAGAAGGAAGAACAGATAATGCTTCAGCAATGTCAGACACACGAGCATAACCTTTATTAGCGATCAATAAATATATTTGTTCGATATGGTCCTCCATACTAGGTGTTGGCATATCTTATTCCCTCTCTTTCCTATTCTTACTCTCTAGTTTACTACAAGCTTGCCTTAAAAGTTAACTGAAAATACATAACCAAGTTAAACACTTCTTTGAAACATAAAAAAAGCCTACTTCACTATAGAAGTGGGCTCTTTTTAATGTCGAGGATACTTATTTACCACATGTAATGCATGAATAATTTCTCTGTTAATCAACTCGATATTTTCAGGAGTATTCAACGCTTTAAATGCTTCATCTCGCGTTTCCATAGATGTAACATACTTACTTGCCAAAGCATTTAATGCAAGTGCCACTGTATCAAATTCGCAGTTTTGACATTTACAAAATGTTTGATATTCTGGTCCTCGAAGTAGAAAACTTACTAAACCACGCACAATTTCCTCTGTAACATTTACTAAAATAGGTTCTGACATATAAAACTTTCGCCTCATTTATAATGTATTGTTACATTTTTCCTCTATTAATAATAACGTGAATTTTATCACTTTTCAAGAATCGCTAGTAGCATCTATATAACAATAATAAATAAACATTGTAACGATTATTTACCTACAGAGAAAATTTACGCAATTCTTTTTACCTATTATTTTCTCGTTTTTATAAGCCTTAAAGAATTAAATACAACGAGTAATGTTGCACCCATATCTGCAAAAATGGCAATCCATAATGTTAGCCAACCTGGAATAACAAGTAATAGGGCAATTAATTTTAAAGCTAGTGCAAATATAATGTTTTCTTTAATAATTCGTAGTGTTTTTCTGCTAAGAGCTATCGTATACGGTAATTTCGTTAAATCGTCACCCATTAGCGCAATATCAGCTGTCTCTAATGCAGCATCTGTACCTGCGCCACCCATCGCAATCCCTACATTAGCTGAAGCCAATGCTGGCGCATCATTCACACCGTCTCCAACCATTGCGACAGCTCCGTATTTCGTGCGTAATTCTTTAATAGCAGATAGTTTTTCGGCAGGAAGTAACCCTGCTCTTACATCGCTCATACTTAATGTAGAGGCAATCGCTTCAGCAGTAGATTTGGCATCTCCTGTTAACATCACCGTATGCTTTACCTTTAAAGTACTTAATTTTTCTAGTACTTTCTTACTTTCTGCACGTAACTGATCAGCAATAGCTATTAATCCTATAAATTGACTATCACTAATAGCTGCTACTACAGTCTTACCCTGTTTTTGAAGTTGATGAACCTGCTCCTTAACCGTTGCGTCAACTGTCGCTAACGTTAAAATCCAATTCATGCTTCCTACGTAAACCTTCTGACCGTCTACTGTTGCATAAGCACCCTTACCAGTTACGGATTGAAAGTCTGTAGGAACAAGCTCTGTCAGCTCTTTCTCATGTAATGCCTTCAATATAGCTTTTGCTAATGGATGCTGAGATTGCTTTTCAACTGCTGCAACAAGCTGTAATACATCATTTTCTAGCATTTCCTTATGTGTAATAATATCTGTTACAACAGGCGTTCCTTTTGTTAATGTTCCTGTTTTATCAAATGCAACCGCATCTATATGACCTAATTGCTCTAAGTGAATACCACCTTTTATAAGAACGCCTTGTCTTGCAGCATTCCCGATAGCGGTTACGATTGCCACTGGAGTCGAAACAACTAGCGCACACGGGCAACCAACAACAAGAACTGCTAACCCTTGATAAATCCAGTGTTGCCAATCTCCTACAAAGAATGGTGGAACAATGGCTACAAGAAGCGCTACAAGCATTATTGCAGGTGTATAGTATTTAGCAAAACGATCTACAAATTGTTGTGATGGAGCCTTTTCTGCCTGTGCCTCTTCGACTAAATGAATAATCTTTGCAATCGTTGTATCCTCTACACGTTTCGTTACACGTACCTCTAATGCGCCTTCTTCATTCAACGTTCCTGCAAATACCTCGTCACCAACTGATTTATTGACAGGAATTGATTCACCTGTAATGGCTGCCTGATTAACCGCAGATAACCCCGCGATGACAATGCCATCCATTGCAATTTTTTGACCAGGCTTCACCATTAAAATATCGCCAATTTCAATCTCTTCTGTTGCTAACTCCATCTCGTGGAAATGTTCACCGTGTGCTCGTTTAATAGTGGCAGTCGGTGGAGCAATATCCATCAACTGACGAATCGATTGACGCGCCTTATCCATTGAGTATGCTTCCAGCGCTTCACTTACTGCGAATAAAAAGACAACAACGGCCGCTTCTTCCCACTCGCCGATTATGGCAGCGCCAATTATAGCAATGGTCATAAGCGTTTTCATATCAAATTCTAGTCGTGCAAGGTTGCGGAAGCCAGTTTTGAAAATTTTCACGCCCCCGACAATAATTGCAATAATAAACATCGCAATGGTCAACAAGTCTTCTTCTCCACGAACAGAAGATAATAGATAGCCAACGACAACGAATAGCAGTGAAACACTAGCTAATATGTTCTCCGTTTTCTTATAAAAAGGAATTGTACCTTCACTTGCCTTTGTCGCAGATTGCGAAACTTTAATGCCATCAAATGCACCTGCTTCTTCGATTTGATCGACACTAGCTGCTCCTACAATCGTTATTTTAGAAGCGCCGAAGTTTACTTGCGCATCTTGAACATCAGGAATAGCTTTTACATTTTTTTCGAATTTAGCTGCACAGCTGGCACAGGATAAGTTTTGTAGACGATACTCTTGCTTACTTGGTGTCACTGCCATTGGCAATCCCTTCTTTCGCATGTTCATAGGCAATCGTTACAATTTGGTATACATGCTCGTCGGCTAAAGCGTAATACATTTGCTTCCCCTTACGATGCGATTTCGCTAAACTATGTTCTTTTAAATAACGTAAATGATGGGATGCTGTTGCTACAGATGAACCGATAATTGTCGCAACATCACAAACACATAATTCATCTTCTACCGTTAAGGCATACGCTATTTTGAGTCTTGTTTCATCAGATAATGCCTTTAAAAATTTGGCTACGCCTGATAAGTCTGGCATTTGCTGCTGTACTTTTGTGACCGCTTGTTCATTAACATGCGTCACTTCACATACTTCTTTCGTCAATTCCTCACCTCATTCAAATATTCGTTTGATTGTTTTAATATAGCATAATATTCCATCATATTCAAACAGACATTTGAATGTATATGATTACTATCACGAATGTATAATAAATTGTTTGAGAATTGTTTGGGTGCCTGGCACTTAAACATCCACTCCGCTTTCCGCGGGCACGACGTAAGCCGCTTAGAAGTCTAGGTGGTTTTTTCTTAGATAGAAAATTGATTAGCCTAATAAATTGTTTGAGAATTGTTTGAGTGCCTGACACCTTTTTCGCTCAACAAAAAATCAGCGCCTATAAAATAGGCGCTGATTTTCTTATCGCTTATTGAGATTTTAATAATACCGTTTTACCCTTAATATCTTCCTTTTGGACAAATGTTTCATGATACGTACCGTTTGCCCAGTCCATTACTTGATCTTGATACCAATCCGATTTCACATGACCGCTTTGGCCAGGACCAACAATATGGAAGGCTGAGCTTAAATCACCAACATCAGCAACAAAACGCCATGATGCTCCGTGATTAACGTTACCCGCTAAATCATTATCGGCTGCTTGCACCGTCACCTTCGAGCCACCAATCGGAACCTTCTTGGCGTTAAAGTATGCGGCAAGTATCGGTGAAGCACTGCCTAAAGTGTGATCAAACGTTAGTTGATGGAAATCACCCCATTGCCATTTCGATACATTTTTCCCGAACTGATTTTCAATTTGCGCAACAGTACGCTCTAACGCCTCAAATACTGCGGCATCTACTCCCCCTTGCTCTTCCATCCAAATGCTTCTCTCACCTGCATATGTTTTACGTAGAAGCTGATCCGTAATATTAAATTTACCGTACATCATTTTATACATATCTTCTGGCATTTGCTCTTTAAATAACACTTCTTGCAATTGTAGCATTAACGTATGGAACACTAACGGGGCTCCTAAATCTTTAGCGTCCACCATGTTCCAATCCTCTAACATTGCTATGACTTCAGCATACTTCCCATCCTTATCCATCGTTTTTATAGATGTTAATAAATCAGGTAAAAATTCACGAGCATATAAATTGTGCTGATCCATCTGTAAATTCATCATATCTTCTACTGTTATTGAATCATTCGCTTCTAACACTTCCTTAATCCGTTCATAGCGATAAGGCTGTGCCCAAAAATCCGTAATATGATAAGGATATTCATCGCCTATCACCTCATTATTCGCTGTTGCAATAAAGCCTTGTTCTGGATTAACAACAGTCGGTAACTCATCCCAAGGAATAAAACCTTGCCAGCCATAATCACTTGAGTCACCAGGCACTGGTAATTGCCCATCCCCTTGCTTTCGCAACGGAATTTGGCCGTTTGCTTTATAAGCTATCGTGCCATCCTTAGATGCAAAAACAAAGTTTTGTGCAGGTGCTTTAAAATCTTCTAAAGCTTTCTCAAACTCATTCCAAGTTTTCGACTTATTAAAACCAAGCACTGCTCGCAATTCTGCAGTTGCTTGAAGTGCTGTCCACTGCATTGAAAATTGGGCTGAAGGCTCCGTTTCCTTAAATACTAAATCTGTCATAATGGGACCGTGGCGTGTAACGATTACTTCAAAGTCTACCGTTTCTCCATCTTTAACCTTTATCGGCTCGTCACGCACCTCTGCCTGCTCCCACTCACCGTCATAACGGAATTGTGTTGGATTATCTGGGTTTGGAATTTCAATATATAAATCCTGTACGTCAGGACCAACATTCGTTACCCCCCATGCGATTTCTTCGTTATGACCTAAAATAATGCCTGGAATCCCTGCAAATATTACACCGCTTACATTTTGTTCGGGTGATTGTAAATGCATTTGATACCAAATAGATGGTGTACTCAACCCTAAATGAGGGTCATCAGCCAAAATTGGCTTTCCTGACTTTGTTTTATCGCCAGATACTACCCAGTTATTACTTCCATTAAATTCATTTGGCAATAACTCCGCATTAAACTGCCCTACTACAGACACTGGATTTTCTTTATTTGCCTCAATAATTGATGATGCATTCTCAGGATACGTAATAAATAATTCCTTAGCTTTTTCTTCATCAAAATTTTGCAAAGCCCAATGGCGGAAGGCAAGTGTATTCCAATTTCCACCTAAATCATAAGCCATATATTTTCCGATTGTTAAAGAATCTACTACAGTCCATTCTTCTGGCTCGTAACCTAGTAACGCAAATTCATAGCTTAACGTATTCGTACTTTTCGCCTCTTCCATAAAGGCGTTTACTCCCTCGGCAAACCATTCAAGTACTTGCTTGCTAGCTGGATCATACGCTGCTAATGATTTTTCAGCTGCATTACGTAGACTAAATGTACGAAAATGCTTATCTGTCTCAATCGTCGCTTCCCCAATTATTTCCGACAGGCGACCACTAGCCTGCCTACGCGCTAGATCCATTTGAAACAATCGATCCTGTGCCTGTACATAGCCTTGAGCGCGATATAAATCCGCATCTGTCTCAGCAAATATATGAGGAACCCCTTTATCATCCCTTGTCACGGTCACATCTTCATCGAGCATGCTAACAGCGAGCTCTCCATCAATAATCGGTTTTGATTTATTCATAAACCATGTAAAGACAATAACAGATGTTATTACGACTACCGCCAACACGCCTGCGATTGCCAATAACCACTTTTTCCACTTAAACTTTCTCACCTTACAACCCCCTCTATAAGCAATATATTCTTTATTCAGCTTCTCAAATCCTTTTTCGCAAACTAGAATAACCTCAAATTTTATCGATTTTTGCTGCATTACGCTTATTTTTTCTATGTTCAATTACAATCTATTATCCAATTGAACAGTAAAAAACCGTATTTCCTAATGGAGAATACGGTTTCAAACAAAAGTGCCTCAACAAAAGTGTCAGGCACTCAAACAATTATACATTTAGCTGAAGTTCTATCGGGCAATGGTCACTACCCATTATATGCGGATGAATGGTAGCTACATCAATTTGTTCCTTTACACGCTCAGACACAATAAAATAGTCAATGCGCCATCCAATGTTGCGTTCACGAACTTTGTTCATATAAGACCACCACGTATAATGATCGGTTACATCTGGATGCTTGTAGCGGAAAGAATCTACAAAGCCACCTGCTAATAAATCTGTCATTTTAGCTCGCTCTTCATATGTAAAACCTGAATTGCCAATATTTGATTTTGCATTTTTTAAATCAATATCTGCATGTGCGACATTCAAATCCCCACAATAAATGACTGGTTTTTTTGCATCGAGTTCTTTTAAATACAACGCTAATCGATCTTCCCAATTTAATCGATAAGGCAATCTAGCTAAATCCCGTTGCGCATTTGGCGTATAAACATTTACTACATAAAAGTTGTCGTATTCTAATGTAATAATTCTTCCTTCATCCTGCGACTCGTCCTCACCAACACCGTAATGTACAGATAGAGGGGTGTGCTTTGTAAAAATCGCTGTACCTGAATAGCCTTTCTTCTGAGCGTAATTCCAATATTGCTCATAACCATCTAACATAAGCTCAACCTGCCCTGCTTGGCACTTTGTTTCCTGAATACAGAAGAAATCTGCATCTACACTATTAAAAAAATCTAAAAAACCTTTTCCTAAACAAGCTCGTATTCCATTTACATTCCATGAAATCAATTTCATTCTTTCCCACTCCTCAAAAAAACGCCCTTCGCCAAAGCGAAGAGCGGCATTGTATTTATAGGTCGTCACCGACAATTTTCACTTCTGTTTCTAAATCAATATCATACTTTTCTTTTACAACTCGTTGTACCATTTTGATTGTTGCAATATAGTCTGTAGCCGTAGCATTTCCTTTATTAACAATAAAGCCAGCATGTTTTGTAGAAACCTCTGCTCCACCGACCCCTTTTCCTTGTAGGCCGCTATCCTGAATAAGCTTACCTGCAAAGTGTCCTGGCGGGCGTTTAAAAACGCTACCTGCTGAAGGATACTCGAGTGGTTGCTTTGATTCACGCTGAAACGTTAAATCAGCAATTTTCGCATCAATTTCTTCCTTTACACCTTGCGCTAACTGAAACTCAGAAGACAGTACATAGTAACCTTTTTTGGCAATACTACTTTGACGGTAACCTAATTCTAGCTCTTCTTTTGATAATATTAATATTTCTCCTTCTTTTGTTAAAACTTTCGAAGAAATAATAATATCTTTTATTTCGCCACCATAAGCACCTGCATTCATCGCCATCGCTCCACCAATAGAGCCAGGGATGCCACACGCAAATTCAAAACCTGTTAGCGAGGCAGCAGCTGCAAGCTTTGATACATCTTTAATGAGTGCACCACTTTGTGCATAAACATGATCGCCATTAATATGAATTTCATCTAAATGTGAGAATGTCACAACAATCCCACGCATGCCTCCATCTCGGACAACCATGTTCGAGCCATTTCCTAACATTAATAATGGAATATTATTTTTATGTGCATAGCGAATAACGGCAATTGCTTCTTCCTCTGTTTCAGGGAGAACAAAAACATCCGCTTTACCACCTAATTTTGTCATTGTATATTTCTGTAATAATTCATCTAACTTAATATTGGCTGGATTTATGTCTTGTGCTAAATCCGCAGCCCATTGTTCTTTTGTCATGAGAGCTAATTCCTTTCTAACGTCCTTCTTACTCTACACTAGTATGGATTTAGAACCTCGATTTGACAAGTAAAATGAAGGGTATTTTTCGCGCTTTAACGGGCAGTTTGTTGTCCTTTTCAGTTATACTCGGTATTTTTCAGTACATCCAGGACTTTATAACTGCCCGATTTGTTCAACTGATCATCTAAGTAAAATGGTTATCACTTGATGAGTTTTAAACTATCTCGCGCATTCACACTGACATTTATAGCTGAATTATCACATTAATAGTTTCTCATACTATAGCCAGTTCGTTGCCCATGATTCAATATTACGAATAGCGCCTTCTAATGCTCGACCTTTATCCGTTAATGAATATTCTACACGTACAGGAACCTCCGAAAATACTTTACGTTCAACAAGCCCCTCTTTTTCGAGTTCCTTTAAACGTTCAGATAATAAACGGCCACTTACAGGCAATGCTGATTCAATTTCATTAAAGCGCTGCGATCCGTCTAATAATTGATATAAAATTAGCCCAGTCCAGCGTTTTCCGATTAAATCCATTGCCTTAGCTAAACGAGGACATAAAGTTGTCTCATTCATATTTTTCACCTCTTATGTATTCTATTGTAACGATTTATGTAGTAAAAGTAAATTTAAAGTAACTTATTTACTTGACGTAATGAGTTTACTATTTTATATTTAATTACAAAAAGTAACTTATATATTTGGAGGATTTATTAGCAATGACATTTAAAATTGATGCAAATTTAGAGCTTGAGCATTTACATTTACTTGTACAGTCACTAGAAACAATGTCGAGCTTTTATAAAAAGCTTGGACTTCAAGTACTCCATGAAACTACAACACAAGTGACATTTTCAATTCCAGGCAATACAAAGCCTATTTTAGTTTTATCAACAGAGGAAGGGGTAGCGATTCGTCCACCTCGTACGACTGGTTTATTCCACTTTGCTATTTTAGTTCCTTCTCGGGAAGATTTAGCATATGTGATTGGCAATTTATTAAATACAGGCATATCTATTACTGGGGCTGGAGATCATATTTACTCGGAAGCCTTTTACTTAAACGATCCTGAAGGTAACGGCATAGAAATCTATCATGATCGCCCTCGTTCTGAATGGATTGGCGATGGTCATGGTGGGCTTGTCACTGGCACAGAGGCAGTGGATATAGAAGGCGTGATGGCATTATATGATCGTCAGCGTCCTTGGGCAGGGTTCCCTAAAGGAACGGTACTCGGCCACATCCATTTAAATGTGAGCATTCTAAATGAAGCAACAACTTACTTCTATATAGATGCACTCGGTTTTGATATTATGACTAACTTCCATGATAGCGCACTTTTCATTTCTGCTGGTGGTTATCATCATCATATCGCCGTCAACATCTGGCAAGGGACCGGTGCACCAGTGCCACCAAAAAAAACAACTGGTTTACTTAGCTATACATTATCACTTTCTTCACAGGAAGAATTACAAAAGTTGCTGTCTAATTTAAAAGACAAGGAAATTCCATATACATTTGACAATGAACAGATAGTAGTTATAGATAACAATGAAGATGCAATGATTTTCTATGTTCGTTAATTATTTCAAATTATAATAGAATGAAATATTTTCATTAAAAGTCATATCTTTATTAGGAAAATTGACGTCACGTTGCGACTTATTATAGAAGTACGTTAGGGAAATCAATAAAAGTTGATGATTGGAAAGAATGTAGATAGAGAATAATACACTTTCGAGATTTCATATCAGAGGCATTGAAATTATATCCAAAGAAATATACGTGGCATATCCCTAAACATTTACGTGAATTTAACATTTAAACTGGTGATATTGTTGTTGTTAGAAAAGTGATGTCACCCTGTTTAGTAGCAGAAGTTTTTCGGGAAGAATTAGAAGATACAGGAAAACGATATAAAAGAATTATAGGGGTTTTGGAAAAAGCGCCAGTAACCAGTAAAAAATTAAGTAAATAAAAAAATTGAGAATAGCAAAAGCTGTTGTCTTTTTGTTTTGATAGGGGTTCATTTCTTATGTAAACAAAGTCGAAAAAATCGACTTTGTTTACAGTCTGGAATCGGACAAATTTATTTCCCGGTTTTTCTTATACAAATATTATTTTCGAAACATGATAGCAACAGCTAATGAAGAGAAACCTACTACAATAGCTATAGGAATCGAACGAGCGGTTAATTCAGCCGCTAAATAATTTGATTGAAGAACAATTATAAAACTAATCGATGAAATTATTAGTATAGTAAGCAAAAACCATTTAACGATCTGTTGAATCACTTTAAGAACCTACTTTCTATCAACTGAATAATGTTTTATAGCTGGTTTTCCTACACTACCGTAGTATGTTTTAGTCCATAACAAACCATCCCAATTGGATCTGTGTTCTTGTACAATTTTTACTCTATGTGTGTGTCTTCCTTGCTTATAGTAAAAATCTCTACTAGAATAACCTGCGTCAGGACCCGATAAAACAACTTCTTCAGTTATTTTTTTGCTGCCCGATGCACTGAATCCGAAAGAAGATTTAACTTTTGGTAAAGCCTTACTCGGAATATCACTACTAAATGTACCTGAAATAGTAGCTGATACTTCTGTTGAACTTTTATAAGACATACCTCTTGCAATACTCATAATAAAATATGGTCTTGATAACCAAGACCAGCTTTGAGTTATACCCTGATCATAAACTAAATACGTGTCATATTCCCTATAATTGTCGAGTGTTTTGATTCCATCTAAGTTCTCTTCTATATAGTATCCAATTAAAACTTGGTAAACTCCATCATAGTTTTCTGTTACGGGTTCCGAAAGTTCAATATAGTTATAACCATCTAGAGTGCTTCCTGTCAGAAACTCAATTTCATTATCTGGAATTTTGTTATCCATGAAATTTGTTTCTGCTTTAGCAATATTCAGTGATCCAAATACAGTGAACATCAAAGTTGTCGCAATAATTAAAGACCAAATCTTTCTCATCATTACTACCTCTTTTTTATTGAATTATCTCCTTTTTTTAATTTACCAAAGATAAAAGGAAGAAAATAAAGTTTTCATGTTCAGCATAATTTTACCTCCTTTTTTTTAAAAAATGTAACATGAGAATATTAATTAAGTAATAATATTTTGTAAAGATTTTGTTACAGAATATTACTAGAAGACACTATTTGTAGGAGTTCTATAATCGTTCTTTTGCAAAATAAGCTTTCTTTATCTGTACTTAACAACGCTAGACGATTCGTTTTGATGTATTGACTGCTCGCTGAAATCGCTGCATCTAATAATTGATACATAATCACTTCTAATCGCGCGTGAGTTATCTCTACACTCGACGTTGATATAACAGTGTTTTGAGCCGAATTCTGATGTTTACTTAGGTGTTTAAAGTCCTTTTTAGATTGCCATTTCATACACAGTTATACGGTACATTAGACAATGGGCAAAAAATAATAATTCACCTGAATTAACAGTGCCGCCAAAACCGTTACAAAACGGACAGACACAGGTGGTTCAGGCTACTCTAGTGCTCATACCTCCTACTATGTCACTTTTGAAGTTCAAAGTGGAGATCGTTTAGAGCTAAAGCTCGATGGTAGAAGCTATGGGCAGCTAGCTGAACATGACTTTGGCATATTAACGTTTCAAGGTACTCGCTTTAAAACATTTGAACGCCATAAAAAAGAGAGCTACGATGAATAATCGTGCTCTCTTTTTTACATAAGTAGTATTACTTAATTAAATATTTACCGAAGCCACCTTCTGTATCACCAAGATACTCAATGTTGCTACCTGCTGGGATGACTTTTTGTGCATCCTTAGCCGAGTGGTAAATAATCTTTGTATTAGCTGGGAATGGTACAAATGACCAGTTATTATCCGCAGCTGGATTAATTGTTTTGTTTGCCATAATATAATCAATTACTGCTTGACGATTTTCATAAGCATAATTTGTTACGTTTGTGCCTTCTGCATTTTTAAACGTTGCTCCATAAGAACCACCAACACGGTAATTGTTTGTGATGATAATGAATTCTTGCTCTAAATCAATTGGCTTACCATTGTATTGTACATTTTTAATACGGTTTGCTTTGTCATCTAAAACAACACCGCGACGATCATATTTTGCTGGAGACGTTACATCAATTTGATATGTTAAACCATCTAAAACATCAAAGTTGTAAGAGCGTGCTTCCGCATCAATAATATTTTGTTCCTCAGTTTTCGTTGGATCAATTGTTGCGAAAATACCAGCAGCCATTTCTAACCATTCGATAGCTTGTGCACCTGTTACTTTTATCGTTGCAACCGTATTATCGTAATGATAGATGTCCGCCATGTTTTTAATAGCAAGTGGACCTACAGGAATGTTTGTGAAGTCTGCAGGGTTATTGCGTGAACCCGCTTTGAAGGGAGCACCCGCAGAAAGAATAGGTGTGTTTTCATCAGCAGTCCCTTTCAGTTCCTTTTCAATAAACCATTTTTGAGCTTGTGTTACGATTTGGATAGATGGATCATCTTGAACCATTGAGAAGTAGCTATGAATAGGTGCAGTCGTTTCACCAACAGCTTGGCGAATATACGTTAATGTACCTTCATGTGCTTCTTTTATAGCGTTTAACACAGTTGAAGATGGTTGTAATCCTTCTTGCTTAATAGAACGGATTGACCCTTGTCCATTGACAACAACCCATTTCGAACCTTGTTGTTCTAATTTCAAATCAATTACACCAAGGTGGCTACCATAGCTTCCTGCCATAACTGTTGGAACGCCATTAATTGTCCCTTTTTCTTGATCGACATTTTTAAGGTCTTTATAGTCACCTGGGAATGTTAAATGTGAGTGACCAGTAATTAACGCATCGATACCTTCAATTTCAGAAATTTGGTATCCTACATTTTCAGCGCCTTTTACATTCGTATCTTCACCGATACCTGAATGAGAAAGCACGACGATTACATCTGCACCTGCTTTTTGCATTTCAGGTACAACTTCTTTAATTGCCTCTACAGGCTCCTGCATTTCAACTTTACCTTCTAGATGAATGGCATCCCATTCAACAATTTTCGTTGGTACAATACCTGTTACACCCACTTTTAGTGCATGTTTTTTACCTGTATTGTCCACAACCTCTTTATCGATAATAACAAATGGTGTATACATATGTTCTTTTGTTTTTGCATCGTAAGTGTTCGCATTCACGACTGGATATTGTGCATCATTGAGTACTTCCGTTAAAAAATCTAAACCATAGTTGAATTCATGATTTCCTAAAGTGCCGCCATCATATTTTAATGCGTTTAAAGCAGCAATAGCTGGATGAGTTTCGCCTGGTTTTAACACATTTTCTAACGCTTTATAGGAACCTAGTGGTGTTCCTTGAATTAAATCACCATTATCAAATAATAATGTATTAGGATTTTCTGTACGTGCTTGCTCAATAAGAGCAGCAGTGTTTGCTAGACCAACATCAGCAGATTCAGCATCTAAATAGTAGTTATAGTTTGCTAAATTTGTATGAATATCAGTAGTTCCTAAAATTTGAAGATCCACTGTTGTTGAAGATGTAGGTACTTTGTATTCAGCTACAAAACGTTCAATAATACTTTGCATTTGATCAGCTGTCACATAGTCACGCGGACGAATTGTATTATCTTCGTATCCTTGTAAAATGTTTGCTGCTACAGCATTTGCTAAATCTTGCTTATGTGTGTCAGCAACTTGATCTGCATCTTTGAACTTGTCTAATTCATTAAGTGATGCATTGTTTGCGACTAATCCACGAGCAGAAATAACAAATGCCTGTTGGCGTGTTAGCTTATCATTTGGACCAAATAATGTTGCTGTCTTCCCTTTAATTAACTTTAGTTCTACCGCTTTTTCCACATAAGGGGCTAAATCCTTTGGGACATCCGTAAAACCAAGTGAAGACCCATCGCCAAGCTCGACGTCTAAGCTTTCTACTAGTTCCTTCACGTAATCCCCACGTGTTACATCATTAGCTGCAGCATTCGCTGAAAAGCCAAATGGCAATACAGCAAATAGAACAAGTAACAGGGCTAACATTTTAGTTATTAATTTCTTATTCAAGCAATTACCTCCCTATAAATATAATATTTTCCTGCAAATTCTATTATATTATACTAATCATTAATTTAACTGAATACTTAGACCTAATTGTATGTACTTTTAAACTAATAGCAGAACACTTTCTTAACAAATCACACATTATTATTATTTCTTATTTTTCATTGTTTATAGTATGTTATTTTATGTAAATGTCTAATAACTGTGCAACACCAATATGTCATACCTTCATACCTCTACCATACTTCTATAAAACTAATAAAAAAAGCCCTCCCAATATTGAGAGGACTTTTAGTAAAAAAAAGTTACTTATGCTTTTACAGCTTGTAAAGATTTTGCTAGTTCTTTAACAGCTTCTAGGCCGTTTGCAATAATTTCTTCTGCTTTATCTGGTGTAGCATTATGACCTTCAATGATAACTTCATTGATAATTTCCATACCGAATACGCCACCAACTACGTTTTTAATGTAGTTTACTGACATTTCCATAGGTTGTGCTTCTGGTGCTGAATAATAACCACCACGAGCATTAAGAATGATAGCTTTTTTATCAGTCATTAAACCAACTAATTGACCGTTTTCATCATATTTGAAAGTGAAACCAGCTTGGTATACATAGTCAATGAAAGTTTGTAATGTAGCTGGGATTGTTAAGTTCCATAATGGGAAAGCAAATACTACTAAGTCTGCTGCAGTTAATGCATCCATAGCTTTTTGTTTTGCAGCTAAAATGCGTGATTCGATATCAGTTAATTCTTCACCGCTTTGAACTTTACCAAATGCGTTGAAAAGATCTTGACCGAAGTAAGGCATATCTTCAGCGTATACATCGAATGTAGTTACGTTTACATCTTGTAAGCTTTCCATGAAAGTGTCATACATTTTTGTTGAAATTCCGTCTGGACGGTTGTTAGCTTTTACTACTAATACGTTCATTATATAAATCTCCCTTAAATATCTTAGTTTAATATCTCTCGAATTCAAGATATATACTTATAATAATAAAATAACATTAAAAAGTCAACGTCCCAAACATCAGACTTTTGACTGAATAATTGTAGTAGAAAACCTTAACATGTTCCAAACGAATACGCCTCGGCGTGATTGCGTCCCGATTTTTTAAGCTTGCTTGAAAAGCTCATTTATAAAATCGATGCCATACGCCGCGGCTTTTAACTTGATTCAGCCGAAGATGAACCCCACTGCATTGACTCCTAATTTAAGTTAAAAATTACAGCTATCATCTGTACATACGCCTGCGTCTCCAGAGCCTTCCATTTTTAAAGTAGGCTGCAAACCTTCTTCCTCTGCTACTTTACGTAATGTATTTTCAAATACCTCTTGTGGTTGTGCTCCTGAAATACCATATTTACGATTTAGCACAAAAAACGGAACTCCTTTAACACCAAGCTGAAGGCCCTCTTGTATGTCTACTTCCACATCAGCTTTAAAATCATCGCTAGCAAGAACCTTTAACACATCATCACGGTTTAGGCCTACTTGTTCTGCAATGCTAACTAACACATCATCATGACTAATGCGTTTTGCATCTATAAAATAGCTGTGTAAAAGTGCCTCAACAAGTGCTGTAGCGTCTCCTTGTTGTTCCGCCCATTTCACAAGTCGATGCGCTTTTAAAGTGTTTTCTGCCATCATCTTATCGAAGTTATAGTTTAACCCTACTTCTTTTGCACGCGCTGTCACACCTTGTGTCATTTCTTTCGCTTTATCTAATGACATACTATATTTTTTAGCCAAAGATTCATAGATTGACTCATTCGTATCTTCTGGCGTTGTTGGATCAAGCTGATAACTTTTATACACAAGTTCCACCTGTCCCTCAAAGCCTGTATCCTGAATCGCCTTTTCTAATTGCTTTTTGCCAATATAACAAAATGGACAAACATAATCTGACCAAATTTCAATTTTCATAATGAAACACGCTCCTTTTGCTACATTGTAACGACACCAGTTCCCTCGAAGCAATTTTTATGCTTCATTGCATAAATTTTCAAAGCTATCTCCATACTAAGCCTAAAAACACTGTGAGGGTTATTTATGACACAATCTCTTTGGCTAGCAACGACCGACTCCGATTCATTGCCATCATTGACGGCTTCAACGAAATGTGATGTTTGTATTATCGGGGGAGGGTTGACTGGACTTTATACTGCCTATGTCTTAGCAAAAGCAGGCGTTGACGTTGTACTACTTGAAGCAAATGCTAAGCTTAGTCATGGTACGACTGGTCATTCAACAGGAAAATTAACTGCACAGCACGGCTTAGTGTATGCGAATCTTATCGAAAAGCTTTCTGTAGATGATGCCCGACTGTACTATCAATTGAATCAGCTTGCTATAGAGAAAGCATTACAGTTACTTCCTAAAGATTCCGTTCAACAGGTGGATTCATTACTTTATTGTCAAACGAAAGAAGGCTACTCGCAATTATTAAAAGAATGGAATGCCTATAAAGTATTAAATATAAAGTCCAAAATCACATCGGACACGGAGCTCCCATTCCCAGTTACTAAAGCGCTCAGCCTATCACAACAGGCGCAAATAAATCCTGTAACAGTTAGCAACTTTCTTATTAAAGAGGCGTTATCTATGGGCGCTAAACTGTATGCGAATACCCGTGTTCAGCAACTACAAATTGCACAAAATAACTTACATACCGAAAAAAATATATCGGTTCAATACAACAAGCTAATTTTGTGTACACACTATCCCATTGAAGCATTTAAAGGGCTACAACTTTTCAAGCTTTCAAATAACCGCTCTTATATGGTCGCTAGCAAAATAACTGAGACGTTCAAAGGGCAATATTTATCAGTTGATTTCCCTTCCCGCTCTATTCGAACGGCAACAATAAATGATGAACATTATTTATTGCTCGGTGGGGCAAATCATATAGCTGGTGAAACGACAAATACAGAACCCTATTACGATGCTATTCAAAATGAAATGAAAGACCACTTTGGGCAGGAACCATTATATAGATGGTCTGCTCAAGACATCGAAACACCAGACATGGTACCTTACGTCGGAAGAATTACAAAGTCCTTACCTAATGTCTATATAGCGACAGGGTATCGTAAATGGGGCATTTCCAATTCTTTTGTAGCTGGAGACTTACTGTCATCCCTAATTACAGGTACTAAAAATGCTAATGATGCAAGTGCACTCTATTCACCAACACGCACGAAATTTGGTGCTCAATTTATGCAAATGCTAAAGGTTGGTGGCTTCGTAGCAAAGGAATTTGTCTCAGGACATATAAGAAACGGCAACGCTCCAACTTGTACGCATTTAGGCTGTAAAACGAAATGGAATGAAGCTGATGAAACATGGGATTGCCCATGCCACGGTTCCCGATTTAATTCACAAGGTGAAGTGCTAGAAGGGCCAGCAGTACAGCCATTAAAGCTTGACTAAAAAGGACAGCCGCATTATGGCACCATCATTTCCTCTAGCAAGAGCTTTAGTGGAAGGTTGCAAAGGCGGTGCCTCCTGCGAGATTGCACGCATAGTTAGACGCAACAGGCGGTGCAATAGTGATCGTTGCAGCTTACGGTATGCTGGCAGAAAGCTCAGCCGTCGCAGACAACATTGACAATGCAAAAAAGTGTTAGATTGATAACAGTCAATCTAACACTTTTCCTTTTTGTCCTAGCCACATTTACGTTTGGGCTATTCCTTAAATTATTTTAAAGCTTCCGTTAATACAGGAACGATTTGTTTTTTACGAGAAACAACACCTGGTAATACAACACGGCTGTTTGTAAGCTCAGCACCAAATGCTTTTGCTGCAGCTTCTGCAACTTGTCCGATTGCAACTGCTGTTGAATCATTGTTTAAAATATCTGTTACAACAAAGAAGAATAAGTCTAAGCCATTTTCAGCAACATTTTTGTTTAAAAGAATTTCTAATTCCTCTTGTCGACCAAGTACGTCATTAATATCGACAGCATTCACTTGAGCAACTACTGATTTATATTCACCAAACTGGAACTCTTTAGCATCTAATGATAAAAGATCTTCTAGTGATTTATCTGAAAGATCAGCGCCTGCTTTCAACATTGCTAGGCCATAGTCAGCCGCATCAACGCCAGCAATTGCTGCTAGCTCTTGTGCAGCTTTGACATCCTGTTCTGTACAAGTTGGCGATTTGAATAATAATGTATCGGAAATAATAGCAGACAACATTAAACCTGCAATGTTTGATGGTACTTCAACATCATTTTCTTTAAAAATTTTATTTAAAATAGTTGCCGTACAACCAACAGGCTCTGCACGGTAGTACAATGGGTCTGCTGTTTGGAAGTTTGCAATACGGTGGTGATCTATTACCTCAGTAATTTGTACTTCTTCAATTCCGTCAGCTGATTGTTGGAATTCGTTATGGTCTACAAGAATAACTTTTTCCGCTTCCCCTACTACGGAAGTAATTAAACGAGGTGCCTCAAAGCCAAATTTCTCTAGGGCATATTTTGTTTCATTATTTACTTCACCAAGACGTACTGCTTCACTATCTACGCCAACTTGTTGTTTTAAATAGGCATATACAATTGCAGATGTAATCGTATCTGTATCAGGATTTTTATGTCCGAAAACTAAAACTTTACTCATTAATACTTTTCCTCCTAAATGGCTTCTACATTTTCATTTATTTTAACATAATTTATGATAGAACATGATATAAAGTAAAACTTTCATCATCTACCATTTTCGTCAACTATCTTCTTGTTCAATGAGGCAGCGCTATACTATAATAAAAGAATTCCACTTCTTTTCATAGTTTATCTATTTATTACCAAGCATTATTTTACTTTTTCTATGTTAAGCATAAATTTCCTTATTTTAGATGGATATATAGTTGTGATTTTTATACAAGAAACGATAATTTTATGCTATTATCATGTAGTCAAAATTTTTTTTTAGGAATTACAGGAATGGGGATTATGATGACAAAGAAGATGGAAAAAAAGTATATTCCTTTAGCAAGCTATTTTGACGTAGCTTCGCAAAATGAAATTACATTATCCTTTAGCGCATTAGAAAACATTATGGGACAAGCTTTACCCAATGCTGCATACTTGAATAAGAGCTGGTGGAAAAAAACAAAGCCCCCTCTTACGCACTTTTTATCTTGGACAAATGCAGGTTATTATGTCATTGATGTCAAATTGGGCACGAGTGTCACTTTCTCTCGCACACAAGAGAAAATGCCTTTGGACAATAATTCTGAAAATAACGAAAATACTTCTGCGTACATAATCCGAGCGATTGAAGCATCAGATGCTAGAGCATTTATTCTTTTACAGGAAGAAATTCTTCAGCAAACTGAATTTTTGTATAATGTAGAAAATGAGTTAGAGCTAACCGTACAGCAGCTAAGAAAAGATCTAACTTATTGGAAGCAATTGAAAAACCGCACGATTTTACTTTGCATTTTAAATGGCACCTTTGCAGGCTATGCCGTTGTCCATGGCTATAAACATTCTAAAGCTAAACATATTGCATCAATTCATATGGCCGTAAAGAAAGAGCACCAACGAAATGGTATCGGTTCAGCACTTATGAATGCAGTGGAAGACTGGGCTAGCAAACGTGATATTTCCCGTTTAGAATTATCCGTGATGGAGCATAATGATGCTGCATTACAGTTATTTACAAAACATGGGTTTGTGCAAGAAGGAACCCGCGCCAATGCTATTAAACTAAAAGATACGTTTAAGGCTGAATATAGCTTTAGCAAAATTTTATAAATTATTTTTCTTTGATGTCTAATGCTTATTTGGACATCTTTTTTTATTTCTCCTTCGATTGCCCATTAAAAAAACGTATAGATTAGCAGTTGTACTCCAATCTATACGCTGTTTTTTTCAAAATACTTGCTTCTCTCTTGCAATATCTAAAAACAATAAATTATTTTCTACTTGTTCATATGATTGCTGATATTGCTCATATTGCTCTTTATCTTGGCTAACCATCTCCTCAATCAATGCATGCATAAAGGAAAATAGCACTGGCACAACGTCTAAGGAAGATTGATTTTTTAAGCCTAATGCAAACAAAGCACTTGCATAATCCCTAATTGGTGACAATGCCGAACCTGTAATCGCAATGATTTTTACTTTTTTCATTTTCGCTATTTCCACAATTGTTTTTACATCATTGGATTGTTTATCACATGAAAAGACGATTAACGTAGTACGTTCACTCATACTGTTTATTTGTTGAACGAGATCATCGGAATCTGTACGTAGCTGCTTTATATTCGTTCGTAAAGTTTTCAACGTATACGTTAACCAATTTGCAATTGAGGCATCTTGGCGCGCACCTAAAATATAAATAGTATCCGCCTCATGCATCCACTTGGAGCTTTTTTGAAGCATACTATCGTTAATTAAATGTATTGTATCTTGAATATTTTGCATATCACGCTGCATGACCTTACCGAAGCTAGATGTTTTCTGGTTGCTCGTCATATAGGTGGGATGGTGAGGTGTACCCTCATTTTGAGAGTTTAAATAGTTTCTTATTTCTTCCTGTAGCTCAACATAACCTGACATATCCATTGCATAACAAAAACGAATCACGGTTGATTCACTAACATTCGCTTGCCTCCCCACTTCTGCCGCGCCATTGGCAATCACAACCGCAGGATTACTTATAACAAATTGTGCGACTTTTCGTTGTCCTTTCGACAGCCTTACATATCTTTTCTTTATATCTTCTTTTATACTCATTCCTAACAACCTTTCTTTCAAAGAAATTATCACGAATGGAGATTATTCCCTACTGATTCTAAATTCGATTAAAAATACAGTATCATGATTGCAATTTGAATACAATGACTTTTCAGAAAAATCTTTAATACATTAATACACTAATGCACTAGTTCGTAATAAATTGACATATAATCTATGTATTCTAAATATTGAAAATATGTTTATTATCCTCGCCATTTTACTGTATACAATATTTAATTCGAAATTTTAACATATTTCAGAAAAATTTGTATAAAAATAATCTTATATTTTATTTTTTAAAGAACGCAGATTTGAAAAGTCTTGGATCAGACTGTAGACAAACTCGAAGTTTTCGAATTTGTCTATAGTCTTTTTTTTATTAAAACTAATATAGGTGATGACTACTGCTGTTGATTTCCGCTACGGGTGGGCGCTTTCCGCGGGCACATCACTCCAATCAACTTTATATGGATTGCTAGCAGTCTACTATATGGCAAACAACTTCATAGGGAGGGGATGCTCGAAGAGTATGGCGACGCGAAAGTAAGAACCCCTTTTTTACAATAAAAATAACAAAAGGGATTAAGATTTCTATTCTTAACCCCTTTTGTCGACAAGCTGAGTCTTGGATTCAGATAGCATCCAAAACTTTTTTTATTCTAATTCAATTTGTTTTGTTTCTGTTCCTAAAAATATAACACCAATAACGCCAATTATTATCGCACAACAGAAAATCGCAAAAATAAAGCCGATCTCATAGCCTGCCGTTAACAGTGATCCTACTAATAGCGGACCAAAAATACCGCCAATTCTTCCTACTGCAGCTGCCATTCCTGCACCTGTTCCGCGAATAACTGCTGGATACTGTTCAGGTGTGTAAGCGTAAAGCGCACCCCATGCACCTAAGTTAAAGAATGATAAAAACATTCCTGATATTAATAGGACAGCCAACGTTTCTGCATTACCAAAAATGAAAGCACTTACAGCCGTTCCAATTAAATAGGAAACTAGTACGAATTTCCGTCCGAATTTTTCAATAAACCATGCAGCTGTGAAGTATCCTGGTAGCTGTGCTAACGTCATCATTAAGACATATTTAAAGCTAGTAATCATATCAAAACCTTTTCCTACCATTACACTTGGCAACCATAAGAACATTCCGTAATATGAGAATACTACCGTGAACCATAGCACCCAAAGCATGAATGTCGAACGTGCATATTTTTTCGACCATACTTCCCGTACATTAAGAAAAATACTGCGCTTTTTAGATTCTACCTTTGCAGTAAATTGAGGCGAATCTGGTAAATGCCAACGAAGGTAAATCGCGTAAACAGCAGGAATAGCTGTTAATAATAATGCTACACGCCATCCCCATGTAGGTATAACAAAATATGATATAAGCGCTGCTATTAGCCAGCCTGCTGCCCAAAAGCTTTCCAGTAATACAACTACTCTTCCACGTTCCTTTGCCTCAACACTTTCAGAAACAAGTGTAGATGCTACTGGTAGTTCTCCACCGAGCCCCATGCCTACTAAAAAGCGTAATGCCATAAACGCTACTAATGTTGTCGTAAATGCGGATATGCCGCTCGCTACTGAAAAGAGAATAAGGGTCCACATAAAAACTTGCTTGCGCCCCACTTTATCGGCAAAAATTCCAAATGCAAGTGCGCCTACCGCCATACCAATAGAATTGATACTACCAATCCAGCCCATTTGACTTTTTGTTAAATCCCAATCTACCGCTAGCGCTGTAATAACGAAAGATAAAATACCAACGTCCATCGCATCAAAGAGCCAGCCAACACCTGCAACGCCTAAAAGCTTGTTACGTGAAATGGATTGTTCTGTCTTTATTGTTGTCATAATAACCACCTGTCTTTACATATGACTTTACATTACCAGTTTACTATACAGTTGTTTCGAGAAAGTGACAAGTAAAATTCAAATGACCGAATTGTTTAGACAATTTAATAATTGCTATTGAAAATATATAGTCATTTGCGTTAAAATGTCTCTTATACAAAAACAACTGTTCTTTCTATAAGAACAAAAGGAGATCGTTACGTTATGTGGAAAGGCCTTATTGAAGAATATAAACAATTTTTACCCGTAACAGAAAATACACCCGCTCTAACATTAAACGAAGGCAATACGCCTCTTATACATTTAGTTAATCTATCAAAACAGCTTGGTATCGAGCTTTATGGTAAAATAGAAGGCGCAAATCCGACTGGTTCTTTTAAAGACCGTGGTATGGTATTTGCGGTAGCAAAGGCTATTGAGGATGGTAGTAAATGTGTAATTTGTGCCTCAACAGGCAATACATCAGCAGCAGCTGCAGCTTACGCAACACGCGCAGGTATTCAATCGATTGTCGTTATTCCTAAAGGGAAAGTTGCCCTTGGTAAACTAGCACAGGCGACAATGTATGGTGCAAAAATTATTGAAATCAATGGCAATTTTGATGATGCTTTAAATATTGTGCGCCAAGTTAGCGAAACAACACCTGTAGCACTTGTCAATTCGGTTAACCCATACCGTATCGAAGGGCAAAAAACAGCTTCTTTTGAAATTGTAGATGCTTTAGGTTCTGCTCCCGACTATTTATGCATTCCAGTTGGAAACGCAGGTAACATTACTGCTTACTGGAAAGGCTTTAAAGAATATAACGATGTGAAAGCTTCAGGTTTACCAAAAATGTTCGGCTTTGAAGCGGAAGGCGCCGCAGCTATTGTTAAAGGCGAAGCAATTCCTAACCCTGAAACAGTTGCAACAGCTATCCGTATTGGTAATCCTGCTAGCTGGCAATATGCTGAAGCAGCACGTGATGAGTCTGGCGGCATTATTGATTCTGTAACAGATGAGGAGATTATTGCTGCTTACAAGCTAATCGCTGGAACTGAAGGGATCTTTGTTGAGCCTGGTTCAGCTGCATCATTAGCAGGTGTAATTAAATCTGTTGAAAATGGTAAAATTGCTAAAGGCTCCAAAGTCGTGACAGTATTTACTGGTAACGGCTTAAAAGATCCAGATACTGCTATGAACGTTTCAACAGTGGACGTCGTATCTCTTAAAAATGATGAAGAAGAAATTCGTAAATATATCGAGGGCGTACTATGAGTAAAAAGTGGCAAATCACCGTTCCTGGGAGCACAGCCAATTTAGGCCCTGGCTTTGATTCTATCGGACTCGGCTTGTCTCTTTATTTAAAATTAGATGTTTCCCTACAGGATAGTTGGGAGATCATACATCTCGATGACAACGGTCCTAGTGAATTTGAGCTAGAACAACATTTACTATATATTATCGCCCAAAAAATTGCGGATCAGTATCATAAACCATTACCTGCTTGCCGAGTTGAAATGGCAAGTGAACTACCATTAGCCCGTGGTTTAGGAAGTAGCGCCGCTGTCATTGTGGCGGGTATAGAGCTAGCCAACCAATTATGTGATTTAAAGTTAACTATACAGGATAAGCTAAATTTATCATCTCAAATTGAAGGGCATCCTGATAATGCAACTGCCTCAGTACTCGGTGGCTTGACGATTTCCTCAATGGATGACAACGGAGTAGTCGATACATTCCATGTAAATGATATTAACGCTTCTTTTGTTGTGTACGTACCGAATGTTGAGCTAAAGACAAGTGAGTCTCGCGCCGTATTACCAAAGCAATTTGAGCGAGCATATGCAGTGCATGCTTCTGCTAATGCTAATATGCTGGCAGCATCTTTAATGACACGTGATTTTACACGTGCAGGACGCTACATGGAAGAGGATTTGTTCCATGAACCATTCCGTTCAACATTAATACCACAATATGCTGAAATACGTGAAGCTGCAAAAGCTCATGGTGCATACGGTACAGCATTAAGTGGAGCAGGTCCGACACTCATTTCCATTATTCCAACTTCGATTGCTGATGACTTTGTTACAACAATGCAAACAAAATTCCCAGAACATCAAATCATCTTAACCCAGGCCGATGAACATGGTGTACAAGTAAAATAAATTAAAACGTCTACTTCAAAGTAGACGTTTTTTCTTGAAGGAGGAAGTACTTTGAAACCAATTATTTTCTGCGATTTTGATGGTACTATTACAGAAACAGATAATATTGTCTCACTTATGACGCATTTCGTCCCTGAACAATCGGAGAAAATTGCAAAGGCAATGATGGCTCAAACAATAAGCTTCAAAGACGGTATTACTGCGATGTTTGAGCTTTTATCGACTAGCCAAAAGGATGATATCATTCAATATTTAATGGAGACCGCCGTTATCCGTGAAGGCTTTAGCGAGTTTGTTCTCTATGCGCAGGAACACGATATACCTTTTTACATTGTTAGTGGCGGAGTAGATTTTTTTATTCAACCACTGCTTGAAAGATTTGGCCCATTTTCGGGAGTCTATTGTAATAATGCAGACTTCTCTGGAGAGCAAATTACGGTTGTCTATCCACATAGTTGCGATGAGCAATGTGCAAAATTTTCAACACAAAGTTGTGGCTGTTGCAAACCAACCGTCATGCGAGAAATGGCACAGCCCGATCAATTTAAAATCGTGATTGGCGACTCTATTTCCGATTTCGAAGCTGCTAAACAAGCAGATTTAGTATTAGCTAGGGAGCAATTAATTGACCGCTGTAATGATTTACATATTCCCTATAAGCCTTTTAACACCTTTTATGACTGCTTAGAGACAGTTAAAGAATTAATAAAGGCATAATAAAAGGAATCTAGTCTTATCGACTAGATTCCTTTTTTAGTAGCTAATTAAGATTTACGCTAATAATACTAAACTAATAGCCATCACTGCCATTCCACCAACTAAACCATACATAGATAAATGTGTTTCATCGTATCTCTGTGCGGCTGGTAATAGCTCATCTAATGAGATAAACACCATAATTCCTGCAACACCAGCAAATACAATACCGAACATAACGTCTGATAAAAACGGCATTAATAGTAAATAAGCTACTAGCGCCCCAACAGGCTCTGCTAACCCCGATAAAAAGGATAGTTTAAATGCTTTTCTACGATTTCCTGTAGCAAAGTAAATAGGAACAGAGACAGCAATTCCTTCAGGAATATTATGAATGGCTACAGCAATTGCAATCGCAATGCCGACATTAGGGTCATTCATAGCGGACATAAAGGTTGCTATACCTTCAGGAAAATTATGAATTCCTATTGCAAGTGCAGTGAATACGCCCATTTTCATTAAATGATTTTCATCTACCTGTGGTTTTACAGCATTCACATCTTCAACAAGCTTTACTTCATGAGGGTTCGTCGATTTCGGAATAAACTTATCAATTAAAGCTATAAATAACATTCCGCCAAAGAAACCCGCTATCGTCATCCAATAACCATTCGTTGGACCTAAGGCATTGGTTAATGCATCCTTTGCTTTCACAAAAATTTCAACAAGTGACACATAAATCATAACTCCCGCTGAGAAACCAAGAGCTATTGATAAAAATTTAGTATTTGTTCTTGAGGTGAAAAATGCAATTAAACTCCCTACTCCTGTTGCAAGCCCTGCAAAAAGGGTTAACCCTAAAGCAAATAAAATTTGTCCTTCCAATTCCTTCTTCCTTTTCTCTTTTTTTTATTGTACTCATCTTAGCTTAAAAGTTTCCTATAAGCAATTCTTTTTTGTTAGGAAAATATTTATCAAATCTAATTTTTCAGAATTATTCGGGTGCCTGGCACTTAAAAAGTCACTAAAAAAAGCAGTACCATAAAGTTAGGTGCTGCTCACTTGAGTATTACTATTTAATATTGTTCTTATTAAATACGCGCTTACGTCGTTCATACCAAAAAACACAAATGATAAACCAGGTGTATCCTATACACCAACCTGCAAGCACATCGGAGGCAAAATGGCGCGCACCTGCTACTCGTGAAAGACCAATAAGAATTGTTAGCACAATTGCGCCTATCCAAAGCTGTATTTGACGTGCCTTTGTATTATTTTCAGATAATAAATAAGCAACCGTAAATAAATACAGTATGCCTGTCATAGCATGTCCAGATGGAAAACTGAACGATGTCAATTGATCTTCTATTTCAGGGCGAGAACGTTGCACCCACTTTTTTAACATTTGGTTTAATACGTTCCCTACTGCAAATGTTAATACGACAAATAACATGCCACGGTAATTTTTCGCGATCCATGCTAAATAGACAATTAATATAATCGCAACCCACACGACAAATTTTGGCTCACCAATATAATGAAAAAACTCTATATACCGATTGCCAAATAATATTTCCGCCACTTTTTTATCGAAGTTTAAAATCACATCACTCTCGTATGTTAAGCGGAACGCAAAAAATATAATTAGTGTTAAAATCGCTAAAGGATATGACCATTTTTTTATCAAAATTTCACCTCAAAGCTCAATCATGCAATGTTTTTTCACATCATACCATAATTAGGTGAACTTGAGGGAAATATACGATTTCTGTCTTATAGCATAAAAATATACTTAATTATATTCGCTAATATAATGGATTCTTCATTCGTTTTATTAAAGTAATTTGAAAGTGCTAACGCAACGATAAATAAAATTGCAATGATAGGTAGTATTTTTCTAAACAACATTAACACTCCCTCACCTTTTATTATTCTATAGTTCAAACTATTTCAATAACACAGGGTCGAATAACCAATCTTTCGGTCCAAAGTTTCGATCCTTTTCCCCTCTCACTTCTCGAGAAATACGATTATTAATAATTAAATCTCTGAACTTTCTACTGAATATTGTTTTTCTGTAAAGATAGCTTCCATCATGACTCCATTCTGAAGAATAGAATACATCTCCATTTAAATTCATAATATCCTTGCCATCATAAATATCAGGTCCTAGAATTACCCCATTTAACCCACATTTGCAAGGTGGCTGCTCAGTTGCAAAATACAATTTTATTCTTTCTGCATTACTTGCAGGTAGCATTTGAGTTGGGATGATTTGATATGCAGGTTGCTTCCCTACTTCCGATCCGCTGTGAATTACTTCTAGAAGTTCATAGCCTTCCATATTTGCTTGTTTCATTAAAGCTACTAATTCTTCGGAGGCTACCCAGTACCCGCTTACGTGGACTAAATGACGGCCTTTCATTTGAGAAGTATCAATAACTAACGGTGAAAGTTGCTCTTTTTCCATAAGCCCACAATGCTTACAATATGTACTTATTGAAAATAAAGTGCCTCTATCATCTAAAAACATTTCTGGCGAGTTACCCGTCGAGTTTAACGTAAATAATGGTGTTTGTTCGTATTCGCTATCTGAAAAATCAAAATAGAAACGTTCCCCAATAGAAACAATACCTAACTCATGTTCCAATGATTTATATAATGCTGCCACCTGCTCATACGTCACATCTTCATTTAAAGTAAAAATAGGATTAAAAGATGCCTTCAAATTTCTTCTTCTTATTTCAGGCGCACCTACATAAATACCGTAGCGATTATAAACTTTAATGACTTGATCTTGGTTAGATTCATCTATAGAGATTAAATTTTCAAGTTCTACTTTCAAATTATACGCCTACCTTTATTAAAGTTTTTTCGTGAGTATGCTGTCTAGCTAGTAACATGCTAAAAAATCTATGATATTAAACTGCTTATATAAACGATATATTCTTAAACTATTACTCACTTTGGAAAAAATTACTTAACTATGATTAATCTAAGCGTACCAGTAGTTATACCACCATTTCAACGTTGGGTTTACGCCATTTTTTTGGCGGTCTTCACTAGTTTTTTTGGCGTGATTTGGCGGTCATGAAAAAAACACCGCCAAAAAATGGCGGTGTTTTTTAAAATATATAGGTATTTAGTTGTGCAAACTAAATAATTTTTCCTGATTAATAATATATTGTCTTTACATTACATAAATACTACCCTTTTATAGAAAAATATAACAATTAACGTTTATACTAACATATAAAGAGGCTATAGTAAATTCATTCGTTCAGCAAGATTTACTGCTTCTGTTCGGGAATCTACATTTAGCAAAGAAAACAGCTGTGTTAAATATCTTTCAGTTGTTCGTTGAGGAATGTTTAACTCTATCGCTATAGCCTTATTTGTATGCCCTTCAGCAATCAATCGTAAAATTTTCTTTTCTTTTTCATTTAAATGAATATCGAGCTTAGCATCTTGTATTTTAAATCGATTATCTAGGAAATCTAAGAAATTTTTCGGCAAAACAATTTCTCCATTTGCAATGGCACGAACTGTCCGCAAAATCTGCTCTTTAGAGGCCGTTTTGGCTAAAATCCCCTCTATTTTCCTTTCTAAAATTAGTGGATAATAATCTGTAATGTCATCCCCTGTATAAAGGATTATCGAAGCATCTATTTGCATCGCTTTAATATTTCTCGCTAAATGAATGCCATTTTCTAAAGGCATATTGATATCAATTAGATAAATATCATATGGCTTGTCCTTAATTTTTGGTATGACAGAAGTTGCATCACTCTCTGTATCAACTAAAATGTCTTCATTATCTTTAAATAAATTTTTCGTTCCCTCTAACACAATAGGATGATCATCCACTATGAGCATTGTTATCAAGTGTGTCACTTCCTTCTTTTACTGTAATTCTAATAGACATCCCTTCATTAACTTGAGTATCAATGTAAAATTGTCCATCAAAGGCTTTTACACGCTCTTGCATACCACGGATTCCCATCGAATCAGCGACAATAATATCATTCACATTACATCCTACTCCATCGTCCTTATAAATGACTTCAAAACCATTGTCCATTTCCTTGAGGTGAATTTCAACTGTTGTCGCATAGGAATGTTTCAAAGCATTATTGAGTAATTCTTGAAATAGACGATAGATCATTAAATTCATTCGTTCATCTTCTAAATAAAGGCGATCTATTGTATAAATTAACAGAAAGTTAGCTCTTTCCGTTACTTTTCGTATGAGCTTTTCTAAAGCAGCATTTAGCCCTAATGTATCTAATAGTGGGGGCTTTAAGTTTTCGCAATAAGCTCTTAAATCATGTAGCGATGAAACCATTTGTGTATGAATCTTTACTAGTTTTTGTTGGATTTCTGTAGTATCTTTTGCATTTATTAAAACATCAACTTCTCGAGCAATATGGAGTTGCTCTTGTAAATTAGTATCATGTAATTCTTGAGCTAGTTGATATTTCTCCTCTTCAAACCTAAGCCATAATAGCTTATTTAGCCAAGGTAATTGACTTTCATCTGCTTGCTTCATATGCTTTAGTTCCTCTAACAATTCTTCCACCATTTTTGTATTTTCAATAAAGTTATTAACGTATAACAGGAGCAATTCGAGCCATAAAAGCTCTTCATCTTTTAAATGAATTGAATTGTTATGCCCCAATACTAAGGCTCTTTTGTAATGAGCATCTTGATGGAGGAAAGCTAGATAGACTTTGTCAATTTTCCGTATTTCTCCTAATTTTAAATCTTCCATTAGCATAGGATTTATCGGAATTTTCCCCTCAACCATTGAAGTAAATTGATTTGTGTCATAGTCATAGGTCAATACAAATACATGCTCAAGCTCTAGGTGCAACGAAACTTCCTGGGCAAACTTTTCTAGAAGCTCGTCTAATTTAATTGTTTTACCGATTCTATCTACAGCCGTATACAACTGATGAATATAATCCCCTTTAGTAGAAAACAAAATTTTGCGTTTGCGATAATCTACCTTTTCTTTTATGTAGAAAAGAACAATTAACGATAAAAAAGTAAACAATGAAACACCCGACATTAACGTCATCGTTAAAAATTTGCCAGCAATCCAATACAAACCAAAAGTAAACCATGCAGTAAAAATTACAGAAAATATGACATAGTAACGAAGCCTTGTAATATGATATTCAATGTCAAATAATCGTTCCGCTAGTTGTGTAAAAATAAAGCTAAATGGAATAAATAATAAAAATAAAGCACTGATTTCAGCGGAAAGTACGGGATGATGAAATAGAATATTCGGAAGTGCATACAGAAACAAGAATGGAAGAAATGGAATCATTACACTATTCAATAAAATTTTTAACTGGGGTGATTTAAATTTAAAATAGCTAAACAATAAAATAATAAGTATTAAAATAAGTAAAACTAAAAAAACGCCTAAAACAACATACGAAAGAAGGTTGTGCAAATTGTTATTAATAATACCAATATAGCTAAGTAACATCGCAAAGATAGGCAATAGATAAAACAATTTAATATTATTAAAAAGTAACCAATTGGCATTTAAAAATGAATAATAGTTTCTTAAAAAATGTAAAAGTAATACTAAACATAACAACATACTACCTCGATTGACCATAATGCCCACGATATCGAGACTACCAGATGCGCCAATACTTACATATGCCATGGAAACCGTTAGCATAAATAAAATAAGCAATCTTAAAAGTGAAGTGTTTTTTTGTTTATAATGCAAATAACAAACAACAAATAATGTAAGAAAATAATAACAGGCAGGGATAAGCAATATATAGTAAAACCGTTCAGTAAAATCTAAACCAGTAGGAGTAATATGAATTTTTTCCCCGTTAGACTTTAATATTGTTAATGAATTTGCCGCCCTAATTGTAAAATCATACTTTATATAAGAAATGTCGTCTATTTGAACATTATCAACTTTTAAAACGATGTCCCCTGCAGAGATTTTCTGCCCATCCACTAATTGATCATGTGAATGCTCTATTACCCAATTTCCATTTTCCTCGATCAAATCTATACCCAAATAAGGCTTGCTATAAGGAACATATAGCAGGTAGAAACCTAGCAATACGTAAACACTTATAGCAAGCATAAACCATTTTTGATTATATAAATTTAATTCCAAATAGGGTCTCTTAAGCATAGTACATCTTCGAATGAGTCAAGTATTGCCTGCTGTTCAATTGCTGAAACACCTATTAATGCAACTTTTTGTTCTTTTAACAGTGGTACTAGTGCTGGGTTCTCTTCTAGATACTGAATTACATTAATCATAAAAATCTCTCCTCATTTCATTAGTTTTATTAGGTATTCTTTACCTAACTTGTTTATAGCAACTTTTTCAAGATTATTCAATGCTTTTATTTTATAGAGATTTTTAATTGCAACTGCATAACGTATTGCACCGCTATTTGTCAACTCATGTTCTGTAACAATATTATCCAAAAATGTAACTATATCTTTATTATAATAGTTTATCACAGATTTTGATACACTATTTTTTTGTGCCATTAGATAAATAATTGGTAATGAATACTTTCTATTTAATAGATCATTTTTAGGTCCCCAAGTTTTTAAATCTAAAATATCATTTTTTATTTGTTGGATAATACCTATGTATTTCCCGTACTCCTCAATTTCAGCAGTCACCATTCCTTTTGCAAGTGCCTCCCCAATGACGCAACTCATTGCTGTAAGTGACCCTGATTTTTGGTCAATCATTTGTAAGTAGGATTGTTCATCTCGACAAGCATTCAGTACATCTAACTGCTGACCGTTAATGCTACGTAACGCATATTGTTCCAGTAGACGAATGGCTATACCTTTATGTTCAAATGATGTCTCATGTATAGCTCTCGATGACATGACGAGTAAGGCAAGTGCTGCATTTAAAGAAAGTTCAGGTGTTTTGCTCCAAATATAGTCCGTATCTTTATCCTGCAAATCATCAATAATATCATAGGATAAAATTAGAAGTTCAATAGCCGCAGCAACGATATATATCTCTTCATTTAAAGAATCAACAAATGCTTCATAATGCCAATAGCATAGTTTGCCAAATGCATAACCCATCTCTTTTTTTTCTGCTTTAAAACTTTTAAGCATTGACTTTAATTCATCACCGAGCATCGAATCATTTTCAATCAGACTGTCTAACGATTCATTAATACGTACATCTATATCATCCAATAGTCCTCTACTCCCTTAAACGTATTGATAAATATTATACATATTAATGGGAATTAATTCTATCTTTTATAAGTTAAATGAATCACTTAGTTTTCTATTTATTACCATTAACGATTCATAAATACCGCCAAAAAATGGCGGTATTTATAGAAAGCACGCCAATTTTTTGCTAGGAAATAATAAAAAACTGGCGGTGTCATAAGAGAGACCGCCAGTTTTTGGCGTTAACTGACCATTGAAATGGCGTCCTGACTAGTGTTACGCTTATGATATGGAAAATTCATGCGTATTGTATGTGACTCGATTTGCAATTTGAGTGTATGATATTTTAATTATTTATAAAATATTCTCTAACATTAAGAGGTGATTGAAATGACGAATGGAGTAAATGACTACGTGTTAATACTTACAGAAACTTTTTCCTGTACAATTTCTGTCTCTGCAGAGGAAATTACTATAAAGAAGCCTTCGAATGAACAACAAACTATTGAACAATTGATCATTCAAGCTGAACAGCGAGCATATCAAGAAGCTTTAGTGGAGTATAAACATAAGTCTTCTATTTCTAACTTCATTTGTAATATCCCTGGATTTGAAGATACTTTTCAGCAAAAACTAGACATGTATATGGCGCAACACGACATTATAAAAGTACCCGAAAAAGATTTGCCATTACTTTCTTTAGTGAGCCCTTTTACATCTAGTTTGAATATTAATACACCGATGCTCTATAAAACTACTCAGTACTGCATTGTTTATGCTAGAGGAACGCAGAGTGGTCAAAACAATAGTAATGTCGCTAAAATAAGCAGCTTTGCAGGCTCACCAAATGATTTAAAAAACAATAATCAACATCTCTCTTCCAACATGTTAAATTCAGTCACAGAGGCCTTTGACGCCTATCATTACTACCCGACTAATATTTCTGGACTATTCATTAATAATGGCGGTATTTCCTTCAACATTAACTCAGCATTTAATATTTGGAGCAAGGCTACTATCAAACATTAAACAGACGTTTCGTTTGCGCTGCTTCCTAAGCTTCGTAGTTCAAATATAATTGCCTCAATATTCAACTTCTATGTGTGGCGAGGTGTGACGTAGTAACAAAAGCCCCTTGCCATTTATCCATTCACCTCCACCTTCTTATCAATCCAACAAAAATACATAAACTTCTAATCATTTGACTAGCTCCTCAGTCAGCTTAATTGTTCACACCTTGTTGTAAAATGGTTATTTATATAAAAAGACATAAAAAAAGAGGTGTCACAATTGACTTGTGAGACACCTCTAGTTTTTATTAAGCTTTTACATAGTAAACATCTTGACCGCTTTCAATAATATAATCAGGTTTAGGCTTACCAGCATTTGCTTTATGACCTGCAATATGCTCAGGGCTCTTCTCCCAATTTTTCCACGCCTCTTCTGATTCCCAACGAACCATAATTAGCACTTCTTCATCTCCGCGGCGAACTTTTTTTACAAGCACTTGCTTATCAATATAACCTGGTTGTTGTTCAAGTAATGAAGGACCATCTTTTTTAGCTCCAAATCGTTCAACAACCTTATCAGCGTTACCCTCAGTTACGACCATACGTTTAATTTGTACAAACATATTAGTTAAACGCCTTTAAAATATCATCAGCTTTAGCAGTTTCTGATTGTAAACCGCCACCTGATAGGTACCAATATTCTGGATCTAAGTAGTAAACTTTACCGTTTTTAGCAGCGTTAGTTGCACCAACGATTTCGTTTTCAATAGCAGCTTTTGTACCAGACTCGCCTTCAGGGTTAACAGCAGCGTCACGGTCAACTACGAATAAAATATCTGGGTTTGTATCACGTACATATTCGAATGAAGCGTTAGCACCGTGTGTAGAAGCTTCGATTTTGTCATCAGCAGCTTTTACGCCAAATACATCATGAATTACACCAAAACGTGAACCAGGACCATATGCAGATAATGAACCTTCATTACCTAAAACGATTAATGCTTTATCTTCAGATGAAGCAGTTTTTGCTTTAAGATCTTCTACTTTTGCTTCGTATGCAGCGAACGCATCAGCAGCTTCTTTTTCTTTACCGAAAATTTTACCAGCTAATTCAGTGTTTGCTTTAAACGATTCCATAAAATTATTGTTATCTACACCAACAAATACAGTTGGAGCAATTTTAGATAATTCTGCGTAAGCAGAAGCTTGACGACCTGAGATGAAAATGATGTCTGGGCTCATAGAAGAGATTGCTTCAAAATCTGGCTCTTTTAAAGACCCAACATTTACGTAAGTTGTGTCAGCATATTTGCTTAAATAACTTGGTACTGATTTTTGTGATACACCTGCAACTTCAACGCCTAAAGCATCTAAAGTATCTAGGAAACCATAGTCAAATACGACAATATTTTTTGGTTGCTCTTTTAAAGTTACATCTTCAAATGTATTTTCACCAGATGTACTACCTGGGATTGTGATTGGGTAAGCAGAAGCAGCTTCATTTTGCTCTTCAGCAGGTTTATTATCTGTTGAACCTTTATCATCTTCTTTTGATTCTTCTTTAGAACCACAAGCAGCTAATACTAAAAGCATCATTGCCATTAATACCGTAAGTAATTTCCAATTTTTCATTGTGAAATCTCCTTTTTGTTTTTATATTTTTAGATAGTGATGACTATCTATTGTTACTAAGAGTTAAAATACACACAAATGCGGCAACCATTTTGCTCTTGCACAGGGATATCCATATCATAGATTTCCTTTAACGCATCTGAGTTAATAATGTCATTAGTCGGACCGTCTTTTACAACACGTCCATCTTTTAAAGCGACGATATGATCAGAATATACGGATGCAAAGTTAATATCATGTAAAACAATGACAACCGTTTTTCCTAGCTCATCCACCAACTTACGCAAAATTTTCATGATTTGCACAGAATGCTTCATGTCTAAATTATTAAGTGGCTCGTCTAACAAAATATAATCTGTGTCTTGCGCAATGACCATTGCAATAAATGCCCGTTGTCGCTGTCCACCCGATAATTCATCTAAATAATTATGCTGAATGTCAACTAAATTCATATAGTGAATTGCTTCATCTACTTTTTGCTCGTCCTCTGGTTTTAAATTTCCTTTTGAATAAGGAAAGCGACCAAATGAAACGAGTTCACGAATTGTTAGACGCACATTCATGTAGTTTGACTGTTTTAAAATCGATACGCGCTTTGCAAAGTCATCAGATTTCCAGCGACGCACATCTGACTTATCGAGTAATACTTCACCAGTGTCTGCATTAAGTAAACGGCTTACCATTGAAAGCAGTGTTGATTTACCTGCACCATTCGGTCCAATAAAGGACGTAATTTTACCTGGCGCAACGTCTACACTAACATCTTGAATGACAGGCTTTTTCCCAAAAAACTTAGAAATTTCTTTTACTTGGATCATCCTGCTGACCTACTTTCCTTCAATAATAGGTAGATGAAGTACACACCACCTACAAAGTTGATAATAACGCTTAGTGTTGTATCGAATTTAAATATTCGCTCGACCATCCACTGACCACCGACTAAAGCAACAATACTCATTACACAAGAACCTGCAATTAACACAGAGTGCTTGTACGTCTTGAAAAACTGATACGATAAATTTGCTACGATTAAGCCAAAGAATGTAATTGGCCCAACAAGCGCTGTAGATACTGCGATTAATATCGAAGATAATATGAGCATGCGTTGTACAAGCTTATCATAAGGTACCCCAAGGTTTATTGCTGTATCGCGACCAAGTGACATTACATCTAGTTGACTCATATGACGCCAACCATAAATAAATGTACCGACAATAACAAGACCTGCTAACCATACTAAATCTGAATTTACATTATTAAAGCTTGCAAACATTTTACTTTGTAAGCTCAGAAACTCATTAGGATCAATTAAAACTTGGAAGAAAGTTGTGACACTTCCTAAAAATGTCCCGACTATCATACCGACAAGCAGCAGGAAGTAAATCGGACGTTTACCTTCTTTGAACAATACTCGATAAAATATTAACGCGAAAATGACCATTGCTGAAACAGCTAGCAAAAAATTGTAATGTGCGTTAATAACAAATATAGACATCGAGCCAAAGAAGAAGTAAATAATCGTTTGGACCATCATGTACAAAGCATCAAGCCCCATAACACTTGGTGTTAAAATACGATTATGCGTAATTGTTTGGAAAACCACTGTCGAATACGCAATGGCAATTCCCGTTAATGCCATCGCCACTACTTTAATGAGGCGACGTGGGAATGCATAGCTATAGTTCCCATTTAATTCATAAAAGACGTACAGTAACATAGCAGCTACTGCTAGTCCGATTAATATCAACATTTTGGTACGGTTACGCATATGCTCTCCCCCTAAATAACATAATTAGAAAGATTGCACTTCCGATGACGCCGACCGTCATACTTATCGGAATTTCATAAGGGAAAATTAACACGCGCCCTATAATATCACAGAATAATAGGAACGACATACCGAGTAAAGCCGTGTGCGGTAATGTCTTTGCAAGGTTATCCCCTCTGAACAGCGATATAATATTTGGAATAATTAAACCTAGAAACGGAATCACACCTACTGTTAGTACCACCGTAGTTGTCACTAGTGCTACTAACACCAAACCTAAATTCACAACGAATTTGTAGGAAAGACCAAGGTTTTTTGCAAAATCCTCACCCATTCCAGCCACTGTGAAACGGTTTGCATAAATGTATGCCATTATTAGAACAGGTACACTTATGTATAAAAGCTCATAACGACCTTTCATTATCAATGAGAAATCTCCTTGTAACCATGCAGAAATGTTTTGGATAATATCAGCCTTATACGCAAAGAACGTCGTAATAGAAGATAGGATATTTCCGAACATTAAGCCTATAAGCGGTATAAAAATCGCATCTTTGAACTTTATTCGATTTAATATTTGCATAAACATTAACGTGCCGGCTAAAGCAAATATGAAAGCGAAGGAAATTTTTTGAAAGTACGTGACATTTGTAAAAAACATCATTGAAATTAGAACACCTAATTTCGTAGCATCTAAAGTTCCTGCTGTCGTTGGTGACACGAACTTATTCCTACTTAAGCTTTGCATAATTAAACCAGCAATACTCATACCTGCACCTGCCAGCAAAATTGCCACAAGTCTTGGTATACGACTAATTAAGAATAGTCTAGTTTCTTCTGATCCGAAGTCCAATAAGTCACTTGGCTTAATATTAACTACACCAATGAATAGTGACACAATAGACAACACAACAGTTGCTGTTAAAAGATATCTTATTTTCATTGTAATCCCCGGTAGATTCATTATTGAGTGTAATTAATAATCAGCTGAAAATGATTATCATTACTCACGATTCTCATTATAAGCATCTTTTTATTATCAGTCAACCTCCTATTGAGAATTGTTCTCGCTTTATTTGGAAATACTTAAAAACTATGTTTTTTCAACAAAAACACCGCTAAATTGAGATATTTCTCATTCAAACATGTTGCTCTTTCCCCTCAGAAATTTATTCAAAAAAAAGGGTAATTGAGAATGACATAGTTGCCCTTCTCAATCACCTCATTAAGCTACTCTTCTTATTCCTCGTAGCCATGCAAAAATTATTGATGCTACTAAAATAAAGCCTAAATAGCCCATTACCGAATATAGTTTTGATACAAGTGTTGTAAAGCCCACTTGGCTCGCAAAAAAGCCTAGAATGCCCATACAAATGACAGCGACCTTAAAGCTAGGCTTTGTTGGTTTAAAAAATCGCACCGAAAACGAATAAAACATACCTACCGCTGTATTGTAAATCATCCCCAATAAAGAAAATGACATTAATAAACCTACTATTGGATGAATTTCATTAGCTAATGCGAGCATGGGAATATCCAATCCAACAATAACGTTCATTTTAGCGAGAAGGGAAAAATGAATAATTAAAATGAGCGCGCCTAACAATAGTCCTCCGATAATGCCACCTATGCCTGCAATTCGTTCATTTCGTATAGCGCCACACATCACTGTGAGAAGCGAAAAACAAACGCCGATATTAAAAGACATATAGAGCAAAGCTGTTACCCACCAGCTTTTTGATGATGTTGGTAATTGTTGTTGTGCTATTACTGTTTGCTCTGCAAATGTTAAATCCATCGTAGCTATGGAATAGACCGCAATAATTGTAACAACAGCTAACAAATAAGGCGTCGCAATGGCTATTATATTAATAATACTTTTTACATTCATCATAACTGTCATCATAGTGAGGACAATCATACAAATGCTTCCTAGCCATACGGGTAGTCCAAACATTTGCTCGAAAGTAGCACCCGCTCCAGCAAACATAATGACTGACACACCAAACAAAAAAAGTGATAGTACAAAGTCCATTAGAAAGCCGATAGTATTACCCGAAATTTGATATATCAAATCCTTATGAGATGTTGTCCGCAACCGTGAACTAATTTGTGCTATACACATTCCCACAAAGGCAAACCAGAGTGTCGCTAAAAGAGCGCCTAATATTCCCTTATTGCCATAGCTCGTAAAATACTGGATGATTTCCTGCCCGGATGCAAACCCCGCACCGACGATTATTCCTACATAAGCACCGCCGATTTGCAAGCTCTTTTTCAATCACTTCTCTCCTCGACTATTTATCTGACAAACAGATGGAGAAAAGGCAGCCTCCATCGCTTAAAGCTATTCCTTATAAACTTTCTTGCTCATTGTTAATTTATCAATGACTGCCATATTTAGCTTATAGCCTATACCAACACTTGTAGGCACACGAATAACGCCATCTTCTACCATAACCTCAGGCATTATAATATCCTCATACCAATAATGACTCGAACCTGCTGTATCACCAGGTAATATGAAATTGGAGAGTGCAGTTAGTGCTATATTATGTGCTCGTCCGATTCCCGCTTCCAACATGCCTCCACACCAGACAGGAATGGCATGCTCCTGACAATAGTCATGAATCTTCTTAGCCTCCGTTAAACCACCTACACGACCAATTTTTATATTAATGACACCACAACTACCTAGCTCGATCGCTTTACGAGCATCTTCAAGTGATGTAATACTTTCATCTAAACATATTGGTGTTTGTAACTGCTTTTGCAGCTTGGCATGATCTATAATATCGTCAGCTGCAAGTGGTTGCTCAATCATTAAAAGGTTAAAGGCATCCAGCTGTTGAAGCACTTCTATATCATTTAATGTGTACGCAGAGTTTGCATCTGCCATCAATGGTAAATTAGGAAATGTAGCACGGATAGCACGAATAACTTCGACATCGTACCCAGGTTTTATTTTAACTTTTACTCGTTTATAACCCTTTTCTACATAGACCTTTATTAAATCAATCAGTTTTTCTGTGCTAGCTTGAATTCCTAAACTAATCCCTACATCAATAGTATCTTTGCTTCCACCTAACGCATGGGCAAGGGACTGTTTCGTTTGCTGTGCATAAATGTCCCACACAGCCCCTTCAATAGATGCTTTCGCCATGCAATTGCGCCGAATAGGCGAAAACAAGGCACTAACCTCATCTGGGTGTGCAATCTCTTTATGTAGCAAGGTAGGCATTAAAAAGTCCTCTAACATATGCCAAGTTGTCTTTAATGTCTCCTCTGTGTACCACGGTGCTACAAAAGCAACTGTTTCTCCCCAACCAATCGTACCTGACGCATCCTTCGCCTCTAAAAGTAATAGCTCTTTTTCACTAACAGTACCAAAACTTGTTGTGAACGGAGCCTTCATCGGCATTTTTAAATGTCTTATTGTAATTTCTTCTATTCTCACAAAATTCACTCCTTATCTCTATTATAAAGCCAATAAAGAGCGTCTGACTAACAGATAAAAGTGTATATATTCTTTTTGCTTTTTCACTCGAACAATGGCATATTCTTGGGCAAAGAAGGTAGTTAAAATTGTACGAATCTTATAACGCCAGTCCTCAGCTAATTTCGGACTTTCCACCTTCATCTTTTGTAAATACTGTGGAATAGGAACTAAATAAGCGTCCTTATAAAATTTTTGGTTACTTTGAAATTCACTATCTTGATCGAGCACAGGTAATCCATCAACCGTCAATGACCATGATACAACTTGCTCTGCCGCTTCTTCTAGCTCATCCAAGCTATCATTTGCATGATTACGCTCAACCCACCATTCTACCGCAATTCGATCAGAGGGCAGTCCATCATTAAAATCATCTTGTAACGGTCCATAATAATCTATTTCATACTGATTGCTATATGCATCCAGCTTTAAAAATGATAAATTTGCTAAACGCGCTTCTAATGGATCAAATAGCCAACGAACTAGCTGAAAACCATTTTCTCGCGCATATTCTTGCTGAGCATGCTTCAACAACTCTCCTACACCTTGTTCACGATATGTTTTTTCGACGCCAATCATGTGTGAGTGTAGATACATTTTTTCTTCCCGATAACCTACAAAGCAGTAATTAAACCCAATTAGTCGACCTTCCAAATACGCCCCAAGCAATAACCCACCATTTTGAACAGCCGCTAGCATTTGATGTGAGGGAATTGCCTGACTCCCCCAGATTTCAACATTTAAGAATTGCACCTCAGCAATTTCCTCAGGTGTCATCATTTTTCTAATAGAAACGTTTTCTAACATTATCTGATGCCTCCTCTATGTTTCGAGTTCTAATGCTCCTAATACAGCGTTTGTAAGAATCTCAACTCCAGTTACAAGTCTTGCCTGCTTAAATTTCATTTTTGGATGGTGTAATCCAGGTGTTAATCCGCAACCTAGTCCAAGCATTGTCGATTTTAAATGCGGACGTTGAACGGCATAATGGTGGAAATCCTCTCCGCCTGGTGTATGCACAGGCTTTCGTAAATTAGATAGCCCCGCTGCCTTAACAATGGCTTGCTCCATCATATATTGAGCAGTTGTGTCTACCTCTGCTGCCACAATATTAGCAACTGTACGTAACTCAATTTGCACTTTATGCAAAATTTTCGAAGAATCAATAACACGTTTCACACCTTGAGCAAGTGTATCCATTACATCATTTCGTTGTGCTCTTATATCAATCGTGAAGGCTGCTTTACCTGGAATAATATTACCTGACTCACCTCCAGCTTGAAATTTTGTCATCTTAACGGATACAGGCACCATGGGATCTGTATGTATGGTGCGTAAATCTTCGATAATTGTTGCACCTACCTCAATTGCATTCACACCAAGGTGTGGTCTTGCCGCATGTGCATCCTCACCGATAATTTCGCCTTCTAGTAAACGAGAGGCACCATGGTACAAAGCTGCACAATATGTGCCGTCCTCAAGCTCGTGAACTGGTCTTAAATGGACTCCAAATAAAAAATCCAAGTCATCAATAATGCCCTCTTTTAGAACAGCTAATGCACCTGTTCCTTTTTCTTCAGCTGGTTGGAAAATAACACGAATTGTGCCTTTGTATGATTGAGACTGCTCTTTCAGAAGTAAAAGAGCTCCGATTGCCATTGTCATATGTCCATCATGTCCACAAGAATGATTTGCTCTAAACTCACCATCTACTTCTTGCCATAATGCATCTATATCCGTCCGTAAACCTACCTTTGGGTTTCCATCACCAATATCAACATACAGCCCTGTGCAATTTTTAAAGCGTTGTGGTGAAAATCCTTCACGCGTCAACAAATCAAAAATATAATTTGTTGTTTCTACCTCTTGCCAGCTTATTTCTGGATTCGCATGTAAATACGTGAATATCTCCATTAATCTTGGCCTCAAACGATCCAATGCTTCTTTCATGACAACCAACCCCTTAAAATTGTTACTAGTAAGATTATTATAACGAAAAAAAGCTCTATTCTACAGAAAATTAAATTATCTTCTAGCTAATAGACTACACAAGAGACAAAAAAGATGCAGTGACATTACTCTAAAATTTTAAAAGCAGGGCAAAGGAGTATGTAATAATAATAGTTGGTGGTAGCGGAGGCGGTGACTCCTGCGGGAACGCACGCATAGTAAGCCAACAAGCCGCGCGTTAGCGAGGGTTGCGGCTTACGTGTGTGCCCGCGGAAAGCACCGCCGTAGCGGACATCAACGGCATAGCAAAAAAAGTGTTAGATTGACCGCAGTCAATCTAACACTTTTTTCTTTTCTCTAGCCTCTTTAACTAATTAATACCACGCATCGCTTTAGAAATAATAGGTGAAAGTACTAATAAGAGTATTCCGATAACAATCGACAATGTTCCTAAGAATCCGAAATATGTGAATTCGCTTACAACTTCATATACTTTTACAAGCTGAGCGTTAATCGCTTGAGCCGCAGCACTCGTTAAAAACCAAAGCGACATTGTTTGTGCAGCAAAAGCTTGTGGCGCTAATTTCGTTGTTGCAGATAAACCTACTGGAGACAATAATAATTCCCCAACTACTACTAAGAAGAATGATAATACTAACCACAATGGACTAACTAAAGCTTGTCCACCTGAAAGATGTGCTGGAATCATCATTACTAAAAATGATAGTCCGGCAAAAAATAGTGAATAAGAAAACTTACGTGGTGTTGATGGTTGCTTATCGCCCCATTTTAACCATAGCATCGCAAATAATGGAGACATGGTAATAACGAATAATGGGTTAAGCGATTGGAACCAAGACGATTCAAGATGGAAACCACCAATATTTAATTGTGTACGCTCATCTGCATACGTTGCTAAAATTGTTGCACCTTGTTCTTGAATAGCCCAAAACATAACCGCGGCTAAAAACAACGGAATGTATGCAAGTAGACGAGATTTCTCATCTTTTGTAGTTTTCTTACTACGATACATATAAATAAAGAACACTGTTGGTATTATCACACCAAGTGCTGTAATAATTAAGCTAAAGACATCCATTGTTAGTACACCAGTTTTAATACCAATGCCACCTAAAATGATAATGACTAATGCTATAATACCGAATTGCGTAAAGACTTTTTTACGTTCTTCCGGTTTTAACGGGTTATTTACTTGTAAGCCCGCTAGACCTAAATATTTTTTCTCAGTTACTTTAAAAACAATTAATCCAACTAGCATACCAACTGCTGCTAAACTGAAGCCTAAATGGAAACTATACTTTTGTCCAATTGTTCCGACAATAAACGGCGCAATGAATGCACCCATATTAATACCCATATAGAAAATCGAGAATCCTGCATCACGACGACTATCTGTTTCAGCATAAATATCTCCTACAATACTTGAGACATTCGGTTTTAATAAACCAGTACCGATAACAATAAACGCCATTGAAGCAAATAACATTGTCACACCGCCAGGGAATGCTAGCAGTAAGTGACCGATCATAATTAACACGCCACCATAAAAAATCGTTTTACGTGTCCCTAAAAGTCGATCGGCAATCCAGCCTCCAATAATACCCGACATATAAACAAGCGATCCATATATAGCCATAATTGAATTCGCTGTTCCGCGATCAAGACCTAATCCACCTTCATTTAATTCATAATACATGAAGAAGATTAGAATCGCTCGCATACCGTAGTATGAAAAACGCTCCCAGAATTCTGTGAAAAATAATGTAAAGAGCCCTTTAGGGTGTCCGACAAATCCTTTTTGAGGGACGGATTTTACAATTTCATCTTTAGTAGACATACAATATCCTCTCCCACTTTCATTATTCCTTTAAATATTGTTCCCCATTGATAAGGATAAAAAACTATGTTTCATCATACTAAAGCGTTTTTATTACTTTCGCAAGAGTTTTAAAAAATGTTGAAAATTTGTCATTTTTCTTTATATTCAGACTCATTAGTTAATATTTTATTAAATATATTGAAATATCTACGTTTTCTCACTCTTTCCTTTCCTCTTATAAATTGTATTTAAATTTAATATTTGAAAATAATAAATATTATGTTTTTTATATTTTTTTCCAAATAAAAAAATCAACAGCCATAATTGCTGTTGATTTTTCTACACACCCAATTTAGATTACAACCACATTGCAATACCAATTTGCGTATGAATTATTTAATTGCTATTTCACAACAAAATGTTGATATTTTGCGTAATCAGCTTCTTTTGCTTCTAGCTTTAATAATGTGCCATTTTCTTCATATGCCGTTTCGTAAATAGTTGCATTTTCATTTAAATAAGACACTATATTGCCCTGCTCATATGGAATAAGCATTTTACATGTCACATAATCAGAAAAAATATGTTGGCGTATAATTTGTAATAGTTCATCTAATCCAGTACCCTGCTTTGCAGAAATCCATATATTATCCCCACTAATGACTGGGTACGGAACATTTGCTAAGTCTGCTTTGTTATAGACATATATAGTAGGGATTCCCTCAACGCCAACTGCCTTTAATGTTTCATTTGTAACATCCATCATAAAACCATGCTCTTGATTTGAAACATCCACAACATGAAGCAATAGATCAGCATCACGTGCTTCTTCTAGTGTTGAGCGAAACGCCTTTACTAAGTGATGTGGTAATTTACTTACAAAGCCTACTGTATCAGTTAATAAAAATGACTTCTTATCATGTAATTCAATATAACGGACGGACGTTTCAAGCGTCGCAAACAGCATATCCTTCTCAAATACTTGCTTATGATCTTCTTGTCCAATTTTAGCGAGCAGTTGGTTCATGATGGTTGACTTACCAGCATTCGTATACCCTACAATGGACACAACTGGAACTGCATTTTTCCGACGTTGTTTTCGTTGTGTCTCTCGCTGCTCCTTCACTTGCTCCAGCTCTTTTTTTATTTTTGAAATCTGATCTTCAATTTTACGGCGATCTAGTTCCAGTTTCGTTTCACCAGCTCCACGGTTTTTAAAACCGCCTCCAGTACCACCACCTTGTCGACTTAGCGAAGCGTGCAAGCCGACTAACCGTGGAAGCATATATTGAAGTTGTGCTAACTCTACCTGCATTTGCGCCTCACGTGTTTTGGCACGACGACCAAAAATATCTAAAATTAACATCGTTCGATCGATTACTTTCGTTTCTAAATCACGCTCTAAATTTCGGATTTGTGAAGGTGATAATTCATCATTAAAAATAACAAGATTCCCTTGTGCTTCTTCATAAAAGCTTTTTATCTCTTCGATTTTACCCGTACCAACATAATGTGAAGGTGTGACACGCTCTAAATTTTGTGTCACTACGCCTACGACTTCTACATTCAATGCTTCAGCTAAATTTGTTAACTCTTCCATTGAATACTCAAAATGCTTGTCATTGCGTAAATTAACCCCAACAAGAATAGCCTTTTCTAGCAAAACATCTACTTCTTTCAATTTTTCCACTCACAATCCTCCCACCAACGCCTTGGTGACGCTACAGCAAATTTTCTTCATCTTACCATATAATGCCCGAATCTGTGTCTTTTAGTCGAGTTTCTTTCATGACACCAAAGCGCTATTTTTTAACAAAATTACTTAGCGTTGAATTTTAATTATTAAAAAATAAATACGCCCTAAAGTTGGGCGTATTCGAACTGTAGATAAAACTTTTTATTTTCTTAACCTCTTATAAGAAATCGAACTACGTCAAACTTTTCCCCAATGGTCTTAGCCTACATTCTATAAGAAACGAATAATATTCATTTTTTACAGCATGCTTTATCATTTCCCTTGTTCTTCTTTTAACAGCGATAGGCTACGATTGAATTCATCTTCAATCTCATCGTTTCTTTTATATGTCATCATACTAACGATTATAGCTATTACTAAACAAACGAGGAAACCTGGTACGATTTCGTAAAGAGCTGTTGACAGTGAATTAATTTTCCCCCAAACAAAGGCTGTTACCGCTCCTAATACCATCCCACTGAGCGCTCCGTAATTCGTCAGTCTCTTCCAATATAATGATAATAAAATAATTGGTCCAAATGCCGCTCCAAACCCAGCCCAGGCAAAACCTACTAAATCTAAAATAGAATTTTCAGGATTCCAAGCTAAAAGGGCCGCAATTATCGCTACTACTAATACTGCCATTCGGCCAATAAAAACATAATGTTTATCGGTAGCTGTTTTATTAAACAAAGCCTTGTATATATCCTCAACAAGTGCGGAAGAAGTAACAATTAATTGCGATGAGATTGTACTCATAATTGCTGCTAAAATGGCCGCTAGCATTATACCTGCAATAAATGGATGGAACAATAATTGACCAAGTACAATAAACACCGTTTCAGCATCCTTTAATTCGCCAGCATTTTGTTGATAGTATGCTACACCTACTAATGCCGTTGCAAGAGCACCCGCAAGACTTAATATCATCCATCCAATACCAATACGACGTGCCTGTTTTGTTTCTTTTACTGAACTAATCGCCATAAAACGCACAATAATATGCGGTTGCCCAAAGTATCCTAGTCCCCATGCAAGGGAAGAAATAATCGCAGCTGCTGTTGCTGTTGCTGGCAATAAACTTAAATGCTCTGGGTTAACCGCCTTAATGGATTCGACTGTTTCACTAAGTCCACCCGTTAAAAACAATCCAAATAACGGTACTGTTATAAGTGCTAAAAACATTATTAGGCCTTGCAAAAAGTCTGTATAACTTACCGCTAAAAAACCACCAAACAATGTATAGGCAACAACTACACCTGATACTATTAATAAACCTGTATGGTATTCATAGCCAAACGAACTATCAAAAAACTTGCCTCCAGCTACCATTCCTGAAGATACATAGAATGTAAAAAATATAAGAATAATGAGCCCAGAAGCAATTCGTATTAATTTCGTATTATCCCGTAATCGATTATCCAAATAACTTGGAATCGTAATAGAATCATTGGAAACTTGCGTATAAACTCGTAATCTTGGTGCGACAAACATCCAGTTTAAATAGGCACCGATTGTTAAGCCGATTGCAATCCACGCTTCCACAAGTCCCGATATATAAATTGCACCTGGCAACCCCATTAATAGCCAACCAGACATATCCGCAGCACCAGCACTCAGGGCTGTTACAGCTGGTCCTAGCGAGCGTCCCCCTAGCATGTAATCCGTTAAATTTGAAGTTTTTACAAATGCATACCAACCGATTCCTAGCATTGTAATCATATAAATAATAATAGCGATTAGCTGATAAGTGTTGTCCGACATAAGTCTTCCTCCTATCCACAATTATTCTTTACCTTCAAAACTTTTCACTATAAATATACCGTAAAATTATTAAAAACAAAATCGTTTATCTGAATATTCGATATACTAATTGCTTAAAATTGAAAACAACAATGAGTTCATAAAATTGTGTTACACTAATGCCATCTATTACACAACGAAGAAGGCGAAATAAATGACATTTGAAGAAATGAAAGAAAAGCTACAAGAGCAATTTGCACAACAACAACTCGTTGCAGCTACAATCAGTCAACCTCGAATGAAGTCTAATGAAGTAAAACGTATTAAACTCAAACCCATCATGCTGAAAGAGGCTTATCATATACAAATTGAATACCAATATGAGCGCATTTTAAAACATGAGAACGTCCTACTGGCAGATTTCCCTCCTAAGCTCGAGCTGTTTTTTGCTGATTTCCGTCAAGCACATATCGATTTTATTGACGAAAAAGTACAGGTACAGCTATCGAAAAAAAACAAAGTATTATGGAAGTCTGATAAAACAGCTACTCCAAAGGAAGTCAACTTAGCACATAACCGTAAGAAAAACTATTTACTGGATGAGTCCACCCCCTATCCTTTTTTAATTCGCTTAGGTGTACAAAGTGAAGAAGGAAAAGTAAAAAAACAAAAATACGATAAATTCAAGCAAATTAACCGCTTCATTGAATTTATCGACGATGCCTTAGCTTATTTGCCAAAAGATCGCCAAGTCCGTATTTTAGATTTCGGTTCAGGAAAATCCTATTTAACGTTTGCCTTATATCATTACTTAAAAATTGAAAAAGGTTTGGATATTCGTGTTACTGGCTTAGATTTGAAAAAAGAGGTTATTGAGGAATGCTCACGAATTGCACAGGATTTAGGCTATGAGCAACTTGAATTTTTAGTTGGGGATATTAATGATTATAATGACGAGTCCAGTGTAGACATGGTAGTGACTCTCCATGCCTGTGATGTTGCAACAGATATGGCATTATCACGCGCAGTGAAATGGGGAGCAAGTGTTATTTTAAGCGTCCCATGTTGCCAGCATGAGCTAAATCGTCAACTTGATACACCTGCACTCGACATCATGCTTCAGCACGGTCTTGTCCGCGAACGCTTTGCGGCACTAGCTACTGATTCAATTCGCGCAGAGATTTTATCGCTTGTTGGCTATGAAGCGCAATTACTAGAATTTATCGACATGGAAAACACACCAAAAAACATACTAATTCGAGCATATTATACTGGCAAAAAGCCAAGTACACAGCAACGTGATAAGTACGATGCTTTTGTAACACTGTTGAATGCGAAGCCATTTTTGGCAAATGAATTAACATCTTATTTATAAACTATGAAAACCCGAGGCGCATTATGTGCCTCGGGTTCTTTTTATAGCTCTTGTCGTAACGCTTGGATAACATCGATCTTTGTTGCTTTACGAGCTGGTCGGTAGCCTGAAATCATCGCAACACCAATGCTGATAGCTGACGCAATAAGAACGAGCTGCCATGGAATAAGTGAAAATGTAATATCAGACGAACTAAACGCATCTTCACCTGTTGCCGCTTTTAATATTAACGGTAAAATCGCATTTGCTGTAAAGCTAATAGCATACGAAATCATTACCGCAATGATTGTTCCAAAAATACCAATAAATGTACTTTCCATTAAAAATAGACGTTGAATCAGCTTTGGACTAGCGCCAATTGCCTTTAAGACTCCAATTTCGCGTGTACGCTCTGTAACTGCCATTGTCATCGTATTAAAAATCCCAATAGAAGCAATTAATACGGCAATTGTGCCAACAAAAATTAAACCAATCTTCAATACAAGGAAAAATACATCCATTTGATCTAATTGCTCAGTCACTGAATACACACTATAGCCTTTGTCTTTAAGCTTTTCCAAAATAGGCTTTACGTGCTCTAAACTGTCTGCATATATATTAAATTCCGAATTAAACACTTCATCTTCTGATACATCATCCAATGCCGCTAAACTGCTACCTATTGCCTCTTTCTGCTTTGAATCCATATGCACTGTATTGTCGATCATCCAATCATAAGAAGGCTTCTTCGTCACACCGACAATCGTATATTTTACCTTTTCAGTTTCAGTCGCTCCATTTGAATTAGAAATTAAAGATAACTCAATCTCTTTGCCTATGACAGACTGTTTATATCCTTCCTCACTTCCATCATAGTACGTTCCCTCAGCCTCAGCCTTTTTACTTTTTTCGTTAATAACTTCACGATCGACGTCATTTAATAATGTTTGAGGGAAATGATACCCAACAATAATCTCATTCGGCTTTGTTGGATACTGTCCTTGCGCAAGTTTCCCCGTTACATCTTTAAAATCTTTCATATTCGTTAAAATTAAGTTTGAGTTTGTATCACGGTCCTCAAAATATGAGTGCGCACTTGCATTAACTGTAATCGTTTCAAGTACTGTCTTAACATTTTCTATCGATTTTATTTCATCTTTTTGTTGCTCTGTAAATTGTGAACCATCATATACTTGTATTTTTGTTACATTTTCATCCGAAAGAATTTCGTTACGAATTGAATCTTGTAGTCCAAACCCTACAGAGGCAAGGACAATTAAAAATGCACAACCCATTGTTGCAGCTAGCACTGTCATAAATACGCGTAGTTTATTTTTCTTTATATGTTGTAAAACAAAATCTAGTTGATCTTTCCATACCATGTTATTTTTCCTCCTTCACAAGCTCGCCATCAGACATTCTGAAACGTTGATGAGCAATCGTCGCCACTTCTTCATCGTGCGTAATAATGACAAAGGTTAAGCCAAGCTCACGATTTAAGCTTTGAATAAGGAGTAATATATCTTGTTCTGTTTCAGAATCTAAGCTACCCGTCGGCTCATCCGCGAGCAATATCGGAGGATTGGTAATCAATGCTCTTGCAATACTTACACGCTGTTGCTGACCGCCTGATAATTCATTTGGATAATGGTCAGCTACAGCTGTTAATCCAACCTTCTCCATTAACTTCTTTACCTTTTCTTTACGTATAGCTTTGCTAGCACCTTGCAACTTCAATGGCAATTCAATATTTTCAAATGCAGTTAAACCTGGCATGAGTTGAAAGTTTTGAAAAATAAATCCGAATTGTCGCAATCGAAAAGCAGCACTCTCTGTTTCATTAAGTTTTGCTGTTTCTTGTCCATTAACCTTTATCGAGCCTTGTTCAGCCTTCATAAACCCTGCTAATGTTTGAAGCAATGTTGATTTGCCTGAGCCACTTTTGCCGACAATCGCGACAATCTCGCCCTTCTTTACTTCGAAATTGACGTCCTTTAATACAGGTACATGCTTTTCCTTGCCTTTTTTCCCAATTAAAAATGTATGTTGTAAGTTCTCGACTTGAATCATTTTTGTTGTAATGCCCCTTTCTCGTACTTTCTTAAGTATAGAAAATAATTCTTAAAAATATTGAAGGATAAAAATGAAGATATTCTTAAGAAAATAGGGAACACTATGTTAAAGGGCATTTCTTTACAATGCGTTTACAATTCAATTTAGCCATCAAGTATAATCGCGTAATTGTGAATGCTATATTCTGTACTAAACAACCTATATTTTTCACAAAAACTCTTATTTTATAGGCATTTCCCTGTACTAATAGGAATAAATACACATGCGATACAGCTTATTTGTGAACAAATTGTATATTACAGGATTGTAAAGTTTTATGTAGAGAAGATAAATTTTATGTAGATAAACGAAAGATTTTGTTATGATAGTAAAGTTTAAAGGTTGATTATTTTATATACATCCAGGAGGATTTCATTTACATGCTTAACTCAAAAAAACAAGACCCTTTCTTTATAGCATTGCATAAAATTGCAGAAAACATGAGAGAGGCCGTACATTACGCAAATGATTTTCGTATTACAAGTGTAGCTGACTTAAAAGAGATTAGCATTACAATGAAGAATTACGAAACAGCTGGCGATAAACTTATTCATGAATTAATCGTGATGCTAAACAAATCATTTATGACACCGATCGAACGCGAAGATATTTTAGAGTTCGCAATCCGTATGGACGACGTGTTAGATGGTACGGAGCATTGTATCGCTCACTTTGAAATGTTCTCTTTAACAGAGGTTGACGAAGCGATGCGTATTTTCTTAGGCTACATTTCTAAAAGTGCCGATGAAATTGTTAAAGCTACAGAAGAGTTAAAGAAAAAAAATCTTATTGGCATGCGCCCACATGCAATTTTAATAAAAGACTATGAGCGTGAATGTGATGAAGTACAAAGAACTTCTATTAAGCAATTGTTTTTAAATGAAAAAGATCCAATCCGCATCATTAAATTTAAAGATATTTATGAACAACTAGAGGATATCGCTGATTATTGTCAAAACGTTGCAAACACAATGGAAACAATTATCATGCGAAACGCGTAATTAGGAGTGGGTCACTTACAATGAATACAATAATTATACTAACCGTATTGGTCGTCATCTTTGCCCTAACATTTGACTTTATCAACGGTTTCCACGATACAGCAAATGCTATCGCAACGTCGGTTTCAACTAGAGCATTGCCTCCACGTGTTGCCATTATTATGGCGGCGACGATGAACTTCATCGGTGCTATTACATTCGTCGGTGTAGCAAAGGCTCTAACAAAAGATATTGTAGATCCATTTTCTTTAAATGCCTTTCAAGGAGATACTACAGGTTCTGTCGTAATTTTAGCCGCATTGATTTCAGCTATTATTTGGAACCTGCTTACTTGGTACTTTGGTATCCCATCAAGTTCTTCACATACGTTAATCGGTTCAATTGCTGGCGCTGCAGTTGCTTCTGCAGGCTTTGGCGTACTTAACTACGGTGGTTTTACAAAAATTATTATGGCTTTAGTATTTTCACCAATCCTTGCAATTTGTGCCGGCTTTCTAATGATGTCTCTGTTTAAAATATGGTTTAAAAATTTAAATCTATATCGTACGAACAAAGGCTTCCGTACAATGCAAATTTTCACAGCGGCTATACAATCGTTTACACACGGTACAAATGATGCGCAAAAGGCAATGGGTATTATGACAATGGCGCTAATCGCTGCAGGCTTACACACTGGGGATGATATTCCTTTCTGGGTTCGAGCAGCGGCAGCAATTGCTATGGGGCTTGGTACCTCTATTGGTGGTTATAAAATTATCAAAACGGTCGGCGGTAAAATTATGAAAATCCGCCCTGTAAATGGCGTTGCCGCAGATTTAGCTTCTGCTACTGTTATTTTCGGTGCAACTTTAATTCACTTACCAGTATCGACAACACACGTGATTTCTTCATCAATCATGGGCGTTGGTTCAGCACAACGTGTTCGTGGTGTAAACTGGGGAATGGCACGTAAAATTGTGACAACGTGGATTATTACAATGCCAATATCAGCTGTGATGGCATCCGTTATTTACTTTATATTATCTTTATTCTTCTAGATTTTACGGCACTTTCTGTGAGCAGAAAGTGCTTTTTTTGGTGTCTTTTTTTGGTGTCAGGCACTCACACAATTCCCATACAATTCAATATCCCAGTAACAATCCACGGAGACTCCTGCGGGAACGCACGCAACGTAAGACGCAACAGGCGGCGCCTCAGCGACGGTTGCGCCTTACGTCGTGCCCACAGAAAGCGCCAATTTAGGAGTGACAGGCACGCACACAATTTACTGTTGGCAGGAGTTTTTACTTTGTCACACGACAAAAAGCGACACATCCTTTACACTAGTTTAAAAGGGGGATGCTTTATAATTATGAAAACTTTTTCAGCTTTTATCACTGCACATGCGAAAGCTATCGTTGCAATTTGGATTGTATTTTTTATCGCAATGGCTGTGTTTGCTATACAGCTTCCGAGCAAACTGCATGGAGATGGCTTTTTTGTTGAAGCTGATCATACCTATGTCACAAATGAACTAGCAGAAACATTCGACTTACCTGCAGAAACAATAATGGTTGTCTTTGACCAAGCAAACGATAAAAAAATCGAAGACACCTTGAAAAAACTTGATAACATTCAAGAAATCCATTCAATCCAGTCACCATTGGATGATTCTGCGTTACAAAAAGATAGCATCGCCTATGCCATGGTACATTTTAAAAATAACATTGAAAATTTGCCTGATATAGTAAAAGAAGTTCGTACTTTAATTGAAGAGGATGGCATTAGTATTACAGGTGGCCCTGTGATATCAGAGGATATCAATGAAGCTAGCCAGAAAGACTTGGCTTCTGCTGAAGCAATTGGCTTACCAATCGCGATTGTTGTATTATTACTGGCTTTTGGCACCGTTGTCGCTGCCATTTTGCCAATTATAATCGGTGTCGTTACTGTTGTCACAGCATTTGGATTGTTGACACTGCTTAGCGGTAGCGTTAACTTATCCATTTTTGTCTTAAACATTGTACCAATGCTAGGACTTGCCCTCAGTATTGATTTCGCCCTACTATTTATTAATCGCTATCGCGAGGAACGTGGCCATTCCACAATTGCCGATGCAATACAGATGGCTATCCAGACAGCAGGCCGTTCAATCATATTCTCCGCTGTTTGTGTCATGATTGGTCTAGGTGCCATGATCGTAATTGACGTGGAAATATTCCGCAATATTGCACTAGGCGGCACAATTGTCGTGTTATTCGCCGTGTTAGCAGGCCTCACTTTACTACCTGCTACAATGATGGTGTTAGGAGATCGCCTAAATAAATGGCGCATCTTACGCGTAAAGCCAAGCGGTACAAATCGTTGGCGCAGTTTTGCTGGCTTTGTTATGAAACGACCTGTCTCGATTGTCATCGTTGCATTATTGTTGCTAGGTATCGGTATGATTCCATTAAAGGATATTAAACTAGCTATTCCACAAGTGGATTCTTTACCTACCAAATACGATGCACGTGCTGCCTACGATAAATTAGATGAGACATTTGGACTCGGTGATACTTCCGTTTTATATTTACTCGCAGAACGCAAAGAAGGCTGGGAAGATGAGCAGGCAAGAGAGCTACTGTTTGATATACAAGAAAAGCTACTTGATGATCCACTTGTTGATCAAGTATCAACTGTTTATACAGAAGCTAATATTAAATCGCCTGAGGAATTAACAGCATCCTTGGAAATGCCACAAGTTGCAGAACAATTAAAACCACTTATTCATTCGTTTTCTAAGGATACACAGTTGTTTATCCCTATTACATTAAATGTAGCTGGTTCGTCCTCTGCTGCGCAAAAATTCGCAAGAACATGGATGGACAAAGACTTAAACGTTGACTTTAAACTAGGTGGACAAGGTAAATTCAATCAAGAGATTTTCGATGAAATTGCCAATAAAATTGTATTCGCTGTCTTAATCATTATCGTATCAACATTCTTTATTTTAATGCTTGCCTTCCGCTCGGTTTTAATTCCGCTTAAGGCAATAATAATGAATATTATTGGGTTATCCTCAGCGTTTGGGATACTCGTATATATATTCCAATATGGACATTTTGGAATAGAGGCTGGCACCATTGTCCTCATAATTCCAGTCATTGTATTTTGTCTTGTATTTGGTTTGAGCATGGACTATGAAGTGTTTTTAATTTCAAGAATACAAGAGGAATACCAAAAAGGTGCGGACAATACTCGTGCAACAGTAGAGGGGCTAACATCTACTAGCCGTATTATTACATCTGCTGCGCTTATTATGATTGTTATTACAGGAGCATTTGCTTTTACTGATGTTATGCCTGTCAAGCAAATCGGTGTTGGTATTGCCATTGCTATTGCTATTGACGCTACCATTATTCGCCTTATGCTCGTCCCAAGTCTTATGAAGCTATTTGGCGATTGGAATTGGTGGCTACCATTTGCTAAGAAGAAGTAACTATCGATAAAAAAACCCGAGAACGTCCATTGACATCGTTCTCGGGTTTTTTGTTTAAAAATTTTTATGATACCACTCTCTTGCTGAATCTACTTCAGGCATTGTAAGCTGATGACCATAGTTAAACCATGCTGTCGTTACATTAGCGCCTGCATCAGATAAGAGTGATTCTAAATCCTCTGATTCCTGTGCCGAACATAGTGGATCATTCGTTCCAGCCGCAACAAATACAGGCGTATTAGGTAACACTGGTAGTTGAATTCCACGTCTTGGTACCATCGGATGATGTAGAATTGCACCAGCCAATGCATCTTCGAAATGGAATAATAAGCTTGCTGCAATGTTTGCACCATTTGAGTAACCAATCGCTACAATGCGCGTACGATCAAATCCGTATTGCTCTGCTGCTGTTGCCAAAAAGCTTTGTAGTTCTTGCGTACGGAAAATTAAATCTTCTATATCAAAGACACCTTCAGCTAAACGACGGAAAAAACGAGACATGCCATTTTCTAATACATTACCACGCACACTTAAAACATTGGCCGTTGCATCTATTTCCTTCGCAAGGCTCATTAAAGAATGCTCGTCTCCACCTGTACCGTGTAATAACAATAAGGTCGGCTTTGTTTCATCTGTTCCTTTATGAAATATATGTTGCATGAACACATCACCTTTCAATTATCTTGAATTCGAGATAATTGTAGCTTGTGGTAAAATTAAATTCAAACTTTTTGACTTATTTAATTCACGATTTTCGCTATTTGGCTGTTCTTCATTGTTTTTATAGAAATTTTGAATCGTAAAAACTGAAAATAAGCATGCAATGATTAAAACAATAATTACGATCCCCACCAATTTTTTACCGCTCATTTCATTTCCCCCATATTACTTAGTTCTTTTTACGAAAGCCTTCTTCCAATAAGTATTCTTTTGCTGCTTCATAAGTACCAAAGGCTTCTTCTAAATTATCTCGATGGTAGACATTCCATGAACGTTGTTCAAAGGCAAGCTCTAATTGGTCTCCTTCACGGTTACGCCAAGTCTCAATAATTGGTTGTTCCTCTTCTTGTTCTTCGCCTAAATACGTAATCGCATCTTCAATAATGGCACGTAGCTGTTGCTCATCATAATCACGAATATTTACTAATCCTTTATCATTTGCCTCATTTTCATAGCGCAATAAATCACCTACGAAGACAAAACCATTTCCGTTTGGATGTAATTTTTCAACGACAATCGTTTTTTCAAACAAACTGTCCATAAAATGATAATTTACTCGTTTCATCGAAATTTCTTTTCTTGTTAATTCTGAAAACGATTCAATTATCGCTTGTTTTTGTTCAAATGTTAGCATGTATATGCTCCTTTTCTTTCATTGTAATTACAAGTATAGCTTATTTTCTACACAAATTAACATATAGACATAAAAAGCTCATAAAAATAACTTCAATACATTTCGAAGTTATCTTTATGAGCTACTATGATTAATAAATGAGAATTTCCTTATTTAATAGGTAATCCGAGAATGTCCTCGTTATGTTCCCCTATAGCTTCACTAGCTGCTGTATATACAGGCTGAAAAATATTTGACTTAATAGGGCAGGCTAGCTGCTTTTGCGTTGTTCCATTTTCCTTTGTAATATCAACAAACATGTTACGTGCAAGAAATAGTGGGTGTGTAACCGTTTCTTCAAAGGCTAATACTGGTTCTACACACGCATCTGTTTTAGCGAAAATATTTACCCACTGTGCATATGTTTTTTCTTTAAATATCTCCGTTAAATGCCGCTTAAATAGAGCTTCATCTGTCGGTTTATAGCTGAGTACAAGCGGTAGCAAATCCTGCCTACCTATTGCATTACATAACGCTTGGCGGAATTTAGGCTCTATGCTGCCAACCGACATATACCGTCCGTCTCGTGTTTCAAAATGACCGTAAAAGCTACCACCGTTCAGCATCATTTGTTCCCGTTCTAGCAGCTTCCCTTGGACTAAATATTCAGGTGCAGCTAATGCATTTAACGCTAACGCACAGTCTGTCATGCTTATATCTAAATGTTGCCCCTCCCCTGTTCTTGTGCGATAAATTACCGCTGCTAATATAGAAACTACCGCATGTAATGAACCACCCGCCAAATCTGCAATTTGGATGCCGATGTTTGGAGGACCTCCATGTTGACTCCCAGAATAGCCATGGATGCCTGCTAAAGAGACATAATTTATATCATGGCCGCCCTTATCCTTATAAGGACCTGTTTGCCCATAGCCAGTAATAGAACAATATATAAGGCTTGGGTTCATCTCTTTTAACGTTTCATATCCTAAGCCAAGTCGCTCCATTACGCCAGGTCGAAATTGTTCAACTACAATATCATATTCTGCCACTAACTCTTTTAATTGACTAATAACCGCTGTATCCTTCAAATCAACAGCTATCGATTTTTTTGAACGTTGCAAATAATCATCGACAATCCAACGCCCTTCACCTGCAGTTGGTTTTGTAATATGCACTACCTCAGCACCTAAATCTGCAAGCATCATTGTCGCAAATGGTCCTGGTAAAAGCGCTGAAAAATCTAATATTTTTAATCCATTGAGTAACATGCTATCTGCCCCCTTTATTTACTAAAAGGGCGATGACATTATGTCACGCCCTATACATTTCTATGTTGTTAATTGTTGCATAAAATTTGGTGCTCTCTTTTCAAAAAAGGCTTTCATGCCCTCTTCAGGCTCTCCAGTTCCAAAAGTTTTAGCAAATGCTTCTCGTTCTACCTTTAACCCTGCCTCTAATGTGCCATCTGCAGCTAAAATGCTTTCTTTAATTAAGCCAAGTGCTCCAATTGCACTTTGCCCTAAAATATTTGCAAATTGGTATACTTCTTCATCGAATGTAGCTGGTTCAACAGCTTTTGTTACAAGTCCAAGTGACTCTGCCTCCACCGCATTTAACCGCTTACTGAAGAACATTAATTCACGAGCCTTTGCCCCACCTATTAGTCGTGGTAATCGCTGTGTTCCACCAGCAGCGGGCAATAAGCCAAGTGATGCCTCAGTCAAGCCAATCGTACCACCACCCATAATACGGAAATCGCAAGCAAGGGCAAATTCACAGCCTCCACCTAATGCATGTCCGTTAATTGCGGCAATTGTTGGAATAGGTAATTGCTCTAAAGCATTAAAAATATCCTGTAGTTGTTTTGCACCCTCTGCATAATCAATAGGGCCATCGGTGTTACTCATCTGCCCTAAATCAGCCCCCGCAATGAAAATTTTCGGATGAGCAGATTTAAACGCAAGTACACGAATAGATGAATCACTTTTTACATTGTTAATTATTTTTAATAAATCGTTTTGAATTCCTACGTTTAATGTATTTGCTGGCGGATTATTAATCGTGACAACATGTACACCATTTTCAAGTTTTTCAATGGTCATTGTTTCTAATTTCATTTGGTCATCCTCCTTTTATCTTGGTCCCATCCGCACTGCGCCATCTAATCGAATTGTTTCACCATTCAACATTGGATTTTCAAAAATTGCCTTTACTAAATGGGCAAATTCTTTCACATCACCTAAACGTGGTGGGAATGGAATTTGCTTACCTAAAGCATCCTTCACCTCTTGAGGAGCCATCGCCATTAACGGTGTATCAAAAATACCTGGCGCAATGGTCATAACACGAATACCATGACTTGCAAGGTCACGTGCGATTGGCAATGTCATGCCTACAACACCTGCCTTAGAAGCCGCATAGGCTGCTTGCCCAATTTGACCTTCAAATGCCGCTACGGATGCAGTGTTAACGATTACTCCCTTTTCCCCATAGTCATTTGGCTCGTTATTTACCATAGCCGCTGCAACCAAGCGAATAACGTTAAACGTCCCCACTAAATTCACTTGGACAACAAAGTTAAATTCATCTAATGGGAAAATCCCTTTTTTCCCTACTACACGTGTAGATGTACCTAAACCTGCGCAATTTACAACACCATGAATGGAGCCATATTTTTCAAGAGCCGTATTTATGGCAAGTTGTACATCTTCCTCTTTTGTCACATTTGTTTGTACATACAAACCGTTTAACTCTGTTGCGATTGCATGACCTTTTTCTTCATTTAAGTCCAAAATTATCGGGAATCCCCCTTGCTCCGCTATTACTCTAGCTGTCGCTTCACCTAAACCAGATCCCCCACCTGTTATCACTATCGCTTTATTGTTAAATTCCATCTTCTCATCTCCCTATTCACACCGTTCTATAATTAAAGCGTTCGCCATGCCTGGGCCCTCACAAATTGTCACGAGTCCATATCGCTCTTGCCGTCTTTCTAACTCATTTAATAATGTAGCTACAAGCCGTGTACCTGTTGAACCAAGTGCATGTCCTAATGCGATAGCACCGCCGTTAACATTAACCTTCTCTAGCGGAATATCCGTTTCATGCTGCCATCGAAGTACTACAGACGAAAATGCTTCATTAATTTCTACTAAATGTATGTCTTCTTTCGTTAACCCTGCCTTTTCAAGCACTTTTTTCGTTGCAACAGCAGGACCCTTTAGCATCGCAACTGGATCAGTACCTACAACCGAGAAGCCAACAAATCGCGCTCGTGGTCGTAAACTATATTTTTCAGCCGCTTCTTTACTAACAATTAACACTGCGCTAGCACCATCAGAAATCTGACTCGATGTACCTGGTGTCACAGTTTTTAGCCCTGCATATACAGGATTAAGATTTGCTAATTGTTCTACTGAAGTATTTGGTCTTATTGTTTCATCCTTTTCAAAGATAGAAGTATTCCCTTCAGCATCCTGAATTGGTACTGCTATAATCTCATTATCAAAATAGCCGTTACGTTGCGCTGTTGCTGCCCGTTGATGTGAGCGAGCACTATATTCATCAATTTGCTCTCTTGTTAAACCGATTTCTTGGGCAATTATTTCAGCTCCAGCAAATTGGTTAAACCCGTAACCTTGTAAATCAAATTTTTCAAATAAACTTTTGGTCATTGGTGTTTTCCCATCACGTGCGGAGGTACCAATTGGCACACGCGACATCGACTCGATACCCGCTGCGATTACTACATCATAGCTACCAGCCATAATGCCTTGTGCAGCAAAATGAACAGCTTGTAAACTAGAACCACACTGTCGATCTATGGTTGTACCAGGAACTGTAATAGGCAGTCCTGCGGCAAGCCATGCATTCCGCGCAATATTCGATGACTGTTCATCAACTTGATCTACACAGCCGACAATAACATCATCTACGACAGCAGGGTCTAAATGATTGCGTTCAATAATTGTCTTTAAGACAAATCCTAATAAATCTACAGGATGCTCATTTGCTAAGCTCCCATCGCGTCTGCCCATTGGCGTACGAATAGCATCTACTATTACTGCTTCAAACATCATGTTCCTCCTTATACTTGATTTAGACGTGTTTTCTCTCTTTCCACTAACTGAATTTTCGAAATTTTTCCAGCGGCCGTCATTGGTAACTGATCGATAAATTCTAGCTCCCGTATACGTGAATAATGGACAACCTTTTCATTTACAAAACTCATAATTTCCTCTTCCGTTGCGGAGACACCTTGCCTTAATACGACAAACGCTTTCGGCTTCTCTCCTACATTCACATCTTGAATACCGACAACAATGGCTGCTGCAACAGCTGGATGCTCATACAGATGCTCTTCTATTTGACGAGGATATACGTTATAGCCGTTATATATCAACATATCTTTTTTACGATCTACGATAGATAAAAAACCATTTTCATCAAAAATACCAATATCCCCCGTATGCAACCAGCCATTAATCAACGTTTCTGCTGTCACTTCAGGATTATTGAGATATCCTTTCATGACCTGTGGGCCTTTGATACATACTTCCCCACGTTGACCGACTTCCGTTACTTCTTTACCTGCTTCATCTACAGACATTAGTTTTACCTCTGTATTATAAATAGGTAACCCTACCGTACCTAATGTACGTAAACCATCATAAAAACCAACACTTTGCACAGCACTTGCTGTCGACTCAGTTAAACCATAGCCCTCTGTCACTACCGCATTCGGGAAGTACTTTATGAGCAGCTTCATTGTTTCCATAGCAATTGGTGCAGCACCCGAATTAATCGTCCGCACACTGGAGAAATCGTGCTTTGCAATGTTAGGGTGCATCAATAAAAAGTTAAACATAGCTGGAGCACCAGATAACTCTGTTACTTTATAATGTTCTAAATCTGCTAAAAATTCTTCTGGGATAAAACGGTCAAATAGAATAGAAGTCGCTCCAAAAAGTACACCATAAGCCAAACCACCCATTGTTCCAGCTCCATGATACATCGGTGCGGGGCTTAGGCGGATATTCGTACCCGGCAAAGTTGGATAATGCTGCAAATATTTATCCACATCTTTCTCCACAACCTTTACTGTTAAGGCACCATCATCATCAAGTTGTGGTAAAGCAGCAGAAGACCATGCGCCCGACTGCAAAACATTACTTACTAAATTTTTATGAGTAATCATAACGCCTTTTGGTTTCCCTGTTGTACCACCCGTATAGGCAATATGCACAACGTCCTCTACAACATCAACATCTATAGTAAATTCCATTGCTTCATTATTATTAATAAACTGATTGAAACTTACGACACCATCCCCATACGATGTTGTGTCCACACATTGCTCTAAGGAGCTAATCTCAACATCGCCCGTTACAATAATTTTTTCAATTTTAGAATGTTCCCTTACACCCTCCCATACATTTACGAGTTGTTCATATGTGATTAACACTTTAGCTCCACTATCCTGCAATTGAAATAAAAATTCATCCTTCGGTAATAATGGGTTAATCGGTGTATACGTAGCACCCGATAGCACGATACCATAATAGGAAATGGCGTATTGTGTACAATTTAACATTTGAATCGCAACAACATCACCTTTACCAATGCCAATCTCTTTTAGTCCATTAGCTACACGCAATGCTTGATTATATAGCTCTTTGTAGGTTAGCTCTTTTTTGCGATAAAGAAAGGCAACACGATTGCCAAAGTACTTTGCGGCGCCTTTTATAATGGCACCGACTGGTACATGAGGAATATCAATTTCATTAGGTATTGTTTGATTGTAAAACTTCGGATTGTTGAACTGTTTGATCATTTAGCATCCACCCCTGTGCTTTTATGATGACATCATATGAATCTTGCAATTGACCTAAATAGCTTTCCAACAAACGAGCTCTTTTCAAAAATAAATGACAATCAATTTCTGTAGTAAATCCTATCCCACCATGCATTTGGATATTATGCGCCGCTACTTCCATAAAGGCATTTTTGACAAATGCATCTGCACTCGCTACCGCTGTGACAACATCTGCGGCTTGCTCTGCTACTGCCCAATTGGCATAATAAGCAATTGACTTGGCTAAATCTAATTCTACTTTCATCTCTACAATTCGATGTTTGACCGCTTGGAAACGACCGATTGCATGACCAAATTGCTCGCGAGTTTTGGCATATTCAGTACACATCTCCACAACTTCCTCCATACTGCCTATACTAATCATTGCCAGGGCAGCCTTTAATGATTGCTCACCTTCTTGATAAATGGCCCATCCCCCATGTACTTCTCCAAGAACCGCCGTTTTTGGTATGCGTAGATGATCGAAGTGTACTTCTGTTACACTCTTTGTTTCATCCACAACTTGCAATCGTTTTGTCGTCCATTGGAGCTCCTCTTTATCAATAATAAATAGTGTTATATCTTCTTCAGATGTTTTAGCAGCAACAATTAAAGCATCTGCATAATCGCCATCTATTACAAACGTTTTCGTCCCATTGATAATAAAATAATCCCCTATTGACTTAGCTTCTAATTGAATAGCTTGTTGCGCAAAACTTAATGTGTCAGGTTCCACTATTGCTAAAGACATCTTTGCTTCTCCAGCTGCAATTTTCGGTAAGTAGCGTTCCTGTTGTTGCTCTGTACCGTACTTTGTAATAAGTGGTGCAGCAAATGCCACCGTTTCTGCATACACACCTGGTAGTAAAATGCGTCCAACTTCTTCTAGCACAGGGATAAGGTCTATTTGTGTCAATCCCGCGCCACCATATTCCTCTGGTATATTGATAGCCATAGCCCCTAATTCTGCTAGGCCTGTCCAAATTTTTTCGTAGTGTGTAAGGTCACCTGTTATAAACAACCTAGCAGCTCTTGTTTTTTCCTGCGCCGCTAAATATTTTCTAACCGATGTTTGAAATAATTTTTGCTCTTTCGTTAATGCAAAATACATCATTAGCCCTCCTTTACAACTAAATTATTTTAAATCCTTTGGTAAACCTAAAATTCGTTCACCGATGACATTTTTCAAAATTTCAGTCGTACCACCAGCAATCGTTGAACCAAATGATTGTAAATACTGATGTTGCCAATCAATAGATGTATCTTCATCACCTTTCCAAAGCGCACCTTTTAAACCTTGCATAGAAACGGCAAAATCGGTAAGTACTTTCGATAGCTCACTACTCACTAATTTATCAATAGATCCTTCTGGACCAGGATAGCCTTGCTCAATTGTTTTTGTTAAATTACGATAATAGTTCAGTGACGCTGCACGTAATCGGGTATACATTTTGGCAAGCTTCGTAGCATGTTGTTGGTTGTGAATAGCCGAAGTGCGATTAGGAGCCTCAATTTGCATATCTTGTACTAAATTGTTAAATATATTTTCCAAATGAAAAATAGTACCAGCTACGCCCACACGTTCATGACTAAGTAATGCCATTGAAACTTGCCAGCCCATTCCTACACCACCTACTATGTCACCTGCTTCGGCTACAGCATCCTGAAGAAAAATTTCATTAAAATCGTGATCATCATTCATTTGATAAATCGGAAGTACTTCAACACCTGGCTGATGCATATCGATTAAAAATGCCGTAATTCCTTGATGGCGTTTTCCTGTATTGTCTGTTCTAGCTAAAATAAAACATTTATCTGCCATGTGTGCATAGGTCGTCCACACTTTTTGTCCTGTAATGTACCATTTCCCATCCCGCTCTACTGCTTTCGTTTGTAACCCTGCTAAATCCGATCCAGCATTCGGTTCAGAGAAGCCCTGACACCATATTTCTTCACCACTTAAAATTTTATCGATGTAGTTTTCTTTTTGTTCGGCTGTCCCCATCTGGATTAGCGTTGGACCTACCATATTAATGCCCATAAAATTTAGTACAGGTGGTGCTTTTACACGAGCAAGTTCTTCCTGATAAATGACCTCTTGAATTAATGTTGCTCCACGCCCACCATATTCCTTCGGCCAGTGAATGCCAGCCCAGCCACCTTCCATCAGCTTGCGTTGCCATGCTTTTAAAAATTCTTTTCGTTCTCGGTCATTTTCAGGCAATGTACGACTACCTTCTAGCCACCCTTCAGGTAAATTCGCTTCTAACCAACTCCGTATTTCTAAACGAAAGAGCTCATCTTCCTGCGTATATGTTAAATTCAAAATAATACCCCCTTTTGTTTTTCAGTGGAAATTACTCTTTGCCTAATTCAACAGTTCAAACCTTTATCGAAAATGCTATTATTTTCAAATGTGCAGGTTCACGTCTCCTCCCCTTTCGAAAAAATCATATTTATTCTGCTTAATTAAGATTTTTTCTGCTTATTAACGTTATTTTATTTTCCAGCACTACTTCATACAATGTATGTTTTTATAGTGTTTCTACCAAATTAATAGAGTTTTTTATATAAAAAGTGCCCAGTTTATTTAATAAACTAGGCACTCTCAAGGTGTCAGGCACTCAAACATTTTTGAATATTCAGATATTGAAAACTCTGCGTATTGAGGGTTGCGGCTTAAGTATGTGCCCGCGGAAAGCGTCCACCTGGAGCGAAAATCAACTGTAGCAGTAGCAGTCATCTAAATTTGAAATAACTCATAAATGGCTATAAGACTGCTTTAAATAGCATGCTAATTGCAGCTTCAATAAATCTCCAGGCTGTTGGAAAGAAATATCTAATGCTTCTTCTATTTTTCTTAGTCGTTGATATAGCGTGTTAATGTGGACATGTAAAATTTGAGCAGCCTTAACTGCTGAACGATTTGTATCTACATATACAATTAATGTTTCTTCTAAAGAATTGTTCATGCTATGTTTTGTACGAAGTGGCTCGAACACTTCAGTTAAAAATTGCTTAATTTCCTCTTGGTCTTGTTTAATAAACAATCGATTGACACCAATTTGTGAGTAATCTACTAATCCTTTTTGTCCTCTTGAATTTAAATAAGCTAAAGCTGTTTTTGCTTCATCATACGTTTTAGGTAAAAAATAAACGTCTTGATACGTTGTCCCAAGTCCACAGCTCAATGTAATGTTTTTTTCCTTGCCCCATTCATTACAAATAGTTTGTAACTTTTTTCGAAACTGTTTATCTGTCGCACTATGCACACTTATCACAACCGTAACTTCATCGTGATACGCATACAGCAGTTGAATATATGAGAATAAATCACGTTTTAATTGTGCTGTTAAACGATGGATAAATGCCTCTAAATGATGAGGACTTTTATAATGACTAAGTTTAAATAAAGTAACACTGCACGGCTCATGCAGGCTTATATTAAGCTCTTTTGCTTTTTGCAATACAATGGACTGATCTTTCGAATTAACTAACTCAGAAAATAGCTCTCGTCTCTTTTTATAGTAAAATGCTGTATCGTTTTGTTTTCTTACTAGTTCGAGCGCAAGTACTGAATGTCCCTGCTCCATTACAATTGTATCTATTTGCTCAATTTGTGCGGCAGCTTCGACAATAATACAGCCTAATGTAATTTGCATCGAACGGATTGGATAAATAATATGCGTCACATAGCCAGAGCGTTTTAACTCATAGAATGGTTGCTCTTGTGTTGTTTGTAGAATGCCATTTAAATCTTTATACGTTAATTGGACAGGGAGTTTTTCTGTAATGGGCGTTATTTCATTTTCTAATAAATCAACAAAAAGGACATTTTTGCCCATCATACGGGACATCTCTTCTACGATTTTTAATACACCTTTATTTTGTATGGATAGCTTTGTAAGGGTTGCGTGAATATCGTCTCGTTTTAGCAACACGTCATTCAAGTTTTTTATATGAGAGTACTGTCTTGCATTACGAATAGATATTCCAACTTGCGATGAAAAGCCCTGTAGTAAATGCAAATCTTCATCTGACAAAGGATATGGTTTAACAATTTGGCATAAAAATAGTACTCCTTCTACTTTATCTTCTACATTGATTGGATACGTCAAAAACGATTTCACGTTTTCAGTAAACACATATGATGGGTCCCAGTATTTAGAGTTTTCATTGGATATATTCCCTATCGTTTCCCAAATACTATTATTGTTCTGATTGAACAACAGCGGCCTGTTCATTCTAAATGTGTAACCAACGGGTCCTTCATTTATATCAAATTCCATTTTGTTAATGCCCTTTAATATGTTCCCAACAGAGGCTTTACATGTGAGTTTGTGTTTTTCTTCGTCAAACCACCATAAAGTTCCAATATCACAATTCGGGATGACATCCATCGCATAAGATAAAATATTGTTATATATTTCTTCGGTATTTAACGTTGCCGAGGCTCTTCTAGTACTTTCAATCACTTTCCCTAGCTTGTATCTTTCTCGTTTAATAGCTGCTTGTGTGTAATAGGGATATAAATAGTGAAATAACACAACTAATTCACCATCGGTAAATGTTTTGTATTCAAATAAGTTAAGCATTATTTGATAATTGCCTGGATACGTAAAAAGGAGAAACATGTTTTCGTTCTGAATTGCTTGGAAAATTTGTTCACTATGAGATGTTAGCTGTTGAAATGGTAATATAGTTGGTTCAATTACACCTTCGATTAATTCAAAAAGTGGGTGCTCCATACTAGCAATCCAAATTTGATATTTACTTTGCCAATTGAAGCGATTCGCAAGCTCATTAAAGTACTGTGTCATTTTCAGCCTCCTCATTTGTACGAAATTTTATTATATCCGTTCATCCAATTTGTTTAATTACATATATTTCTCTATTAAACTATTATTACCTTCCTTATGTCCGTTTTTTATAGAAAGACTTGTCACTAGCATCGTCATAACAAAAAACAAAAACACGCTATCATGCTATAAACTACAACCTTTTCGGGCGTGTAGTAGCATGAAGCGTGTTTTTCTAAAATACTGTGAAGCTATTTTATCGACTGTACATTGAGTTTTTCACAAAATCTATAACATGTGCAACGTACAACTCACGATATGGAACAAATTGCGCTGTGCTTACAGGACGCACTATTCTCGCACGTTGCCCATCTGGAAAATATTCATATCCTTCAATATTTAACGTGACGGTTTTTCCTAAAAAGAAATCTTCGGCTTCATCAAGCTTTGCTCGCACGACACCCGAAACTTCCTCATATTGCAACTTAAAAGAATCCCAATTGTCTTCGAAAGGGTACAAATAAACATGGCAAAATTCATTATCAATCATTTTTTCAGAAACGATACTACATGAAGTCATACCCATTTTCACGATTTCATCAATATCGATTGTTAATCCTAATTCTTCTCTTACTTCTCGTATGCCCGCTTCCACTGTCTCAATAGCCAGTAAGTGACCTGCTGCTGTAATATCAAGCAGCCCTGGATAGTCCTTTTTTTGCGCACTACGAATTTGGAAATAAATATAGTTTTCATTAACAAGCCAGCAGTGAAAAGTCTCATGCCATAAGCCTTTTTCATGCACTTCAGCTCTTGTAGCCGTACCAATTTGTTCATGCTGCTCATTAAAAACTTTAACAATCTCTTGTTCCATTTTATTCGACCCCTATACTGACTTCGTAGCCTTTTTCTTTATGGCAATTCGTTTATCATAAATATTCGAAACAATAACTTTTAATACCGCATAAAACGGAACGGCAATGATAATTCCTATGAAGCCTGCGATATTTCCTGCCGCTAAAATAATCGTAATAACTGTTAACGGATGGATATCGAGTGATTTCCCCATTACATTAGGAGTAATGAAGTTACTATCAATCTGCTGCGCAATCAGTGTAACAACACAAACCCAAACAACAAGCATCGGATCTTGAATAACTGCCACAATCACTGCTGGTGTAAGGGCAATCCACGGTCCGATAAACGGAATCATATTCATAAAGAAAGCAAAAATAACGAGCAATAATGAATACTCTAAGCCAATAATTAAATATCCAACATACATAATAAGTGCTAATAAAAAACTAATTTGCAGTTGGCCTTGAATATAGCTACGTAATACATCATCTATTTCACTTAACGTCTTTTTAATCCATTCCCGACGCTCACCACTAAAATATTTATAAATAGAAGGCGCAAATTTCTCATGATCCTTCAACATAAATATGTAGAAAAATGGAATTAAAATAGCTAATAACGAAACTGACACAATAGACTGTACAAATGATACGAGCCATTTACTTGCCACGACCGCAATGCTTTGTACGGAATTGGCAAGATTATCGATAAATTCGGTTATTTGTGGAGGTAAATTATCCTTATTGCTGAACAGGCTTACAACATAATCAGTTGCATCTTGAAGACTTGATCCAATCATCGGTGCATTTTTTGCAAGATTATTAAGCTGAGTAGCTATCGGATTTCCAACAATCCAGCCAAAGCCAACGACCATAGCAATCAAACCAACGACAATTGTTAATATACTAGCCCATCTTGGCCATTTTCGTTTTTCTAAAAAACGTTGAATTGGCTCAGTCACATAATACAACACGCCACCAAGCAGTAACGGCACAAATATCGCTTTTAAAATAATCGCAAGCGGTGAAAAGAGCCAATGGATTTCTATAAAATATTTAAGTATTAGTAGAACTAGCAAAATGCCTACTCCTACTTGGAACCATACTTTCCTCGTCACGTTCTTCACTTCCTTTTATCGCAGTTACTGAAAATACTACTTATATATTAACCATTTCGCAAGTATCCTAGTATTTATTACAAACATAAAAATAACTTATCTTGGACAAATGAGAAAAGTGTTAGATTGACTGCCATCAATCTAACACTTTTTGCAATGCCGTTGATGTCCGCTACGGCGGTTGCTTTCCGCGGGCACACACGTAAGCCGCAACCCTCTCTGGCGCGCGGTCTGTTGCGTCTTACGCTGTGTGCGTTCCCGCAGGAGTCACCGCCTTCGCTACCATCAACTAGTACTCTTTCTTTGCTGAATTTTATTTATGGCAAAAGTAATAATAGCTAAGTTCTTCTTCATAATAAATAGCAAAAACTGATTTATGAGCACCTGTGTTCTAGTTTCTAAAATTCCAAATTATATTTCAGTCTCTCTAACTAACTCGATTTACCAGAGAAGTTACACAAATTTTTTCATTAGCTCTCGAAAGAATCTATCGCAATCTATAATTTTGTATCATCCACTGAATTTAAGTAGTTTTCAATAACACCAATTACTGATTCTACACAACCATCCTCAAATGGTGAAATTAAGCCAGCTTCCTTCACTAGCTTTGTAAATGACATAGAGCCCCCTAAGCCACATAAATGAATATAGTCCTTCCATGCAGCATCAAACTCTTCACGTGAACGTTTCCAGAATTGGAATGCACAAATTTGCGCTAACGTGTAGTCAATATAATAGAATGGACTTGCATAAATATGTGCCTGACGTTGCCAAATGCCACCTGATTCTAAGTAGCTATTCCCGTCATAGTCACGATGTGGTAAATATGTTTCCTCGATTTTCTTCCATGCAGCTTTACGCTCAGCTGGTGTCATTGTAGGGTTTTCATAAATAACATGTTGGAATTCATCAACAGCAACACCGTAAGGAAGAAATAGTAGGCCACTGCTTAAATGCGTAAATTTATATTTCTCTGTATCTTCTTTGAAGAATAATTCCATCCAAGGCCATGTGAAGAACTCCATACTCATAGAATGGATTTCACATGATTCATATGTTGGCCATAAATATTCTGGAATGCCAATATCACGGCTTGAGTATACTTGGAAGGCATGTCCAGCCTCGTGTGTTAACACATCAATATCACCTGATGTACCGTTAAAGTTCGAGAAAATAAATGGCGAATGGTAGTTTTCAATAAACGTACAATAGCCGCCACTTTCTTTTCCTTTTTTCGCTACTAAGTCCATTAAGTCATGGTCAATCATAAAGTTGAAAAATTCACCCGTCTCAGGTGATAGTTCTTCATACATTTTTTTACCGTTCGCCACAATCCAATCCGCATCACCTTTTGGCGTAGCATTTCCTGTTAAGAAGTTTAAAGCTTCATCATAAAACTTTAAGTCTGCTATGCCGATACGCTTCGCTTGGCGCTCAAATAATTTTGTTGCAACTGGAACGATTAAATCACGCACTTGGTCACGGAATTTTTTCACCATTTCCGCATTATAATCAATACGATTCATACGAATATAGCCAAGTTCTACATAATTTTTATAGCCTAATTTTACCGCAATTTCATGGCGTACTTTGACAAGCTCATCATATAATCGATCAAATTCCTCTTCATGCTCAGCAAAGAAGCCAAAGCGAGCTTCTGTAGCCGCTTTACGCATTTCGCGATCTGTTGATTCAGCATAAGGCCCTAGCTGAGCTAATGTTAATGTTTCCCCATTGAATTCAATTTGGGCAGAGGCAACTAGTTTATTATATTCTGAAACTAGCTTGTTCTCCTTCTGCATTAAATCAATAACTTGCGGAGAAAATCCTTTAATTTGATAGGACGCTAAGTCGAATAACTGTTGGCCCCATTTCTCTTCAAGCTGCTCACGGAATGGTGAAACTATTAATGCTTTATAGTATTCTGTTGTAAGCTCTTCAAGTTCTGGGCCTACTTCATCAAAATAATCACGTTCCTCTTGATAAAACGTATCATTCGTATCAATTGATGCGCGAATATATACGAGGTTAGCCATTGTTGCATATTCATTACTCAGTTCATTTAACTTTTCAATTAGCTCGCTTTGCGCCTCAACAGTTTGCGCTTCTTTAAATTGCTCGATTAAAGCTACTTGCTGTTCTTTCATTGCTGCCACGTTTGGACGGCTGTATTTATAATCTTTAAACGTTGTCATAGAAGTACCCTCTTTCTGTCGTTTACTCATTATATTTCTATTATATGACAAATATATTAAAGAAAGAAAGCAAATATACCATTAATGACCTATGATATAGGTTTTTAACAATGCTGCTCTTTCTCGAATCTTTAACTTTGCTTCAACCGATTTTGGTGTTTTTGCAACAACGACATCCGCCTCTAACTGAAGCTTATTCGCTAAATACTTTGCTCTTTGCAAATGGAAATCATTTGAGACGATCGTAATTTGCTTCGTTCCCTCTGGGAGTAATTCCTTTGAGAATAGCAAATTTTCATATGTCGATGTTGACTGTTCTTCCACTAAAATTCGTTCAGGGTCAATCCCCTTCTCTTGTAAATACGAAAGCATCGCAGACGCCTCTGTTCTATCCTCATCCGCCCCCTGACCACCTGATACAATTACTTTCACGTGTGGATACTTATTAAGATAGGTTACAGTCTCTTCCAATCTGTTCTTTAAAGATAGCGATAATACCCCTCCAGGCTTTACCTTCGCCCCAAGTACTATAGCATATTGTGCAGTTCCATCAGCGACTGGCTGCGTCCCTCGTTTCATTTCCTGTCCTAGCCATATGTAGAGGGCACTACCTATACAAACGACAATTGTGATTCCTCCCACCAACCACCTTTTCAAATGCAACACCCCTTTTTTACTTACAACGTCCCCAACATAAAAAGGATGCTTGTACAAAGTTTAGGCTACTGTACAAGCATCTTGAATGGCTATCTTATCGTAAAGCGTTGAATGGATTCCTGTAATGCCGAGATTTCGTCCGTTAAATCATTTGAGGATTCGCTAACTAATTGTATAGCTCTTTGTTGCTCGTCAACAGAAGCTGTTACTTCCTCTGATGCGGCTGCATTTTTCTCACTAATCATAGCGATACTTTCTATAGATTGCATCATCTCATCTTTAGAGCTATTTAAATATGCTACACCTGAAGTCATGTCTCCAATAATCGCTATAATTTTTTCAACAGCCAATTCAATTTCTTTAAATGAAGATTCCATTATTCCCACTGAATTATTTTGCTCTCGAACAATAGCACTTGTTTTTTGCATTTCATCATTTACTAAATTCGTTTCACTTTCAATACCACGTAGTGTTGTACGTACTAAATCAGTGGCAACAGACGTTTGGTCTGCTAGCTTCCTTACTTCCTCCGCTACTATTGCAAATCCTTTGCCATGCTCACCAGCACGAGCAGCTTCAATTGATGCATTTAATGCAAGAAGGTTTGTTTGATCGGAGATTTCATTAATTGTTCCTACAATGCCTTCAATTTCTCTTACCTTAACAATTAAGCTATTGAACACTGTTTGTACACTATTAATAAGCGTAGACGATTCTTGTGATGTGTCCTTCAAACTATTTAAGTTTACAAGCCCCTCTTCATTGGAATGCTTCATAGTTTGAGAAGCATCAAGCATTAATTCATTTTTATCGTGTAGTCCTTCTATTTGCTGCGCAAACGCTATAGCTGTACGATTTGTATCTTCAGCATCTGAAGCTTGCTTAACTGCACCTCTTGAAACCTCATTAATTGCCTTCACGATTTCATCACCGTACGCATTTGTTTCCTCAGCAACGGCTGTTAAATTAGACGAAGTGGATTGAATTTCAGCAATTGATTCTTCCACATTTGTAATTAATGTCTTTAATTGATCTACCATATCATTAAAGCCTGTGTTTAATTGGCCAATCTCATCTGTACGTTGTAGGTGTTCTATTTCTACCGTTAAATTACCTTGCGCCACTTCACGTACACGAGTTGATAACTTTTTAACTGGTAAAGCTAAATGTCTAGAAACAAGTATGACGATAACCGTTCCGATAATTATAGCTCCTAATAGTGTTAGACCAATAACTAATAACAACGAATTGGCTTCCTTATTAAAATCTTGCATATATGTACCTGATGCTATAATCCATCCCCAATGTGGATCTTTTTCTGAGTAGATAATTTTATCAGCTAAAACATCCTGACCTGGCAGTGCAAATTCATATTGTGTAAAGCCCCCACCCTCTAATGCTCGTTCAGTTACATCCCGAATAAAATACTTACCACTACTATCTTGATCATCCCACAAGTTATCCCCTTCACGTGTCGGATGTGTAGTTAGCGTCCCTTTATCGTCTAACACGTATATATACCCATATTCACCTAGATTACCAGGATAATTGATTGGCCGTTTTCCCTCACTATCCTTTGGACCAAGTAGTGCTTCTCGTACTCTTTCTTGCGCAACCTCCAATGGAATATTACCTTTTTCTACACTTTCATTTGCCAGTTCGATTAATTGCAAAGTAGACTCAACACTATTTTGAAGAACTTGTTCACCTAATCCTTCCATCCCATCCTTTGCTTTCCCATAGCTAACTATACCAATGATTAAGCTCGGCACTATTAATAATGCCATTGAAACGATAATTAATTTCCCCTGTATTGAACGTAAAAATTTCATACTTTACACCCCTTTTTACTTCTATCGTTTAATGCATTAATTAATATTATGGAATGGATTTACAGTTTACACAATGGGTATTTCACAATAAATGTGTATATTATTCACCCTTTCGCTTAAATATGCTAATATACACATTTCTTCGCGAACAAAAAAACTATCTTTCTACAGGGATATGATGTGTAGAAAAATAGTTTTTTGATATTCTTTATAATTTAAAAGTATTAATCGCTTCAATTACTTCCTTCGATGTACGTTCCAAAATTTCCACGACATCATTTAATTCTGTAACCATTGCCACTTGAAGATCAGAAGCTGTCGCTACCTCTTTAGTTCCTATAGCACTTTGCTGTGCAATACTTTGCATTTGCTCTATTGTTGCTAATATTTCTTCTGACCCTGCTGACATTTGCTCTATGACTGCAGAATCATCCTGAATTTTATTATTGACGAGCACAACAGATTGTAAAATTTGAGAAAGGCTAGTCCCTATATGTTGTACTGCGATATTACCTGCCTGAACATCTTCCGTACTTCTTGCCATTTCAGAAAGTGCACGCTCTGTAATATCTTTAAAGCTAATTAAATGTTTTTGAATATCATCAGCAGAAGTCTTAGACATTTCAGCCAATTTACGTACCTCGTCTGCTACAACAGCAAAGCCCTTCCCAGCTTCTCCAGCCCTTGCCGCCTCTATAGCTGCATTTAATGCAAGTAAGTTTGTTTGATCCGCAATATTTGTAATAACCTGAACCATATCTTCGATTGATCGGAATCTGTTGCCCATTTCTTCAACATGTCCAGCTGTACGTAGGACGGAAGATTCAACATTTTGTATTTGTGAAACTACCTCATGAGAATGATTCACATTCGATTCGACTAATCCCGTCATCGCGGTAGAAGACTCAGCTATTTCCGAAGTCGAATCTGCTAAACGTTGAATGCCAATCGACATTTCGTTCATCGTTAACACAACTTCATTATTGTTTTGCTGATGCTGTTCACTGCCAGCTGCAATCTCGATAATACTGTCTGCAATCTTTAAATTTGATGCTTCAACTTGCTGTGACGTAGCATCTATTTTCCCAACAACCTCTTGCAATGCAACAGTACGTTGTTGAATTGTTTGGAATGTGTCTTTTAGCTTTATTAGCGATTCCTTGAAGGCTTGTGCAAAAATTGTAATTTCATTTTTATTTTTAAATTGAATTTGTTCCACCGCTGTTGTTGCTTCCTCAATATCACCTTGAGCAAAGCTTTCTGCCGCTTCCCCTAAATAACTTAACGGTTTTAATGAACGATTTACATAACGATACACTATGTACATCAAGATTGCTGTTAAAATTAGCATAATAGCAATAAGGGCTGGTAAAACAGAAGTTAGCACGGCATTTGTTACGCCGCTTACTTGTGTTGCCTCAATATCTACGCCAACAAAGGCAACGATAGTACCTGATGCATCTTTTAACGGCACTGTACCTGATAAATAATCGCCAAAATCACTATGTAATATTGCTGAGTAATAACTGCCTGTAGATATTACTTTTTCAAGATCTTTATAGTATGTAGAAGATGATTCTGAATTAATAACTCCTGCATTTTCTTGGTCATCTATAGGCATTCCATCGACTAAAAATCTTACCTTTTGATCTTCCTGTGGCACGGCAAAAGTGTAAGCATAGAGAACGCCATTTTGTTCACGTAATCCGTTTAGCTCTTCTCTTAGCTCCCAGTATAATTTAGACTCCGATGGGCTTTTAGAAAGCTCAATATAATCGTCAACATTTAACTGTTTAGCAATGTTGCCTGCCATTGCCACTGCCTGTGTGCCCATCGTTTTATTTACAGCTGATTTTGCTGTGTAAATAGTAGTTACTATAAAACCAATTAATAAAGCGACTATTGTCATTAATAACATTAAAATAATCTTATTACTTAACTTATTTGTTTTTGTCATATTATTGGCACTTTCCTTCTTCATTTTACTAGTATACTAATCTTATTATTACTGAATATTTTATTTTTTCAACTATTTTGACTTTTATACTACGATATTATTGCTAACCAAGCAATTAATGCTAGTAATGTAATGAAAAGTGTCGGTATCGTTAGTAAAATACCAATCTTAAAGTACTGCCCCCAGCTTATTTTAATGCCTTTCTGTGCCAATATATGAAGCCATAACAATGTAGCCAAGGAACCAATTGGTGTCATTTTTGGCCCTAAATTCGTACCTATCACATTGGCGTAAATCAGACCTTCTTTGATTGTGCCTGTTGCACTTGTTTCAGCAATTGCTAATGCATCAATCATAACTGTCGGCAAATTATTCATAACTGCAGACAAAATCGCTGCCACAAAGCCCATCGTTAATGTTGCGACAAACAATCCTTGCTGAACAGTCAGCTCTAACAAATCCGCCAATAAACCTGTTAGCCCTACATTTTTCAAACCATAAACTACGACATACATCCCAATTGAGAAAAACACGATGCTCCATGGTGCACCTTTAATAACTCTTTTCGTATCAATGCTTTTACTTCTCCGTGCCAACCATAAAAAGATTATTGCTACACTACATAATATAAATGACACTGGAATAGTAAAATACTCACTTGATAAGAAACCTAGTAATAATATTGCAATAACGTACCAAGAAATATTAAATAGCTTTTGATCTCGAATAGCGACTGACGGATGTACTAACGCTTCCATCGAATATTGCTTTGGAATAACTTTTCTAAAAAATACATATAGCACGAAAATGCTAGCGATTAAAGAAACGATATTAGGCACAATCATATGCACTGCATATTCCATAAAGCCTATATTAAAATAATCTGCTGACACGATATTCGTTAAATTACTGATTACTAGCGGTAATGAAGTTGTATCGGCAATAAAGCCACTTGCTATGATAAACGGAAATACTCTTTGCTCTGTTAAGCTTAACTTTCTTACCATCGCTAAGACGATTGGCGTTAATATTAATGCTGCACCATCGTTTGCAAATAGTGCAGAAACAATCGCACCTAAGCAGGCGATATAAATAAATAGCCGAATCCCACTACCTTTCGCAAGTCGTGCCATATGCAATGCTGCCCATTCAAAAAATCCGATTTCATCTAAGATGAGGGAAATGATAATAATCCCTATAAATGACAATGTTGCATTCCAAACAATATCAGTAACTGCCACGACATCGTTGATTGTAACAACACCTAGCATTAAGGCAAATGCTGCACCTATACACGCTGACCAGCCAATTGACAATTTCCGTGGCTGTACAATGACTAAAAATAACGTCACTAAAAATATAATGATAGCTAAAAAAGTTTGCACAGTTCTCCTCCTTAAATCTGTGACATCCGGTAGAACCTTTAACTTGATTCCACCACGGTCTGTATCCATCATGACTTCAGTAATAGCTCTTTACCCCTAAGTTAAAAAAACCAGTAGCAAAGAATTGCTACTGGTCTGCCTTATAATAAAAATTATTCACCTAAGTCTGCGTTATGGTAAACGTTTTGTACATCATCTAAATCTTCTAATGCATCAATTAATTTTTCGAATTTCGCTACATCATCACCTGTTAATGTAACTTCTGTTTGAGGTAGCATCGTCAGCTCAGCAACAGTAAATTCTTCAACACCTGCTGCTTTCAGTGCTTCTTGTGTAGCAAAGAATTGGTCTGGCTCTGCATAAATAATGACAGCCTCTTCTTCTTCAAGAATATCACGAGCATCGACATCTGCTTCCATTAAAATTTCAAGTACTTCATCCGCAGTCTTGCCCTCTAAACCAATAACGGCTGTTGAATCAAACATATAAGCAACAGAACCACTTACACCCATGTTACCGTTGTTTTTACCAAATGCCGCACGTACATCAGAAGCTGTACGGTTAACATTGTTTGTTAAAGCATCCACGATTAGCATTGTTCCTGCTGGTCCGAAACCTTCGTAGCGTAATTCATCGAAGCTTTCGTCGCCGCCACCCTTCGCTTTTTCAATTGCTTTTTCAATAATATGTTTAGGAACACTGTAAGTTTTAGCACGTTCAAGAACAACTTTAAGAGCGCGATTTGATTCAGGATCTGGTTCGCCTGATTTTGCTGCTACATAAATTTCACGACCGAATTTTGCATTCACGCGACTTGTGCTTTGGTCTTTTGACGCCTTCTTTTCTTTAATATTGTTCCACTTACGACCCATTGTTTCCACTCTCTTTCGAAAATAAAGTTTATAAAATCATAGATGCATAACTGCACATCTGCAAATGGTATTTAAATACTTTTCGTATCTTTACTCTGCAAATAATAACATATTGATGCTCTCAAAGCTAGATATACCAATGTTTATAGTAATGTTTTCAGAACGGTATGCTGTATTAAACATTTTAAATATTTTACTAATTATAACTTATTCTCAAGCTTCATTTTAGCCAATAAAGCTTGACAGCCTTCTAGCACTAAATTATAAGTTTCCTGAAAATCCCCTGTATAGTATGGATCAGGTACATCCATTCGATGGTCCGTTAAATCTAAAAAACGAAATATTTTTGGTGAATCGGGATTACCAAGCATCGTATAAATGTTACGAATATTATTTTCATCCATTCCAATAATGTAATCGAATTGATTAAAATCATGCTTATGTAATTGTCTACTTTGTATTCCATGCGTCGAGATACCATATTCTCGTAACTTATCTTGTGTACCACGATGTGGCGGTTCACCAATATGCCATGAGCTTGTCGCAGCTGAATCTACTTTAATTTTGTCATCCAACTTTGCCTTTTCTATTAAATCTCGCATAACTGCCTCCGCCATTGGAGAGCGACAAATATTCCCTAGGCAAACAAATAGTACGCGTATCATTAAAAACACCTCCCTACGACAAAGCACCCAAAATCAACTTGATTTTGAGTGCTGTCCGTATTATTTTTTATCTGCTGCAATTCGTTTATTTAATTCTTCCGTTAGAGCAATAAGCTCATGTTCAAGATGGTGTGTAAATTCCTCACGACCTTCTTTCCCTTTTCCTGTTACATAAAATGGCTCACCATAAATGAGATAACCTTTTCCACGCTTAAACACATCCCCAGCATTTCGCGCTCCAACATAAGCAGCTGGAACGATTTGTGTTTTAGACAACTGTGCAATCGTTATAGCACCTTGCTTTAAATCAGACCCTTCTGAATTTCGAGTACCTGATGGGAAAATCCCTACAATTTTTCCCTCTTTCAGCAATTGTGATGGAACTTTAATAACACTTGGTCCTGGGTTGTCACGGTCAACTGGAAAGGCGTTTAAATGGTCAATAAGCCAGCCAAGCCCCTTAATATCAAACAATTGTTTTTTCGCCATAAAGTGAATTTCACGAGGCAAGACCGAAACACCTAAGTTTAAAATATCCACATACCCTGTATGTGTACATGCAATAATAAACCCACCATCTGTCGGTAAGTTTTGCTCTTCATATACCCGAGCTTTTGAACCCGATAATTTTAATATTAATTTGACAAGATTTGCCGTAAATTTATACACTGTTTTATTCCTACCTTATTCAATAGTTATTACCATTGTAATCGAAAAGAGTTGTATACTGCAATTGTCCAAGTCAAATCTATTTGATTTATACCCGACCAACTAGGACATCAACATCAATCGTGATTTCATTTACACAAACTTCTGCATGCTGCTCCTTATGCCAGCCCATCGGCGTCATTTCAAGCAGTGCAGGCACAAGCACCGAAGCAAGCGGCACTGTGTAAGTAATACGTTCTACTGTGACATGTGAGAAACTTTCCCGAAAGCGCTCTACAGTTTGTGCATTAGAGTATGTTTCTTTTGCCGAATCAGCATAAAGTTGTGAACGTACTTGTTGCAAATAGCCACTTTGTGGTACCACTTTTACGACACATCCATTTGATGTAAGTAGGCGTTTAAACTCCTCATAATTTGCTGGAGATAAAATATTCAAAATGACATCAAAGCTTGTCTTGGCAAAAGGACTTTTTGCTAAGTCTCCAACACACCAAATTTGCTTTGGATAATGACGAGCAGCTGCAAGAATACCCTCTTTTGCAATATCAATACCAATGCCAATACCTTGTTTTTGCGTCATAATACGGGCTAAATGTGATCCCTCTCCACAGCCTGTATCAAGTACTGTTTTGGCTTCTCCTATTAGCTCTGCTATTTTCTCTTCTAATGGGTCATACAAACCACTATCAATAATCGTTTTACGTGATTCAAAAAGATCTTTACTATATTTTGAAGCTGCACTATGCGTCAGCATATTGACATAACCTTGTTTTGCAATATCAAAGGAATGGTTTGCTGAGCATGTAAGCCTTCCTTGCTCATAGACTTGCATGGATTCCTGACAAATTGGACAAGCAAATAGTCCAATATTTGCATTTATTAATGCCGCGCCTGCAGCACGTTTAGAAAGTGCTCCCATTTAATTCGCCTCCTTTTGGTCTGTAGGTGAGACAATTGCATAACGCTCCCACTTTCGACTTTTCCATCTAAAGTATACGATAATGGCACGCATCCATTCATCTGCTGATATAGCTAACCAAATCCCAACTAGTCCCCAATCTAATACAAATACAAACAAATAGCCAAGTGGCAAACTCATACAGACCATCGATAAAAATCCAATTTTCACAGGAAATCTTGCGTCGCCTGAAGCACGTAATGAATTAATAACAACGATATTCATCGTACGACCTGTTTCCAATAAAATACTCAATGCTAATACAGACCCACCAATCGCGATGATCTCTGGATTATCTGTAAATATGCTCATTAACGGTTTGCGGAAAATTGTCACTACACTCACCATTAGTATTGTGAAAATAAAAGCTGAACGCACGCTTATCCATAACTGTTGATACGCCGCGTCTTTTTTGCCAGCCCCTACATAGCGACCTATAATAATAGCTGTCCCTGTACCGATTGCAACCGCAAACAAGTATGTAAACATCGAAATATTCATTGCATATTGTCTTGCTGCAAGTGTTTCAGATCCTATATACGTTGCATAGTAGAGGAAGACAATTTGGCAAAATTGATAAAGTACTTGTTCAAATGCAGAGGGTAATCCGATATTTAAAATTTTTCGTACATACTCTTTTGAAAAAGTAAAAAAGTATTCGATTTTCACACGTATCTCCATTACCTGATACAACAGCCATGAAAAAACAATAACTGCAAGTCCACGACTAATAATTGAGGAAATAGCAGCTCCTTTCACACCCAATTCTGGCATTCCAAAATTACCAAAAATCAATCCGTAATTTAACACGACGTGAATAACATTCATACCGAGTGATACGTACATTGTTTGCTTCGTCCAACCATGGACACGAATAATAGCTGCTAACGCATTAATAATCGCTTGCAAGAAAATAAAACTACCAATAATGACTAAATAGCTTTGGGCATATTGTAAAACATCACCCTTTAAATTCATCATCGTCATTAAATGGCTTGAGCCTAAGAAAAACAGAGCACTCATAATAAACCCTAGAATTAAGTTCAACGTAATAGCTAACGCTGAAATTTTTGTAGCCTCTAAAAATCGCTTTGAACCTAAATATTGCGAGACAACTATCGCAGCACCATTTCCTACTACTTCAAGTATTAAAATCGCAATATGAATGTATTGATTTGCTGCACCGACACCAGATACAGCGTTATCCGATAAGGCACTTAACATAAATGTATCGGCTAATCCCATTAACATAAATAAAAAAACTTCTAAAAAAATCGGCCATGTTAAATGAAATAAACTAAACTGGTCCGCCGAATGTTTCTCTCTCATAGCTTGTCCCAACAACTTCACTTCTCTCTATACTTTACATAAAAATCTATTGTATCTTATCACAGATTTGCCACTGTAAAGGATAGCTAATAAAAAAATATTTTGAATTGCTTATAAAAAAATCCCTCTCACTGAATTACTGTGAAAGGGTGGGCTATTAGCATAAGCAATTTTCTTGTAATTGCTGGCGTTTTTCTGTTGTTAAACCAAACTCTTTCTCTAAAAATACTGTTTTCGAACCATAACGACTATCAATAGCATCGAATGCAGCCTGTAAATAATCCTCACGTGCAGACATTAATGCGTGGAACTGTTGTAATTCATGGTCATTAAAAGTATTTTGAATTGCCTGTGCCATTCGTTCTACCATGGGACGTAAATATATATTAGTATCTAAATAATCTTGCATAATAGTTGCTTCAGGGACATCTAATGCGAGCAAAATGAGGGCACCGCCAATTCCTGTTCGATCTTTTCCTACGGCACAGTGATGGACGAGGCCTAAATTATCTGGATTTTGAATTGTGGACATTAATTTTTTAAATGAAGCATTGTTAAATGGCATTTGTGCGTAAAAATCGCGGAACATCTCTGGGCTAACAACTTTATAAAAATTATGGCCACCAGTATTTGTCGGCATCTCAAACGCGTGATTGCCCTTTGCAGGTATATGAATATACTGTGCGCCCTTAAACGAGGGGTTAGGATTATTCAGTGCCTCGTGTTGATCGCGGTAATCAAAAATTGTTTTTACTCCTAATGCTTCAAAGCGCTCCTTATCCGCTGGGGTCATCTTACCTAGTGCAGCTGAGCGATAGAGCAATCCATTTTTAACTACTCTACCATCTCGGGTCTTATAGCCACCCATATCTCGGAAATTCAAGACTGCCTCAAACGGAATAACCTTCATGTCAAACTGTGTCATCCACTACGCCTCCCTTATTTAAGCAATCATCAATCTATACTTCTATTTTATAGAACAAATGAAGATAATACCAATTATCCAATGCCTTTTTGAAGAGATTGAGAGCGAATCGCTGGTAAACATGGAGATAACGCCGATTGATGCTCCTAAATCGCCGATATACTTGGGAATAGCGCCGATAGACGCTCCTAAATCGCCGATATACTTGGGAATAGCGCCGATAGACGCTCCTGAATCGCCGATATACTTGGGAATAGCGCCGATAGGCACTTGTGAAGCCCGTGCGCCCGAGGAAAACAGTAGTGGAAAATACCGTTCACTACAAAAAAGTGTTAGATTGATTGTCATCAATCTAACACTTAATCTCTTTTGCCCAAGGGCTATTATTCTTTATCCTTATTTAAATAACTCAGGATATACTGATTTTGCTACCATCTCTACAGCTTCACCGATACGTGGACCTGGGCGATTTGAAATATCAGTATCAATATAATTTACCGCTTTATCTTGAATAGCAGTGATTGTATTCCATCCATCACGCCCAAGAATTTCACCTACTGCATCTTCTACATAGTTTACTGTTGTTAAAATAACTTGAGGATTTTTTGCAATAACATCCTCCTCAGAAACTTTTACCCATCCTGTTTGATCACCAAATACATTGTTCACATTCGCTGCATCAAGAATTTCTTGTTGGAAAGTACCAGCTGCTGTTGTATAAATATCTGGCTTAGGGCTAATTTCTAAGTAGACATTTTTCGGTGTTTCTACAGTTTTGACTTTTGCTTGTACATCTGCAATTTTCGCTTTAATACTTTCGTTTAACTGCTCACCTTTATCTTTAACACCCATCACTTCAGCAATTTGTTGAATATCTCCATATACATCGTCAAATGAAGCTGCTGATTTAATAGCGAATACTTTTACGCCTGCATCTTCAAGACCTTTTAGCGCATCAAGTGTTTCGGCATTGCCTGTTGAATAAGCAATTACGACATCTGGCTTTAAAGCCACAATTCGCTCAGTGTTAAATGTCACAGAGTCTGAAACACGTTCAATATCTTTTGCTTCTTCTGGGTACGTATCATATTCAGTTGCCCCAATAACTTTATCTCCAACACCTAGTGCAAATAAGATTTCTGTATTACTTGGTTGTAGTGACACAATCGTTTTTGGTACTGCATCAAATGCTACTTCGACATCGCGATCATCTGTCACTTTATAACCTGTTTGCTCAGCTTGTTGTCCTTCTTTAGATGATGTATCGTCCTTTTTGGCTTCATCTGCTGTACCGCAGCCTGCCAATACAAGTGCTAACATTAATATTGTAATCCATTGGAAATTAATTAGTTTCTTCACTTTACACATTCTCCTTCTTCTTCTTCATAGGGTATGATTTGCTTATAAACGGTATTTCAGCAATACCAGCTTGCTGATTCATGTATACAGCCATTACAAAAAATACATTCGCTAATAATCCTAAGTAATCGAAAAGAATTGCTGGTACTTCTCTTTCCTCAGAAACTTTATGTAGAACACGGTATGATTTTTTTGCCTCACTACGACATAGATGAAGCGCTGTTGCAGCCCCCGTACCTTGCGGTAATACAAAGTTCTGTATTTCTTCCTTTACATGCCCCACATAAAAATCATAGCGATCACTAAGCCATACTAAATCTTCTTCCATTACTGCTAATTTGCCACGTACTGAGCCATTTACATGGTAGGCCATTGGCAAAATCGTCAATAAATCTGTCGCTACTACCTCAACTGCTTCTGCTTTTACAGCCGTTAATGCTACACCGACATGAGTTGTTAAACTATCCGTACGAATCTCAAAATCTACAGTAGATATTTTTTCACGCATGAATGGGTAGCAAGAATAACGAGCATCTTTTTTCATAACTAGTCCCTTCTTTCTTTCATGAACAGATTTTGCTTTATAGGTGCATAAAAAAACGCCGCTCCCTAGGAACGACGAAAATAGCATATATAGTGCCGCCTCACGCGACATCGCTTATGTATTTGCCGTATATCCTCCTAGCTTCCGAAGAGTTTTTATACATTAAATAAAGGTCGGTCTCCTGGCTCGTACAGTTCGCTACCTCTAATCAGTCGCGATATCATAAAACCTTCCCATCTTAGGACTTCCCCTTTTCGACAGTGGCATTTTTTATGATTCTTGTACTTACAGTTGCGGAAACAGCTTCGGTTTTACACCGAATTCCCGATTATGCTAAAGTTAGCACCATTATTCTGCAAGAATTATTCACTTGATTAGCAGTTTATCATATATTGATTTGAAAAAATAGTTGTGAGATTGTGGAATATTCGAAAATATATATACAAAACTTAGCACTATTTCTACATAGTGATTAGCTATTCGTTATTCCAGCTTAAAAATTCTGATTTAAATAGCTAGCTATAAAATTTTTTCAATAGCTTGCTCAATATCTAATTGTGAATCTGTTGGTTCAAAGCGCTCAACTGTATGCCCTTGATTATCTACTAAAAATTTCGTAAAGTTCCAACGAATGTTACGTCCATCTAAAAAGCTAGGTGCAATTTGAATAATAGCCTCAGCTAACATCTTTTCCTGCATATTCGCCTTTCCGAATTCACGAAAATCTACTTCGTGCTTTAAATAATTGAATAACGGATGTGTCTCTTCTCCATTAACCTGAACTAGTTCAAAAATCGGGAAAGTTACTCCGTAGTTAAGTTGACAAAGTTGAGTTGTCTCAACTCCATCTTCTGGGTTCTGCTGTCCAAACTGATTACATGGGAAACCTAAAACAACGAAATTTTCCTTGTCATATTTATTATACATTTTTTGTAAATCTTCAAATTGATATGTAAAATCACATTGGTTGGCTGTGTTGACGATTAACATTGTCTTTCCACGATATGTCTCCATTGATAAAATTTCACCATTTGGCTTTTTCACTAAATAATTATAAATCCCCATTTTCTCGACCCGACCCTTTCTTATTTACAAAAAATTATACTGTTACTATGCTATATACAGTTGCAGATTTACGTGTTTCCTCTATAGATAGTTTCTGGCTCTCACTTATACCAAAGCTTACGTCAGTATATAAGACCTATCAAAAACTGAATCCATCCTCCTGTTTTCATTATAATCAATAACTTTTCTTTCTTCAAAATAACACACTTGGGCATAAAAATAGCCATCTCGCTATTTAACGGATGGCGGTTTTATATTTCTTTTTGTATTTCATATCTTGCTCTTCATCTATTAATCTCTTTGCAATATCTAATAAATTATGATCGTTCGTAGCATCAAACAACTTCTTAAAGGATACAATAATATCATATCGAATACGCGATGGTTGCTTTTCGTCGATACATGTTTGGAACCTTTTTGCTAAATACGAAACAATTAAATCTCTTTGAACTTGTCCAGCAAGCCCAATTTGCCAAATTGCTTGCAGGGCATGCCGTGCTGTTACTGTTTTTTCATCATACGTGACTGCCCAAATTTTTAAAAAATCATCTAAAACACGTTCTTCCGGGTCACTTTTTGCTGCTAATGCACATAAAAACTGTGCTGCCCGTGCACGAGCATGTCCATCTGTATATGTAAGGGCTTTAATAAGTTGTTCCCACACTGCATATGTCCAATCTACTGGTTCTTGCATGATTTTTATTAATTTTCTATACGACTCGTATTCAATCTCACGGTCACGCTCTGCTAAATTACTAAAAAGTTGCAAAATCTCTTTTTCCATGATTTATCCCTACCTTCATTCTTTCAGAACGTTTTCAAATTTAAAATTTTTTTGTTACACTGTACTTAAAATTTAATGATAAAAAGGAGAGCTTATGAATAGATTTATAACTCGAAAGTTGATTATACGAACGCTAGCGATTATTTGCCTACTTGTAGCCGCATATTTTATCATACCTGTCTCCGTGCCAATTATTTTAGCAGGTGTTACAGCTTTTTTATTAGAACCCATTGTTATGTTCTTTAAACGAAAATGGAAAATGTCTCGAAAAATAGCTGTAGCTTTTATATACATAGTAAGCGTTATTTTTATTTCTATTATTTGTTACTTTACTATTACACAACTAATGTCGCAAATTATTTCCATTTCAAAGCAAGCACCTTACTATATTTCTAAATTATCCGAGATGTGGGGTCATATGCAAGAGAATATTTCAAAATATACAGAAGACTTTCCAACTGAAGTGAGTGCTTCACTTCAAAAAACGACAACCGACTTCATTGAGAAGGTTGAAGAATCTTTTTTAAACTTCTTTAATTATACCAAAGTTACGACCTTCTTTTCACAAATTCCAAGCCTCTTTATTAGTCTTCTCGTTTATATGATTGCCCTATTTTTATTTATGCTAGATTTACCAAAGTTAAAACAGATAACTTATAAATATTTAAAGCCATCAACTGAAGAGAAATTGAAAATTATTACTAATCGCTTAAAGGATGCATTTTTCGGTTTTATGAAAGCCCAAATTCTTGTTAGCTTTATTATAGCTGGTGTGACTCTTGTTGGTTTACTACTTATTCAACCGAAATATGTACTAGTCATGACCATTATTATTTGGATTATAGATGTTATCCCTTTCCTTGGCTCAATTATTATTTTAGCACCTTGGGGAATTTATCACCTCCTAATGGGTAATACAGCGATTGCCATAAAGCTCTTTGTTCTTGCAGCAATCTTATTAATTATTCGCCGCACTGTCGAGCCTAAAGTAATGGGTGCTCACATCGGCTTACCCCCTTTGCCAACATTAATCGCGATGTTTGTCGGTTTGCAATTGTTTGGCGTCATTGGCTTACTCTTAGGGCCATTCATTATCATTCTCTTTTTCACCTTAAAAGAAACTGGTGTTATCAAATTCAATTTTAAAATTTAATAGAATGAAAATGCTTTTATTGCGCCTCAAAAGTCTAAAAGACACTCTCGATTTAAACAGAGAGTGCCTTACATTATCTTCTATTTACTGCAATTAAAATTTATGAATTAATTAACGCCATTGTTTAAGATGCGTTCGATTATTCCGCTACCTGCCTTGGGATGCAAACAGCGAGCGCTAGCTACTCTTATTTTTTTACTAAATAAAAATAGCACCCATTATCTAGTGATGATAATGGATGCTATTTAATAATATATTTAACTTTTTTGCTATTATAATCGTCTAATTAATAGAGGCTTATTGAATACGACCGAAGCCTACTAAGTATTGGTTCCACCAATCAAGTGACTCAATGACTACCCCTTTATTTTGAGCATCAATCATTGTGTTATTGCCAAGGTAAATACCAACATGCGCTACGCCTGAGCCATAGCTGAAGAATACTAAGTCACCAACACGAGCTTCACTTGCTGAAATTCGTTTTGTTGATAAGTATTGTTGTGAAGCTGTACGAGGTAATGATACGCCCGCTTGCTTGTAAGACCATTGTACTAAACCTGAGCAGTCAAAGCCTGTTGTAGGATTACTTCCACCCCAAACATATGAACGACCTAGGAATTGTTTCGCTGTAGATATAGCATCACCTGAAGATGCAGTCCCTGCACCAGATCCAACTATGATTGGTTGTGGTTTGCTAGCACCGTTATTATTACTGCTTGTGCCGTTGTTAGTGTTGTTGTTAACATGCACTACAGGTGTAGCTGCTTGAAGTGCACGTAAACGAGCTGCTTCTTCTTCAGCTGCTTTACGCTCTGCTTCAAGACGTTCTTCTTCTTGTTTCGTTGCAATTTGTGCCTTTAATGCAAGTGATTTTGCTTGGTTTTCAGCTTTTTTCACTTCCATTTCGCTTTCCTTTTGTTGAAGCTCTTGGAATTGTTTTTGAAGCTCTTTTTGTTTCTCGTCTAATGTTGCTTTTTGTTCTTCTAATTTCGCTTTGTCAGCTTCTTGTTGATTTACTAGCTCTTGGTCAGCATCCATTAATGTTTTTACCGCTACGACACGGTCCATTAAATCTGCAAAGCTTTTTGCTTCTAGAACAACGCTTAAGTATACACCCACTGTGTTATCTTGAGCTTGGTATGCAGCCATACGCTCGCTTAAAATAGTTGAACGTTGCTCAATACGTTTTTCAGTTTCAACAATACCTGCATCTACTTCTTTTATATCTGCTTGTACTTGGTTAAATACTTTTACTTTTTGATCAATTTCTTGTTGAAGTTGATCTAACTCTGTTTCTAATTTTTTAACTTCCGCATCAATTTTTGCTTTTTTATCTATCATTTGCTGAGATGTTTCTTCAGCGTGCGCTTCAATCGGTTGAACTGTATTAAATAATAGGCCGCCTGCAAGTGCTACTGCTAGCACCATCGACTTACGCCATTTATTACGCTTACCCATGGGTCTTCATTTCCCTTCATCTATCAATTTCGCTCTTTATTTTCCTATGTAAATACATGAACGATCAATTTAAATTCTTATGTTTTTATTAGCCTTTTAAAGTTTAGCACTATTGCCGTAACTTTTATACTATTTCCGACCGTTTTAATAGTTTAGTAAAACTCGAAATATAATTGTAACATTGTCTTTAAAACGACTTTTTTCTACAAAACGTTAATATAACGCTACAAATTACGTCAAATTTATCTAAATAGTGCATTTCACCTCTGTTATTTGTAATCTTTTTGTAATATAAAAAGGGTAGGGGAAACATCCCCTACCTTAGAATCTAATGATTTCATAGTCTAAACTACTAGTGATTCTATGCCTTTCCACGGACTCACACGTAAGCCGCAGCCCTTGATTGCAAGCGGTTTGTTGACTCCTACGTTCTGTGCGTTTCCAAATACGTCCCGCCATAAGCTCCAAAAAATGAGTACCTCTGTTTGTTAACACTCTAAAGTTGAGGAGACACTCATTACCTCATCGAGCGTAAAGCTTGGATAGATAGTCGTACTAATAAAATTGCACATAAGAACAGTCCTAAATATGCGGCAGTATTTAAATACACGGCGTACGGCTCATGAATGAACTGAGATATTGCTAGCAGTGCAACTGAGATAATACCAAATGTAATGCCGACAAGTAATAGTACGAAACGAGCAAATAGCTGGGTAATGAAACGTGAGTTATGTTCATCTGAAAAAATATCATGATGTAAAATAATTTTTCCGCTTTCTACTCTTTGAATTAGCTGATCAATTCGTCTTGGCATTTTTCGTAAAGTAGGAATCAGCATCGACAGTTCTTCCTGCACTCGATCTTTTGTTGCCATCGGTTCTTTAAATGGTCTTAAAAATGCAGCTCTCATATAGGAAGCAGAAAAATCTTTAGCTTCTGAAAAAATATCAAATTGCGGATCTATGACACGTAAAGTCCCATCTAAAGTGACTAATGATCGAAGCGCTAAACCAACAGAAGGATAGAACGCAAGCCCAAAATCACGTACGACCGTAAACAATGAATGGATTAATTCCTCAGTTGGAATACGATCTACATAAGATATTTTAAGTAATATTTGATCCATTGCCTGTTCTACCCTACTACGCTCTGCATGTTCCTTATTTTCTACTAGCAGCATTAAGCCATCGTATAAAATACTGGAGTCATTTTGTTGAATACCTAATAAAAATAACTTTAAGCCTTCTTGTTGAGTAGCTCCTAGCCGTCCTACAGCTCCAAAATCGAGGAGAATGGGTCCCCCATCCGTCTCATCAATATAAATATTTCCAGGATGCGGATCCGCATGAAATATTCCCGAAAATAGCATTTGTTCAAAAAAGGAATACAAAATTGTTCTTGCGAATTGTCTATGGTCAATATTTAATCGTCTAAATTCGGATGACCCCTCAGCAACACTTTTCCCACGAATATATTCCATTACAATGATGTCTTCATCACAAAACTCTGTATATATTTTAGGGATACGTACTTTATATTCACTTTTGGCAAGAGCATTCGTTACTTGTAAAGTGTTGCGCACTTCAATATCTAAATGAATTTCTTCTCGTAAGCCATCTGCAAATGCACCTGCTAACTCTCGGAAGCCTAACGATTCTGCCCAAGTAGACTTGTTTGAAAACCAATTAGCAAATTCCTCTAAAATATCAAGATCATCCCGCATAATTCCTTTTACTTCTGGACGCAATAGCTTGACCACGACTTCTTCATAATTTTTCAGTCGTGCCTTATGTACTTGTCCAATAGAAGCTGCTGCTAATGGCTCCATTTGAAAGTTTGTAAATACATCATCTACAGACATCGGTAGGGAATCCTCTAAAATCTTTGTAACTTGCTCGTGTGGTAATGGCTTTACACTTTGCTGTAAATGCTTTAACTCATCTATAATAATAGGAGAAAATAATTCTTTACGTGTTGAAAGTACTTGACCAAATTTGATAAATATCCCGCCACATTGCTCTAAAGTAGAGCGCAACGCAATAGCAAGCTCCTTCTCATTTTCCCGCTGTCTTGCATATTTAATTGTTTGCACAATACCGTTTGTAACGGCTATTTTTAGCACCTGACGCAGTCTCTTCTGCTGTCGCCAATAGCTTCGTAGTCTCAACAATATTGTTTTTTGCCCATTACGACGCTCTCCGCCCTTCATCCCTATTGGATCAAAAAGTTCGAATACGAGGTAGAGTAGCATGGAAATAAGCAACATACTACCTATCCAGATAAGCGTGCTCACTTCGGTAACGGTTTGCATCATTGATTCCGATAAAAAATCTCGATGACGCAAATAGGAGTACCAATAAACAAAGGACGTAAGCGTAACACTAATAACAACCGATAGTACTCTTCTGACAAAGTTTATATTTGAGCCTATTAAACGACCACTAACAAAATAAATAATTCCTGCAACAAATATAATTTGAATAAGTAACTTTAAGTAAACCAACTAGCGCCACCTCCCGTTGTTCTTCCTAATACTGCTAATACTGTTAGTATACCAAATTCATGTACTAACTTTCTTTTCCAAACTACTAAAGACAGCAAGATAAGTTGGCGCCATTTCCCTTATTTCTCCTTTACAGATGCATATCAGAACTTCTAAAACGTAAAAATCCACCTCGCTTCCCGATGGCATTTCAAAAGCCGTAGGAATCTAGGTGGATTTTTCACTGACAATATTCAGAATTGTTTTGGTGCCTGTCACTTTTTAATTCGTAGAAAGTACTTGCTCCCAATCAATCGTGCCATTTTTTACTTGGTCTCGTTTCTCTTTGTCCATTAAATCGTTTGGACGACCACCTTTTGGCCAGTCTTTATCATGGTTAGCCCATTCTGGTCGATCCTGCGATAAAATGTAGGCAGCTAAGTCAGCGGCGTCTTGATCAGTTAAAGAACCACCTGCTCCAACTGGCATATTATTTTTAATATAGCCAGCCATTTTAGACATACGTGCCATACCAGCACCATCATTAAAGGAATTATCGCCCCATAATGCTGGACCTGTATTAGCGCCAGTACCAGAACCATCTGCTGCATGACAAGCTATACAAGATTGAGCGTATAATTCTTCACCGTTCGCCACATCTGGAACAGGTATATTTTTCATATTACTTGTGCCTGCCCATTCACGCTCTGCACCAATCGGTACTCCTTGTGAAATATAAGCAAAATAAGCAACCATTGCTTCAAGCTCGTCACTGTTCATTTCAAACTTTTTCCCGTTCATACTCCGTACCATACAGCCATTAATACGTTCTTCAATTGTCACAATTCCTCCAGAACGTGCAATATATTGTGGATAGTTAGCCATAACGCCAACTAATGAAGAGGCTTGTTCATCATAGCCAGCACCAGCATGACAGCTTGTGCAAGATAACTGATTCCCTACATATTCATCCGCAGCAACGTGCGTATTATTTACAAGCTCATAACCATATAAGATAGCTTCTTTCATCGGTCCATCGGGTACTTCTTCAATACTCGGTGGTGCGTAGACTACCTTTTGAGAAGCTGCTGTTGTTGGAATTTGTGTCTGCACTCCCGCTTCTTGTGTCTCACCATTCGCATCACCTAAAATTTTTTCACTGATTGCTGCCCCAACAAAAAGTGTAGCGGCTAATAAGACTGTTCCCGCTATACCAGTAGCAATTTTCTTCATTACCAATACCCCCTTTGAATGTTAATTTTATTCTAGCAAGATAATATATGGCACGATGTGACTTTTCTCACACTTCACAGTAATAGAACCATAAAGACGATAAAAATGGAATTATTATACAAAACATATTGTTCTATAACAATAAAAGCAATCCTTAATACCTCTTGAAGTACCCTATAGTTTCTGCTAAAACAGTGCTGACTTTATAACAAAAACCACTGTTCTAGGTAGAAAAAACAAAAATAGTATGCCAAGAAACACCTGGCATACTATACGTTAAGTATTCATAAAATTCAAAATCGTTTCGGTGCCTGACACCTAATTTAAAGTTGGTTTAATGCCTGCAATTTCTGCCGCTTGATGCAGTGTACGCACAAATACTTCATTTGGCTCAGCACCTTTAATACCGTAACGATTTTCAAAGACAAAGAACGGTACGCTTTGCACGCCAATCTGTTGGGCATCATAGCGGTCTTTATCCAACTCTTCCATAAAAGCTTGTGGATTTGCCAACACCTCTTTAGCTGTAGCAACATTCAAGTTTAATTTTTTTATAACCGCTAATAATACTGCCTTATCATTTAAATCTTTACCTTCTATTAAATGAGCAGCCATTAACGCTTCAATAAATGCCGCTTCTTTACCGAATTGTTTCGTCCATTTTGCTAGTCGATGGGCGTTTTCGGTATGCACTTTTTTCATTTCAGCAAAATTATAAGGAAGATCCACTTCTTTAGCTCGTTCTATAATGCCAGCCATCATTTGTTGAGCTTCTTCAAATGTTACGTTTTGGTGCGCCATGACATAATCATAATAATTTTGACCTACCTCTTTGGATGCGGACGGATCAATTTGGTAAGATTTAAATTCGATGTCTACTTGACCTGTATATCCAGCCTCTTTTATCGCACGCTCTAATTCCCTTTTTGCGATATAACAAAATGGACATGAGAAATCTGAAAACACTTCTATTTTCATTGTACCCTCCCCCCCTCCTATAAAATATCCATCCAAATTTTCAATGCAGTAGCTAAAATGAGGACAGCTAATATACTTTGTAATACTTTTGTATTCAAGCTTTTACCAGCCTTTGCCCCTAGTGGTGCAGCTATTAAACTAGCTACAATCATTATGGCTGCTGGATAATAATCGACTTGGCCTGTTATTAGCTTTCCTGTTGTCCCCCCAACAGAGGAGATGAACGTAATGGCTAAACTTGTAGCAATCGTCATACGTGTTGGAATTTTTAATACAACAAGCATGATCGGTACAAGCAGAAATCCACCAGCTGCTCCCACAATGCCAGAACCAATACCAACTATAAACGCTAGAATAGCTGCTAACGTCTTATTAAATGTAACTTCATTTAATGGCTTCTCATCTATTTGCTTTTTAGGAATAAACATCATAATCGCCGCAATGAGTGCCAATATGCCATAAACAATGTTGACGCCTGACTCCGACAAATATTGCGAACCAAAGCTACCAACAAAGCTGCCAGCTAATATGGCTCCGCCCATATAAATAATAAGTGATTTATTTAAATAGCCGCCCTTACGATATGCCCATACGCCCGCAATTGAGGCAAACAATACTTCTACCGCACTAATACCCGATACCTCATGGGCAGTGAATGCAGTAAATCCAAGTAAAGAGGGAATATACAGAAGCATAGGATATTTAATAATGGCTCCGCCGATACCTAGCATACCCGATACAAAAGAACCTACAAAGCCAATTATAAATATAGTTATTACCCACGAGATAGTCATTCATTTTCCTTCTTTCAAGTCTTTTACACCTGTGTCCTCTATAAAGAACGAGGCATAAGGCAAAGATCCACATGAATTGTAGCATGAGAGGAAAGGTGAGTGTCCTCATTTGAACACTCACCCTTGCTCGCCCTACGCTTTTTGAATAAAGAATGTAATGACGCCAGCATCTTCCGATTTATTTAAAATCGTGTGACCTCCAGCTTTAGCCCATGCAGGAATATCTGCTAAAGCTCCTTTATCCGTTACTTGTACTTCTAAAACCTCACCTGAATTCAGTGTATCAATAGCTTTTTTCGTTTTCACGATAGGCATCGGGCAAGATAAGCCCTTTGCATCTAATTGTAAGTTTGCGTTCATGTTAATCTCCTTTTAAATTGTGTGAAAATTGTCTGGGTGACTGGCACTCTATCTAACTGCGCAGCGGTTCGGGCCGATTTCCATTTCTGTTTGTTCCTCTAATGCTGGAGTTATTTTCCCCATATTTACTTGGCGAATTTCCTGATATGCATTTGGTTGAGGTGGTAAATTATTAGTTACAATGCTGCGGAATGTCTCATCATCTTCAATATTTAGTCCGTGATTTTGCGCAAATAATTCACCTAGACGCTTCGCTACTGTACCATCTTCATTTAATTCATCAATAATCATAAAATGGGCTGGTAGCACAACTAAATCATCCGATAATTCGCGGTATCGCTTATACAGCGTTTCTCGTAAATCACCAACCCAATCTTCTGCAAGTCCCGCCAAATCAGGGCGACCAATTGAATCGATAAATAAAATGTCACCAGTCAATAAATATTTGCTATCAACCACAAACGACGTTGAGCCAATAGTATGACCTGGTGAATAAAGTGCTCCTACATCAATTTTTGATGCACCAATTTGCACTGTAGTGCCATCTACTAAAGGCGTATAATCAAAGACGACCTCTTCCGCATCCTTCGGCGGTAAGTAATACGCAGCACCTGTAGCGGCTGCAATATGACGACCACCTGAAATATGATCAGCGTGCAAGTGCGTATCAAAGACATGTTTAATGTGTACGTTTTTCTCTTTTGCAAAGTTCGTAAATACATCCGTGAAACGCACAGCATCAATAATCGCTGCTTCACCTTCTGAAATAACCATATACGATAGGCAGCCTTTACCTAAACGGACGAACTGGTATAACTCGCCCCCACCTGTTAAGTCACCCACTTTAATTGGTTCTAAATATTCGCTCCACGTCTTCATACCACCCTCTAAAAACGCAACTGAACGTCCAGCATCTGAAAGCATCTCTGCTACCATCATCGATGAACCTTCCTTTGCACAAACAACTAATATATCTTTGCTTGTAGGAATTTTAGGTAAAATTTCTTCCACTCCATCTAATAGCTCAAAATACGGAATATTAAGGTACTCAAATTTATGCCCTTCAATTTTCCAATCTGCAAAAGCATCTGCATTACGCACATCCAAAATAAATAAATCATCATTGTCGATTACTTTTTTCGCTACATCAGCAGCGCTCCATTTGAATACTGACACTTTTTTACCCCCTACGGTATTATTGTTATTATTTTTTTAGCGGAAAGGATATACCTCTCCGCTTTTCGTTTCATTTTGTCAAATCATATTTTTTCTGAGCCCGCTAGAATAACTACTTTCCCAATCAATCCGCGGACTTTAACTTGCATCAGCTATGATGAGTTTTGTGCATAATCCACGCTCATCTTAAACAACTTAAAACGTTAATGATGGTGCTGCATCTTTAGCAAATTCTAAAAATGTTACTGCTCCTCCAACTTCAATACCGTCTACGAAATCCTCAATCGTTAAGCCCATAACATCCATCGTCATTTGACATGCTATAAATTTCACACCTAATTCTTGCGCCATTTCCACTAATTGTGGAATTGCAGGTACATTTACTTTAGCAAATCCTTCAGCAAAATGCTCTGTTCCAGCAGGCATTGGCAAAGCTTGCATCCCTTGCTTATGAATTAAATTTAACCCTTCAAATGTGAAGAAGATCGCTACTTCTTTGTCAGAAGCCGCCGCTGCTGTTGCGATATTAAACACCTTATACGCATCAAAAAGACCACCGTTACTAGCAATAATTGCTACTTTGTTTGACATAATAAATTCCTCCAATTTAAATAGTTTTGAATAATTCGCCCGTCCAAGAAGTCATACCAGGTAGGACGTTAAATACTTTTGTAAAACCATTTGCCACAAGTTTTTGCGCGGCTAAATCGCTACGCGCTCCTGTACGACAAATCACATAAATTTCTCGTTCTTTATCTAGCTCAGAAAGGCGTGCTTCAAGCTCACCCATCGGAATTGATTTAGCACCTTCAATATGACCGAAAGCAAACTCCGCTTCCTCGCGCACATCAAGGATAAGCCCATCTCTCCCTTGAATTTGCTGTAGCTCAATTGTGGATGCAAACGTTTTTTCATCAACTGCATCTTGTGCACATTTACGTATATAATGCTTTAGCACCGCATCCTCATCTATCGTTCCAATATACTGATGCCCAACAGAATCAGCCCAAGCAGCTATATCTGCTTTCGAACCTTTATCCGTTGCGGACACTTCTAAAATTTGACCATCTGCTAATTCCATCATCGCCTTTTTCGTTTTTACGATTGGCATTGGACAAGATAGCCCTTTCGCATCTAGCTGAAAATCTGCTTTAATAGCCATAATTTCCTCCTCATACCTATAAGGGTATTATTTTTGATAAAAAAATATAGCGTAGGGCACTACATAACCCTTACTATAACCCTTCACTGAACTTCACCTTCCCACGCAAGCATGCCACCAACCATATTCGTCACATCGAAGCCTTGGCTTACTAAAAATTGCGTAGCACGACCACTACGTGCACCTGAGCGGCACACCATAATATATGATTCGTTTTTATTTAACTCGTGCATACGAAACTCAAGTAAGCCTAGTGGGATGTGAATAATACTTGGGATATGTCCCGCTTGCACTTCGTCTACTTCACGTACGTCGATTAACTTTAATGTTTTACCTTGTGCTAAAGCTTCTTGAACTTCGATTGCTGCTATTTCTTTCACCATTATTTCCTCCTAATAAGCGCTCATGCCACCACGGACATTAGTTACACGCTCATATCCTAGTTTTTTCAGTTGCTTGCACGCCTGACTACTACGCATACCACTTTGACAAATAACAACTACTTCTTTGTCCTTCGGTAATTTATCAAATCCAGAGCCTAAGGGAATATTTTTAAATTGTGGAATGTTTCGACCTTTGTACTCAGCAGGTGTTCGCACATCAATAAATACTTTGTCCTTATCATTTAGCATATTTTTTAATTGTGCTGTTGATATTGACTGCACCCCTTTCGCTGGCTTCATACGCCAAACTAAAAACCCAATAACAATAGCAATAAAAATCCATGTTTCCACGTAATACGACCTCCTATCTATATACTATAAAGGGTATATTAAAATCATCTGCTTTTCACAACTAAATCCATCGCTTCTTGGATGGCCGTATTCATCTTCTCTGAATCTCCATCAGCAGTCGTTACACAATCTAACAGGTTCTCACTGACAATAACCCCTATCGTCCGATCAACTGCAGAACGTACGGCAGATAGCTGTGTAATCACATCTTTACAGTTTTGTCCTTCTTCCATCATGCGTAAAATCCCACGCAATTGGCCTTCCATTCGTTTTATACGATTGGCTGTTTTAGCATCGTACGCCATTATGTGAACGTCTCCTTTCAACCTTAGTAATTCATCTTGCTTACGTGCTTTATATTATACCCCTATAGGTATAATGTCAACATGAAAGATTTAAATATTTATTTTCTAACTTTATTCCATAAAAAAACTCTGTTATAAGTGCACAAAATGCGACTTATAACAGAGTTAATAAAATTATTAGTTTGCTATTTGCATTGCTGGACCAAAGAATTCATAGTGAATTTTTTCATCTTTAACGCCGAGTTCATGGAGATTTTTAATTACTGCCTCCATAAAGCCACTCGGACCACAAATATAAACATCTGTATTGTTCGTTACTTGCTCAGCTAATAAATCTTTTGTCAGTAACTTGTTCTCATCCGAATAAAGGGCAGTATACGATGCATTCGGAAGCGCATTTACTTTAGCTTTAATATCATCACTGAAAGCTACTACATTTTCATTGCGAGCACATTGAATGAAATTCACTTCGTTAGCTGCATTATCTTTTAATGATTGTAGCATACTGTTTAATGGTGTTACGCCAATACCACCACTAACAAATGTAATTGGCGCCGCGCTCTCATGCAGCACAAATAATCCTGCAGGTACACTTACATCTACTAAATCTCCAACTTGTAATGCATTATGAATAAAGTTAGATACTTTACCGTTCGGAGTATGCTCACTTTCACGTTTTACTGAAATACGATAGCCGTCCTCTGCACTAGCTTGTGAAAGCGTATATTGGCGGTTTAATAAATATTCTTCCCCAGGTACTTTCACACGGATGCTAATATATTGGCCAGGTTCGTATGCTGGAAGTGGTGAGCCATCTTCGTTTACAAAGTAAATTGAAGTAACAAGATCACTCTCAACTTCTTTTTTCGCTACTTTTAAAGGTTTAAATAAACGCCATCCACCATCATTTTCAGCTTTTTGATATAGCTCCTCTTCTACTTGAATGAATACATCTGCAATGACGCCATACGCTTCAGCCCATGCATTAATTATTTCATCTGTAGCTGCATCACCTAAAACTTCTTTAATTGCTTTTAATAAGAACTCACCCACGATTGGGTAATGCTCTGGTAAGATGCCTAAACTACGGTGTTTATGAGCTATTAACATTACTGCTGGTAAAATTGCTTCTAAGTTTTCAATATGAACTGCCGCTGCATAAACTGTATTCGCTAGCGCAGTTTGTTGACGACCTTTTTCTTGGTTTGTGTGGTTAAAAATATTTAGTAATTCTGGATGAGCTTGAAACAAATTTTTATAGAACGTCTTCGTAATTTCTACCCCATGAACTTCCAATACGGGTACTGTTGCTTTAATAATTTGTACTGTTTCTTGTTTTAACATATCGCATACCATCCTTTCGTGATTACAATATAACGCTTTCATTTCCTTAAAGCAATATTCTAAATACATCTTTAACAAAATAGACATATTTGATGTATTTTAAATACATCTTTTAAAAAAGTAATGAAATACTATAAATTATTGTAGAAATGATATAATTATTATAGTGAACTATATAGAAAGTAGGGTGTTCCAATGCGATTAACTTTATACACAGATTACTCCCTTCGGACACTCATATATCTAGGAGCGAAAGAAGAGGGCCAGCTCTCTACCATTCAAGAAATTTCAGATGCCTATAATATATCAAAAAACCATTTAATGAAGGTGACACACCAATTAGGGCTACTTGGTTACATCGAAACAATTCGGGGAAGAGGCGGCGGTATTCGTTTAGCAATTGACCCTAAATCAATTACTATTGGTGAAATCGTGCGCCATACAGAAGAAGATTTTCACCTTGTTGAATGCTTCGACAAAGAAAATAACTTATGTAAAATTGCACCTGAATGTCAATTAAAAGGTGTTCTATATGAAGCTTTACAAGCATATATGGCTGTCCTTGATCGATACACCCTTGATGATTTTTTACATTCAAAGGAGAAATTAATGGCTTTATTATTCGGCAAATAAAAATACCCGCTCAACAACTGTTGGTCGGGTATTTCTTTATAGGCAATATCTTTTATAAAGCTTTTGAAAAGATAATCATGTCCAATGCGCGTATACCATTTTCATAAATTGGTTGCGGATAATTACTGAAAAAATCTTTCTGTATAGCTTCCATACGAAAACCCGATTTTTGATAAAAAGCAATGTTATCAATACTCGAATTTGCTGTGCCTACTAAAATATTTTTAAAATCTTGTGCTGCACAGACCGCATAAATTTTGTTCAACACTTCCTTACCGATACCTTTACCTTGAAATTCTGGCACAACAGCTATATTTTTTAATTCTACTGTCGTATTAGACTGTGCAATAAGCAATGCGACACCCGCTAATTTCTCACCACATTTAATGGCGTATAATTCACCGTCATTCATATATTCACGAACGGCAACTTCACTTTCATCTGCTAGTAGTAGATAGGGCATATAGCTTTCTCGGTCACCCTGCACCTTTTCAATAGATGTGTAATATCGAACAAAATCCTCGCGTTCAAAAACATTTAATACACAAGGTTGCTTTTCCTTCATTTCTAACCATGAATGTTCCTGAGGAAATTCCTTTTCTACATTAATACGGATAAAAGGTAACTTTTCTTGTGCCTTTTGTGAGCGAATATTGACCTTTCTAGCACCCGCGAAAACTCGTTCTAGCCCTAAGTCAAAAAAAGCGATTTCTAAAATTGCCTTTTTCGCTTCCTCATTATAGCCTTGACCCCAAAACTCGTGACCTAACCAAGACCCAATATGACAGTTTTTATTTTCACGGTCTATAAACATTAATGCTGTTACGCCTATTAGTCGTCCTTCCTCATTTAGCACAACTCGAGGGACACTTTTGCCCTCTTCCTCGTCAACACTTTCGCGTTTTATAAAGTTAATGGTATCTTCTACTTTCCCAGCAGGTAACCCAAGAGCATCCCGAACCTGAGGCATTGAAGACAATGCATGCATTGCTTCAGCATATTTAATGTCATGCTTCACTAAAGTTACTGCCATACTCTTTTCTCCTTTTTATGCAATTAAGCTTTACTATACCAAACATGCATAGGATTTTTACCTTCATCCTCTACTGGCATATGAATCATTCGAAACTCGCGTTCTTCATCAATTTTCTGTAAATCTGCATAGACTTCGCTTGAGCGTCCTAAACCTACTGCAATAGCATCAGCTAATGAATTAGCAAAATAAGCCTTATCCACGCCAGCCATCGCCATCGCACCAAAGCACATTGGGCAAGGCGCCCCACTTGCATACATCACCGTTCCGCGTAAATCTATAGAGCCTAACTTTTCTTGTGCGCGTCTTAAAGCAAGTAGCTCGGCATGACCCGTACTATCTGGTCGTAGGTGCAGTTCATTGACACCTTCACCAATGATTTCATTATCCTTTACTAGAACAGCGCCAAATGGTTGACCGCCTTGTGCTATATTTTGAAGAGCTAGCTCCACTGCTCGCGCCATCCATTGGTTCATTTATACTCCCCCTAAAATTTAATTATACGTAAGTTGCCACGATACACCGAAACGATCCTGAATCCAAGAAAACTGCTTAGAGAAGCCGTAATTATCCAATGGCATTAATGCTTGACCACCATCTAATATTTGCTCAGTAAGACTTTTAATTTCTTCCTGCGTCTCACACTCTAAAAAGATTGATATCGCTGGAGTAAATGAAAAATTATGTTTAATTGGACTGTCATTCAACTTAATCTTCATTCCTTTTAACACGATTTCAGCCATCGCAATCTGTTGTGTATTTTCTACATATGTTAAGCTTTCAACAGATAATTCTGGAAACCATTGCTTGTATTGCTCCAAGGCATTATGAGCTTGTCCCTGAAACATTAAAAATGTCGTCGCACTTTTCATTTAGTCAATTCTCCTTCATATCTATTAATCCATTCCCCTGGAGTCATTTTTGAAACGAGCTCTCCTAGCAAATCAAAGGGAATATTTTTCGTACTAGAGAAACGAATACAACTTTTCCCCATATTTAATTTTGTTGGCACTCGCTTTGCATACTCTTCCTGAAACCAAGACAATAAATTAGCATCTGCATAAATCCCCATATGATAAACGGCTATATGTCGCTTCTGCGCTGCCAAGCTAATAAATGGTAGCGGTGTATTAGGTGTTACATGATACCCCTTTGGATATAAAGATAACGGTACTACATAACTTATCATGTCGTAATTCATTGTTTGTTCAAAGCCAGCAGGGATATTCGTTGCTATTACATCTGCAAGCTTGGCGAAGCTATCACGCCACTTTTCATCTACCTGTTCAATATATGCCTCCATCATTTCCACCCCACTCTTATTAAAAATGTGTTATTAAACGATTTAAAAATATTCCTTAATAGTAGTATGAAGCTTATTTATTAGCAATAGTGTAAGCACCTTTATTACAACAATCGACAAAAGTTTTAAGAACTAACGCCTACATCTGGAAATTCCCCTATACTTGGCCCTCTGCTTTCGCTTTTCGATAGTGCTCCTTCGTCTTAAAGCCAGCCCTTGTAAGTTCACGCATCTCCATTAAACGTGCTAGCTGTGTTTCTTGCTTTTTCGCACTATAAATGTAGCGAGCCCAATCCTTTTGATAGCCTGGTGTTAATGCATCATAAAAGGCTACATCAATTGGATTTTCTGCAAGTTCACCTCGCAATAAAGGAACCATACTTTCGTAGTCACCTACACATTGACTACTTGCTGTCTTTTTCTTCCCTCTTCCCTTTGCATCTCGTTTAATGCATACAATAGAAAACGTATCATCCAATGACATCAAACTTGAAAATTTATAGTCACTCCCAGCAATATATTTCGCCTCGTCCACCTGAATGGCTGGGAAAATATCGTCTCGATGAATATACTCTTTATATTTTTTATTATTTTTTTTCGGATAAACAAAAAATAAATAGCCTTGCTCTGCCAACAAGTTCTGTTTAAGCGTGCTTTTTAAATACGTTAACAGTTCATCAATTGTAAACACAAAAGATATCATACGGTCGTAAGGTGCGTGTCCTACAGCCGAAATCCCCTCTAATAGCATATTGTCTGGCAAATGATGAATTGTAATAGAGAGTCCATCCTTTAATTTAAATTTCTTCTGCATTATTTCAGCACCCTTCTGTACTTATTTACACTAAATTTATCACAAAATATTTACTTCAACGCTAATTCCATGCCCACATATCATAGACAAAAAACGCTTGAACAATTTCTCGAGCGTTCTCACCTTTTAATCATTTCCAGATTGCATTTTATAGTTTCTATAAACCATTCCATTTGTTTTAGTCATGCCGAATTTTTCATAGTAAGGTACGAGGTCATCATCACAGCATAAGTCGATCATATAAAGATGATCGAGTTCTTTCAACATTCGTCTTACTAACTCCTTGCCAATACCTTTGTTTTTATATTGTGGTAATATCTCGAGTAATGGAATGTAAGCAGACAAAACGCCATCACTTATCGCAGTAATAAACCCTATTACTTCATTTGTATTTTCATCAATCGCCAAAATGAATTTACTGCTGTTCTCCAGCAAGCGTAAATGTGTTTGTGGATTAGGTGCACTCGGCCAACCTACAAAAAAACCTTTTAACATATTTGAAGAAATACCTTCTAGTGAATTTTTATAAATCATTCTCTATCAACTCCTAATTTATTTAGTTATTAGATAGTTGCTAGAAATCAAAAGAATAGTAGCAAAATGCGACCTCCTGTATTTGTAATGATCTAAGTTATTCTTCTTTCGTTTTCAATTCCCTGCCGATTACTTAATTTTCGATGCAGCAATTAAGCCTTTAGCGAGTGGAATACCTGTGCCAATGAGTACAAGGGGCAAGAACCACCATCCTAATCCATCTGTCTTCCCTAATGCAACAAGGACCATTTCACAAGAAATGACTGCAAATAACATTAAGCAAAAGTTTTTCATTTCATTACATAATTTACGACTATTTAAATAAAATGCCTGAACGTTATCCTCATTTAAGCGCGCTGGATAATTGTGCATATGTGGTGCCTTCTCAATAAGTCCTAGAAATATCCATAAAAAAATGCCGATACCTGGTAAAATGAACAATTCTATTTTCGATCCCCATCGATCCACCTCTCCCGCACCATTAAAATGTGCTGGAATTTCTTCAGGTAGGGCGCTCCACTGAGAAATAATAAATATGATGGAGACAATAAATAATCCGCCACCAATGACGTCCAAAATTTTTTCATACCTCGTTTTCGGTAATTTTATAACGGGTCTATACATTGCTCCACATCCTCGTTTATCGTTAATTGTATTTACGTAACTTCCAGCAATTAGGTTTCAAAATTGCCTTTTTTATCATGTCATTTAGTTGCTTCTTCATAGGTAAAGACATAATAGATAGTGCAAAAAATTCCACCTTTACAAACCCATCCTGTAACTAAATTCCCTCTTATTTCATATTTTTCACTATGAATAAACTCATAATGCTTTTTAAAATACATATAATCTGCTATAAATAAGTATATATACATATTTCACTTTTTTGTAACATTTCTACTAAATTACTAGGAAGGGACTTACAATACATGCGATTTACGATTTACAAAAAATTAATTCTCGGTTTTTTTATTGTTATTTTAGTTTTAATTGGTACGATAGCTTTAAACTTTAAGCAACTTAATTCAGTAAATGGCACTTATCAAGAGTTACTCGAAGAGCAAACCCAAAAATCTATTAGCATTCAAGAGCTTAGAGTAATTGCAAAACAGGAAATTGTAAGTATGCGTGGATATCTTTTACTTGGAGATAAACAAAATCGTGATGGTAATGAATCCGCTCGTGAAGAATTTAAAGTAAAATCCGAAAGTTTAATGGCAACATTAGATTCAAAAAAATCAATTGAATTATTAGAGGCTGTCAATAAGAGTGAACAAAATGTTCAGCAATTTGCTGATCGTATGTTTTCTTTAAAGGATGCTGGCGAAACAGAAAAATATGAGAAATTGGACAGCACTCAAGGGCGACTTATTCTTAAACAATTCGATGAACGTGTTGAAAATTTAGCTAACTATCAAAGCGAAGCTGTAGAAGCACAAATAGCTGCTACCTCAAAAGATATTGATGCTATTAAATTGAACATGATTTCTCTTGGCGTGTTTGCCGTCATCATTAGTCTGATAATTGCCATGATTATGGGAACTATCATTTCTCGACCTATCAAAGGGATGGCAAAAGCTGCGCAAAAAATTGCTGAAGGTGATTTAACAGCTGAACAAATTCGCATTAAAAATCGCGATGAAGTTGGTGATTTAGCCCTTGCCTTTAATCAAATGGCGCAAAATTTAAAAGGCTTAATTACGAATGTTAGTCAAAATACAGCTCAAGTAAGTGCTTCAGCAGCTGAATTAACTGCAAGTGCAGATCAAACTATCCAAGCTACTGAACAAATTACATCCGCTATGCAGGAAGTCGCTAGTGGCTCTGAGGCACAAGGAAAAAATGCTACAGAAAGCTCACAAGCTATGAAAAATATGACCAACGGCATTCAACAATTAGCATCAACAACTGCTGCTGTTTCTGAACTTGCCATTGAAACAAATACGGAAGCAAACAAGGGCAATGAGTCGCTACATCGCGTCATTACGCAAATGGATACGATTAATACGGCTGTTTTGGAATCTGCCAACGTTGTCAAAAACTTAGGCAATCATTCTGTTGAGATTGGTAACATTATTAGTATTATTACGGACATCGCTGAGCAAACCAATTTACTAGCTTTGAACGCTGCTATTGAAGCAGCTCGAGCAGGTGATCATGGTCGAGGCTTTGCCGTCGTTGCTGACGAAGTGAAAAAATTAGCTGAGCAATCTAAAAAATCAGCTGAACAAATAGCAGGGTTAATTTCTGAAATTCAACAGGAGACAAACCGCGCTGTTACAGTGATGGATACAGGTACACAAGAAGTTCAAGTCGGGATGAAAGTTGTGAAAGTAGCTGAGGAAGGTTTTTCAAAAATTGTTGACCTTATTGAGCAAGTATCGAAACAAATACAAGAAGCAACAACTGTTTCAGAAGAAATGTCTTCTAGTGCAGAACAAATTTATGCGTCCTTCGATGAAATTGCGACAATTGCACAAACGTCATCTTCTAACCTTCAAAATGTAGCTTCTGCATCTGAAGAGCAGCTTGCGACAATCGAAGAAGTGGCAGCTTCTGCGGCAACTTTATCGACAATGGCAGAACAATTACAAACACAAGTATCTCGCTTTAAAGTGTAATAGTTAAAATTCAAAATTGTTTGAGTGACTGGTACACCGTAAGCCGCAACCGTCGATGGTTGCGGCTTATTTTGAATTTAAAATTGTTTGAGTGCCTGACACTTTATTATTTCGATCACTGCTGTTTCTTCAGATGACACCTGTACAGTGGCAAGCTGTCCAACTGGATGCTCCCCTATACAAACACTCTCTAATGCTTTTTCAAACATCGCAGCATCATTTGCATCATTGCCAAATGCGATAAACTGATGTTGTAATACCCCTAATTTCGTTAAGCCCGTCCATTTATCAATTCCCCAAGGGCTCATATCTAATATATTTTCAGAGGCATGTTCATATAAAGAAATCGGAAGCTTTTGTAGCTGTGCCAAAATATCTTGATGATATTCACCAGGGAATAAAACTATTTTCACAATGTCTTTTAATTCCTCTAGTACAACCCGCTTTGCAAGCTGTAGTGGATCTAAGTTTTGATAAATTGGATGTGATTCACTACCTGTATAGGCATAATCCCAGTCACCATCTACTAAGTATGCTAATTGATAGGTCTTTATAACTTTTTTGATGGCTTCTACAATTTCTACATCAAATGCTGCGACTTCTTTTATATCACCATTATTAGCTATAAACGCACCATTTCCTCCAACCATCGGAAACGTGTGCATAGACTTTGGCAATACGGGTAGCATATCTCGAATCGGGCGAGCTGAAGCAAAAATCACTTCATGTCCATTCTATAGACAATCCTCTAATGCAGCCGTTATTCCTGTACTTAAAGGCTGACCTTTAAAACAAATCGTACCATCTAAATCAAATACAAATTTCACCTTTCATCCTACTTTCTATGTATAAAATCCCTCTCATTATCTCATAAAAAAATGCCTTTATTTGTTAAATTTACTTTTTAGCATGCCACCTTACTAGCGACCTTTAAAATCACCATTATTAAAACTGAAAACAAATAATTTTTAGAATATTGTTGACATACTGACAATATCAACGTATTATAGCTTTCAACAACACATTGTTAAGCAAAGATTGGAAATAGTAAAAATGCCCGTGTACTTTTAGAGAGCCAGTGGTTGGTGTAAACTGGCAGGCACACATTTTGAACTCATCCATGAGCTACTCCCTGAACCAAAATGAGTCGGCACAACATGCCTGCATGTAAAGCAGTATGTTGGATGACGTCCAAAAAGTAAGGGAAGTCGGTTTCCACCGTTATTGGGATAGACAGTGATAGCTGTCGATAAGGGGGCTTTTTCTTTAAAGAGAAGGTCAATTAGAGTGGTACCGCGAGCAAATAACTCGTCTCTATATTTTTATATAGAGACGGGTTTTTTTTATTTTATTACAACAAAAGGAGTGTTTGAAAATGGGAAGAAAAATTTGGGTGTTTGATACAACTTTACGTGATGGAGAGCAAGTGCCAGGAGCAAAACTGAACTTATACGAAAAAGTAGAGATTGCACAGCAACTCAAAAAATTAGGCGTCGATATTATCGAAGCTGGTTTCCCTGCTTCTTCACAAGGAGACTTTGATGCGGTAAAAGCTGTCGCTCAAAAGGTTGGCAACACAAATGACATTATGATTACTGCTTTAGCACGCGCTGTAAAAGCTGATATTGATTCCGTCTATAACGCAGTAAAATATGCAGAAAATCCAATGATTCATATGGTGCTTGGCACTTCTGATATACATGTTGAAAAGAAATTCAGTAAATCTAAAGATCAAATACTACAAATTGGCGTAGATGCTGTGAAATATGCCAAAACGCTGCTACCACAAGTACAATACTCAACAGAAGATGCTTCACGTTCAGATTTTGAGTATCTATGGAAAACAATAGAGGCTGTTATGAAGGCTGGCGCAACCATGATTAATGTGCCTGACACTGTTGGTTTCGCTGAACCAGAGGAATTTGGGGCTATGATTTATAAGCTGAATGACCGCATGAAAAATGTAAACGATAGTGTTTTATTAAGTGTACATTGTCACAATGACCTTGGTATGGCAACAGCTAATACACTTGCAGCTATTAAAAACGGTGCAGATAAAGTGGAATGTACAATTAACGGCATTGGGGAACGTGCAGGAAATGCAGCACTTGAAGAAGTAGTAATGGCACTCAAAACACGTAGTTCTGTTTACAATGCAGAGACACGCATTAACACAAGAGAAATTATGAACACTTCACGCCTTGTTTCAAGCTTTATGGGCTTGGATGTCCAAGTAAACAAAGCTATTACTGGCGATAATGCATTTGCTCACTCATCTGGCATTCACCAAGATGGTCTACTTAAATCTCGTGATGCCTACGAAATCGTACATCCAGAAGATGTAGGTCTAGATGATATGGAACTTGTCCTAACAGCTCGTTCAGGACGCCATGCTGTAAAAAATGCACTTGAAAAATTAGGCTTTTCTAATCTTTCTACAGAGGAATTCGAAGGCATTTTCGATGGGTTCCTAAAATTAGCTGATGCGAAAAAAGAAGTTTATGACCATGACTTATATGTTATCGTGGAAAGTTATTATGAAAAGCATGACGCAACTCATGCCAATGCTACTCATTATAGCGAGCAATTTTTTGACATTGAAGATTTACAAGTCGTCAGCAACACAAGCTTCCCTTCTGCTAGTGTAAAAATTCGCAAAGGTGACGAAGTATTGAAAGCAAGTGCTGTGGGTTCGGGCCCAATTGATGCATTGTATTCTGCCATCGCTGAAATTGTAAAGATTGATGTAAAGCTAGTAGAGTATAATATTAACAGTGTATCGCGTGGTAAAGAAGCGCTAGGAAAAGTTAAAATCACAATTGAGCATGACGGCGAAAAGTATATTGCAAAAGCTGCAGATACAGATATTTTAAAAGCAAGTGCGCTTGCATATATCAATGCAATTAACAGCATTGTTGTGGCGAACTTAACTCCCGTTATGAGCTAATATACAAAGATAAAAGACCTTAAGAATATTCTTAAGGCCTTTTATTTAGTGTCAGGCACACACACAATTTCGCGGTGTCCCCTAAAAATCAATAGCTGTAATTATGAATGACTGTCATTAACTAGCTTCTCATATTCTTCTTCAATTAGCGCTACATCAAGTCGTTCAAATAGTGGTGTCACCTCGCCAATGCTTTTCGGTAGCTCCACTTGCTCATACCACATTAATTCAGTGATGCCTAACATGTCTCGAATTTTCTTTGTAGAGAACGGTAAAAATGGTTGTAGCACTTGTCCTAAATTTGCAATGATGTAGACACACGTTGCAAGCGTTTGATGACAGGCTGCTATATTGTCCTTCACCTGTAACCATGGTTGCTGCTCATCAAAATAGCGATTGGCTGCACGAATATAAGCAAAGATTTCCTCTAATCCTTGTTTAAAATGTCCCCCTTCAATCGCTACACCGACATCACTAAACAACTGTATCGTCTGTTTTCTTATAGTTCCATCTACATCAACCTGTGGTACTTGACTAGCAAATGACTTTTCTAAAAACTTCAACGTCCGATTAACAAAATTGCCGTAAGCTCCTAGCAATTCTCCATTATGACTATATATAAATTCTCGCCAAGAAAAATCTGTATCACGATTTTCAGGCGCATTTATAGTTAAAAAATAACGAATAGAATCTGCGTCATAGCGGCTTAAAATATATGGCACCCAAACAGCCCAATTTTGACTTGTTGATAATTTTCTTTTTTCCAATGTTAAATATTCATTGGAGACAATATGTGTTGGCAATGCTTTCGCACCCATCCCCATCAATATCGCTGGCCAAATAACTGTATGGAACGGAATATTATCTTTGCCATGCACATAATAGGAGACTGTGTCTTCATTCCATAATTCCTCAAGCGCTATATTATGTTGTTTTGCCCATTCCATGCTTGCTGTTAAATACCCTGCTACGGCTTCAATCCACACATAAATTTTCTTCCCTTCAAAGCCAGGGACAGGCACATCAATGCCGTTTGGCAAATCTCGCGTAACTGCACGGTCTGGAACGCCTTCCACTAAGTAGTGTTCAGTTAAACCTATTGCATTGTCTCGCCAGCGCTTATCCGCCTTTGCCTCAGCTACATAAGTTTCTAGCCTTCCTTGGAATTGACTAAAGGTGAAATAAAAATGCTCTGTTTCTCGAATAACAGGCTCATTGCCACAAATTTTACAACGCTTATCGATTAATTCTAGTGGATCTAAAATTTTCGAACAATTATCGCACTGATCTCCACGTGCCTTTGCCCCGCAATTCGGACAAGTACCTTCCACAAAGCGGTCAGGTAAAAACTGTTTGTCTGTTTCACAATAAGCCTGCTCAATTTTCTTTTTGTATAAATAGTTATTTGCCATCAATTGTAGAAATATTGCCTGAACAGCTTCATGGTGATGCTGAGCATCCGTTCTCGTATATAAATCATAAGTAAATCCTAAATCATGAAAACATTGCGTGAATTCTTGATGATATCGATCTGCAATCGCACTTGTCGTCGTGTTTTCCTGTGCAGCTCGAATCGATATTGGGGTTCCATTACAATCACTACCTGAAACATACAATACGTTGTCACCTTTTTGTCGGTAATATCTAGCCAAAATATCACCTGGTAATAATGCGGCAATATGCCCTAAATGCAATGAGCCATTGGCATAAGGCCACGCTCCTCCTATTACAATTGTCATCCTAAGTTGCTCCCCTCGAATTATTAAATTTCATTCTTTTAAGCTGGCATGAAAATCAATGAGACAGCTGTCAGCGGCTTTTACCTTCATTTAGAGACAAAAAGAATTTTTCTCCTTGTCCACTGTTTTTGAAGATAAAAAAAACGCCCTAATCATGACTGATTAGGACGAGTATACCCGTGTTACCACCTATATTTACAAATAGCTCACACTATTTGCCTCAATCAGTACGTCTTGCATTCATTTAAGAGATACTGCCGCTGTTGTAACGAGTGCCCATCTCGTCGTAATCTACTCACACACACGCTTTCGGTACGAAGCTCAAAGGTCATTTTCAAAAGGGTTCATTTACCTCATTTCCACCAGCAGAGGCTCTCTATTAAATGCTTGTCCAATTTACTTTTCCTTTTCAACGCTTTAATATAGTTTGGCACTATTTTACTCTTTCCCCTTATGAAATGCAATGTAAACCTTTAAATCGGCCTCGCATTAGAGAGAAAAAGTAGTTAGATGCTTTGTAATATCCAGTAGGTTATCTATTACAACATGTGCCTTTTGTAATTCAGTGTCTTGCGCAAAATCAAAGCGAACACCTATGGAAAACAGATGATTATCCAATGCTGCTTGGATATCAGACGCACGATCTCCAACAACAGCGCCAGCTTGAATGGCATTTTGCTCTATTACACTTTTCACCAAATCAGATTTATGACCACTTGGGATAGATTGAATACTATATGTCCCTTCTATATAACGATTCAGCTTATAGGTATCCACAATTGCTTGCAAATACTCCTTCTGTCCATTGCTCGCTATGTATAAATGATAGTCGTTCCCTAACACCGCAAGTGCTTGCTCTGCATTTGGATATAATGCACCTTTTCCATCTATTATTAGCTCAATAAGCTTGTCATGAAATAGCGCATTACTTGCTTCACGCACCTCTAATGTATGCATCGGACATAATGTTTCCCATACAACAGGCAATGAAACACCCATAATTTCACGATATTGTTCAATCGGTGTGTCCCCTTGCCATAAACCCTTTGTACGTAGCACATCGAAAGTTGCTGTCAGTGCAGGCTCCAATATAAGATTCGTTTGAAATAAAGTACCATCCATATCGAAAATAATCGCTTTTTTCATACTATCACTCCCAATTTTTAATCATTGAAAAATTCCATATGTGTTTTTTCGTTTTTATAATACTCTAGGCGATCCTGTAACGTACCTGTATGGAACTCGAACTTATGGCCATCTGGATCTGTAAAATAGATGGACTGTTTATCCCGTACATCTCTTTGTCTGCTCGCTAAAATATTGACATTGTAATACACAAGCTTGTCATAGATTTTCTCAAAATCATCAGCATCGATAGAAAAAGCAATATGTGTATAGGAGTGCTGTATGTCGTTGCGTGGAATATCAGCTTCCTCATTTAAAGCTAGCCACAGCCCATTTAAATCAAAATAAGCAGTGCTTCTCCCTTTCACTAGTAGCTTTGCATCAAAAATATTTTGATAAAATGCAATTGATTGCTCTAAATTCGAAACAGAAAATAAAAAATGGTTAATATTTTGTATCGCCATAGGACAACTCCTTAAATGATTAACTCACTTATTAGATAGCAACTTCGCAACACAATAGCGAAGTTGCCTCTAAAAGCTTTTTAACTATTTTTTCCCCTTCTTCATACCTTTCGCAATTTGCTTCCATTTACGTTGCTCATTTAGCTTTGCTTGTATATTCGTTTTTCGCTCAATAAAGGCAAGCTCTTTTTGCAGCTTAAAATAGCTTTGCAAACGTGATTGTTCGAGTGCTCCATCACTAATAGCTTGTTGCACAGCACAGTGCGGCTCCATATGATGTGTACAATCTCTATAGCGACATGCGGCTGCAAATTCTTCAATATCGCGAAAACTTGAGGATAGACTTTCACTTTGATCCCATAATTGCAACTCACGCATTCCTGGAGTATCAATTAAGCAACCCCCACTTGGCAACACAATTAATTCTCGATGTGTTGTTGTATGGCGCCCTTTCGCATCATCCTCACGAATCCCAGAAACTTTCATCAGCTCTTCTCCACTTAATGCATTCATTAAAGTGGATTTCCCCGCACCAGACGAACCGAGCAGTGCACCTGTCACCCCTTCGGTAAAGAGGGTCTGAATAGCTTCTATGCCTTCACCTGATCGTGCACTAGTTACAAAAATATCCACACCAAAAGCGACAAGCTCAACCTCTCGTACCATGCTCGTAATATCTTCACATAAATCAGCCTTCGTTAGTACAATGACTGGCTTTGCGCCAGAATCCCATGCTGCTACTAAATAGCGCTCTAAACGACGAATATTAAAATCTGCATTTAAGCTCATTACAAGTAGCACAATATCGACATTCGATGCTACAATTTGTTCCTTTATTCCCTGCCCTGCAACTTTACGAGAAAAAACAGACTTTCGGTTAAATAATTTATGAATAATGGCTTTTTCTTCTCCAGCCATCTTCTCGACTAATACCCAATCTCCAACTGCTGGATAGTCTTCTCTTGCTTGCGATGTATACGCAAAATGACCAGCGACTGTAGCTAGCCACTCTCCTTCTTCAGCAAGCACACGGTATGAATGCTTATGCTCCAGTGTAACTCGCGCAGGTACACAATTTGCTAACTTTGATTCCTCTTTAAACGCAGTTAGCTGCTCTTCAAAATATGTTGAAAACCCTAATGTTGTTAAATTCAATTGTTATTCCTCCTAAATGTGTCTATCATCAATTACGCTTCTTTTGCGCAATAAGCATAAAAAAACCTTGCAACTGCAATTCGGCAGTTCCAAGGTTTCACAGGCACGTTTAAGGGAATACACAAATAACCCTTTGTCAAATAGTAGTTAACGCTACAGACAAGGTCAAATTGCATAGTTTAGGCGTGTGAAATTGAACAAACCGAATTGCAGTTCGTTAAAAACGGCTCTATTCATCATGTCACATCACCTACTTCCGATTTAGATGTTACCAATATATCTAAATTTTTCAAAATTGTCAATTATATTTATCGAAGCATGTATGCCCTCCCTATCAGCATACAATGTACAAGACCACTATTTACGAAGGAGATGTTGACTTGTCAAAAATTATTTCTATCAGTACATATCAACCACCTTACACATTGCAACAGGCAAACGCAGAGGCCTTAACGAAGGAGCTATTTTACGAAAAAATCCCGAAGCTAGAGCGTTATTTAAAAGTATTTGATAATGGTGGCATCGAGACTCGTCATTTTTGTGTACCCGCTGAGTGGCATCGCAGCGAGCATACTTTCGAAGAGCGTAACAATCTTTATATAGAGTTAGCAACGCAATATAGCGTTGAAGTCATTCAAGCCTGCTTACAAAATGAAAATTTTTTAGATGCACCTATCTCTCCTGAAGATATTGATGCCATTATTTTTGTAAGTAGCACAGGCATATCTACACCAAGTATAGATGCACGTGTTATGAATCAGCTACCATTCTCAGATAGGTTACATCGCATACCTTTATGGGGGTTAGGCTGTGCGGGCGGAGCTGCTGGTGTCAGTCGTGCTAATGATTATTGCAAAGCGCATCCTCAAGCAAAAGTACTTGTTGTCTGTGTCGAACTTTGTAGCCTAACCTTTCAGCAAAACGATTTTTCAAAAAGTAATTTAATCGGCGCTTCCCTTTTCGCTGATGGTGCAGCCTGCATACTCGTATGTGGAGACGAAGTAGCAATACCAACGAAAAAAGCCATTCCTTCGATAGTTACAACAGGCTCCAAGTGGATGCCAGATTCAGAAAATGTAATGGGCTGGAATATAAAAAACAATGGCCTTCATGTCGTTTTCCAAAAAAGTATTCCAGCCATTATTACGACTTGGCTCGGTCCTTTCATTGAACAGTTTTTACTTGAACAACATCTATACAGTGAACAGCTCGACCACTTTATTGCACATCCTGGCGGAAAAAAAGTATTAAAAGCTTATGAGGACACACTATATCTTTCTGAACAAAAAACCGACATTTCTCGGGAAATATTACGTCAACATGGTAATATGTCTTCTCCTACTGTGTTGTATGTTTTAGAGCAATTTATGTTAAACAAAGGCCAAACCGATGATATTGGGTTGCTTATCGCCCTCGGTCCAGGCTTCTGTGCAGAAGCTGTATTACTTAAATGGAGGGAGTAGTATGCTTTTTTACATTATTTTAATTCTTGTTATTCTACAAAGATTAGCTGAGGTTTTAATAGCAAAACGTCATGAAAAATGGATGCTTGCCAAAGGAGCCTATGAGGTTGGTGCCTCCCATTATTCCTACATGGTTGCTATGCATGTTAGCTTTTTTCTATTTTTTATTGTAGAGGTAGTTTCAAATAAAAATGGTCCATCGTCCTTATTCCCATTATTTTTCTTATTATTTCTTATGGTGCAAGCTTTGCGTATTTGGTGTATCCGTTCACTAGGACCATATTGGAATACGAAAATACTGATTTTGCCTGGCGCAGAAGTTGTACGCAAAGGGCCCTACACATTTATGCGCCACCCAAATTATGCCGTTGTTAGCTTGGAAATTCTTCTTTTACCACTTATGTTTCAAGCTTATTTCACAGCATTTTGCTTTACGCTGTTAAACATTACGATGCTGTCGGTACGGATTCCTGTTGAGGAAAAAGCGTTACGTGATGCGACAAATTATAATCATGTATTTAAAAAGAATCTACCACAAAAATAATGTGGTAGATTCAGCTTGTCTCCTAAAGTAATCTACTTTCCATTCGTGAGTCCAAGGCAAGTGTTGAGTCTTCTCTTTAAAGGCTATATGCAAGTTGATTTTCAATTCGGGTTGCTCGCATTCCGTAAGCGTAATTTAATGCTCACGCTTGTCCTACTGAATTCGGGCCCCCCTATTTCTTTAACTCCACTCCCAATTAAAAGGATCCTCTAGATGCTCCCATGGCTCCGTAAACTCATTCGTTGTCAACAGACATGCATCTAATTCCTTAATAATTGCACTTTTGTCCAGATCGATACCTATAATGACTAGTTGTGTCATACGGTCACCAAATTCCTCATCCCATTCCTCCAAAACCTCTGGGTCTTGTAAAAATACATCCTGTTGCTGTGTTGCTGGTAATGCCGCTACCCAATATGAAACGGGCTCAATTTTCGCAGATGAGCCTGCCTGTGACAGTAGTAATGCAACTTCCTGATGTTTTGCGCTCCAAATAATACCCTTCGCACGAACAATGGATTCTGGCATATTATCACACCACTCCACAAAACGCATTGGATGGAAAGGTATTTTGCGCTTATAAGTGAATGAAGTAATGCCATACTCCTCTGTCTCGGGCGTATGATTTTCATGACCGAGTTCTAATTCTTTTAACCAGCCAGCAGATTCCGATACTCGCTCAAAATCAAAACTCCCTGTACTTAAAATTGCACTTGGCTCAATTACACCATTTATTGTACGAATGAGCTTTGCCTCAGGTTGTAATGCACGCAAAATACGCTCTAAGCGTTCAAGTTCTTCTTCCGTTACGAGGTCACACTTGTTCAATACTAGCACATCACAAAATTCAATCTGGTCAATCAGAAGGTCTGCCACATCTCGCTCATCTAAATGACCAACTGCTTCCTTGCGTTCTAGCAAGCTTTCACCTGATTGAAAATCATGCCAAAAACGGTGTGCATCTACTACAGTCACCATCGTATCGAGCTGACAAAACTGTGTTAAATCTATTCCAAGCTCCTCATCCAAATAACTAAACGTTTGTGCAACTGGTATCGGTTCACTAATTCCCGTCGACTCAATTAATATATAATCAATATTTCCAAGCATCGCTAGGCGTTTAACCTCTTGCAATAAATCCTCACGAAGCGTGCAACATATACAGCCATTAGAGAGCTCTACAAACTTTTCCTCTGTTCGGGAAATACCACTACCACTTGCAATCAGTTCTGCATCAATATTAATTTCACTCATATCATTGACAATAACTGCCACACGCATATTTTTTTCATTTTGAAGAACATGATTCATCATCGTTGTTTTACCAGAACCTAAATAACCACTTAAAACTGTCACTGGAATTTTCTTTGTCATTTTTTAATCTCCTTAAATCGTAATAATTACTATTTACAATTTGTATTTTAACCATAGAGAAGCTGAAAATGCAATGTTTAACTTTTTGTGAACTTCACATTGACAATAGTATAAAAAAATAATATTGTATAAATCGTAATGATTACTATTTAAAAGGAGTTGAAACTATGCGTGTGCAAATTACATTAGCTTGTACAGAAACAGGCGATAAAAACTACATCACAACAAAAAACAAACGAAATAGCCCCGAAAGACTGGAGCTAAAAAAGTATTCCCCACGTTTGAAGCGTGTTACATTACACCGAGAAACAAAATAAAAAAGTTAGTAAAAATAGCTTGCGGCTTGGACTAAGACAAAACACTTGCTGCGACCGTTATTATCCACTACTGCGGTCGCTTTCCGCTCAGCACAACGTAAGCCGCAATCCTCGCTTGCGTGCGATCTGCTGCGTCTTACGTTGTGTGCGTTCTGAGCAGGAGTGTCTTCTACCGCTACAAACTCCAGCTTGACTTTATTTATTTTTTACAACCTGCTTTTTACGTAGATTCATTCACATTAATTTCTATTGCAAGCTCGGTCAATTGTTGCTCTATGTCATTAAGCATACGAACTTTCTTGTCTAGTTGTGCCTCAAAATCATTAGATTGAGCTATTATTTTTTCTATTTTAGCATTTAGATTATGAAGCAACTTAGCGTTCACTTTCGTATTTTCACCATCTAATGCTTCAGCACTTTTATTTTTGTTTTTAATATCCACTAACTCCATGGTTAATCTATTAATTTCATTGTCTTTTTCTGCTAATGCTTTAACTAAATAATCATGTACATTATTTTCGTCCTGTCTCTGTATAGCTTCGATTATAGTATTCATTTTTTCATGCGCTGCTTTTGTAAATGTACTTAACTGTATTTCGAAACTTTCCATTGCCTTCTTTTCTTCTAATACATCATCACCTTTAATAGCAAGCAACTCATCCTCGGTAGTCTTTGTTATTTGCCGTAATTCTTTATTTTCAGAACGCAAATGTTCTATCTCTCTTAATAATGTATCTATCGAGGAAATGTGCTTCTTCCGTTGAGTTTCCCTTCTCTGTATATCCTCATAATAAGCCTTGGATTCTTTCTCATTCGTTCTTTTTAATTTCATTCGATCCATTGAAAGCTCTTTATTACGTTTCGTTAAATGAACATTTTCCCGCTCTAGTCTAAGTACGAGTGAATAATAATCGCTATCTCTAAGTCTATTTATTTCATTTTTATATTTCGCAAGTTCCGCTCTTAAAAAAATAATCATTTGCTGGAGCTGTATAGGATCGTTATTTTTAACGCTTTGATTATCCACGTTAGTACCTCCTATCACGATAACTTTTTTAAATAATCCATTATTTCCTCAAATTGCACTTTATTATTAGCTATCAAATCATCGAGTTCGTTTATAACACGCAATTCGAACTGCCCCGTTAAATTTTCCACAGGCGCTCTATCTCCTGATAATAAATGGGAAAGCAGTAATTGCAACGTGCTTTTTTCAAGAAATGCAAAACTATTATCCCCCTCCTTTCTTAAGTCCGAGACATTATGAAGCTGATCACTCATAAAATGACGTACAATTTGGTCGAAACTTGCTTCTACGTTTTGTCCTTCTAACTCACTCATCACTTCCCTCCTGTCCAACATTAATTCCATTAAGATTAATAGGATTTAGCACTAAGACACCGTCTTGCAGCTCATCACAATATGTAAAGCCTGTTATTGTACCCGCATAGGATAAATTATGGGACCATTTTATTTGGAAATTAGTAAAGGAAATCGTCTCATTTGGCTCAATTGTTGTTTTACCTATTGGTTTAAGCCAAAATTCTGCATTGTTAGAAGTATCATTTATTCGTTCCCAACTACCCGATGTTTTTAAATTTTGATTAAAATGCTCATATACATACCTTCCAGAGAAGGAAAACGGAGAATCTTCAGGTAGCTTGATGCACAAATAAGGATTTGTTAATGGTTGATTACCTATATTGCGAATATGATATGAACCAAGACATAAACTTTCCTGTTCTGCGTCATAAGAAATATTAAGTGAAGTTGTGAAATAACTAATGACACTTACATTTTTATGAAAGCCCTGTTCTTCCACTAGCTTTTTTATTTCATGGATATAAAAAGTCGTTTGCTCTTTAAGATCCTTTATTTTTCCTTCTATAGAATCTTTTTGAGTATTCATAATTAGTGCCCCCTTGCCTATATAATATGTAACAAAACTAAAAAAAAGAGAGGATAATCCTCTCTTTAAGGTATGACTTTTATTTATCTGTTAGCACCATTATCAAACCGTTGGGAAAATAACGGAACATTGCTTAGGACGAACCGTTGACGGACATGAGAATGGTAAATCTGCTCTTGGGTCGCAGTAATTTGCTAAGAATTCAACAGTTACAGGGAATGTAGACTGAATGCTTTGACATACAGCTACCGTAATTGTTAACGCAGAAAACGTGATCGTTCCCGTACCAGCAGTAAGCGTACCTGTTGTACACACGAAGCAATCTAAGTCTGTATAAAGGATTTCCACATCTGTTCCTTTAGGCGCGCATAATGTAACTTGCTCACAACGTGATACTGGAATTTCACTACTTGTGTACATAGTTCCATTTGGTAAAGTAACAACAATCGTCAGAACAAAATTCTTTTGAATATTTAAGTGTTGCAGACAAACTGTTGATCCATCAATAGAGAATTGACGATTCTCACGACTTAAAATTACGATTGGGTTTGTCGTAGCAGGAGTTACTCTACATGTAACAATTGCACCTGTTAAAGCAGTAGTCGGTGTAATGCCTGGGAATGTAATTGCACCCGTTGGAGAAATATCAAATGACATTTCTTTTACAATCCAGTCATAAACCTTATCCACATTTATACAAATTAGTTCGCTTGCCTGGGATGGCATATTATCTTGCATCCTTTTGACACCTCCATAAGTTTTTTATCTTTCGTTTGTAGCATATGATTTTTAGCGTTACGTGCATGGGCTAACAAATAATTTCCATGATTATAATTCAAGTGGTAATGTTGCTACTACTTATAATGAATGCAATTCTTCACTCTTATGTGCAAATGATTTGTAACAGAAAGTAAAGTTTTTTAATAAAATATAATGGACTGAAAGGGGTGAAATGCAATGGAAGATTCTAAGTTGTACTCCACTCAAGACATTGAAAAACTAAAGGAAAAAATCGATAGTTATAAAGAAACGTTAACAACATTAAAAACGGGTACTTCAATTGAAGATTACTTATTTATGAAAAATGAATTTGAGGAGCTTAAGCCACAAGTCGCGCAACTAGAGGAACTGACAGAAACAATAGAAGGTAATCAAAGTACGCAAATTAAAGAATATGAAGGGCAAGTCAAGCATTTATCCATCCAAATAGAATCACTGAATCAAGTAATTGAAGAGATGAATCATGAAATTTTAGCCGTACTGAATAAATTAATAATAGTAGAAGAAAATGAACCATCAAAAAATATTCCAACGACTGTTGAAGAAAATTCCGCAAAAAAAATAGCCCTTCCTTCAAGAAAACTTTTAGAAGAAATAGCACAAACGACTGTACAACCATCATTACCTACCAATGAACCGAGTTATAAATTCCTTCAAAGCTTGGCAGGTAAAGCTTCTAATATGAACAATGGGATCCCTTATACTGCTAATGAAAATGCCGTAAAAAAACAGGAAGAACGCCATTTTAATCAGCATTATTTTCAATCAATTAATACACATCCAAGCCAAATTTATAATGGTTTATTTAGAAATAATACAGCAGAATCCACATTTCATTTTAAAAATGCAACTGACACACAAGGAATTCCAGTCAGCGTTGTAGATGCAAATAATATTACAGCTCCTTTAGCAAATGAATTGGACAATACAGTAGTCTCCGCTCCTCTTACTAATGATTTGGAGAATACTGAAGCTACTGCTCCTACCGCTCATGACTTGGAGAATACCGAAGCCTCTACTCCTATTGCTAATGAATTGGGGATTATAGAAGCCTCTGCTCCTACCGTTAATGATACAGAGATTATAGAAGCTTCTGTTCCTGCTGCTAATGACTTGGACATTATAGAAACCTCTGCTCCTACCATTAATGATACGGAGATCATAGAAGCCTCTATTCCTACTGGTAATGACTTGGACATTATAGAAACCTCTACTCCTACTGCAGATGATTTGGAGATAACAGAAACCTTTACGCCTACTACAAATAACGTGACAACTATCGAAGATTCTTCTATAGTTCCTGCAACTTCAATAATTGAGATGGAGCCTTCTCCTATAGGCGAAGTGAATGATGTAATGGAAGAAAGTATTGCACAATTGGACTTCAATAACGAACGAGAAAACTTAGACATTAATGAAGTAGCGGAGGAAGAACCGAAGAAAGAAAAAAATTCTTTGTTTTTCAATCTATTCCGCAGACGTAATTAGTTTGAAAACGCGGAGGAATATTCATTAAACGATATGAAATTAGCTATCTCTATTCCTATATGTACTGTCCAATAGGTATCACCAAATACATATTGGACTTTTTTTCGTCCAATCCTTGAATGCTGCTTCAAGTGCCCTTAATAACTTTTAAGTTTTCAAAGACAATAGACTATTTAAACATTTACAGGCATTTGTTCTCTTTTTCTTTATATTGTAAAAATAGCTTTAGGTATACAGATAATTGCCCTTTAGCTCCTTTCCTCTATGAATACAATAATGAAGAAAGGAGGTGTAAATATGTTCTTAAATGATCCTCGTGGATGTGGTTGCGCTTCTAGATCTGGTAATATGGATTGCCCAAACTTCGGTCCGTTTTTAGCAGTTGATGCTGCATGTATCACACCAACACAACCAGCTACTGAAGGTTCTATTATTCCATTCTCTTCTGGAGTTACACCTGTTTTGTTAACTTCTTTATTGACTGGTTTAATTGCTACACCGTCCCTTATCGGATTCGGTTCTGCAGTTCCTGGTGTTACGCTTGTTGGAAATACACTTGATTTATCAGGTGTAGTAACAGAAGCATTTACGGTACCACGTACTGGTAGTATTACAGGCCTTTCTGCATCATTCTCGGCTACTGCTGTCGTTACGTTAGTGGGCTCTACTACAGTTACGGCTACAATCTATCGTGCACCTGCTGGAAGCACAACTTACACAGCTACAGCTGCTACTGTTAACTTAGCTCCAGCATTTACAGGCTTAATTTCGCTAGGTGATACAGCATTTGGTTCAGGCAGTTTTGCACCAGTTCCAGTCACTGCTGGTGACAAACTAGTAATGGTGTACTCCATTACTACAGCTGGCGTAGCTGTTGCTCAAGTACTTACAGGTACAGCAAGTGCTGGCATTACAATTCAATAATTTAACTTTTTAACTTCGCAGTTTATTCGACTAAAGAATCCACACACATTTGAATAGTCAAAATTAAAAAAGGCGACTTTCCTCAGAAGTGAGGATATGTCGCCTTTTTTCTATTTCACAAGAGCATTCTGTATATGGGCAAGATGATGCTTTCCATGCCATGCATAGAGAGCGAGTGCTTTTTCAAGCGTCATTAGCCCGCTGTCTGGATGTTGAAAAGCTCGTTGTAATTGCTCACTTGTTAAAGTTGTCAGCAAATAAACCCAACGTTCATGTAAACTTTCAAGCAACCTATAGGAAGTTGCAACTGGCATATCCGAATCTGGAAGCATTGCCCAGTCCACTTCATTGTAGGGTTTAATCGTCGGTGTATCTTCGGTTAAAGCTAACTTAAAGCGAATAAAACTATTCATGTGGCTATCCGCTAGATGATGGACTAGCTGCGTTACAGTCCAGCCATTCTCTCGGTAGGATTTTGCTAATGATTGTTCACTTGCTCCACTTAATGCCTCCGCTAATTGTCTCGGCAGTAGACGGATATCATCAATCCATTTTTTTACTTGCTGTGCAGTCACTACTTCTGGAAATTGAAATTGTCCAATCGGATATCGTAAATCGTTCATTTAGCTCTCCCCCATTTCTCTTTCTCATTTCATTATACTACCAATTTAGAAGTTTCATTTCATTTGAATTTAAAATTCTATCGGCGATTCTTTCAGGTTTATCGGCGATTCCAGCATTTTTATCGGCGATTGCTTGAGGTTTATCGGCGATTTCAGCACTTTTATCGGCGATTATCCTATTTCTTCACAAATTCTACTAATGATTTCAAAGGATGTATAATCGTCATGTCGAAATCATTTTCAAATTGTCGAGCCGCTTCGACCATCGAAAGCTGCGCAACAGAAATGAACAGGTTATCGTTCATTATTTCCCGGAAATATTGCAAAATGGCATTGTTGTATGCCTGCTGTTCCCCTTGCATAATAAGTTCGAATGTATTGGCTATGACCTGCGCCTGAACATTTATCGATTTATTATGTAGCTTAGCATATTGGTAAAGCCTCTCCATCGTTCCCTCTACAGTGGCAGGGTTTGTAAAAAGTATTATTTGTGGTTGCGTCACTTCGCAAATCGTTTTAAAAAAAGGTTCATCAATTTTAATCATAGGTATGGATAATGACAGTTGATCTTCCTGTAATAACGCAATATAATTCGTACACGTAATTAAAATGGCATCGACATCACAGCTGGCTATCCACTCTACTTGCTCCTTCACCTTTAATGACAGACCGCCAGTCCCCTTTGCGACATGGTGAATAAGTCCAGGATCAACAAAGTGCTCAAGCTCTATGTCCTGAAAGCTTTGAAATGCCTGCTCTATATAGTCTATATTCGAATAATGTGCGTGCAAACAGCCTATTTTTTTCTTCAAATGCACTCCCCCTAAAGTTTCTTTTCCATTGTTACTATCGGAAGAGAAAAGCCATTACGATTTTCTCCTAGCATTTCTTTAGTGATAACATATCCTAACGAACGGTATAACTCAATATTTCGCGGAACATTCATACGCACTTTACATTCACTAATCCTTTTCCCTTGTGCACGTGCATAATCTTCAAGCTTCGCTATTAATGCTTTTGCCAGCCCTTGACCTTGCATTTGTGGAATGACAGATAATCGAAAGAAATAAATACCTTCATCATTTAACGTAAATCGAACCATTGCTACTGGTTGATCTTCCATATAACTAATAAAAGCTTGCTCACCTTTATTTAGCGCCTGTTCAATTGATTCCACTGTTTCACTTAATGCACTGGATGGTGGCGTTGCATGTTCGTACTCTTTAAAAGCCTGAAGCATTAAATTATGCACTACTGGTGCATCCTGATACTCTGCTAAAATTACCCTCATCTATGTCACACCCCTTATTTGATTATAAATACATAATATTGAATTTTTATCCATAAGTAAACCGCATTATCAAAGATAATGCGGTTGCAAAATTAATTTTTATTCATAAAACGTATTGCTCTACTCATTACAGTCGGTACGACAGACGCATGGTTCTCTTCTAATGCTTCATAAAATTCAATGCCCATTATTTTCTCTAACTCATTTGTCATTTGCCGTCCATCATCTACCATAAAAGTTTCTAGCTCTCCAACACCGATAAATAAATGTTCGTTCACTTGCTTGTGCTCTTTCATAAATACATTTGCTTTATGGAATAATTCGTGTTCATTCCACCAAATGGAAGGGCTAATGGCGATATAGCGTTGGAAACTAGACTTTTCATTAAATAATTGCCACAACACAAAATAACCTGCTAAAGAGTGACCAAATAAAGTTTGTTGCTGTTCATTTATAAGGAATTGCTGTTGAATTTGTGGCTTTAATTCCTCCTGTAAAAAGCGACTAAAGCCCACTGCCCCACCATGCTTATCATAGCCATTTCCTTTAAATCTTGCAGGATAGCTATACGTTTCAGCTGGTGCTGTAAAATCATAAAAACGTCGTTCATGCATATCAGCCCCATGTCCTACACCGACAACAATAGCAGGTACGATGCCTGTTTTAGGCGCATTTCGACTTTGTAGACGAACTGCTTCCTTCACTAAATGGAAGTATGACGATCCATCTAATACATATAAAACAGGAAAGCCACCTTGAGGTATTTCCCCTTGAGGTACATAGATGTTTATCGTATACGTATAATCTGTAAATTTCGAAGTCATTTCAATAGATTTAAAATCATTTGTGTTCATTGCTTGTTCTACTGTCATTTATCTTCCTCCTTTAACACATCATAGCCATAGCATACGGGGGTGTTTGTTGCTGGGTCTTCCATAATTCTTGCCGAAATATTGAACACTTTTCGCATAACGTCCTCACATAAAATTTCCTGTGGTGTTCCCGTCTCCATTATAACTCCTTGACGCATAGCTATTAGATGGTCTGAATATCTTGCTGCATGGTTAATATCATGCAAAACCATGACAATCGTACAGTTATGTTGTTCATTTAAATTTTTGACGATATCTAAAACTTCTAACTGATGCGCCATATCTAAATAAGTCGTTGGCTCGTCTAACAGCAAAATACTCGTTTCTTGTGCTAATGCCATTGCTAGCCAAACACGCTGACGTTGACCTCCAGAAAGCTGTGCAAGCTCTCGGTTGCGATACTCCAATGTATTCGTGACCGTTAAGGCCCACTCTACCATTTCTTCATCCTTCTTTGTTAAGCGATTGACATTATTACGATGAGGGTACCGACCGTAAGCGATAAGCTCCTCTACCTTTAACTGTCCTGGTGCAATAGGTGTTTGTGATAAAATGGCTAACTTTTTCGCAATTTCTTTCGTCGATAAATTTTGCATATTTTGTTCCTGTAAATAAACCGTTCCCTGTTGTTTCTTTAAAATGCGCCCTATTGTTTTTAATAAGGTTGATTTTCCACAGCCATTAGGGCCTATAATTGTTGTCACTTTTCCTTCTTCTATCGTTAAATTCAATCCTTCAAATACACGAACATGCTCATAACCTGAGGACAAATTTTCCATTCTAAATGCAGTTTGCATCCTTTTTCCCCCTATGCTTTTGACTTCACTAGTAAATACAAGAAGTATGGAATACCAATAATGGAAACAACAATACCCACTGCTAGCTCTGAAGGTGCAAAGACCGTTTTACCAATAAAGTCAGCGAACACAAGCAGGCACGCACCTATTAAAGCACTTACTGGCATTACATAACGATGTTGAATGCCAACAAGCTGTTTCGCAATATGAGGCGCCATTAAGCCAATAAAGCCAATACTTCCAGATACGGATACACAGGCGCTCACTAAGCCAACACTCGCTAATAATAATTTAATTTTCTCTTTTTCAAGCGCAATGCCTAAGCTAGTAATACTGTCTTCTTCTAATTGAAAATAGTCGAGTAAATACGATTTCCGATAAACATAAATACCTAGCAAAAGAAGCCATGGTAGCATGGATACAACAAAAATCCAATTAGCATTATAAATAGAACCAGCCATCCATACTGCTGCGGATTCATAATCTTGCGCGTTCATTTTCAAAGATAGAAACAGCGATAACGCACCAAATCCGCTATTAATAGCGATACCAGTTAAAATTAAACGCTGCATATCTAAATGACCATTTTTCATAGCAAATGAAAAAATTAAAGCTGCGGCCATCGTACCACCGACAAAACCAAAAATCGGCATGATTAAAATAGATAACCAGCTATGAATATCCGCTGTCACTACACGGAATTGAAAGAAAAACATAAAAATAACTACTGCAGCACCCGCACCAGCGTTAATACCTAAAATCCCTGGGTCTGCCAAGCCATTGCGTGTAATGCCTTGCAATACGACACCTGCCATCCCAAGACCGACACCAACAAGTGCTGCTATGACAATTCGTGGTAAACGAAATTCAAAAATGACAAGATCAAATTTCGGGTTTGGTTCAATGCGGAGGAGTGTTTTTAATACATCTATTACCGACATATCAAAAACGCCATTTGTAATATGGAGGTAGCTTGCCCCTAAAATAAATAATAGAAGTATAGCAACCGTCATCATAACTGCACGGGAAGTTTTTTTATGCATGCTTTTCACCTCCGCGCTTACGAACTAGGTATAAGAAAAATGGAACGCCGACTAGCGCTGTTAATACACCAATTGGCGTTTCGTATGGATAATTCACATAGCGACTAAGCACATCGCAAAGTGCTAAAAAGAACGCTCCTATTACTGCTGCACACGGAATGATAAAACGGTAATCAACACCTACGAGGAAACGTGTAATGTGCGGAATAACGAGCCCAACAAAGGCTATTTTTCCGACAAGTGCAACGGCAGTTCCTGTTAAACATACAACTGCAAGCATACTCACAATTTTTACTGCTTTTGTTTTTTGTCCGAGTCCTACGGCAATATCGTCACCTAATGCGGTAATTGTAATTGCCCTTGCCGATATTAATGCAAGAATAAGGCCAATTAATCCAAAAGGTATTGATAGCATGAGCATATCATTGTCTACCATATGTACCTTGGTGTTATACCAAGCACTAACCGTCTGCGACACTTGGAAATACATTGCAATTGCTGTCGCTATACTACTCAAAAATGTACCTATTACTGTTCCAATAATCGCTAACCGAACTGGAGAAAGTCCATTTCGGATTAGAGAGCCAAAACCGAAAACGATGCCAGCTCCTAGTGCTGAGCCGAGCATAGATAGCAAAATCATTTGGTAATTAGGAAGTCCTGGAAAAAATACAATTGCTATTGTAATAACAAATGCAGAGCCATCATTAACGCCCATTAATGACGGAGATGCTAAATAATTTCGTGTAATACCTTGCATAACCGCACCAGCTACTGCCAAAAACGCACCTACTAGTAAGACAGCGCAAATTCTAGGAATACGACTAGTTCGAACAATTTGATGATCAATATTCCCAGCATCAAATGCCGTAAGTGATTGCCATACGGTTAAGGTGCTAATATCCTTTGTGCCGTACATGACAGAAATTAAAGCCACAATCGCAATTAAGAAAGGTGAAGCTACTAATATAGAAAATGATACTATGTTTGATTTTTTCAACTGCCACACCTTTTTCTATTTAATCTGTATCTTATAAAAGGCTGGTAATAGCCCGGTGCTTGCACCAATTCTACTACCAGCCTACTTGCTTCTATTTAAGTAATTTTTCCGCTGCGACATCTAGGAATTTAACCTTAGACCAAGCAGTACCACCTTGAGCTAGAGGATCAATGGCATTGACGAAAACCTGTTCACTTTTTGTTGCTTTTAAGCTTGCAAAGATCGGATTTTTTTGCAAATCTTCTAATGCTTTCGGAGCATCTGTATTTTCAGATTCCTCAAATTGTAAGAAAATCGCATCTGGGTCAATCTCTGCTAACGTTTCAAGTGAAAGTTCCGCTTGCGCTTTTGTATTATTTAAAATTTCAGGTACTGGTGCACCTAAATCCTCATAAAGTACTGGATTTAAGTAAACGCCTGCAGGATAGATGTACATAACACCGCCACGTAAGCGAATAATTAATACTTCCTTGTCCGTTAGTTGCTCTTTTGATTTAGCTTGAGCATCCGCTACTTTCGCTTCATAGTCTGCAATAATCTTTTTAGCATCGTCTTCTTTACCAGTAAGCTGTGCAAGGAGTGTTAAATTTTCTTTCCAGTTTGTTGAAATATGTGAGTAAGGAATCATTGTTTGAATTTTATTAAGTTTTTCAGCCGTTTCCTCAGGGAATTTTGAAGTACCTATAATAACATCAGGATCTAGGGCTAAAATTGCTTCAGCATTCGGCTCCATTTTATTGCCGACTAATGTTGCACCTTCTAATTCTTTTGAAAGATATGATGGAATTTTTCCACCAATGTCAAGTACACCAATTGGCTTGATACCAAGCATTGCCGCGTCTTCCATAGACTCTAAACTTGCCGCTACAATGTTTTCAACCTTTGCTGGCAGTTCATACGTCTCACCTAAATATGTAATGTTTTGTGTTGACGCTTGTTCCGTTTGCGTTGCAGTTGTACTTGTTTCGGCTGTGTCATTTTTGACAGGTGTGGACTCCTCTTTATCAGTACCACAAGCAGCAAGGGATAGTGCTAAAAGTGCAGGTGCACACATTTTAATATATTTATTCACAATGAATCTCTCCTCATTATTTTCATCTACTAACGATAATGATAATCATTTTCATTTATATGTCAATAGCAATTGATTATTTAATTGATAGTCATTATCATTTACGAATTCTATCCTACCAAAGAGAAAAATAGTTGTGAATGGACAATTTTATTTTCTATATGGATTTTTGCCGAAAGTATTTTTAAAAAAGGGATTAATCATAAAAGAAAAAGTGCTAGATTGACTGCAATCAATCTAACACTTTTTATCCAGCTATTAATGTTGCGTTCCACGGGTTTACGGATTTTTAACGGTGAATTCTATTGACTTCTTTAAACATACTTAGCTTCTTCTAGCATTACTTTGCGATATGCTGTCGGAGACATACCAATACTTTTTTTAAAGACACGGCTAAAATAAAAGCTATCAACATAGCCTACACATTCAGCAATTTCAGCTACAGTAGAGTCACAAAATTGTAGCAATTCCTTTGCCCTCCGCATGCGGTATTCTGTTAAATAGCTACTAGGATTCATACCTGTATGCTGTTCAAAAAGATAGGCAAATCGCCGACGCTCCACACCGAATTCCTGTGCAATTTTCGACACCGACAATGGTTTCGAATAATGCTCGTGTATGTATTGTATTACCTGCTCCATCATTTCATTTGCTGTATCAAGTACCTTCATTTTTGCCGAAATTAATATCGCTTCTACTAAATTCATAAATAACGACTTTGATTTAAATGTTGCCATACTTCCTGGCATTGCGTAACTTTCTATTAGTTGTTGCACGAGATTTATAATTTTTGTGTGCTCACCTGTTTTGATTGAGAAATGCTGTGTTGCTAATGGATAAAGAGCCACCTCTTCTGCTGGTAAATGATAATGGACTACCGCATACTCCCACGCCTTATCACCAATCGTCTGAATTTCTATTGGCATTTGCGGGCCTGCATGGACAACCATTCCTGGCTCCATTAGATAGGGGGTACCATTAAAACTAAAAGACGCTCTGCCTGCCAGTGGGAACACTAACCCACATTTCCCTGGCGCTGTTGTACGCCCTATATCTTTTAGATTTGGTTCCATTTTATTCGTAAAAATATCAACGAAATTCACAGTTGCCTGTGCGTAATAATCAATAATTTGATTTATATTTATATCCATTCCATCTCACCTATAACATTTTGAACTTGTGAAAAATGATGCCGATCATGTTCGACTAACCCTGAAAAATAACTGTACAATGTAAGCTCCGAACGCCCTATTTGTAACCGTTGCTGCCACAATTCATCCGTTAAACGAACAATCGCCTCTAACAGTAAACGCCGATTCTTAAGTAGCGCTTGCAATGTTTGCTCCATACTTTGCAAACGACTAATGCTGGCTGCTTCATTATTCATCTGTTCCACATTTGGCCCCTTAGGCATCTGCTCTTGTGTCGAGAGAAAGGGAATTCGTTCATGCAATACAAATTCATCCCACGGGCTTAGATGTCCAATAACTTCGGCCACAGTCCATTTTCCTTGTTGTATTGGCAAACGCCACTGCTTATCCGTAACATCCGAAAGTCGCTCTAGCCACAGTATTGATTTTTCATAATGCATAATGATTTGCTTCTTTTCTGACTGCAATTTTGTCAGCACCTTTCGCTATATCGAGGATACGAATGCTAGTTTCGGCCACACCTTTTGCCATTGTTTGTTATGTATCCTCTTTTGATAAATATCATGCAAATGTGTATTTTCATCAAAATAAGGTGTAGGCGCAACAATGCCCGACAGCAATTGTTGTATGCCATAAGGTGCTGCAATTTCCAGTGTACCATTTGTCAGCCGTGCGCCAATAGCTGTTGGAATTTCTGGAAAGTGCGCAATTCCATCAACGGAAGATTGATACGGCTCACTATCGTTTACGACATGCATTCTAGCCTGATTTTTCACAGACCACAGTTCTTTTGGTAAGAGTTCTAATAAACGCTGCTCATATTGCTTCTCTCGCTCTTCTGAGATATCCTGTTTATCGAAATAAATGACATCAATATCAGCTAAAGGTGTTCTATCTTGATAATCGTGCAAATGATCCCATACCTTTGAACGAATAAATCCAGCACATACCCAACAGTCAGGTAATTGTAGTTGCTCGGCACAACGTAAAATAGTCATCATCCATGTATCTGACTCAATTAACGTTATTAAATCCCTTTCAGTTAATAACCGCTCCATTCCATCAAACTCCTTGATATTTCGCTATTTTAATGGCTTACTAAAGCCTGTACTTTTCCCTTCAAAGCCCTGCTGTCTGTAAAAGTGGTGCGCAGCAATACGTTCTTCACGATTACCGCTATTCAACACAAGTGCAGATGCATCCTGTTCCACTGCCCAGTATTCTATCGCTTCAAGTAGCTTCTGTCCAATGCCCTTTCTGCGATAGTTAGAATCTACGACAAAGGCGACAATGCGTACATAACAACCATCATGCTCATAAAACAAGCTATGGCATAACCCTGCCATCCCAACTACGTATCCATCCACTTCAGCAACTAATGTATGGTAGCTTGGATTGGCTGCTAATGCTTGAAATCTTTGCATCATTTTGTCCTCTGTCGTTGGATAGCCAAGCTGCTCCATTAACAAAGTTAAAGCTTTAATATCATGTATACCCGCGGATCTAATTTGCACCTTTATTGCCCCTCCCATAGGTTTAGTATTGCTTATAAACGTTTCCATTTATTACAATAATAACTGTATGCTATTATTTTTCAAAGGGGTGTGAGTATGAAAATTATTTCTGTACGTGAGGAGCCTCGTTATGCTCAATTGGCGACCAGCTATATACAAAGCAAATGGGCAAGTGAGGAAACTATGATGCTCTATGAGGATTGTATTTCACATTGCATCGAAGCGCAGGCACCACTTCCGCAGTGGTATTTATTAATGGACAATGATGAAATTATTGGCTGTGCAGGTTTAATAACGAATGATTTTATTAGTCGTATGGATTTATATCCTTGGGTATGTGCGGTTTATATTGAAGAAAACCATCGCGGGCATGCCTATGGAGCATTGCTATTAGAGCAAGCTAAAAAGGATGCTCAGCAACACGGTTTTTCGCATCTGTATCTTAGCACAGACCATATTGGCTTATATGAACGCTATGGCTTTTCACATATCGGTACTGGCTATCATCCTTGGGGCGAAAGCTCACGCATTTATGCGGCAAAGCTAGATTAAGAGGGTTGATTGCAAAGGGTGCCCAATGCCAACTGCACTAGCTACTTAAATGCTCATGAATAAGCTTCCATTCATTATTTACTACTGTAAATACGTTTGTTGCTCTCCCGCTCCCTGATACAAATGTGCCATTATGATATCCTTCGTAATGGTATGTATAAATACAGGTAGCGGTAGTTTCATCAACGGTAAGCCACTGAACATTTGCCGCTCGATAAACTTCATTTTTTATGACATGCCATGCATGATTGAAATAAGCTTCTATCTCCTCTAGCGTTGTGCATGTTTTATCAGTAAACCAATAAACTGCTTGTGGGTGTAATAGCGCTTTGACATTATTAAAGTCATGCGTATTTGTTGCGTCAATGTACCGTGTTAAAACTTGTTGATAATCCATTCCCATTCCTCCTGTCTTCTTCTTTCCTGCTCTTCAAAACACTTATTTAGTTGCTGGTTGTCTAGATAGATAAAATATGGCAACTAAAACTAGTACACATCCAATTAATTGAACAGAAGTAATCGCTTCTCCTAACAACAAAGAAGATAACGCAATACTACTGATTGGCAAAAAGCCCGTTAAAATGCCAGCCATACTTGCTGACACTTTTGCTATCCCCAGATGCATTAAAATAAATGCGATGACCGTTACAACGATTCCAAAATAAAGAATTATGCCCCATTCAGCAAACGACACTTTTTCATATGCAAACTGCCTACTTTCATATAGAGCAAATGGTAGAAATAATATTGTCCCAAAACAGCAAACAATTGTAGAAATAGCTAACGCACTAACACGTTGGGAAATAAATTTCCCAACGATAATAAACAATGACTCGCACATAATTGCACCAAATACAAGTAAATTACCAACTACTGATATATGAGGAGTGTTAGAAATACCAAACATCCCAGGAGCATTAATCGTCGTAATTCCCATCATTGCAATGCATATGCCCAATACAATATTCTTTGTTAATTTCTCTTTCAATAGAAAAAATGACAGCAACCCCGTACAGGCAGGGACAGTACTTGTAATTAAACCTGCTTCAGTTGCTGTCGTTTGCGTCAGTCCATAGAGCATAAAAATATTAAATAAAAACACACCTGATAATGCTTGTAAAAATAAGAAGAGATAGTCTTTTTTTCGTATTGAAGGCATACCTTCAGCTATTAATAATATCGGCACTAAAATGATTGTTGCCACTAAAAACCTCAGTTCAGAAGCAAGAAATACAGGGAAGCTTTGAACAATAAGTTTACCCGCAACAACAGAGCTTCCTACTATACTCATAGCAAGGCTTATATTGATAATAGGAATGATTTGATTCTTCAATAATCTTCACTACTGTCTACTAATGCTGTACTTAACATGTCCGATACTGCTAAATATAGGTTCTCTGGGTTTTCGGCAAGACGATGACATAAATATAAATACCAATCCTGACCATACGGCAAATATACCTTACCGTTATATCCTTTTTCTTTTAAACCCCGAATTAACTCTGGTCGAATTCCATAAAGCGTCTCAATTTCTACATTCGTTTGCTGCAAATATTGTCGTTGTTCCATCACTTGTATAATGGATTCATCATGCGTAGCTATTGAAATAGGATGATTTAATTTAACTAATTGATCTACATATTGAAGATAACGACGATTCAACTCTTCTGATCGCTTCAATGCAATTGTATTTGGCTCTTGAAAAGCACCTTTCACGATTCTTATCTTCCCAGAATATTGAACAAGCTCCTGTATATCCAACGCAGTTCGGTATAAATGAGCTTGTAATGTAATGCCGATATTGTTGTATTCGGTCGCTATCTTTTTATATATGTTAAGAATATCGTCCGTCTTTGAGGATTCCTCCATACTAATCATTAAAATAATGCCGTATTTTTTTGCCTGCTGAACAAGTTGAACTAGGTGTTTATAAGCCATCTCTTTGTTTATAGACAATCCAATATGCGATAAATCGAATGATACAGTTTGCCCCATAGCTAAAGTACCAAGCTCTTCAATCAACATCATAAATTCGTTTGTAGCCTTTTGACATTCCTCAAGATTGACAGTATTTTCTCCAATATACTCAAGTGAAATTTGATAATCTTTCGCAAGAAAATTTTTTGCTATAGAAATGGCCTCCGCTCTTTCTTCCCCTGCTACATAGCGTCTTGCAGCCTTCGATAATAGTGGATAAAGTTCTTTCGATTGTTGCAAATCATTTTTCATTTGATTATTTCTTGCAGCCGATTTCAATGCTTGAGTAACTAATTCTTCTGGCTTTTTCATTTTTTCAGCTCCTATTCATTATTTAAAGTTACTGTATCATGGTAATATTGGTAAAAATAGAACCACTTACTATACTTTTTAACGGTACCAATTTGAAGAAGGAGACGAATAAACATGCTGTGGATACCAATAAATAGAGCATTAGATATACCTTTAAATAAACAGGTCTATCAACAAATTCGTGAAAAAATTTTAAATGGCACTTTACAAGGTGGCGAGAGGTTGGCATCAACACGTAAACTCTGTTCCGAGTTAAGTGTGTCTAGAAATGTAATATTAGAAGCTTATGATCAACTAATAGCAGAAGGATTTATAGTCTCCTATAGAGGTTCTGGTACATTTGTTGCAGATGGTGCCTTATTAACTCAATCTAACAAAGTTGTATTAAAGAACAGAACGGAAGAAAAAAAGGAAGAAATGAAAATTGATTTTCGTTCAGGCATTCCTGCGTTAAGTTTATTTCCGCGTAAAACATGGGCAAAATTATCTCATCGTATATGGAATGATACGAATCCAACACTTTTCGGTTACGACCTACCTGAAGGTCGATACGAATTGAGGGATGTATTAGCCAACTATTTATTGCGGACAAGAGGTGTCGAATGCCATCCAGAACAAATAGTCATAACTTCTGGTGCTACTCAGGCATTAACCATCATTGCTAGATTATTATTATCAGCAAATGATATCGCTATTATGGAAGATCCGATTACAAATGATATTCAAACAATATTTACATCTTCTGGCGCTTCTATTTATGCAATTCCAGTTGATCAATCTGGTATGAGAACATCCTTATTACCACATAATCAACAGCCAAAATTCGTCTTTATTACCCCTTCTCATCAGTTTCCATTAGGGGGTACTTTACCAATCCAACGCAGGATTCAGTTAATAAACTATGCAAGACAAAAACAATGTTATTTGGTGGAAGATGACTATGATAGCGAATTTAGATATGAAGGTCCTCCCGTAAACTCCTTACAAGGATTAGACCCCAATCGTGTTCTTTACGTTGGATCGTTTAGTAAAATTCTCTCGCCAGCATTAAGAATTGGCTATTTGGTTCTTCCAATAGACCTTGTTGAGAAATGCCGTCAACTTAAATGGTTCTCTGATTTACATACGCCTTCTGTGGAACAGCTAATTCTAGCTCACTTTATTAAAGAGGGATACTTAGAGCGACATATTGCAAAAATGAAGAAGTATTATAAAAACAATAGAGATTTTCTTATCGATTGTTTACATACAACCTTTTCAAATCGAATAAAAATTTTAGGCTTTTCTACAGGTTTGCACCTTGTTGTGGAAATACAAAACATCAACTTCTCAAGAGCACTACTTGATAAAATTGAACACTTTGGGGTGAAAGTATATCCAGTTGAAGATCATTCCATTAGTAAAGGAAACCATAACAATCGAATTATTTTAGGATTTGGCCATTTAAAGAAAGATGAAATACAAGAAGGCGTGACTCGATTATTCCAAGCAGTCTTTCCTAAATAAAAGGTCAAATAGTCTTAAATACAAGGAGGATATTTATGCTAGCTCTAGCTACCATTCAAAAACACCAATCAGGCTATAGCGCTCAATTTACTTGCCCATTGTCACATGCAATTAGTGAAGTTTGGGCGGTACTAACAGACAATGGCAAACTTCAAAAATGGATGAGCAATTTAGAAATGGTTGACCTTAAGAAAAATGGTAACATGCGTTTTAATATGAATGATGGAACAGATGCCTTTATAGAGATGGCGATTACGGATTATATGGAGCAGGAGGTACTAGAGTTTGAATGGGGCAAGGATAGTGTACGCTTTATGCTATCGCCAACTAGTGATGGCTCTATATTAAGTTTGCGTGAAACAATTGGTCAGCTATCTGACCATACACCTAAAGATTTAGCGGGTTGGCATATTTGCTTGGAGCAATTGTCGGACCTATTAAACGGTATTGTGCATAAGGAGTTTCCAATGGAAGCATGGCAAAATAGAGTAGCAGAGTATACGCTACTAGTAGATGAGGCTGAAAAGTAAATAAACAAAAAAATTCCTTGAGCGCAATTACCGCTCAAGGAATTTTATTTATTGATTAAAGACTGATGCAATTGCTAATGCCTTCATTGGATCCTTAATCGAATCAAGGGTATAGACTAGTTTTCCATCTTGCCATACGATTAAGTTTCCTGATTCATAGACGTCTAAATGTACCATGCCGTTTTCATGTGGAATCGGAAGCGTATGGGATTCTAAATATTCTACTGCTTGTTTCGCTAAATCTACTCCAGCGTCTGGATTATCTGTTCGGGTATGAGTAGCAATGGCCCATCTTCCTTCATTCCAGCCAGTCCATAACGAGCCAGCGCCTGCATCTTGGTAGCCATTAATATTGTAGCCGAGCGCTACTTGTTGCCCACCATTTTTACTATAGTCTTCATAAGCAATTTGTTTGCTTGCTTCATCAACACTGTCAAATAGCTTTACAGTAAGCTTGGCAATCGGTGTAGCAGCTGAAGCATTTTTTAGCTTCACATCATTAACAGGAATATATTCTTTGCTTTCTAGAAATAGTATTTCAGCCTGTGTATCTGTGCCATTCGTTGTTGCCGTTAAAAAATTCCCCTTTGTAAGCGGAAGATTATTTGGCATTACAACCGCCAGTTCTGTGCCAAGCTGCTCTTTTATCGTTTTTAATGCTTCTGCCTGTGTTACAGAAGAAACAGTGTCTTCACCATTTGATTCAGTTGTTGCATGCTCATTTTCATTCGATTGCTGCTCTTCTTGTGTATCGTTTTGCTGTGTTTGGTCTTGCTCGTTCACTTTCTCATCCTCATTTGTAGTACATGCGCTTAGCATACTAATCGTGAGTAAGCTTGTAAAAAGTAATTTTTTCATCTAGACACCCCTCTTTGGCTTTATATCAATTACGCTTTGGCGTTTTTTATTTGTTTGAAAAACCTATGATATAAGCCCGTTTTCCCCACATTATAAATGCGAGAATTTCTGCTGAATCATGTTTATTTTCCCCACTCTTTTCTCTCTTAAACGTGAAACTAACGAAGTTCGTTAATTTGCTTCGTTAAGTCATTAAACTTTCGATCAAGCATTGCATATTCTTTATCCTTTGCCGTTAGAAAGCTCAATTTGCCGAGTATTTCTTGTCTTTCATTTTCAAGCGTTAATCGTAGTGCGCTCGTATCATTGACTTGTGGAGGTGCACTCTCTCTCCATTTTCTTTCCATGCCATTATTTTTAAGCTCCCAAACAATGTTCGTCGTTTTTTCTAGAAAATAACGATCGTGTGAAACAACAAGCAATGTACCTGTATACAGCTCCAATGTTTTCTCCAATTGCTCTCGTGAAGGCAAATCTAAATGGTTCGTTGGCTCATCTAAAATGAGAACGTTTTTTTCCTCTAATATATAGGCCATAAGCTTACACTTCACACGCTCACCCATACTCATATTGCCAATAGGCGCTGTCCAATGACTCGCTGTAAACCCTAAATGTTTCATGACATTGCGGACTTTACCTCTTTCCTCGAACGTCTCCTTGTAAAAATATTGCTCTGGCGTCAGTTCAAGCGGCAAATCAAATACGTCCTGCGTTAAATAGCCAATATTGGCAGCAGGAGAAATCCATATATCCCCATCTGCTTTTTCTTGCCCTGTCAGCACTTTCAATAAAGTCGTTTTCCCGCTACCATTTGGACCAGTAATCGCAATCTTTTCGCCAAATTTAATTGTCATATTTACATCTTTCAATATAAGACGATGGTGAAAAGATTTTGTTACATGCTTACACTCTAAAAATCGTTTTCCTACCCGTTGGCTTGTTTCTACTGAAAATCGTACTTCCTCTTCTTGCTTAAGTTGTTCAACTTTATTTTTTGCTAATTCCTTTTCCAATCGTTTTTTCTTTGATTTCACTTGCGCATCCATTCGTTTAGCTTTAACTCGATAAAACTCCTTCACACCCTCTTGCTTCGTCGATTGCGCATGTGCCTTATGCGACCACGACGAAAGCTCATTCATCTGTGCTTCAATACGTTCAATGTTCTTTTGCTGTTTTTCATAGGCACGTTGCTGTGCTAATCGTTGCTGCTCTCTAGCCGCCATATAACTTGTATAATGCCCACTATGCTCATGCAATTTACCGTCTTCCAATGACCATATTTTCGTGGCAACTTCATCTAAAAAATAACGGTCATGTGACACGACAATAATTGTACCGCCATATTTTTTTACTTGGGCAATTAGCAGTGCTGTACTTGCTTCATCTAAGTGATTTGTCGGTTCATCCAATAATAGTAATTGCGCATGCTGTGAAAAGCCTCGTGCTAGTCGCCTTTTCAGCTTTTCGCCCCCACTTAAAGCGGTAAACTCTGTGTTTGGCACATGCCATTTCGCTAGTAAATTGGCTTCCTCTGCACTTACTTCCCCATTTTCAATAGCTGCTTGCTCTTGCTCTACATAAGCTATTTTGATTTGCTGTAACCACAATAGCTGCCCTGTTGTAGGAGTTAGTATGCCTTGAATGAGCTGTAATAATGTCGATTTTCCAGCACCATTTTTACCGATTATGCCAATGACTTCACCTTGTTTTACCGTAGCGTTCACATTTTCAAAAATTAGTGTATCATTCACTTCATACTGTACATTCTGTAATTTTAAAAATTCTTTCATTTTATCCGTTCCTCTCCGTATAGAGGGACAAAAAAATCCCTCCAATTATTTTGGAAGGATTAGTCGCGAAATATCATACATAAAAAAGCTCCAACATAGAGCCTCGTTTATGAGATGATCCAATACTAAAAAAGCTACACCCCATTAAAGAAATTTTAACGGGGAAATATGCGTTTTAAGTATACGGTTAACGATAGTCAGCGGTTATGCCTGTATCGTTACACTTATGGAAAATGGGCAGACTAATCCTATTTTTGGTTCATTGAAATATACATTTCATGTGCAAAAAATAAGATTAGTTAATCATCAGCCACCCATCGTCCCTTCATCTTTAGTTACAATAATTGTAACATCAATTGCTCAAAAACAGAATAATTATCATAAATTTCTCTCTATATTTTCGAAAAGGGCACTATGTTCACTACAATCAAAAGGGATTCATCTCGTTAAATCGACGAATCCCTCGCAATAAAAGTCCCTTATCTAAAACATTCGAATGCGAGGATGTTATCCCGCAAAATTGTACTGAAGCGCCAGCCAGATCTACTGCTCCAGCGGAATCCTGCGATAACTTCCCTACCAATAACCGTTGGGAAAAACCAGAAATTTCTTCCATTTCTCGTCCATATAAAAGTATTCCTAAATAAACATCTTTGAATACCACTAGATCCTCCATGCCATGCAGGCATAGCTGGCGAAAAACTTGGTGGAGCACTCGTTGGCATTTGTCCAGTAGATGGAGGGCCGTAATTAGGTGGTCCTATATTCGGTGGACCGAAATTTGGTGGGCCAAAGTTAGGTGGTCCCATATTCGGCGGACCGAAATTTGGTGGACCAAAGTTAGGTGGTCCCATATTCGGTGGACCGAAATTAGGCGGGCCAAAGTTAGGTGGTCCCATATTCGGCGGACCGTAATTAGGTGGGCCAAAGTTAGGTGGTCCCATATTCGGCGGACCGAAATTTGGTGGACCAAAGTTAGGTGGTAAACGTCTTTCCCCTAAATCATCATTAGGAAATATATTCAATGCAAACTCCCCCTTTTACATATTTCAATATATGTGTAAGGGCAATTGCTGATTGAGCCATTAGCCTATTCATCAATTTAGTCTTTACTTAACCATTTACTTTTTCGCCATAAAAGCTATGTTCATACGTTTAAGCTTTTATTGTGCTAAGTACGATTGCATCACTTGCCAATCCTCGAGTTTTTCATCAAATGTTTTAATATTTTTGCCTGGGATTGGGCTTGTCGATGGCATCTTTTGATATGCTCGCCCGTCTAAAACTTCAAAGCCAATATGTTTTTTAAACACTTCAAATGCTTTACCACCATTAAAAAGCACAAGTTTGATATTTGGATAACGTATAAAAAGTGTTTTAAAATCATTCGGTTTTTCATTTTTAATGGCTGCATCTAAACTGCCCTTCCGCTCACATGATTCGATTGTATCCCACAGTCCAATATGATTTTCCTTTAACAACGCTATTCGCTCACTATAATCTACAGGTATTTCTTGCTTTAAAATTTCCCCAATAATAGACCAAAAGTGATTGCGTGGATTGCCATAGTATTGTTGCTTCTCTAATGATTGCTTTCCTGGCATTGAACCGACAATCAGCACTTTTGTTGTGACATCAATTACAGGTGGCAATACATTTTTTACTTCATCTGACATAGCCATCACTCCTTTCTTTTATTGTAGCGTAAAGTTTTAGAACGGTCGTATGTAAAAGACGATCACTATCTAATTACAAACCCAGTTGTCAATGCAAGCATCGACAACTGGGTTTTGGCGTTATAACGGAAATACGGAGCCTGTCAGTATGTTTTTTGAACTTTCATTAAGAAGCTCTTGCGCCGTATGTTTTTGAATAGATGTTTTGACAATTTCATAACCAATGCAATATCCGATCAACGGTGGAAGCTTCCCACCATATAAAAATTCAACATGATTGTGTAAGCCTTGGACATGGATATTGGGCACAAAATCATCCTTCCAAATCGCTAGCATCTTTTGCAACGTATAATCTCCCAGCCAAGGCGCTAACCATTTAGACCCGTAAATTTCCTCTACTGCACATTCAGCTAAGCCTTCTAAAATTATGGAATCTAATAGCGTTACTTCTTGTAGCGATTTGTTTAAGTAGTGCAGTCGGCAAACATGATTGTACTCATGTGCAAATAATGCTTTAAGTTCTTCCCTTTCTAGCTCTCCTATAAATAAAAATAATGCATCTGGATAAGCAACACCATTTTTATTTGTAATGGTTTGCTCTTGCGTTATCGGGAAAATATAGATTGGAATATTTGGACCGTTCCACTGTTTCTTTAAATAATAATATTCTTCTTGAACAATATCCCAAGTTTTTTGATCCTGTAACTTCTTAATATTAATTTTTTCATGCGCGCGAAAAAGGCCTTGTTGCTGTAACTCAAACTGTATTTCGTGCGGTGTTCCACCATTGAAATGTTCTAGTAATCGGCTACAAAGAATAGTACGTTGCAACTCTTCAAAATCTCTCCTGTCTTTTAACTTTTGACTAGTCTTTAACTCGTAAAGCCAATCATCAGTTGATATGACTGACATACGTTCACCCCCTTGCAGTAGCTTATGTTTCCAATAGACATTCGGCTAGTGATGGTTGTAACCAACGGCATATATTATCTTGTAAGGACTAAGAAAGGAGGAGATTCTGTGAATCCAGCTGAATGCTATAATCTTTGCTGTAAATATCACGGTAAACGTGTAAGAATTACTGATACATCTGGGAATGTTCATGTCGGAGAAATAACTAAAGTGGATAGAAGACAGGTATGGATTCTACCTGATAGACAAAATAGAGGATTTGGTTTAGGATTTTGGGGTTGGGGTTTCGGAGGACCAGGGTTTGGCGTTGGTATCGCACTTGGTGCAATTGCCGGAATTGCATTAGCACCTTTATTATTTTTCTAGTTTAAATACCTCAAATACATGTTTAATATAACCGAAAAATAAGCCATTTCAATATTTTTGAAATGGCTTATTTTTTATTGGACTTTCTCTTGTTGCTGTTTTCTTTCAATTAATTCCGATACTGTTACAAATGTATAGCCCTGTTTTTTTAATGTTGGGATTATTTCTTCTAGGGCTTTAATTGTTTGTGTGCGGTTGCCGCCTCCATCATGAAATAAAATAACATCCCCTGGCCTTGTTCCACCAAGCACTTTTTGGACTATTTTATTTACTCCTGGTTCTTTCCAATCTTGTGTATCTTGATGCCAAGACCACATAACGACCTGGTAACCATTTTTTACAGCTGTATTAATTATTTTATCGTTATAGTTACCACCTACAGGGCGAAATAAAACAGGCGAAAAACCAGTAATATTACTAATCATTTCGTTTGTCCGCTGTAATTCATCCTGTAATTTAGAAACAGAAACTTTGAAGGGGTGCGTGTAAGTATGGTTGGCTAGTTCATGTCCCTCTTTATAAGTTCTTGACACAACATCTGGATACTTTTCTGCATTTTGACCAATAATAAAAAAGGTCCCCTTTGCTTCATACTTAGCTAAAATATCTAGCACCTGAGAGGTATATTTCGGATCAGGTCCATCATCAAAGGTTAAGGCTACAATTTTATCCTTTGTGTTAATATCCCATACAACCTCACCAGTCTCCTCATATTCACTACGCCCTTTTTCTGCAGAGGTACTCATTTCCGTAAAACATATAGAAATGAATAAAAAGCAAGCCGTCAAAAACAATACATTTTTACGTATCACAGTATCACCTCCCACAATTAATTGCATATTACAGCTCATCTTACTATTTACGAAACACGTCAAATTTATTCTTCAAAAAGACTGCCTGATTTTACTGATACGCGATAAAACATTATGTTGAAAAATCGTTTAATAAACGTTTTTCGCATACTTTACTAACTTTCTTTATCTAAACATTTTCCACATCCTTATTTCTAAATAATTTTCACGAAAACCGCGTCAATTTTTGAACGAAATGTGAAACCTTTCATTTTACACTTTATTTTTTAAAAAATCGGTGTAAAATAAGGGGCATATCTGATATATAACAACTACAAACAATTGAAAAACTGTTATATTACAAATTTGGGCGAAAGGGGATATTATACATGTGGGTTATTACTGTTTTTGAACAAGATACATACCGTATGTTCGAGTACACTACGCAAGCTGAGGCTACATTAGCGTTAAAAAATATACAACAAACAGCATTGCTTTCTTACACAAGATAAGTGTCAGGCACCCAAACAATTCACACACAATTTTTTAGTGGAAATACCGAACACCTTTTTATCTATTGCCATATGTATAGAGAGAAAAGGAGTGTGATGTTCATGGTGACGATTGAACCTATTATGATTAAAGGTCATTTTTTCACTGCTGTAATTGTACATTTACCAAAAACGACACTACTAACTATTTCAAATGATACGGGCTACATCATGTGTGGTGCATTAGATGTCGGTCTTTTAAATAGCCGCTTATTAGATCGGAAAATTATTGCAGGTCGAGCGGTTGGAGTAAAAACGATCGATGAGCTATTAACAGCCCCTCTCGAATCCGTTACATTTGAGGCTGAACAACTAGGCATTTTTGCAGGAATGACTGGAGTAGAAGCATTATTAAAAATGATTTAAAACACGACTAGAGCCCAGTCGGGAGGTGGTATTAAATGTATTTCACACAGACAAATGCACAATCGCTCCCTGCATCGCGCATAATGACTGTAACAGGCAACGGAAAAGTAGTGGCTAATGCCAGTTATGTGCAACTTCAAATTGAAGTATCTACGCAAGGGGAAAATGTGCAGCAAGCACAGCAAGAAAATGCTAGCATTATGAATCGTGTAATTCAATCCATCTTGGCACTATCTATTCCAAGAGAAAATATTCAAACTGCCACCTATTCGATTGCGCCTCTTTATGATTATGTAGATGGTAAACAGGTGTTTAAAGGCTATGAGGTGACAAACGCCATAACAGTAAAAGTGCCTGACACTAATCTTGTAGGGGTTGTTATTGATACGGCTGTAGAAAATGGCGCAAATCGTATATCCTCTATCCAATTTAAAATTGATAATGCAGATGTATACTATCAGCAGGCACTTAGCTTAGCACTTCATAATGCACAAATGAAGGCTAATACAATAGCACAGACGATGCAATTATCTGTGCATCCTCAACCGATAGAAATTGTTGAAGAAAACGAAAATGGCCCTGTGCTATATAAATCGATGGCAATGGCAGATTCATCAATGGTAACGCCCATTGAACAAGGACAGCTCACCATCAGTGCCGCTGTTCGCGTTACATTTCAATACTAAGCAGTACAACAAAGCCAGACTCCATTTATCATAATGAAGTCTGGCATCTTTTCTATTAATGATCGTTCCAAATACGTTCAATCACCGCTTCGTTTTGAATATAGCTTATTTGATAGACATCTGGATTACTGAGCCTTTGCCAAAACTGAAAATCTACGTCACTTTGATAACTCTTTACGAGCAAGGATATTAAATTGCCATGACTGACAATAACCGTCTGTTCAGTACCTCTCTCAGCCACTTCGTTTACAACGTTCTTGATGCGAGTCATTGCCTCCTGACTGGACTCCCCACCCTCATATTTCAAATCTAAATCAGTAAAAGTTATTTTAAGTTTTTCATACCAATCTGGTAAATTATCCGTGCTTAATGTACGCTCTGAAAGTCGGTCATCTAATTCAATTTTTTTGTTTGTTCTTTTACTTAATAGTTGAATGGATTGGATAGCACGTAAATAAGGACTCGAAATAATTCGGTCGATGTTATAAGTATAAAAAAAGTCAGCTAAACGTTTAGCCTGCTCATGTCCTCTTTCTGTTAAAGGCGCATTAGAAAATTGGCCTTGTGCTTCGCAATGTCTAATTACGTAAATCCGCTTCATTTGACTCCCCTCCGCATTCCAATAAATTATTCCGATCATTTTACTATTTGTAACAACTATAAGGAAATGTATTTACTCATGAACTGCCCATAATCATCATATATTTAGTCAGTGTAAAAGATGATGCTTAGAGGAGGATATGATGCAGGCTGAAAACAAACGCCTTCGGAAAATTCAACATCTTGCTCATGAAATTATGGATGAGATGAACGCAGGGAAAGAACTGAATGAGCTCGAAAGATTAATACCTGTCATTGATAATTTATCTCGTGCAATCGGTGATTTAACAGATGCTTATGGAAATTATTCAATAGATTATGTAGAAGAAAAAGTCAAAATTGCACATACTTTATTGTTCAAAAAAGACAAAGTAGATATGTATCAGTTATGAAAAAAGAGGGTAGCCCATTAAGGGTTACCCAAACGCTATTAATGCTCTTCAGGTGTAAATGTTTTGCAATCTGTTTCTTCACTATTCGATGCATGCTGACCTTTTTGACTTACAACGTAAATAGCTTCTGCAGTGCATTTATTACCAGAGCCCCAATACGTGCAGTTATTGACTTCACATAGAATTTGTTGTGCCATCGTATCACACCTCCTCTTTTGTTATATCTTTAACAAATTCGGAGTTTTCAATACTTAACTTAAATAAAACCCAAAAATATCCTCAAGTTACAAAGGCACTGTCTTGCTTTATCTTTCGTCAGTTTTAACGGCAACTAATTTATTTGCTGCGTGACAATGTTGAATATTGTTATCATGCTCATCTTCAAATTGGTAGGAACGATAATATGGAATTGACCAACGATGATATAGTTCTTTGATTTCGCCTTCTTTACATATCCCTTTAATAAATGGTGCTAAATCTTCTGGAATCTCTACTTCATCAGTGAAAACGGTAATAATATTTATTCCTTGTTGCTTCGTATGTATTTGCATTGATTGTATAATGTTATGCCACGCATCTCGCTCTAAAAAATGGAACAAGCCATGCGAAATAATTAAATCAAAGGAACGTTTAAACTCATATGTCGTAGCATCTTGGACAATTGCTTGTAAGCTATGTAATTGGTGTAACTCTTTGTATCGATTGATTTTAGCAATACCTGCCTCCGAAATATCGATAGCTTCCACCTCAAACCCAAGCTGCGCTAAATAGACCGCATGCCTACCATCACCACATCCTATATCTAAAATGCGTGCCCCAGCTTGCAATGTTTTTGCCCATTCAACCACTTCCTCACTAGGATTACCAAAAGCATAATGCGTATCAGCTAAGTAGTCTTTCTCCCAAAATGGTTTCACTCTACTGTCTCCTCTATATCTAGTTTATCTAAATGTGCTTTGACAAAATTTCATCAAAGCACCGCCAATCTATTGTTTAATAATTAACATATCGTTTTCATCAAATTCCCACATATCACCGTATGCCACTTCCCAATAAAAGCCGTTTGGATCTTGAAAATAGCCACTATAACCTCCCCAAAACACTGTTTCAGGCTCCTTTACAATGTTTGCTCCAGCTTTTTTTGCTAACAAAAATACTTCATCGACTTCCTCTTTAGACTTTCCATTGTAGGCAAGCGTAATACCATTAAAGCCATTACCTACAGTTGGTGGATTCGCTTCATTTATATCCTTTACTAAGCGATCAATTTGGAAAAGAGATATTTTAGTTCCTCCATTATTAAAGAAAATAACATCTGGATTTGCTTCATCCCCATAGACAACTACTTCGAACCCAAGCCCATCACGATAAAATGCCAACGATTCAACCATATTTTTCACACCTAATGTAATTAAATTTAAACGATTCATCCCATCTTCCCCTTTTCTACAGTATCTATTACATATTCTCCCTTTCTTGTGGCAAATCCTTTTTGCTTTATGCTATTGCCATTACTGTATACGCATTATCAAATTGCTACATGGCTGCACACATTGCATTATTGTCTCGATTCAAACATCTTTATTTCAGCCATTTCGATTGCCATTTTTTCTGATAAAAATAATATCATCCTCGTTCCGGACTTTTTTTACATTCATTGCAACATATATAAAAAGAGGACTACGCTAAGCTTTGTTCGATAAGAACGGGCTACTTCAACACAAAATAGAATGCCTCTACATAAGATACACTAAGATATTAGCTATAGATTGGAGGAATTCTGCTGTATTACAATCCTTATCCGTATTATGTTTATGTACATCAATATCCAAATTGGGGCGTTGCTAATTCGCCTTTCCCCCACCATTTGCCTGGACAGCTTGCGATGCCCACATCTCCAAACCCAAATCAGTACCCGCCTATTAATACATTGAAGTTGAAGACATCTGCCAAACAAATTCAGCCGATTATGCAGCAGGCCCAATTATTAACAGAGAAAATTGAAGGGTCCGATCAGTTTGCCCATGATCTTAAAAATGCCGCACAGCTTTCCAAGCAAGATGAAGTCCAAAAACTCATTTCTTCTGCAGGTGTTACAGCGAAATTCGAAGCGAAATATACGCCAGACAATATTCGAATTGTTTTATCAGAAGGTGGGTGCTGTAGTATCGCGGTCATATTATATTGGTAAGAAAGAAGGCATCTTATTTTTATAACCATGCACTCCTATAGAACTTGTAAACTATTTATAAGTATGCTAAAGTATTTGGTATTACTATTTCTGAAAATTCATATATTTTTCTTATCAAGAGAGATGGAGGGATTGGCCCTATGAAGTCTCAGCAACCAGTCTTAGGCATGGTGCTAATTCCAAATGGTGAAATTCACCAAAAGATGAGAAGACTGACTTCAGTTACACGAGAGTCCTCTTCTACAAGTAGGGCTCTTTTTTTATTTTTATTAATGGGTAATTTCCTATTAGTTTTTCTAAGAAAAATTATGAACTTTTGAATGTAGTAGGCTTGAGCTTGTCCGCGAAAGGTTCGCCTGAAGCGTAATGATGGGAATAATCATTCTTTTTTCACTTCGATGTTCGTATTTAATGACGCAATTGTTTCACCACTCATAATTAAGAAAGCAGGGAATAAAAATGACAAATGAACTTTTACAAGCATTACAGCTATTAAAAACTAAGCAATGGGTCGACTTAACACATACATTCGGGCCAGACTCTCCTCATTTCTTTATGTTTGAAGATGCAAAATTTGAAACGCTATTTTCCCATAATGACGGCTTTTTTGCACAACAATTTACGTTTCCCGGGCAATATGGAACGCATATTGATCCACCTATTCATTTTGTTGCAAATACGCGCTACTTAGACGAATTAGAATTAAAAGAACTTGTCCTTCCGCTTATTGTTATAGATAAGTCCAAGGAAGCAGAATTGAACAATGACTTGACGTTAAGCGTACAAGATATTTTAGATTTTGAAGCACAATATGGAGAAATTGAAGCAGGTACATTTGTTGCACTGCGCACTGATTGGAGTAAACGTTGGCCAGATAAGGACTTGTTCAATAATAAAGATAAAGACGGTCATAACCATATTCCAGGTTGGGGATTAGAAGCGTTGCAGTTTTTATTTACAGAACGGAAAATCAGTGCCATCGGTCATGAAACATTCGATACAGATTCAGCGGCGGATTTCCGTAAAAATGGTACGTTAGATGGCGAATATTTTGTACTAGATCAGGATACATATCAAATTGAACTGATGACAAATTTAGATAAGCTACCAGCCAAAGGGGCAGTCATTTTCAATATTGTGCCAAAGCCTGAAAAAGCTTCTGGATTCCCTGTGCGTTCATTTGCTATTTTGCCTTAAATTTAAATAAAAATGGTCTGCCTCAAATGCCAAATAAACATTTGAAGCAGACCTTTTTTTACTATTTATTTAATAGTATTTCTTTTTTTAAATACATAGTAAACAATCAGCATTAATACGATAAACACCAATATGGCATATAGGCTGTATTGAGATAAATACATTCCAACAAAACGCCATTTATTTCCGAGTACTTTCCCTAAAGTAATAAAGGTGAAAGTCCATATTATTGCACCTGCATATGCATAAACAGCAAACTTTTTATAGGGATAATTATTAATAGCTGCAATATATGCTGTTAGATGACGAACACCAGGTATAAAATAGCCAATTAATAATAGGACAGGCCCTATCTTTTCAAACAGTTTTTTCGTAAACTCAATTTTTTGTGCAGTGATATGAACTTTCGGCCCATATTTTTGTAATAGCGGTAACCCAAATCGACGCCCAACAAAGTAGCTGAGGGTGATGCCTCCTGCTGCTCCCACTGCAGCACTTATTAATGCAGGAATATGTTCTAAATTTTCACGATAAACATTATATCCTACATAGGTTAAAAAAATTTCGTCAGGAAGTGGCAGCCCGACAATCCCTCCAACTAGTATAAGAATGATTCCGAAATACCCGTAATGTTCAATAAGAGATTGCACGTGATGCACCATAAATTTACCCCACCTAAAGCCTTAATTTTCCCAATATCTTAGCTTACCATAAGCCTCTTAAAGTCAATTTTTTCTATCAATTACTTTTGTATAGGTTTAATCATTATTACATGTATATTAATATTGTACAATCATCATAACTTTATTTTCGATAAATTCAGTTTTTAAAAATTACTCTCTTTACCGTATCCTCCTATCTCTTTCAGTCTAAATTTCTATTTCACATCACTTCATTTTCATTACTGCCACCAGTGACGGATATGCTGACTGAAATCTAAATACATGTGACAATGGTAACGAGATCATCTACTCCAATTTATTCATACAATCTAATAACATTCCTGTCTATCCAAAATATAAGTAGCGTTGAGCACATACTATGGAAGTAGATGTTAAAAGCTAAAAAGGTTCTCTTAGGGGCCATTACGATAGCAGAAATATTTTATTTCTAATAATATTTAATACTCTAGATAAGTTGGAGCTTACGCAATGCATAATCAATGCCACCTTCATCCGAGTTTAACGTGACATAATCAGCAACATTTTTTAATGCGACACTGCCATTTCCCATCGCAATACCGTATCCAACTTGCTCTAACATATCAATATCATTCTCTCCATCTCCAAAAGCAATTGCTTCTTCTCGAGGGATGTTGAAATATTTTAGCACCGCGTCAACAGCGATGGATTTTGATACATCATCTTGTAGCACATTCATAATTGTCGGATGCCATCGTTCAAACTTTAAATTTGGAAATTGTGTTATGTACTTTTTCTCCACTTGCTCATTGGCATATAAACACATTAAGTAAACTTGCTCATTTAAAATATTATGATTCGTGGGAGGATAGTCATTTAAAGATAATGTCTCCTTCATTGCCTTTAATGTTGCTTGATGACGAACATTATTCATGAATAAGTGGTCAGTAAAAAATGTCAGGCTATCCCGATTATTATCAGCAAACGCTTTTACACTTTGTACGACATCTTGTGCGATGGGCATGCTATGGATTATTTGATTACCATGCCGAGTATAAGCCCCATTCGCAGTAATAAACGTATCGATACCTAGTTCTAGTAAACGATGGCACATAGATAGTGGTCTTCCTGTTGCAGCAACTAATCGAATTCCTTTGTTTCTTACTATTTGTAGAGCGTTCTTTGTACTCGATTCAATACAACCATCGCCATAATTGATGAGCGTACCATCCACATCAAAGAAAATAATTTTACAGTCCATTTCAATCTAGCCCCTTTCAATTAAATAAGAAAATATAGAAATTATTGTACTCGAAAATAAAGAAAACAGTAGCTTTCCACTTCCTTAAACTCCTTATTTAAAACCATATTATTGAATAGTAAATTTATCCTATGTGTATTATAATAAAACTACTTAAATTTTTTTATAAAAAAGAGCTTTTTAGGTATGTCAGACTTAATTTAATAAAGTAGATTTAAAACAGTTAACTTTTCCCTATGTACCACCGATAAATACTATTGCTAGTATATTTAAAGCAAACATTCCCTTTACATAAAAAAATATATTTTTTTCTTGGTACTACTTTAATCACGTTGAAGGAGTATACCAAAAAACATAGAATTGCTAAAATAGTAGAAAATCCATTACATATATTGAACGAGTATTCCCCCTATTTAAATAGAACTAAAGAAATGTTAAAAACTCGACACAGAGGAGTTGGTTCATATGGGTTTTAATATTTACTACTACGAAAGTAATGTGGAATGTAAATTTTGCAAAAAACAATATACAACATATAAGGTACGACCAAATCGTTTTAAAATAATCGAAGAACAAACGGATTTTATGCCCGTTTATGAAGGCTTGAATCCACTTCTATATGAAGTTGCTGTATGTCCACATTGTGGATATGCTTACCATAAATCTATGACGAGAACTTATGGACCGTTCTTGCTACTAATTGATGAATTGTATATTAAAGAACTACATAAGCCAATGAATATTTGTCGTGAACGCACTTTGGACGATGCGATTGTTAGCTATAAATTAGCCTATCTCGTAGCAAAGGCTTCAATGGAAGAGGCACTTTTAATGGCTAATATCGCAATAAAAATAGCATGGCTGTATCGTTTAAAAAATGAAAGTGAATCTGAAAATCACTACTTATATGCAGCAAGAGATTTTTACAGTAAATCTTTTGCGTCCAATCAAGAAGGCAGTGAACGAATTCAATACTTACATGCCGAATTAAGTCTTCGACTCGGTGATATTGTAGAAGCAAAAAAAGGATTTTCTCGGTTAATCGCGGATCGCAATGTCTCCAATAAATATCGTAAATTAGCTCGTACTCGTTGGGAAAACTATAAATATGACGAACAACCCGATAATGTTCCAGAAAATAAACAAGAAATCATTAAATAATTGAGAAGGGAGAGGAATCGAATGCTGCTGTTCGGAAAGAAAATAGACGCTCGCGAAGAAGATGTTTTTTCAGATTTACACCATTTTTTATTACGAAAAAATAATCGGCACTTAACGAATGATGAAATTGTTGCGTTAACAGGTATTTCATCAGACTTACTTTATAAATGGGTGAAGACAGGCAAGTTAAAAACCTCTATCTTTCCTAATCTTGGCGCACCATGTGAACGATGCGGTAAAATTACACAAGCCAAAATTTGTGTTAATTGTTCCTCATCCATCGTTAACACCTTACAGCAAGAAGAAAAAGATCAAGCGTGGTTTAATAAAATTCAACGCAATAATTCAAGAGCTAGCACTTACCATTACAAATAAATCTTTGAACACAAGAAACTACCTATATCGTGTATAGGTAGCTTCTTTTTTTGCAAGGCTACTTTGCCTTTTTGACTATTTCCATCATAATTTTCGTTACATAGTCTTCCTCTCGATTTTTAATAACCGCATCATAAATATATTCCTCATACACGTACTGTCCAAGCTCGTAGCCGTTTTCTTCCATAACCTTAAATAATCTTTCATACGTTTGCCCAAGCGTCGTTGATAACCCGATATGGTAACCAATAATAAAATCGCCTTCAATCGCCTTAAAATAAGGATGCCCTTCTTGTGGTTGGGGCTGTTCCATATATAAGTAACAATAATTATCATAGTTACCAGCTAAAACTTGCTCTCTTTTGGTGATGCCTCCAATTGGATAACCTGTATCAAGTTGCGAGCGATCCAATTCATCGATAAAATCTGAGACCGCCTTTACAAACTGTTCCTCCGTGGAATCTTCAATATTTTTGCTTAAATATAATGTCTCCTCAGGGAAATGCCCAATCGTCATACTGTCAAAATCTATATGCATCGCTTCCTCTGTTGTCTCTATTTTCACCTCAATAATACTTTCAATCATTTCAAGCTCTCGCCTTTTTTTTGCCACAAGCTCCTTTTGCTGACGCATTAAATCTAGAAAATTTTCTGGTGATTTATCTGACATATACTTTTGAATTTCTTTTAAAGACATACCAAGCGTTTTTAATAATTCAATAACGCTAAAAAAATCATATTGTGCGATGGAATAATAACGATAGTCCTTACTATCTTTCATAATTGGTGATAAAAGACCGATTTGATCATAGTAAATAAGCGTTTGTTTATTAACCTTACAAAGCTTAGCAAATTCACCTGTTGTAAAATATTTTACGTTTTTATTAAGCATTTTAAGTTTCCTTCCTTGACTATATAGTTACTATATACTTTAGATTGTAGCTATTCACAATAAATTTAGAAAGGTTTTGACATTATGTTCACGGAAATACGTGACATCACAGCTTTAAACAAAGAAGAAGTATTAGCTTTACACATCGCTGACAATCAGCAGAACTTTATTGAAAGTACACAGGAGTGCTTAGATGAGGCACATGACGATCGACGCTTTGTTCCAGTTGGTTTGTATAAGGAGGATATCGCAGTAGGCTTCGCAATGTATGGTGTATTTCCACATGAGGATGATACACAACGCGTTTGGCTAGACCGCTATCTAATTGACGAGCGTTATCAGCATAAAGGACTTGGAAAGCACTTTTTACAACAGCTTATCAATTTCTTACAAGCAAAATACAATTGCCAAAAAATATTTTTAAGCGTCTATGACAACAATAAAGTAGCCATTCAGCTCTATAAAAAGTTTGGATTCGTCTTTAACGGCGAATTAGATGAAAAGGGCGAAAAGGTGATGGTAAGAGAGGTACTTGCTCATGACGACAATTAATCCAATTGAAACAAGACCGTTAAAGCCATTGTTTTTATCTTACTTATTCCCAGCGATGATTGGGATGCTACTCATGTCTGTAAACATTTTAGTTGATGGTATATTTGTCAGTCACGGAGTTGGCCCGACCGCTCTAGCAGGCGTCAATATTGCCGTGCCGATTTTCTCCATTTTATTATCAATTTCCCTATGGATTGGTATGGGTGGTGCCACTTTGTACTCCATTTCACTTGGGGAGGGCAATAAAAAACGAGCACATCAGCTTTTTACACTAGCGTTTACATCAATGCTTGCAGTAGTTTTAACTTTAGTGCTAGTACTTTTATTTAACTTAAAAGAAATTGCCTATATTTTTGGGGCAAGTGATGTTACTTATCCTTATGTACAAGAATACTTACATGTAATTTTAATATTTGGTGTCTTTTACACAATCGAAAACTTACTAAGTATTTTTATTCGCAATGATGGAAATCCAAAGCTCGCAATGATGGGTTTAATTACTACATCCATTTTAAATATTATATTAAACTACGTATTTATTTTCGTGCTCCATTACGGTGTAAAAGGTTGCGCCTTAGCGACAGCAATCTCTACAATCATCGGCATGTCGGTGCTATGTCTCCATTTCTTCCGAAAGCAATCTGAATTAAAATTTGTATCTACGTTTTTCAACTTATCCGATTTGAAGAAAATATTTGCCATCGGTTTACCAAGCTTTATCGTAGAGGCTTCTATGGCGATTATCGTGATTTTATATAATGTATCGTTTTTGCACTACCTTGGTGCAAACGGTGTAACAGCATATGCAATGGTTAACTATATTCATACAGTATTATTAACCGTATTCCTAGGTATCGGTATGGCTCTACAACCTCTTGTCAGCTACCACCATGGTGCCAGATTAACAAAGCGATTAACTGCACTTTTGAAAATTGGTTTAGCAACTGCTCTTATACTTGGATTAAGCATTGCCATCATTGCTATGCTATTCCCTTCCCAATTAATAGCCCTATTCGGCGATAGTACGTTTGAAATTCGCCATATAGCAACCCAAGGTTTTGTTCAATTTGCAATTGGCTATGTTTTTTTAGGCTTAAATATGGTACTTGCGGAGTTTTTCCAATCTATTGAAAAGATTCGTCTTGCAACAACTATTATGTTACTACGCAGTATTATTTTATTTATTCCAGCGCTCTTATTGCTTCCTAAATTATTAGGCGCACAAGCAATTTGGTGGACTTTCCCCGTCGCTGAAGGTATTACTGCATTGCTGATTTTCTTATATATCCGAAGAAAGCCGCAGGCGGTTTTTTCCAACTAACGGGTAATATACTGCTATCGTTGATTTGCGTTACAAGCGGCGCTTTCCGCATCAACTACAATAATTGTTTGAGAATTGTTTGAGTGCCTGGCACCTTAAAAAGGAAGCATGCGCCTAGAGCGATGCTTCCTTTTTTTAATTTACTTATTTACTTTTATAGCTACAGATTGTTTAGGTTCTCCCTCGGTGGACGTTACACCTAGAACATCGAGCAAGAACATAAATAACGGAATCCCGATAATAAGTCCCCATACCCCAAGAAATTGCTCTGAGAAAAGGATTACAATAAATGTATAAAAAATAGGGAGATTCGTTTTAGCAGACATGAGCTTTGGATTTAGGAAATATGCCTCGATTGCATGTAGCACCACTACAATAATAAGAATGTAGACAATGTACATCGGGCCACCAATACTATAAGCGATAATGCTCAACGGAACTAATGAAATAATAACCCCTGCTACAGGAATTAAACCTAAGATGAAAAGCATTATTCCGAGTGCAATTAAATGCGGGAAGCCCATGATCGAGAGCGCTATAACAGATAAAACACAATTGACCGCAGCAATGATAAATTGTGCTTCAATCACTTTACCAAAAGAACGAATAAATATTTTAGAGAAATACGTTAACTCATCGTAAAGCGGACCAATTTTACTATCTTTAAATTTTGCAGTGAATTCAATAATTCGCTTCTTCTCCAGAAGAATGAACAAACTCAAAATAAGTGCTATGAAAACGTGCAAAATGACCTTACCAATGTTCGTTAAATTTTTAAGTGTAATGTCTACACCTTGCTCCAAATATTTACCGAGTTCAATCTTCTCAAATGTTGGGGCTAAATATCTCGCAATCTCATTATCATTCGGATTGAGATTAAAGGCTGCAATTAAATCAAACAGCTGTGTTATCTGTTGGGTCACAACAGGCAAATACTTATAAATAACAGCAATGATCCCGGCAACAAGTAATAAATACAGCGTAACTATCATCGCTTTTTCATTGATTGGCGCAATACGTCTAAACTCTTTAGTCGCCTTAGTAGAGAGCTCATTCATTAAGTAGGTCATAATGAATGTGAGAAGAATAAGGTTAATCATACTGCGCATTAAATATAATGCAACAGCGATTCCTGCTAGAATAATAAAACGTTTAAATCCATTACTTCGAAAAAAATTACTCATGCATTCGCTCCTTCCACAAAACGGCTCCGCCTCAACTGCCTACTTACAAAATAGGATATTATTAAGCAAGCAGACAAAATAGTAGTTATCAATATATATAATTTTCATGTCATTATTTGAGCTACTGGAAAAAATCTCTGTCTAGAAGAGTATTTCTATTACTCTATAAAATATAACAATAGGATGTTTTCTTACTCATAACAATTCCTAATCCAAGAAGTAAATCCATATATAATAGATTTTTTACACTTTTCAAATTAAAATGAAAGACAATACAATTAATCATAGTGTATTGAAAGCTATACCAGCGTTAAAGCCTTATTTTTATTACTTCTATTATAACCCTATAAACTGCGATATCCAAAGTAACTTCTTTTGTAAACAGCATCAAATTAATGGTTTTATGTTAATTTTCGTACGATATTTTAGAAATTTCACTAAATACGACCAGATAAGGATTGATTAAATGAAAATCTCAAGAAATCCCAAGGAAGTTCATCAACCTGTTGCACCATACGAACACCAAATAGAAATTACAGGGCCCAATAAATGGCTAACATTATCGGGACAAATAGGAATGGAAGTTGACGGCACTGTGCCTGAAAATCCAATAGCTCAATTGAAGTTAGCACTTAACAATATTAAAAAAATCTCGAAAGTGCTAGCATGACGGTTGATGATCTAACAAAGGTGGTTTTTTACTTAGTTGGGGATTTCGACTCAACAGAAAGAAAAAAAGTGATGACTGACTTTTTTGGCGATCACGTCCCATGTATGACGATGTTGTATGTAGTAGCACTTGCTGCGCCAGTATTCAAGGTGGAGATTGATGCTTGGGCATGCCAGGAAATGCAATAACCGAGGTTACATGGACCTTGAACTTATCCGTTCAAGGAGAAGAATAGCTCATGAATGGAGACCCGTCGATTTCTCGTACACTCCATTCACAAGCATATTTTTTGTCCAAATTTTCATTCTGATTAATTAGGACGTTCTATTTCAAAAAGCTCTCCTATTTTTGCATAACTCGATCCTGCAAGCCTGCTAACAGCCTTTAGTGCTCTTGGATTAATCTTTCCATCAAAATAAATCGTGTCGTCTAAATGAAAATGTACGACTTCGCCGATAAATAAATCGCCTGTCCGCTCCTCCCCATTCAGTAAAGGGATTGTCTGTACTAAGCGACACTCCATCCGAACTTTCGCCTCTTTAACACCAGGTACATTAATACAATGACTGTCTATAAGACTCAAGTTGGCCTTTTCAATTTCACTCTCAGTTACAGGCAGAGCAGCCGCTGTTTCATTAACCTGGCTAACATTATCTTCATCTACAATATGCACAACAAATTGCCCTTGATACTGAATATGACGAGCAGTATCTTTTAAGTACCCTTTTGATCTTTGAATGGCTAAAGAAATCATCGGCGGGTTAGATGATACGATATTAAAATAACTAAACGGTGCGCCATTTATAACACCTTGCTCTGACTTTGTCGTCACAAAGGCAATCGGTCTCGGAATAATACTACCAGTTAATAATTTATAGTTTTCACGCTCTGTATTTTTCTTAGGATCAATCGAAATCAAAAGATCCATCCCCCTTTTTATCAATCAACCGAACGAACTTTGATTGGTATTAATGTTCTTTCCAACTGTTCACGATGTGGCTCATACTGCAATGGTAACATTAATTGACTACCCATTGTTTCAGCTGTTTCGTCATGTGCGAATCCTGGAGGGTCTGTCGCAATTTCAAATAAAATTTCCCCTGCTTCACGGAAATAAATCGCATTAAAATAATTACGATCTTTTACTTCTGTTACATGTTGTCCATGATTCATTACATACTCTTGCCACTCTAAGTGATCTGAATTATCCTTTGCGCGCCAAGCAATATGGTGAACTGTTCCAACACCCATTTGACCACGTATGCCAGGTACCGTTTTTAAATCAATAATATTTCCAATAGCGGCGCTTGATTTAAAGCGGGCATATTCCCCTGCTGTTGCGATTTTTTCAAGCCCCATTACCTCTGTTAAGACCTTTTCTGTTTCTTGAGGACGACTTGAATAAAGTGTTGCTCCACCAAACCCTTTTATTGCAACCTCTTGTGTAACCTCGCCAATTGTCCAATTATTCAATTTGCCTTCTGCACGTGCAACTAATTCAAGATGAAGTCCATGCGGATCATCAAATTGCACGACTTGTTCGCCAAAGCGTTCAGCTTTTTTGAATGGAATAGAAAATTTCGCAAGACGATTAATCCAAAAAGGCAATGCCCCCTCTGGTACCTCATATGTTGTAACGCCAACTTGTCCATCACCGATTCGTCCTTTATAAGCATTTGCCCAAGGGAAAAATGTAATAATGGTACCTGGTTGCCCAGCACTGTTACCAAAGTAAAGATGATATGTTTCTGGGTCGTCAAAATTGACCGTTTGTTTGACTAATCGTAAACCTAAAATTCCTGCATAAAAATCAACATTTTCCTGCGGATGCCCAACAATAGCTGTAATATGGTGAATACCTTCTGTATGTTTGCTCATAATGACCATTCTCCTCTGCAAATAATTTGCTTTCTCTTGTAATAATTTCTAAGAATGTGTTACTTCAAACTTCTAACAAGAAACAATTTGTAAACCTACATTAATATCTCGAATTAATTTATCTTGAATTCGAGATAATTATAACACGGTATTTTTTGTTTCGTCAATCACTCTGCTAAAATTGATTTTTCATAGCATATAAAAAAGCAAAGTTGCTTCAACAACTTTGCCTATCATTAAAAATCTATCATTTGCTAATGACCATAACCCGCTTCCGCAGCCATTGCATCTGCTTTTGTAGGATGAACTGTCCCAAATGGATGGTTAGGAGGAGCATAAATCGAAAATAGCTTTAGTGGCTCATTTCCTATATTGGTTACATTGTGCCATGTTCCAGCGGGTATGACGATGGCATAATCATCATAGACATTTCTAGCAAAGGTTAAATTATCTTTACTACTCCCCATTTGAGTAACCCCTTGCCCTTGTTCTATATATAAAAACTGATCAACATCTGGATGCATTTCTAAACCAATATCCTCCCCAACATGAAGACTCATAACCGTTATTTGCAAATGATCTCCTGACCAAATAGCTGTACGGTACGTATTATTAAGCTTAGTTGCCTCTTCCATATCAACCACAAAAGGTTTTTTTCCAAAATCGGTAGTCAATTGATTATGATTACCATAGCCTGCTTGATTAGGAAGGACTGCCTCGTAAGGAACAGGCAAGTGCATAGGCTGATTACCGTAGTTATACATTGGGACATTTACATAATAAGGCACATAGTACATTTTCTCAATCCTCTCACAGATTATAAAAGTATCCTATGCTTCTGTTTGATGAAATGTCCCCACGCTGTAGGAGTAAGCAAAGCTACAGTTCTATCTGAGCAAGATAGATAGAGAACTTGTTTCTTAGATAAAAGGCTAGAGCATAAATAGCCAGTTTTCACGTCCCGAAAAGCTGAGCATAGTAAAGAATCACATAGACAGGAAGTGCTATTGAAGTAAGTAAATACATCACCATTTCGCCCTTCGACAGCTTTCTTTTCCATTTCGTTAGCTTTAGTTGTCTACAATAAACAAAACTTGAAAGTATTATTATTAAGAATGCAAAACCTTTTACGTTCTCTAAAAAGAGAATCAACCCTTTCTCCCCCTTTGTTGTGCAAAAAATACCTCTATTAATAGTAGATGACTAAATAACAAAAAGAATCTAGTATTTAATTTTTATGCTGCTGATATCGCAAAAATACTCTACCCTCTTAAAAGTATTTTTGCAGAATATCTCGTGAGTATTACTTCTCATTTTTGCACTTAAATATGTAAAACCATTAAATCCTCGTCAAAATACTGTCCATTAAATTTAAGGGCATTTCGTTCTACACCAAACACCTCAAAGCCTAAAGACGTATATAATGTCTTGGCTGGTATATTGTCAGAGACGACTGTTAACTTAATTTGCTCCAAACCTTCACAACCTTTAGCCCTCTCTATTAACTTACGCATAAGTAATTTACCTACCCCTTGCCCTCTACCTTCAGGAGCTACATACATGCCGAATATATTACTTTTATGACTTGTTTTCATATTGCTCTCGCGCATAAAAGTAACGATTCCAACTAACAAATTGTTGTCATTAAAAGCACCGAGAACAAATTTATCGTTCGTTGTTTCTAATCGCTCTGCGACGGTTTCCAATGAAAAGTTTACTTCACGCTCATAGGTTGAACCAAATGCCTCTGGATTAATTTGTAATGCACTTAATCGCACTTCTTGATACGACTGAGCATCTGATTTATTTAAAATACGAATTTCCATCATGTCTCCCCTTACGTCTGTTATTGAAGAAATATTAAATGTATGAATCGAAAACAAATTTTTCAATAGAGGTCTCTCCAGTATCCATGTTCTTTATAATATATTGATTTTGCTTCACTTCTTCCTCTCCTAACACAATGACGAATGGAATATTGTCTCGATTCGCTTTATCCATTGCTTTTCTTACCTTTTTTCCATTGAGTTCTACTTCCACACGATACGCTTTCCGCAATTCCTTTGCTAATACAAGAGACTCCGCTACTGTATTTATTGGGATAATATAAATATCAACGAATGTTTCCTGTTTCTTTCGCTCGCCCAACATCATGGCAGTAAATATAACGTCCAACCCAAATGAAATACCTACCGTGGCAAACCTTTCTGTTCCTCCCAACAGGCCACCAATTGCATTATCATAGCGTCCTCCACTTCCAATACTCGATGTCATAAGGCCATCGCTTACGAAAATTTCATAAATCGTACCTGTATAAATTTCTAGCCCGCGCGCTAGTAAGGGATTAAATAAACAACTTTGCGAAATGCCCAGCATATTTAAGTATCGTTCTAGTTCTAGCATTTCTGCTAAACCTTCTTGAATGGAGGGTTCCTTATATTGAGCAAAATAAGCAAGTGTAGTTTTGCTATTATCCAATAAAAAATCTTCGATATTTTTTAGTACCAATGCGTCTAAGCCTAATTCCTTTAACTCCTTTAGAACAGCAGCATTCCCGACTTTTTCAATTTTATCTAGTATTAAAATCACTCGACTTTGGGCATCTGCATTTACACCGAAAATACTAAGTAAGCCTACTAATAACTTGCGGTTGTTATATTGAATCACAACATTTTGTTCCAACTCTTCAAAAGCATCTAAAGCCATTATCATCAATTCTGCCTCTGCTGCTTGTGAATCAACCCCTACAATATCTACGTCACATTGTGTAAACTCACGAAATCTTCCCGCCTTAATCGGGCCGTCTCGAAACACTTTGCCTATTTCATAACGTTTAAATGGCATCGGTAATGTAGGATTCATCGCTATTACTTTTGCAAATGGAATCGTTAAATCATAGCGTAGTGCCAGTTCACGCTCTCCACGATCTGATAGCACATACATCTCTTGTAAAATTTCAGCACCCCCCGCATATTTAGATGCCATTAAACTTGTATAGTTTAAAATAGGTGTTTCGAGTGGTTTACACCCGTATGCAATAAACGTATCTTCTAATGTACGGCGAATTTTACGACGAATACACTCTTGCTCAGGTAAATAATCTTGTGTTCCTCTAACATTTTGATAATCCATTTTCTTCATCATCTTCACTCCTTCGTTTTTAAGAAAATAAAAAAACCGTACAAACATAAGCTCCAACTTCGGCTTAGTTATACGATTTCATGGGAAATAGTCTTCCTATTCATTATTAAAAAATTAATAAAGATAGCAAGACTAATGGATATGATGATGTGTAGTTGTGGACAGTAGACGATTTAAAATCGACATATAATCTCCTCCATTCAATTATTCGTTACTTTAAATCAATTGATGTTTTTTGTCAATTCGTTATTTTCTATTAATACTGACTTTAGTCAAAAATATTAGGTGCAAGCAGATTGCATTGTTAAATTACTTTAAAAAGAAAAAAGCAGTTACTCTGTATAGCTAACTGCTCGTTAAAACTTGGATTTAGAGTAGTTTTTGATAAAGTTCAAATTTATCTAAACCATATTTGCTGTATCCCAAATCAATCGTATCAATATAGTCAAAACCATATTTTCTATAAAGTTTGATCGCTGGTTTATTTTTTTCATATACATCCAAACGAATAGCTTTTATGTTCATTTCTTTACTATGTTGAATAATAAAATCCATAAGTTTTGTTCCAAGCCCTTTATTAAGATATGTAGGATGTACAGCAAAAGTATTTACTACCAATATGTCTTCATCATCGAAATTATTATGCCAATTCGCTGTAGAATAAGCTGCTTCTTGTTCATGTCTTAAGATGACAGTGCCCACAATATGATCCCCATCTTGCATCACATATAAATTGCCTTCCTGTATGCCATTTTGTGCAGTTTCTTTTATTGGATAGACCCCTTTTTTCCATCCTGGATAATTTATATGAGTCTCAAGGTAATCATTTAAATCATTATATAAAGATTCAATTTCTTCAAGATTGTGTTCCGTTCCCTTTTCAATCCTCATAATTTCTTCCTTTGCTATTTAGTTATTTTTAAAACCTAAATTATATGGATATTATACCTTATTAATATTTGGTAAACGATTGCTAATAATGAATTTAAAATGATGGCTTTAATGCACCGCTTCGGAGGTTGAATATTTCCGTAGATTGGGTATAGAACACTACCTATATGAGAGGAAGATAGGCAAAGCGTTAATCAATACTTCCGTGTTTGCTAGAAATTAATAAGGACATTCAGAACCGTTTGTGTGCGCACTACAGGCGCTCAAACAATGAACTGGACTATGACTAGAAGGGTACGTTATTCGTATCCTTATTTTGCTTAAAAAATTTAGTACAGAGGAGTTGATTTTATGACATATATGAATATTGGATTGAAGTTATTTTTTGGATTTATTGCTTTATTACTTGTAACGCGCTTGTTGGGCAAAAAAGAAATATCGCAGCTTACCCCCTTTGATTTTATTTATTCCATTGTTCTTGGTGGCATATTAGAAGAAAGCATCTATGATAATAAAATTTCACCGTTTCATGTCTGGTTTGCAGTTTTTGTATGGGGCGTCATGCTGTTTATCATCGAAAATGTATCACAACGCTACGATAAAGTAAGGGCTCTTCTAAAAGGTGAATCTTCTATCCTCATTAGAGATGGTGAATTCAACTTAAAAGAACTGGAAGCCAATCACTTAGAGATGGAGCAATTACGAATTATGCTACGGCAACACGGAGTCTTCTCTTTGCGAGAAGTATGTGATTTGTACTTGGAACCAGGTGGTACAGTCAGCTTAAAAAAATATGCTAAATTCGATGCGGTCACACCAGCAATGCTCAATTTAGAGCCAAAAGATGATTCAATCAATTTTCTATTTGTAGATGATGGAGCAATTAACGAAGAAATTTTAAGATATACAGGCAAATCAAAGGAATGGCTTTATACTGAATTGCAAAAGGAAGGCTATCCCATTATTCAAGATATTTTGTATGCAGAATGGTCAGAGACCGATGGGTTTTTCATTAAAACCTATTCAGATCAAAAAGACGATTTAAGCAAAGAGAATTAAAATAATCGTTCATTCTCATATTGAAAATACGCGTGTTTTCCTTTAGACTTAGATTTTCTTTGCATTTTATCTACAATTTTAGCAGCCTCCAGTATGACATACTAGGAAACTAGATTTGTTATTTGGCAGATTTAAATGTAAGTTATATATGGAAGAAATTTAACTAGATGGAAGTATAGAGGTAATTTATGAGAAAAAAAGTTATAGTGTCATTAATGTTAATGACATTCCTTTCTGCTGTAGAAGGAACAATTATTAGTACAGCAATCCCCCGTATAACAAGTGATTTATCGGGTGTTGAACTTGTTAGCTGGGTATATGCCATTTATATGCTTGCTACAGCCGTTTCGACGCCTATATACGGGAAACTAGCGGATTTATTCGGTCGAAAAAAAGTTTTACTTATTGGGGCTACAATATTTTTAGTCGGCTCTGCTCTTTGCGGTGTTGTGACTTCAATGGAACAGCTTATTATCTTCCGTGCCCTTCAAGGTCTAGGCGCAGGCGCTATTATGCCAATTACAATGACCATTATCGGTGACTTATATAGCGAAGTGAAGGACCGTGCAAAAGCACAGGGGTGGATTAGTGCCGTTTGGGGTATTTCTGGTGTTATCGGACCATTAGTAGGCGGATTTTTAGTTGATTCTCTTTCTTGGCGTTATATATTCTTTTTAAATGTTCCTTTTGGCATTATCGCTTGTATAATGATAGTCATTTATTACAAAGAATCTATTAAGCCTGCTAAGCATCATATCGACTATCTTGGTGCGACTGTCTTCTCTTTAAGTGCAATTGCTCTACTATATGCATTATTAACAGGTAGCAGTAAGAACAACTGGGGTGACATGACCATTATCGGTCTATTAATCTTTGCCGTTGTGTCATTTATTATTTTCTTATTTATTGAGAAGAAATCTCCAGAGCCATTAATTCCGCTAGCACTGTTCTCTAACCGTACATTATCTACTATTAATGTACTAACACTGATTTCAGGTGCAATGCTTATTAGTATTACAATGTATCTGCCAATTTGGAGCCAAGGTGTATTAGGGAAAAATGCAACAGATGCAGGGCTCATTTTAATGCCACTGCCTGTTATGTGGACAGTTGGGACTATTTTTTCAGGTAAATTAGTTGGACGCTTAAATACGAAGCAAATCATTCTCATTGGGGTTAGCGTTCTATCTGTAGCTGCCTTTACATTATTTACATTGTCCGCAGATTCACAAGCCTTCCTTATTTATGTTGGCGTCGGATTATTCGGATTAGGTATGGGGCTTGTATCACCTATTTACATGGTAACTATTCAAACGGCTGTTTCCAATCAAACGCGCGGTACAGCAATTGGCTTAAATACATTTATCAATACGTTTAGCCAAACATTAGGAGCTGCAGTTTTCGGAGCGCTGTTCAACACGATGATCCACGCACATGGTATTCAACACCTTGATCTTGTTTCCTCTGGCGGACATGGAGGAACGACAACAAATGTAATAACTGATTCCCAAGAGGCATTAGCTTCTAGTGTACATTACATTTATATGGGGACTTTTATATTAGCACTCATCACGTTGTTGATTGTTTGGTTCTTTTTAAAGCCAGCCACTCAACTATTGAATGAGCATAAATAACGAATAAATAAGCTATAAAGAGATTACTCTTTATAGCTTATTTTATAAAAGAATACAATGTAGCTATCCTTTAGCATTTCTATCAACAACCGTTCATGAAAATTTATTGCCTGTTTTTATTATATATCTTCATCGCTTTTGTACTCCAAAATATCTCCAGGCTGACAATCCAAAGTCTTACATATCGCTTCTAATGTTGAAAATCGAACTGCTTTTGCCTTCCCATTTTTCAGTATAGAAAGATTCGCCATAGTGATACCAACCTTCTCTGAAAGCTCCGTGACGCTCATTTTCCGCTTTGCCAACATTACGTCTATATTAATAATAATCGCCATATCATTCACCTCAAACCGTTAAATCATTTTCTGATTTTATGTTAATCGCTTCTTGTAGAAGTCGTTGGAGGATAGCAGCAAAAACAGCGATAACGAACGAAGCAAATATGATAATAAGTCCTATAAATCCAACAGGAGGATCAACTTTCTTCGCTATAAACGAAAAAAGCGGCATACCTACTATATAAAAACCACTAATTGTCACTGCGCAGTACTTAATGTTTTTTAACGCCTTTACCGATAAATCTGAGAACGCCGTGTTCTCCTCAATGTACCGTAAAAGATTAAATGTCTGATAGAGCGCAAAGTAAAAAGGGACTGCCGCTCCATACATTACAATGAAAATGGGATATTTCATTAGTGCAATATTTGGATACAAAGTTGATGAAAAATTCGCTATTCGGGGCACTAAAAATATACATAGAGCAAGAACTGCAATTCCAGCCAGAAAAAGAAATACCTTTAAAAAAGTAGTTGAGCCTCGTTTAATATTCATATTAAGCACCTCAGTTATGTAATGACAAAATTAATTTAACATAAAATTTATTGTTTTACAATAAATATAGATTGTTTATCATTATATAATAAATAGTTCTTACACAAACTTGAAATATATTTAAAAAGCATTTCCTATTACAAAGAAATGCCTCTACTTTAAAATATTAAATTTACAATTTGAAAGAAAACTGGGCAACAGGTAAAAGCGAAATTTCACATCATTCCGTTGTTGTTTTTATAAGTAATGTTAAATATTTTAAGCTTCACACTCGACCTCTAGATTTTTAATCGCCAACATCGAATTATCCTGAATGATTCCCGTATCTACGAAACCAAATGAAACGTATAATGTTTTAGCTATGATATTATTTGTTCGATAAAAGAGAGCCCATATTCTGCTTCACCATCTGGCAAAGTTTCAATTTCCATCAACATTTTTTCAAAGGCTCGTTTGCCATATCCTCCACAATATGGCTTGAAATAAAATTAAACCTCTTGCGCCAATCGCACCTGATTTTGCAGCACCCCCTGACTGAAGTACGATTCCTATATGATTATTAAACAAACTTTTGAATAACAACAATAATTTAATGAAAAACAAAATAAATATATTGATAAACGATAAAAAATAGACTAATATCGTATTAAATCATTTTATTATTAAATCAGTGAGGTGCTTCAAATGAATGTTAAACTAAGTTCAATTTTTTTCTTAAAGACCATTGCTTTTGTGATTGGAGTTGCGGTACTTGCTGTGTGTATATATTGGTTACCTCAAGCAGCTATACGTGATGCGAAAGTGCGTCCAGGAGATTACTCGATATATCCATTGTTAATATGTGCCTATGGAGTATGCATTACGTTTTTTGTTGCGTTGTCTCAAATATATAAACTATTAAGTTATATCAATATAAACAATGCTATTTCTGAGTTATCCATTAAATCCTTGAAGGTTATTAAAAAGTGTGCTTTTACAATTATTATCTTCACTTTGTTATTAATAATTTACTTAAGGATTTTGGCTATGTTCACAGGTGAAGACGCAGCAGGTCCGATAGCCCTTGGTCTAATAGGAATTTTAGTAACAGCTATCATCGCTGCCATTATAGACGTACTTCAAAAGCCTATAAAACATATACTAGAAAACATGTAGCAATTTATTTTTCATGTTTAATACCTATTTTCCCTCTGAAGGATGACTCTTACATGAAAAATGGGTGCCTATTCTTTTTTTAAAAGGACACCCAAAATTTAGACAGTATATGAAGGATTGAATTCGGTAAAGTCACCGAGCTCAATCCTTTTAATTTCTCCTTTATACGTTTGTAAGTATAGTATTCAAGTTCATGCTTATTACGTCACTTTACCACTTTACTTAAAATAATTAACAGGGCTATAACCAATAATAAATGCTGTTTCTAAGGGGAAACTAATAGTTTACACCCTAGCAACGATGCGGTTCTTTTGTTTTTTAGTGCAATTAAATATACTGTGGATAGGAGTTGATCATATGTATTTTTCTTCAAAAATAAAAGAAGAACGTCAAAAGCATAATATGTCACAACAACAGCTTGGAGAAAAACTTAATATTAGTAGACAATCTGTTTCCAAATGGGAACGTGGAGAAAGTTATCCTAGTATTGAATTATTAATTAAGTTAAGTGACATATTTGATATTACTCTTGATGAATTAGTAAAGGAGGATAATTCTTTGAGAGAGAAGATCATAAAAGACAGTCAAAAATTAGTCTATCCACGGTGGAAATTGTTTTTTGATATTCTTCTAATAATTGGATTTTTATTCATACTAACTAAAATCGTCATTGTAATAGGTAATAAATTATTTGATTTAAACATCGTGTTTTTACAAAGTTCTTTATTATTTCAAATTTTACCGTTTTTCATGACGATCATTGGGGCAATTGGCAGTGAATCTCTAGCCAAAAAATACAAATGATCTTTTTAGTTTTATCCTAATTATTTAGGAAAGTCCCTTCAAAATAGTCTGAAGGGACTTTTTCAGTATATTTCTTCGTCATTCAATTATATGGCCAGTTTGTGGAATAAAAAAAGATCCTGCATGCATAGCAGGATCTTTAATCAACATGTTGGTTTGAAATAAAGTTTGATCAAAAATATGTTGCAAACGTTGATTTTATAATAGAAGAACTCTCCGCATTTTAAATAAAGATTAATCAAAATGTGTAGATAAGGTTTTCCTTGATTAAAATTTTTATAAAAAAGATTAATTAAAACTTCTCTATATTCATATAAATAAATTTTGTGGCATTTGAATACGTTACAACTAAAAAGCTTTTAGATTAATTATACTATGAGCTACATAACCCTCTGTTTTCACCTACTAAGAGCTACCTTTTAATAAGGTTGCTTTTAATTGTATAAGTTCTATTATCAATCTCGATTAATGAAAGCATATCTACTGTACCTATAAAAACTTGAAAGGTCGAACGCAAATCTTAGAAATTTTATGCTTTGTAATAATTAATCCGGATGATTATGTTCTAAAATTACCGTCATTAATTCAGATATTCATTGAATAGAGTTCACGGTATAAACCACTCTTCTTAAAGTTATGCGTCCATAACATTTGTTTTTCTACAATTTGTAGTGATTACGACTCTTTATTTTGCATCATTAAAGTCAAGAATACTTAACTTTGATTTCTTTATATTGTATTTTTCGGATAAACAGATATCAAAAAGCTGTAAACCTGAACTATACATAAATTGGCATCAAATCTAGGGATTTGAGTGCTTCAACACATATCTAAACATAAAGACCCCGTAAATGTTAAATTTGTATCTAACATTTACGGGGGAACTGTTGTTTTTTTCTTTTAAACTAGTCTTTTATTAAAACGCTCAGATACTTATTTTAATAATTAAATTTCACTCTGTATTTATTAAAATAAAGGAGGATTATTCTCAGATAATAAACCCAACTATAATTAATAATACTCCTAAATAAAGCAACGCGGTTGGACCCATAAATGGATCTGTAAAATATTCAATAAACGAGAATATTTTATCTTTCGTACTATTTTCCCCTTTTAAATTTTTAATAGCAAATATTAATGAAATGGTACATGCCATTAAACCAGAAATTATAAAGATGATATTCATACATTTCTCCTTCTTTATAAGTAAATTCCTAATTTTTTCAACTGTGCTATCGCAAAATCTTTCCAACTTTGTTTTCCTGGTTTATTATTAGTTAGTTTTACAGCTTCACTTAATATAAAATGTTTTCCTTGAATAATTCTTTTATATAGTTTCGCTTCTTTTTCTGTTAGATAACCTAATTTTACAGCTGATCTAAATAACCCTCCTACTTTATATATACCAGATAATCCGCCATTTAAAGCACCGAGACCAGCTGCTGTTCCTACTATTGCGATTAAATTAGATCTGTTATATTTTCTTATTTTTAATTTAACCTCAAGCTTATAAGTTAACTACGCAATAGCTGCTCCTGTTAATGCACCTATGACAACCCATGCTAATTCACCATCTGGGTCAACAAGCATCACTGGATTATTATTTGCATAACTATAACCATTCAGCGTTAAGGGATTCATTGTATCCCCACGCACAGGATCTAATGATAAGAAAACACCAGTATCTGGATTATAGTAACGTGCCATTAAATAATATAACTTTGTATCTTCATCATAACGGTATCCTGCATATCGATATGGATTGATAGAGTCCATATGATCTATACCACTCTGCGTTAAAATGTTACCCCATGCGTCATATGTGTAAGATGCTACAAGTTTGCCACTTGCATCTGTCATCCCCAGTACATCACCTCGATAGTTTGTAAGGTAATGATAAGGTTTGCCTTCGTAAATCATTGTGAGTGGGTGACCGTTATCATCGTAAACATAACTTTTAACTGCGTAGGAGGAGCTTTTATCCTTTTCATAAAGAACGCGATTGCTATCTCCATCATAAGCATAGTAAATAGGTCCATTACTATCTTTACTATAGATTCTTCTCCCTTTTTCATCATAGCCATATTCTGCAATAATAGTGCCTGAATTACTTTTTACTTTCGTTAGCTGATCAAATGCATTCCATTCATACGTATACGTTCCATCACTTGTTAAGTTTCCATCTGGATCGTACAGGTATTGCTGATTGTTTACATACGATAATTGATTTGCATCATTATATTGGTACGTTGTAGATTCTGTTTTTCCTGCATTTTTCACGAGTTTTGTTAGACGATTCCCAACCTCATCATACGTATAGTCCATTTGTGGACCACCAATATATGCTTCTTGCGTTAACTGATTCAAAGCGTCATAACTGGAATTTACTTTATTAGTAATGCTTTTAATATTGTTGTTTACATCATACTCATATGTGAACTTATTCCATTCAGATAAACTATCTAGCGATAATGTCTCTTCTTGTAAACGACCAGATTGATAAACTTTTGAGAGTTTGCTGCCGTTTGTGAAATTAGTATCTTTTAATTGTCCGGTCACATCATAAGTAAATGTTGCAAGTGGATTGTCGTTTAACTTTATCTGCTTAGTATTATAAGCATCGTCTGGTTCATATTCTAATGTATTATATCGTTTAAACCCTGGGAATGACAGTTTTGATAAAATATTCATCACCTAAATATTCATAGCTGATATCACCATCAATATCCCCTTTATCAATTGTTTTTAATAATCCATTATCATAGTAGCTAATCCGTTTTAAAGTAGATTCATTTTCTCCATAAATTAGCTGATCGTCCCCATCCTTTGTATAACGCCACACTACTTTTCCATTTACAACAACTGTGGAACTTGGGGCTTCTTGGTCAATTTTATATTCAATACGATCATTCTTAGCTGTTTGAAGTAATGTAAGCTCACCATTTTCATCATATTGATAAGAAGTTGCATTATTATTAGGATTTGTTTCTTTCGTTATTTGGTTTTTACCATTAAATTCAAATGTTGTAGTAAAGCCTTTTGCATTCGTTATCTTATTTAAATTACCATTTCCATCATATTCGTACGCAGTTTTCTGCTGATTTGCATCGGTTACGGTTTCTAGTTCATTTTTCAAATTATATTGATACTTTGTTTCATTTAGCTTGCCGTCTTTAGATGATAAAACGTTACCAGACAAATCTTGCACTGTAGTTGTCGTGTTGTTAAACGCATCCGTATAGGTAATTACTTTTTTGGAATCACTATAATTTGTTGCAAAGGTTTCCCTAACCCCATCAGATGTTTCCATCCATTCTAAATCACCGAAATTTTTATATTTATAAGTAGTCGTAGCAATACCAGAAGTAGATGGTATTTCTGACTTTATTAAATTCCCTTTATCATACCAATACTTACTTACCTTATTTCCCGAATCCGTATGTGTCTCAACATTTTGGAATGAAGTATACGTATACAATTGCTTATTGTTTTCCGCATCCGTTGTATTTAATAGATTACCGTTACCATCGTATTCATTCATCTGCAAAACTTTAGAAACACCATCAATAGTCTCTGTTTCTTGCAAAAGGTTGTAGTTTTGATCGAGTTTATAAGTTCTTTCCTCCCCAGCAGGAGAAATGATTTTTTCGATAACATAATTATTGTTAACAAAATATCTTGTTACACCTTGTTCTGGGTCGGTAATTGTTGCAACGCCAGTTAATCGATCCAATGAGTATTCAGTTTTAGGTTGGCTAAAGACTCAAACGAACTTAGATTAGAGGATTTGCTTATGATTATGCTAACTCCTTATATTGAAAAAGACTTAACTAGCTACTATTATCCGAAGATTTTCAAAGATGTTACACCACATGTTACTCCATGGAAAATTGAAGTTATTGAAACTAAAAGAGTTAACGGTTTTCGTGGCTTTATATTGCAAATTACATTTGAAATTGAACCAACAGTTGATCAGTATATCCCTCTGGGGAAGGACCGAATGATATATGAAATATCTTTTGGGCCTGATGTTAAACTGATAAATCACACTCATTTAGAGATATATAAATATCCGCAAGAATAAATATATTGAGTAATTTTCAAATGTGCCTTTATCAAGATTAAAAAAATTAAGTATAAATATTAATTCTTCGCTAGTAGTTAGCCCTCTTTTCATCAGTTAGGGTACAAAGGTTGATGATAAATTCTCTCGCTAAATTATAGCTTGTACTTTTTGTATCAATTTATCACTTATAGTGTTTCTAATGATAAAAACATTTAATGGCATCTCATAACGGATGGTTTTAGGTATTCAGATTAAGCGGGGCGAATAACTACGTCCCAAAGCCACTAACCAAAATGTAGTATTTAGTTTGTTCATGCTACAAGGAGATACAATACCGGCATTATTGAGATAATATACAGCAGCTAGAAAAAATAAGTTGTCTTACCATAAGCATTGTAATCACGCAATGCTTATGGTAAGACAACTTATTTAATAATTTATTTCTTGTTCACTGATTATGTTAATAGAAATGAGACAATTGAAAAGTCCCATCTACATTCCGTTATTAATAAAACTTTAGTACAATCAAATGCAGTATTGTATGAACTGTATGAACTGTCGCCATTTTAAAATTTTTATTAAATACTTACACATGTTCTCATCATGATAAAGTAGAACAGCATATAGGGCACCTTTAACAATCTTATATAATATTACTTTTATATGTGAGAACTTATCCGAGTAAGATGCTCATGATACAAAATTGTTCGGTTATCCACGTGTTTAACATCAAATTCGATTTCGTATTGTAAACGTGAATAGGTTAAAACACGCGAGATACGTCCTTTCGCATTCTTCAAATGTTCCAATAATACAACAAACCCCTGCAAAGTTCCCAGGGATTTTATTGACACTTTTGTTTTTAAACACTATAGCCAAACTTTGATTTGGGAACGTTATTTTGTATAGCTTTGTATGCTGCATGGTGAGAATTAATTAACCAAATTAATCCCCAAAATGAATCATCCATTTATTTTTTTTTATTGCTTCATCAATTTTTTTCATTAAATTCTCAAGTTCTTCTGATTTATAATCGTCGTTCGCTTCACGCACAATCTTTAAAAAGTAAGCATGAGAATTCGGTGGTATCAATGTTATTCCGAAATAGCAGAGATTGTTATACGGTCTATCTGTGCTATGTGCGAATGTCTGTAAGTTGTCTATTTTTTTTCCGAAATCTGTAGCACATAGGTCGTCAAGAAAGTCGCCATCTACGGTTATGCAACCATATTTTTCAGGGTCATATCTAATGTCATCTTTAATCTCTTCTATACTATCAATTATTCCAAACTCATGAACATGGGGCATATTAACAACTCCTTCGTCTTACCTTAATACATAGCTCTATTATCTTAAATTCCAATGACCATTTTTCATTGTTCCCAAAGCGACGTTTGGTAACATTTCTATGTCATTCAGAATAACTGAATCGAGTTTCTATGCAGGTTACCTGCTTGTTTAAAAATCGATTTTTGTGAATTCGTGTCGTACTCCAGTGGATTTGAAAATTGTATATCCAGCATTAGATTGACTTAAATTATTATTCATATTTTTACCTCAATAATCGTAAATAGTAAACTTCGTATATCAAATCTATCTGTAACATAAATACCTATATTATTCCTGTGAAGCGTTTTTATAGGTGATAGATAAGCCTTTGACGTTATCGCCAGCTTTTCCCCCACTTCACACCGTACGTGCGACTTTCACCGCATACGGCGTTCCAACTAATCCAATTCATTCGGAATTTTATGTATATGCAAGATGATATGTAGAATTAGATAGCTTCGTTAAGACATTGCTCACGCAATTCATTGACTTTTTTAGTTGCTTTTTATCTAACATGAGTGCATTTAATAACACTTGTATTTTCTCGTATGAATGAGACGGTGAAAAGATTCATGCAATATCAATAGATTCCCGTATGAATCATCTTTTGAAAGATGGTACGATATTTATATGATGACAATGCCAATCGTCCAGTCCTTATTCGATTCCTGTAACAGCGCATTTTCCATATTGTGCAATAAATCGGCTAATCCGATTATTGTCGTATTCAACAAATATAGCACACCTTCAACGAATTTCATGGCCATGAGACACATTTATAAAGGCAATAAATGTTATTCAATAATCAGGCGCGATTTAGTAATAAGGATCGCCCTTTTTCATTATAGGGCCATATATGTAGGATTGTACATAAAGCTATCGAAAGTGTAGGCTTTTGATTCAAGAAGGAATAATGCCGTTTTTGTTGAAGTTAAAATAAATACACTAGCAGCCTTTACTGCTAGTGTATTTAAATACTTCGTAAAAATTGATATCTAAAATTTTTTTCTCCAGTAAAAAAGTCGTAATTGTTCAAACTAAAAATGTCTATGTAATAACATGGGCATTTATTTACCGTGACTTAATATTTTTGTAGTAGCAGTATCGGTTACAGTAATATATACACCAGTAATTGTATTCTTATATTTTTTTTGAGCTACATAATTACCTGATGCGCCTGTTTTAGTTAATGTCCACAGACTAGTTGATTCGGTAATTTTTTTTACTATATCATGAGTTTGCGTGGCTGATTTTAGATATTGTGTTACAGTTTTCGCTCCTACTTCATTTTTATGTTTACCAAAATGGTAATCTACACTTTTAGCTCTAGAGCCATAAGTTCCTGGATGCCATTCAGATAATTGGCTTTCAGTATAACTTTTATCTATTTCATCAGAAGAAGTAGATTGAGTTAAACCACCATCAGTTACTGTAATAGTCACATAATATTTCATAAATGCGGATATTTCTAACATATCAAAAGTAAATGTTTTTGGTGCAACAGAATATACTCTAGTTGCACTTTGTGATTGTTCACTATATCCAGTAGCAGAAACTTTAACTGTTACTTTGTCTAAAGGATCACTACCGATATTATATACTTTTACTTTTACACTAGTATCAGTAATAGTAGTATCAAATGTCACAAGATTGGCACCTAAAGGTTCTATAGGCTGTGTTTGATTTTCATCTATTAGATTTTCATCTATTAGACTTTCATCTATTAGACTTTCCTTTTCTAAAGTTATTTCTTCAGGGAAAGATACTGTACCAGAAAAATCAGATGTTCCATCAATCATGAGAGTTTGTTCAAATGTTTTTTCGTTTGATTCAGCATAGGTGTTACTTGCTAAAGAAAATTGAGTTAAACCTAGTGTGAAAATAACCGCAAGCTTTAACAAAATTCCTTTTTTAAATAATTTCATTTCAATTTCTCCTTTATTATCTTCATATTAGAATATTATACTAATATTTACAAATATTCTAGTTATATAATAACATAAGGATTTTTATAAAGAAACCATTTTTTTGGAAAAACTGTCAATGAAATCTTACCTACTCTAATGCTTTTGCTTTCACATAATATTCTCTGTAACAGTGCCATTGCTAAATCTTCAATATGTTGTCGGTTCACATTTTGAAATGCCTCATATTTTTGAATATCATAATAATCATGAATATAGCTAATATTCCGAGCCATTTCTTTAGGAATCTCCAACTCTGTTACAATGCCCCAATCAATTTGCCTTCGCTCCCAATAAACTCGTTCAATCTCAAACTTTTCAATAACTCGCTGTTTTAGTAGCTCATCTTTCATTTTTATTGTTCGTGCAAGCTCTACTAACCCATTTCCTTTTTCTACAGTTAATAAAAAATCCGTTGTCATTACAACTGGCTCATTCGTTTTAGGGTCTGTAGGATGTTTTAGACCTAATTCATCAGCAATGACAATTGTTTCTTCCAACGGCAATAAAGGAAATTGTTCTCGAATATCAATAACAAAATCAGAATATTCAATTAAATAAAAGTAGTTTCGTTCCAAATCTGATAAAAATTCGTGCTGCCTTTTCGTTTTAATACCTTTTAAACGAGTGGATCTTCCCAATGAGGAAACATCTTGAATATTCAACCACGGTTTATAATCAGCACCAATTCCCGAGCCACGACCTTCTTTAATCCACTTTTCAACTTTAGATGTTCTAGTTCTTTTAGACATAAAAAACACCCCTTTGGCTAAATAATAACCAAAGGGGTAAAGCTTCGCAACTTTTTTATAATCGTCGCGACTTTATTTTAAACGTCGCATCTTTTTTATAAACATCGCGACTTTATTTCAAATCTACACAACAACCACAATACCACTCTAGCCTTACTCTACAGTTACTGATTTCGCCAAGTTACGAGGTTTATCAACGTCGCAGCGACGGTGTAATGCCGCATAGTAGCTAATCAACTGTAATGGCACTACAGAAACGAGTGGTGTTAAATATTCATTGACATGTGGAATGATTAGACGGTCGCCATCTTCGTCTACGCCAGCCATTGCGATAATGCATGGGTAAGCGCCACGTGCAGCTACCTCTTTCACATTGCCGCGAATATTTAATGCTACCGCTTCCTGTGTAACAAGGGCGAATACTGGTGTTCCTTCTTCAATTAGGGCAATTGTACCGTGTTTTAGTTCGCCACCTGCAAAGCCCTCTGCTTGAATATATGAGATTTCTTTAAGTTTTAAAGCACCTTCAAGACTTACGCAGAAATCAATGTTACGACCGATGAAGAACGCATTGCGTGCAATTTTTAAATAGTCTTCTGCAATATCTTCTAACACATCTTTTGAATCGATAATTGTTTGAATACCGTTTGCTGCAATTGCAAGTTCTTGTTTCAAATCAAATTCTAACCCTTTACCACTTGCTTTCGCTGTCACATATGCTGTTACTGCAAGTACTGCTACTTGAGCTACATATGCTTTTGTAGAAGCTACCGCGATTTCTGGACCTGCGTGTAATAATAGCGTATGGTCTGCTTCGCGTGATAGCGTAGAACCAGGTACGTTCGTAATTGTTAATGTTGGGTAGCCTAGCTCTTTAATTTTCACAAGCACTTGGCGGCTATCCGCTGTTTCACCTGATTGTGTAATGAAAATGAATAGCGGTTTTTCTGATAGTAATGGCATATTGTAGCCGAATTCACTTGAAATATGAACTTCAACAGGAATGCCTGCCATTTTCTCAAAGTATTGTTTACCGATTAAACCTGCATGATAGCTTGTGCCAGCAGCGATAATGTATAAACGATCTGCCGCTTGCAATGCTTGTAAAATGTCTGCATCAATTGTTAAATCGCCATTTTCACCTTCGTATGCTTGGATGATTTTACGGATAACTGTTGGCTGTTCATCCATTTCCTTTAACATATAGTGAGGGTACGTACCTTTTTCAATATCGCTCATATCAAGCTCTGCTGTATATGGTGCACGCTCTACTACTGTGCCGTCTAATTTTGTAATTTCAACACTGCCTTTGTGTACGATTACAACTTCCTTATCGTGTAATTCCACAAATTGGTCTGTCACTTGTAGCATTGCCATTGCATCTGACGCAACTACGTTAAAGCCTTCACCTACACCTACAAGAAGTGGTGATTTGTTTTTCGCGACAAAAATTGTATCTGCCGCTTCAGCATCTAACAATGCAAGTGCATAAGAACCGTGTAATAATGATAATGTTTTGCGGAATGCTTCTGCTGTTTGCAGACCATCTTTCACAAATAGCTCCACTAACTGCACGATAACTTCTGTATCTGTGTCAGACTTCATTGGAATGCCTTTTAAATATGTTTTTTGTAATAAATGATAGTTTTCAATAACACCATTATGCACAATCGTAAAACGACCTGATGTACTTTGATGAGGGTGAGCGTTTAAGCGGTTTGGCACTCCGTGAGTTGCCCAGCGTGTATGACCAATCCCAACTTTTGCCGCAACTTCCTCGTCTACTGCTTCACGTAAGTCAGCAATACGACCTTTTTCTTTGAAGATTGTTACGCCCTCTTCATTGCGTACAGCAATACCTGCTGAGTCATAGCCGCGGTATTCCAGCTTCTCTAACCCTTTTAATAAAATTTCCTTTGCATCTGATTCACCAATATATCCTACAATTCCACACATAATTACTTTTCCTCCGATATTGTCATATTGACGCAATGACAAACTAGACCTCAGCCTATCGACATTTTTTCAGTGGGCGTAAACCGTACCACTTATTTTCATCTCAAAAATAAGCATACTTATGCGCGCACATCCTCGTACTATTTTAGCCATCTAAAATAGTGCTTCGCTTCGATATGTGAAGTTTTCCTATTTATCTATTGCTTTACTTATACCTTCTCCATTTTCTGTACATTCAATCACTTAAATGCTTTCAAAATGAAAAATGACAATCGGGTATGTCGATCGGGAGGCATCCGCCGAATTTTCGATAAACCTCCACCTCGTCTGCTGAAGATGTCTTCGTCCAATTTCCTCAGCTCAGGCGCTATAATTGTTTTCCGATTTATGTGCGTTCTTTCCTCCTTTTGCACTTGCTAAGCGGACAAGGTTTAACCGAGCCGTCAGCTTCTCCATAATACTCAATCATATGCTATTCGTCAAATTTTCGTTATAAAAACTTCTTCTTTTCCTCTTTTTTTAAGACGAATTTTAGAGCAAAGACGTAAAAAAATAGCATTATCCGTACATTGATTAAACGCGTAATTTTATAAAGCAGCATAAAACGTAAGACACAACATGGATTACCTGTTGCATCTTACGTTATAAGTGCTTAGAGGGCCTTATAATTAACTCTCTTTACTTGCAAGTAATTTCACAATTTCTCGATTAAATGCTGGTAAGTCTTTCGGTGTACGACTTGTGACTAATTGCTTTTGACAAACAAATACTTCTTCGTCATGGAAATTAGCACCTGCATTTTCTAAGTCCACCTGAATAGACTTATAACCTGTCGCATCACGCCCGTTTAGTGTCTTCGCTGTAATTAGAAGCTGTGGTCCGTGACAAATTGCAAAGGTTGGCTTCATGTCGTCCATAAACGTTTTGACAAAGGCTACAATACGATCATCTGCACGTAAGATATCTGGTGAAAAGCCACCTGGAATGAACAATGCATCGAATTCTGAAGCTTTGACTTCATCAATACCTTTATCGATTTTTACTTGTTCTCCATGTTTACCTTTTACTTCTTTTCCTGCCTCAGTATCAATTGTGACTAGCTCATGACCTGCTGCTTCTAATGCTTCCTTAGGACTTGTGTACTCTACATCTTCAAACATATCTGTTATTACTGTTGCTATTTTAGCCATATTCAATAAAACACCCCTTGTTGTTATTGTGACTCAATAGTATTGTTCCCTCCCCTATCTATTTCAAACATAAAAAAACTCAATCTCTCATTATTTGAGAGATCGAGTGAACTAACAATTATTCAGTTAAACCCATTTCTGTACGTACTACATTTGCAATACGTTCTACATAACGTTCACAGTCCGCTTCAGTAGCTGCTTCCACCATTACACGAACTAGTGGCTCTGTACCAGAAGGGCGAACTAAAATGCGACCGTTACCAGCCATTTCTGTTTCCACTTCCGCAATTACGGCTGCAACTTTTGCATTTTCTGTCACTGCATGCTTGTCTGTTACACGTACATTGACTAAACGTTGTGGGAAAATCGTCATTTCTGCTGCAAGCTCCGATAGTTTTTTCCCAGTAGCCTTCATAATATTGACAAGTTGAATACCTGTTAACAGGCCATCACCTGTTGTATTGAAATCTAAGAAAACAATATGGCCTGATTGCTCGCCACCTAGGTTGTATTCATTGGCACGCATTTCTTCTACAACGTAACGATCACCTACAGCAGTTTGTACACTGTGCATCTCGTTTTCTTCAACAGCCTTGTAGAAGCCCATATTACTCATCACCGTAGAGACAATCGTTTGTTTTTTCAAACGACCGACTGCATTTAAGTGCTTACCAATGATAAACATAATTTGGTCGCCATCAACGATTTTACCTTTTTCATCTACAGCGATTAAGCGGTCTCCATCACCATCAAATGCTAAACCAACATCCGCACCCTTTTCAGTCACAAAAGCTGCAAGGCCCTCTGGATGTGTTGAGCCAACACCGTCATTAATGTTAAGACCAGTTGGTGAAGCACCCATTGTAGAAATGTCTGCTTCTAAGTCAGCAAATAAATGAGTCGCAAGTGATGATGTTGCACCATGTGCGCAATCTAGTGCTACATGAATGCCATCAAATTCTTCATCTACCGTTTGCTTTAAGTATTGGATATACTTTTGTCCACCTTCGAAATAGTCACTTACAATACCTAAATCTGCACCAATTGGACGTGGTAATGTATCTTCTGGTGCATCAAGAATTGCTTCGATTTCTGCTTCTTGTGCATCAGTTAGTTTGAAACCATCTGGACCGAAAAATTTAATGCCATTATCGGCAACTGGGTTATGTGAAGCTGAAATCATGACGCCTGCATCTGCACTCATAATTCGGGAAAGATAAGCTACACCTGGTGTAGAAATTACACCAAGACGCATTACCTCTACGCCGATTGACAATAGTCCAGCTACTAGTGCACCTTCAAGCATTTCGCCTGAAATACGTGTGTCACGACCAATTAATACCTTTGGACGCCCTGTTGCATCCTTCGTTAAAACATAGCCACCTACGCGGCCTAGTTTAAATGCAAATTCCGGTGTTAATTCACTATTCGCGACGCCACGGACGCCATCTGTTCCAAAATATTTACCCATTTTAATTGTTCTCTCCTTCAATGCAAGACGACCGCATCATGCTTGTTTCCTGCGGACAATCGGACGGCTCGTCTGCTTACTTTTGGAAAAGTCTTTTTCATTCATGTAGTAGTAGTTAGGCCTCTCTAACTATTTTTCAGAGGCTCTATGGCTCCAAGCTTTTCGTACTCAGGCATTGTTCGTTTAAGCTAATAAAATTGCTCTTGCGCTCATGCTAGCCTGGGCCACACTTGTTTGTTAGCATTTTGAAATATGCTAGAAAGCACGATTTGTTGAGACAGGAAATCTCTAATGAATCAAGTTAAAATTATAGTCAGTTATTGTTTAAGAATCAATATCTTCTTCTGTACCAGAATCAGGATTTGGTTCTTCAGGTTTTGTCTCTTCAGGTTTTGTTTCAGCATTTGTAGGTGTTTCTTTATCTACCTTATCCACCTTGTCTTCCTTGTCGGCTGCTTTACCTACCTTTGTAACATCTGCTTTAATTTTAATTTTTTGTTCAGATACTTTAGTCGCACCATCTGGTAATTTTACCTCAAATTCATACGTTTTTGATTCGGTAATTTTTGATAAATCAATCTCAACAGGTATTTCGGTTAAAACATCAATAATTGATTTTTTCCCATATAGCTTCAATGCAGGCGTACCAAGGGTTAATTGGTTTATAGTAATACCTTCTGCAGCTTTACCTGTTTCCTTTATCGAGACTGGTAGTTCTTTGCTATATTCTGCAATGTCTACCCGTACTTTTACTTTTTCTGGTTCTATCGTCACATCTAATTTATTCAAATCCCGATCTAACACTTTAACTGCCGCTTCTTGAGAGAAGGACTGTTTCAAACCTTGTTCACCCGTTACAGTTGCTTTCACATAACTAATGCTCTCAATTACACTTTTTGCCCCTGTTACAAATACTGTCGCTGGGTTGGCAGACATCCCTTTTAGATAATAGCCTTCATCAATTAAACGGTTATTCATTTCAGGATCGACACGGAACTCTTGCGTGACTTTTTCCTCAATATTGACATTCACTGTTGCTGGGTCAAGTGTCACTTGCAACTTATCAGATATATTCTCGTATTGAAGTTGCACATTATGTTGACCAATTAATAAGTCATTTAAGTCAACAAATATTGAGAAATCCTTTACTAACTTTGTATTTAAAGCAATTTGTTTTGGTCCTTTAATCGTAACATTAACTGTTTTCGGAATCCCCGTTACAATAAGATTATCGTCATCATAATAAACCTCTACGGGTACGTCTCGAATCACTTCCATCTGTTCATTCGTTGCCGATTTATTAGTAGAAGATAATTCAGTCCGAACAGAGAAAAATAATAAGCACGCTAGAAAAAGCGCAATGATTCGCAATACCCAAGGGCTATCCATCATTTTATCCATTCTTTTTCCCCCTCCAAGTCAACTTAGAGGCTGCATTCGATTCTTGCGCTGATCCGAACCACATTTTACGTAACAGTGTTTCGAATTCCTCTAGAGAAAGATTGCGATGTAGGTTACCGTTTAACGTAATACTAATCGCTCCAGTTTCCTCGGATACAACAATCGTAATCGCGTCTGTTACCTCACTAAGCCCAAGAGCCGCACGATGTCGTGTCCCTAGTTCTTTCGAAATAAACGGACTTTCAGAAAGTGGTAAGTAACAAGCCGCTGCTGTTACCTTATCTTTCTGCATAATGACAGCCCCATCATGAAGTGGTGTATTCGGTATGAAAATATTAATAAGTAATTCAGATGAAACTTCTGCATTTAAAGCAATACCCGTTTCAATATATTCATTCAGGCCTGTGTCTTTTTCAATAGAAATTAACGCACCAATACGACGTTTAGCCATATAACTAACAGATTTCTTCATTGCCTCAATCAGTCTAGTTTGCTCTTCTTCTTCTTGGCTTGTTGAACGTTGGAACAACTTGCCTCGACCAATTTGCTCAAGACCACGTCTGATTTCAGGCTGGAAGATGATAATGATCGCCAAGAAACCAAACTCGATTACTTGCTTAAGCATCCATCCTAATGTTTCTAACCCCAAAAAGTCTGTTGCAATGCGTGCAATAATAATGACGAAAATGCCTTTTAATAATTGGACAGCTTTCGTCCCTTTAATGAGGGTTAAAATTTTATAAACAACGTACCAAACGAGCAGTACATCTATGAAGTTAATAACAATATTCACTGGTGTTAAATCCGTGAATTGTTCGATAATTTGCACGTGGCATCCCCCACTTTTCATTGCGAATCCATATACATTTAAGTATAGCACATTCTTTTCAAATGTAACTTTTTTCAAAAGAAAAGTCTACCCATATGAGTAGACTTTTCATCCTCTCCCGTGCACTACCATGTAGGACGTATAGAGTTCTATTTAGTTTCTTTTTCCTCAAATGTCATTGCAGCCTTAACGGAATTTTTGATAGTATACCATAACCATTCAAACGCTTCGTCTATTTCCTCTATCTTACCTGAAACGACTGCGGAAGATGCCATATACTGGCCATTAATAATCGTTACATCGCCGTCTACTTCACCCTCAACAATTAAGTCGCCATTTTTAACGACAATATCGCCCTTAACAACTTCACCTTTTGGCACTATAACCGTTTGTCCCTCTACAACTAAGTTTGGTTGTTTTGTAACAGAGAAATGCTGATCATCCATAAAGTGCCCCAATAAAGTAGCACTCATAAATAAACAGAAGACTGCTGCCGCAACAAAGAACGGGTGACGGCGAATCCATTTTTGCATACCTACACGACTTTTTGGTTTCGGTAAACGAGCCATCACCGCAGCTTCAAAATCTGGAGGTGCTGTAATATGGGAAGCACTCTTCACAAAGGCGATCGTCTCACTCAATTCTTGCATCAATTGCTTGCAATCACCGCATGAATGCAAATGTTGTTTCAACTCTTGTTCATGCTCACGACTAATGTCACCGTCTAAGTAATCATGCATATAATCTATGATATGCTCTGGACAAATATTCATGATGCTCCCCCTCCTACAGATTGTTTAATTGCTTTCGTAATGCTTCACGTCCGCGGTGAATTCTCGTTTTCACTGTCCCAAGAGGCATATCCAAAATTTCACTGATTTCTTGTAACGATAATTCTTCAATATATTTCAATACTATAACTGAACGATATTTATCCGGCAAACGTCCAATCTCATATTGAATGCGATCTTGTAGCTCCATCTGCTCTAACTGCTCTTCTGGTAGCTGGTCGTCTGCTGCAATTTGTGAATACATATCCAGCCCTTCTGTACCAGCTACCTCCGCATCTAAATAATAATCCGGCTTTTTCTTTCTAATACGGTCTATACAGAGGTTCGTCGCGATGCGATAAAGCCACGTCGAAAATTTTCTTTTTTGATCAAAAGTATGCAAATTCATATATGCACGAACAAACGCTTCTTGTGCAATATCCTCAGATTCTTGCTTGTTTCCTAACATTCGGTAGCATACTTGGTACAGTTTGTGCTGATAGAGACTCACAATATCGGCAAATGCGTTTTGATCGCCTTTAAGCACTTGTTTTATTCTCTTATTTACTAACGCATCCATTGTGTTTACTTCTCCACCTTTACAACTGTCTTATACTATACGGCCCGACTATAAGAAAAGTTTCAATTTATATTCAATTATAACAAAAGATTTTTATCCAATGTGGTGATAAACAATATTTTCACAATTTGGAATTAAACTAGTGTCTCACCGAATAAAGAACCGATTAATGCGACAGCGACATCTGCAGTTTTATTTTTTTCATCTAGTATTGGATTTACCTCAACAAATTCAGCAGATGTTAGCATGCCTGATTCTTGTAGCATTTCCATCGCTAAATGGCTTTCTCGGTATGTTATGCCACCAGGCACTGGCGTACCTACTCCTGGTGTATAAAGTGGATCTAGACCATCTAAGTCTAACGATAAATGTAAGCCATCTACGTTACGTTCTTTTAAATAAGCAATAGCATCTTCCATTACACGCGTCATTCCAAGGCGATCAACTTCATGCATTGTATATACTTTAATTCCTTGCTGGCGAATTAGCTCACGTTCACCAGGATCTACTGAACGCGCTCCAATTATAATTACATTTTCAGGTTTAACTTTTGGTGCAAAATTACGAATTTGCACAAGGCGCTCATGACCTAAGCCAATGCTAACAGCAAGTGGCATACCATGGATATTACCAGATGGAGTAGTTTCTGGTGTATTAAGATCCGCATGTGCATCAAACCAAATAACACCTAAGTTTTTAAAATGCTCACCAAGTCCTGCAAGTGTACCGATTGCAATACTATGATCCCCACCAAAAACAAGCGGGAATTTTTTCTGTTCTAATGCTTCATGTACTTGATTTGCTAATGACGTACTAACATCTACAACTTCTTCTAAATTTAATAGCTGTTTATCAATTTCCTTACTCTCTTGCACTTGACTAACAAGAATATCTCCCTGATCCTCTACCTTGTGACCAATTGCCTCTAATCGCTCAACAACACCCGCATAACGGATTGCACTTGGCCCCATATCAACCCCTCTTCGTGTTTGACCGTAATCTGTTGGAACTCCAATAATTGATACTTGATGTTTATTCATTATTTTATACCCCCTATTCTTAATAAGACTATTGTAAAGCTTACAATGTACTTGGCTCAACCCAACATAAATTCGTATATTTATACATTTTAAAATAACAAAAAAAATCTCCTGCTGTTTTCAGCAAGAGATTAGTATCTGTAGTTAATGTTACACTTTTGAATTTGAATTATAGAAAAGTGAGCCATGAAGGACTCGAACCTTCGACCCTCTGATTAAAAGTCAGATGCTCTACCAACTGAGCTAATGGCTCATAAAAGAAAAATGGCTGGGGTACCTGGATTCGAACCAGGGCATGACGGAATCAAAATCCGTTGCCTTACCGCTTGGCTATACCCCATTCATTCATATAAATAAAACTGGTGGAGGGGGACGGATTCGAACCGCCGAACCCTAAGGAGCGGATTTACAGTCCGCCGCGTTTAGCCACTTCGCTACCCCTCCGAAAAAACACTATATGGTGGAGGATGACGGGCTCGAACCGCCGACCCTCTGCTTGTAAGGCAGATGCTCTCCCAGCTGAGCTAATCCTCCATAGAAACAGGTGTTTTTTTCTTCACAGTTTATTTATCTTTTTAAGCCTTTGCATTACTACGATGCTTAGAAAATGGTGACCCCTACGGGATTCGAACCCGTGTTACCGCCGTGAAAGGGCGGTGTCTTAACCGCTTGACCAAGGGGCCATTTATTATGTCTCAAACAAGACAAGATTTATATTAACATCATTTTCAATATGATGCAAGCCTTTTTTAAAATAATTTCTTTTTAAATATAATATGTAGTTAAAAAAGGGCAAAAAAATGGCTCCGAAGGCAGGACTCGAACCTGCGACAACCTGATTAACAGTCAGGTGCTACTACCAACTGAGCTACTTCGGAACAATACTATTCAATTCGGTTTTAACAACCTCTTAAGTACATTTATTATTATAGCAAGCATTCTAAATTATGCAATACTTTTTTAAAAAAAATTATTTAATTTATTGCATAATTTTTAACTTGTAGGTAATAAAGCATAATAGTTCTCTATTAAATCTAATATTTCTATTTTGAGCATCAAATATTCTTGCTGTATATTATTGTAATTGCTAAAATAAAAATAGTTTTAAGAATTTTCTATTAAATTAGTTTTGGGGAGGAATGTTCATATATGGTAACAAATGATTTAATTGCACCTGAACTTTATAACATCACAGAGGAATTAGAGAAGTTTTCCCAAGATAGTGATCGTCAAGCTATTAGATGGCTAGATACGAAACAAAATCGCCGTACAATTTCATATGCTGACCTTATTCAAAAAATGAACCAATACGCGAATGCCTTTACAGAGAGAGGACTTCAAAAAGGTGATCGTGTACTAGTGATTATTCCACGTCTACCAGAAGCATATTTTGTTTTCCTCGGTTGTTTAAAGGCGGGAATTGTTCCTATCTCTTGTTCAGAGATGTTACGTGCAAGTGATTTAGAATATCGTATGGAACACTCTTCTGCAAACGCAGTGATTGCCTACGAGGCATTTACTAGCGAGGTTGATCAAATTACTTCTTCCGTCTCAGCTTTAAACAATAAATTAGTCATTGGCAATGCTACAAACAATTGGGTGTCTTTAGATGCATTAGCTGATAAGCAACCTACAAGCTTTACGGCTGTAGCTACAACACGCGATGATATGGCATTTCTTTCTTATACTTCAGGAACAACGGGTAAACCAAAAGGAGTAGTTCACTCTCATGGCTGGGGTTATGCACATATTCGAACAGCAGCTTCCAAATGGCTTTGTGTACGTGAAGGTGATCTCGTATGGGCGACTGCAGCACCAGGTTGGCAAAAATGGATCTGGAGTCCATTTTTATCAACAATCATGTTAGGGGCAACTGCTTTCGTCTATCATGGAAGTTTTGATCCTCATACGTATCTCCAGCTTCTTCAGGACGAAAAAGTGAATGTTCTTTGCTGTACGCCTACTGAATATCGTATTATGGCAAAGATTGATAATCTAAAAGATTACAATTTAGCTTCATTAAGAAGTGCCGTTTCTGCTGGTGAGCCGTTAAATCGTCCAGTAATTGAAACATTTATGAAAAATTTTGGCCTTAAAGTACGTGATGGCTATGGACAAACAGAAAATACATTATTAATTGGTACACTTGAAAACACCGAATTACGCCCTGGCTCTATGGGTGTTCCTACGCCAGGAAATATTGTACGTATTATTGACCATGAGGGCAATGAGGCACCTGTAGGAGAAGTTGGAGATATCGCTGTCCATAAATCTTCACCAGCTTTATTCAAAGAGTATTATCGTGAACCTGAACGCACACAAGCTGCTTTTAGAGGTGATTGGTATATTACAGGTGACCAAGCAAAATGCGATGAAGATGGTTACTTCTGGTTTGAAGGACGTGGAGATGACATTATTATTTCTTCAGGCTATACAATTGGTCCGTTTGAAGTAGAGGATGCTTTAAATAAGCATGAAGCTGTACAAGAATGTGCTGTTGTCGCTGCACCAGATGAAATTAGAGGACATATTGTAAAAGCATTTGTAATCTTACGTGAGAGCTTCCGAGACCATGATGAGGAAGAACTAACGAAAGAGCTTCAGGAGCACGTTAAAGCATTAACAGCGCCTTACAAATATCCTCGCAGTATTGTCTTTATCGATGAGTTGCCAAAAACAACATCGGGAAAAATTCGACGTGTGGAGCTACGTGCCATAACTGTTTAATTAATTAAAAAGACATTTCGCCTATCAGGTGAAATGTCTTTTTTCTATTCTATTTCAGTTAAATTAATTTTATAAAAATAAAAAAAGCCACTACTGAGTGTATCAGCAGCGACTTTTTGCGCCTAGCGACGTCCTACTCTCACAGGGGGAAGCCCCCAACTACCATCGGCGCTAAAGAGCTTAACTTCCGTGTTCGGTATGGGAACGGGTGTGACCTCT
>NZ_JBIWDA010000004.1:154074-369568 GCF_044761745.1 Lysinibacillus sp. NPDC097279 | reverse complement strand
GTCACACCCGTTCCCATACCGAACACGGAAGTTAAGCTCTTTAGCGCCGATGGTAGTTGGGGGCTTCCCCCTGTGAGAGTAGGACGTCGCTAGGCTATACATAATAAAATCATTCCGAAGTAGCTCAGTTGGTAGTAGCACCTGACTGTTAATCAGGTTGTCGCAGGTTCGAGTCCTGCCTTCGGAGCCATTCTTGGAGAGTTGTCCGAGTGGCCGAAGGAGCACGATTGGAAATCGTGTAGGCGGTTAACACTGTCTCAAGGGTTCAAATCCCTTACTCTCCGCCAGCACTTACGATTCCAATTAGTAAGGCCCCTTGGTCAAGCGGTTAAGACACCGCCCTTTCACGGCGGTAACACGGGTTCGAATCCCGTAGGGGTCACCATTTATAACGAATACCCAGATGGAGGATTAGCTCAGCTGGGAGAGCATCTGCCTTACAAGCAGAGGGTCGGCGGTTCGAGCCCGTCATCCTCCACCATTTTATAAAATTAAATTAGTATTGTCGCGGGGTGGAGCAGTGGTAGCTCGTCGGGCTCATAACCCGAAGGTCACAGGTTCAAATCCTGTCTCCGCAACCAAATAAAGGTCCCGTGGTGTAGCGGTTAACATGCCTGCCTGTCACGCAGGAGATCGCCGGTTCGATCCCGGTCGGGACCGCCATTTTTTAAATAATAAATATGGGTCAGTAGCTCAGTTGGTAGAGCATTAGATTGAAGCTCTAAGTGTCGGCGGTTCGATTCCGTCCTGACCCATCGTTTTTTTGCCGGTTTAGCTCAGCAGGTAGAGCAACTGACTTGTAATCAGTAGGTCGTGGGTTCGATTCCTATAGCCGGCACCATGTTTTCCCGGAGGGGTAGCGAAGTGGCTAAACGCGGCGGACTGTAAATCCGCTCCTTAGGGTTCGGCGGTTCGAATCCGTCCCCCTCCACCAGTTTTTATTTAATAGGGGCATAGTTCAACGGTAGAATAGAGGTCTCCAAAACCTTTGGTGTGGGTTCGATTCCTACTGCCCCTGCCAATTAATTTTATGGCGGTTGTGGCGAAGTGGTTAACGCACCGGATTGTGGTTCCGGCATTCGTGGGTTCGATTCCCATCAGTCGCCCCATTAATATAAAATTAAAATTAAAACTATAAAGCAATGGCGATTGTGGCGAAGTGGTTAACGCACCGGATTGTGGTTCCGGCATTCGTGGGTTCGATTCCCATCAGTCGCCCCATTGTTGGGGTATAGCCAAGCGGTAAGGCAACGGATTTTGATTCCGTCATGCCCTGGTTCGAATCCAGGTACCCCAGCCATTTATGCGGAAGTAGTTCAGTGGTAGAACACCACCTTGCCAAGGTGGGGGTCGCGAGTTCGAACCTCGTCTTCCGCTCCAATAATATGGCGGCATAGCCAAGTGGTAAGGCACAGGTCTGCAACACCTTTATCACCGGTTCAAATCCGGTTGCCGCCTCCATATTTTTTTCTTAATCGGATACTCCGATTTTTTTTATCTCTAAAGTATTATGCCGGTGTGGCGGAATTGGCAGACGCGCACGACTCAAAATCGTGTTCCTTTGGAGTGTCGGTTCGACCCCGACCACCGGTATCCAAAGTGAATTTAAAAGACTTCAACAACTGTTGAGGTCTTTTTTGTTTTTAAAATAATGGCAGATAACAAGCGTAAAGTAATAGGTATTTGATATAATAGAGTTTGTATATTCAGAATTATTATATTTTTAGATGTTAGGATTGGAGGTAATACTTATGAAAAATAAACTATTATCATTTTCACTACTCTTAGCAGCTATTTTTTTATTTCTAGATGCCTTTACAAATATATTTAGCGATTATGCAATGATTAAAAAAATAGTTGCGATCGTGCTTATTTGTTTAGCAGGTACTTTCATCTATTTTTCTTTAATTTTTACAAGTGAAAAAAGGGGGAGATGAATTGGGTCGAGTAATAGGATTTGAGCTAAATAGTCAAGATCCTGAAAAAGCAGCGAATTTTTATTCTAAAGTTTTTGCATGGGAAATTGCGGAGCCTCGTTGGGATTACTGGGCTGTCACAACAGGTGCCAGCGAGCAAAATGGTATTGACGGTGGAATTGGTAAAGGTCCAAGCGATTATCCACATGGAGTACGTGTGCAAATTGAAGTAGATTCGATCGATGACTCTATTGTGAAAGCTTTAGAGAATGGGGCTACTATTGTCCGAGAAAAAATGGAATTTAATGATTTTTTTCTTGCCTATTTAGTAGACCCTACTGGACTAGGTTTTGGTTTAATTCAAAATAAGTAAAATGAATAAGCTTTAACGCCTCTGCAAAGTTGCAGGGGGTTTTTTATTTTACAAGAGTTATGAAGTCTATTAGAAGTGTAAGCGTATTTTGAAACGGGTATGGAATGATTAGTGTTAATTGCAAGAAAACTATTAAAAATATCTTTTTAGTTAATATTTATTTTACTTGATGAATAGGATAACAAGGATGGGAGTAAATATAGGGGGAATAGCATGAAGAAAATAAGTAGGATCTTAATTGTAGTGATGATTTTTGGGTTATTACAGATTCAGCCAGTATACGCAGCTAGTTTTAAAGATGTGTCATCTGACAATACGTTAAGTACCGAAATAGATTACTTAGTTGAGCGGGGGATTATTAAAGGTTACCCTAATGGCACTTTCAAACCCAATGATTATGTAACTAGGGCACAGGTAGCTGTCATGTTAACTCGTGCGGTAGGGTTGAAAACGACGAATGTCAAAAATCCAAAGTATCAAGATGTGCCGACTTCACATATCTATTATAAAGAAATCGCTGCTACCCAAAATGCGGGGATATTCGAGGCAACAAAAAAATTTAATCCGAATGGGACGCTGACGAGAGCAGATATGGCTGTTGTTTTGCAACGTGCATTTAAATTAAAGGGAACGAGCCCTTATTATTTTACAGACGTTACAGAGAAGACGCCAGGCTATAAGGAAATATTAGCGGTAGCGAATAATAATATAACGAGCGGTTATCAGGATGGTTCCTTTAAACCAAAATTGCCGTTAACACGTGCGCATTTTTCAGCATTTGTTGCACGTGCCATGACCCTTTCAAAGCCGAATTTACAAAAGGATCCTGCATATAAATACACTTATGCATTTTACTCACCAGATGATGGCCTACGATACACATTAAATTATCAATACAGCCATAATGATAATAAAAACGATGTTTGGTCAATTGCTAATACAACGAATAATAAGCAGTTTAATGATGAGTTATTATATTATGATGGCTCTGTATATGCACAAGCAATTGCTCAGGAATATAGCTCACATTACGACTTTTATATAGGGCTACCTCTTAGAATTGGTGTAATAGTTCACGAAGACGATGAAGGTCCAGTTAACGGCAATCGAATAACTGTTCAAACGACGGATGGAACGGTTCGAGCAGGTGGTGTTAACTATAAAAATGTAGCTGTATTAGAAGAAAGTTTTAAATATATTGATGTAGTGAAAACCTATTATTTTGTAGACGGTATTGGTTTAGTCAAGGAACTGCACAATGGCGAAGTAGTATATGAGTTGCTAAAACGAACAGCAAATTAAAAGCGTAAAAGGATGCATCCAACAATGCATCCTTTTTTTAAGTGATCGATATATGAAAATAACGTTCAAGTGCTTGTTGCCACTCTTTCTCAGTGTGGGTTGTATAAGTAGTTAATGAGTGCCCTTCATATATACGGAATTCATTATTGAACATAGTATGTCGACCAGAAGAAGTGCGAATCATTGCGATTTTATTTTTTTGTTGAGAAAGTCGTGGGGCAAAATTAGCATCATTATCGTTATCTGTGAAGTTATAAAGTAGGCGCCAATTGTGTGGTGTTTGCTCATAAAGCATCCATCCATACGTGTCATCCCATTCAATTTTATAAAGCTCTTTCCCTTCTCGATGTTCATGATGAGCAATTAATGGAACTGGTTTACAAGGGGCTAGTGCACCTACTCCAACGTCCGAGATATAAGGTACGCCGTCAAATTGGACGAGAAGTAGCTGATGCATAGGAACTTCTTCAAGTGGTGTATCTGCATCCATATTGCGCCAAAATTGTGCATAGCGATTCGTTACAGAAAAACCGAGCTCACGAAGTAACCAGCTATATAAAATATTTAGCTCGAAGCAATTGCCTCCGCGTTGTTGAACGATAATTTTTTGAAAAAGATCAGGAATAGCAAAGGAGATGCCACGTTTCAAGGCAACATCTATATTTTCATAAGGTATCGTATGTAGATGTTTTGTTTGTAGTTGACCAAGTAGTTTTATAGACGGCTCTATAGATCCTTGAAATTGAAGATAATTTAAATATTGTTGTATTTGAGAATTCATAAAATCGCCTCACTTCCTTACTATTTAACATAACCGAAATAGCAATAGAATACACGTAAAAAAATTGATAAAGAAAATAATAGAAATGCAGCTAAATAACTTGTAAAATTAATATATTCACTACTAGATAGTAATGAATTTCCCATTTTTAGTTAAAAATAACGATTCTAAAGGTAGGTATATAAATGACGAATGCAATAAAGTGGATAGAAGTAAATTCTTACGATGAAATGAGTGAGGTAGCTGCACATATTTTTACTGAGCAACTACAAGCAAAACCAGCAAGCATTTTAGGATTAGCTACAGGTGGTTCACCAGTTGGAATGTATAAAGAATTAGTGAAGCATCAACAAGCTGGTAATATTTCCTTTAAGGAAGTTACAACATTTAATCTTGATGAATATGTAGGTATAGAACAAACTAGCCCTGCAAGTTACTGGACGTTTATGCATGAGAATTTATTTAATCATGTAGATATCAACGAGGAAAATATTCATTTACCAAATGGTAAGGCAAAAGATTTAGCCGCTGAATGTGTAGCATACGATGCACGGATTGCAGAGGCTGGTGGAATTGATTTACAGTTGCTTGGTATTGGGGTAAATGGACATATTGGCTTTAATGAGCCTGGTACATCATTTGATTCACTTACAAACATTGTAGAACTTACAGAATCAACTAGAACTGAAAATGCCATTTATTTTGATCGTCCAGAAGAAGTACCTACACATGCGATTACAATGGGTATTCAATCTATTATGAATGCAAAGGCAATTGTTTTAATTGCATTTGGGGAAAAGAAGCTAGAAGCTATTGAAAAGCTACGAAGTGGAGAAGTGACAGAAGCGTTCCCAGCTAGCAGATTATTAAATCATCCGAATGTTACTGTTATTTATGGTGGTACAAAATAAAAAACAATGCGTAGACTTCATTTTGTAGTCTACGCTTTTTAATTTTAGTCTGATAAATGATGCGTATGCTAGAATGAGAGATAGAATTGGAGGGGGTAGTGTGATAAGTACAGTCGCACATTTAGAAAAAGGCGATACAGTTGGACTAGTATGTTTGTCCAGTGTTATGGAGCCAGAAAAATTAGGGGATGCATTAGCGTTTCTAGATGAGTTAGGCCTCCGCTATAAAATAGGGGACACGATTACGGCAAAGCATGACTACTTAGCAGGTAGTGATGATGTGAGACTTGCTGATTTTCATGCAATGGTTCAAGACCCTGAGGTGAAGGCAATTTTTTGTGTAAAAGGTGGATATGGCTCTGCTCGTATTGCTAGCAAAATTGATTATGAGCTATTAGCGGAAAATCCAAAAATTTTCTGGGGCTTCTCTGATCTGACATATTTGCATTGTGCAATAAATGAATATGCAAATATCGTAACCTTCCATGGACCAATGCTAAAGGCTGCAAATAAAATGGATGAGTTATCGAAAAAAATGTTTGTACAGCTATTTTCTCCAATGGAAATACAGTATACAGAAAGTATTTCTCCATTAACAACGATTGCACCTGGGATAGCACGTGGACCTATTATTGGTGGTAATTTACGTCGCCTTGTTAGCACCTTGGGCACAAAATTTGAGGTTCGTACTGAAGGTAGAATTTTATTGATCGAAGACATTGGAGAAACGATTCCACGGATTGATTCGATGCTACAGCAGTTAAAGCAGGCAAGAAAGCTAGAACAATTAGCAGGTGTCGTTATTGGCTCATTTACGCAAACAGAAGCAAATGACGATGCTCTGCTAACGTTAATGAAAGAGTATTTTAGCGACTTAGGCATACCAGTCGTCGCAGGTTTTAAAATCGGGCATGAAACAACGAATATTGCCATTCCATTAGGGGTCGAAGCCATTTTAGATGCACAGGAAAAAGCGCTCCGTCTTTTACCTGGTGTTTATTAAAATTGTTTGAGTGCCTGACACTTTAATTTCTAAAGAAAGACGCAACCATCGCTAATGCGTGCTGGTTGCGTCTCACCTTTTGTGTGTTCCCACGGGTGTCTAAGTGGATCATATTAGTTCTGAAAATTCAAAATCGTTTGGGTGCCTGACACTTTAATATGGTTCGGCATCGTGTCCTTTGTCGACTGCCTCTTTCGGTGCATTGTCACCGTCAATATTACCGAGAGGCTTTGCAGAGGATGCATTTGTTTGTGCCATTTGTAAGCCTTCATTTAATAAGCGTCCGTATTCTTCATCTGCCTCAGAAGCTAATGCAATCATCGCCTCTTGAATAGCGGTATTACAAGTCGATAAATCTCGGATTAAGTTTTCCAGCAGTTCATCTCGTTCCCATTGCTCAAAATTACGATAGGTTTCACCTGCTTGTTTCGTATTGCTTTGGCGATCAATGGATTCTCGAACAAGATTTCCTTCAATAAATGGTGTATATTCCTTGGCCGTTTGAGCGGCTTCTTTTAAGCCATTTAACATCGATGGCTCGTAGTTAATATGTGGATTTTGTCCAGGTGCTAAATCACGTTTATACATCATTTGCCCACCACTCTGATTGGTTGCTACTCGCTTCTTAGGCGCATTAATAGGAAGTTGTAAATAGTTGGCACCAACTCGGTGACGCTGCGTATCAGAATAAGAGAAGGTACGCCCTTGGAGCATTTTATCGTCTGAGAAATCCAAGCCATCGACAAGGACACCCGTACCGAAAGTAGCTTGTTCAACCTCAGCAAAGTAGTCTTCAGGGTTTTTATTTAATACCATTTTCCCTACTGGGTACCAAGGGAACTTGTCATTAGGCCAAAGTTTCGTATCATCCAGTGGGTCAAAATCAAGCTCGGGATGAGGGCCGTCCTCCATAATTTGCACATTTAACTCCCATTCAGGATAATCACCACGTTTAATAGCATCATATAAATCTTGTGTAGCATGGTTGAAATTTTTCTGTTGGATTTCTTCTGCTTCTTTTTGCGTTAAGTTTTTAATGCCTTGTATTGGCTCCCAGTGGTACTTAACAAGAACAGCTTTGCCCTCACTATTAACCCATTTATACGTGTTAACACCAGAGCCTTGCATCATCCGATAATTGGCTGGAATGCCCCAAGGTGAATACACAAAGGTTACCATATGGAAGGATTCTGGAGAACTTGCGCAGAAATCAAAGAAACGCTCAACATCTTGAATATTTGTAATCGGGTCGGGCTTAAACGCATGAATCATATCAGGGAACTTCATAGCATCACGAATAAAGAAAATTTTTAAGTTGTTACCAACCAAATCCCAGTTTCCATCTTCCGTATAAAACTTTACTGCAAAGCCTCGCGGATCGCGTAACGTTTCTGGAGAATGCCCTCCATGGATAACTGTAGAGAAGCGGACGAATACGGGTGTTTGTTTGCCTTTATCCTGAAAAACTTTTGCTCTTGTATATTTAGAAATGGGGTCATTACCGACAACGCCGTATGTTTCAAAGTAGCCATGTGCTCCTGCTCCACGAGCATGTACGACACGCTCAGGTACTCTCTCACGGTCAAAGTGACTTATTTTTTCAAGGAAATCATAGTTTTCAAGCGTTGCTGGCCCTCGATTTCCAACAGTTCGTAAATTTTGATTGTTTGTAATCGGGTGGCCTTGGCGATTTGTTAATGTATCATCTTTTTCATGAGAATGGTTCATTACGATTGCTCCTTCCAATTGTACTAAGCAAAGTTTGTCCAATTGATTGGCAAAATAGACATAAAAAAACTCTCCTACACACAAGGTGCAAGAGAGTTTACGGATGGCGTTTTTTTAATGATTATATGCTCGAGTTTTGTTATGCCTTTGCCAATGGTTGGTTATAGGTCATCGGTCATAAAGTAACAGGTCACATGTTATTGGTTTATTCTAGTTGTCTACCTAAGTAGTTTTGAAAAAACAGCCATCCGACTCGGTTTGGAGTCTCACCGCCCCGAGCTTAGAAATAGCGAGAATCGTCGAATTGTATTTCAACACTATAGTTTTTGGCATTAATTAAATTAGAGAGCTTATGTGCTTCTTTCTCAAGTTGAAGAGAACGTTCACGGTATGCATCTGGTTCGTACATAGCAATATCATAGAGCATTGTACTTTCGCCATAACCCATGCGTACACTTTCTTTCTCATGTGTGCCAAAATGTTTACATAGTTCTGCTTCCGCGCGAAGCTGTGAAGCCAATTCGATTGCCTCTACAAGTGCGAGCTTCTCGCCCTTAAAGTCTACCGTATTTTTAATATTCGCTTCATAGACAAGACGATCTAATATCCGTATATCAAGACGTACTTGAGCTAGCTCACTTTCAACAACAGTCATGGGACGATTGCTCGTTTTAGGTGCTTGTCCTTTTTCAACAGTCACAAAGGCACTTCGGTGTAACTCACTAATAAGTTCCTGAACCTTTTTGGTTAAAATGCTTTTAAGTTTAACTGCTTCTGCAAGATTAATCATGAAAACACGTCCTTTTATAGAGTAGTAGATGGTGTTGTAGTCGTTAAAAGGGCAATTTGATAGTCTCCACCATGAATTTGGTTGAACATTTTACCAGCAGATGCAAGAAGCTTTTGCGCATCCTCAGTTGAAAGAGAGGGGCGAAGATAGAAAATATGTAGCGCTTCGGTTGTCGCCTCGGAGACCGCCGTACGTTTTGAATCGACGAAAGGTGAACCAAATGGTCCCACCTCATCACGGCTAAACATTATATTATTCAACGTATTAAAGCGTCCATTTAAGCCTTCATAGCTGGTTTCTTCATTGCCAAGTGCAATTTCAACGTTACCTTTGAGATGAGCTAAATCATAGATGCCAACGGGAATTTCATATTGAAGAGAGAAAAAATTATTTACATCTACACCTGAATGAAACGGTGTTAAATAATTTTGCTTACTAACTCTGCGCATTAAACTTTCCGCCGAGTGACGATAACGGTTCGGATCTGCGCCAAGCTTTTTCCAAAGTTGTCGCCATTCTGCAATGCCTGAGCGCTCTGTTACAGGTTGTTCCTGCATTTCTAAATAGAGGTTTTCTTGATACAATTGCAAGCGACCTTTAATCATTTGGGGCGATTCTGCTACGACAATTTTGGTATAATGAATAATGCCGATTTTCAGCTCTGGAAGTTGCGTTAACAACGATGGATTAAGTGATACTTCCATAAAAAATCACCTACTTTATTTATTTTAATTATTATATCATGTAAGGAGTTGGAAATAAAATGAACATACATGACCTGCAACGAGAATTTGTGGCGTATGCAATGTCCATTGGCGTTGATAAAATAGGTTTCACAACGGCAGCTCCCTTTACAGAATTAAAGAATAGACTGCGTCGTCAACAAGAGCTCGGTTTCCAATCAGGCTTTGAAGAAAGTGATATTGAAAAACGAACGGAACCCCTTCGATTGTTAGACAGTGCAGAAAGTATAGTCGCTATAGCGGTCGCCTATCCTTCGCGGATGAAAGATGCACCTATTGGTAAAAAGGGGGCTCGACGTGGCATATTTTGCAGAGCTTCTTGGGGCATCGATTATCATACTGCATTACGAGAGCGTTTGACATTACTAAAAGCTTGGCTGGAAGAACGAGTACACAATGTGCGCATTGAGTCGATGGTAGATACAGGTGCGCTTTCAGATAGGGCAGTAGCAGAGCGCGCAGGTATAGGCTGGAGCGGGAAAAACTGTTCAATTATTACTCCAGAGTTTGGCTCATATGTGTATTTGGGAGAATTAGTGACAAATATCCCTTTTGCGCCAGACAAGCCAATGGAAGATGAATGTGGTGATTGTCGTTTATGCTTGGATGTTTGTCCAACAGGTGCGCTAATCAAAGGTGGGCAGCTAAATTCACAGCGTTGCATTGCCTTTTTAACACAAACGAAAGGGTATCTTCCAGACGAATTCCGCTCACATATAGGGAACCGCTTATATGGCTGTGATACTTGCCAAACCGTTTGTCCAAAAAATAAAGGGAAAATCAATTGGATACATGAGGAATTTAAGCCTGATCCAGAGCTTGCAAAGCCTTTACTAACACCCCTTTTAACAATTTCCAATCGAGAGTTCAAAGAAAAGTTTGGACATGTATCGGGCTCATGGCGTGGTAAAAAGCCAATTCAACGCAATGCTATTTTAGCGTTAGCCCATTTTAAAGAGGAAGCGGCAGTACCTGATTTAGTTGGGCTTCTGGAAAAAGATGAACGGCCAGTGATTCGTGGAACGGCAGCATGGGCATTAGGCAAGATTGGCGGGGAGCAAGCAGAAATAGCATTACTCGCTGCAAAGAAAAAGGAACAAGACGAGGAAGTCCTCGTTGAGATAAACAAAGGATTACAATTTTTTAGTTAAGGAAGTGTGTCGTTATGCCATTGCATATCGTTTTATATCAACCAGAAATTCCAGCAAATACAGGGAATATTGCACGTACTTGTGCTGGTACTAATACCTCACTACATTTAATTCGTCCACTTGGTTTTTCGACAGACGATAAAATGCTTAAACGTGCTGGCTTGGATTACTGGCATAGTGTCAACGTGGTGTACCACGATTCACTTGAGGATTTTTTAGAAACATCTAAAAATGGTGATGTATATTTAATTGAAACATATAGTGAAGAACCATTTACAACGCATGATTTTAGTAATAAAGATCGGGACATTTACTTTATGTTTGGCAAAGAAACAACAGGGTTGCCTAAGGATTTTGCCTATGAGCGCAAAGACATGTGCCTACGAATTCCGCAAAGTGAACATGTCCGTTCATTGAATTTATCGAATACAGCTGCCATTGTTATTTACGAGGCTCTACGACAACAGGGCTATCCTGGTTTACAGTAAGAAAAGAAAAAGTGTTAGATTGACTGCAATCAATCTAACACTTTTTTGCTTCAACAGATTGCACAAGTTGATGGTAGCGAAGACGGTGATTCCCGCGGAAAGCATCTGCCATAGCGAACATCAACTATAGCAAAAACTATGAACATCTTTGCCCATGTGTCCTAGCCTCTTTTTTACATTGATTTACTCTTTAAGTGCTTTATTGACCGCTGGCATAATGTGCGTGCCTAGTAGCTCAATGGATTTAGCCACTTGATTAAATGGAACTGCACCAATATCGAGCTGTGCCATAAAACGAGAGTGACCAAATAGTTCATGCTGCATTAATATTTTTTCTACAATTTCATTTGGACTACCAACAAATAGAGCGTTATGACCAGCCGTCATGCCATCAAAGCTTTCTTTAGATAAATGATACTGCATACCGCGCTGTGCATTAACATAATGCCAATAATTTGAGTAGTATGGATAAAATTCTTCCTTAGCCTGCGCTAAACTTTCAGCAAAGTAAGCGTGACCTGATACTGTGATTTTTGCTTTATCCATATTATGTCCTGCTGTGGCCAATGCTTCACGATAGACATCAACTAAATGTTTAAAGCGGCTTGGATCTCCACCTAAAATGGCTAAGTTTAAGCCAACTCCATAGCGTCCCGCGCGAATGGCGCTTTGCGGTGTTCCACCAACTCCAACGTGAATAGGAATTTCACGACTAGCACGTGGTGCAATTTCAGCATTATGAAGCGGTTTGCGATATTGACCACTCCACGTTACACGCTCTTCTTTGTTTAACTTTAAAAGTAATGCCAAGTTTTCCTCAAAAAGAGCATCATAATTATCCACATCATAGCCGAATAGCGGGAAAGATTCGATAAAGGCTCCTCGTCCAACGGCAATTTCTGCTCGACCATTTGATAATAAATCGAGAGTTGCGAAATCTTCGTATAAGCGTACAGGATCAACCGTACTAAGCACAGTCGTCGTACTCATTAATTGAATGTTTTTTGTTCGCTGTGATAGCGCTGATAATACAACGGGTACTGCTGAAATTGCATAATCTAAGCGGTGATGCTCTCCAACACCGAATACTTGAAGACCTGCTTCATCAGCTAGTTGCCCATATTGCATAACTTCTTCTAATCTTTCTTTAACGGTTGGCATATAGCCATTCACTGGATTTTGTCCGATATCTGCTAATGTATATACACCAAATTCCATAAGATAGCCTCCTTAAAATTGAAGTAAAATTACATTACCAGCAGGATCCACTGTTTGGAAACCGCCATTCATATCAGTAACAGCTACGCCAATTTGACGTAAGTTTGCTTTTATTTTATCTGCTTGCACTTCATTATCCAAACGAAGCGTATACGATTTTAAACCAATTTGATTTTCCCCAAGATTTGGTGCGCCTTCAGAATACCAAGTATTTAAGCCGATATGATGATGATAACGTCCTGTAGATATAAATAATGCTTGCTCACCATAGCGTGTGACAATGTCAAAACCTAAGCCTTTTGTATAAAACACCTCAGCAGCAGCTAAGTTTGATACAGATAAATGAATATGTCCCATTACTGTATTAGCAGGAAGTCCTTCCCATGCCCCATTAGCTTGGACTAATATCGAAGGAATATTAAGTGGCTCAGTTACCATATGCACTTGGTCGTTTCGCCAAGTCCAGTTATTTTCAGGACGATCTACATAAATTTCAATACCATTTTCGTCTGGATCTCGTAAATAAAGTGCTTCACTTACATCATGATCGGATGCGCCAAAATACACTCCTGAATGACGGAAATGAGTAATGATATTTGCTAAATCACGACGTGTTGGTAATAGTAATGCAAAGTGATAAAGTCCACTAGTAGTGCGTGTTTTTTGCTCGACTGTTTCTAGCTGAACAATAGTTAGCAATGCTGTTTTACCATCAGCAGTTAAGGTAGCTCGAGTAGATTCCTGTTGTAAAACTTTAAAGCCTATAATTTCTTGATAGTATGCTAGTGAGCGATGTAAATCACTTACTTTAATTTCAACATTCGTAACATATGTGTTCGGTTTTTCATGAAAATGCATAGAAGTAAACCTCCGTTTTTTTTAGTTATGATTAATTATCAAGTTACTTTATGTAAGTAAGTATATTTAATAAAGTAGAGTAAGTCAAGTAATTATGAAGTCACAAAAAAAGAAGTAACCGCAATGGCTACTTCTGTAAAAATAAGAAAATCACTAAGTAGCATACTTAGTGATTTTCTTGAGCATTATTTGTCCGCTTTGTAGTCGCCTTCGTACCCAGCAGTGAAAATAGCAGCTAAGAAAGCAACAGTTACACCAATAATTAATAATAACTTCATGGAAGAACCCTCCTCATGTTTATAAGCAAATCTCTTTTTAGTATAGCCTATCTATTATAAAAATGAAACGACCTTGCTAAATAAAATATGTCAGAAATGGTTCAGACTTTAATATTTCGGGAAAACTATTATAGAGGTGATAAAAATGGAAAAAAAGGTTCCGAATATAGAAAACGGCACAATGGCGAGAAATTTTAAAGAGTTGCAAGATCTCGGTAAACAAATGGAGCATCTTCGTGATGGACAAGAACTTGCAGAGGATGACCGTATTGCAGACCCGATTCAGGTAGATGAAGAACCCGAAGACAAGCAATAGGAAAGCGACTCTCACAGTATGCGTGGTGAGCTATGGTAAAAGTTGATTCCGCTGAGCAGGGCCAGGCAAGGATTCCGCGGAGCAAGGCAAGGATTCCGCGGAGCAGGGCGAGAATTCCGCGGAGCAAGGCAAGAATTCCGCGGAGCAAGGCAAGAATCCCGCGAAGCAAGGCAAGAATCCCGCGAAGCAAGGCAAGAATCCCGCGAAGCAGGGCCAGGCAAGGATTCCGCGAAGCAGGGCAAGAATCCCGCGAAGCAAGGAGAGAATTCCGCGGAGCAGGGCAAGGAATCCGCGAAGCAAGGCAAGAATTCCGCGAAGCAAGGCGAGGATTCCGCGAAGCAGGGGAAGGCGATAATTCCGCGGAGCAGGGAGAGAATCCCGCGGAGCAAGGCAAGGATTCCGCGGAGCAAGGCGAGAATTCCGCGAAGCAAGGCGAGGATTCCGCGGAGCAGGGTCAGAATCCCGCGGAGCAAGGTGAGGCGAGAATTCCGCGAAGCAGGGCAAGGATTCCGCGAAGCAAGGAGAGAATCCCGCGGAGTAGGGAGAGAATCCCGCGGAGCAAGGCAAGAATTCCGCGAAGCAGGGCAAGGATTCCGCGGAGCAAGGCCATGCAATAATCCCGCGAAAACATAGCAAAATACCTGCGCGACAAAAAACATTATTTTTAATCCAATTTTTTGTATAATGTAACTAGGAAAAGAAAGGGGCTGATGTTTTTGAATTTACAATCTACAAAAACGTTAACAAATGGTATTGAGATGCCTCGCTTTGGTCTAGGCGTATACAAAATGACAGAACGTGATGAAACGTTACAGGCTATTGATAAGGCGTTGAGAGTGGGCTATCGTGCGATTGATACTGCTTCGTTATATGGTAATGAGGCAGAGGTAGGTGAGGCGATTCGTCACTCAGGCATTAAACGTGAGGATATTTTTGTGACGACAAAGGTTTGGAATACTGACCAAGGGTATGATGCGACGCTGCGTGCTTTTGAAGTATCATTGAAAAAATTAAATATGGATTATTTAGATTTATATTTAACGCATTGGGCAGTGCCTGAAACATTTGAGGAAACATACAGAGCGATTGAACGTTTGTATGATGAGAAGTTACTGCGAGCAACAGGTGTGTCGAATCATCATGAACATCATCTACAAAAACTATTATCAAAAGCCAATATTGCGCCAATGGTCAATCAGGTTGAATTGCACCCATACTTACAACAAGATGCACTTAAGACATTTTGTGCAGAGCATGGAATTGCTGTGACAGCATGGTCACCGTTAGGTCGTGGAGGGGTGCTTGATAATTCAACAATTCTAGAAATTGCACAAGAGGTAGGGAAGTCTGCTGCACAAGTAGTGCTTCGTTGGCATTTGCAAAAGGATACATTGATTATTCCAAAATCAGTGACTCCAAGTCGTATTGAGGAAAATGCACAAATTTATGATTTTGAATTAACGCAGGCACAGATGGATAAAATGGCAACGCTAAATCGCAATCAGCGTTTTGGTCAAGATCCTGATAATTTTAAATTTAATTTTTAACGATAAAAATCCCGCTATCAAACTTGCTGAAGCGGGATTTTTTGTCGTATTATTTAGATTCTTTTACATAAGGAATGTAGTTAGAAAGCATTTTTGCCATATGAGCACGTGTAGCATTGTTATTCGGCATGAATTTGCCATTTGAACCGCTAGCAATTTTTAAATCTTGCATAAGTGCGATAGCGTTTTGTGTTTCTTCGTTGTATTTAGAAATATCACTGAAATCAGCAGTTAATCCAGTTTTTGCATCGTGTTGTAAGTTATAAGCACGTGCAAACATTAAAGCAAGCTGAGAACGAGTTACTTTTGCTGTAGGATTGAATTTGCCATTTTGACCTTGAACAATTCCTGCTTCAGCAAGTGCCGTAATCTCTTTTTGTGTCGCTGCTTCTAAACTAGTAATATCTGAGAATGTTGCTTCACCTTTAGCTTCAAGTTTTAAGACACGTGCAATAAATGATGCAGCTTGTGCACGAGTTAAGTTAGCATTTGGTGAATATGTTGTTGCAGATGTACCTTGTGTTAAATCACGGTAGTAAAGATCACGAACGTAACCTTCAGTTTCAGAACCTTTTGCAATATCAGTAAATGGAATTGTAGCAATAATGCGACCTTCTACTTTAGCATCTACTTTTTTAAGTGTGTTTAAATGATCGATGAACATTTCAAAGTCAACTGTACCAGGTTCACTTACACGACCATCTGCATAAGCTTTTGCTAATGTTTCATAGCCGTCGCCACCTTTAGCAGTGAATGTGTTTGTTGCACCTTTATAGTAAGCAGCTTTATCTAGTTCTTTACCATTTAATTTAATAGATTTCACGCGTTTGCCAGCTGGCGCTTTACCATCAAACTCTACTTGTAGGCCAGAGAAATGAAGGAAGCCACCTGATTCTTTCGGGAACTCTTTTACACTATGTTCAGCAATTTCATAGAGTTCAGCACCAGTTAATTTTACGATGCCAAGTGCATTACCGAAAGGCATTACTGTCATTACTTCACCAACAGTGATATCGCCAGCGTCAATACTCGCACGAATACCGCCACCGTTTTGGAAAGCGAATTGTACTTCAGGGTCGATTTTTTTAGCTCCAGCAAGCATACCGTCTGTAATAACGTTACCTAGATTCGTTTCACCTGCACGAACACCCCAAAGTCCACGTTTACCATCAAGTTCTGTAACAGCTGTAGTGCCCGTTGATTGTTGTTTAACAGCTTCGATTTTTGCACTATATGGTGCTAATAATTTTGCTGCTTCAGCATCTGCTGCAACTGGATTTTCTTTATCATTTAAAGCATGTAATTGACCAAAGTATTCAACAACAGCACCGTTATCGTCGAAAGTTAGATCAAGCTCACCTAAGTTTTCGCTGTATTGACCAGTTTGTACGATAATAGTTGGGTTTTTGAATGATGTTTCAGCTTTTACAGCTTTATCTAATTTCGTATGTGTATGACCGCCAACAATTACATCGATACCTTCTACTGCTGCTGCAAGTAATTGGTCATTATCGAAGTCTTTAGAGTCATCATAGCCAATGTGTGTAACGGCAATAATTTTATTTACGCCTTGTTTTTCAAATTCAGCTACTGCTTTTTTCGCAGAGTCGATATAGTTAGCAAATTGTACGTTTGCAACACTTGAAATTGAAGGTGTTTCTTCAGTTGTTAAACCGAAAATACCCACTTTTTCTCCATCGATTTCTTTAATAATACCGTCATAGATTTTACCGTTTTGGAAATCTTCTACTACTGTTTTGAATTGTAAGCCATCAAATAATGAATCTTTAGAGAAATCTAAGTTACCGCCAAGTAATGGGAATTCTGCACCTTTAACAAAATTTGCAAGAGCAGCATGGCCTTCTGGGCTTGACCCTAAATCGAACTCATGGTTACCAAATGTCATTGCATCGTAGCCCATTAAGTTCATTAACTTCATATCAACTTCTCCAGTGAATTGATTGAAGTATAGAGTACCAGAGAATACATCCCCAGCATCTAATAGTAATGAGTTTGCATTCGCAGCACGTAGTTCTTTTATTTTAGTTGCGCGTTGTGGTGCTGCTTCTACGTGTGCATGTGTGTCATTAGAGTGCAAAATTGTTAAATTGAAGCCCTCTTTAGTAGTTGTTGGTGCTGATTCGGCAGCATGTGCAGCAAATCCAGGTGTAGCTAGTAAACTTGCAGCTAGAGTTGTTGCGGCAATACTTTTAACCCATTTCATAATAATGATTTCCTCCCTCATTTATATGTCAGATGACTGACAATTTACTCTATTCTAACATGAAAGAAATCTATCGTCATTACCAATATTGGAAAATCAATATTAAAATTATTGTAAAAAACATATGAAGTAAATATGAATTCGTAATTTTATACTTTAAATAGAAACAAAGTAAAAAAAAGGTTCATCTATAAACGACTCATAATCAATAAATCTACCAAAAAGTGATATTTTCCATAAAAAAAGTACAAACCCTGAAAGTGGTTTGTACTGTAGCATTATAGCTATTCTTTATCTTTTACTATAATTAATTTATTTAAAAACGGGTGGTCAAATTCTAATTGAATGGCATGTAGTTCATAATCACCGCTAGCTGTTTCGCGTGCACCATACATCGTATCGCCGATAATCGGATGACCGATATGCGCCATGTGAACACGAATTTGGTGTGTACGACCTGTTTCTAAAACAAGGTGGACAACACAAGAATGTTTATAGCGTGCAACAACCTCATAGTGTGTTACAGCATGCTGACCTGTGTTTGATACGACACGTCGTGTAGGATGGTGACGGTCTTTACCAATAGATTCAGCAATAGTTCCCGATGTAGTACGAAGATTTCCTTGCACCTCTGCAGCGTACGTACGAATAATTGTTTTCTCTTCAATCATGCGATCAAAAATGGATTTTGCAAGTGGATGCTTTGCAACTAAAAGTAAACCTTCTGTTCCTTTATCAAGGCGATGAACATGTTCTGCATAGTCTCGACCTTGCTCTTTCATATGAGCCATAACGTGATTCATACAAGTGTGCGTATCGCGCTCATCATTAGGATGAGTGGACATGCCCTTTGGTTTAGAAACAATTAAACAGTGATCATCTTCATACACAACATCAATTGCACAAACAGGCGTCGGCTTATAGCTAGAGGCAGGGATAGGAAATGAAAATTTAATGATTGTTCCTGCAGGAAGTGGGTCCTTCCATTGTAATGGTTCTCCTTCAAGTGACGTGACTGCCTTCTCCATACGTAATTCGTGAACTAGCTTTTTCCCTAGGCGCCAATTAGTACGTAGCAGCTCCTCAATCGTTAGATGATTGTCTTTTATTTCATATTGAAACATCTATTTTCCTCCATGGAATGAGCGTTATCGAACACCCTTGTCATTTTTTTAGACAAAAAAATCCGCTCCCTTTCTGCACAAGGACGATTCACAAAATACCAGATGTTAAAGCCACAGCATAATCTGGCTTGAATCGCTATCCCGCAGGCATATCGCGAATTTTTTGTCGGACACTATGTGGTAAATCAAAAAATACTTATCGCATTATTTAGCAGTCTTTGAAGCTTTAATTAAATACAAGCTTGCGCCTACAATTAAAATAAATGCTGTTAATGCTAAAAACGGGATGGTAATGAAACCAAGCCAGTTTATGTATTGACCAGTGCAAGACACGGCACCACAAGAAGGTGCAGAAGCAGCTAAAAAGCTTAGTTTCTGAATTCCATAATGATAAAGTGATACAGAGCCACCAATTACGGCAAATACTGCCGTTGTTACAGCGATACGAGCATTTTTTTGAATAAAGGCAATAGTAGTCATTATTGCTATAGGATACATAAAAATACGTTGGATCCAACACATTTTACAGGGCTCATAGTGACGAATTTCAGAAAAATATAGTGAGCCTAGTGTTGCAACGACAGAGACAATCCAAATAAACAATAAGCTATTTTCCTCTTTTTTTGACATATAAAAACTCCCTTTATGCTAACGATGTACTTGTTACGATTATATGTGTTTTGAATTTAGAAGTAAAATGTTTCAATTATAGAGTTTATCTAATGCTGTCTCGTTAGTATATTCACACAATTATATATAAAAACAATGGAATTTCAGTCTAAAGTATGAACGGCTCAGGCAGACACCTTTGACTTGGAAATGTTATCATTAAATTACGTAATGCCAATAAAAAGAGGTGTTTTTGTGAGAGAGAACGAGCACTCCAATATTAGTATTTTAAAGGAAATTGCTGAGTTATTGAATGAAGAAACAGAAATCAACACTACATTAAAAGGCGCGCTTGTAAAGTTTTTAAATGGTACGAATTTTGAAACGGGCTGGATATTTTTTATTGATGAAAAGGGACGATCAGAGCTTGTTGTCCATGAAAATTTACCAGAGGCACTTGAACATAATAATTGCCATTATTTAAAAAAAGGAGGCTGTTGGTGTGTATCTCGTTATCGTAATGAAGAATTAAAAAAAGCTTCTAACATTATTGAATGTCAACGTATCGAAAGTGCAATTGCTGCAAACGTTGGCGATCACGAAGGAATTACACATCATGCTACGGTACCGCTGCAATCAGGGCAGGAGCGTTTTGGTGTTTTAAATGTAGCATCCAAAAATACAGTGCGGTTTTCAGAGGAAGAGCTTGCCTTACTGGAATCGGTTGCCTTTCAAATGGGCTCTGCCATTAAGCGCATATTATTGACTAAGCAGGAGCAGGAAATGGCGCTCGTGAAGGAACGTAATCGTCTGGCACGGGACTTACATGATTCAGTAAATCAGCTTCTTTTCTCTGTAACGTTAACGGCGAGGGCTGGCATTGAGATGAGTAACGACACTGAGGTAAAAGAAACATTTAAGGAGATACAGCATTTAACACAAGATGCTTTAACAGAAATGCGTGCACTCATATGGCAACTACGGCCAAAAGGGTTAGAGAATGGACTGTTAGAGGCGATAAAAGTATATGCTGAAATGCTCGGATTAAAGCTTCATGTAACCGTATCTGGTGTTTTACAGTTTCCATCTCGTATTGAGGAAACGTTATTTCGTGTTGCACAGGAGGCGCTTAATAATGTGCGTCGTCATGCTGGTGTACTTGAAGCGGCACTTTATATTACGGTAACAGCCACTGATATATTATTAGTTATTCGTGACGAGGGACGAGGCTTTGTTATTGATCATAATACTAAGCTCCTATCCATAGGCTTGCAATCGATAAAAGATCGAGCTAAATCGGTGGGGGGGACAGCTGACTGGGTAAGTGAAATTGGTAAAGGCACGGAGCTGCTAATCCGCTTGCCATATTAAGGGGGGAATAAAATGATTCGTGTTCTAATTGCAGATGATCATCATGTAGTCCGACGAGGATTATTATTTTTTTTAAAGACACAGAAAGATATTGAGGTTGTTGGGGAAGCAAAAAATGGTTTGGAAGCAGTTGCGCTAGCCGAAAGCATACAGCCAGATATTATCTTAATGGATTTAGTAATGCCTGAGATGGATGGTATTCAAGCAACGAAACGCATAAAATCTAAGTTTCCGCACATTGAAGTTTTAATGCTAACGAGCTTCTCTGATCGAGATCATGTTGTCCCAGCAATGGAAGCAGGGGCAGCAGGATATCAGCTAAAGGATATTGAACCTGATGAGTTAGTATCATCGATTCGTCGCATTATGCAGGGGGAACATACTTTACACCCAGAAGCAACTTCAACACTTGAGATGGATCGTCAAGAATCGGAAAATGCACTACATGTTTTAAATCCATTAACTCCACGGGAGCAAGATGTACTTGCAGAGCTTACAAAGGGAAAAAGTAACCGAGAAATTGCTTCATCTTTATTCGTTACTGAAAAAACAGTAAAAACGCATATTTCCAATATTTTTACGAAGCTACAAGTACAAGATCGAACACAAGCCGCACTCTATGCAGTAAAGCATGGATTGACTGAAGGCAGCGGCCAGTAGGCAATCAATAAACGTGGCTAGGACAAAAGAGAAAAAGTGTTAGATTGACTGCAATCAATCTAACACTTTTTTGCTATGCCGTTGATGTCCGCTACGGCAGTGCTTTCCGCGGGCACCCCGTAAGCCGCAACCCTCGCTAACGCGCGGATTGTTGCGTCTTACGTTGCGTGCGTTCCCGCAGGAGTCACCGCCTTCGCTACCATCAACTAGTGAACGCTGCTAATTTATTATTCTTGCAAAAGAAAGAGATGTGGATTTCAGATAATCTACCACTTTTTTGCTATGCCGTTGATGTCCGCTACGGCAGGTGCTTTCCGCGGGCACACCGCCTTCGCTACCATCAACTAGTGCTATTTGAGAAAATTATTTATTGCTAAAGATCATGAATAGCTAAAGTTCTTCACCATAGTAAATAGCAGCAAAAAATACGAATGTTTTGCTACTGTTTCTAAATTTAAAAAGGTTGGCATGCTTTTCTTTCCATGTAATTTATTGATTATAACTAAATAATTTCTTCGACATTTCTAGTAAAGTGGAGCTCGGAGTGAGTGCTAAGTCTTCTTTTAATTTTTGTTCATAGGATAAAAAAATAGTGTATGCCTGTTTATGAAATCCCGCATTAATTAACAATTGTAAATATTGTTCAAGCTTATGTTCATTATAAGGATCAAACTCTATTAAACGTTTGAGATAGTCAATAGCTTTTTCCGTTTCAGTTGCTATGCTCGTTTGAAATCCTTTCTCTAATAACTCTATGTATGATTTAGTAAGCTTATCTCTATCAGAGGTAGCCCATTCATAATCATCAAATACGAGTAAGCCGTCCTTATAAATAGCAAGACATTGGTTAATTAATGTAATCGGAGGATAATCGGACTTCTTAAAATCATTAAAACAATCTTGGAATTCGTATAAATCACACAAAATATTTGGTTTCTCAAAAATGTAATATTTATTAGAAAATATTATACAGTTCGTATAGCCCATATTATTTAATGTTTTTCTTAAATAAGATAGTGCTGTATGAAGATTAGATTTGGCACGAACATAATCTAAATTAGGCCACAGAATTTCAATTAACACATCTCGATGAATAGGCATGTTAGGATGCAATATAAAATAGGCGAATAATTCTTTTGTTTTCTCCGTTTTAAAGGAGACGAGACTATTGTTGCTATAGGTAGCAAATTGATTAAAGCATTGGACGTTTAAAATCGTATTAGAAGTTTGTTGTACCAACTGTTGCATAGAAAATTCATGTTCAATACGTGATATTGTTTTTTGTAAGCTTGCTTGGCTAATCGGTTTAAGTAAATAATCAAGTCCTCCTATTTCATATGCTTGGATTGCAAATTCTGAATACGAAGTTATAAATATAACAATTACATGTGGATGATTGCTTTTTATAATATCAGCTACTTCAAGTCCATTCAGTTCATCAAGCTTTATTTCTAAAAATATTACTTCAAATTCCAGTGATGGAAGGCTATTTAAGAATAGCTTTACACTAGTGAAAGTTTTGATAACCTCTATTTGTTGAAAGTTTTGTAGCTTATTTTGAAAATAGTGTAAAGCTAGAGGTTCATTGTCTATTAAAACGGCTCGAATCACATCAAAATCTCCTTTATACAATTAAATTGAAAACCATTAAACTCTAGTACATTGTTTTTGAAAAGGTCTCCCCATTATATAGAGGATAAAAGTTTTTTATGTAGTGTTAAGAGAATTGAAATAATTGTATAAGCGTTTATTATTAAACTATTTTACAAAAAGAAAGTTGCGATAGTTAAACTAGAAAATTGACTGAAGGGATTTAAAGTTTCTTTTTTTCTTATTTTGTAAAAACATTCTAATGAATGTATTATGTAATAGCGGTTATTATAGTACATTTGACTTAAAGAAAACTCAAAAGGTACTTAAAAAATACTTAAAAATAATAGGATATAAGTAATTGAAAATTACTTTGTTGTGGAAAAGTAGTGTGTGTTTTAAAAATATGTACAAAGTTGAGGAATTAGACAAATGAAATTAGATCGTTTACTAACGATGACGATGATTTTAATTAATCGTAAAAAAGTAAAGGCTCAAGAATTGGCAGATTTATTTGACGTATCCGTTCGTACAATTTACCGCGATGTTGAAACCCTTAGCTTTGCAGGGGTACCTGTTGTAAGTCAGCAAGGAGTAAATGGAGGAATTAGTTTAATCGATGGATATAGAATGGATAAGCAAATTTTAACGAAGGAGGAACTAACCTCTCTATCGATTGCGCTCAAAAGTGCCTTGACGTCATATGAGGATACACATGCTAAAGCCGTTTTAGAAAAATTAACGGGGATTGCAGATGACAAAGTGAAAAAATCGATGGATCATGTATTTATTGACCTCAGCCCTTGGGGACAAAATATTATATTAAAAGAACAAATAACGTTATTGAAAAAGGCAATTGAGGACGAGCAATGTGTCAGCTTCTTGTATTCAACTGCGCATGGGACGATGACAAAGCGCTTAATAGAGCCACATACTTTAGTACAGAAGGGGAAAGTGTGGTATATCTATGGCTATTGCACATTAAGAAATAGTTTTCGGTTATTTAAAATTTCAAGAATGAAGGATATTAAAGAGGCATTCGTATGTTTTGAACGCAAGGCAGTTCATTTAGCAGAACTTCCTTGGGATAAAGCTTGGCAGCAACCACACAACTTAGTGGCAATCACGCTGTCATTCGAAGAATCAATTCGAACACTAGTGGAAGAAACATTTGGGGCAGAACATATAGATAATGAAAAATCAATCGTGCAAGTGTCATTGCCTGAAGATGAATGGCTCTATGGATTTCTGCTGAGCTTTGGGAATCGCATAAAGCTTATTGATCCACCTTATTTAGTTGATATTGTGCACAAACGGGCACAGGAAATTGTCGCATTATATCAGGAAACAAAAGGTGAGAAATAACCTTTCAATTGATGACATACAGATGTCAAGTTTGCTTTGTTATAGTGAATACAAATGAACGAAGGGTGGAAATAAATGATGCAAAGTTATTGCCAAAGCTGTGGAATGCCATTAGTGAACGCGGAATTATTAGGAACAGAAAAGGATGGACAAGTATCACAGGATTATTGCGTATATTGCTACGAATTAGGAGAGTTTAAACAGCCAAATATAACTGTTGAGACGATGATTTCTTTATGTGTACCGCATTTAAAAGAAGAAGGTATGGTAGAAGAAGAGGCACGACAAATGTTAGCTTCGTTTTTACCTAATTTAAAAAGATGGCGAACACGAGAGGTCAAACAACCAGTTGTAAAGGAAAAACAAAGTTTTCAAATAGTAGGGATAACAGCGCGCACAAATAATGCGAATGAATTAACTCCTACAGCGAAAATACCACAATTATGGACAGATTATTTTCAGCAAAATGTTGCAGGTCAACTGTTCAATCAAGTGAATGAGGGCGTTATGTATGGACTGTATTCTGATTATGAAACAGATGTTAACGGAGATTATTCAATAACACTTGGAGTGGAAATATCAACTGACAAAGATGTGCCAAAAGAGATGTCCATAAAAACAGTTCCTGCCTCTAAATATTTAGTCTTTAGTTCCGAAAAAGGATCAATGCCAGACATTGTTATTAAAGCTTGGCAAGATATTTGGGCTTGGTTTGCAAATGCAGAAGTGGAACGAACGTATACTGGTGACTTTGAAGTATATGATGAACGATGCCAACCTAATGAGGCTCAAGTCGATATTTATATAGCAATTAAGTAATTTTTTAGAGCGAAGCGAAATATTACAAAAAGCCAGTCTCTTACCATCAAGTGGTAGGAGGCTGGCTTTTGTGTGTAGGCGGCAAATCTTCGACGTGTGGTTCAATATGCACGAGTACGTGACAGAAGTGATTTTCCCGCATAATTGTTCGTTCAATTTCTTCAGTAATACGGTGGCTTTCAAAGACATTTAAGTAAGGATTCACTGTCACAGTTACATCTATAAAGTACATATTGCCATGTGCGCGTCCTTTGAAATCTAAAAGCTCAATAACGCCGCTTACATTGCGAATTAAAACCGATAAAGTCTCGACTTCATCGATATCAAATGCATCTGTAAGACTTTGAACAGCTTCCCAAAATATTTCCACGGCCGTTTTTAGTATAAGAAAAGCTACAACAAGTGCTGTCAATGTATCTATGATTGGGAAGCCGAAAATTGCACCGAATATCCCGATAGCTGTACCAATGCTGACAAGTGCATCTGAACGATTGTCATAAGCGGCAGCTTTGACAGCAGCACTGCGAATTTTTTTTGATAAAGCTAAATTATAACGATAAACAATATACATTACTCCAGCACTCCCAATTGCGACAAATGCTGTTAACATTGATGGAGTTGTGCCACTTGGTTCCCATAGCCCTTTTAAAGACGCAATCAAAACTTGTAAGCCGACAACAAGCATAATGAATGATGCAACGAGTGAAGCAACCGTCTCAGCGCGCAGATGGCCATATTGGTGATTTGAGTCTGGTGGTCTTTGGGCAATACGCAAGCCGATTAATACGGCAATAGATGCAATAATATCTGTTGTATTGTTTAATCCATCTGCTTTTAAAGCTTCAGATGTTCCAATGTAGCCAATTGTTAGCTTTGTCGAGCTCAGAATTAAGTAAGTAGCGATAGATAACCAAGCGCCTTTTTCCCCTTGACGTAAATTTGTATAGAGCTCCATTTTGTTTCCTCCTCGCAAAACTTTCGGGCATTATAAAACGACCCCCTTATATGAAAGGGAGCCGTCTTAGCTGTGTTATTTATAGTCTTTCGATTCTTCGATGTCATTTACTAAATCAAGTTCAGGTAATTTCAGAACTTCTAAGTATAATATGTGGTGACCGTCTAGTTCTTTAGCTGTGAATTCAAAACCTTGCTCTTCAATGCTATCACCTTCAACAGCATCGAAACGCTTCGTCATGAACCAACCACCAATCGTATCGATATCATCATCTTCTATGTCAGTACCTAGCATATCATTGACGTTTTCTAGTAGCATTTTTGCATCTAAAATAAAATGATTTTCTGCAACTTCTTGTACTTCAGGGATTTCATCTTCATCAAACTCATCTTGAATGTCCCCGACAATTTCCTCGATAATATCTTCAATGGTTACAAGACCCGATGTTCCACCATACTCATCCATTAAAATAGCCATATGAATACGTTCACGTTGAATCTTGAGTAATAATTCATTAATTTGCGTTGTTTCCATAACGCGAATAATCGGTTGCATATAGTCAATCACTAGTTTATCACCATTTGCTGGGTCTTTAATGTAAGCAGTTAATAAATGCTTCATATTGACTAAGCCAATAATATGGTCTTTATCACCGTCGATAATTGGATAACGAGTATATTGCTCGACACCCATTAAATCGAATACTTCTTTAATCGTAAGCTCTTTCTCAATTCCGACGATTTCAGTACGTGGCACCATGATTTCTTTTGCAAGGCGATCTGAGAACTCAAAGATACTGTTTACATATTCATATTCTGCGTTATTAATTTCTCCACCTTTTAAACTATCCGACAAAATCATACGCAATTCTTCTTCAGTATGCGCAACTTCTGATTCTGACATCATTTTAAGACCAAATAGACCTGTTAAACCACGAGCAGAGCCATTTAATAATTTAATGATTGGATACGTAATGTTATGGAATAAAATTAATGGACCAGACAAGTTTAATGTAACAAATTCTGCTTTTTGGATGGCTAAAGTTTTTGGCGCCAATTCCCCGATAACTACATGCATAAACGTTACAATAGAGAATGCAAGTATAAATGAAAGGATAGATGTTATGCTACCGTTCAGATTTAGAAACTCGAACACTGGATGTAAAATGATTTCAAACGTTGGTTCACCTAGCCACCCAAGTCCAAGTGCTGTAATTGTAATACCTAACTGACAAGCGGATAAGTACTCGTCTAAATCCGATACAACACGTTTTGCATTTTTCGCTTTTTTATGGCCTTCTGCGACTAATTGATCAATACGGGTAGTTCTCACTTTTACGATTGCAAATTCAGTTGCAACGAAAAATCCTGTCATTATGATTAGTAGGGCGAATGCCGCCAACCTTATGGTTATTTCCAATATGTCTCCGTCCAAATAATTCCTTTGTCCCCGCCCGAATGAGGGAAGTAAACAAAGTGTACACCTCCTATGATTTAAAAAATTGTTGGATGTTTTAATCATAAGTTATTTATAACTAAAACACAAATATTGACAACGACTTTTTTATACTATTTTATGAAGCCATTACTTTTAAAAGAAATGAACATTATCTAGATGACAAATGATTGAAAATCAATATGCATTATGCTAACTTTATATGGAGCAAGGATAGTTTATTTAGAGAAAGAAGCATTTGCATCTCATATAAAACGACACGTCAAAAATCTCAAGAGTGCTTTACTTGTGGATTTTTTTAAATGAATTATTTTTAATATGCAACAAAAAAAGAGGTTGTCTCCGTTTAGGAGATAACCTCTTTTTTGCGTTGATATGTATCGAAAAAATTATTGTTGGAAACGTAATTTAAGACAAGCCTTTTCTACATCATGCACAGACTCTTTTATAGGGATGGTGCCTGAAAAAGTTGAAATGATGATAGGTGCTTTATCTGTTAGCCCTTGTTGGGTAAGAATATAATGATTGCCATTATAAATTAAATACATTTGTTTATTGGCACGTTTTCCTATTCCAGTTGGAGATTCAAAAATAGCTTTTAATTGGCTACAATACTCACTGTAAAAATTACTGCTAAAGCCAGATAGTGCTTCAAATTTTTTACTATCGATAGTGCTAGCCTCATCGACTAATCCGAAAATTTTTGCGGAAAATTCAGAAAAAAGTTCTTTTACTTTTGCACGAATTAATGCTTTCGAATTATAGTTGTTTAAGTCATCAGAAAGTGCGACTTTACTCATTGAAATAGCCTCCTGCATAAAAAACATTATAGAAATAAATTCATTTATTAAATGTATAAGAAAAATACAGGAATATCAATATAAATAAGCACTTTTCGTATAATAGCAGTGATTTTACTAGTAAATATTAGGTATTTTTAAGTGGATAAAAGCAAAAAAATATCGTTATTATTAGTCATAAATATGGAAAAGCATAAGTTCGTGAATCATTTTTTTAACATCTTCTTCATTCGGAGGAATAGGTCCAATCCATTGGATAACGCCATCCTTTAAATATTCTGCAGCATAACGTTCACGTTGATAGAAAAACGAAATGGCCCATCCAGGAAGCTGTGTATTTTCAAATAAAGGTTTAAAGCTAAAATGCTGAATCATATACAAACCCCATTTCTAATGATATGTATTTAATATTATTCAAGGATAGCAGGCATTTTGCAACTAAACAATTTGTAATGTATTAAAGATAGGTACAATTATGCTTTATCGTAATTAAATGGAGGGTATTTCTTTCGTTGGATTTCATTGCTCTGCTATAATGAGTCCAATAGGCGACAAAATACGCCAAAAGTGAATATGATTGAAATGAGAGGATGCTAATGGACAATTTTATAGTGACATTATTATTTATGGCAATCATCGGTGCTGCAATCGGAGGTATAACAAATCACTTAGCAATTAAAATGCTATTTCGACCTCATGAAGCGATCTATATTAAAAATTGGCGCGTGCCATTTACACCTGGTCTTATTCCAAAAAGACGTGATGAATTAGCGAAGCAGCTTGGATTGACTGTCGTCAATTATCTACTGACACCTGAGACCTTTAGGAAAAAGTTTTTCTCAAAAGATATTCAAGATAAAGTAGAACAATTTGTACAAACAAAAGTAGAAGAAACATTTTTTACGGAAGATAAAACGATTCAAGATTGGTTAACTTTAGCCGGTTTCTCCAATATGCCTGTGACGATTGAACAAAAGGTAGAGCAAATTGTAGCCGGACAATTTGAATCAGTTAAGAATACATTATCAACGAGAACAATTCGTACACTGTTATCGGAGGACATTCAACAGACGATTGATGCTAAAATTCCAGTAGCAGTTGGGCATATTTTGCAGAAAGGCGAAGATTATTTTTTATCGCCAGCTGGAGAAATGACGATAAAGGCGATGATTGATGACTTTTTATCGTCAAAAGGATCACTAGGCGGTATGCTTAATATGTTTTTAGGTGATTCTTCGTCACTTATGGGTAAAGTACAACGTGAGCTTGTGAAGTTTATACAGGCTCCTGGAACAACAGCGCTGCTAACGAACATTTTCACACAGGAGTGGGAAAAATTAAAGGATCGTCCAGCAATGGATTATTTAGAGGATATTGATTTTGAACCGATATTAGCAAATTTACAAAGCTATGTAAAAGATCAATTAGCAGTTGCAGAACGCTTACAGCATCCTATTTCATATTACTGGCCTAGCGGAAGTACTTGGATGAGGGAAACAATCGTGCCTCAAATGATTGAAAAGGCATTTACTAGAGCGGAAGATAAATTAGAAGATGTGTTAAAACGTTTAAATTTACAAGAAGTCGTACGTGAACAAGTCGATTCGTTCCCAGTATCGAAACTTGAAGAGCTTGTCCTTGGCATTTCCAAGCGTGAATTTAAAATGATTACTGTACTTGGTGCCGTTCTTGGTGGTCTAATTGGTATTGTGCAAGGTTTAATCGTCTACTTTATTTAGAAAGGGGAAAAAGAAATAATGGTTAATATTTATAATGAGATTAATGCTTTGGAGGCAACTTTCCGCAAAACGGAGGAATTTAAAGCATTAGAAGAGGCAGTAGCAGTCGTGAAGGCGGATGAGGATGCAATAAAGCTATTCCAAAACTTCCGTAAGATTCAAATAGATTTACAGCAAAAGCAAATGGCTGGGGAAGATTTACAGGAAGATGAACTACTGTATGCTCAAAAAACAGCTCAGCTTGCGCAACAAAATGAGAAAATTGTAGCAATGCTTGAAGCAGAGATGAAGCTAAGTGGTGTTATCGAAGAAGTAAATCGTATTTTAGTAAAACCAATCCAATCATTGTACGAGGGTATGTAAGTAAGCATGTCTATTCGCGATATACCGTTAAATATTTTGTGAGGAATAAATAATCGTATATTTGCACATATAACAAAGTAAGAAGGAAAACGTGTCTCGGCTATTCGAGACACGTTTTCACTTATGGAGGGAATTTTATGCATGTTTTAATTGAATGGACTTATAAAACACCAAAGGGTGCTGGAACGATTTTACGGTCAGAAGAAATGCCTGGAGCTCAAGCGTTATTATTGGCGGAAGATATGGAACGTACAGGACGTGTTAAATCGTTACAATTTATCGATCGACAAGATACGAACTGGTCTATTAAGGAGCTAAAAGCATATTTAAAAGAAGTTGATACGGAACCCCATAATATTACTGTCTATTTTGATGGAGGCTTTGATCGAACAACTAAACAATCAGGACTTGGGTGTGCCATTTATTATGAGCAAAATGGTAAACCGTATAGGCTAAGAAAAAATGCCTTTTCCGCGGAGCTTAAATCCAACAATGAGGCTGAATATGCAGCGCTTTATTTAGGGTTAGTGGAGCTTGAATTATTAAATGCTCATCATTTACCGATTAGCATTATAGGGGATTCACAAGTCGTTATTAATCAGCTAAACGGAGAATGGGCGGCATTGGAAAAGGATTTAGCAGGTTGGGCAGACAAAATTGACGCAAAATTAAGTGAGCTAAGCCTTCGACCAGACTATAAACTGATTTCGAGGAAAGAGAATGCCGAAGCAGACAGACTCGCAACACAAGCATTAAACGGAATTGATATTACAGGGTTGAGTGAAAGGTTAAAGGAATAACAGTGAGGGAGGCGTCGAATACTACTGACGCCTCCCTTTTGTTAAAAACTTGTCCTATGGAAAAAGCAGTTTATTTGCCGTATATTTTGGATATTTTTTGGCGAACTGCTGGAAGTTTATCTTGAAATGAGTAGTATTCATGAAGTTTCGTGCTAATCGTAATTCGTCAGAGTATAAAAGGATATGGTGGAAATGCTGTTGAATAAAGTTCCTTGCATGTTTATAATGCTCGTTGATAGAGATAGCCCCGTACATTTCGTGATGATTCATAATATAAATAAAATCACAAAGAACTTTTTGTTCGCGATATTTTAAAAATATGGTGAAATACATTGTCTTTTCGTCACATCGTTGTAAATCAAAATGATGGAAGGCAATTTCTACTTGCTGAATAAAGCTAGAAACAGAAGAACCGTTTTCTATTAATACACCCACTATCAACACCACCTTTCCTAAAAATTATAGGTAATAATAAATAAATTGTCTATAATTAGTCTAAATATTCTGTTAATTATAACTTGAAAATAGTAGCTTTGCTTATACTTATAAAAATTTGTTAAACTATTGAGGCAATCATTAATTTAGTAATGTACATTGGAATATTGAAAGAAGAGAGCGAAAACAATGAAAATTATTCAAATAGATCGAAAGTATCCTGAGGATTGGATTCGCGTATTAAATCATATTGCGAATTTGTTTTTTGAGGATTCAAAGTTAAGTACGACTGCGCAGGAAGCCGATATGTCCGTTGCTTTCAACTACCGAGTTGATGAACATTTTGCTATTTATACTAGCGCGGTGCTTGAGGTAGATGGTAAACGTTACACGAATGATTACCATATTGATTATGCGATAGAAGCGGTTGGTCGTGAGCAAAATATTCGACTGAAACGTGCACTATCACATGTGTTTTTAAATGTGCTAGAACAGCATACTGGTATGCATCAGCAATGGGGAATTTTAACAGGTGTGCGCCCGACAAAGCTTTACCATAAATTCCGCCAAGCAGGTATGGATGATAGAGAAATTGCGGAGGTACTCGTACGGGACTTTCGTTTGTCAGAGGAAAAAGTAGCACTGTTGAAGGACATTGTTGCCCGTCAGCTAGTCACTATTCCAGACTTAGACAATATCGGGAAGGAGATTAGTGTTTATATTGGCATTCCGTTTTGTCCAACAAAATGTGCATATTGTACTTTCCCTGCGTATGCGATTGGAAGTAACCGTAAGCAAGGTCGTGTAGAGACATTTTTAGATGGCTTGCACATTGAATTGCGTGAGATGGGTAAGTGGCTAACTGAGAACAATATGAAAATTACTTCAATTTATTGGGGTGGGGGCACACCAACTTCAATTGAAGCACATGAAATGGATGCACTGTATCAAACAATGTATGACGCTTTCCCGAATCCTGAAACGATACGTGAGGTGACGGTTGAAGCAGGTCGTCCAGATACGATTACACCAGAGAAATTAGCTGTACTGAAAAAATGGGGCATTGATCGTATTAGTGTAAATCCGCAGTCTTATACAGATGAAACATTAAAAGCAATCGGTCGCCATCATACGGTGCAAGAAACAATTGATAAGTTTTGGCTAGCACGCGAATCTGGGATGAATAACATCAATATGGATTTAATTATTGGCTTGCCGAATGAAGGGACGGAAGAGTTCCAACATTCGTTAGAGGAATCTGCAAAAATGCAACCAGAGTCTTTAACTGTTCACACATTATCCTTTAAACGTGCCTCTGAAATGACGCGGAATAAAGATAAATACAAGGTGGCAGATCGTGATACGGTTGCTCAAATGATGCAGATGGCACAAGTATGGACGAAGGAAAATGATTATGTTCCTTACTATCTATACCGTCAAAAAAATATTTTAGGCAATTTAGAAAATGTAGGCTACAGTAAAGCGGGAGAAGAAAGCATTTATAATATTGTGATCATGGAAGAAGTGCAGACCATTTTAGGTATTGGCTGTGGGGCCTCTTCTAAATTTGTTCATCCTGAGACAGGACGGATTACACAATTCCATAATCCTAAAGATCCTGCAGCGTACATTATGACGTTTGAAGACGCCATTGGCAAAAAAATTGAGTTATTAAATGAATTATATAATGCTTAAAGGGCAAAAAAGTAAAGTGTTAGATTGACTGCAATCAATCTAACACTTTTTTGGTGTGCGTATTCTGAAGAACTTAGCCATTTTTTCTTTGGCAATAGATAATATTTAGCAGAGAGCAATAGTTGATGGTAGCGGAGGCGGCGACTCCTGCGGGAACGCACGCATAGTAAGACGCAACAAACCGCGCGTTAGCGAGGGTTGCGGCTTACGGTGTGCCCGCGGAAAGCGCCCGCCGTAGCGGACATCAACCATAGCAAAAATTACGAAGGACTTTTCTTTATAAGTTATATGTCCCAGACTGGTTATGATTTATCGGAAAGTGCAGGCCATTTTTAAAATAACAGCATCCTCAAAATATTGTGGATCGTAGCCTGTCAGCTCTCGAATTTTATTTAAACGATAGGTAAGTGTATGACGGTGAATATTAAGCTGTTGTGCACAAAGTTTTAGCTGTAAATTACAATCAAAAAAAGTTTGTAACGTTTCAAGTTGTTTAGCATTCATATTTTTTAGCACACGATTTTGGAATGCTTGTACTTCCTCAGAGTCTCTCTTTTTAAAAAGAGAAAATAACTCGACATCTTCAAAAAACGTAATTTCTTTATTCATAAAGGCAAATTCAAGTGCAGTTTTAGCGCCGTTATAGCAATTTGGAAGTTGCGATAAATTTGGTACAGTTGGTCCAACACCAATTTGTAATGATGGTAGTTTATGCTTTTTTTTACGTAAAGCTTTCATCATTTGTTGTTTTTTCTGCTCATCATAGTTTGTTAGTAATATATAGTATTCATGAAGCTGGCTATGACCTGAAAGAACAGGCTGCTTATAAAATAAATCCTCAAAAAACAGAGGGAGGTTATTTTCTGCAGACGAAGGTGCATCTAAGCTAAGTAATACAATTTGAAAAGGTGCTTCAAGAGCGAATGGAAGCTTTTGAATGCGTTCTTGTAAGGCGGCGTCTATCTTACTGCCGTGCACTAACGCTTCAAATATGTAATCGTTATTTTTACGTTGCCACTCACTTTTGGATTCTACAATCGCTTGATGTGTCATGATTTCAGTTGTTAGTTGAACAAGGTTGGCAATTTCTAAAATTTCCTCAGAATCACCTGTAATACCGATCACTCCAAGAACTTCATCTTGATACATAATCGGCATATTGATGCCAGGTTTTGTATTGGGATAGGCATCAATGTTTTCTTTATTAATGATGAGTGTCTCTTTTGATTTTGCCACATAAAGTGCGCCTTCGTGTATATTTTCCACCCTCATTTTATCGCCAGAAGCTAAAATAACTCCAGTTGGACTAATTACATTAATGTTGCGACGTAATCGTAACATTGTTTGATGCACGATTTCTTCTGCTAATTTTTTTGTTAACATGCTTATACACCTCGCATAAATAAACCTCTGTTATATGACAGTTAATTTGTACATTCATTATAATGTTTTCTGAATTTATTGTCATTATAATAATTTGTAAGCGCTTAACTTTGGCTAGAAGAAATTTCTTGTATGCGATAAAACTATATCGTCTGACAGCTGAGCACCAATTTAAATATGAATGGATGTAAAGTGGGGGTATCAAATGAAAGTCATAATTTGTCCAGATTCTTATAAAGGTACTTTATCTGCATTTGAAGTTGCGAATGCGATGCATGAAGGAATCATAGATGCTGATCAATCGATTGAAACAGTTATTTTACCAGTGGCAGACGGTGGAGAAGGTACGCTAGAATCCCTTATTGCTTCAACGGGAGGTAAGTATATTTCAGAAAATGTGCTCGATCCGCTAGGCAGAACAATCGAAGCAAAGTTTGGTGTGCTTGGAGATGATGAAACGTGTGTCATCGAGATGGCACAGGCTTCTGGAATTATGCTGTTGCAGGACAGTGAAAAAAATCCTGAGCTTGCATCAACATATGGGACAGGGCAGTTAATAATGGCAGCACTGAATAAAGGGTTTCGAAAATTTATTATTGGAATAGGCGGTAGTGCCACAAACGATGCTGGTATTGGTTTATTAAAGGTACTAGGCTTACAGTTTAAAAAAGATGATGGGACATCTATTGCGAATGGCGTGTCAGCATTATTAGATTTAGCATCCATTGATAATAGTCAGCTCGATGCACGCTTGTCTGAAGCAACATTTACAATTGCATGTGATGTAGATAATCCATTGATTGGAGAGCGCGGCGCTACAGCTATTTTTGGCCCGCAAAAAGGTGTGAAAGAGCATGAGATTACTTATTTTGATAATTGCTTAAAGCAGTTTGCAGATATTGTGGAAAAGCAGTATCACATTCGTTTACATGATTATAAAGGGGCAGGTGCTGCTGGTGGTGTAGGTGGTGCATTAATTGCCTTTTTAAATGGTACTTTTCATGCAGGCATAGATATTGTTATAGAGGCTGTCCAGTTAAAAAAACAGTTGAAAGACGCACAAATTGTTCTTACTGGTGAAGGTAAATCAGATCGCCAAACATTACATGGCAAGGCGCCATTGGGGGTGGCAATGGCTGCAAAAACAACAAACACACAGGCGATGCTATTGTCTGGAGCCATTGATGAGGAGGATAAGTCTATTTTGCTCAATTATTTTGCTGTTGTGGAATCATTAGTAGACGAATCGACTACTGTCCAGCAAGCAATGCAAGAGCCTTATCGTTTAATTCGTCTAAAAACGAAAAAAATAATTGAGAATTATGTAAATATGGGGGATGAGTAAATGTTGTTCGTTATTATTTTAATAGGGGTATTATTTGTTGTAGTCGGAACAGCAAAGCTAAAGCTTCATCCGTTTCTAGCACTATTAATTAGTGCATTCTTTGTAGGCATTGCTTCTGGAATGCCATTATTAACGGTTGTTGAAAGTATTAATACGGGATTTGGAGGCTTGATGACAAGCATTGGTTTAGTCATTATAGCAGGAACAATTATCGGACTTATTTTAGAAAAATCAGGGGCTGCCTATCGTATGGCAGAAGTGGTATTGCGAATTGTTGGGCCAAAGCGTCCTCAATTAGCTATGTCTTTAATCGGCTATATTGTATCCATTCCTGTTTTCTGTGATTCAGGGTTTATTATTTTATCGAGTTTACAAAAATCATTAGCAAAGCGTGCAAATGTTACGATTGCCTCGATGGCTGTAGCTTTGGCTACAGGGCTCTTTGCTACACACGTGTTAGTGCCACCAACACCAGGGCCAATAGCGGCGGCTGGTAATATAGGGGCAGCAGATTATTTAGGAACAGTAATTGTTATTGGATTGTTAGTAGCAATTCCAGCGACTTTTGTAGGTTATTTATGGTCAGTTAAAGTAGCAACAAAAATTCGCGTGCCTGAAGATGACTTAGAGGCATTGGATTATGAAGAAATCATTAAATCATTTGGTAAAATGCCATCAACATTTAAATCATTTTTACCGATTGTGCTTCCAATTGTGTTAATCGGGCTAGGATCAATCGCAGCATTAGTTGGGGATAGTGAAGCTACGTTTAATATGATTTTACGTTTTTTAGGATCACCAACAGTTGCTTTATTTTTAGGTGTAGCAGCAGCGATGTTGTTATTACCTGAAATAAGTGAAAAAACGTTAACTGGTTGGATAGGTGATAGCTTAAAAGAGGCTGCTCCGATTTTATTAATTACTGGAGCGGGCGGTTCTTTTGGAACGGTTATTAAAAATGCTGGCGTTGGTGAAATGTTGCAAGAAATGGATTTAGGTATGTTTGCATCAGGAAGCCTATTCCTCCTTGTACCATTTATCGTAGCGGCTGCGCTAAAAACAGCACAAGGCTCTTCAACAACAGCGTTAGTTATAACATCTTCTCTAGTAGCTCCAATGCTTATAACGCTTGGTATTGAAGGCGCTGTCCCATTAGCATTGGTGGTAATGGCAATAGGAGCAGGGGCAATGACGGTTAGTCATGTAAATGATAGCTTTTTCTGGGTTATTACGCAGTATAGTGGAATGGAAGTGACACAAGCGTACAAAGCCCAAACTGTTGCGACACTATTACAGGGGCTTGTAACGATTGTGATTACGATGATTTTGTGGTGGATTTTAGTTTAATTTGCTTCAGCAGAGAGCAGCCTTCGGGTTCGCTCTCTTTTTTTGTATAATAGAAAATAGAAAGGACGATATGTAATGAAAAAAATATTCGCTGTGCTCCTTTGTATTTTTGTATTAGCAGGTTGTACATCAGCATTAGAAACAGAAAAAATACCAGTGGCAGCAGGCCATGAAATGCGTGTGCATTTTTTTGATGTAGGACAGGGCGATTCAATTTTAATTGAGTCACCGAATGGTAAAACGATGCTCGTTGATGGAGGTGTGAAAGGGGCTGGGCAACAGGTCGTTTCACATATAAATGAACTTGGTATAGATAAGCTTGATATAGTCGTCGCGACACATCCAGATGCGGATCATATTGGCGGTTTAATCCCTGTATTGAATTCGATTCCTATTGAACAGTTTTATGATTCTGGGAAAGTACATACATCACAAACGTTTGAAGAAATGCTATCACTTATTGATACGAAAAATATTCCGTATAATGTGCCGAAAACGGGAGATAGCATTGCTTTTGATGATGAACTAGAAATAAAAGTACTGAATGCTAACGAAGATGCCTCAGATAATAATGATGCATCGATTGTGCTAAAAGTTACCTATGGAAATATTTCATTTTTATTAACAGGTGACGCAGGTGTAGCTCTAGAAAAAGAAATGATGCAACAAAATGTGAAGGCGACTATTTTAAAGGCAGGCCATCATGGTTCCAATACAAGTAGCTCTCAAAGCTTTATACAAGCAGTGCAACCAGAAGTAACTATATTAAGTTATGGCAAAGATAATAAATATGGACACCCACATGCTGAAGTTGTAGAGCGTTTACAGGCGATCGGAAGTAAAATTTATGCAACAGCCGAGGCTGGAACAGTTACTGTTTCAACAGATGGGGTAAGCTATAGTGTAAGTGCGAAAGAGTGGTCAGGTGCCATTGCTGAAAAACCGAGTTTGAAACAAGATGTAGAAATTATTAGCAAGGATTTAATAGAGGAAATAGTTGCTATAAAAAACAATGGTCAAGATACAGTTTCGTTAAAGGGTTGGCAACTTGTATCAATAGAAGGGAATCAAGTTTTTAATTTTCCTAATGTATCATTACAGCCAGGAAAAACAATTTATGTCACTAGCGGAACGACAGCACGTGAGGGACAAAATTATTTAAAGTGGACAACAAGACAGATTTGGCTAAATGATGGAGATAGTGCACAATTACTTAATGCGAAAGGGGAAGTTGTAAGTGAACTCGACTAAATACACATTAGACCGCATTGAAGATGGCTATGCAATTTTTTTAAAATATCCAGAGGAAGTTGAGCAACTAATTCTACCTATCAACACTGTGAATCAATCGTTACAAGCAGGTGATCGCGTCTTAATTAAAGAAATTGATAACACTTACCATATTGACATATTAAAAGAAGAAACAGAGCAAAAGAAGGCCGAAGTGCAAAGTTTAATGGACAAATTACGCCGAAAAAATTGAGTGCCAGTCACTCAAACAATTCTGAATTAAAATGGCGATGCCAGTAGCGCTAACTAAGTAAAAATCCACGAAGACTCCTGCGGGAATAGCACAAACATAAGTCGCAACAAGACGCGCGCTAGCGAGGGTTGCGGCTTACACTGTGCCCGTGGAAAGCGTAGTGGATTTTTACGATTTAACTATGCTAACTATTTTGAAAATATGCTAAAATAAGCGATATGAATGCTTTTTGTTCAAGTAGAAAAGAAGCTAGGAGCTGACACAATGTCAATAAGTACAATTATTTTTGATTTGGATGATACGTTGTTATGGGACAAAAAATCTGTAAAAACAGCATTTGAAAAAACATGCGCATACGCAGCAACAATACATACGGTGGATTCAACTGAATTAGAGGAGGCAGTGCGCAAAGAAGCACGTGCACTTTATGAAAGCTACGAAACATATGACTATACAGTGTTAATCGGTATTAATCCATTCGAAGGACTTTGGGGAACATTTGATGATCCAACCGATTCATTTCAAAAGATGAAAGAAATTGTGCCTGGATATCGCTCAGAAGCGTGGACAAAGGGCTTAGCTGCACTTGGAATTGACGATGCAAAGTTTGGAGCCGAACTAGGCGAACGCTTTGTAGCAGAACGTAAAGTGTCGCCACTTTTATATGAAGATACTTTTACTGTTTTAGATGAACTGAAAGGCAAATATCAACTTATATTATTAACGAATGGCGCACCGAGCTTACAAAATTTAAAGTTAGAAATTACACCTGAAATTGCTCCGTATTTTGACCATATCATCATTTCTGGTGATTTTGGAAAAGGGAAGCCAGATGCGTCCATCTTTGAACATGTCATGGAAAAGGCGGGCATTACTGCTGACGAGGCAATTATGGTTGGCGATAACTTAAATACAGATATTTTAGGTTCATCTAGAGTCGGCATGCGTAATGTTTGGATTAACCGTGAAAACAATGTACCAACAGGAGCTGTCACGCCAACATATGAGGTAGATTCATTAACAGCCTTTTTAAAACTTGTGAAAGAGCTTTAATTCCTTATGAATTGTGCAACAAAAAACAAATATGCCTAAAAGGACTGATTAATAACTAATCAGTCCTTTTTTATTTAAAACTAATCTAGGTGATGACTACTGTGATTGATTTACGCTACGGGCGGGCGCTTTCCGCGGGCACAGCGTAAGTCGCACCCCTCGCTAACGTGCGTTCTGAGCAGGAGTCGCCCTCCACTCCAATTAACTTAATATATTGCTAGCAGTCTACTATAATTATGGCAAACAGCTTCATATGGAGGGGATGCTCGAAGAGTATAGCAAGACGAAAGTAAGAACTCTTTTTTGTCAATCGTCGGTAAAGCTTAATGAATCGCCGATAAATTCTCCAGCTATGTTTATAGAGCTTAGGCAATGTGCGCTATCATAGTAGTCGTTGCCCTCTATACGTAGAACATTAACTAGAAAATCACAAAAGGCAACTAGAGTTTACACTCTTGTTGCCTTTTGTAATTTAGTCATTAAAGATCAATTGCTTTAACTTCGTCAATGTTTTCAAGTTGTGAAACGTATGTTAAATCTTCTTCCGTAACAATATTATCGACTGTTAGCATCATTACAGCTGTTCCTCCAACTTCAGCACGCCCAACTTGCATTGTTGCGATATTAATATCTTTTTCAGCTAATTTTGTTGCAACTCGACCAATTGCCCCTGGTTTATCTGTGTTTTTAATGTAAAGAAGGTGTCCTTCTGGTACAACGTCTACTACGTAGTTTTCTACTTTTACAATACGTGCGCCAAGGCCATTTAATAATGTACCAGCAACAGTATGTGTTTCAGTAGCCGTTTTTACTTCAACTGTAATTAAGCTTGTGAAGCCTTTTGCAGTAGTAGTTTTATGTTCGTTAATTTTCATGCCAATACGTTCAGATAAGTAACGAGCATTGACATCATTAACGTGATTGCCATGGTTTTTAGCTAATAAACCTTTTAGAGCATTAGAAGTTAAAGGACGTACATCATAGTTGGCTACTTCACCTGCATAAGATAGATTAATTTCTTTAACTGGCTCAGCTGTAATTTGAGATAAGAATGAACCAAGTTTTTCAGCTAATTCAAAGAATGGTTCTACTTGTGCAAGTAGTTCTTTCGGAATTGAAGGCATATTTACTGGGTTTGTCACTGTACCTGTTTTGTAAAATTTAATAATATCGTTTGATACGTCAACTGCTACAGATTCTTGTGCCTCAATTGTAGATGCACCTAAGTGAGGTGTCGCAATGACTTGTGGTAAAGTTAATAATTTATGATCAGTTGCTGGCTCAGAAACGAAAACGTCCAATGCTGCACCTGCTACTTTACCTTCGAAGATAGCATCATATAAGTCATCCTCATTAATGATACCACCACGAGCACAGTTAATAATACGTACGCCATCTTTCATCATGGCAAACTTTTCTTTGTTAATAAGGTTACGTGTTTCTGGTAGTAATGGTGTGTGTACTGTAATGAAATCTGCCGCAGCACAAATTTCCTCGACAGTAGATTTCGTAACACCTAGCTCATTTGCACGTTCATCAGTTAAAAATGGATCATACGCCATAATATTCATACGCTGACCTTTTGCACGGTAAGCTACTTCTACACCAATACGTCCGAATCCAACAACTCCAAGCGTTTTATTTTTAAGCTCTACCCCTACATATGATTTACGATCCCACTTACCGTTTTTCAATGTATTGAAAGCTTGTGGAATGTGACGAGCAAGTGACGTCATCATGGCGATTGTATGTTCAGCGGCAGAGTTTGTGTTACCGTCTGGAGCGTTCACAACGATAATGCCGTGTTCTGTTGCAGCAGCTAGATCAATGTTGTCTACGCCTACACCAGCACGACCGATTAATTTTAAGCTTTTCGCCGCTTCAATTACTTCACGTGTAACGGTTGTTTGAGAGCGAACTAGTAATACATCTATATCAGCAATTTTGGCAATTAATTCTTCTGGTGCTAGTCCAGTGTCGATAATAACGTTTAAGTCTAATTCTTTTTCTTGGCGTAATGGAAAAATACCATCTTCACTTAGTGGATCAGCGATAAATACGTTAATTGTTTTTGTTGCAGTAGTCATTTGTAATTAGCTCCTTTTAATAAAAAATTAGTAGTGATGTCTAAATGAGTAGTCCACAGGGGTGATGCTACAGCATGTAAACAATCTTTTTTTCGAAAAAATATAAAAGCCTTCCGCGCCTTACGAACACAACTATTGTGTCGTAAGGGGCGAAAGGCTGAAAATATAGGTTCGCGGTACCACCCTTAATTACTGCTCGAAAAAAATCGATACAGTCTTAGCTATATGCGTAACGTGCATGTGACGGACAGGCTTACTTTTGGATGTTTCGGCATGTCTATTCGGGAGTGGAACTTTATCGTAGAAATCACTGATTTACACCAACCATCAGCTCTCTTTGGATTTTCTTGCGACTAGCGTGTCTCCGTCGTTATATTTTTGTGTGATTAAATTTGTTAACATCATAATCCCTATTGTTCACCTTTGTCAACAATAATTCAAAAAAAGATTAAAATCACTCGCTTCAAAAGTCTGAAAACTGCTTATAAACGAACAATATAATAAATAATAACTTTTATTATTCGTCTTTTTGCAGTGGACATTGTAAGCGCTAACGAATGTGTCAAGACAGATAATATAAGGATTAAGCGAGTATAAAATGATAAAAAATTTTTGAGAAATAATTGTCGTACATTCGATTATTTTCCTAAAACTCTCTTTAATTAAGACGGAATGCGAACATTTCGTTAATGCCATATTTTTGACGAAATTATCAAACGATAAGGAGGTAAAGCGCCAATAAGAGAAGAATGTATGTAAAGAAAGATGGATTTCGATTTTTCGGGGGTGTTGGGATGAAATACGATGTAGCAATTGTCGGAGCTGGTCTGGCGGGACTCGTTGCAGCCTGTGAATTAATAGATGCAAAGAAACGTGTATTATTAGTAGACCAAGAGCCTGAAAATTCAATGGGAGGACAGGCATTTTGGTCTTTTGGTGGGCTATTTTTAGTCAATACACCAGAGCAAAAAAGGCTTGGTATTAAGGATAGCAAAGAGCTTGCGTGGCAGGATTGGCTAGGTACTGCTGGCTTCGATCGTTTGGAAGATGAGGATTGTTGGGCTTATAAATGGGCAAGGGCGTATGTCGATTTTGCTGCAGGTGAAAAATATGCATGGCTTAAATCAGTAGGCATAAAATTTTTCCCTGTTGTTGGTTGGGCTGAACGAGGTGGCTCATTGGCGGGAGGTCACGGGAATTCGGTTCCTCGCTTTCATATTGTTTGGGGAACGGGACCAGGCATTGTAAAGCCTTTTGCAGATAAAGTGAAGAAAGCGATAAAGGAAGGAATTGTTGATTTTAAGCCGAGACATCGTGTAGATGAATTTATCCAGCAGGATGGACGAATTATGGGTATAAGTGGCACAATTTTAGCTGAAAGTTTTGCCCAACGTGGAGAGCAAAGTTCACGCATTGGGGTGGGTGCTTTTTCCTATGAAGCAAATGCAGTTATTGTAGCAAGTGGGGGCATTGGGGCCAATATCGATTTAGTTCGTAAAAATTGGCCTGCTCGTCTTGGGACGCCGCCTAAAAATATAGTATGTGGTGTACCCGCATATGTAGATGGACGCATGTTAGAGATTACTGAACATGCTGGTGGGCGTATCGTTAATCGTGATCGGATGTGGCATTATACAGAGGGTTTAAAAAACTGGGACCCAATTTGGCCAAACCATGGTATTCGTATTTTGCCAGGTCCTTCATCTTTATGGTTTGATGCCGAGGGAAATCGCTTTGGGGCACCGAACTTTCCAGGGTTTGATACATTAAGTACATTAGAGGCAATTCAAAAAACAGGTTATGATTATTCATGGTTTATTTTAACGGAAAAAATCATTGAAAAGGAGTTTGCCTTATCAGGTTCAGAGCAAAATCCTGACTTAACGAATAAAAGCATACCAGAGTTAATGAAACGCATTTTGCCAGGACCACCCGCACCGATCCAAGCATTTAAAAATCAAGGCGAGGATTTTGTTATTGCAAACGATTTAAAACAGCTAGTAGATGGCATGAATAAGCTTGCTGGGAATGAGTTGTTAGATTTTATTAAAATTAAAGAGCAAATATTAGCACGGGATCGCGAAATGGACAATAAATTTACGAAGGATTTACAAGTAAATGCCATATACGGGGCGAGAAAATATATCGGTGATAAAGTAGTACGGGTTGCAAAACCTCATAAAATTTTAGATACAAAAAATTGGCCACTTATTGCAGTGCGATTAAATATTTTAACCCGTAAAACATTAGGTGGCTTGCAGACGAATTTAGATGGAGCTGTATTTGGCATGGATGGACAATTAGTACCAGGACTATTTGCAGCAGGAGAAGTGAGTGGTTTCGGAGGGGGCGGTGTACATGGTTACCGAGCTTTGGAAGGAACGTTTGTCGGCGGATGTTTATTTAGCGGAAGACAAGTTGGCCGCTATTTAGCAAAACAACCTTAAGTGTCAGGCACTCAAACAATTCTGAAAAAAATCCACACAAGATCCTGTAGAAACGCACGCAAAGTAAGCCGCAACAGACCTTGTTGCGGCTTACTTTATACTGCACGAAAGTGTCAGGCACTCAAACAATTTTAGCCTGTGCAATTTTTGCTATTTGTTCTTCAACTTGCTCTTTTGTCCATCCATTTTCTTCGACAAAGAAATTACGTTTTGCACGACGACAATCGTCAGAGCAGCTTCGCATATAAAATGCCTCATGCTTTTCCTCGCATAGCATTAATTTATGGCACTCAGGATTAGCGCAGTTTGTATAGCGCTCCGTCGGTTCACCTGTGAAATAGTCCTTACCAACAACTACATGCTCAACCTGATTAATAGGTACACTGCGGCGACGATCGAAAACAAACATTTGGCCATCCCATAATTGTCCCTTCACTTCAGGGTCTTTCGCATACGTAGCAATACCACCATGAAGTTGCCCGACACTTTCACCATAGCCTTCTCGTTTTAACCAGCCAGAGAATTTTTCACAGCGTATTCCACCTGTACAATAAGTTAAAATGTTTTTACCAGCAAAGTCTTCTTTATGCTCTTCCATCCAAGCGGGAAGATCACGGAAGCTTTCAATATCAGGACGAACCGCATTGCGGAAATGTCCTAGGTCAAATTCATAATCGTTACGTGCATCAATAATAACCGTATTATCTTCTTGCATACGAGTCATAAATTCCGTTGGTGTTAAATAATCTCCAGTTAATTCTAAAGGGTTAATATCATTTTCTAAGCCAAGGTGTACAATCTCCGTACGAGGTCGTACATGCATCTTTTTAAAGGCATGTCCTTCTACCTCGTCGATTTTCCACATTATGTCGCTAAAACGAGGGTCTGCTTTCATATAATTCATGTAGCTTTCAGTTTGCTCAATCGTACCAGAAACCGTACCATTAATGCCCTCCAAGCCTACTAAAATCCGACCAAGTAGACCGACTTCTTGACAAAAAGCTAAATGCGCTTCGGCAAATGCTACTGGGTCCTCAATAGCAACATATTTATAATAAAGTAATACACGAAAGTCCTTTTGTGACACAAAAATACCCACCTTTAATTTCAATATTCGACATTAAATATAGCATAACAACGACTATTTTGCGTAGGAGAGAAGGAGTTTTCAGAAAAAACACGAATAGTACATAGTGAATGACTATTCATATTCGGGGGTGTAGGACATGGAATTTTCAACAATTACATTAGAAAAGTTAGAGCGTCGTGCTACATTAACACTAAATCGACCACAGGCTATGAATGCGATGGACGATGTAATGATGCGTGATTTAGCTGAGTGTTTTGAAGCATTACAGCAGGAGCAAGAAATACAGGTTTTAGTTATTCGTGGGGAAGGAAAGGTCTTTTCTGCGGGCGGTGATATTAAGGCAATGCTTGATCCAACTAAGCCATTAAATATTGATGAGGCGATGGTATATTTAACACGTATCGTCAAAGCGTATTATCAACTACCGATGATTGTTATAGCTGCAGTTCATGGTGCATCAGCAGGCTTAGGCTTTAGCTTAACACTAGGGGCAGATATCGTAGTTGCTTGTGAAAATAGTAAGCTAGCTATGAATTTTATAGGGATTGGGTTAATTCCAGATGGTGGTGGTCATTTCTTTATGAAGGAACGACTTGGTACTGTGAAAGCAAAGCAAATGATTTGGGAAGGCAAAGTGCTTACAGCCGAAGAGGCACACAATGTAGGCTTAATCGATTATGTGGCACCTGAAGGGTCCGTTTTTGCAGTGGCTGATCAATTAGTTGGAAAGATGCTAGCATCTCCAATTGCTTCAATGATTACGACGAAAAAGATTTTACATGCTCAAAACTTGCCACAGTTAGAAAATATTTTAGCGATGGAAGCACAAGGGCAATCTGCTATGCGTAAAACGGCTGATCATTTAGAAGGTATACATGCATTTGTTGAGAAAAGAACACCTGTCTTTGTAGGACAGTAAACATGTAGCGTGGCTTACAGGCTGAACACGACGCAAGCCCCATCACATAAACTTTTAGCGAGACAAGTGAGATTCCGTTTCGGAGGCTCTGTGCTTGTTCATAAAAGTAAACGTGGTGGGGCTTGCCATTTTTCTTTAAAAAGCTATTTAAAAATATTGTTACTGTGTTAGACGCCTAGTATTTTCTAGGTGTCTTTCTACTCTCATAGTTTAAACATGGAATAATATTAATTTTCCAGAAGAGTTGACAAGGCGATGTGTTTTTTCAGCAACGCCCTTTTCTACGATTTGTTGTTGACCATTTACTTTTGCAGCTTCATCGCTTTCAAATGTCCAAGTTTCATCAAAAAGTGTTTCCCCAGTTTTTTCAAAAGCTGTAAAACGATAATTATTCATAAACAAACCCCACCTTTTTTTGAATATATATCTATTATACATAGAAGAAATATAAACTTCACGGTATATCTAGCGAATATTTCGATAATTTACGAAAATTGTGGAAAATTTAGTACAACATGATGCTGAATAGTCTAGCAATTCGTTTCTCATCTAACAGGAAGTATGATAAAATAGAACAAATATTCGCTTTTGAATACGCTCGTTATACATGGCTCAAATCTTCCTTGCCTTGTACACGCAAAACGAAAAACTAGACGAAATGATGAACAAAGGTTTAATTAATATGTAGAGGTGATTGGATGTCCGCAATTCGTTTTTTCCATATGGCAGATTTACATTTAGATAGTCCTTTTAAAGGCTTATTTGGATTACCTGAGAAGAATCTAAAAAAAATTCGAGCAAGTACTTTTGAAGCATTTGATAAAATTATTCAGAAGACAATCGAAGAAAGACCAGATTTCCTGCTTATTGTAGGGGATCTTTATGATGGCGAAAATCGCAGTTTACAGGCACAAAGACGTTTTCAGGCAGCAATGGAGACGCTATTTGAACATAACATTCCCGTCATAGTCAGTTATGGCAATCATGACCACTTACATGGTTCTTGGACACGATTTGCTTTACCAAGTAATGTTTACGAATTACCAGCTGATACAAGTGTTGTGCAATTAAAAATACGTGGTCAGCAAGTAAATATTTATGGCTTTAGCTATGGTGAGCGCCATGTCAAGGAATCGATGATTGATAATTATCCTGTTGCGCATGATCAGCATGCAATTCATATAGGGATGCTGCATGGCAGTGAAGCAAGTGATTCTTCGCATGCGGTATATGCGCCATTTAAAAAAGAGCAACTTCTTGAAAAAAGATACCATTACTGGGCGCTTGGTCATATTCATAAACGCCAGCTATTACACACGGAACCACCGATCGTTTATCCAGGTAATATTCAAAGTCGACACCGAAATGAGCAGGGAGTGAAAGGTTTTTACGATGTAACCTTATCGCAAACATCTGCTGAATTAACTTTTATACCAACTTCTGCTGTTGTCTATAATATAGTGGAGGTGGATTGCACGGATGTACTTCATGCAAATGAATTACTACTAAGATGTGAAGAGGCCATCGCTACTAATCGAATGGCATATGGAGCATCCGTAATTGAGCTTCATTTGAAAAATATAGATGAAGAAAGTGAAGCGTTATTTGAACATGCTTCGGTAGAAGAATGGCTTGAAACAATTCGGGAGTCAGAAGAGGGGGTTGAACCAATGGGATGGGTGCAGAAGCTTATTTTGCATAAAGTTTCATCTTCCTATGAGTCAACTGCGATGACTGAATCAGTAATAAGTGTAATGGAACAGTGGGATATTTCGGATTGGAAAGATATTTTAAAGGATTTGTACCAGCATGCGAGTGGGGCAAGATTTGTAGAACCTTTAACAGAACGGGAAATCGAACATTTGAAGCTTGATGCGCAGGAGTTATTAACCGATGAAATTCAAAGGGCGTGAAAACTTTGCTAACGATACAGAAAATCCATATTTACGGCTTTGGTAAGCATGAAAATATCACAATCTCTTTGCAAGACGGTGTTACAATTTTTTATGGCATGAACGAGGCAGGCAAAACGACTATTCAGCAATTTATTTTGCAGATGCTTTTTGGATTTCCAACAAAACAGCAAAGCCAGCGAAAATATGAGCCAAAAACATCACCGAAATTTGGGGGTCAGCTAACTATACTCCACCCAATATATGGTCAATGTACAATTGAACGTGTAAAAGGAAAGGCTACTGGTGATGTTACTGTCTATACAGAAGATGGTATGAAAGGGCATGACGAGCTTTTAGCCAAGCTTTTGTATGGCTATTCACGTTCATCATTTGAAGCGATTTTTTCCTTTTCAATTCATGAACTGCAAGGAATCGAAAAAATGTCAGAGGACGAGCTGACACATCTATTGCTTGCATCAGGGACGACTGGCATTCATCGGCTATCTACGCTTGAAAAAAAATTAGAAAAAGACGCTGGAGAGCTTTTTAAAAAATCTGGTAAACTGCCAATCATCAATCAAAAAATCGAAAATTTAAAGCAACTTGAAAAAACCATTAAAAAAGAACAGGCTACAATTCATACATTTGAAGATAAATCACTCAAATTACAGCAACTTGAGCAAAGATTGAAGGATTTAAATAAACAACAAAAAACGCTGCAACAAGATTGGCAACAACTTACGGTCATAAAACAGGCAATGCCACTTATTGAGCAGCAAGATGCTTTACAGCAATCATTTAAAAATTATGAACATGTCCAATTCCCACCAGAAGGAATTCGACGTTATGAACAGTTAAAAGATCGACTGACGCACGAAACATTACAGCTAACTCAACTAGAGGAACAATATCAAGCTTTAAAAAGTAAGCTTCAATTGACGGCAGATGAACAAGCAATTGACGACATGGCAAGGCTGATGAATAAAGAAGCAACTTGGAATCAGCTCCTCGTTAAAGAGCAGAACCTTCAGGAAGAGCTGTTTGTACTAGAGCAAGACGTTGAAGCCCAGTTTCGTTTATTGGGTGTACACGAAATGGAAGCTCAAGCAGCTCTTATAGAGGGAACTGTTTCTTTGCAACAAGAGGAGCAATTTCAACGGCAGTTGACTGTATTACACGAAGCAGAGGAAGAGCTAAAGTCTTATCTACAATCATTAGAGCGAATCCATGAGGAACTAGATAGCATTGCTCGGCAGAAAAAGCAACTTCAGCAGGAGTCATTATCCGCTGAAGAAGAACATATTTTAGCAAAGTGGCCTCAGAGAAAGGGGCGCTTGGAACAACTGCGTCATGTTCAATCGCAACGCTCGAAACAAAAGCAACCAATGCTTTTTGTTATGCTTGTGTTAGCTATAAGCATTGTTGCGCTTATTTATGGCGTCTTAGAAAAAAATTGGGCTGTAATGGTTATTGGGGCTATGTTATCGTTACTATTTTTATTGTATTTAAAACAAGCGAAACAAGCAGAGGATGGACCTCCAGAGCACAATAGTCAATTACTGAGAGAACTAGAGCAAGAAGAAAATATTGTTCAAGTATTACTTGTGAAAAAGCAACGGCTTGAAGATCGATGGATACTAGCCAATGAGCAACAGCGTGATAAAGAACGACAGTATGCACAGCTCGAACTTAAAATACAACAAGCTGAACAAGTAATCGCCGGGGCAACTCATTCGTTGCAAAACTTTTTGGAGCGTTTCCGCCTAGAGGGAAATGTACCACGCTCGCTATTACCAGAGTTATTCATGCGTATTCGCGGGGTACAGGAGTTGGTAGTTAAAAAAACAAGCATCTATCAGCTATTACATGTTATACAATCTGAAAAAAAAGAGCTTTATGAAATGCTACAACAAGTTTTAAAAAATGAGTATAGTGAGCAGGAAATTTTTGTCCATCTACGCTCAACCTATTTTGCAATTCAGCAGGAGCAACAACAGATGCTGCAAACAAAGGAACAACTTGCTCAAATCGATTCAAAAATACAAGAAGTACAACCACTTTTAGCAAACTATGAAGCGGCAATAGCACAATTATTTCTTGACGCGAATGTAGAATCAGAAAACGCATTTTACGAAGCATATGAACAATATCAACATCAGCAAAAGCTGCAGTCCGAACTACAAGCGATTCAATATCAATTAGACTCATTAGATATGCAACAGCAAGAAAGCTTTTTAAGTGCGGAACAACTTCAAGAAAAAATACAAGCTTTGGAAGAAGTGCGCAATGCTCTACGAATAGAAATTGAGCATTGCTTGGAAGAACGAGCAGCCTTGCAGATTGAAAAGGAGCATTTACTTAACGATGAACAATATGGTTTATTGTTGCAACAGTTTGAGCAAGAGAAAGCAATATTGCAACAGCTAATGGCACAATGGGCTTCTAAAAAAGCGTTAGCAACAGCTATTCATGAAACATTATTCCGTTTGCGTGAAGAAAAATTACCACATGTACTTACACAGGTTAATGCTTTCTTCCATTCGTTAACAGGTGGTCGTTACGATAAACTTTTCATTCATGAAGAAGGCTATTTTGAAGCGCATGCGGTTTCTGGCTTACGCTATCATGTAGCAGAATTATCACAAGCTACAAAGGAGCAAGTTTATATTTCATTGCGAATGGCATTAGCGAAAACCCTTGCAACTTCAGCGCCATTTCCGTTTATAATGGATGATCCATTTGTCCATTTTGATCGAAACCGTACAAACAAAATGGTACAATTAATGAAAGAAGTAGGATATGAACGTCAAATTTTGTATTTTACTTGCCATGAAGAGATGCTCGAACTTTGGCAAAAAGAGCAAATTGTCGATCTAGGAGCACTAGCAAATGAAAGGGGAGTGACGTCAACATGAAAGGTATTACGACGCTCCAAGTTGGAGAATCAGTTGATCAATTTTTATTAATTAAACAATCGACAAAAGGGGTTACCACTGTAGGGAAGCCATTTATGTCGCTGTTACTACAAGATAAAAGTGGAGATATTGAAGCAAAACTATGGGATACAAACGAAGACCATGAAAAAATGTATCATGCAGAGGCGATAGTACATGTAGGGGGAGAAATTCATGACTATCGTGGCAAAAATCAATTGCGCATTAAAACGATTCGTGTGGCAAAGCCTGAGGAGGGAATTGCCGTTAATGATTTAGTTCCTTCTGCTGCTACTCCAAAAGAACAGCTTTATGAGGAATTGACACAATTCTTCTTTGATATTAAAAATCCAAATATTTCACGTATCACACGTGCAGCTATTAAAAAGCATCAGGATGCTATTTTAGTATATCCTGCAGCAACGAAAAACCATCATGACTATGCATCAGGCTTATTAGATCATATGGTATCGATGCTAAAGCTAGGGAAAGCCATCGCTGATTTATATCCAACATTAAATCGGGACCTATTATACTCGGGTATTATTTTACACGATATCGGTAAGGTCGTTGAATTATCAGGTCCAGTGGCAACAATGTACACTGTGGAAGGTAATTTACTCGGTCATATTACGATTATGGTCAATGAAATTGCTAAAATTGCTAGTGAGCTGGAAATTGAAGGCGAAGAAGTGATGCTGTTACAACATCTAGTGTTATCGCATCATGGAAAAGAAGAATGGGGAAGCCCGAAAAAACCTATGATTCAAGAAGCGGAAATCTTACATTATATTGATAATATCGATGCGAAAATGAATATGCTTACGCGTGCATTAGGGAAAACAGCTCCTGGAGAATTTACAGAGAGACTATTCCCACTCGATAACCGATCATTTTACAAACCAAATATTGAGTAAAACGAAAAGGGTTACGCCTTTGATGGCGTAACCCTTTTTCATATAGTAAAACAATGACTATTTAGATTCTTTGTCTTTACTTTCATCGGCTGCTTTTTTAGCTGCTTCTTCATCTGCTTTTGCTTGTTCTTCACTTGTTGTTGTAAAAGAATCTAATGCTTCTTTTAATTCTTTATCAGATGTTTTAAAGTCAGCATCTTTTGCTAATTGGGCAATGATGTCTTTTAACAATGTTTGTGCTTCACCAGTTTGAGTAAGCTTGTTTAACATTGTTGTACGAATTTTTTCTTCTTCATCCTCAAATGAGCCTACATCTTTTACATCGCGCTTTTCTGTAATTTCAATTACATGGTAGCCATAGCTTGATTTAATTGGCTCACTTAATGTGTTTAATGGAAGTTCATAAGCCGCGTCATTGAATTCATCTACCATAGAACCAACTGTAAACCAACCTAACTCTCCGCCTTTTGCTGCAGAACCAGTATCAGTTGAGTATTCTTTTGCAACATCAGCAAAAGAAGCGCCGCCTTTAATTTTTTCAATCGCTTCTTTCGCAGTTTTTTCATCTGCTACAAGAATATGGCGACCATTTAATTCTGTTTTCATTTGCTCATAATATTTTTTTACGTCTTCTTCTTTAATGGCTTTGTCTTTTAAAGCTTTTTCTTGTAGAAGTTGTACACGTAAAGAATCTTTAAAGCCTTGTTCTGTTAAGCCGTTTTCTGCTAGTGCTTGTGCAAAGCTATCGCCGAACTGTGATGCAGTTGCATCATATTGTTCTTTAATTTCTTTGTCAGTCACTTCATATTTGTCTGCTAATACTTTTTCAGTCACCATTTGTTGTAATACATATGAGCCTGTTAAAGTTTTTGCTTTTTCATTAAAATCAGATACTGAAATATCGCCTACTTTAGATGTAACTAATGCTTTGCTGTCGCCTCCACTACAAGCGCCAAGAGCTAAAATTGAGGCTGCTAATGTTAAAGATAATACAGTCTTTTTCATATGGATATTCTCTCCTTAATTCATTTCGTCCATTTTTTACTATAACATAAACGTTTTAAAAACAAAATGGTTCCCCCTTGAGTATAGCCTAAATTTCAATTTTCAAAGCGCATAGGATATAGAAAAGAAAGGGGGTGAAGTTATGAGCAACGGAGGATACGGTGGTGGCGGTGGCTACGGCTCAGGCTTTGCTTTATTAGTTGTGTTATTTATTTTATTAATTATTGTTGGTGCAGCGTTCCTATACTAATTAATAAAATGCCGAAAAGCTAAGGATATGCTGTTCCTTAGCTTTTCTTATCAATATCTAGGCATTCGCTCCGCACGCACGGGTCGAGGCCGAAAGAATTTTGGCTTCAATTAATTTCCCATTGCTGCATGGATGTTTTAAATACATGACCCGCGTGCGGACTGGCGCGGATGCAACTACATTAGACTGCAAACAAAATTTCTACGTAAAATGAAACAAGTAAAATTGTGATAAGTATATTGATAGTTCGGAATATCTTTGGTTGGTTTTCTTCGGGAATTTCACGTCGCATACACAGTGCGTAGGTCATGCGATTGATTTGAAATAAATAGAATACCGAGAATAGAACTACAATCATTAATAGCAAGTCTATTCCTCCCCTCTTTCAGTATTATTAGCATATCAAAAAACATTAATAAAACACAAGTACAAGCGAATCAGTTAATTGTAGGCGGTACTAAAATTTCATAGCCCTTTGGTGTTTCTTCAATTTGGGCATCTTTAGGTGAATTCAACAAATATTTCACGTAAAGAATATCAATTAAACATAAACTACAATGATACGCTAAAAGTAATGTTCCATAATGTGTATAGGCAGGCAGAAGCCATGTACTAATGACGATAATTGTATTTAATACAATAAATGGTGTAAGTAAAGCGAAAATATAGCGGTTTTTCGATAATGGCTCACGAATGCGCATATGCAGTATAGGAATAACGTAAAACTGTTTCCGTACACGTAATTTGAGATGCTGGCGTAAGTCATATAATGCTAGAAAGTGTAAACATTTATGAATAGGATAAAGAGCAAGGACGGCAATAACAAACAGCCAAAATAAATGATCATTATAATATTCATCGTTAAATAAATTAAATGTCACATAGGACACGGAAAAGACAGTGAGAAAAACAATAACAGCCATCATTATAATACGAGTCGTTCCATAATGATGTTCAAGGTTTAAAATTTTCCAACAGTGCACGTTAAATATCAACTCCATAATAGGGAAGGTTCCTATTCAATGTAAATTGATTTCTATAAGATTGCAAGAGAAAGGAGGTATTTCAGAAATGTTTCTGAAATGCCTCCTTTTTTAGCATATATTATCCTTTTACAGTTGAACGTTCTTCTAACGTGTCAAAGGAATCACGGAAGTGTTGAAATGAACGTTCAAAAATATCAATAAAGTCCTCACCGTAAATATTACGAATAACAGCCATCACATCTAAAAATTCTGGGAAGCGACCATATAAATCTTTCAAAGCTAACGAGCCCTCCAGCACAGAATGGTATGTGTTATGATAATTGCTATTCATTTCAATAATAAGGTCTGTCCCTGTTTCAGTTAGTTCTACATAAGTATTTCGTTTGTCATCATCGCGTTTTGAGAACTTTAATAATCCACGTTCCTCTAGCTTTTTTGAAAAGTTAAATGCTGTTGAAACGTGCATTACACCAAATTTGGCTACATCTGAAATGGAAGCCCCTTTTAAATGATATGAAATCCACAAAATATGGTGCTCGTTAATGTTTAAATCGTATGGTTTAATCCATTGTTGCCAATCTTTTTCAACTGCTTTCCATAAAGCTTTTGATAATTGTGCAATTCTTTGACTGTATAGCATTGCTTCTTTTTGAGTGTATAATTCCTCTGACAAAGCCATCACCTACTGCTTTCTTTAACGTTTTAAAATTATTATAGCAATAAAGAAAAAAAGTTTAAAGTTAGAAAAATTAAAAAATTGAAAAGTGGTTAAAAAATAACAATTTGAATATTGTTTTTGGTAAAAAAACAGGTTTTATTACCGTTTTATAAAACTTTATGCCTGTGCCTTTTCTTCTGGTTTTTTCTTTTTATCAGTGAATTGTGCAATGTTTTTCTCGATTTCGTTAATTGAATTCTGTAATGCATCTATTTCTTGTTGTAAATTATTCTTTGTCGGTTCGATTTCTTGTGTAAAGACAGTAATCGAATGTTTTAGATCATTTATTATTTGTGGTATATTATTTTTCGCTTCATTTGTTAAAGTGCCTACAGAGTGTTTAACATTGTTGACTTGATGCTTTACATCTTGAAGCTTAAGTTTTGCACTATCAGTATTAGAAAGTATTGTAGAACGTAATTGTTGGCCTGATTGAGGTGTTGACAAAAGGACCGCAATTGCGCCTCCAATTATACCTGTTGTTAATCCGAATAAAAATGGTTGTGCTTTCATAGTAAATACCTCATTTCTATATTTGTTATCTTTCTTCTATTAAACCATGAAATCAGTCGATAAAAAAAGAAAAAAGAAGCTAAACGAGTGATTTTGCCTCACTGTTTAGCTTCTTCCCTTATATTAAAGCTTAAAACGTCTTACGTTTGTAACTGCAATCGATTTTACGTTTATAATGCTTGCGAAATTGCTGTGTTGAATTTAGAACGCTTCACTAGTTTGGCAACGATAGGATAAATAATAACAAATGCTACAACGTTAAAGGCAACAGCTGGTATTACAACCCCAACAAACAGCACCGTAAATGTTGCGCCTACGTTAGCGTTAAATACAAATAGCGCAACAGATAAAAAGACAGATCCCGACAAAATCGTACCTAAGCCAACTAAGACAGCGGATATAGCAAAATGACTTGTCACTTTTTTTAGCACAATGACTATTGCTAAAAACACAAAGCCTGTAACAGCTTTATCGATAATATTTGGGATAAATCCTGCTGGGAATGTTGTAAATAAACCTGAAAGTACCCCTGTTGATAAAGAAAGTAAAAAAGTTTCTTTTATTGAAGGGAACAATAAAATGCCGATAAACATCATTGTTAACATGAAGTCAGGCTTCATGCCATTTACCATACCTGGTGTGACCACATAAAGGGCAGCACCGACACCGACTAAAAGCGCCATTAACACTAGATTTTTTGTATTCATTTCTAATCTCTCCTCAACTATGCTAATCTAATTGTTTCCTAACGTGTCCTCATGACCGTTAGCGAAACTTATTTGTGATTGTACGCTAAAATGGAACGTTTGACAATAGCGTTCCATTTTCATATCTAAATTGTATGAGAATTGTTTGAGTGCCTGGCACTATAAATTAGCTTTAATGCTGTCGGCTACTTCTGTTAATTGCTCTGGTGTATATGTTTGTGTTTGCCAAATTAAGCCTAGGCCTTCTTTTTCATCGTAACGCGGAATAAAATGTAAGTGGTAGTGGAAAACAGTTTGTCCAGCTGCAGCACCATTGTTATTAATCGTATTCATACCGATAGGGTTAAATGCTGATTTAATGGCATTGGCAAGTTTCGGTGCGACTGCATACAAATTACGTGCTACCTCTTCTGGCATTTCGAATAAGTCTTGACAGTGATGTTTTGGAATTAATAAAGTATGACCTTTTGCAACTGGTGCAATGTCCGTGAATGCATAGACATGTTCATCTTCGTAAACTTTTGTACTTGGAATTGATCCATCAATGATTTTGCAAAATAGGCAATCGCTCATTCGTAAAATCCCCCTTAATATTTATATGTAAGTTTATTCTATCATACTCATAACTGAATCATTTGCTAATTTTTGATAAAATAATAACAAGAAGAGGAGTGAGGGTATGTCGGTATTAGAAGTACAACATGTGACAGGCGGCTATACGAAAAAGCCTGTTATTAAAGAATTGTCATTTACTATAGGTAAAGGAGAACTTGTCGGGCTAATTGGTTTAAATGGTGCGGGTAAAAGTACGACCATTAAACATATAATCGGCACAATGCTACCAAAAGAAGGCGACATTCGTCTAAATGGTGTGACGTTAAAAGAAAATACGGACAAGTATCGGACAGCATTTTCATATATCCCTGAAACACCAGTTTTATATGATGAATTAACATTACGTGAACATCTTGAATTAACAGCAATGGCTTACGGTTTAGATGAGGCTACACTTGCAGCACGTTCAGAACTGTTATTAAAGGAATTTCGAATGGAGAAACGCTTAAATTGGTTCCCATCGCATTTCTCAAAAGGGATGCGTCAGAAAGTAATGATTATGTGTGCATTTTTAGTAAATCCAAGTCTGTATATAATTGATGAACCGTTTGTCGGACTAGATCCACTAGGTATCCAATCATTGCTCGATCAGATGGATACAAAGAAAAAAGAGGGAGCATCCATTTTAATGTCGACACATATTTTATCGACAGCTGAAAAACATTGTGATCGAATTATTTTATTGCATGAAGGACGTGTTCGAGCACAGGGAACGATGGCGGATTTACGACAAGCGTTTGGCATGCCACATGCTACATTGGATGACCTATATATTGCGATGACGAAGGAGCGGGACCATGAAGAACTTGCGTGATGTATGGTCCTCGCGCTTCATGCACTATATAAGTGAAGTACAAAAATATATGCAGTTTATTTTCACTGGACATATTGCGATTGTACTTGTGTTTCTTGTTGGAGCTGGGGGCTATCAATATAGTGAGTGGTTGAAAATCGTTGAGTTTGATTTTCCAGCTGAAGGGCTCATTGCCTTAATAATTGGTGTATTACTAGCATTTAGCCGCCCAACGACATTATTGCGTGAGCCAGACCAAGTGTATTTATTGCCATTAGAATCAAAAATGTCGCTGTATTTAAAAAAGGCACTTGCGTGGACGTTTTGGTCACAAGTTTGGATTGTGGCAATCGTTTATATCATTAGTATTCCTTTATTAAAGGCAGTAACAGAATTAACAACAACTAATATTTGGTTACTATTTTTACTAGTTATCGCCCTAAAGTATGTGAGTGTGCAAGGTGAATTTAGTTATCGTTATAGTGAACGCGGACATTTTGTATGGGTGGACAGACTAATACGAGCTATTATATTTGGTGTAACCGTATATATGGGGCTACAAATGCAACTTATTCTTGCATTCGTTGCAGCAATAATTGGTTGTATCTATGTATTAGTGTTTCGCAAAAAATGTGCGAACGAGCCTGTACCATATGAGCACTTTGTAAAATTAGAACAAAATCGAATGATGAGCTTCTATCGTTTCGCCAATTATTTTACCGATGTACCTCATTTACGCGGGAGTATTCGACGTAGAGCGTGGCTTGACTGGTTTTATAATTTTATACCCTATCAAAAGGGGAATGCTCAAAAGTATCTAGTGTTCCGTACGTTTATTCGTACAGACGATCATTTTTATTTATGGCTCCGATTAACCGCTATTTCAGCTATTATTGCAGCCTTTGTGGATATTCCTTTTGTTACATGGTTTATTGCAGGTGCATTGAGCTTTGCGACGACAATTCAGCTAAAGCAAGCATTATTAGCTAGCGGTGAGTTTCGGATGGACATGCTTTATCCGTTGCCAGACGGTGCGCGTAAAGTTGCTGTTATGCAAGTTGTACGTCTGACAATGATTGCGCAAGCGATTATTGTTACTCTATGCGGAGTAACGCAGCCGATGTTTTATGTAACGGCAATAATCATTTTTGTAGTTAGTGAAATAACTGCAAAGGTGTCAAAACCTTAAAGGTAAACGTTACTATCGTATATAAAAAGAAAGCTCATTTTGCCCGAAATAGTTTAGGCAAAATGAGCTTTCTTTTTATTATTCCACGCCTTGATATTCAAGGGCAGCGTTTAACATCACTTTTGCTGCAACTAGCATACCTTTTTCATCAATATCAAATTTCGGATGATGATGTGGTGCATATTCTACAGGTGCGGCCCCTGTGAAGAAGAAAGTACCTGGTTTTTCCTCTAAATAATAGGCGAAGTCTTCGCCACCCATCGTTGCTGGTATTTCAACAACATCACAAATGTCTTGTGCGATATCGCGAACAAATAGTGTTTCTTTTTCATGATTCACAATCGCTGGATAGCCTTTACGATAGTCTAGCTTAATTGTGCAATCTTGGGCAATTTCAGTTCCGTGTACAACGCGCTTAAACTCACGTTCCATTGTTGCGCGGACATCTTTGTCAAACGTACGGATAGTCCCATTTAAATAAGCTGTATCTGCAATAATATTATCTGCATTCGAGGCAACGAATGAGCCGACAGTAAGAACTGCTGATTCAGTTGGAGCTACTCGACGTGCTACAAGTTGTTGCAAGTTCATGACAAGCTGAGAGCCGATAACGATGGCATCTTTCGTTTGATGTGGATGAGCGCCATGCCCACCTTTACCTTGAATTTTTAACTCAAAGCTATCCACTGCAGCCATGAGTGGACCAACACGGTAACCGATCATGCCCGTCGGATGATTGGAAGATAAATGTGTACCAAATATAGCGTCAACACCGTTAAGTGCACCTGCCTGTATCATACCGATAGCACCGCCTGGGTCTGCTTCTTCAGCATGTTGATGTATCAGCACATATTCACCTGCTAAGTCATCTTTCATTTCCCATAAAAGTTTCCCTATTATTAATAAAGTAGCCGTATGACCATCATGACCACAAGCATGCATAACACCATCTACCTTTGATTTGTAAGGGACATCTTTTTCGTCTTGAATAGGAAGTGCATCAAAATCAGCACGTAAGGCAATCCTTTTACCAGGCTTGCTACCTTTAATACGTGCAATTAGTCCATAGCCGCTAATATTAGGTTCAACTGGGACACCAAGCTTTTGATAGTATTCAATAATATAGTTTGCTGTTTCTTTCTCTTGGAAGCTTAGTTCCGGATGCATATGTAGATGGCGGCGAATGGCCACCATTTCATCAAAATGAGCATCAATTTTATCGAGTAATTGTTGATTCATAAGTAAATGCTCCTTTAAAAAAATTATGCCTCGTCGTCTTCTTTCGGGACAACAGTATAGGTTGTAACGTAGGATGCTGCAGAGAAAATATTTTGTTGTCGCACACCAGTTGGTTCTTCACGTTGGGCATGTGCTGTATTATACGCTTTTGAGCTTTTCCATGCTTCAAATGAGTGAGGTCCATTCCATTGTGTTAAAACAATGTATGTGTCACCATTCAATGGCCGTAACAGTCGGAACGCTACAAAACCAGGCTCGTTCTCAATGGCACGTGCACGATTTAAAAAACGATGTTCGAAAACAGGTTTCCCTTCATCTGTCACTGGAATATTGTTGAACACGAAAAAACCGCGTTCTTCTAATTCATTTACCGAATCTAACACTTCAAATTTACGAGGTGTAGCAAATACAGATTTTCCTTCAGTTTCATGGATGAGCACAGAATTACCCTCACCATGCATTAAAATCATATGTTCGTCAGGGTACTTATTTTTCACTTGTTCCATAAACTCTCCTGTGCCAGAAGTTATATAAATATTCATTGTTTTGCCCTCCTTATAAATGTCTAAGTAATCAGTGATTAACTCCATTTAAGTGTAAGTTACCCGCTTTGTCAAAAAAGAAAGCATGGAGAAAGAACAATTTTATGACATTTCACTAGGAAAACTATACAATAGCAGAGGAAGCGTTTACTATTGAAAACGGATATCAATAATAATGGAATAAACAAGTGATTTTTTTTATGATACGAATTTCATCGAGGGGAAGGAAATAATCAATGACAACACTTTTTAATGATACACTTCTACGTGCTGCACGCGGAGAAAGGACTGAGCATACTCCAGTCTGGTATATGCGACAGGCAGGTCGTTCTCAACCAGAATATCGTGCAATTAAAGAAAAATATTCATTAGAGGAAATTACACATCAACCTGAGCTTTGTGCGTATGTAACACGTTTACCGGTCGAAAACTATAATGTGGATGCAGCGATTTTATATAAAGATATCGTAACGCCTCTTCCAGGTATCGGTATTGATGTAAAAATTAAAGCTGGTGTAGGTCCAGTTATTTCAAACCCAATTCGCACAGTATCAGATGTAGAAAAATTAGGTGAGTTCAACGCAAAGGAACATACACCATTCGTTTTAGAAACAATAAAATTATTAACAGAGGAACAGCTTAATGTGCCATTAATAGGTTTTGCAGGAGCACCGTTCACATTAGCGAGCTATATGATTGAAGGCGGACCTTCTAAAAACTATAATAAAACCAAATCATTTATGGTATCGGAACCAAAGGCATGGTTTGCATTAATGGACAAATTAGCAGACATGATTATTGCGGACGTTTCAGCGCAAGTGGAAGCGGGGGCAAAAGCGATACAAGTATTTGACTCGTGGGTAGGAGCCTTAAGTGTTGAAGATTATCGTGTGTTCATTAAACCTGTTATGACTCGTATTTTTGGTGAGTTAAAAAAAGAAAATGTACCGCTTATTCAATTTGGAGTTGGTGCAAGCCATTTAGTAAAAGAGTGGCATGATTTACCAATTGACGTTGTGGGCTTAGATTGGCGATTACCAATTAAAGACGCACGTGCAAAAGGAATTACAAAGCCCGTACAAGGAAACCTAGACCCTTCATTATTACTTGCTGATTGGTCAGTTATAGAAAAACGAACAAAAGATATTATCGATCAAGGTTTAGAAGTACCAGGTCATATCTTTAATTTAGGCCATGGTGTATTCCCAGAAGTTGATCCAGCAGTATTGAAACGTTTAACAACACTTATTCATGAATACAGTGCACAACAAATTCAAGCACGTTCTTAAAATAAGCAAAAGAGCAGATTAAATGACGCAATTACACTATTTTTTGGTGTAATTGTTGTTGACGTACAGAAATCATACAAAAAATATAGTTAAACTATTATTTAGAGGTGAAAAGGTTTATGAAAAAAGTTAAAGGTTTATTAGTAATGGCATATGGTACACCCTATAAAGAAGAAGATATTGAATCCTACTATACACATATTCGTCACGGACGTAGACCATCTGACGAGCATTTAGAAGATTTACGCAGTCGCTATGAGGCAATCGGTGGTTTATCGCCACTGGCAGCTGCAACAGAAGCGCAGGCTGAAGCTTTATGTGCACGTTTAAATGAAGTGCAAGATGAGGTTGAGTACAAACTATTTATCGGTTTAAAGCATATCCATCCATTCATTGAGGACGCTGTTGAGGAAATGGTTGCAGCAGGTATTACGGAAGCAGTTTCTATCGTGTTAGCTCCTCACTTTTCGACTTTCTCTATTAAATCATATAATGGTCGTGCAGAAGAAACAGCAGGTGATCGCCTGAAAATTACATCTGTTGAATCTTGGTATGATGAGCCGAAGTTTATTGAGTATTGGAAGATTAAAGTGAATGAAGCGTTTGATTCGATGACTGAAGAAGAACGTGAAAAGGCATGTCTAATCGTTTCAGCACACTCACTGCCTGTGAAAATTAAAGAAATGGGCGATCCATACGAAGACCAATTAATTGAAACTGCTCGATTAATTCAAGAAGCTACGGGCGTGAAAAATGTAAAAGTAGGCTGGCAATCAGCTGGTCAAACTCCAGAGCCATGGTTTGGTCCAGACGTTCAGGATTTAACACGTGATCTTTATGAGCAAAATGATTATCGTTCATTTGTTTACACACCAGTTGGCTTTGTAACAGAACATTTAGAGGTACTTTACGATAACGATTATGAATGTAAAGTGGTTTGTGATGAATTAGGTGCTAACTATTATCGCCCAGCAATGCCTAATACACATCCGTTATTTATCGATGCTATGGTAGACGCCATTCATAAAAAATTAAGCTAAGCGAAAAGAAAGTGATGATGTTGGTGACTCAAAAAAGACGAAAGGTAGTTGTTGTTGGCGGCGGCATTACAGGCCTCACAGCTGCGTTCTATATGCAAAAACAAGCGCGTGCAAAAGGATTGCCGGTAGATATCGTACTTGTCGAGTCGTCATTACGTCTTGGCGGGAAAATCCAAACGCTTAGAAAAGATGGCTTTATTATCGAGCGTGGGCCAGAATCCTTTTTCGATCGCGAAAATCATGTCCAGGCACTTGCAAAGGATTTAAATATTGAAGATAAGTTGATAACTGGAGATTCGGGTCCAACCTATATAGCTGTTGGCAGTAAATTATATCCGATTCCGAGCAATCTGATGTCTGGAGCAACGCCACATATCTCGTCATTCATTACATCAGGATTATTTTCACTCAGCGGTAAAATTCGTGCAGCGGGAGATTTTGTCCTCCCGCGTTCTGCACGGGATGACGACCAGCCAATAGGTGAGTTTTTTCGAAGAAGATTTGGCGCAGAGGTTGTAGAAAATCTAGTAGAACCTTTACTTGCAGGTACATTCGCAGGGGATATTGAACAGCTAAGCATGAGATCTACATTCCCGCAGCTCTACGAATTAGAGCAAAAGTATCGCAGCTTGCTTTTTGGTATGAAACAGTCGGGTACAAATTTTTTAAGTTACAATCGGATAGCGAAGGATAAGGGGATTTTTCAAACATTTGAAAATGGCCTTGAAACGCTAATCGAAAAACTAGAAGAATCTTTACTCCCAGGGACAGTTATGAAGGGTGTTAAAGTAGAGCAAATTGACCACAGCAAAGATGGCACTGTGCAGGTCGTATTAAATAATTTTTCGCATATAACAGCTGACGCAGTTATTATTGCAACACCATATAATGTTGCGCAAATGATGTTTAGTAATCACCAACTTTTAACAGAGTTAAATACGATGAAGGCCGCAACAATTGCAACCGTGACGATGGCATTTAAAAAAGAGCAGCTAGGTGACTTAGATGCACTGTCGTTTTTTGTCTCTCGAAATAGTGATTTTTCAATAACATCTTGTACATGGATTAATCGTAAATGGCCTAATACTACTCCTGATGACTATGTATTATTACGTAGCTATATTGGTCGTGTAGGTGATGAAACGATTGTTGCCCTATCTGATTCAGAGATTGAAAAAACAGTATTACAAGACTTAAAGAATACAATAGGGATAGATGGGGAGCCTGTGACGACGGTTGTTTCTCGTTGGAAAAATGCTATGCCACAATATACTGTAGGACATGAGGCGAAAATTGATCGGGTGAAGGAAGAACTTTATGAACACTTCCCGACAGTCAAACTTGCTGGCAGCTCCTTTGAAGGGATTTCAATTCCTGAATGTGTAGAACAAGGGCGCAAAGTTGCAAATGAAATTTTAAGCGAAATGTTTATACAGGAAGATTAAAAAAAGTAGTACAAAGTTTAATTTGTACTACTTTTTTATTTGATTTAAGTTTATCCATAGTGGAATGCATCAATGTATAAAGGTTAAATCTCTTAATGGAATACATACAATTAAGAAATTCTGTGGCATGACCATACAATACCACCTGAGTTAGCGCCTCCTAGTGTTAAGGCAAGCGATAAACCATTTGCTTCGTAAACTAAATCTATTTGATCACCTGCATTTAAATTAACTTCTCCAGCCAATGTTACAGTGCCACTACCAAGAATTGCTCTAATAGTTAATAAGGTAACGGATAAATTTAATATTGGGAATAAACCACTAATTAAATTAGTAGTTGTATTTCTACGGATAGCAAATGCAGGGTTAACACCTGCACCTATTCCAAGACTAATGGCAGCTACTGTAGAATAGTTGATAGTTGCCTCAAAAGCATATCTTCCAGTTGTAGGAACTGTAAATATACCCGTTGTTGGATTAAATGCTGGTGTTGTGAAATATGGTGAAGCTACACTCCAATTAGTTAAAGTAGTAGAGGAACTAACAGATAAAGTACTTAGGAAGGCTGAGAAACCTTCTGTAAAGGCAGGTCCAGTTGGCCCAGTAGCACCAGTAGGTCCCGTAGGTCCGAGAAGTCCCGTCGCGCCAGTAGGTCCCGTAGGTCCAAGAAGCCCAGTTGCGCCAGTAGGTCCCGTAGGTCCAAGAAGCCCCGTCGCGCCAGTAGGTCCTGTAGGTCCGAGAAGTCCCGTTGCACCAGTAGGTCCCGTAGGTCCAAGAAGCCCCGTCGCGCCAGTAGGTCCCGTAGGTCCAAGAAGCCCCGTCGCGCCAGTAGGTCCCGTAGGTCCAAGAAGCCCCGTCGCGCCAGTAGGTCCAGTAGGTCCAAGAAGCCCAGTTGCGCCAGTAGGTCCAGTAGGTCCAAGAAGCCCCGTAGCGCCAGTAGGTCCCGTAGGTCCGAGAAGTCCCGTAGCGCCAGTAGGTCCAGTAGGTCCAAGAAGCCCAGTAGCACCAGTAGGTCCCGTAGGTCCGAGAAGTCCCGTAGCACCCGTAGGTCCCGTAGGTCCGAGAAGTCCCATAGCACCAGTAGGTCCAGTAGGTCCGAGAAGTCCCGTAGCACCAGTAGGTCCCGTAGGTCCAAGAAGCCCAGTAGCACCAGTAGGTCCAGTAGGTCCGAGAAGTCCCGTAGCACCAGTAGGTCCAGTAGGTCCAAGAAGCCCCGTAGCGCCAGTAGGTCCAGTAGGTCCGAGTTCGCCAGTGGCACCAGTAGGTCCAGTAGGTCCAAGAAGTCCAGTAGCCCCCGTAGGCCCTGTTGGCCCAGTAGCTCCCGTTATGCCAGTAGCGCCAGGATCTCCCGTAGGTCCTGTTGGCCCAGTAGCTCCCGTTATGCCAGTAGCACCAGGATCTCCCGTAGGACCTGTTGGCCCAGTAGCTCCCGTTATGCCAGTAGCACCAGGATCTCCCGTAGGCCCTGTTGGACCAGTAGTACCTGTCACACCAGTAGCCCCCGTAGGTCCTGTTGCGCCTGTACAACCAGTAGTTCCTGTAGGTTTAATTGGCCAAATGCAGCTATGATGTTCGGGTATTTTTATACAACCACAGGGGAATGTCCTACATTTACTGCAAACATTATTTAAAAAATAATCTTCAAAGTTCATTTATTCACCTCCTCTCTCAAGTATCCTATTCATAAAAATGATAGAGGAGGTGGACGGTTAACTACTTTTACTGTTTATTTGATAATTTGTAAAACCTATATTATTTATTATTAAAATTATTTACCGAAGGGGTAGGGCGATAAGATTGGTAGATGAAAGGTAACACTTTTACAAGAATTTAAATCCTTTTATAAAAGGTAAATTAAAGTTTATCGTTGTTGTTTTTTAACAAACAATCGAAGTAGCTTTTATTGTGTAAGATTTTTGGATCATGAGGTAAGTAGACACGTGCTAATTCATTATGGGTGTTAGCTAATTCGTATTGTTGTAATCGGTCATAGAGGACGCAAAGTTGTAAATGGGGTAACCAAGTAGTAAAGGTTTTATTTTGGAAAGGGGCATTTGGTTTAGGTTTTATTGTGAGTGCTTGTTCATACCAAAAAATGGCCTCATGATTTTTTGCCTGTTCTATAAAGTGATGCCCAAGCCTGCAGCATGCTTCGGGGCGCGGGGTGTCATATTCGAAGCTTCTTAAAATAGAACTTACGTTATTTTCCTTATCATTTAATTTCGAATAACAATCAGCTAGTTTAAAACAGGCATTAATATTATCTTCTACCCAGCCTTGTTTAGATGTGAGAAAAAGCTCATAGTAAAATATTGCATCTTCAATTTCATTATGATCCAATAATTCATTGGCATAATAAAATGTGTCACGTGGTGATAGAGGTTCTCCTGATTGAAGGAGTTTCTTGTAAATAGTAATATTGCGCTGGTGATCGTGCTGAAGTGGTAAATGGCTTACTGCAACATCACTTTCAATCAGATTACCACTAACCTCTAAATATTCGTGTACCGCCCCTATCCATCGAAATTGTTTCTCCCTTCTGACTAATCGATTTCTTCTTATAAGAGAGCTAACATTACCTTCGTTATCAAAGCTTAAATGATAATTCATCGAGACGGCATCGATATTAGGAGTTAATGATTCCTTTAGCACTTTAAATTTTTCTTGATCTTCAGCCATTAAAACATCATCTGCATCTAACCAAAAAATGTAATCGCAAGTTGCTTGTTGAAAGGAAAAATTACGTGCATCGGCAAAATGGTGAATCCACTTAAAATCAAAAATCCTATCTGTAAACTGTTTAACAATTTCCTTTGTCTTGTCAGTGGAGCCTGTGTCCACAATATTTATTTCATCGACTAAATCACTTACTGATTCAAGGCATCTGGCGATAACATCCTCCTCGTTTTTCACAATCATACATAAACTTATCGTTACCATATTGATTCCTCCTTTCAATAATCTTTGTAGTATATGTAAAGTTAGTTTTTTTGCGAGGCAAATTGACCTTTCTTATTATGTTAAAACACTGTTATCACTTGGGAATTTGTCATAAATTTACCTTTCAAGTTTCACGCAGATTTCACAAATGTAAAGTATAGTTAAAGGGCAGAGGTGATGATTATGAAAAAATGGGCATTCTTCATTTTTTCTTTTATACAAGTTATTTGGTTGGCGGGATGTACCGAGAAATCTTTTGAGCCACTTGACCGTAATCAGAGTTTTATTGCATCGCTCAACATACAAGAGCCTTCATTAGATTTTATTGATGAGCTGGGGAACGTAATTGCAACATGGTCATTCGATAAAGCATATACAGGCGCATTATTACTAGATAATGACCGAATATTATTATATGGGCATCAATTAGATGAAATCGTTGTCTATACACTTTCAACGGGGAAAAAGCTTTATTCCAAAAAAGTAGAGCTAGGTACGACAAATGTGTACTATGATCCAAATGTTAAACAATTTTTTATGACGAATAGTAAGATGAACACAGTGACAAGCTTTGATGTGGAAGGAAATAAGTTGGCATCACAGCAACTTGGTAACTACCCGATGTCGATGGCTACTTACAAAGATAAGCTCTATGTAGTCAATTATAAAGATACGAAATTATCGGTATTATCCATTAAAGATTTAACAATAGAACAGGAATGGCCAATAGGAAAATCATCACATGGCATTGTCATCGTCGAGGAGACAAATGAGCTTTGGGTTGGTGGGCATGGTGAAGGAAGCAAGCCGAATAGTTCAGTAAAGCGATTTGATCTTGGGACGGGTACTGTGCGTGGCAATATAGAAATGCCTTTAATGCCAGTAGGTTTAACAAAGACGAAAGATAAAGTGTTAGTCGTTAGCCACGGTCATAATGAATTATATGTGGTTGATTTTAAAGGAAATGTTTTATGGGAAAAAGAAGTAGGAGCAAATCCATTTGTTGTGAATCAGTTTAAGGACTATATTGTTGTAGCTGGTTATGATGACCATACATTATATTTTATAAAAGATGGTCAAGTACAAAAAACAGTTGATGTTGGCAAAGGTGCATTTCAGCTGTTAGTAAGGGAGGAAGAAAAGTGACAACGGTATTAATTGTTGATGATGAGCAAGATATGCGTAATTTAATCGAGATGATGCTCAATAACTCCAATTTCGAAACCTTTACAGCTGCATGTGGAACTGAGGCGTACGATATTATTGTTCGCGAACAAATTGACTTAGTTTTATTAGATGTGATGATGCCACATGAAGATGGCTTTGCGGTTTGTCAAAGTATTCGAGCGATGTCTAATGTGCCTGTCATTTTCTTAACGGCACGAGATGCTAATGAGGATAAAGTAAAAGGACTAACACTCGGTGGAGATGATTATATCGTTAAACCGTTTACAAATGATGAACTAGTGGCACGAATGCATGCTGTATTGAGAAGAAGTGGTACGAATATAGCAGATTTTGAGCAAAAATTTGTAGTCTTTGGGCCAATTAAATTAGATGAGATTGCACGTAAAGTTTCGGTGGAAGGGAAGGTTATTCCATTAACTTTAAAGGAATTTGAATTATTACACTTATTTATGAAAAATCCAGGAAATGCTTATTCTCGTGAGCAGTTGTTAGAGCGTATTTGGGATATTGATTATTTAGGTGGAACAAGAACGGTTGATACACATATTAAAACTTTGCGATTAAAGCTTGGAAAGGAAGCGGCAGGGTATATACAAACCGTCTGGGGAGTAGGCTACCGCTTTGATCCAGGCGAATGAAAAAGATTTCTACACGTATTTGGCTTTTAATTTTTGCATTTTTGATAATCACAGTTGTTTTTATGTATGTACTGACTGATTTTTTATATGAACAGCTTTATGTGGAAGATACAGAAAGCAATATGATTGAAATCGGGACAAAGCTACAAACAATGTATACGAGTGGTAAAGTTACAGACGAATTTATAGCTAATATTGAACATTATAATGACTATTCCAATTTAAACATTTTTGCTGTTAGAAATCCTCGTGAACTGAGTGCCTGTGTTCCGTTTGATATTGATTATGAAACATTGATAGGAGCTGATGAACGGCAGCAATTGCTAGAAGGGAAATATGTGCAAAAAATTGGCTATGAACCTCGTTTCGATCGACAGCTTATTTCAGTAGTCCTACCTTTAGTAGATCAAAATAGGCTAGAGGGAATTATTTATATTTACTTCCCATTAGCCAAAATTAGTGAGTTAGCAAGTCAAGAAGTCATTTTTTTATTTTTGAGTGCATTTGTCTTTTTGATAGTGACTAGTTTTTTTGTCTATAAAGGTATTCAACATATTATGCGTCCATTAAGTGACTTACAAACGGCAGTAGAACAAATGTCTTATGGACAATATGCAACACGTGTCCCTGTCAAATCGAGTGATGAGATCGGGAAACTATCAAGCACTTTTAACGATATGGCGGAGGCAATTCAACGAGAGGATGAGGCGCAAAAGACTTTTTTAGCGACTGTCTCTCATGAATTGCGTACACCTATTAGCTATGTAAAAGGTTATAGTGAAGCAATGCAAAACGGTATTATTGCAGAAGAGCAACAAGAGGAAACTATTCAGTTAATCGTGCGTGAAGCAAATCGTATGGAACGTTTAACAAATGAGCTTCTTCAACTTGCTCGTATGGAAAATGAACAAAAGGACATCGCACTCTATCCGATACCTCTTGCAGAGACATTACGAGAAGTTCAAAAAATTTTAACGCATCAAGCACAGAAAAAGAATATTACTTTGCACCTTGATGTAGATGATGAATTAATTGTTAAAGCCGATGAAGTGAAGCTAAAGCAAATTTTTATCAACATTATTGAAAATGCTATCAATTACTCCTATGAGCAGTCGAAGGTTGACATTGTAGCAATTGAACACAACGGCAATGCGCTTATCATGATAGAAGATGAGGGGATAGGTATACCGCAGGAAGATTTATCACATGTCACAGAGCGTTTTTATCGTGTCAATAAAGCGCGCAGTCGAGTAGATGGTGGAAGTGGCCTAGGTCTATCCATTGTTGAACAATTATTAAAACAGTTACAAGGCAAGTTAGAAATTGAAAGTGAAATAGACAAAGGCACAAAAGTAAAAATTTCGATGCCATTAATGGAGGAGTAAAACATGAAGAAGTGGTTATTTACATTGATAGCTGTACCAGCATTATTAGTAGGTTGTGGAGAAAAGGAAGAACCTGCAACATCTTCTGCATTGGAAGAGCCCCAAATGTTGGAGGTGGAAATTTTAACGCCAAAAGAAGTAGCGATAAATGCTCCTATTGAACTTGCTGCGCATGTAATTCAAGGTGAAAAAAATATTGATGATGCAATAGTCGAATTTGAAGTGTGGGAATCGGGTAAACGCGATGAAGGGCAAATGCTTGAAGGAACATTAGAGAAAGATGGCGTCTATAAAGCCCAAACTACATTTGATCATGATGGTGTTTACTTTATGTTTGCCCATACTACTGCGAATGGTATTCATAATATGCCGAAACAGCAAATTACGGCTGGCACACCTGATATGACACAAGTAATAAAAGAAGATGAAAAAGCTAATATGAACATGTCCGATCACGGTAAAGATTCATCAGAGGATTCAGAGCATTAATAAAATGAAAAAAATATTCAATAAATGCTTGCATTATTTTTAAAATAGGAATATTATAATGACCAGATGACCGAAATGGTTTTCTGGTCATTTTAATTTCTGTGTACAAAGAATGTACATAACTTAACAGGAAAGGATGTCACAAATGGATCGTAGGCAGGAAATTCTTGAAGCAGCTGCAAAATCATTTACGTTGTTTGGTTATAAGGCAACGACGATGGAACAAGTGGCGAAAATTGCTAATGTCGGTAAAGGAACGATTTATACATTCTTTGCAAATAAGGAAATTTTATTTCAAGAGATAGCGATGTCACTTGTACGTGAGATGAAGGCAGAAGCGGATGCAGTGTTGGATGTATCAGCTAGCTTCATGGATAATGCACATAATGCTTTAATGAAAATGCTACAGTTCCGTGAGAAGCATCTTTTATTTGCGAAGTTAATTGAGGAAGAAAAAGAATTACGTACGCCAGCAGTAAAACAAGTGTTAATTCGTATTGAGTCTGAAATATTATCGTACGTCGCAACGTTAATTCAAAGACGTATTGATAAAGGTGAGATTCGAGATTGTGATGCAGAGTTAGTAAGTTATCTGTTGCTAAAGGCGTATTTAGCGTTCGTGGTAGATTGGCATGAGCTACATGGCGACATGATTCCTGAAGAAAAGATACTAAATCTTTTCAAGGAAACGATCTTTCGAGGGCTAGTTCTTTAACAAAGAATCTACAAATTTTACGCACTGTGAAGTTTGTGATTTTTTTGCAGAAAAATGACCAATTGACGATTACGGTCAATTAGTATAGGAGTGAGAGAAAAATATGATTAAAGCTGAATGGCTGAAAATCCTAAAAACAAGAAAAATGCTTGTTTCAATAATTGCCGTCCTATTTATCCCAGTCATGTATGCAGGCATGTTTTTATGGGCGTTTTGGGATCCATACGCAGGCATGTCTAATTTGCCAGTAGCGGTTGTCAATGAAGATAATGGAGCAGAAATGGATGATGTGAAGTTAGACTTAGGAGATACCTTGGTCGATAAACTCGTCGATAGTAAGCAATTTGACTTTATTGAAGTGTCAAAAGAAGAAGCAGAAAAAGGTTTAAATAGTAGAGACTATTACATGATCTTAGAAATACCAGCAAATTTCTCAGAACATGCGACAACTTTACTTGATGACAAACCTTCTAAGTTAGTGATGAACTATATCCCAAATGAAGGATTGAACTTCCTAGGTGCGCAAATTGGTGAAACAGCAATGGATCGCATACGCGCAGAAGTAAATTCACAAGTTTCTGCTACATATGCAGAAAAATTATTTGATTCTATTGCAACGCTTGGAGATGGCTTTACAGAAGCTGCTGACGGTTCAGTTAAGCTAGATGAAGGAGCACAAAAAGTAGCAAATGGAGCAAAAGATTTAAAAGGTTATTTAGAGCAGTTAGCTTCTAGCACAATCGAACTTTCTGATGGTACAGATAAAATTACAAAAGGTGCAGGGCAAGCGGCAACAGGTGCCAACGAACTGTCAACTGGCTTAGTTAAATTAGAAAATGGTACAGTTCAATTACAGCAAGGTGCACAGCAGGCAGCTGCAGGCGCAACAAATCTTGAACAAGGCTTATCTCAATACACACAAGGTGTAGCTAAAGTAGAAGCAGGCCTTACAACATTAAATGAAAAACAACAGCAAATCGTTTCGGGTGCAGCATCGGTTGCTGAAAATGCTGGTAAAATAAACAGTTCAGCAAATCAATTATCGAATGGTTCTGCACAAGTAGAAGCAGGTATTACAGCACTATCTGAACAGTTGAAAAGTGCGATTGCATCTATGCCAGAGGAGCAAGCAGCAGCGTTAAAACAAACGTTAGCAGAGCTACAAGCAGGAAGTGCAAGTGTGCATAATGGGTTAAATTCTTTAGCATCTGGTGCTGAACAGTTACAAGCTGGTGCAAGCCAAGTAAGTGGTGGTGCATCACAAATTGCAGCTGGTCAAAAAGATGTTTTAACTGGTGCAAATGCATTAGCAGCAAAAAGCAATGAATTAGTTAAAGGTGCGCAAAGCCTACAAGCTGGTAATGCGACACTAGCTGATAAACTAGGTGAATTACATGCTGGTGTGAACACAGCTGTTACAGGTTCAAAAACATTAGCTTCAGGATTAAATGATTTAGCTAGTGGTACGACAACATTGAACGAGGGCACATCAACGCTAGCTTCTAAATCTGGTGAGTTAGCTGAAGGATCTGCAACACTTGCAGATGGTTCGACTGAACTTGCGGACGGTACAGCTACACTATCAGGCAAATTAGGTGAAGCGAGTGAAAAAGCAAACGAAGTACATGCGAATGATGACACGTATGATATGGTAGGTAATCCAGTAGAAGTAGAAAAAGAATCAGTTAACCATGTTCCAAACTATGGTACAGGGTTTGCACCTTACTTTATTTCACTTGGATTATTCGTTGGGGCATTATTAATCTCGATTGTATTCCCACTTGTTGAACCAGCTATTCGTCCGAAAAATGGTGCAACATGGTTTACAAGTAAAGTGACAGTGCTTGCATTTGTCGGTCTTGTTCAAGCTTTATTAACAGTAGCAATTGTAAAATGGGGCTTAGGTCTTGAAGTACAAAATTTAGGTTACTTTGTTCTAACAGCTTTAGTGACAAGCTATGTATTCTTAGCTTTAATTCAAATGTTAGTATCTATTTTCGGTGATCCAGGTCGCTTCATAGCGATTGTTGTACTGATTTTACAACTTACAACAAGCGCGGGTACATTCCCACTTGAGCTTATCCCAGAACCATTACAAGTGTTCAATAAATTACTGCCAATGACTTATACTGTTCAAGCGTTTAAAGCAAGTATTTCAACAGGCGACATGTCATATTTATGGCAAAACTACGGTGTGTTATTTGGATACTTAATTGTGTTCTTAGCCATTACATTTGGTTATTTCATGCTATTACACACAAGACGTTACTCAAAAGTAGTAGAAGATTAAACAAATTTGTACACCCACCATTTACTTGGTGGGTGTTTTTAGTGCCAAATTGTTTTAGTGCCAATTGTTTTAGTGCCTGGCACGCAAACAATTAGTCACCTTGGGAAGAGTGTCAGGCACTCATACAATTTACAAAGTAAAACAGCAGCTGATATGAGCGTATCAGCTGCTGTTTTGTGTAAGTGTAAGAGATTTAATTAATGGTTCACCATAAATGTATGATGAGGGGTGTCATTATTAGTTCGTGTGGGGCACGAAATGACTTACAGAATAGGCAAATGCTTATAGGCAGTTACATTTTTCACAAGTGTTGCTGTAGCATTCGCTTTGTTCTTCGATCTTTTCACCGCATTCTGTGCATTGTTTTGCAGGTAAGTTCTTGAAAAATTCAACTACGTTTTCTAACATTGTGGACTCCTCCTTTAAGTTCATCTGTACTATTACTGTTTTATTATTTTCTAGTGTATTATAACAGATGCGTTTCGTCAACACAAAATGCCTAATTTACGTTAAAATAATATATGGATATTTTGTGAAGGAGGAAACGATTATGATTTTCGTTGATAATAAAGGGATCCATGATCCACGCATTAACCTTGCCATTGAGGAGTATTTATTAAAAACAATGGACGTTGAGAAGGAGCCAGTGCTGTTATTTTACATAAATCAGCCATCCATCATTATTGGAAAGAACCAAAATACAATTGAAGAAATTAATACAGATTATGTTGAGGACAATGGTATTATCGTTGTGCGCCGTCTCTCTGGCGGAGGTGCGGTGTATCATGATCTTGGAAACCTAAACTTTAGTTTTATTACAAACGACGATGGCGATAGCTTTATGAATTATAAAAAATTCACTCAGCCAGTTGTAGATGCACTTGCAAAAATGGGCGTGAACGCTGAGCTGTCAGGTCGTAATGATATTTTGGCAGAAGGGCGTAAAGTATCTGGGAACGCACAGTTTTCTACTAAAGGCCGTATGTTTAGTCACGGGACATTAATGTTTGATACAGAAATTGATGCGGTTGTATCTGCATTGAAAGTAAAGAAAGATAAAATTGAATCAAAAGGCATTAAATCGATTCGTTCACGCGTAGCCAATATTTCGGAATTTTTAAAGGACAAAATGACGGTGGAAGAATTCCGCCTAGAAATTTTAAAGTCCATTTTCGGTGGTGAAGAAAATATTCGCTATTATGAACTAACTGACGAAGATTGGGCGAATATTCATAAATTATCCGCTGAACGCTATCAAACATGGGAGTGGAATTACGGTAAATCTCCACGCTTTAATATTCAAAAAACACATCGCTTCCCTTCAGGTGGGATTGATATACGTTTAGAGGTGAAAAATGGTGTGATTGAAGAAGCACATATTTTTGGTGATTTCTTTGGTGTGGGCGATATGACTGATGTAGAACAACGTCTAGTTGGGACAAACTATGACCGTGCTGCTATCGCAAATGCGCTCGTAGATATCAACATTCCAACATACTTTGGTGGCGTATCGACAGAAGAGTTTCTACAATTAATTTATTAACAGTAGATAAAAAAATAGCTGGCAAATGCCTTTCGATAACAAAGATATTTTTAGCCTATACTAAGACGATAGATTGGTTATGCTACTGGAAACATTTTGAGTCGAAACATGCTAAACACCCTAGTAAGGGAAATTCGAAGCTACTTCTGTAATCACAGTAGAAAAGGGCACGCGCAATTATGGCGCGTAGCCTTTTTTTGGTACAATATACGATAGAAAGGAGTGTCGGTATGGAGAAGCATCGAATATTTATTGTCGAGGATGATGTGAAGATTGCATCATTGCTTGCAGAAACATTAAGAAAATATCAATACGAAGTGGAAACAATTCAAGAATTTGACCATTTAATCGAAGAGTTTACAACTTTTAATCCACATATGGTATTGCTTGATATAAATTTACCAGCGTATGACGGCTATTACTGGTGTCGTCAATTACGTCAACATACAACATGTCCAATCATTTTCATTTCAGCGCGATCTGGAGAAATGGATCAAATTTTTGCGCTTGAAAATGGAGGTGACGATTTTATTACTAAGCCATTTAATTATGAGATTGTTTTGGCTAAAATCCGTAGTCACTTGCGTCGGACATATGGCGAATATGCAGCTAGGCAAGAAGAACGGACAATTAAGCAAGGGCAGCTTGTATTGCATCTAGAGCGTATGGAGTTGCATAAAAATGACTTAGAAATTCCATTACAGAAAAAAGAATGTATTATTTTAGAATTATTAATGGGCCATGCACCAAAAGTAGTGACGCGCGAGCAACTGTTAGAGGAACTTTGGGACGATCAGGCATTTGTCGATGAAAATACGTTGAATGTTAATATGACGCGTGTACGTAAAAAGCTAGCGGATTATAATATTTCATCATCAATTGAGACAGTCCGTGGTGCAGGTTATCGCTTTATTTTAAGTGCAGGTGAGCTATAAATGGGCTGGAAACTATTTTTGCGGGATTATGCAACATTTTTTATATTTCAGCTAATATTAGTTGGTTTTATTATGGTGTTGTATTGGCTCGACGGCTTCCGTAACGTTGATACTGCCATTTACTCTGTAAGTATTAGTTTGGTATTGCTATGCTCTTTTCTACTTATTCGCTATTTAATGCGTCAAAGCTATTTGAGCAAAATATTGCATCTTCCAAAGTCTATGGAGGACGTGCTTCAAAAAAATGCTAAGACACCAGAAGCGATGCAAGTGGAAAAGTATATGCATGAATTGTATCGTCTTTATCAGCATGAGCTACATTCGTTGTATGCTAGCCAAAAGCGACACGATCAATTTATGAATCAATGGGTACACCAAATGAAAACGCCTATTTCCGTTATCGAGATGCTATTACAGGATGAGCGCCCTCTCGATAAAAAGAATGTTCAAGAGGAAATAGATCGCTTACGAAGAGGATTGGATATGGTGCTTGTCAATGCACGACTCGAAAACTTTGAAGAGGATATGCAAGTAGAACAAATACCGTTAAAATCGATTGTCACTGCAACTGTTAATGAAAATAAACGTTTATTTATAACGAATAGAGTTTTCCCAGAAATCCATATTGATGATGACATGATTGTGGCAAGTGATTCAAAATGGCTTCGCTTTATTATTGGGCAATTCGTAACAAATGCAGTGAAATATACGTTTGAAGAAAATAAAAAAATTGTGATGTCTGCCATTAAAAAGGATGATTATATTCAGTTAGCAATTTGTGATGAAGGTATTGGTATTCCAGCTTCTGACCTTTCACGCGTGACTAAAGCCTTTTTTACAGGTGAGAATGGACGTAAAACTGGGGAATCCACAGGTATGGGCTTATATTTAGCAAAGGAAATCTGTGAAAAACTAGGGCATCAATTAGACATTACATCTGAAGTAGGTAAAGGTACAATTGTCACCGTGACATTTACAAACTAGGGGGAGCAAAAAATGGGAGAAGTACGTTTGGATGACTGGGTATTAAATATTGAATTAGAAAAGACGAAAAATTTGTATGACTCACAATTAGACGTTTGTGACTGTTTGTTTTGTGAAAATTTTCGTCAGGCTAGCCTATTACTTCAGGATGAGGTAATGCATTTTTGCAATGCACTTGGGCTAAACTTACATAAACCATGCCTACTAAATGCTTTGCCAGTAGAAGGTGAGCAAGTCATGTATAGTGGGCACTATTCAGTTTGTGGCGAAATCATTGAAGGTGAATTAGATGGTTGGGATATGATCGTCGGGGAGCATTGCTTTAGTCTAGTTCAAGAAGAAGCAAACATACCTTCAGCTATTTTAGAGCCACAGTTTCAAATTGGCTTTGAGGTGGTATTTAAATGGCTATTACCAGAATCTATGGAATTAATCGAGAAATAAGGTGGATGAGGCATGCCTATTTTACAAATAAATGATGTGACAAAAGTATATGAGGGAAAGGTTACACATCGTGCACTCAATCAATTAAGCTTTGAGGTTGAGGAAGGTGAGTTTTTAGCTGTAATGGGACCATCGGGAAGTGGTAAAACTACGTTACTAAATATAATTTCTACAATTGACGAACCAACAAGTGGCGAAATTATTTTAGACGGCATGAACCCTCATAAGCTAAATGCTACTGAACTAGCTTTTTTTAGAAGAAGACAGCTTGGCTTTGTTTTTCAGGATTTTAATTTATTGCATATGCTTACTGTCGAGGAAAATATCGTGTTGCCATTAACGCTTGATCAGCAGCCGTTAGAAGTAATGGAAGCGCGTCTTGCAGGTATTATAGAAAAGCTTGATTTAGCTTCTTTCTTGCACAAGCGTCCAAATGAAATTTCAGGTGGACAAGCGCAAAGAACAGCGATAGGGCGAGCACTAATTCATAACCCAAGCCTTATTTTGGCAGATGAACCGACGGGGAATTTGGATTCGAATTCTTCTCGCGATGTACTTGAACTATTAACAAAAATTAATAAGGAAAAACAGACGACAATCGTGATGGTGACCCATGATCCGATTGCAGCAAGTTATTGTGATCGTGTGCTATTTATTAAGGACGGGGAATTTTTCAATGAAATTTATCGAGATGACCGACGTCAAATGTTTTTCCAACGAATTTTAAATGTATTGAGCTTACTAGGGGGAGGGCAAGTAGGTGACCTTTCGACAATTCGCTTACCGTAATGTCGTACGGAATAGCCGTATATACGGAGCCTTTTTTATGGCGAGCTTTTTTTCAGTAGCCGTATTTTTTATCTATTCAATGTTAATGTTTCATCCAGATATTGAACGTGGCATTTTAGGAGAAGTGTCGTTAGTCGGCATGATTGGCGCAGAAATCGTACTTGTTCTCTTCACCTTGTTCTTTTTATATTATTCCATGAGTGCTTTTTTAGAGGCGCGCTCACATGAGTTTGCGATTTTATTGCACCTTGGCATGGAAAAGCGACAAATGAACAAGCTTGTCTTTTTAGAAACAATGATTATCGGTGCAGGCTCTATTATTGTGGGCATTATTTTTGGCTTTTCATTTTCAAAGTTTTTCTTCATGATTGTTCGAGAAATATTGCATCTAGAGGATTTACCGCTTTATGTTTCTTGGCAACCTTTTTTACTTACTATTGGTGTTTTTACGAGTGCCTTTGTCGTTATTTCTATCATTAGCGTGTATTTTACACGTGAGAGAAAACTACGTGATCTTATTAAGGGAAATGATTATATAAATAGCGAAACTAGCTTTTCAAAAGTTCGTGCAACATATGGCATTACTCTTATTTTAGCAACCTATGTGCTGGCATTTATCGTTTCTCATACAACAATGATTGGGCTTACGTTATTAATACCGTTTTTTGCAACTTTCGGAACTTACTATTTTTTTAGTGATTCCGTACCATTCATTTTACAAATTGCACGTGGTAAACGTAAATTTAATTGGCAGCGCTATCGCCTTCTCTCTTTAGCAGAACAAACACATATTATGAGGGATAATGTAAAAATGTTTTTCGTCGTAACGATGGTATCGACGTTAGCATTTTTATCTGTCGGAGTATTGGCTACGATGTCCTCCTACACGACACAATACGATCGATTAAATCCTCTAGGGCTTATTTATAAAGGAGATATCGATAACCCATATGAAGCTACGCACATCAATTCCCTCCGTATCCAATTAGAGGAAAAGGGCTTGTCCTACCATTTATCCCGCTTTGTAGTTGTAAAACAAACTTCCTCGTATACACATAATGAGGTTGAGGTATTCCGAGAATCAGATATGAATGTTTTATTATCCTCCTTTAACTATCCATTGATTAATTTAGAATCTGGAGAAGCGGTGTTCATACCATATTCGGAAGAGTCGTTAAAAAAGCTTAAAAATAAAGAAGTCAAAACAGTTTTAGAAGAAAATGAAATACCTATTACGATAGATAGTGTTTACCCTAAAATAGTATTCCCAGGATCAATAGTAAGTGTAAATTCAATTGTCATTAGCGATGAAGACTTTGTGAAGCTTGTGAAGCCAATTAAGAGTAACGGTGCTGTACAGCCGAGCTACCATCTATTTACTTTTGATATTCCACAGTGGATGGAAACAAAAGAAATTGGTAAGGACATAATTGAAATGGCTTCAACCGAATATTTTAACAATATTAAGAAGGGCAAGCATAGCCCATTTTATTTTGAAAATGCAGGATTAAATTATTCTTATATACTAGCTACCTATTCATTATTTACATTAGTTGGTGTTTTAGTGGCGACTGTATTTTTACTGGCGGCTGGTAGTTTCATTTACTTTAAACTGCATACTTCACTTGAGCGAGAGAAGCGGAAATTTGATGTCCTAAAACGTATGGGTTTAACAGATATAGAGTTGAAAAAGCTAGTCAATCGTCATTTGTTCCCACAATTTTTCTTACCTTGGAGCGTTGCTATGATGCACAGTGCCTTTGCCTTTTTTATGGTGCAAGGCATTTTAAAGGATATTGCTAATATTTCAATTGTTAAAGAAGTATTCTTTGCATTTGGTTTTTTCGTCCTTATTCAAGTCATTTACTTTTACTTAATCCGTTGGCGCTATATCTCACATATCCGTTCTTGAAAATCTGTACAAAAGAGAAAAAAATGAATTTTTTGACGGTAATAATGACATGAAGTAAAAAGACTCATTGTCTTTTAGATATATTTCTTATATAATATTACTGAATAACGATTCATTTTATACGATAAGGGGATGGTGTAATTGAATTTAGTTTCATGTGTTCGTCAACAAGCAGCAGAGCAACCAGAAAAAATTGCGTATCATTTTATGGGGAAAGATACGACGTATGGGGAATTTGAACAGACAATTGGTCGCTTTGCACAGGGGTTACAAGATTTAGGGGTACAAAAAGGGGACCATGTGGCGTTTTTACTCGGCAATACGCCACATTATTTAATTGCTTTATATGCAACAATGCGTTTAGGAGCTACAGCAATACCTGTAAATCCAATTTATACGCCAGATGAGATTTCATATATTTTACGGAATGGCGATGTCAAGGCGGTGATTGCGCTCGATGCACTGCTTCCATTAGTAGAAGTAGGTGTACAAGCCTTTCCAGAAGTTGTGACATTTGTAGTGTGTGAAACGACACCAGATGTGGCTGAAAAAGTAGCTGCTTTATCGGAAGCGGCGAAGGCGAGAACACATTTATTTTCACAAGTCATTGCGCGTGCATCTGGCTCACTAGAACCAGTGAACGTTGCTGAAGATGATACGGCAATTATATTATATACATCGGGCACAACAGGGAATCCAAAGGGTGCCATGCTGTCCCACGGAAATGTCTATTCAAATGCGCGTGACGTCTCTACTTATTTAGGTTATAGAGCGGATGACCGCATTATTGCAACATTACCAGTTTTCCACGTGTTTGCGTTAACAGTAGTTGTCAATGCACCATTAATTAGTGGAGCAACTGTATTGCTTGCACCACGCTTTAGTCCAAGTGAAATATTCGCATTGGCGAAGGAGCAGCAGGCAACGGTCTTTGCTGGTGTACCAACAATGTATAACTTTTTATATTTATTACCTGAGGGCAAGCCAGAAGATTTTTCGACAATTCGATTAGCCATTTCAGGAGGCGCATCTTTACCTGTTGCACTATTACATAATTTCGAACAGAAATTTAATGTGCGTGTATCAGAGGGGTATGGTTTATCAGAAGCTTCACCTGTAACATGCTTCAATCCATTAGACAGAGAACGAAAAGCAGGCTCCATCGGGACATCTATTAACAACGTTGAAAATAGAGTCGTAGATATCAACGGAAGAGAAGTCCCTGTTGGTGAGGTTGGCGAGTTAGTTGTTCGTGGGCCAAACGTCATGAAAGGCTACTATAAAATGCCTGAAGAAACGGCCATGGCCATCCGTGATGGTTGGTTATTTACGGGGGATCTTGCAAAAGTAGATGACGAAGGCTATTTTTATATCGTCGATCGCAAAAAGGATATGATTATTGTTGGAGGCTATAACGTATACCCGAGAGAAGTCGAGGAAGTGTTATTTGCACATGACAATATCGTAGAGGCGGCAGTAGTGGGCTATCCAGATCTTAACTTCGGTGAAGCGGTACATGCTTATATCGTGCTCAAAGAAGAGTCGGCATCTACAGCAGATGATATATTAGCATACTGTGCAAAACATATGGTGAAATACAAAGTTCCAAAGGTTATTGAAATCTTGGACGAGCTACCGAAAAATACAACAGGTAAAATTTTGCGTCGCTCATTGAAGGCGACAAAAGTATAAGATTTTTATATAGAAATAATGTCCACCACAGAAAGTTAAGTGGTGGGCTTTTTTGTTTGAGAATTGTTTGAGTGACTGGCACTCCACGGGGAGAATTCAGAATTGTTTGAGTGCCTGACACTTAAATAAGTTGAGTGCATAGAGCCGTAGTGATAAAATCAGTCATGTGTAAAACTTCTACATACTTTAAAAGGGCTTGTCATATAGTAGGGGAGTAGTAACTTGTATACTCTGTTGTATTGATTTGGAACCCTTTTGTGCGTAACAACGTCCAAGCTTTTAGGAAAAATTAAATTGAAAGAGAGCATACAAAAACAATGATAGGACTCATTCAAGAGTTATTTAGTTTTATAATGCATATTGATGTGCATTTAGAAGAAATTATTCGTGATTTTGGTAATTGGAGCTATCTCATTTTATTTGCAATTGTGTTTGTCGAAACAGGTGTTGTTATTTTTCCATTTTTACCTGGTGATTCATTGCTGTTTGCTAGTGGTACATTAACAGCCGCAATGGGTGCCTTTGATTTATGGGTTCTAATTCCTGTATTTTTGGCTGCAGCAATTTTAGGAGATACAATGAATTATCATATAGGTCACAAAGTTGGCACTTCAATTCCACCTAAGAGCTTTTTAGGCCGAATTGTTAAAAAGGAACGTATGGAGGCAGCGGAAAAGTTTTTTAACACACATGGTGGGAAAACAATTGTGATTGCTCGATTCATGCCTTTTATTCGTACGTTTATTCCATTTGTTGCAGGGGCAAGTAAGATGCACTATAGCTACTTTTTACTGTACAACATTGTAGGTGCAGTTTTATGGGTATTCAGCTGTACATTACTTGGCTATTTCTTTGGTAATATCCCTATTATTAAAGATAACTTCTCGGTCGTACTTATTTTAATTATATTTATCTCAGTCGTACCAGCAGTTATTGGCGCTTTTAAATCTAAATTTGGGAAATAAATCGATGCTTAAGAGATGATTCTCTTTAAGTATGGAGACTATAGACAACTTGAAAATTTCAAGTTTATCTATAGTCTTTTTTATTTAACTAATGTGCTTCTTACAAATGAAATATTCCGAAAGGATTATCAAAAATGTATTATTTAAAACGCCATTAGTACATAAGTAATAAAAAACCAATTGTATAGGTATATGTTAGTTGAAGAATAACAATCAATTAATATGTTGCTGAAAAAATAAGCGTAAGGTAATGAAAGGTGCTATAATAATTACTAGAAAATGGTGAATTGGAGGCAACGAAATGGAAGTATTTATCGGAAGACAGCCAATCTTTAATCTTCACGAACAGGTCGTTGCATATGAATTGTTGTATCGAAATAAAAATGTAAATTCATTTCCTGATGTCGATTCAGATGCTGCAACAGTAGATGTGTTAGTGAACTCATTTTTATCAATTGGTATCGACGAGGTGACGAAAGGTAAGCCTTGTTTTGTTAATTTTACGGAAAACTTGATTATGAGTTCAATCGATGAATTTTTAAATCCTTCTCAAATAGTAATTGAGATTTTAGAGGATGTACCACTAACACCAAAATTAGTTGAGCGTGTCATTGAACTGAAGGCGCATGGATTTAAAATAGCTTTAGATGATTTTATTTTAAACGAAGATGTACAAGTTTATGAAAAACTTTTCCCACATATTGATTATATAAAAGTGGATTTTTTATTTTCCTCTTTGCTGGAACGAATGGAAATTGAAAATATGGTAAAAGAAAATTTCCCGCATATTAAATTGCTTGCTGAAAAAGTAGAAACACAAAAGCAATTTAAAGTAGCTAAGCATTCAGGTTATGAGTTATTCCAAGGCTATTTCTTTGAGCAGCCTCAAATAATTAGAGCAATGGATATACCTGCAAATGCAATTCAATATTTTCATATAATTTCTCTCTTGAAAGAAGAGGAGCCAAATGTTCATCTGTTAGCGGAAAATATAGAACGGGATATATCGTTGACGTATAAATTATTACAAATGATTAATAATTCTAATAGACGATCAAAATCTAAAGTACGTTCAATTAAACAAGCTATACTACTACTTGGTTTAGCCAATCTTCGTAAGTGGATCTATTTATTAGCTTTGCGTGAGTTCGATGGTAAGACAGATTCAGATCTTTTCCAAGAATTAATGCGTACATCATTGTTCAGAGCAAAAGTTTGTGAAAAATTAGCAAAGCTATCTTATAAGCAAAACTTTTCAGAGTACTTTTTAGTGGGGATGTTTTCATTAATTGATACGATATTACAAAGACCGATGAATGCAATTTTACAGCAATTACCTTTTTCAGAGGCAATTACGGAAACAATTTTAGGTGGACAAACTGAAATGACTCCCTATTTAGAATTTAGTATTGCTCTAGGTAAATTAGATTGGGAACGCCTAGAAGAATTAGCACCGCAAATAAATATCGAAATGACAAGTATTGATCTTTTATATAATGAAGCTTTAGAATGGGCAGAAACATCATTATAATTAGGGAAAAACTACAGAAACTAAGCTACCGATGTTCACAAGGTAGCTTTTTTTGTTTGTTAAGTCGAGTTTCTCTTCATCAAGATGAAGTTCTCAACATGAAAACTATTTGCTATAATCATGTCGTCTTTAGAAAAATTCTGATAGTTGAAGTGGGCGTGAGGAAATGAATCAAACACAAGATGTAAAGGCAAGTATAGTGGAATATGTGTATGTAATTGTTGGTGCCGCTATTGTGGCAATTGGTTTTAATGTATTTTTACTACCAAATCAAGTAGCTTCAGGAGGCGTTAGCGGTATAAGTACCATTTTACATGGCTTATTTGGCTGGAATCCTGGACTAGTACAATATGCATTTAATATCCCGTTGTTTTTAGCTGGAGTTCTAATACTTGGTAAAAAGTTTGGCGTAAAGTCTTTTGTTGGCACAGTAACGTTACCGTTTATCGTCTTATTAACTAATAGTTGGGAACCGTGGACGGATAATCCTTTACTTGGTGCGCTTTTTGGTGGAATTGTTGTTGGATTAGGAATAGGACTAGTCTTTAAGGGGAATGCTTCTACTGGTGGCACTGATTTACTAGCTCAAATTATTACAAAGTATACCGGTTTATCGCTTGGTACAAGTGTACTATTAATTGATGGAATTATCGCGATTAGTGCAGCAATTGTTTTTGACTTAGAAAAAGGACTCTATGCCTTAATCGGCCTTTATGTCACAACGAAAACGATTGATATAATTCAGCTTGGATTTAGTCAATCGAAAATGGTGTATATTATTACGTTGAAACAAGATGAAGTGCGTGATGCCATATATGCTGAAATTGATCGTGGCGTGACAAAATTGCCTGCAATTGGCGGTTATACAGGAGAAGCACGACCAGTATTAATGGTTGTTGTCTATCAAACAGAGTTCACAAAGCTGAAACAACTCATTAAAAGCGTTGATCCGTCTGCGTTTGTCATCGTTTCTGATGCTTACGAGGTGTTAGGTGAAGGTTTCAAGCGCGCATAAATTTGGTATAATAGCAATGGTAAGATATTCATTTACTTAGGAGGGGTACTAATGAAAAAAGCAATGTTAACATTAGTGTTCGGTTCAGCAATTTTCTTAGCTGCATGTGGTGGCGGCGGAGATAAAAATAATGCTACGGGTAATAACGATACGGCTGCTGAACCAGACGGTAAAGCTATCGCAATGAAATCATGTGTTTCTTGTCACGGTGGTGAGCTACAAGGTATGGGTAATACACCTGCACTAAACAATGTAGGTTCTCGCTTATCGGAAGAGGAAATTTTAGATGTAATTAACAATGGTCGTGGGGCAATGCCAGCTGGACTTATTAAAGGTGCAGATGCCGAAGCTGTTGCCAAATGGTTAGCGACTCAAAAATAATCAAAGCTAAAAACTAGCGGTTCTGGAGACCGCTAGTTTTTCTATTTAATACATGGAAATAGTATATCTCTCATTATTTTGCACTTGTTTGTTACACCACCGTTTAGAAGAAAGTATAATGGTGTTATTAAATAAACATGCAAACAAGTGTAAATTCATTTCTTTTATACATAGGCATGCTAAAATAAAACAATATTCAATTCGTTTGAATGGAGGCTGCACACATTGGTCGTAGTATTGACAAGGGATGTAATGGAAAAATTTAAGTTAGAACTATTAGGCGGCGAGGAAGGTATAGGAAGAACGATTACTACAAGTGATATTTCTAGACCAGGGTTAGAGATGGCTGGGTATTTTACGCATTATCCTGCAAATCGAGTTCAATTGCTAGGGAAAACAGAACTTTCCTTTTTCGAAATGTTACCAGCAAATGTTAAACTAGAGCGCATGCGTTTACTATGTTCACAGGATACACCTGCGATAATTATCTCCCGTGACCTAGAAGTACCTGAGGAGCTAATTCAAGCCTCAAACGAAAAGCATGTACCTGTATTTAAAACACATATGACGACAACGAAATTTTCGAGTAGGCTAACCAATTATTTAGAGGGGCGTTTAGCACCTATGACAGCGGCACACGGTGTGTTAGTCGATGTCTATGGCATTGGTGTGCTTATTATCGGAAAAAGTGGTGTTGGGAAAAGTGAAACAGCGCTAGAGCTAGTGAAAAAAGGACATCGATTAGTTGCAGATGATTGTGTTGAAATCCGTCAGGAATCAGAGAACTTTTTAATAGGTAGTCCACCACCTCTATTAGAGCATTTATTGGAAATACGAGGGATCGGTATTATCGATATTATGACACTCTTTGGAGCAAGTGCCGTACGACCGTATAAACGTATTACTTTAATTATTGAGTTAGAGATTTGGGATCCTGCCAAAGTATATGATCGTTTAGGTTTAGAAGAAGAGAAAATGAAGATAATTGATACAGAGCTGACAAAACTAACAATCCCAGTTCGACCTGGACGAAATGTATCCGTAATTATCGAAGTGGCAGCAATGAATTACCGTTTGAAAAAAATGGGTGTCAATGCAGCTGAAGAGTTTTCACGACGTTTAGATGAAGTCATTTCTTCAACAGATGAATTAGACGATTAATAAATTGTTAAATATTGAAAGGAGTTAAAGATGGATTTATTACTTTTAGACATTAACCCGGTTGCCTTTCATTTAGGGCCAATTCCTGTACGTTGGTACGGACTGTTAATTGTATCGGGGATTATTTTAGCATATTTTGTTGGACAACGAGAGGCTGTAAAACGCGGTTTGCCTGAGGATTTTTTAGCGGACTTGTTATTATGGGCAGTACCGATCTCAATCGTCTGTGCACGCATCTATTATGTTTCAATGCGTTGGGATTATTATAGTGAAAATCCAGGCAGCATTATTCAAATTTGGAATGGCGGTATTGCTATTCACGGTGCGCTAATAGGTGCATTTGTGACAGCTTACATATTTACTCGGAAAAAAGGGGTAAGCTTTTTACGCGTGGCAGATATTCTAGCGCCAAGTCTATTAATTGGACAAATTATTGGTCGCTGGGGCAATTTTATGAACCAAGAAGCATTTGGTGGACCAGTGTCACGTTCGTTTTTAGAAAACCTAATGCTTCCAGATTGGATTATTAATCAAATGTACATTGAAGAACTAGGAACATATGTACATCCTACGTTTTTATATGAATCTGCATGGAATTTTGTCGGTTTATTAATTTTACTGGCATTACGGAAAGTGAATTTAAATCGTGGGGAAATCTTCTTTGGCTATTTAATTTGGTATTCAATTGGTCGTTTCTATATAGAAGGTTTACGTACAGATAGTCTATATTTAGTTGGAGATATAAGATCAGCGCAGGTCGTTTCAATTATTGGTATTGTCATTGGCCTTGGATTAATTATTTACCGACGATTGAAAGTTAAGCCAGCAGTGAAATATTTGGACAATAAGTAAGGAGTGTAATGTATGGCTGTAAAAGCATTACTTTTTGATTTTGATGGAACACTATTAAATACAAATGACTTAATTATTCAATCATTTATGCATGTTTTAGAAGAGAGATTTCCCGGGCAATATTCGCCAAAAGATTGCCTAAAATTCATGGGTCCGTCATTAAAACAGACATTTAGTGATTTAACGCCAGGCGAAGAAGAGGAAATGATGGCAAAATATCGCGCTTGGAATGAACCACACCATGATGAGCTTGTAACAGAGTTCCCAGATGTTGTGTCAACGTTAGAGCAATTAAAGTCAATGGGTATTAAATTAGCCATTGTCTCAACTAAGCGTAATGGGATGATTGATCGCGGCTTGAACATTTTAGGTGCTAGACATCTATTCGACGTGATTGTGGGGACTGATGATGTGCAAAACGTGAAGCCAGATCCAGAGCCTGTCTTACTTGCCCTATCACGTCTAGGTGCAGTAAAGGAAGAAGCCATTATGATTGGTGATAATTCTCATGATATTGAAGCTGGTCATAATGCGGGAGTAAGAGCTGCAGGTGTCGCGTGGTCAATTAAAGGTGAACAATATTTACAGCAGTTTAACCCAGAGTATATGTTGCAGCATATGAACGATTTACTTGATATTGTGAAAGAGGGGTAAATGCATGGCGCGTAAAACAGAAAGATATCGTGTCGAGGGAGCAAACTCGCTATGGAATGTCTATGATACGGTGTCCTTTTGGAAGGTGATGAAGTGCTTCATTGTCATTCAAATTGGACGCTTCACACCATTTTTACGCGTGAAGAACTGGCTGTATCGCACATTTTTAAAAATGAAAATCGGTGACCAAACATCTATAGCCTTAATGGTCATGCCAGATACGATGTTTCCCGAGCGTATCCATGTCGGTAATAATACTGTCATTGGCTTTAATACGACAATATTAGCACATGAATACTTAATTGAAGAATATCGTCTAGGGGATGTCCATATTGGCAATGAAGTGATGGTAGGTGCTAATTCGACTATTTTACCTGGCGTGACAATAGGAGACGGAGCCATTGTGTCAGCCGCGACACTAGTACATAAGGATGTACCTGCAGGCTGTCTAGCAGGTGGTAACCCGATGCAAATTATTTATACAGCAGAACAGATGGCCGAGCGCAAAAAGAAGGAAGTTGTGCAATGGTGCACGCCGAAAAAGTAAAAAAAGAGGCTGGATATAATTACTCCATGATGTAATTGCACTAGTTGATGGTAGCGGAGGCGGTGACTCCTGCGGGAAAAGCACAAAACGTAAGACGCAACAAACCGCGCGTGAGCGAGGGTTGCGGCTTACGATGTGCCCGCGGAAAGCATCCGCCGTAGCGGACATCAACGGCGTTGGAAAAAGTGTTAGATTGATTGCAGTCAATCTAACACTTTTTCTTTTGCCCTAGCCATTTTTACGTTATTCAAGCTGTGTAATAGAGATTGATAAAAGTTCCACTTTATATAATTAGGTGTATAATTAACTGAATAATAAGTAATTAAATTTTTAGAGAATTCAGTGCGTAATATATTGACTGGATAAAAGGAATGCGTTAAAATACTTTCATATTCTAATTCTCTAGCACTTTAGTGAATTAAAGTGAAACGTGAGGAAGTGTCAACATGTCAGCGATTAAAATGTTTGAAAAGCCACTTGGTATGCGCGATAAATTTCCGCAAATCTATGAAAAAGTAGAAGCTGTAAGACATACAGGTCGTAATTTTTTACGCTCAAGAGGCTATGAATTTATAAAAACGCCTACAGTAGAGTATTTCGATACAGTAGGTAAAGCATCGGCAATTTCCGATGCGCATTTATTCAAGCTTGTAGATAGTCAGGGCAATACGCTCGTCCTACGTCCTGACATGACAACGCCAATTGCTCGAGTAGCTACTTCAAAATTATTAAAAGAAATGATACCGCTACGCTTAGCTTACTTTGCTAGTGTATTTCGTGCACAGGAAACAGAAGGTGGACGACCAGCAGAATTTGAGCAAATGGGTGTTGAGCTAATCGGTGATCATTCGGTATTTGCGGATGCTGAGGTAATCGCTACAGCAATGGAACTGTTAAAGCAGTTTGGCATTGAAAACTTCAAAGTAACCATTGGACATGCAGGTGTCTTAAATTGTATTTTACAGGACTATACAGAAAGTACCGAACAACAAGATGCACTACGCACTTTGCTTGTACAGCGTAACTACGTAGGCTTTGAAGAGGCAGTGGCATCATTTGATTTACCAAAGACAAAATCAGATGCATTGCTACAATTTATTGAAGAGGCAATGACCTTAAAGGAAATTCGAGATATTGAAAAATATGTGCGTAAAAATGACGCATTAGAATATATGCAACAGCTTGCAAAATTGTTAGAAGTTGCGGACTTAGCTCAATATGTTGCGTTTGATTTTACCCTCTCAAGTCATATGAGCTATTACACAGGCATGTTATTTGAAGTGTTTGCCTCAGGCAGTGGTTTCCCTTTAGGCAATGGAGGACGCTATGATGGACTGCTTGAAGTATTTGGCTCAAAAGTGGGGGCTACAGGCTTTAGTATTCGTGTAGATAGACTATTAGAAACAATAACAGCACAAGCTTTGCAAAAGGAAGAAGCTATTGTTGTGCTATTTGAGGAAGAAGACTTTGAGGAGGCTCTTGAAAAGATAAAAGCTTTAAGAGCAGCGGGAAAACAGGCGACATTGCAGGTAAGAAGTAGTTTAGTTGATGAAGCAGCCTTTTTAACGCACTTTACTGAGGTAGTTGTTGTTGGACAGGAGGAAGTTCGCGGTGAATGAATTAACAATTGCTATGCCAAAAGGGCGTATTTTTGAAGAGGCATACCAAATGCTTATTGATGCAGGCTTTAATTTACCAGAAGAGGTTGAGATGACACGTAAATTAATGATCGAAATTCCTGAAGAAAAAATTCGTTTTATATTAGCAAAACCTATGGATGTTCCTGTATATGTCGAGCACGGTGTTGCAGATATAGGCATTGCAGGAAAAGATGTTTTACTGGAACAACAGCGAGTTGTCCATGAGCTCCTTGATTTAAGAATAAGTACATGCTATATCGCATCAGCGGGCTTACCTAATACGACAATGAACGAAATTGCGCCACGCATTGCGACAAAATATCCAAACATTGCGATGAAATACTATAAAGGTATTGGCGAGCAAGTAGAAATTATTGAATTAAATGGGTCGATTGAGCTTGCACCGATGATAGGCTTAGCAGATCGCATTGTCGATATTGTATCGACGGGACGTACGCTCAAAGAAAATGGCTTAGTCGAGTATGAGTTTATTACGGATGTTTCATCGCGCCTAATCGCCAATCCAGTAAGCTATCGAATGAAAGGTGATCGCATCATTGACCTTGTAAAACGTTTGAAAAATTGTGTCGACTAATAAAAGTTTTGCGAAAGGTGTTGCCAAAACACCTAGAAATAAAGGGGACTTTTTCCATGAAAATCACAAAATTAGCACAAGGTATTTCCTTGAAACGACCACTCGAAGGTGGCAATGAAGAACAATTAAAGGTTGTACGACAAGTATTAGCGGAGGTCCGAGCACAAGGTGACATCGCAGTACGTACATATACAGAAAAATGGGATGGCTATGCTCCTGACAATTTACGTGTCACAAAAGAAGAAATGGCAGAGGGCGTCAACGCGATTGATGCACAGCTATATGCAGATTTAACAGAAGCAGCACAAAATATTCGTCTCTATCATGAGCAACAAAAGCGTACTGGCTATCGGATGGAATTGGCAGATGGCTCCTGGCTTGGACAACGTGTCACTGCGCTCGATGCAGTAGGCCTTTACGTTCCAGGAGGGACAGCTGCATATCCATCATCCGTATTGATGAACGTTATCCCTGCACAAGTAGCTGGTGTGAAGCGAATTGTTATTACATCACCTGCTGGTCGTGATGGTAAATTACCTGCTGGCGTGCTTGCAGCTGCGCATATTTTAGGTGTAGAAGAAGTGTATAAAATTGGTGGTGCGCAGGCAATTGCGGCGCTTGCCTACGGAACGGAAACGATTCAAGCGGTCGATAAAATTACGGGACCTGGTAATATTTTTGTTGCTCTAGCAAAACGTGAAGTATTTGGTGAAGTTGCAATTGATATGATTGCAGGACCAAGTGAAATTGCTGTAATTGCAGATGAAACAGCTTTTGCAGATGAAGTGGCAGCAGATCTTTTATCACAGGCAGAGCATGACAAGATGGCTTGTGCCATTTTAGTAACAACATCAGAGCAACTTGCTCATAACGTAGCACTTGAAGTGGAAAAACAATTAGCGACTTTACCTCGTGAAGAGGTAGCACGTGCATCTATCGAAAATTATGGTGCCATTTACATTGCCGAGACGATGTCAGAAGCAGTTGCGGCCATTAATTCATTAGCACCTGAACATTTAGAAATCGTGACAAAAAATGCGGAAGCTGTGGCAGAGCAAGTACGTCACGCTGGCGGTATTTTCATTGGGCGATATAGCTCAGAGCCTGTAGGTGATTATTTTGCAGGCACAAACCATGTATTACCGACAAACAGCACAGCTCGTTTTGCAAGTGGTTTAAATGTAGATGACTTCGTGAAAAAATCGAGTATCGTTTATTACACTGAAAAAACGTGGGCCGAAAATGCCCCAAAAATCGCACGCTTAGCTCGCATGGAAGGTCTAGAGGGTCATGCGCGAGCAGTCGAATCTCGTGGATGGGAAAAGGAGTAGAACGATGACAGAACAAAGACGCTATGCAAAGGTAGAACGAACAACAAATGAAACGCAAATATCAGTAGCCATTGATTTAGATGGTGAAGGCAAAGCAGATATCCAAACAGGTGTTGGATTTATGGACCATATGTTGGATTTATTTATTAAACACGGTCTTTTTAATGGCTCAATTCAAGCGAACGGTGATACGCACATTGATGATCACCACACGACAGAAGACCTTGGCATTGTGTTAGGACAAGCTATTCGTGAGGCACTGGGTGATAAGAAAGGCATTAAACGTTACGGTAATGCCTTTGTCCCAATGGATGACGCCCTTGCTCAAGTCGTAGTCGATTGCTCTAACCGTCCGCATTTAGAATATCGTGTGCCTGAACTAAAAGAAAAGGTAGGCACTTTTGATACTGAATTAGTGCATGAGTTTTTATGGAAGTTCGCACTTGAAGCAAGAATGAATGTGCATGTTATTGTGCCATATGGTCATAACACGCACCATATAATTGAAGCTATTTTTAAGGCGTTAGCCCGTGCGATTGATGCGGCAGTGGAGATAGATCCTCGTGTTAAAGGTGTACCTTCAACGAAGGGGCTGTTAACGTGAAAATCGGTGTAATTGACTATGGGATGGGCAATTTATTTAGTGTCGAGCAAGCATTAAAACGCCTTGGCTGTGAGGTCGTTGTAACGGCTGATGAACATGAGCTCGATGCAACGGATGCTCTTCTATTGCCAGGTGTAGGTGCTTTCCCTGACGCTATGAAGCGCTTAGCGGAAACAAAATTAGATAACTATCTTCAAAAAGTAAAGGCAGAAAATAGACCTTTACTCGGTATTTGTTTAGGGATGCAGTTATTATTTGAGGAAAGTACAGAAGTCACATTAACGAAGGGGCTAGGCTTTTTCAAAGGGAGCATTCAACGCTTTAGCGGTGTTCAAGGGAATCAATCCTATCGAGTACCTCATATGGGGTGGAATGAATTGATTGTAACAAATCGCCCTGCATGGCTTAAAGACGAAGCAACTGCCGAGCATGTATATTTTGTCCATTCATTTTATGCGACAAATATTGATGCAAAAGAGCTTGTAGCTTATGCAGACTATTATGGCATTGAAGTGCCAGGCATCGTTGCAAACGGCTCGATTACAGGTATGCAATTCCATCCTGAAAAGTCAGGGGAGTTAGGCGTGTACTTATTAGAACAATGGTTAAAAGGGGTGGCGGCGTGCTAACAAAACGTATTATTCCTTGTCTTGATGTCAAGGATGGGCGTGTTGTCAAAGGTGTACAGTTCGTTTCATTGCGCGATGCAGGAGACCCAGTAGAGCTTGCAACATTTTATGATGAGCAAGGGGCAGATGAGCTTGTCTTCCTGGACATATCGGCATCGCATGAAGGTCGTGAAACAATGGTCGATGTGGTGCGCCAAACAGCGGCGACATTGGCTATTCCATTTACCGTTGGCGGTGGTATTCGCTCGTTAGAGGATATGAAGCGTATTTTACGCGCTGGGGCAGATAAAGTGTCTGTTAATACATCTGCTTTAGAACGTCCAGCGCTAATTAAGGAAGGTTCTGACTTCTTCGGTGCGCAATGTATCGTTGTGGCAATCGATGCACGCTACAGTGAAGAAGATGGCACATGGATGGTGTATACACACGGAGGCCGCAATAAAACATCATGGCGAGTGATCGAATGGGCAAAAGAGGCTGTTCGCTTAGGCGCTGGTGAGATTTTATTAACAAGTATGAATCAGGACGGAGAAAAATCTGGCTTTGATTTAGCTTTGACAAAGGCGGTAAGAGATTCCGTGACAGTCCCAGTCATTGCAAGTGGCGGTGCAGGGAATGCCGAGCATTTTTACGAAGTATTAGCAGATGATGTCAATGCAGATGCAGCACTTGCAGCATCCATTTTTCATTACAAAGAAACGAGCGTAGCGCAAGTAAAACAATACTTACGTGAAAAAGGAGTGGCAGTTCGATGATGGATAACATTAAATTTGACGATAAAGGTCTTGTGACAGCAGTTGTGCAAGATGCCAATACAAAAGAAGTATTAACGGTAGCTTATATGAATAAAGAGTCATTAGAAAAAACATTGGAATCAGGCGAAACATGGTTTTACTCACGTTCTCGCGAAGAGCTATGGCATAAAGGCGCTACTAGTGGCAACGTACAAAAGGTAGTATCCATTAAAGCGGATTGTGATGGCGATGCATTAGTTGTAGAAGTACTTCCTACTGGCCCCGCATGCCACAACGGCACGACTTCTTGCTTTACGAATGTACTCTTGGAAAAAGCGAAAGTTGGTTCAGTAGGCATTATCCCTGAACTAGTTAAAGTAATTGAAAAGCGTGAGCAAGAAATGCCAGAGGGTGCATACACTACATATTTATTCGATAAAGGCATCGATAAAATTTGTAAAAAAGTTGGGGAAGAAGCAACTGAGGTTGTTATCGGTGCGAAAAATCGTGATGCAGAAGAGGTAAAATGGGAAGCGGCAGATTTAATTTACCATCTATTAGTTTTACTACAAGAACAAAAAGTAAATGTTTTTGATGTATTGCATGTGTTGGAAAAACGTCACGAGGAGAAATAACAGCATATCGCTTATTGTATGGTATAATATAAGTTACTGTAAAAAGGAACGTATGATGCGTTCCTTATTTCTTGTTTCGGAGGAAATATTTTGGAAAAGAAACGTCAAAAAGAGAAGCAAACGAATGTCGTATCGTTCATTCCAACAGGCGACTATTATTATAAAAAATCAATTCAAGCGATGAATAGCGGACAGATGGATAAAGCCTATAAATATTTACAGCGTGCTGTTGATTTAAGCCCAGATGATCCGATGATTTTATTGCAATTAGCGATTGTAGAATTAGAAGGTCAAGGCTTTGAAGAAGCCTATGATTTACTTCGTCGTGCCTATCAATTAGACCCAAATGAGCCGGAAATTATTTTTTATATGGCAGAGGTGTCTGGGTGCGTCGGCATTATACAAGATGCCAAACGCTTTGCAGAGCAATACTTAGAGATGGAACCTGAGGGTGCTTATGCAGATGAAGCGGCTGAAATTTTGGACTTTGTAGCTTTTGAACAAGATGATTATGAAGAGCTTGAAGGTAGCGGCGAGGATTTATATCGTCAGGAGCAAGCGCGTCGTTGTATGGAAAAGGGTGATTTTCCTGAGGCGATAAACATTTTAGAACAACTCGTAGAAGATAGACCAGAATTTTGGTCTGCATACAATAATTTAGCTTTAGCTTATTTCTATGTAGGTGAAGCAGAGCAGGCAAAAGCAATTCTAAACACAGTACTTCGTGAAAATAAAGGGAATTTACATGCGTTATGCAATTTAACGGTTATTGCGTATTATGAGAAAAATGATGAGGAATTAAATGCTCTTTTAGAAGTTTTAGTGAAAATCCAGCCTTATGCATGGGATCATCGCTATAAACTAGGTGCAACGCTTGCGCTTATTGGTCAATATGAAATAGCCTTTAAATGGCTACGAAGCATGCAAAAACGTGGCTATTTAGGTGATCCAGGATTTTACTTTTGGTTATCACATGCGGCGTATTTCTCGGGCTACGATGATATTTCAAAAAGCGCTTGGGAACAGTTACTTGAGCTTGATCCAGAGAAAGAGGGCTTTGAACCTTGGTGTCAGCATGAAAATACATATGAACTTGACGCATTAGAACATGATCGTGACTTCATTGTATCTAAACTTGAAAGTGAGTATATAAGTGATCGCCTATTTGGTTTGTTTTTATTAAAAGGGACAGCGCATAAACAGGAAATCATTGCTCATCCTAAATGGATAGATGTTGAGCAATTTGATGCTTTTGAAAAGCTTTTTTTAGCTTACGCACTTGGCCATCAGTTTGATGAAAAAAATAAAGTAGAGGCAAGCTTCTTAAGAGCTGTCCGTGTATCAGAGATTTTATTAGAGCAATATGGGAAAATGACAACATTAGTTGCGCCAATGTTTCAAATGTGGTTTGTGCTATGTGAACAAGCGCTTAGTGAAAATTATCGCTTTACAAATCCAGCTGCCATTGCAGGTGCAAATGATTTCTTATTCCGCTCATCTCGCATGTTGAAGGTGACGAAAAAGGAAATTGCAGAGCAGTATGGTATATCTGTGTCTACATTATCTAAATATATTGAAGAAATGTTAATGTTTTTACCAACCAGTTAAATTTAGGTTGTGAGCAACATAGTTGAATAACTTCATGCTTTCACATACGATGAACATACTAACGTTATTATAAAAAAGTTTTACAAGTTTAGGAGGAAGTATGTATGTCAGAAGAAAAAATTTATGATGTTGTAATTATCGGAGCAGGACCTGCCGGCATGACTGCGGCTGTTTATACATCACGTGCCAACCTTTCAACGCTAATGATTGAACGCGGTATTCCAGGCGGACAAATGGCGAATACAGAAGAAGTAGAAAACTATCCAGGGTTTGATACAATTTTAGGGCCTGAACTGTCTACTAAAATGTTCGAGCATGCGAAAAAATTTGGTGCTGAGTATGCATACGGTGATGTTTCAGAAATCATCGATGGAGAAGAATATAAAATCATTAAATCTGGTGCAAAAGAATATAAAACACGATCAATTATCCTTTCTACAGGTGCAGAATACAAAAAAATGGGTGTACCAGGTGAAAAAGAGCTTGGTGGACGCGGTGTCAGCTATTGTGCAGTATGTGATGGTGCATTCTTTAAACAAAAAAATCTCGTTGTCGTAGGTGGTGGGGATTCAGCTGTTGAAGAAGGTGTTTATTTAACACGTTTTGCTGATAAAGTAACAATTGTTCACCGTCGTGATAAATTACGTGCTCAAAAAATTCTACAAGATCGTGCATTTGCCAACGATAAAATCGATTTCATTTGGAATGCAACAGTAAAAGAAATTAACGAAGCGAACGGTAAAGTAGGCGGCGTTACATTACAATCAACTGTGGATGGCACAGAATCAGAATTTAATGCTGACGGCGTATTTATCTATATTGGTATGCTTCCATTAACAAAACCTTTTGAAGCATTAGGTATTTTAAATGAAGCTGGTTATATTGTGACAAACGAAAATATGGAAACGAAAGTACCAGGTATTTTTGCTGCAGGAGATGTACGTGAAAAAACGCTTCGCCAAATCGTAACTGCGACTGGCGATGGTAGTATTGCAGCACAAGCAGCACAACATTATGTGGAAGAATTATTAGAAAAAATTAACGCATAATAGGCCTGAAAAATAGTTCGTCTCGAAATTGCCAGCGTACAACGCTAAACGTAGAAGCTCGTTGCTATTGGCCGTTATTACCGGAAAAAAATACAATTTTTTAATACGGTTTTAATATTGCTGTAACTTGAATGACATATAAAAGGTGTAATATGTAGAGTGTAATTAGCAATCCCCCTTTTATTTTTTTAGTAGGTTGTTTCCGCCTAATTAGGTGGGGGCAACCTATTTTTGATATTTGAGAGTGCCAGTCACTCAAACAATTCTGAAATTTAAGTGTCATTGACGCTATTGCTACGTGTTCATTCATGCTACAGCAGCACAAAAAGTAAGGCGCAACAAGCTGCTCAATAGCGACGGTTGAAGCTTACGTTGGCTGTGCGGACAGCATACTGGGTTTTTCCGCAATGGCATAACTACTGCTTAAGCTTATTATTTCTGAATGTGTCATGTCTCACTATAGAAAACTGTATACTATAAGTATGATTATTCGTGTAAAATAACTGTCATTGGGAGTACAACGACCCTTTATGCAAGAGAAATAAAAACCATTCATGTTGATTCAATATAAACAGTTTTTTGCGCAAGATACCATAGTTGTGAAATGAGGACAAACTCTGATAGGTCTTGCTATAATGAAAATATAATGCAAAAGAGATTAGAGGTGTGTCTATGCAAAGAATTGCAAACTTAATTGCCGTAAAAGACGGCCAAGTATTATTACTTCAAAAGCCGAGACGAGGCTGGTATGTAGCACCTGGCGGAAAAATGGAAAGCGGTGAGTCGATTTATGAGGCTGCTTTACGTGAGTTTCAGGAAGAAACAAATGTCATCCCATTGAACGCGCATCTAAAAGGTGTATATACGATGATTATTAAGGAAGATAACGTTAAGGTGGATGAATGGATGCTATATACGTTTATGGCGAAAGATATTGAAGGCGTTCCATTCGAAGAAACAAGAGAAGGTAAGCTTGCATGGCACCCAGTTGGGGATTTAAAACATTTGCCGATGGCTGAAGGTGATCGAACGAATTTACTATTTGCGATTTCCCAATCAGGCATTCAATACGGCACATTTGAATACACGAAAGATTTTGAATTGCTTCATGAGAAAATACAAATATCAATAGAACAATAAAGGAGCTGCATGACAGTGGTGGTTGAAAGTCAACAATGTACACATGAATTGGTCATTATTACAGGAATGTCTGGAGCTGGAAAGACAGTAGCTATTCAAAGCTTTGAGGATTTAGGGTATTACTGTATTGATAATTTACCACCAGCGTTACTCACGACTTTTTTAACTTTACTTAGAGATTCAGGTAAAAATATAACACGTATTGCAGCTGTCATGGATATGCGTGGCGGCAACTTTTTTGATTCGCTAATTGGAGCGCTCGACCATATATTAAAAGAAGGCGATATCGTTGTCCGCATTTTATTTTTAGATGCAGATGATGCAACGCTTGTGAGACGTTATAAGGAAACGAGACGTGCACATCCATTAGCTGTAACTGGTTTACCGCTTGATGGCATTAAACAAGAACGCGTACTGCTATCAGAAGTAAAAGGCCGCGCTAATTTCGTTTATAATACGTCAAATATGAAACCAAAAGAGTTACGTGAGAAAATCGTGAAAGAATTTGCAAGTGATGCAGATCATACTTTTTCAGTTAATATTATGTCCTTTGGATATAAACACGGTATGCCAATTGATGCAGACTTAGTATTTGATGTGCGCTTTTTAAAAAATCCTTATTATGTAGAGGAATTGCGCCCTAAAACTGGTTTACAAACAGAAGTCTCTTCTTATGTATTAGCGTTAGAGGATACACAAATCCTAATTCAGAAACTAACGGATTTGTTTGAATTTATGATACCGCTTTATAAACAAGAGGGGAAATCGCAACTTGTCATTGCTTTTGGTTGTACAGGAGGACAGCATCGTTCGGTGACTTTAGCAGAATATTTTGGCGCTTGCTTGGCCAAAAAAGAAAATGCTGTGATATCGCACCGTGACATCAATCGAAGAAAGGATTGAGTGAATGGGGAAAAAGCATACAAGGCTAGTTGTAATAGGTGGTGGTACTGGCCTTTCTACGTTACTACGTGGTTTAAAGCATCACCCGTTTGATATCACTGCAATCGTAACAGTTGCGGATGATGGTGGTTCCTCAGGACGTTTACGTGATGATTATGATATCCCCCCGCCTGGTGATGTTCGTAATGTCATTGCGGCATTATCGGATGTGGAACCACTCGTTGAGCAAATGTTTCAATATCGTTTTTCCGTATCAGAAGATTTAAATGGTCATTCTCTTGGCAATTTAATGTTAACGGCCTTAACCGATATTACTGGAGATTTTAGCCATGCTATTAGCGAAATGGGAAAAGTTTTAAAAGTACATGGTCGAGTAATTCCAGCTGCTAATAAAAAAATTACTTTAAATGCCGAACTAGAAGATGGGGCAGTAATTCAAGGTGAGTCGAAAATTCCTACTGCTGGAAAGCGCATTGACCGCGTTTTTTTAGTGCCTGAAAATGTGCAGCCGTTACCAGAAGCAATACGCGCAATTAATCGTGCTGACTATATTTTAATAGGACCTGGTAGCTTATATACAAGTATTATTCCTAATTTGCTAGTAAAAGAAATTGGAGAAGCTGTAGTTAGAGCAAAGGGACGAAAAATTTATGTATGTAATTTAATGACCCAAAAAGGGGAGACCATTTCTTATACAGCAGGTGACCATGTTGAGGCAATTCACAAGCATGTTGGACATTCCTTTATTGATGCTATTTTAGTAAATGATGAACAACTTCCACATCCTGTTAAAGAGCTTTATAAAGAAGAATGTGCGGAACCCGTAACATTTGATGTTGGAAAGCTTGAAAGTATGGGATTAGAGGTTATTAAACGTGATATTGCAACCATTCGACCAGATGGGACAGTGCGCCATAATGCTGCAAATGTGGCACAATGGCTTGTGGATTATGCAAAAATCTTACCGAAAAAGTAAGGAAGCCAACAATAGAGTCCTAAAGAATGCTTGTTGTATATGGTAAGATGAACATATACATAGAAATAAAGGTCGAAAGGAGGGCGTAATATGTCATTTGCTTCAGAAACGAAAAAAGAGCTGACGCAAGTAGAAGCGGACGATTATTGTATGAAAGCAGAAGTATCTGCATTAATTCGTATGAATGGTTCATTATCTTTTGCAAACAAGCAACTTAGTTTAGACGTACAAACCGAAAATGCTGCGATTGCAAGAAGGCTTTACACTATTATGAAGAAGTTGTATCCATATAACGTAGAGCTACTTGTACGTAAGAAAATGCGTTTGAAAAAAAATAACGTGTATATATGTCGTGTGCGAGAAGGGGCGCGGGAGTTACTTATTGATTTAGCGATAATATCGGATGATTTCCAATTCAATCACACAATTTCTAAAGAGCTTATAAAAAAGAGTGGCCATAAAAGAGCTTACTTACGTGGAGCATTTTTAGCAGGTGGCTCGGTAAATAACCCAGAAACGTCTGCCTATCACTTAGAAATTTATTCTTTGTATAAAGAACACGGTGAAGCATTAATGGATTTAATGAATGAATTTGAGTTAAATGCAAAAACAATTGAACGAAAGAAGGGCTTTGTGACATACTTAAAAGAAGCGGAAAAGATTTCCGATTTTTTAAACATTGTCGGAGCTCATCAAGCGATGATGAAATTTGAAGATGTTCGCATACTACGCGATATGCGAAATAGTGTTAATCGTATTGTAAACTGTGAAACAGCAAACTTGAATAAAACAATCGGTGCTGCACTGCGCCAGGTAGAAAATATTCGCTTTATTGAAAATTCAGTAGGGCTGGATCAGTTGCCTGAAAAGCTTCGTGAAATTGCACGCTTACGTGTGGAATATCAAGATGTGACGTTAAAAGAACTTGGTGAAATGGTATCAAGTGGAACGGTTAGCAAATCAGGCGTTAATCATCGATTGCGTAAAATAGATGAAATAGCAGATGCACTAAGAAGAGGTGAAAAAATAGGCGGTTAAGCTTTCATACAAAAGACAGAAAGCAAGTGCAATCGCTTATTGTTCTTCTGCTGTAAAGTGCGGTAATATAAAACTAAGAGACGAACGGTAGTGAAGGAGAGAATTGCGAATGACTGAGAAAACAGTCCAGGTAAAATTAAAATTAGGACTTCAAGCTAGACAAGCGGCTTTGTTTGTACAGGAAGCAAATCGTTTTAGTGCTGATATTTTTCTTGAAAAAGATGAGAAAAAAGTAAATGCCAAATCCATTATGGGTGTAATGAGCTTAGCGATTGCTAAAGGTACGAAGGTTGTTTTAAGCAGTGAAGGTAGCGATGCAGAGCAAGCGGTTACATCATTAGCTGCTCTTATTGAAAAAGAAGACTAAATAAAAAACCCTCTAAGTCACCTGGACTTAGAGGGTTTTTAGCATCATCGCCGTTGCTTTCCGCGGGCTATGAGTGCCAGTCACTAGTGCAATTCGAAAGATTCGGAATTGTTTAAGTGCCTGACACACATAAAAAACCCGCTAAGTCATCTGGACTTAGCGGGTTTTTCTAATTAACGTTCGTTACGTACAAAAATGTGGTCGATTAAGCCGTACTCTTTAGCACGTTCAGCTGTCATGAAGTTATCACGATCAGTATCTCGTGAGATGACTTCTAGTGGCTGACCAGTACGTTCAGATAAAATACCATTTAATTTTTCACGAAGGAATAAAATGCGTTTTGCAGCAATTTCAATTTCAGTCGCTTGACCTTGTGCACCGCCAAGTGGTTGGTGAATCATTACTTCTGCATTTGGTAACGCATAGCGTTTACCAGGTTCACCAGCAGCAAGTAGGAACGCACCCATTGATGCAGCCATACCAATACAAATTGTTTGTACTTTTGGCTTGATGAATTGCATTGTATCGTAGATTGCCATACCAGCTGTAATAGAACCACCTGGTGAGTTAATGTAAAGAGAAATGTCTTTATCTGGATCTTCTGCTTCTAAAAATAGAAGCTGCGCAACGATTGAGTTTGCAACGTTGTCATCAATTGCACTTCCTAATAGGATAATACGGTCTTTTAGTAGTCGTGAATAAATGTCATAAGCACGCTCACCACGACTTGTTTGTTCAATAACTGTAGGAATTAAATTCATGTTAAATCCTCCTTAAAAAGCTAAATTCGAATACTTTTACTGAAATCATCCATTATATTTCAGTTGTAACCTTATCATACACATTATAGTCAGGGAAGGTCAAATATTAACGCTGATATTAAGAAATAAAATCCCTAATAAAAATTTTAAATAATAGTTGAATTGTGGACAATAGGTTTGTATAATGGAAAGGTCGTAAGTTAAAGTACAGTACACTATTTTGCAGGTATGCTTCTACAATGAGGGTTATCTACATGATGCTTTACCGTAAAGCCTAAGAGTGAGTACTTTTTTTTTATGTTCAATTGCCCTCGTGGTGTAATGGATAACACGTAAGATTCCGGTTCTTGCACTGGGGGTTCGATTCCCTCCGAGGGCGCCATCTACTGATGAATTGATTTACTTTTATAGCTCGATTCTCCTATTAAGTTGCTTAGCAGCCTGCTTAATGGAGAAAGAGAGGAATATGGTGGAAATCTGTCCCGTAGGCATTATTCCCATTATGATTCCTTTCTAAACCATCAAAAGCAATAACTCCAAAAAGTTTTTTAGTGAACATACTGATCGTGAAGCTAGCATTGCTAGCACAAAAGAAGAATCCTATCTGAGGGGATTCTTTTTTTGTGGTCAAAAATATCTAAATTTAGCATAAAAATCATCTTAATATTGCATAAGTATACATTTTCAGACATAGATATTGTTTTTATTACATAATTTCTCTACGTTTTGTATTATAAAATTAATTATTATGAAAAAATAATCACTTTTATACGAAATCGTATTGTATATCCCCTCTATTGACACTATAATTGACCTAATAGTCTAACATTTCCGAATTGATAAAATTGAATTAGTCGGAAAATATTAATCGTATAGGGGGAAAAACTATGAAAAAACGTTTTTGGACGTTATTAATGGTTGTAGCAGCATTTACGCTAGTACTAGTAGGCTGTGGTGCAAAAGAAGATGCATCTTCTGGTGACGCAGTTTCTGATGGTGGCGGTAAGGACAAAGTTTATAAGGTAGGTACAGAGGCTACTTTTGCACCATTTGAGTCGATTGACGATAAAGGGAATATTGTAGGATTAGATGTCGATATTTTGCAAGCGATTGCAGATGAAATGGGCTTTAAAGTGGAATGGGAAAACATCGGGTGGGAACCTGTATTCCAAACAATTAAAAATGGTGAAACACACATCGGTGCATCGGGGATTACGATTAATGAAGAACGTAAGGCGTCATTTGATTTTACAGAGCCATACTATGAATCTCAATTATTAATCGTAGTTAAAGAGGATTCAGATATTACGTCATTAGCAGATTTAAAAGATAAAAAGATTTCAGTGCAAATAAATGCCACTGGTCATATGGCTGCAAAAAAATTACAAGGTGATGCAAGCACAAACATTATGGCATTTGAAAGCCAACCTGTTGCTATTCAAGAAATGTTAAATGGGAACGTTGATGCAACAATTGGTGATAATGCAGTTATTTATGAATATATTAAAGCTAACCCAAAAGCAAAACTTAAAGTAGTTGAAGATGATGCATTTGAAAAAGAATACTACGGCTTTATGGTGAAAAAAGGTAATACGGAATTATTAAACCTATTGAATGAAGGTCTACAAAAAATTAAAGACAATGGTAAATTAAAAGAAATTACTGGTAAGGACTTTAAGTAATGGATGATGCCGTTAGCCTAATCATGCTAGCGGCTCATTTGATTTATTAGCGTATTTAATAGAGAAATTGATAGGGAAAGTAGGGGTTCTAATGGACATCTTTGATTTACGCTGGGACATAGTTTGGAACTACCGTGATATGTTTATCCGTGGTATTGGTATAACAATCATCTTAACACTCAGTGGTTATTTTGGTGGTATAATTTTAGGCTTACTATTAGGTTTAGGGAAAGTATCTAAAAATAAGTTTATTTACTGGCCATGTAAACTATATGTCGATTTATTCCGTGGGACACCAATGCTAGTGCAAATTTTATTAATTCATTTAGCGGTGATTCCAACGATTTTTGGCCATTCATTAGGATATATGGTGTCAGGTATAACTGCGCTTGTATTAAACTGTGCAGCCTATAATGCAGAAATATTCCGTGCGGGAATTCAAAGCATTGATAAAGGACAAATGGAGGCAGCGCGTTCTCTTGGCCTAACACACAATCAAGCGATGAAAAAAGTTATTTTACCACAGGCTTTCAGACGAATGATTCCACCACTTGGCAATGAATTTATTGCATTATTAAAAGACTCATCTTTAGTAACGGTTATTGCAGCGCCAGATATTTTATATGCAAGTAAAGTTGTGGCAGGTGCGAGCTTCCGTTTCTGGGAACCTTATATTGTAGCCGCATTGCTATACTTAGTTTTAACATATGTTGTGACAAAGGTAGTCGCGTTTATTGAAAAACGATTCAGCAACAGCTATATCCCTCGTAAAGCGGAAGGGAGAGAAGCAAGATGATTAGAATTGAAAACTTACACAAATACTTCGGAAAACTGGAAGTATTAAAGGGCATTGATTATGAAATACATGAAAAGCAAGTTGTCTGTGTTATTGGACCTTCAGGATCAGGAAAAAGTACTTTTTTACGTTGCATAAATATGCTAGAAGAAGTGACAGATGGTGCAATTTATATAGAGAATGTGAAGGTAAATGGACCAAAAACGAATATCAATGCTATTCGAGCAGAGGTCGGAATGGTATTCCAACAATTTAATTTGTTCCCTCACATGAATGTCATTGATAATGTAACAATGGCACCAATGCAAATTCGCAAAATGAACCGTGCAGATGCAGAGAAACTAGGGCATGAGTTACTGCAAAAGGTCGGGCTAGATAGTAAGGCTTACAATTATCCTGAGCAACTTTCAGGTGGACAACAGCAACGTGTAGCGATTGCAAGAGCATTAGCGATGAAACCTAAAGCTATTTTATTTGATGAGCCAACTTCCGCATTAGATCCAGAAATGGTGAAAGAAGTATTAGATGTTATGAAAAATCTAGCGATTGAAGGAATGACAATGATTGTCGTGACACATGAAATGGGCTTTGCACGAGAAGTTGGAGATCGTGTTGTGTTTATGGATGGTGGCTATATCGTAGAAGAAGGAACACCAGAAGAACTCTTTGGTAACCCGAAAAATGAGCGGACAAAAGCCTTTTTAGGAAAAGTTTTATAAAAAAATGGGAAAAACCATTCAACGCATAAGCGATGAATGGTTTTTTTGTATTTAATGGAGGGGATTTGTAGTTGTCGCATAGGCATCAAGCATTGCACGCATATCTTGTTGCGTGTATTGTGGCACTTGATAATAGCCATGCTTATTTTGGTAAATAGATACTTCGTATGCCATCTCGATGCAGTTGGGAATACTATCAGCAACTACGCGACGCACAACTGGATTTGTTGTTTCAGTTGCCGCTGCAGTCATACATTTAGCTGAACCTTTATGTGCACCAAGTAAGAAGCCTGAAATGACTTCATCATTGATCTCACTTGCATTTTGCATAGGCTTTTTCGGCTGAGAAGGCTTAATGCCATATTGGAAGTTGTTCCCTGTCTGCATTTCATAGCGACCAGTTGGAACAGAAGGATCATGCCCTGTTTTAAATGATTCCACAATCGTATTGTACATTCCGAGTGTGAAATTATATTGATTATCTAAAATGCTAAGTAGTTCTGGGTCTTTTACTTGTGGACGTAAAATAATGGATAGGTTTAGTCCAGCGATTATTTCGCCAATCGTTTCATGCATGTCCATAACTTCATGGCCACCATGATTTAGGCTTTGTTGTTGGTTAGGTGTTGTTGCATTGTTTTGTTCATTATAAAAAGATTGTGACAAAAAAAACGCCTCCTGAATGGTTTAGTTTGTTGCAGTAGTTAGTATGCCTTGCAAGTACTATTTCATACGATATAAATCCGTTTGCATATATTTAGCATAGCGATGTTTTTTTGCAACACATTAGAGGTATAACAAAAGAAAGTTAAGGAGGATAAAAAATTGAAAAAAATACTTGGACCAGTAGGGATAATCGTTATTATTTTAGCTGTATTAGCTTTACTATTTATTCCAAAATATAATAGTCTTGTAACCGCTGAGGAAAATGTTGACTCGAAGTGGGCTCAAGTCGAAAATCAGCTACAACGCCGTTACGATTTAATTCCGAATTTAGTGGAATCTGTAAAAGGGTACGCTAATCACGAGCAAGAAGTCATTACTAGCATTACGGAGGCGCGTGCACAAATGGGCAATGCACAAACACCCGAAGAACAAGCGAGTGCAAATGATGCGTTAAACGGCGCACTTAGTCGATTACTTGTAGTCGTAGAAAATTATCCGAATTTAAAAGCCGATGCAAATTTCCGTCAATTAATGGATGAACTGGCGGGGACAGAAAATCGACTAGCGGTAGCACGTGAGGATTACAATAATGAAGTACAAGGCTTTAATAAAAAAGTAAAACGCTTCCCAGGGAATATTATTGCAGGTATGTTTGGCTTCGAACAAAAGGAATACTTTAAGGCAGCGGCTGGAGCTGAAAAAGCACCTGCAGTAGATTTTAGTGATTCGGGTAAACAATAATGAAACGGTTGACAGTAACGCTTTTAGTTGCGTGTTTTATGTGGTTTGTTACAGCTAACAGCGCACTAGCACAGTTGCCCACACCAATGAAAAATACGTACATCCATGATTTTGCAAATGTGCTTTCAAGTTCTGTAAAGGAAGAACTTAATCATTATTCAGAGCAATTAGATAAAGGCACAGGTGCTGAAATAATGATTGTTACAATGGATAGCATTCAAGGGCAAGAGCCAAAAATGTATGCTACGCAATTAATTCGTGCATGGGGTATTGGAGATGAAAAGAAAAATAATGGTGTTCTGCTATTGGCTACATTTGGGCAAGGACAAGGAAATAATGATGTAGTCATTGCTGTTGGTCAAGGTTTAGAGGGAGCGTTACCAGATGGAAAATTAGGACGTATTTTAGATAATGCTTTTTATCCATCTGCAAGTACAGGTGAAGTCGATCAAGCTTTTCAAGCGACATATGCTGAATTATTTCAAACAGTAGCTAAAGAATATAATTGGGATGGAGAGATGCCGACACAAGCAGTGGAGGGTGAGTCAATGCCCAATTGGCTATTTGTGTTACTCGTTATTTTAGTGCTTGTTTTCATTATCTTCTCAAATGGCGGAGGCGGACCACGTTCAAGGGGACGCGGAGGTTATCCAGGAGGATTTGGAGGCGGCTTTGGCGGAGGTTTTGGTAGAGGTGGTTCCAGCGGTGGCGGGTTCGGTGGCTTTGGAGGCGGATCATCTGCAGGCGGCGGAGCAAGCCGAAAGTTTTAATTGTTTGGTGACTGGCACAATTTAAGTGCCAGTCACTCAAACAATTCTGAATACTGAAAATCCACGAAGACTCCTACGGGAAAGCACGCAATGTAAGACGCAACAAAGCGCGCATAAGCGAGGGTTGCGGCTTACGCTGTGCCCGCGGAAAGCGAAGTGGATTTTAACGCTTTAGAAGAACAAATTGTTTAAGTGCCAGTCACTCAAACGAAGGACTTTCCTTAATAGGAGGGTCCTTTTTTATTGGATAAAAAGGATAAATAAATAATTATTATCAATTATTGACAAATTAACTAATTTTGTTATAATTTCATTGTATCGACAAACGATATAACGAACACTGATATAAGGAGGAATTACTTTGAAAAAAAGATTTTTGTCAGCATCTTTAGCGGTCATTTTAACAGCCTCTGTTGTTTATCCTGTTTCCGTACAGGAAGTTCGTGCTGCTAATGAAACTAGCAACATTACTATTGCACAAGAGGAACGCCTAACAGCAAAAGAATTTCTTGATTTAGCTGTAACATCTTTAACATTCCAACATGGCTCAGAATCAATGCGTCAAGAAGTGATTAATAAGTGGGTTAAAGACGGTGAATTAGATAACTTAAGTAGTGCAATTAAACGTAATGAAGCCGCACGAATTTTAGTAAGAGCGCTTGAGAAAGAAGAAAAAGAAGTAACACTAGCAGACTATCTGGAAAAAGCAAATAAGCTAGGCTTATTTAATAGCATTTCAGAAAATAGTGAAACAATTTCTAAACAAGACGCTACTAAAATATTTACTACATTTAAGAGTTTAAAAAACGGTGCTAGTAACGAAGGTGTTAACGAAATTTCTGTAGAGGATTTTATGAAAAATCCAGGAAACTTCGGTTATCAGCTTTCACCAGATGGTAATTACATTACATTTGCATCAGCATGGGAAAGCCGTTCAAATGTTTTCGTGAAAAAAATGAATGATGATAGTGAACCAGTTCGTGTATCTAATTCAAAAGATCGTGATATTGCAGGATTCTTCTGGAAAGATGATACATTGCTTTATGCGAAAGATAAAGGTGGAGATGAAAACTTCCACATTTATTCTTCTACATTTAATGGTACAGAAGAAAAAGATTTAACGCCTTATCCAGGTGTAACTGTAGGAGTATTAAGTAGTTTACAAGGTGTTAAAGATGAAATTTTAATTATGATGAACAAAGAAGATGCAACAGTCTTTGATGTGTACAAGCTAAATGTTAAGACAGGCGAAACAAAACATGTTGCAAAAAATCCTGGTAACGTAGCAGATTGGTTAGCTGACCGTGATGGCAATATTCGTATAGCTGTAGTTTCAGATGGTGTAGAAGGTATGATTCTATATCGTGACACAGAAAAAGACGAATTTAAACCATTTATTGAAATGGCTGCGGGCGATGAAGTGACGCCACTAGCCTTCTCTAAAGATAATAAGCATATTTACGCAACTTCAAATAAAGGTAGAGATAAAGTAGAAGTAGTGAAATATGATCTTGAAGGTAACGAAGAAGTCATTATGTCGAACGAAGAAGTAGACGTAACTGGTGTATTATATAGTGGTGAGCAAGATAAAATTTTATACGGTGCATATGTAACGGATAAGGTACATTATCAATTCTTCGATGAAGATTTTGAAAAGCTATTCCGCAAAATTCAAGACAAGCTAGGCGTTGAAGAAAGTGAACTAGGCATCAATGACTACAATAAAGAAATGACGAAATTCATCGTCAGCGTGTCTAGTGACACAGTGTACGGCAAATATTACTACTATGACTCAACTACAGATGAAATGACAGAACTAGCAACATTAAGTCCTTGGTTAAAGTCAGAAGAGCTTGCAGAAATGCATCCTGTTTCTTATAAGAGTCGTGATGGTTTAACAATTAACGGTTATTTAACATTACCGAAAAACAAAGAAGCAAAAGATTTACCGCTTATCGTGAACCCTCACGGTGGACCATGGGCTCGTGATATGTGGGGCTTTAACCCAGAAGTACAGCTACTTGCAAACCGAGGCTATGCGGTACTACAAGTGAATTTCCGTTCATCTACTGGTTACGGAAAAGAATTTTTACAAGCTGGTAATAAGCAATGGGGTCTAAAAATTCAGGATGATATTACAGATGGCGTGCAATGGGCAATCGATCAAGGTATTGCTGATCCTGACCGCATCGGTATTTATGGTGCATCATTTGGAGGTTACGCAACATTAGCTGGTATTGCGTTTACACCAGATTTATATGCAGCAGCAGTTGACTATGTTGGTGTATCAAATATTTTCACATTGCTAGATACAGTCCCACCTTATTGGGAAACTATGCGTAATATGTTCTATGAGCGTGTAGGGCATCCAGAGAAAGACAAAGATCTGTTAACAGCAGTTTCGCCAGTCTTCCATGTGGATAAAATTAAAACACCATTATTTGTTGCGCAAGGTGCAAACGATCCACGTGTAAATCAGGCAGAATCTGATCAAATCGTTGAAGCGTTACGTGCAAGAGGCGTGGATGTAGAGTACATGCTGAAAGACAATGAAGGACATGGCTTCCAAAACGAAGAAAACCGCATTGAATTCTATAATGCGATGGTTAAATTCTTTGATAGCCATTTGAAAAATTAAAACAATGAGACTGTGCAGAAATTTTTTTGCACAGTCTTCTTTATTTGAAATTAATCTAAATTTCGGCCGTTGATTCCACTCAAATTGTTTGAGTGCCTGGCACTTAATGAGCAGCTCCTAAATAGTAGATATCCACTTTGCTTTCCGCTCAGCGCTCTGGAGCCACAACCCTCATGAGCACGCGGTTTGTTGTGTCTTACTTTACTTGGTAAACTTTAAAAGGAGTGGCATGAGAATTCAGAATTGTTTGAGTGCCTGACACCTAAATAGGAAGGGGTTGTGTGTAAATGAATGTGAAATTTTTTAGTCGTTCGCATTGTGAGCTTTGTGTAGAAGGCTTGCGTACATTAAAGCTTGTTCAAGAAGAACTGGATTTCTCAATCGACATTATCGATATAGAAAAAGATGATGCAGTACACGAAAAATATATGCTGATGATACCCGTTGTTGAAAAGGACGGAGAAGTCATCCAATATGGCAATTTAGACTATGTAACGTTGATGGAACATTTGTGCAGTGAATAACGAGTGTAGCGATGAGATGAACGTACATAATTGAATTGAAGCTTAAAAAATTCGTTTTTCACCAAGTGAAAAGCGGATTTTTTGTTTTCTTCTATAGATATAATTAAACCTACAATTTGCGTTATTCACAAATTGTTCAATGAAAGCGTTATGAATATGAACAGTTTGTGAAGAACTTCACACAAAGCTTTCTTTTTGAAAAAATTGGAGTAGAATAGGAATCAAGTAAGAGGTTGTTATAAAACAGTTAATCAAAAGTATCACATATTTACGTGGTTGTTATATTACAAAAATAAACTTAAAGGGAGATTTGACTATGTGGGTTATTACAGTATTTGAACAAAAGGACGTACGTATTTTTGAATACACAAACAAAACGGAAGCAACAAAAGCTTTAGCTGGCTTCAAGAAAAACGCCGTACTATCTTTCACTAAATAATAACATGCAGTCCCGCAGCCAAAAGAATTGGTTGCGGGATTTTTTATTTTCACGAACAACAATTTTTACAAACCATATGATAACGTGTATAAAGTTTGTAAAAGCAAACCATACCATTATTTACTTGCTCTTTTTTATAAAGCATATTATAATAAAATTACAAGTGGGACATAATTTTATATAGTGGGTTAAAAATCGTCCCACTAAAGTGAGAGGGAGTAGATATTTATGTTAACTGTTCCTGAGGCACAGCAAAGACTACTTCCAGAAATGAATCCACTTCTACAATCGAGATACCGTATTTTGCAATCGGTTCAGTTAATGCAACCAATTGGGAGACGAACACTAGCAGAGTCACTCAAAATGACAGAGCGTGAAATCCGTAAAGAAACAGATATTTTACGTGATCAAGGGTTATTAGATTCCCAAAAGTCGGGTATGGTATGTACGAGTGATGGTGAATTAGTTATTGAACAGCTTAGAGCATTAGTATATGAATGGTCTGGTCTAACACAGCTTGGCAAGGCGCTCGAAAACCATTTAGGACTACAGCATGTGCTAGTTGTTCCAGGTGATTATAACGATGACGAAACCGTATTAACATTGCTTGGAAAAGAGGCGGCACAGCAATTTCTTTCGACTATTGCTAATGAGCAAGTTGTAGCTGTTACTGGAGGAAAGTCAGTCGCTTCGCTAGCGCAGTTTTTACAACCAGTCGATGGTAACCACAATGTAACATTTGTTGCTGCTCGTGGCGGAATCGGACATGAAATGCAAATGCAGGCCAATACACTCGTTGCAACATTTGCTATGCAGATGGAAGCCCAGTACCGTACATTGTTTTTACCTGAGCATTTAAGTGAACAGGCATATCAGGCAATGTTAACGGAGCCAATGGTGACAGAAATCATGGCTTATTATGACCGTGCTGATTGCGTTATTCATGGTATCGGCTCTGCTGAAGAAATGGCGATTCGTCGTAATTCATCGCCCGAAGATTTGCGTATTCTCGAGGAAAAAGGTGCTGTCAGTGAGGCGTTCGGTTATTATTTTAACGCCGAAGGAGACATTGTGCATCGTATTCGTACGATTGGCATTCAACTTGAACAAGTTGAAAAATGTAAGCATATTATTGCGGTTGCAGCAGGAAAACAAAAGGTGAATGCAATGCTATCTTACTTTAAGGTAGCGCCGAAGCAGACGATTTTTATAACAGATGAGGCTGCTGCGAAAGCAATCGCTGAACGTTTACTGTAAAAATAAATCAATAAAACATTATTGGAGGAATTAACAATGGCATTAAAGTTAGCAATTAATGGATTTGGACGTATTGGACGTTTAGTATTTCGTGAAGCAATGAAACATGATGAGTTTGAAGTAGTTGCAGTGAATGACTTAACAGATGCAGGTCAACTTGCACACTTATTAAAATACGATTCTGTACATGGTATTTATGATGCTGATGTCAATGCAGACGAAGATTCTTTCGTAGTGAATGGAAAAACAGTGAAAGTATACGCTGAAAAAGACCCAGCACAATTACCTTGGGGTGAGCTTGGCGTAGATGTTGTTCTTGAATGTACAGGTCGATTCCGCTCAATGGATGAGGTAGGCAAACATATTGAAGCAGGTGCTAAAAAAGCAATTTTATCTGCTCCAGCTAAAGGCGATATGCCGACATTTGTAATGGGTGTTAACCACGAAGATTACAATCCAAAAACAGATGATGTCATTTCAAATGCATCTTGTACAACAAACTGTTTAGCGCCAGTAGCTAAAATTTTAGATGAGAAATTCGGCATTGAGCGCGGTATGATGACAACAATTCACTCATATACAAACGATCAACGAATCCTTGACTTCCCGCACTCTGATCCACGTCGTGCACGTGCAGGGGCAGTGTCAATGATTCCAACAACAACAGGAGCAGCAGTAGCCGTTTCGAAAGTATTACCTCAATTAAAAGGTAAGCTTGATGGATTCTCTATGCGTGTTCCTACACCGAACGTATCATGTGTGGATTTAGTTGTAGAACTAAAAGCAGATGTAACAAAAGATGCGATTAATGCGGCTTTAAAAGAAGCTTCAGAAAATGAGCTAAAAGGTATTTTAGGCTACAATGAGCTACCATTAGTATCAATTGATTACAATGGCAACCATAACTCTTCAACTGTAGATGGTCTTTCAACAATGGTTTTAGAAAATAGTATGGTGAAAGTTCTTGCTTGGTATGACAATGAAATTGGTTACTCTACTCGTTTAATGGACCTTGCATTATATATCGCACAACAAGGGTTAAATCATAAATAAGTGTCATAATTCGCAATTTGAAGTAAAAAGTGTGACATAATACGGCTTTTTACGCACAAAAAGTATAGCCTTTATAATATCGAAAAGATATAATAAACAAGGGTAATAGGAGTAGGGGACGTTTACCCTACTCCTTTTTAAATACAAATATCTTGGATAAAATATGGATGACTTGCTATCTGCATACAGGTAGTAGTTACCTTGTCTTTTACAAGACACCGAACATTACTTTTGCTACTATAAAAGCTAATAAAGGTATATTTTAACTTGGTCCAAAATGTGTAAAACCAAGATGGGTTGAGCACATTTTATAATGTCCGCACAACAAAACTTTGAAGGGGGTTTCTTCATGTTAAATAAGAAAACAATGAAAGATCTTGATGTAAAAGGGAAGCGCGTCTTCGTACGTGTCGATTTTAATGTACCAATGGCAGATGGAGAAATTACAGATGAAACACGTATCCGCGCAGCCATTCCAACGATTGAATATTTAGTCGAACAAGGCGCAAAAGTTATTTTAGCGTCTCATTTAGGTCGTCCAAAAGGTGAAGTAAAAGAAGATATGCGATTAACTGCAGTAGGTATCCGCCTTGCTGAAATTTTAGGTAAGCCTGTTACTAAATTGGATGAGTCAATCGGTGAAGCAGTAGAAACAGCTGTGGAGAACATGCAAAATGGCGATATCGTTCTACTGGAAAATGTGCGCTTCCATGCTGGTGAAGAGAAAAACGATCCTGCACTTGCCGAACAATTTGCTAAACTAGCGGACGTTTATGTCAACGATGCATTCGGTGCTGCTCACCGTGCACATGCTTCAACAGAAGGGATTGCAAAACACATCCCTGCTGTATCTGGCTTCCTTATGGAAAAAGAATTAGATGTATTAGGAAAAGCATTATCAAATCCTGAGCGTCCTTTCACTGCGATAATTGGTGGCGCAAAAGTAAAAGATAAAATCGGTGTTATTGAGAGCTTACTTGAAAAGGTAGACCATTTAATTATTGGCGGCGGTTTATCATTTACCTTCATTAAAGCGCAAGGTCATGATATCGGTAAATCGTTATTAGAAGAAGATAAAATTGAACTAGCAAAATCGTTCATTGAAAAAGCGCAGGCAAAAGGCGTGCAGTTACATATGCCAATTGATGCAGTGGTAGCCAATGAATTTTCGAAAGATGCAGAGACAAAAGTTGTCGATGTAGATGCTATCCCAGCTGATTGGATGGGTCTTGATATTGGACCAAAAACAGCTGCACACTATGCAGAAGTTATTCAAAATTCAAAATTAATCATTTGGAATGGACCAATGGGCGTTTTTGAATTAGAACCATTTGCAAATGGTACAAAAACTGTTGCAGACGCAATGGCAGCAACTGCTGGCTATACTGTAATCGGTGGCGGAGATTCCGCAGCAGCAGTAGAAAAATTCGAAGTAGCTGATAAAATGGACCACATTTCTACTGGTGGCGGCGCTTCACTTGAATTAATGGAAGGCAAAGAGCTTCCTGGTATTGTGGCATTAAACGATAAATAATAGATAGGAGGCATAACGATGCGTAAACCAATTATTGCAGGTAACTGGAAAATGTATAAAACATTTGAAGAGGCAATACAGTTTGTCGATAGCTTGCAGGATAATCTCCCTGCCAATGATAAAGTAGATGCTGTTATTTGTGCACCAGCACTTTTTCTACCAACACTAGTGCAAATCGCTAGTGAATCTGAGCTAGCAATTGGTGCTCAAACAATGCATTACGAAAACGAAGGTGCGTTTACAGGTGAAATTAGTCCAGCGCAGCTTGCAAGCGTTGAGGTTGACTATGTAATATTAGGACACTCTGAGCGACGTGAATATTATAACGAAACTGATGAAGCTATCAATAAAAAGGTGGCAGCAGCGCTTTCACATAATATCGTGCCAATTATTTGTTGTGGTGAAACATTGGAAGAACGTGAGGCAGGTACGACAGAGCAAAAAGTAGCTGGCCAAATTACAGCGGCGCTTGCAGGCTTTGCCGCACAGGATGTAGAGCATATGGTTCTTGCCTATGAGCCTATTTGGGCAATCGGTACAGGTAAAACAGCAACAGCAGAAGATGCTAACCAAGTATGTGGTGCTATTCGTGCAGTTGTTGAAAAATTATATGATAACGCAACAGCAGAGGCTGTGCGTATTCAATACGGCGGTAGCGTAAAGCCTGATAATATTAAAGAATTATTGTCAAAAGAGCATATCGATGGGGCGCTAGTCGGTGGTGCAAGCTTACAAGCTGAGTCATATTTAGAATTATTGGAGGCGGCAGCAAATGCCTAAAAAGCCAGTAGCATTAATTATTTTAGATGGTTTCGCATTCCGTAATGAAACATTCGGAAATGCCGTTGCGCAAGCAAAGAAACCAAATTTTGATCGCTTTTGGAACCAATTTCCGCATTCAACTTTAATAGCTTCAGGTGAAGCAGTAGGGTTGCCAGAAGGACAAATGGGGAACTCTGAAGTTGGGCACTTAAATATTGGAGCGGGCCGTATAGTGTATCAAAGCTTAACGCGCTTAAATAAATCGATTCGCGAAGGAGATTTCTTTACGAATCAAGCATTTTTAGACGCAGTAGCACATGTGAAAGCACATAATTCTAAGCTACATGTTATGGGTTTATTATCAGATGGCGGTGTACATAGCCATTATGAGCACATGTTTGCGCTATTAAAGCTTGCAAAAGAACAAGGGCTTGAAGATGTTTTTGTGCATGCATTTTTAGATGGTCGTGATGTTGGACCAACAACAGCGATCGACTATATCGAAGAAACAGAAAAACAAATGGCTGCGATTGGTATTGGTAAATTTGCTTCCATCCATGGACGCTATTATGCGATGGATCGCGACAAACGTTGGGACCGTGTAGCATTATCTTATAATGTCCTCGTTGATGGGGTTGGACAAACAGCGGAAAGCGCAAAAGGTGGCGTTACTGAATCTTATGAGCGTGAAGTGACCGATGAATTTGTTATTCCATTTAGCATCCAAGAACATGGAGAGCCAGTAGCAACAATTGATGATAATGACGCGGTAATTTTCTTTAATTTCCGACCAGACCGTGCAATTCAATTATCGAAAGTATTTACAAATCCAACATTTGACGGCTTTGCTTTATCAGCAAATCATCCGCAAAATGTAAAATTCGTATCGTTTACACATTATAGTGATGAAGTGAACGCACAAGTTGCTTATGAAAATGACAACTTAAAAAATACGATTGGTGAAGTGTTAGCCTCTAATGGTAAAACACAGCTACGTATTGCTGAAACAGAAAAATATCCACATGTGACATTCTTTATGAGTGGCGGACGTGAGGAGAAATTCGCAGGTGAAGAACGTCTTCTGATCGCTTCTCCAAAAGTAGCGACATACGATTTGAAACCTGAAATGAGTGCTTATGAAGTAACAGACGCATTGCTTGCAGAGATTGCAGCCGACAAATTTGATGGCATTATTTTAAACTTTGCGAACCCTGATATGGTGGGACATAGTGGAATGCTAGAGCCGACAATTAAAGCAATCGAAGCTGTCGACGAATGTCTAGGAAAAGTAGTAGATGCCCTGCTTGAAAAAGGCGGAGCGGCTATTATTACAGCTGACCACGGTAACTCTGACGAGGTTGTAACGTTAGAAGGAAATCCGATGACAGCTCATACAACAAACCCTGTTCCAGTAATTGTGACGAAAGCAAATTTAATGTTAAGAAATGGTGGCATTTTAGCCGATTTAGCGCCAACCATGTTAGAATTATTAGAGGTGTCACAACCTATTGAAATGACAGGTAAATCATTAATCGAAAAAGAGGAGAATTAATTATGCCATTTATTACACAAGTTTATGCGCGCGAAGTTTTAGACTCACGTGGGAACCCAACAGTAGAAGTTGAAGTATTTACAGAATCAGGTGCTTTTGGTCGCGCAATCGTGCCATCAGGTGCATCTACAGGTGAATACGAAGCGGTAGAATTACGCGATGGTGACAAATCACGTTACCTTGGCAAAGGTGTATTAAAAGCAGTCGAAAATGTTAACACAATTATTGCACAAGAATTAGAAGGTAGTTTCTCAGTTCTTGACCAAGTAGTAATCGACAAAGCTTTAATCGAGCTAGATGGCACAGAAAACAAAGGTAAACTAGGTGCAAACGCAATCCTAGGTGTTTCAATGGCAGTTGCACATGCTGCAGCAGATTATTTAGATGTACCTCTTTATCAATATCTTGGCGGTTTCAACTCAAAACAATTACCAGTACCGATGATGAACATCTTAAATGGTGGTGCACATGCGGATAACAACGTAGACATCCAAGAATTCATGGTAATGCCTGTTGGCGCAGAAAACTTCCGTCATGCATTACGTATGGGTGCTGAAATTTTCCATAGCTTAAAAGCAGTACTAAAAGATAAAGGCTACAACACAGCTGTAGGTGATGAAGGTGGTTTCGCACCAAACCTTGGTTCGAACGAAGAAGCAATCACTGTTATCCTTGAAGCAATCGAAAAAGCTGGCTACAAAGCTGGTGAAGAAGTGAAATTAGCAATGGACGTGGCGTCTTCTGAATTATTCAACAAAGAAGATGGCAAATACCATTTAGATGGTGAGGGCGTTGTGAAAACTTCTGAGGAAATGGTGGACTGGTACGAACAGTTAACTTCAAAATACCCAATCATCTCAATTGAAGACGGCTTAGACGAAAACGACTGGGCTGGTCATAAATTATTAACAGACCGCATTGGCGCTCGCGTACAATTAGTGGGAGATGATTTATTCGTAACAAATACGAAAAAATTAGCTTCTGGTATTGAGCAAGGTGTTGGTAACTCAATTTTAATCAAAGTAAACCAAATCGGTACCTTAACAGAAACATTTGAAGCAATCGAAATGGCGAAACGTGCTGGTTACACAGCAGTTATCTCTCACCGTTCTGGTGAATCAGAAGATGCAACAATTGCTGATATCGCTGTTGCAACAAATGCTGGTCAAATTAAAACGGGTGCTCCATCTCGTACAGACCGCGTTGCAAAATACAACCAACTTCTGCGCATCGAAGATCAACTTGGTGCAACATCAGAATACCTTGGTTTAAAAACTTTCTATAACTTAAAATAAGTGAACAGCTAGTACTAGCTTCAGACTATAGACAAACTTGTTTGTCTATAGTCTTTTTTTAACGAATGAATTTTTACTAACAGGGGTCATATTATTCTAAATCGTAAAAATTCACTGCGCTTTCCGCGGGCACGACGTAAGCCGCAACCCTCGCTAGCGCGCGGTTTGTTGCGTCTTACATTACGTGCGTTCCCGCAGGAGTCTACGTGAATTTTTACTTAGTGATAAAAAAACATAGGAACTGCCTGGCTCATATTTGTAATTGTGTGAGTGCCTGTCACTATTCACTATTCAATTAGTGCGTGATTGAAGTAAAGTGAGCATGGAGAGAGTTCTACAACGTTGATTTCCGTTGCGGGCGGCGCTTTCCGCGGGCACATCGTAAGCCGCAACCCTCGCTAGCGCGCGGCTAGTTGCGTCTTAGGTTCCGTGCTGTTCCCGCAGGAGTCGCCGCCCTCCACTGCAATCTACTAGTATAAATTGTGTGAGTGCCTGGCACTGTGTGCGTTCAAAGTAGGACAAGTAATGCAAGAAAATTCAAAATTGTTTGGGTGCCAGTCACTGCATTTGGGATTTGAATTATTTCTATATTTTTTTGTATAATATCAGTAGAGTAGAGTGAGACTTCTACTTTTTAATGTATGTATTGTACATAGTATTTGGAAAAGTTATACCATTTTGTAATCTGTGTTTGTCATGGGAATCTTTATTTGTTATAATATAGTGTGTTGTGATGTTTCAAAGTTCGGGAGGTGCAGTGGATGCATACAGCAGTATTAATAGCTTTAGTTATCGTATCATTAGCATTGGTTGTCGTAGTTTTATTACAATCTAGTAAAAGTGCAGGCTTGTCAGGTGCCATCTCGGGTGGAGCTGAACAACTATTTGGAAAGCAAAAAGCACGTGGTATGGATTTAATTCTTCACCGTGCAACAATTGTTTTATCAATTTTATTCTTTCTTTTAGCAATCGCTATTGCAAAAATATAATAGTTGAAGATATTCCGCCTAACCTCGACTGGTTGGGCGTTTTCTTTTATTTTCAGTACATAGATGAACCTAGACGAATAATGTGGGTATTATACGTATAAAAGATGCTAAATTACGCCAATGTATAATGGATATGGCTATAATAGAGTGAATATGTTTTACAGTGAAGGAGAACTTGCCATGAACAAATCATTATCTCAGCCATTTTTCTTTCAAGCAGGACCGCGTGCAGTGTTATTATTACACGGATTTACTGGTAGCTCTGCAGATGTGCGTATGCTTGGTAGATATTTAGAGAAAAAAGGGTATACTACATTAGCGCCTCATTATAAAGGGCACGGTGTGCAACCTGAAGAACTCATTACAACAGGACCAACTGATTGGTGGCAAGATGTTAAAGCGGCGTACCAAAAATTACAAGATGCTGGCTATGAGGAAATTGCCGTAGCAGGGCTATCACTTGGCGGTGTGATGGCTTTAAATGTAGCACTAAACAATCCTGTAAAGGGCATTGTTACAATGTGTGCACCAATAACGATGCGTACAACAGACGTAATGTTTGAAGGCGTATTGAAATATGCTAAGGAATACAAAAAATTTGAAGGCAAAACCGACGCAGAAATTGATGCAGAAGTGTCGTTAATCGCTGACAAAGGTATGCCATCATTACAACAACTTCGTGAGTTTATTACGCAGACTCGGAAAGAAATAGATATGATTTATGCCCCTATTTTTGTCGTACAGGCGACAAATGATGAGGTAATAGAGACAGAATCTGCCAACATTATATATAATCAAACTGAGTCACTAGAAAAATATATCAAGTGGTATGAAAACTCAAAACACGTTATAACATTAGATCAAGAAAAAGATCAATTACATGAAGATATTTATCGTTTTTTAGAAGGCCTAAATTGGGCACACTAAAAATGATTTAGGATTTTTACATGAGGGAGGGTATTAAGTATGACGGACAAAAAAGATTCACTACAAAGTCGATTACTCGAGTTTTTCGGTGAAGAAGAATATAAACCTTTAACCGTTGGAGAAATAGAAGACGAATTCGGGTTTGAGGACGCAGAAGAATTTAAGGAGCTCGTAAAAACGCTCGTACGCATGGAGGGGCAGGGCTTAGTTGTACGCTCACGCTCGAACCGTTACGGCTTACCAGAGCGCATGAATTTACTACGTGGTAAATTTATCGGCCACGCAAAAGGATTTGGCTTTGTCGCACCTGATGTTGAGGGCATGGACGATGTCTTTATTCCACCGCACGAAGTAAATGGTGCCATTAATGGCGACATAGTACTTATTCGTGTGTTAAAGGAATCATTTGGCGATCGCCGCGAAGGTACAATCACAAAAGTTGTAGAACGTGGGCAAACGTCATTTGTTGGAACATTCCAAGCAAATAGAGGCTTCGGCTTTGTCGTATTGGACGATAAAAAATTACCAATGGACATTTTCATTGCAAAAGGCGATACATTAGGCGCTGTTGATGGCCACAAAGTGGTCGTAGAAATTGCGACATGGCCAGAAGATTTAAAATCAGCAACAGGCTATATTACAAAAATTTTAGGACATAAAAATGACCCAGGTGTCGATATTTTATCAATTCTATATAAGCACGACATTCCACCAGAGTTCCCAGAAGAAGTGGTCGCTGCTGCACAACGAGTGCCAGATGAAATTTCACCAGCAGATTTAGAGGGGCGTCGTGATTTACGTCATGAAACAATCGTCACAATCGATGGTGCAGATGCAAAAGATTTAGATGATGCGGTAACCGTAACAAAAAATGTAGATGGTACCTACAAGCTTGGCGTACATATTGCCGATGTCAGCTATTACGTAACACAAGGCTCTGTAATAGACATTGAAGCATATGACCGCGCAACAAGTGTATATTTAACAGACCGTGTTATTCCAATGATTCCACATCGACTATCAAACGGTATTTGTTCTTTAAATCCACAGGTAGATCGACTAACGCTATCGTGTGAAATGATTATTGATGGCAATGGTAATGTCATTGCGCATGAAATTTTCCAAAGTGTCATTAAAACGACAGAGCGTATGACGTACAAAGACGTTTACAAAATTTTAGAGGAAAAAGATGAAGAACTAATTGCTCGCTATGAGCCACTTGTACCGATGTTTAACCATATGGCAGAGCTTTCAAAAATTTTACGCAATAAACGTGAGCTACGTGGTGCGATTGACTTTGACTTTAAAGAATCAAAAGTAATCGTCGATGAAGATGGATGGCCAGTCGATATTGAATTACGTGAACGAACTGTAGCAGAGAAATTAATTGAAGATTTCATGCTTGCTGCCAACGAAACGGTTGCAGAACATTTCCATTGGATGAATGTTCCGTTCCTATACCGTATTCACGAAGATCCAAAGCCAGAAAAGCTACAACGCTTCTTTGAATTCGTAACGAACTTCGGTATTTTAATTAAAGGTACAGGCAATACGGTGCATCCAAAAGCATTGCAAGATGTTTTATCAGCAATTGAGGGCATGCCAGAAGAACCTGTTATTTCAACGATGCTACTACGCTCAATGCAACAAGCGAAGTACTATCCAGAAAGCATTGGTCACTTCGGTTTATCGACGGATTTCTATACACATTTCACATCACCAATTCGTCGTTACCCTGACTTAGTTGTCCACCGTTTAATTCGCACGTACTTAATTAATAAAGACACGTCACAAGAAACGGTTGCACAGTGGTCGATGGCGATGGATGAAATTGCCGACCACACATCAGAACGCGAACGTCGTGCAGTCGATGCAGAACGTGATACAGACGCACTGAAAAAAGCACAATATATGTCTGATAAAATCGGCGAAGAGTTCGAAGGTATCGTTTCTTCTGTTACAAACTTCGGTATCTTTATCGAGCTACCAAATACGATTGAAGGCCTCGTGCACATTAGCAATATGACCGACGATTACTATCGCTTCGATGATCGCCAAATGATGATGATTGGTGAACGTACGAACCGCCAATTCCGCATCGGTGATGAAGTAAAAGTACGCGTCGCAAACGTCATTATTGAGGAGTCATCGATTGACTTTGAAATCGTAGGAATGGTAACTTCTTATGGAAGAACAAGAAAAGCAACACCTACAGTTATTCATGCACGCAAAAACTATAATGATAATAAAGATGGCCGCAGCAGCCGTAGCAGTCGTTCAGGTGGTGGCAAAGGTCGCCGTGACGATGAAAAACAAAGCCGTGGTGACTCATCTAAACGCGGTGAACGAGGCGGAAGCGACCGTGACCCACGTGGCCGACGCAAAGATAGCTCAAGCCCAGGCCCGAAAAAAGGCGTAAAGCAAAAACAAAAGTTTTACGAAGGCATTGCGAAAAAAGGCAAAAAGAAAAAAACAAAACGTAAATAAAAAATCCAGCGTGAGCAGGCTAAGTCCTGCTCAACCTTTGAATTGAGGGTGAACAAGATGGCAAAAGGTACTGGGAAAGTATTAGCACAAAACAAAAAAGCAGGGCATGACTACTTCATTGAAGAGACGATTGAAGCAGGCATGGTACTAACAGGCACAGAAATTAAAGCCATTCGTGCAGGCAAAGTCCAATTACGCGACTCGTACGTTCGAATCACAAGCGGCGAAGCATGGATTAGCAACATGCATGTCAGCCCATTCGACCAAGGGAACCGTTTCAACCACGACCCACTACGCGCCCGTAAATTGCTTCTACATAAAAAGCAAATCGGCGAACTAGTCGGTGCCGTCAAACGCGATGGCTACACAATCATCCCACTGAAGATGTACATTAAGGACGGCTACGCCAAACTCCTTATCGGCGTCGGCAAAGGGAAAAAAGACTACGACAAACGCGACGACATGCGCAAAAAAGAAGCAAAACGCGAAATGGAACGTACCTTCAAAGCAAAAAATCAATATTGATAGATTTAGAGAGATTGAAGCTCACCACTTGTTGTGGTGAGCTTTTTCTATATTTTGGCGCAAGGTGATGACCTTGGGCACGGGCTTATCTGCGAAGCGGGCGAGGATTTCAGCTGCGGCGGGCGCTTTCCGCGGGACAAGATGAGGTGAGGATACCGCGGAGCATGGTGAGGATTCCGCGAAATGAGGTGTTAATTCCGCGGAACGAAGAGGGAATTCCGCGAAGCGGGGTTGAATCCGCGAAATGAGGTGAGGATACCGCGGAGCAGGAGGTAAATTCCGCGAAGTGAGGGGGTAATCCCGCGGAACGAGAGGATAATTCCGCGAAATGAGGTGAGGATTCCGCGGAGCAGGAGAATCCACGAAATGAAGAGAGAATACCGCGGAACGAGAGGTTAATTCCGCGAAGTGAGGTGTTAATCCCGCGGAGCTAGGATGTATTTCGCGAAGCGGGGGTGAGTCCATGAAATGAAGAGATAATCCCGCGGAGCAGGAGGTTAATTCCGCGAAGTGAGGAGCTAATTCCGCGGAACGAGGAGGTATTTCCGCGAAGCGGGGGTGAATCCATGAAATGAAGAGAGAGTCCCGCGAAGCAGGAGGTCAATTCCGCGGAGCGAGAGGATAATTCCGCGAAGCAAGGTGAGGATTCCGCGAAAAGAGGAGCTAATTCCGCGAAGCAGGGGAGAATCCATGAAATGAAGAGAGAATCCCGCGGAGCAGGTGGTTAATTCCGCGAAGTGAGGTGAGGATTCCGCGGAGCAGGTGGTTAATTCCGCGAAGTGAGGTGAGGATTCCGCGGAGCGAGGAGGGAATTCCGCGAAGTGAGGTGAGGATTCCGCGAAGCAGGGGAGAATCCACGAAATGAGGAGAGAATTCCGCGGAGCAGGAGGTCAATTCCACGAAATGAGGGGAGAATCCCGCGGAACGAGATGGAAAAACTTCACGTTTTTCCATCTTCTGTTATTTTCTTGTGCAATAATAAGAATGTTTTGATGTAGGTGAGATTTTTTTAAAGATTTTACGTTTTTAATGTAAGGAGGTGGGTCTCATGGATGAGCAGCTGATACAAAAAATCATAGCCGGGGATCAACAAGCATTTCGCATCATTGTTGATACATATAAGCAGCCACTTGTCAGCTATTTAACATATCAAACGAATGACGAGGAATTGGCGAAAGATATTGCGCAAGAATCATTTATCAAATGCTATGAAAACTTAGTTCATTTTAAAGGTGGATCTTTTAAGGCATGGCTTTTTCGTATCGCGATTAATCAACTGATTGATTATAAAAGGAAGCATAAGGAAGATCCGACACCAATTGAGGAAACGCCCTCATTAGAAACACCTGAATCATTAATGATTGAAAAAGAACAGAACGAGTTGCTTCAGCAATGGCTTAAAACATTAGAACACAAAACGTACCAAGTTTTCGTTCTGAAGTATGCCAGTAATTGCTCTTACGAAGAAATCGCTGAGACACTCAATATTTCAATATCGGAAGTACGAAACCGACTGCATAGAACAAAGAAGCGGCTAAGAAACGCTATGTTGAAGGGGGAGATTAATAATGAACTGCTTATCAATTGAAGAAATGCACGATTTTATCGACGGGCGAATAGACGATAACAAAATGATGCAAATGGACAAGCATATTCAATCATGTGCAACCTGCTCTGCATTATTAGATGAACAACTAGAAACAGAACAGCTCATAAGCTCCCTGTTTCCTGCAGTGCATGTGGATGCTTCATTTACAGATCAAGTGATGGATCAATTACCAAAGAAAAAAACTTCTCTTACAAAAAAGCGCGACTGGCGGGCAACTTTTATAGCAGCCGCATTCGTCACAGCCGCATTATTATTTCTAGTAATTTCAACTGTGAAACAGGAGCCTGTAACTAGTTCTACGCCTATTACGATAAAAGTAAAAGATGTTAAGCTGACAGACGCTTTCATAACAGTAACGTTAGCTACATCTGGCTATAATGGAAAGGAATTGTTCTTCAATGAATCAACAAAGGGTGATGTTGCACTCGTGTTACCAAACGGGAAAAGAGAAGTAGCAAGTTACGCTGCTAATCAATCAGCGAATGAAATTACCTATGAGTTCCCTTTATTTAATGTGACGTATGATGAATTTAAGTTGCTTTTTAATTATCAACACATATATGACGAGGAAGGTCAGTGGACACTAGAAGTACCGATTGATCGCAAGGAATTGTTAGCCCAAACAGAGACTGTTACACTACATTCCACATTTGAAAAAGAAGGCGTTGACGTAAACTTTATCCGTGCACAACATGGACCACAGAACTCTATCTTCAAATTTGAAACAAAATTTACGGAGGAGATGGCAACATTCGTAGAGCAACAAGTAGATAAATTTACAGCTGATTTACCGCTAAAGGAAAAGGAAGCTTATGCAGGCTATAATGTACAAATACTTTATGATGTTATTGACGCTGATGGGCAAAAATTACAACGCTCGGTTCCTGAAGATAACATCAATATTCAAAATGATCGCTACGCGCATACTGAAACGATTAGTGCCTATCCAAGCGTACAAGAAGGTGGCTATATAGCTGTTACTGGTGCCAAGTATGAGTTGCCAACGAATGTCCGACACCCGCTAACAGTGGACCAATTACCGTACACCTTTACTTATAAAAATACAGAATATGAAGTAAAGCTCTTATCCGATCAACGTCTTGTAATTTCATCAGACGCAAAGACAACGACAATTAGCGACTGGCATATTACAGTGAATAATAAAACAGCATGGGATACAGCCCAATTCCGAGAAGATAAAGAAAAAAAGTATACAACCATCACATTCGATGAGGGGATTCAATTAGATTCGTTTATCCTTTACGGTCAAACGGAATTAAAATATGTTTACTTTGATGAACCGATTCGTGTAGATATACGCTAACCTAAAAACACCTTTTCAAAAGGTGTTTTTACTATGCTTTTTTGGAGTTGATATAGAACTATAAATCTGTAAATAAGGCACTATACTTGAAGTACAGCTAGGTTTGTTTTATAATAAGTATTGTTAATGCCAGCATGTATTGAAGCGTAGTACTACTCTTCAACCGTACTAGAAGCAATTCTAGCTCTTTGTTTGATCGAGGCAATAAGCTTCGCATCATATTCAAGGGGACGTTACGGATTCGACAGGGATGGTTCAAGCTTTGGTCGCGCGTCGGAGGTCTCGGCTCCGTCATCAACGGAAGTTATATAATAACTGGCAAACAACAAAACTTAGCTTTCGCAGCGTAAGCTCGTAAGCGCTCTGCCTCTCTATCGCCCATGTAGAGAACGTGGGGCCCAACTTTAGTGGGATACGGTCGATGGTGCCACCTGAGTCACCGGCAAGAGATTTCCAGGTTAGCGTACAGGACGCCTGTTTGTCGGCATAATGCTACGCGAATTGCGAATGGACAAACTACACGCGTAGAAGCTGAAGTATTGGAGTCTTTGGACGCGGGTTCGACTCCCGCCGTCTCCATACTTAAAAACCGTTATTTGTAGCGTTATATCAACGTTCAAATGGCGTACATAGCGTCTGACGCTGTACAATCGTACAGTCAAGCGGACAACAATCGACCTTCTAATCTTAACGGATTAGGAGGTTTTTTTGCGTGGTTAAACGTACAAGAAAACATGGCGCGTTTGCAGTCGATGAAACATTCGATATTGATTTTAAGCGTGTAGAGGATAGGCGCGATTCATTAACGGTACAACAGGCGCTAAAGACGGTATTTCGTCAAATGGAAATCAGCGGTAACAGGCCGCGAACAATCGAAAGCTATGAGTTTGCGTGGAACGAATTTATCAAGGTAACAAGCGTTCGATACGTCGAAGATATTGATGCGAATATGATTTACGATTACTTGAACGAAATCGACGTATCAAATGCAACGAAGCTAGTTCGCTTGAAATCGTTGAAGGCGATTCTTAATCGTTTCTTCGATAACCGTTGGATTGAGATTCGTTTTTGGTCGAAGATTCAAATTAAAGTTGATAAGACGGTTAAAGGTGCATCAAAAGAGAGCGACGTTGAAGTATTACTATCGCTTATTGACCGTGGCACTTACGTTGGTTTCCGTGATTCAGTTGCGATTTTGCTTATGTATAAGACAGGTCTGCGAATAACAACGATTGGTGAATTGCGTGAACGTCATATGGACTTTGTTAAGAATACCATTGATATGGACGGTGCGGTCCTTAAAAATCGCGACACGTTAAAGCTGCCGATAGACGATCAGTTGGCGGAAATGTTGAAAGTATTAATCGAGAAAAACAAGCAGATTCGCCGTAAATACAATACGCGTAATACTTACGTTTTCTTATCCGCAAATGGACAAGGCATTAATAATAGCCAGTCGTCCAGTAACGCAATTTCAAAGTCATTAACGAAATATGCAAGAGAGTTCGGCTTAAAGAACGTCAATGCTCACGCGTTAAGACGAGCATTTGCGACTAACTTATTAAATCAAGGCGCTAATGTCGCTTTAATATCGAAAGCTCTCGGACACAAAAGTTTGGAGACAACAACCGTCTACCTCGATTTAGAGAAGGAATTTGTCGCAGAGTCTTTGCGTGATTATTTATAAACAGAAAAAAGCCGCTAGTGTTGACGCACTAACGACTTCTAACTTAATATCTACGCTAAAAATTGCCTGGCAGCAATAGCGTTTCTTAGGGTTCATTATATCGAAATTTTTTCGATGGTGCAACTTCTATTAAGTGCATCCTTTTTTAGCAGTAGCGACGAGGTTGCCCATAATTCGTCGTTAAAATAACCTGGAAAGGTTGCCGAACCGTTGCAAAAAATCGGATATATCGCAGGTCAAGCCGTTTCCTGTTACGGTTGCGATGAATAGGTGAGCGCCACCAATAAGGGCGCGGCATGGATTATCGGCTAGTTACGGCTAGGGTAAGCATGTACAAGCGGACAATCAGCGTACAAATACGCTCAATTAAGGACTACCGCACGTCTAGGACGATAATTAGACGAGTACATAAGGATAGAAATATCCCAATCTAACAGGAGCATACGAGCCACCCAGGACGTCACTATGACGCTGAAATATGCGGTTGTTACTTATTGTTGCTATTCACGTATTTCTACGAATTTAGCGATAATAGGTAACCTCTCTGCGCCGATTTCCCGGATCGAGCAGCTATTCTGCTGAAAATAGGTGCTGTTGTCAACTCACTCATTATTCAAAATTCAATAAATCTATCTAATGTTAATTAGTTTATTTTGTATATTTTGATTTTAGAAGGAATTTTTTGTGCTTTTGTCGAAATAGATTTATGAAGAGCATCTTTTAGGAGTGAAAATAATCTATGTATAATTTGACAACAACGTTTCTTCAAGAAATTGAAAATGAATTAAATAGGAAAAATTTTTTAATTGAAGATTTTAGTATTGAATCGAAAAATTACACAGATTTTGTAGAGTTAAATATTCAATATATTTATTTACCACAATACAAATTTAAAGGAAACATATATAAAGATGAAGAAAGGTTTAAAGTAGAGTTTAATCCTGGAGCTGTTACATTTACAGTTCGAAAAGATTATTTAAAAAAATACGACTTCTTAATTAATATCCGAGAGTGGTTAAATAATATATATAATGAAATGACAAAGACACCTATTGCAAGAAAAGTAAACGAGCATGATGAAATATTAAAGTCCTTGCAAGAAAAAATTCATTCTATGGGAGAAGAAGGCGATCAATTTTTCACAAAAGAAGAAGGGGAAAATCTAGGATATAAGTTAAATGAACTAGAAGAATTGCTGAAGAATGAAATTCTTGAAAAAGACGAAAATAAAGATATACAAAAACAAAATTTAGATCAGCTTTATTCTGAAATTAATACATTAAGAAAACATTTAGATATATTAAATAAAAAAAATTGGTTCCTTTCGTTTTCTGTAAGACTTTTTAAATGGATTAAACGCAATCCAGATATGACCAGACGAGTGGCCGGCTTTTCTAGAGAATTGCTCCCAGATGAAGTTAAAGATATTGTTTCTCAAGAAGCATTGGATCAATTATTACCTCCAGGTAATTTAGAAATAGCAGCAGGCTCGGAAAGTGAATAACATATTACTTTTTCAGTTATTAGCGCAGCCAATTAGTCGGCATGCGCTTTTTCTTCGTCTACTTCTAGAATATCGATTAACTCAGTAAGATCAAATATTTTTCAATTTACATGAAGTTCTATTTAAAAAATTTTTTTCGTTAAAGTAAAATACATACAGAAAGGGGGAAACCAATTTTTTTTCAAAAAAAACAGTTTACAAACTAATATGATATGACTCGGCTTTATAAAAATGCATACATTTAAGAAATTTAACATATCCATGAGATATGTGAAGAATTATGAATTGAATGGGGGAAATGGAATATGAATATGTCTATAAGTAAACTGGTAGTTAATGATTTTCTAAGAAAAAAATTTTCAAAGTCTCAAATTAATGTACTATTGTTTTATGCACAGTTTTGGAAGGATCCCATAGAAATCTGCCGCTTAGTTGGCTGGGCAATTGGTCCTGATAAAAAAACGCAGTGCCATCAGAAAAGAATTACACTAGAGGCTAAGGGTAATCTGGAAAAACATTTGCTGAGCATTTACCATCAAATACCTACCTTAAAGGATTTTGAAGAACTTATGAAACTTATTAGAATAAAAGGCATAAAAGGCATTGGGGATTTGACGGTGTATGATACTGCTGAGCGGATTGGATATGCTTTTGGACTCCATCCAACTAAGGTATATCTTCACAGGGGAACGAGAACCGGTGCAATAAATCTGTTAGGGCGTAAAGCAGTGAGGGGACGAAAGTATCTGTATATGCATGAGTTTCCAGTGGAATTTCAAATTCTTACACCAAGGGAAATGGAAAATTGTTTGTGCATCTATAAGGACACTTTCCTAACTGGTAAACTACCTAAGCAGAAGTTAGCATGTAATGGAAAAATGATTGAAATGAAGAACGCATGTTAAGTGGGAAGAAAGACGATAGCCGTTATTGGCCGTCGTCTTTTTTGTCATCTACCTCTATAAAATCAATTATCTCGGTAATATCATCAATCCCCAAAGTTTCGGCGATCCTCTCAATATGCCCAAAGTTAATATTTCTTCTCTTGCCATTATTTAATTCGCTTAGTGCTGCGTGTCTTATATCGCACATCTCCGCCAATTTCCTTAATGATTTAACCTCGTACTTTTCTATTAAATAATCGATTTTTATAACAACTTGCTTAGTCATACAAAATTCCTCCTAAATTACACTTGACGTTACGCATTAGCGTACCATATAATGATAACAGAAGTGGTACTCAAAAGCGTACCGTAAATTAGAATATCGGGAGGTTTTACGAATGAATCAATCTAGCCAACGTATTTTACTCGACGAGGATTATGTAGTCACAATGGTAACAACGCAATTAATGGATGGGGTGCAGCTAATCGTCTGCGAAGAAGAAGGCGAAGCAACGCTTATGATAAATGACGCAGATATAAACCTCAAATATACAGAGGAATTGGCTTCTATTCTTGCCGACTTGAACGACTACACAGCGGAGCATCTACTTATGGTCCTAGCGCAAGTTGATCGTTTAGCTTCGTAATACGTTAAATTGTGCGTCAAATAACGGTATAGCCAATTGAAAAAGCGATTGTTTAGTAGTCTATACGTTAAAAATGACGTAATTTACCGTATTTATACCTTTAGGAGCGTATTGCGGCGCATTATTTCCACCAGTTAGCATGAGTGGCGCATGACTAACATTACGGTGAAGGCGACTTGAAACGTGATTGGACGGATTTCTGACACGTTTACATACATCATGAGCGTTTGCTGACGTTCGAGAATATACAGCATAGTTGCAGATTGGCGACGGGCGATTGAGAAAGAAGGAAAACCGAACGTTTTGGCGGACGTTCATCACACTAGGTTGACGCGTATTAAATAGATGAAAAACGGTCTTTGTTGCTGCATAGACTAAAAAACTAGAGGCGGTTTCATTCGTCTCTAGTCATATTTTAATATTAATTTTCGTGATTTAGCATCATAAATTTTGTAGCCAATTTCAAACATATGGTCCTTTGTCACTGTAACCTTACAATAGTAAGGGATTGACTTACCATAAGCGTCTAGCTCAGGGACATGGTTAAAGTAATATTGTTCATCAGTATCTATCATGTTAAAAGTTGCTTCTGCAGAGCGCCCGGAAGAAGAAACTTCAATCGTACAATCCCCACTAATAACATCATAATCTTTTTGAATAAAATATTTTAGACTTGGTAGGGTAACCACTAACATAAAAACACCAAATATAAATGCAGAAACAGTCTTAACTACATTTATAATTCCAAATGCTTCCTCGACATACATAAAAATAAATAATATAACTGCCAAGATAACAAATAAAAATCCTAATATGAGTACCAAATAATACAATTGTTCACTTCCTATGTAATTGTTGAGTGTTTTATAGTAGCAACTTTTAAGTTTACCACACATATCTTATCGTTTTTTTCATGCCGAGGAAACAGGTGGATTATTCCACTAAATATATTCTTCACATCTTCTGATATAGAAAATAGGAAAGTATGTTACCTTCATTTCGCCTTTATAAACGTGGCTATAAACAGTTTTAATTCGCAAGTCGACGTATTTATCATAAGAAGGTTAAAACGCCTAAAACGAAAGGAGAATTATCAGAAATGGGAAACGAATTATCCATGCTATCTACTGATATAAATGTAATAACAGCAGAAATTAACGCTTATCAACGAGTAGCTGGCGAAGCTATTTTCGAGATTGGTAAACGGTTGAAGCATGTTAAAGAAAACGACTTGGCGCATGGTGAATTCGGTAATTGGGCGGAATCAATCGGGATACATCCGACAGATGCCAGCCGATTCATTAAAGTTTTCGACGAAGTAGGCGGATCAAAATTGGGTACGTACACAAATTTCGGACTAAAGGCGCTCTATTTAATCGCCACCATGCCCGAAGCCCACGTGGAACCATTTGACGATAGGTTGATACGAATAAAAGTGGATTAACGCTTAGAGGGAGTAAGGCTGAACGGAAGTAGAGGGAAAAAGTTTAAAAAAAATGCAAAAAACTGCTTTACATTTGCAAGCAGTGACCGATATAATAAAAGTTGGTATGTCTGTTTTCGAGCAGAATAAACCTATATTATCAAATATCAATTTATAATGTCATTATACAGGGAGTTGGGCAACTTTGCAAGTAGTAAACGGAAAATTTATCGTAATTCATTCTCGACAAGTAGCGCAATCAATTATGGACGCAGGACAAGTCTTAATTAAAACGGAGCCGAGCCGTCATAGGCTGGGTAAATTGGTCTTTGTGTTTGAACGATTACAATTAATTAATGAGATTCTCGCGAAAAGTAAACGATTGCAACAGATTCGTTAATCCGTATCAATATCTATAGTTTGTTTATAACGTAATCAGTAAATAGATTGATGGCTGCGGAGGCTTAGCCGACGCAAAGGTTTTCATCATTTATATCCATTAATACCGATTTTAAAAGTAATCAAAACACTTAAGCCAGCTGTCGCTGTCTTGCATAGCGAAGGTAATATGCCTCTATTTATTTAAGGGCAATACGCTATAAACCCTGGTATATCAACGATTCTATGATTTTTTTCTACGGAATCGTAGAATATTAACCGTACTAATTTGAAAAATAGGGGGAACGAATATGACAGAAATTTTAGTAGTGGACGCAATTATGGGCAAAGGAAAAACACAATACGCAATACAGCACATGAATGAGGCAAGCCCGCTGGATAGTTTCATCTTCATTACACCTTTTTTATCGGAAGTTGAGCGGATTAAAACTAGTGTAACGGAACATTGTTTCGTTGAACCGACAATATACAACGGCACATCTAAACTCGAGGATTTAAAGCGATTAGTCGCAAATAACCGCAATATTGTGAGTACACATGCGTTATTTGCAAAGGCGGACGACGAGCTTATCGAGTTATTGGAGCAGTCCGGTTATACGCTTATTCTCGATGAAGTTATGGATATTGTAGAAAGTGTACCGATTAAATCTGCAGATATTAGACGACTCCAATCAAACGGTGACATCTTAATTAATGAGGATACTATGAGCGTAGAGTGGACGGGTGATCCTGATGACAACAGTCGATATAAAGATATTCGGGAACTAGCACAAGCGGGAAATCTGTATTTATTCCGAGGCTCATTTATGGTTTGGACATTTCCACCAGCCGTATTCAAAGCGTTTCCTAAAGTGATTGTCTTAACGTATCTCTTTAAATGTCAAATGCAACGATACTACTTCGATATGTTCGGACTAGAGTACGAGTTTAAGAGTGTTCAAAAGAACGGAGATAAATACGAATTATGCGACTACGATGTTCGAGCAGAAGGACGGGTCCAATTGCGAAAATTAATTAACGTGGTGGATAACGAAAAACTAAATGCTGTTGGTAAAGGTAAGTTTGCGTTAAGCCAGGCGAAGTTAAAAAAATATGACGCTGATACTCTCGAACAAATAAAAAAGAACACTGCTAACTTCTTCAAACATTACGCTGAAAATGCTAAAGCTGCTGACGTGTATATATCGACATTAAAAGAAGTAGAGCCTTTTTTAGCGCCTCGAGGTTTTAGCGTGAAAAATTGTTTTATTCCTCACAATGCTCGGGCAACAAACGAGTATGCTAATCGCCGAGCAGTTGCATATTTAATTAATCGGTTTATGAACAAGGATAAAATGTCCTTCTTCCAGGACAACGGAGTTAAGGTAGACGAAGATTTATATGCGTTGAGTGAGCTTGTTCAGTGGTTATGGCGCTCGCGGATTAGAAATGGCAAACCAATTCACGCGTATATCCCATCGGAACGTATGCGAGAATTACTCGATAAATGGGCAAGCAACGAGATTTAATTGCAACATTCTTCATAAAAATTTTTCTTCAAAGGGGATATGGATATGACAACGACAAATACAAGTGTAAAGATTAAAAAAGGTGACGTACTAAAACACACATTCTTAAAAGTTGAACCGGGAGAAGGAGCAGTAGAACTAGCTCGTCAATATTTTCCGGTAGATGTAGAGTATCACGACGCTTTACAAATCGCTTCTGCATTAATTGATGGACATTTTGATGGTGTTGACGACACAAAAGTACGACGTTGTGCTCATTGCGGGTATTATTACAGAGATAAGACTAAAAACAATATGTCGGTAACATGTAGTATAGAGTGCTCCAGTGGAAAAGATATTGTATTAAAAGCCTGGAGACGTGAAGTGCGTAAGGTTGGTAAGGTGCGTCGACTGTCGTGGTTAGATTTACATTATGCGTCGACTTATAAGGGAGAACCGTTAGAGTATCCATTTTGGAGCTCTGATTGGCACATGTTTGAATACGATCGCAAACGAAAAGTATATTCATTCGGAGACGACTTCGAACAATATGTAGCTCAACAAAAACGTAAGGCAGAAATTGGCGGTAAGCGTAAAACTGCGGAACAAATTGATTATGACGGATACAATGTACCTCGTAATATTCACGTTAAGTTAAGTGGGAATGTAGGTTATGGAAAAGTAACTGTAATAAAACAAAGTCGAGAGGGAATCGAGTTGGAATTACTTGCGCGATATGGCGCTAAAAAGTTACAACAAGAACGTGTTCGTGCTCAAATGGCGGCACTAGGCAGGTATAAAATTTAGGTACGACCAACTCGGCTATATATGAGGAAGCCGATACGGAAAAGTCGGCTATTTTATTTACACATTAGTTATAAAAACATATAAAAAACGAAAGGATTGATAATATGGACTTTTCAGAGTACCTACGATTTACTAGGCTTTTTCACGGGCTGACACAAAAGGAAATTGCGGCTCGGCTTGGCTATACGCAAGCACTAATTTCGGAAGTAGAAAATAAAAGAAAACATCCGTCGACACGGCTAAAAGTAGCGCTCACTCGCGAGTTCCCACGAACAATCGAGTTTGAGCGTTTTTTAATTGAATTGAAAATGGAGATGGTGTGAGATGATGCGTAAATGTCGTATTTGCAAAGAAACTAAGCCCTTAACCGAATTTACTCGCCAGGCAACTGCGCCACAAGGACGCCAGGCTCGGTGTAAATCATGTCGCAGCAAAGCCCGATACGAAAGTGGTGATTACTTACGCGAGCGCATCCGAAAACATGAGTATCGCCATAACGCGGCTAATCACTATACTGACGTGACTATACAAGAAGTATTAAACGCTACAAATTGCGCTTATTGTGATGTAGAAATGACGCGAGGCATATGTGAATCGTCAGAAGCCACGGTCGATCATGTTTATCTTGGGCACAATATTGACCAAAACGTTGTTGTTTGTTGTCGTAGCTGCAACGCATCAAAAGGACGCATGCACGTTTATGACTTCTATCAATCAAGCGAACAATTTACAGACGAGTTATGGCATGCCTTTGTAAGTAAATTTGCTAGTCGTTTCTTAAAACGAGAGCCTAACGAACAAGAAATCCAAGCCTGGAGACAAGGCTTTAAAGAAGAATGCGAGGAGAGAAAACTATATGGAGCGTAAAAAATACACATCGAATTATCGAGGCGAAGGTAAACGAGCGAAGCCTAGAAGTGTTAAGAAACAGTTTAACAAGAATGGTATTCGAATCATTGGGGAACGACCATCGCGTCCAAAATTCATCAACGGTGAGGTGTTCCATTAATGCAGATTTACTACAGTAACGACAACGGAGAACATTGCGTTTACATCGACGAAGGAGAACGGCAGCATCGGATATTCTTGCCGGAAGATGTGGCCACACTCGATGCCCGATATTTTGCGCAATCAGAAGCAGCTAATTACGTAATTCAACAACTATTAAAAGGCGGTGATTAGATGGACGTTGTAGTGTATAAATATGAGCGACCTATCAACGATTACGGGTTCTTGGAATATACCTACAAAATCGGAATTGTACCAGGTGGCGAAATTATTAAAACATTCCATGTCCCATTTGAATACGAAGGGATGGACGCAACCGAGAGACAAATAATTGCCGAAATTAATGCGTATCTAAAAGAAAATGGTTTTAACGCAGTAAATAAATTTTAAAAACATGGGGGAATTAATAATGAAAAAAACTAATATTGATATCTTAGATCAACTAATTGAAAAAGGCTACGAGCAAGCGCGTAAGAATCCTACTACACTAGCGTTAGAGTTCAAAAGAGAATATTACGCCGATGTAGAAAAAATCAGATATGATCGCGACCTTTCACCGGATGGCAAATTCCGCAAACAGCAAGCCTTAACAAAGACGTACAGCAAGCGACTTATGGAAGTTTTGGCTGAAATGAGGGCGGAATATAAAAAGACGGCGCAAGAGGCGCAGAAATTAGCGCATGTTATTCAGACCACGCCACATGAAAAACCTACTGACGATATGCAAGTAAAGCTATTTGAACAAGAATTAGATTCGCTACAAATGGCGGTAATGTTAGGGACAAGTGCGAAAAGTTCCATTCAAGCGTTGGATGCGTTCATCGGAAAACACGGTGATATTCCTTATTTTGCTGAACAGATTAAAGAAAAGTTTCCATCACTAGCTAGTACAGTCTTAGGCATAGAAGCTACTCCACAAAATCGCCAGGCTCTTGCCGATACATTGAAGCGAGTTGAGGCGAAAGCAACTACGCCAGAGCGTACGAAGGCAGCAGAAGCACTGGGTTTCTTTGCTAACGCAGATAACCCACAATTCTATTTAACAGGTACAGCACCACACCTAGCATTTGCTGCGATTATTGGTTCGAAGCTGGCAGACAGAATTAATGAACCGGAAAAAGTTCTAGAAGAAATGCAAGCGCAGGAGCAGGCGGAGTAATATTCGTTTGCTTTTTATTTTACTAAAAAAACGAATGGAGACGATTAATTATGTTGAAAACTTACTATCGAGAAGATGGAACGCCTTTTATTAAAGGAGATTCACACCTAAAAGAAAAGCTACCCGAAGGCTACGATGCCTCAACAATCAATATTTCCGATATTCGAGTCGATGCGCACAATCTAGCGATATTATTCGATAAGGCAAACTACGCGGGAGTTTACTACGTTGAGCGCTACTTCGCATTAAAAGACGCATTCGAGCGACAACAAGTGCTTATTGCAGAGGAAAACGCTAAGCCTAAAGAAAGTCATGCGCCAGCAATTACATCGCAAAGTATCAAGCCAGTAAATGCAAATTAAATAACGCAAGGCATGACGTTTTTAATCAACGTTGCGACTTTTGTATGTTATATTTCACATAAGGAGAGGTGGTAAAGATGATTAACGGACAAAATGTAACAGATATTATTGAGAAAATGAAAGTTTTGCATATTAATGATCCTACAATCTATAAATATTGGGAACAATTGATTTTAGAGTTTAATGACGAAAATGACACAATTAGTTTTTTAGATTCCTGTACAGAAGAAGAAGCTAATTGGATATCATCTGTATTTGACGACTTGGCACACATTTTCCAAAGTAGAGCTTACGCAGATTGCCTCAAAAGGGTATCAAAAAAATATCCCGAAATTATAATGTCTCTTGATATAAAAATTGCAGATTCCTATATTTCTTGACCGCACTCATAATCGATTGAGCTGCGGTTTTTATTATTTTAAATAGAATGCAAAAAGGCATGACGTTTTAATGGACGTTGTGCTTTTCTTTTTTCAAAAACGGAAGGGGATGGAGAAATGAAACTAGTTAAACGTAAGCAAGAAATAACGCAATTACTTGACGATAATGAAGTAATACTTGCTGCAGCTACGGTTGTAGTTGAAGTAGAGCGATTACACGGTAAAGTGCCGCAATTTAAGGTTAAGCAAGCTAATGATTTAAAAGTACCACTATTAGCTATCGCAATGAGTGGTCGAATACAAGCAAATCACGCTAAGAAGCGATTAGAGGCGTTGAATGCGGCTATTGATTATGCTAACGGTAATAAGGGAGCACGTAAACGATACATTATGGCAAGTCAGCAAGCCGACCGATTGGCTGAAATTGTAGCAAAGAGAGTTGATAGCATCTAATGGCTATTAATCTAACGGCAGTTTTCAGAATGAGAGATCAAGGGTCGTCCCGTATGCGTCGATTAACGCAAATGATGGACCGTATGAATCGTACAAGTCGAACTACAGGCGAAAGTATGGCGCGTTCACAAACAGCCGTAAATAGACTAGGCGGCGCTGTATCTAACACGTCAAATCGTATGAGCGGATTCGCTACGAGAGTCAGCCGATTAAATGTTAGTTCAAATGGATTGAGTGCTTCGTTCGGAGGGCTTCAAAGCACACTCGTTGGGTTGGCCAGCGCATATATAGGTGCGAATGGAGCTGCGAAATTACTGAATGCTACAATCGGACAAGCTGCTCAATTCGAGCAAAGTAAAGCGATTATTCAAGCAGCATTCCAGGACAATGGTGCAACTAAGCAGTATATGAAGATGGTCGATAAAATTGCGATTGATAGCCCGTTACTCAACTCTGGAGAGATGTTTGCTGGATCTAAAGGTCTACTAACTTTAACTAAAGATATGGGACAACTTGAAAAATCTTGGAAACTTGTTGAGCGTCTTATTGCCAGTGATCCGACGAAATCAATCGATGATGCTGTGAGGGGGCTTCGCGAACTTGCATCTGGAGATACGATTTCCTTACGTGATGTATTTAACCTCGATAAAAACATTTTAAACGATGTTAAAGGTGGTTCATTCGAGGAGCAACTGGCGGGAATAGATAAAGCGTTAAATAAGATGAACATAACACAAAAAACCGTTGAGGCAATGGGTTCGACTACAATTGGTAGATGGAATAGCCTTAAGGAACGAGTCGGTACTTTATTCCGTGACGCGGGTGATAAATCAAATACAAAACTAGGCGACTTTTTAAAACGTATAAATGATTCAATTGATAAATTAGATGTAAAAAGCATCAGCGATAAATTGGGTGATTTTTTAGGAAAAGCAACAGATAAAGCGATCACACTGTACGACGCGTTCATGAAATGGCGCAAACCAATAGCTTACGCAGCAGGAGCAATCGGCACATTTGTAGCTGCGTTAGCTGTAGTAGGGACAATATCAGCACTTGCGAATCCAGTCGGTTTAATAGCTGCAGGAATTGCGGCCGCAGCAGTCGGAGTAAAGGCGCTCTACGATAATAGCGAAACGTTCCGAGGCATTATTGGCGGTATCATAGGGAAGGTCAAATCGTTAGTTGGCGCATTTAAAACGGGGGGCACTAGCGGATTAATCGACGCTATTTTCCCTCCCGACATCGCTAAAAAGGTGAACGCAGTCGTGGGCGGCATACAGGCGAAAATCTCCGACTTAATGTCGGCGTTTAAAACAGGCGGAGTCGGCGGACTATTCGACGAAATATTCGGAGCTGGATCGTTCGCCAAGGTTAAAGCGAAATTCGAGGAAGTAAAAGCGTATGTTACCGAAAAAGTGACGCAATTCTCCTCGGTGTTTGGGCGACTAAAAGGCGCTTTTACGCAAGTGTGGACGACGATTTCTAGTATAATTTCGAACCTTTGGACGGTCATTCAACCGTATTTAAGCGGACTGTGGAACCTGCTACAAATTCTCGGAGATATTGCGGTGCTCGTATTTAACAACGTCATTGCTCCAGCGCTTTCGTTTGTTGCGCAACTATTCTCGACATTGTGGACAATTGCACAGCCGATTATTAACGCTATTGCACAAGGATTCGAATTGCTGTCTAAAGTAATTAAATGGCTGTGGGATAACGTATTAGCGCCATTAGTCGAGTTTATCTTAACTGGCGTTAAAAATGCGTTCGACATATTCTCTGATGCGTTATCTGGCGTACAGGGATGGTTCGAAAAATTGAGCGGATGGATTTCGGCTGTATACGATAACATTAAGGATTTCGTCGGATTTATTAGTTCCGTTAAGATGCCCGATTGGTTATCTGAGGGAATTAATTCTACCGTTTCATTCGTAGGAAATATGATTGGCGGAGACAAAGGCGGTAAGAAATCGCATTATAGCGGATTGGATTCGGTGCCTTATGACGGCTATTCTGCGAGATTGCATAAAAACGAAAAAGTTCTTACAGCACAAGAAGCGAAGGCCTACGATGAAGGTCGTTCTGGTAACGGTGGCGGCGTCGTAATTACTGGCAACAACTTTACAGTGCGAGAAGATGCGGACATCGAGAAGATTGCTTATAGTCTAGCGAAATTAATCGAGAGACAAAGAGCACAAGTAAGTTAGGATAAACTGGCAGGCATTCGCTAATAAGGCGCAGTGCTTGCCGTCTTTTTTTTTGAGTAATTGCGTAAGAATTAAATATATAAAGGAGAGACGTTATGTACGAACGATTAATCGTAGGGCAGCGCAATGTTAAGCCGTATCTTGTAAGTGATAAAGACATCGCCAGGTTACGAGAGAAGTTTAACGGAAAAGAAAAGAAGATACGGGCAGTTGTCCTTCTAGCGCAGAATAGTGGTTATATAAAGATGGAAGAAGTGGCGTTCCTATGTAAAATTACGCGCATGACATTATATCGCTGGCGGACGCAGGATAAGACGTTTCAAAAGGAGTGCGATAGGTTGCTTGATAAGGCGTTTAAACATACGAGAAATGAGTACAATAGAATAACGCGACGTCGAGTGTTTTCAATAGCTGAATTATGCGGAGGATGGTACGGGTATCGTAACTTAGAGGATATAATCCACGATTTACCGCTAATATAAAATGTTACATTTTTACTGTTTTGAGAACGTTTTTAGGGCGCAAAATATTGGGCAGACGCCTTTTATGGACGTGCCCTTAAAACACTTTGGGAAGTCACATTACTTTGTAAAATGCGTGAGTTTTGCGTTACATATAATAGAAGGAACGCGGATTTTGTACGATTTACATAGGTAAGATAACGTAATGTTAACGCAGAATACAGCGGGCAGACAGTCGCGGTGGACGGGGCGTCTGAAACTCACGGGGTTCGGAAATACTAATGGAAATAACTACGTATGTACGTTTTTGCATATTTTCGTACATACAAAACGTTGACTTTACTATATCCATCGCTTATGATTACGTTAAGATACATCGTATGTACGATAACGTATGAAATGAGGCGGATATTATGACGAGTGAAAAGAACGTACAGCCATTACGATCGGCGCAGGAAATCGAGGATATGCGTTGGGCATTGGCGAGGTTTGCAAGCGCAAGAGACGTATTTATGTTTAACTTCGGAATCAATACCGGCTTACGAGTATCGGACATTGTACCGCTAAAGGTAAGCGATGTTAAGGGTAGGCAGCACGTTATTATTACCGAGCAAAAGACCGGCAAGTCTAAACGGTTCCTAATACCGAAGGCAACACGTGAGGCAATAGAAGAATATACTCGCGGAATGAGCAACGATGATTACTTATTTCCGTCTCGTCGAGGCGATAGTTTTATCAGCACAACGCAAGCATATCGTGCATTACAGAAGGCTGCTGACGCATTAGGACGTGATGACATCGGCACTCATACAATGCGGAAAACTTTCGGTTATCATCATTACAAGCGCAATAAGGACGTTGCTACGTTACAGCACATATTCAATCATTCAGCGCCTTCAATTACGTTGAAATATATCGGAATTACAAGCGATGAAATTGATGCAACAATGGAAGATTTTGCGTTATAGGCGACTGCTTCGGCGGTCGTCTTTTTTTTGCGTTGAAACTGCGTGACCCCAAAGCCCCCGATTCTGACTGGCGTCATCTGCTGTTCTGACCTTGCGCGCAGTTTCAAAACATTTAGGTAATATATGGAAACTATTTATTTTGGAGGTAACTTGCGTCAGTTTTGCGTTAAAAAAATAAGCGCAGGAATCCCCTACGCTCGTAACTCGTTTTTTCAAATTCTACATAAATAATAACCTAAAATAAAAGTGCCGTAAATACCTTTTTTCACTCTCAGCAAACAGTCGAGAAAGCCTATTCTCATGCGGTTTCAAGGGCGTTATACTCGGTACGTAAGGAGAGTGATTGACGATGTTTGAACGAACAATAAGACCGACAGATTTAGCGACTATGCTTGGAGTATCTTTGAAAAATAAACGACCGAAAGCGTTAGCAGATGCAATGGCGGAAGTAGTACCGGGTTTCGGCGGATTAGGACGCTATAAGAAATATAATCGGAAAGAATATGAAGTGATTTCATTTATCATGCGTAGGATTGACGAAGAAAGGGCAACGTTAGAGCAGGCGATCAATGATGCAGTAGATTTATATTATCGAAATACCGTTTTAATTTTCGGATGAATTGGCTTTACCTGCTTTACTTCCACTCCCAAATAACGTAAGATGATTCGTAAGAAGGTCGACTATGCAATGTACGACCATTGAACGGATATTTGTCCGCCAGTACGTTTATATCACCGTTTCAAATGACGGTACAGTCAACGATACAACAATGCGGATATTATAGCGATGCAATAACGAATAAGGGACGCGGGTTCGACTCCCGCCGTCTCCATAATACAAATTCATTGGATTTCAATGAACGTCAAAACCCTTGTATATCAAGGGTTTTTCTTTTTGCCTATATCATGTAATGGTATTAATACGTATTCAAGCGTAGTCAAAGCCGTATTCATTCTCAAGTTTAGATGTTAAGGTACTTTTCAAACTTTTGAATAGCTTCTTCTTTTGCTTTTTGAGTTACGTGTGCATAGATGTTCATTGTAGTTTGTACATCTGTATGCCCTAAACGATCTTGTACTTCTTTAATGCTTGCACCAGCTTCGAACAACAAGCTGTAGTGGGTGTGTCTTAAACCATGCGTTGTGATTTTCTCTAATTTGTACTTTTCCTGTACCTGCACAATCCATTTTCGTGTTTTCGTTGGTTGCAAGTAAGTATTCGTCTCATTACTAAATACTAGTTGTTTAGGCTTTAGTGTATTGTAGCCAAGTATTAAGTAATCCTGCTTTTGTTTCTTCTTCCATTCTTGCAAGATACTCATGGAATTCTCGTCCATCTTAATTGTGCGAGCTATTCCTGTTTTTGTCGATTTTATATAGAGACGGTTATTTGTACCGCGCGACAATGCTTTATTAATGCGTATTTCGTTTGTTTTAAAGTTAACGTCATTCCATGTTAAGGCTAGTGCTTCACCTTTACGCATTCCACTGAATGCAAGAAGCCTAAATAATGCATAAGATTTATGATTATCCTCATTTTCCAGGCACTTTAGAAATCGTATAAGCTGCTCTTTTGTATAGAAGTTTTCCTCTTCTTCCTCGTTCTCAATATCTTCTTTTTTAGATGCAGGCATATCTACTAGTGTGAAAGGATTTAATTGAATATAGCCACGTTTTACTGCAAAATTTAGCAGGTGTTGTAGTTTTACCTATAGATTATGAGTTTGAATGTCTTGATGTTAATCATCGTACTGTAGCTATAAGGGAGTTAGCAGAAGAAGCAGCAGAATATATTGGAGAGAGTCACCTATTATTGAATATTGTTTTTGAAAGAGATACAAAAAAAATTCGACAAGATTTTGTTGATGTTAATAAAAATGCTAAACAAACAAGTTCATCAATTAATACATTATTCAATACACGAGATAAGGTATCAAACTTAGTAGTTGATTTGATCGAAATAATTCCATACCTTGATAAAACAACAGAATTATTGTCTACAAGTGTATCTAAGAACTCACACAATATATATACAATTAATAATTTGAAAAATGCAGTAATTGAAATTGCAGGCTATAATTCACAAACTGTTAAAAGTGAGAAGGTATCCAAAGAACTTACAGATGATTTAGAAATGATGAAGAGTGTCAAGGATAATTCTATTTTATTTTTCGAAGAATTACAGGACAATGAATATATTCGTAAGGCAATTATGACATTAATTGCTATAGAAGGTCAGGAGGTTGATACAATTCCTGAAATCAGAAATGAAAGTATTCTAACAAGTGGTACAGGTATTATTGTAGCTGCTAGAGTAGCAGGATATTTTGTTAAAGAAGCACAAAATCCTACTGAGCTAAAGAGTTTATTCCGTAAGATTGCAGAGTTCGATTGGAGTAGAGAAAATAGAGTTTTTAGTAATAGTATCATAGGGTCTGATAAGAAAATATTAAATTCTAGAGATGCTATTACAGCAGCGACTAATTCAGTATTATCTTCTTTAGGATATACAATTTAATATAAGCTATATAAGAAGTCTATAAAATCATCGTTTAATAGACTATTTATTCAGAGAGCATAAATTAACGTTTATGCTCTCTTTTGCTGTTGTTTTTGTCTATAAACTCGTCTAATATAAAACGTGTATTAAACGTATGGTAAATAGACGGAAGGGGATTTAAATGAACTATTCAAATTTGAAGAAATCATTGTATGAAGGTTTAGTATTTCAGAAACCAACAGTAAGCAGTGTAATCTTAAAGCTTAATGAAACTAATTTAGCTTATTCAATTGGTAAGAAAGGTAAGTATAAAAAAGTCGATTTCGAAGTATTGGAATCAGCTCATAACGAATTAATGCAGAGAGGTATTTTGAATCGAAAATGGTTTACAGAGAATTATCCAATGCAATCAAAAAATTCACCTTGTAATTTCACAACACTAGGTGGATTGTTACAGCACTTCAATTTAGCAATATACAACAAAGGCGAATACATAAGAAAATAGAAAGTGGTGTCATATGAGTAGAATCATTGGGTATTGTCGTGTGAGTACAGAAGAACAAAATTTAGATATGCAGGAGCAAGCAATTAAGAGCTATGCAGAACTAAAAGGATTGGAACTTGTTATGTATGTAGAGAAGGTATCAAGTCGTAAGAATGAAAGAACAGAACTTGTACATGCAATGAAGGCTGCGACAAAAGGAGACTTGTTCGTAGTTTATAAACTTGATCGATTAGCTCGAAGTACAAAAGAATTGTATGGGCTTACTGAGCAACTTAAAGAAAAAAATGTGGATTTTGTATCAATAAACGATGCTTTTGATACGTCAACACCTACTGGTAAGGCAATGTTTGGTATGTTAGCAGTGTTTGCTGAATTTGAGCGTGACATTATACAACAACGAACTAAGGCAGGATTAGAGGCTGCCAGGAAACGTGGTCGTATTGGAGGGAGACCTGCTATAGAGGAGAGGGTAAAGAAGCATGTACGCACTTTGTTTGAATCTGGTGAGAGTGCGAATGACATTGCAAATGAGTATGGTATTGGTCGAGCAACGGTTTATAAAATAATTAATGAAGCTAAAGACTAAAATTATTGTTGGATATTTTTTGTCCGTATTCAGATAGAAATATCTAGATAAATAGATACAGTGCTTTTTAAGTTCTATTTTATATTTGTCTAGAAGGTAGAAAATTGCATAATCCATCATCATCATAAAGAAGAAGGAAGTACTTTAAAACCTTGTGGCTTTAAGTTTGAATATAGAAGTTGCATATGCTGTATGTCTTATAAAAGGTTTAAACCATTTCGCTAAAAAGTGAATGAATAAAGTGTTATTAGCGGTAATTAAACATTGAAAAAATCAATTGAATCATGTAAAATAAAAAAATATATAATTTGAACTTAAGAACCTGAATTCTGTTGCCTATACATTCGCGCTAGTCGCATACGAGCAATCTCGTTCTTCACGTGCATGTGGCATACTAGGCGAGAATGTCCAAAGTGTTGTTTACTCAACAGAATCTTTAGGTCAATATCTATATTAGAAATGAATAAGAAAAAAAGATGGGAAAACCCCACTTTAAGTATGATAGGCCACTAGGCTTTATTTATCATGTTTAAAGTGGGGTTTTTTATTTACAAAGAAAGAGGGAAATACATAATGAAGAGAAAAAAACTTAAAGTTGAACTAGGAGAAGCTAATGTTTCCGAAATGAATCAGGATAGCGTAATAAGATGTGAGGAAACTGTTTACACAATACAAAGAAGGTTATCCGATCTTAACTGGTTTGCTGAAAATGGAATATTAGTTAATCCCCAAATAGTACAGATTATTGGTTCGATTAATTCCTCATTAAAAGAGTTGCGAATTAATTTAAGTGATATAAAAGAATATAGTAAAATAAAAAATGTTTAAAATTGTACAACTATATCGAAATCCGAATCATTTCAGCAACATGAATATAAAAATTTGTCTCAAGCAACTGCACCGCATGGTCCAGTTGCTTTTTATATAATATTTTGGTCGTCCTTATCGGCGTATTATCGAGCAGTCCCAAATTCAAGAAATATACTTCAATACCTTGATCAATCAAATCTTTTATAAGCTCGCTTCTTCTAGTTACTGATTGTGCAAATCGATCCAGTTTTATTACAACTAATGTATCTCAAGGCTGTAGTTTTCTAGTGGGGCATTAAACTCTGGGGGATCTATTATGTTCCAGTAAAATGCTCACTATAAATTTTGGCGCAACCTACAAATTTATTAATTGAATCTGAGTTTTTAAATCTCGGTTGGAAGTAGATATACTCGCATAGCCATAATTCATGAAAATCCTTTTTTACGATTTTTTTGAATATAAGTTATGACACTGCTAGGTGAATTGCTTTCACTAGATTTTATGCTTAGTGTCAAAACTTTTAAGTTTTGGATAAAGAGTTATAATCATTTACAGATCACAATGTAGCAACAAGAACATATTTATTTACTACTTCAACTCTATAATGATGAGCAGTATTTGAGATTGAAAGGGGTACGGGCTGAAAACCAGTCGGATGTGGTATGTCATTTTCCTGGTAAATTTTATTGTCTTCAGGTATCCAAGTGAGATGGTTCGATTGAAAGTGAGCGACTTTGATTCAGAGGATGGTTCCGCCAATATTATGGTGGTGAAACAAGGTGAGATGAAAGAAAAATGCCGAAATGCCGGAGTACATGTAGGCGATTAAGAACTATATTGAAGTATACGAGCTGTAACAAGGAGGATGGAATTAGAACAATTTCAAAAATAGTTTAATTAGGTCAGATAATTGTGTATTAAGAGTGCTCTTTTTGTGACGATTACGTAATTTACTTTGAATCTCTCAATGAAGGGTCTATATTTTAGAGTATTCAATATCATAGATGACAATTAACGTTGGTTGCAACCAATTGAAACACCTCCGGACCGTTACTACAAGATATCGTTCCCACTCCTTTAAGGAAGCTTAATATGCATGGAGAAATAGATTTATATTTTAAATAGAAAGAAAATATAGAAAGTGTTGACTAATTAAATAATTCTGTGTTATTCTATATTCAGATTAATCAGAGAGTATTGGTCTATAAGTAGTGAAAGCGTAAGAGTTCAAAGGTAATTTTTACGATATTCTATTTATATACTTCTACCTAACTGTTTAATTAAATAAACAGTTTTTTTGTTTTTGTTGGAAGGTATTTCAGATCGAGCAAAGTGTCTTGGTCTACGTACACTAAATATTAAAATTAGTTACTAATTTAATTAGGCTTTAATATTTTGATACGTAGATATGAGACTGCATTTGTTCAAGTGTAGTCTTTTTTTGTTGCCTTAATATTTATAGAAAATGAAATTCAAAAAGTTTTAATGAATTAGATTGAGCAGAATGTCTTGGTCTACGTAAACAGCTTTAATTGAATAAAATATGAGCACTTTTATTTAGTGAAAGTGTATATATTTTACATGTTTACGTGGGGAAGACTGTCGATAAAAATTCAGACAGTCTTTTTATTATGTAAAAATGAGGTGTTGTGGAATAAGAACCTGATAAAAATAAAGTTTAATGCGATTTAGTAAAGTTCGCTAAGTCTAAAATTTAAATCACTTTACTCTTGTTCTACAATAGATAGTTTGAGTTTGGAGTGAAAAAACAGGATATTCTGTCTCTGCGTGTTTTTATAAGATAGGGGTCATCCGTATCTAGGTGGTGATAAACATTAACTGTATAGATACATACTATTTAAAATGCAGGTGTGTCCAAAAATGACGACTTTAGATGATTAAAGAAATAGAGTTGAGACCAAAGTTAGGTTCAATTGGAAAATGGAGTGAACAATGATTTTTCATCGAATCTTAGGGGTGAATATAGTTAAAAATAAAGGAGAAATGATAAAATGACAAAAAAGTTCACACGAGAAAATACACCTAATGCTTCAATTTTAGTTGAATCATTACGCCATTTAGGATATAAAAACTCAGCAGCAATTGCAGATTTAGTTGATAACGGACTAGACGCTGAAGCAGATAATATTATTATTGATGTGAGTGATGATGATAAAACAAAGGGTATTATTATTAATCTATTCGATGATGGGATTGGAATGAATGAAAGAATCCTAGATGAGGCATTACGTTTAGGGTCTAATACATCACACCATGTGGATAGCGAGTTGGGGAAGTTTGGTATGGGACTTTCAACAGCTTCGATTTCAATTGCTCGTGTAGTAACAGTGATTACTAAACAAAAAGACAACGATAGAATTTTAAGTTCAACTCAGGATATTGATGAAATTATTAAAGAGAATGCGTTTGTTAAAACGTTAGGTGAAGCTTCTGTAGAAGAGCAAGCAGAACTACAGCGGTACATGATAAGTGTCAATAGAGATTCTGGTACATTAGTAAAATTATCTAAATGTGACGGACTCACTAAACGCAAAGGTGATTTTATAAAAGAGCTACAACCTGAGTTAGCGCGTATTTTCCGCGAATATTTAAATGCAGGGAAAAAAATAATAGTTAATGCTACTAATCTAGAGCCATTTGATATTTTCATGCTTTCTAATAAAGAAGCTGATAAAAAAGATTCGGACATCCAAGGGGATCTGGGAGAAATCTATTCAGATGAATTATATGATGTGAAATTTAAATTCAATGGCAAAGAAATTACTGAAAAAATTCGAGTGAGATTAGGGATGCTACCTAATTTCGGTACACTTTCTTTGAATAAAAAATATAAGATAAATCAAAAGAATCAAGGTTTTTCAGTGCTACGTAATAATCGAGAAATTATTTTTGGAGATACATTAGGATTTTTTGTACGTCATAATCGTTTCAATAGATTCCGTGGCGAAATCTCAATTTCAGGTAACTTAGATGAAGTTTGTGGTATTACTTTTAAAAAAGACTCTGTTGAACTAAATCAATCACTACATGATAGTTTAATAGCATGTATTGAGCCTCAAATCAAAGCAATCGAGCGTAAATTAACAGAGATGAAAAAGGCGAAATCATCAGTGGAAATTAAGCATAAGGAAGCTGAAGATCATATCAAGAAGAAGGCAGCGCTTTTAAAAAAACCAGCAGTCTCTAATGTAGATAGAGAACAAGTAATTCATTCAACAGAAGAAACTAAGATAAAAGAAAAAGAACATGGAAACACAGAGACAAATCAAGAACCCAAAAAAGGGTTGGATGTACAATTTGAACATCTTCATTTGGGGCGCGCAGGCCATATATATGAAGTACGTCGTCAAGGGCACATGATATTCATTAGTTGGAATATTGATCATCCTTTCTATGAAAAATTCATTATGACATTAAAGGACAATAAAGACCTACTTAATGCGGTTGATTACTTAGTATTCTCTATGGCGTCAGCAGAACTTATGATTAGTAATGGTGAAACTTATGAAGTTATTGATGAATTCAAAAATGTAATGTCTTTAAATCTTAATACGTTACTTCGATAAATTAGAGGGCAATATATTCAAGGGTGATACAACATCCAATCACCCTTGCGTATTTAAATATAACCAAGTAAAAGTTTCTGGAAATAATTAATTAGATTTATAAACTAAATAATATCAAGCGGAACAGTACTAGGTAGATTAAAAATGGGAGTGAAGATTTTATGATAAATATAAAATTAGGCTGGGCTTCGGCAGAAAACACTGAAAATTACAAAAGTGGATTGAATCATGCGGGGATGGAGAATTTTAAAGATGATCCTGCTTTTCATGTACCACGTGAATTAACGCAAGATGCCTTGGATGCTAAGGATGCAGAGGTGGATGGACCTGTTCGTTTAGTATTTGAAGAATTTAAGATAAAGAAATCAGAGCTTCCTAATTTCGTAGAGATTTCACAGCATTTATCGGCAATTGCTAATTCCTGGTCTAGTGATAAAAAGACAGCAGATCATTACACCAAAATGTCTAAGGTTTTCGATAGTGATGAGGAAATTAGAGTACTTGCAGTTCGAGATTTCAGCACAGTTGGTTTAAGTAAGGTAATTGTTATCAATGATGAAGATGATGATAGTGGTTGGGAAGCGTTGGTGAAGAGCAGTGGTTATTCTAAAAAGGCCATTGGTTCTAATGGTACAAGAGGATTAGGTAAGCATGCACCATTTTTAGCATCGAAATATAACATGGTATTTTATGGAACTCTTAATAAAAGTAATGAAAAAGGTTTTCAAGGTGTAGCAAAACTGGCTACGTATCGTATGGAGGGCAAAAAGTATAGAGAGAATATTTACTATGGGAATATGAATAATTATGGACCGATTACTAATCTTGAAATATTACCAAATCAATTTAAGAGAAATGAAGTTGGGACTGATAAATTTATAATTGGTTTTAATTTCGATGACAATTGGACGAATCAGTTTGAAGAAGTAATTATAGAAAACTTTATGTGGGCAATTTATGAAGGGAAATTGGAAATAAATATTGAAGGTAAAGAAATCAATAGTCAAACAATCGCTGAAATTGTAAAAGAAATTCAAGCCCCCGAAGAAGGGATATATTCTCCTAGTTATGAATTTTATACGGCTTTAACAGAGGGAGAAAAATTTGAAAGAAAGATTAAATTAAAAAATATAGAGGAAGTTCAAGAAGTTACTTTGTTTTTGGTTAAAAATAACAATTTCGATAATGTTGTTTCAGTGAATCGAGGCTCTGGTATGAAGATTTTTGATAAATCTAATTTTCGTCGTGTTCCAGCTCGTTTTGCAGGTTTTTTAGTTATTAAAGGTGAAAAATTAAATCAAGTGCTTTCGCAAACTGAAACTGCAACACATAAAGGCTGGCATGTAGATTTAGGTGATCATTTAGATGATGAAGAATTGCAGAAAAATAAAGAAATAAAAAAAATTGTTAAAGAAATTAATGATTGGATATCTCAAAGTGTTCATAGTTTAGCACCAAAACTTAAAAAAGATGCGATTGACCTAAAGGGCATTGAAGCAATCTTACCTCAAGTTGGAGATGAAACAAATCCTATTTCTGAAATTGATGAAACAGCTTTTAAAGAAAATTTAAAATCAATTAAAGTTATCACGATTAATTCTAAACCTAAAGAACCAATCCCAATGGTTAAAAAAATAAATGACAAACCAAAAGACAAGCCAAAAGACAAATCAAAAGATGAATCAGATAAACCTAAAACACCACAAAGTCAAAAGAGGAAAAAAGGCGAAATTTCGACATGTAGATTTATTGCAAATCCATACGATCCAGAGAAGTATCGATTAATTATTACACCCAAAAAAAATGGTGTTGTAAATTTTAAGGTTCAAGCTAAAGGAGAAAATGGTAAAACAAAAGAGATGAAAATAAAAGATATAAAACGTGTCTTAGATGGCCAAGAGGTTAATGTTGAAATAAACGATAACACAATTACAAATCTAATTTTAGAAAAAGATCTACGTTGTGTTTTATCTATTACACTCAATGAAATTGCTACTTATGCTTTGGAGGTTAAAGCAATATGAAAATTAAACAGATCTCTTATCCGCATCCCGTTCTGGCGGAATTTAATGATGATTATATAGAAAGTAAATTTGAAGTAGAACTCGATTATGTCATCAAGGAACACTCAACGGAATTTAAAGTGGACTTCCGTTTAAATAATGGCGGGATAAAAAAGCTAATCCAAGAAGGAAAAGCAATATACGTTACACATGTTGAGTGTGAAAGTAGTATGTATAGACAAGCTTTTGATTCAACCATGGAACAATATACATTTGAAGTTGCAAATCGAAAATTAGCTAAGCAAGTAGATGTGACATTTATGGTTGTTGCAACGACTAAAATTGAAAAATATTCAAATTCCTTACTCCACGAAGATTATGAAGGTATGCCATTAATATTTAATAAGGGCACTTATTTAGCTGTACATGTTGGTTATTCTCTTATTTTAGAAAAAGACCCTATTGTCCCTACAAAGTCGATTTTTAATATAGTTGCTTCTAATGATAATGAAACTGATTCATATAAAGTGAGATTAGAGGATCATACTATTGGGATTGTTCTCCCCAAAAAAACTTATGCCTTAGTTGAAGAATTATCTCTTCGTGACGAAATAAATGCGCTTCTTATTTCGATTTATTATTTACCAGCATTAATTGAAGCATTAATAATAATAGCAAGTGACGAGGAAACGGTAGAGCCCTATGAAGAATATGAGTGGTATAAATCGTTACTAATTCACTTGCAAAAATTAAATATAGATGTACAAAGTATTAAGAATTTAGGTGTAGCTACAGTTGCGAATAAAATTTTTGAAGAAGTTGCAGAAAATGCACTTAAATCTTTAGAAAAGATTTATTTATAAAAGAGTTAAAGGAGAATATAGTCTAATGTCAAAACTTTATTTGAATCAAAAAAAGTATTTAGAGTTACAGCAACAAATTGATGAAAATTTGAATTTATATACAGCTGATGAATCTTGGTTAGCTAATGAGCTAGGAATAAACGATAAAAATGGTGCGGGATTATATGTAAGTAATAATATTGATAGAAGTGTCGATGACTTAGAGAATGCAATTTCTTTGCATAAGCATTATTTCGATTTACCATATACTTTAGCATCTGACGGTAGCTTCTGGGCTTTATTAGCACATACAGAGTATTGGGATTATATGCGTGAACGTTGGCCGTTAGAAGAGGCAAAGAGAGACCGAGTTGCTTATATTGGAAGACGATATTTTTTCCAAGACAAAGGAAGAGCCCGAAATGGTTTAGCAAGGCTTTGGTGGTTTGCGGAATTAAGTTATGATGAAACATTAGAGAATCCTTATTATTATACGGAGTTAATGCTGGAGGACCAAGATTTAGCAGGACAAATTATCGAGAATATGTACCTATCTAGAAATAAATTAGCGTTGAAAGCCTTGTTTAAAATGCTAGATAATTTGAGAGAATTGGAATCGGCGGGAGTAATATCTGAGATTGGTGGGAAACAGAGATTTTTAATTCGAGAAGCTGCACAATATTTTAATTTAGTTGGTGCAGTTGAAATGTGGGATATTTTATCTGTTGAGGAAGCTGGTGATAAATTAATAGCTTGGGCTCATGATTATTTAAAAGAGATAAATATTTGGAACGCTGTTATAGTGTAAATATCTCAAGGAGTGGAATAGGTGGATAAGAAAAAAAAATTATTAATCATAGCATTTTACTTAGCAAAATTTAACGAAGAGGCCTTACAGAAATTGGGTTATAAAAGTTTTAGAGAGGCCTTTAATATAATTGGTGCTAAACTTGATTATAGCCCTAATAGTGTTAAAAATAGACGTGATGACTTCGATCCATTATTTGGGTATAGAGCAGGTTGGCATCAGGTTGAGTTAAATAAAAGTAACATAGAAATTGTTGATAGTTTTGACCATCTAAGTGAAGAGGCGTTAAGGGCAATTATATTAGAACTGTTAGAAGGTGGAAAATCAGAATTGTCGAGAGAAATTGTCTTATCAATTACGAACAGAAAACCATCCACCTATACGACACGTGGTGTAACAGGTAAAAAGGCCGAATCGTTCTTTATGAGATGGTTTGCTGAACATTACCCTGAGGGAAATTTAATAGATACACGTGATCTAGGTTGTGGGTACGATTTTGGTATTCGGGATTCTAATATTGTTTACGAAGTAAAAGGGTTGTCAGGGAATGAAGGAGGGTTGTTATTTACCGATAAAGAATGGAAAGTTGCTGCAGAAAAGCAAGAGGATTATCATCTTGTGTTGGTAAAGGATTGCTTTAGTGAAGAACCTATAGTTGAGATCTATTCAAATCCCCATTTGAAGTTTAGCCCGAAGAAGCAAATAGTAACAGTGGTTAATGTAAATTGGGGAATTAGCTCCAATGATTTAAATAATACAGAGATAGATTACTAAAATAGAAGTGCATCCTCAAAAATGAAGATGCACTTCTATTTTAGTAATCTGTCAAGAGAAGAATGAAATATTCAGATGATGCTAATAACAGTATTAGAAGTAAACATAGTTTCTAAATCATTTAACGTCTTATTACCTGCTTGGAACTCACGTAATAATGACAATAAGGCTTGAGCTGTAATTGCTACCCCAGGTACCCCTGTTTTATTTGTAATATCTTGCATTTGTGTTTGAACATTTGGTCCAAAACCATTTGCAACATACATATAGAAATTAAGCGGTCTTGTTACAGAATGGTAGGTTGGTATATAGTTATTGATCATTGTATTTTTATTATTATTATGCAATGGATACGCATGGTAAGCTTTAGTATCAATAATGCCTCTAAATCTTCCATTCTCAACGTAAATATCAGGGTGTAACGGTTGAGGACCTACATGTTGTGAATTGAATTCAAATTCTTCAAAGATGGCAACAGTAGTTCTTTCAAATTCGGTTGCTAAAGATGTACCGCTTCGGGCCATATTCAAATAGTTCTGTTCAAATACGTTAAGTGAATTCAAAGGAATCCTTTGAAGGACATCTGTTACTTGCGAATGACTATATCCTGTAGCGCTCGAAATAGTATTAACAATTTGAGGTGTAACCTGTGAAATGGGTTGATTCATTGATAAATGGGTAAATTCTGCGCGAATACGATTTTCCCTGTATTTGGTTGAAGTAAGTGTTTGTTGTCGGAATGATCTGTTATCCCTAGTTTGATCAATTCCTAAACCATAATTACGCTGAAAGTTCTCAGATCCATAGGAATTAGTAGTATCTAAAATTCGAAGAGTAGAGCCATCATTTAAAATTGCTTGCACTTCAGAAATATGAGCAGGGTCAAGACTAATATAAGTTAAACGCTTAAAAGATGTTTGGAGAATGAATTGTGTAATTCCTAAATATGTAATAAATACATTGGCATTGTCCTCCAAAGCTTCGATCGTTTTCTCGATTGTTCGTATACCACTAGTACTACTTGGATAAAGTTGTGGGAAATTAGATGGCAAAATAGTATCACCGTGGGCACGATAGTCTAAAATTCGCTGTATAACATGTTCAAAGCAATCTACTGATTCATTTTCAGCCTCTGTTAGTACAAATCGACCGATCTCACGTTTGTTTAGAGATTGAATACGGGTGTCATTTAATAAACGTAATAAAAAACGAAATGGTCTGATGTTAAAACGAGGATGAATTTGCACTCGAGCACGTTTACTATAAACAGAAGGGTACTGCAGTTTTAACAATTGGTGTGTAAGAAGATGTCCGGGTAACTGAGTACCATTTAATAATTGTTCCCCTGATAATGTCAATCTTTGAATGTTGGTATCTGTTTCTTTAAAAATTAGTCCTAAGTTCAGTAACCAGCTTTCGTAAGTTCTTGCTCCTCCAGCACGCCTATCACGTCTATTTCCAGGGTTCTTCAATTTGAATCGCTCTAAAGCGTCTTCAAATTCAAGTTGAAGGTTAGTGTCCCCATTCCATATTTGTCCCACTACTAACCAATTGTAAAGAGCTAATATTTCATTAGCGGGATTTAAAATACGTTTGTTACGAGGAATTACCCAGTTATTAATCATTTAATCACTTCTTTCTAGTAGGATTGTCTGTATTCTTTCTATATGATACGTTATTTAACATACAAAAAAAAGAGTACGAATATTTTCGTACTCTATAGAAATATTATTTATGTTTATAAAAGATGAAATTTTGATGATTTAACATATATTCTTTCATTTTTTTGCTTAATTGAATATTTATCGAGCCAAATAATCTGTTCACCATAATTTCCAATTTTTTTTGCGTTACATGATAAGAAAGAATACATAGCATTTGTAGGCTTATAAAATCCTCTAAATAATGAATGAAATATATGCATTTAATTTACAAATTGGTCTTGGGGTAGCGTTCCATTGTAGATTCGTTTTTGTGTTTCCTCCTATTAATTTGTCTCTTTAAAAGCTTCATATTGCTTTGAAATGCCGAGGTGAACATCTTCGCGTAACATGCGTTACCCCCTTTAAATTAAACATTGCTGAAAGCTAATTGTTTTTCATCAGCATTAATGATGCTATTTGCTACTTTCTTAATTTTTTCTTTTTGTAGATTTTCAAGTTGGAATTTCTTGGTTGGTTCAACATATTCATAAGGAATCTTTGCAAATGATTTTAAAATCGCTTCGAATACAATTTCAGCTCCAGCTGGTGGGACAGCCATTCCAATTTGCTTACGAGCAGCTTCTTTACTACCTGTAAAGACGAAATCATCAGGGAATGTTTGTAAACGAGCGCGTTCACGGTTAGTTAAAGCGCGTGTTTCATTCCAGTGATACATATGTGTACCACCACCACCACTACCTGTTACGGTATAAGCTGGACGTGTTGGATCAAGTCTTTTATAAATTGAGCTTAATCGGGCTCCTTTTACATTTAATTGTAATTCTTCAGGAATACCAATGTACCAAGCATTTTCCCCTGGTGGAATGTAACTTAACATTTCTTTCACTTTCGCTGTATGACGAGGCATTTCGTGATTTGGTGCATCATCTGGAATCGGTGGGTTTAAAATGGCTTCTTTACATGTTTTATAATCAGCTGAATTTGGAGTCGTTGGTGCGGGTACTTTGAACTCGATACCTTGTTCAGCCAAATCTTTACGAATGCCAACAATAATGATGCGGTGTCTTGCTTGCGGAACGCCGTATTCTTCAAATTTATAAAGATGTGGTGTAACAACGTATTCTACGTTACCTGGAGACTCTAATTCCTTTAAAATTTGAATGAAGGCCCGTCCCTCATTGGCACTTTGCAAGCCCCCAACATTTTCAGCAATAAAGAATTTTGGTTTGTACTCGTTTAATACTTTAACTCCGTAACTATACAGCGGACCAAATGTTCCACCTAAGCCTTTCTTTTCTCCAACGTTGCTATAATCATTACATGGGAAACCGAAAGCAAAACAATCAATGTCTTTTAATATAGAACGATCACCAATCGGTAGATTTTCAACAGGGCCACAAATGACACTTGGATCATTTTCATCACCGCAGATATTAAGTGCAAATGTACGACAAGCATTTGGATCGAAATCATTTGACCAAGCATGTTCAATGCTGAATTTTTCATTTGTTTCGGGATGAATAACGACTGTGTTTTTTGCTGCTAAGCTTAAACCGCCTGGGCCGTTAAACAATTCACCTTTTTTAAAAATCATACTATTCATCTCCTTGTTTAAGAACAATTGTAAAACAGAACAAAAGTTCTTGCATATAGATATGCTATAATCTATATTACTACTTTTCTCGTCAAAAAGCTGCTAAAAAGCTTAAAAAAATTAAATGTTACTGAAATAATAGAAATGAGGTACCTTATGTTACAAGTATATTTGTTATATTTTGATACAGAAGTTTTGAAAATCCAAGCAGAAGTCTTAAAGTTGAATAATGAAACAGCGGAAGTTCTCGATCAGGAGTTACACCAAGTGTTACAGGCAGAAGGCTATGATTTTTACGATTATAGTGATGAAATTGCTATTCTAGTTGATGATCGAGGCTTTGAAAAAGCAATGAACCCGGTGTTTGAACTTGTCAGCGCTTTTGGAGATCGAAGTCGTTTAGCAGGCAGGTTAGTATTTGTACGCAATGTAGAAAATGAATATAGTACGGATGTAGGTAGTATTAAGTATGAAGATATTTTTAATCTACGCTTAAACTTAGATATCAATTTAATTGGTATGACGAAAGAACAGCAAGCATAGTAATAAAAATAAGTGGCAATAGTGATGATTAGGATAACTTTATGGAAGAACGCTTATGATTCAATTGAGTATGGACTGGAACATTTGAAGGCTACAATATAGAATGATAATGCTTACGATTATTATAGAGTCGTTTTAGATTTCATTCATGTAGTTCTTTAGAAGTGCAACCATTATGTAATGCTGTAGAAAAATATGCACGAGAATTGAAAAAAGCATAGTGCGAATCTAAAAGTTTTTTCTGGCGAAGCATCTAGATTGAGAAATAAAATATAGCACTATTGTTATAATTTAATAATTTTTGAAGTAAGGTGAATTTTATTAAGGTTAAGTTATCAGTTGTTATGTCCTGTTTTTTTATTTCCTAGATACTGGAGATGGATTAGAAAAACGAGGAGGAATACGTCTCTGGTATAGATGTGCAAATCATAAAGATGAAGGAGAACTTACTTAAATAGAAATGTGTAATAGTTGTAATGACTATGAAATTGAAGGTGTTTGTAAAAGCTTAGAACCAGAGTTGACAGTCTAGTGTAATGAAGGAACTAAGGGACTATAATTATTCTGAACTCGAATTTTATTGAATTAAAAGTGATACAATGTATACAATTGTGAATTTTTCTAGAAATGAAGGGATGTAATTACTATATTTAAGTTAAGAAAAGAACAGATAGAACAAGCTATTGAATTATTCGATATTAAGGAAGGAGATACTATCAGCGATGAGCAAGCACAAAAAGCATATCTATTATATTCGGGATTACATAGAAAACCAAATTTTTCAAAAGGCCACGATAAAGTTAAACCACAGAAAATAAATAATAAAGTAGAGCCATGTTCAATGTTTTTTTTTAAGACCCCTGAACGAATTATTTATTTAACAAGATGGATTATAAAAATATTACCATTTATAGATTTGTTCTCCGATGTTGGGAATCTTCCTTTACAAAGAACAGACAATGACTTTTTAGGATATATTAAATTGATTTTAAACAATTATTTAAAAGAAGTTACAGATATATATAATAATATTCCTGAAAAATATAATGTTGTTAGGGATAGCCAAATAATAGATGTCCATCACTTGAGTGGTAAAATATACCAATCCATATCGGAGTATCTTAATGGTTATCCGAAAAAAGCTTTTGATTATTTAGACGAAACTATTGAGACAAATCTAATGGCGGATAGACATTTAGATAATATTATGACCATTTGGGATACCTCTCTAGAACCATTATATAAGATGAGAATCGGAACAGATAATACTTTTACAAGTAAAGAGATGCTGCATATACCCTTCCAACTACGTGGTTTAGTTAATACTAATAGGTATAGTATTCCCGGATTACCTTGTGTTTATTTAGGAAGCTCGCCATTAACATGTTGGGAGGAATTAAACAAGCCTGATTTGAATACAGTTCAAACATCTTTATTTATAAAAAAAGACGTATCATATCTAGATTTATCAATCTCCCCAGGAGCAATAATTGATATATTAATAGGGGAACATCAAAAAAATGGGCTTAATGATCATGAAATGAAAGATACTTATAAGGATTTGGCTTCTTACATTGTTGTATGGCCATTAATGGCAGCGTGTTCTATACGTGTGAAAAATCCAAAAGATACATTTAAACCCGAGTATATATTTCCTCAATTATTACTTCAATGGATAAGGCAATCTAAATTTGACGGAGTTTGTTACTTTTCAACTAAAGTTGAAAAATATACTGCAAGAAACATCCAACTTTATAAGAACTACGCATTTCCAGTTCAGACACAAGAAAAAGAGGGATATTGCTCTGTTTTAAACTCGAAATTTGATATTACTGAAGCTGTTCCATGGCGTATGTTTCAGCTTTACAAAGATACTAAATATACAACACCAAACACAGAAGCTTTTAGCGCAGAACTTGAATTTGTAAATGGTCTACCTATGCTATACTATGCATCTGATTTTAGTAGATTGGAAACTTTTTTATTTTATAAATATGAGGAAGAAAAAAAGTCACAGTTGATTTGTGGTAAATAATGTAAATATATCAAAATAGAACTTACGTGGACTTTCTTAATGTAATATGTTCATTTTCCGAAATAGTTGAATAACTCTGTTTTGTTTTTTAACAACACAGCCTATTGTAAAACATTTCTCAAATTTAAAATTTGCCCCCGCAACGCTAATTTAGTGAAATGGCATTTAGTTTGGCATTTATCAATTATTGGAAAGAGCTAAAAATCTTTATATATGCTGATGTAACAATACTTTTCAGAGACAAGGGTTCGACTCCCGCCGTCTTCATACATAGGAATCATTTGATTTCAAAGAGTACCTAAATCCTTTCATATCAAGGATTTGGGTGTTTTTTTGTTTCATTGAGTTTCATCTAATCGTGGTCAATCATAGTTAGATTCGTAGTTGATTCCGAAATCAGAAGTTAATATAGTTTTCGAACTTCTGGATTGCTTCGGCTTTAGCTTTCTGAGTTACATGAGCATAAATATCCATTTTGGTTTTCACATCAGATAGTCCTAATCAATCTTAAACTTCTTTTATACTTGCACCAGCCTCGAACAATAGGGAGCAGTGTGAATGACGTAAGCCATGAGGTGTGATCTTTTCTAATAGTTGTTTCTTTTGGACACTATACATCCATTTCTGAACCTGTACAGATTGAATATAGTCATTATTAGTATTACAAAACATTAACTGATTAGGTGTCGTAGTATTATGACCTAAAACAAAATACTCTTTTTTCTGGATTATCTTCCACTCATTTAAAATAGATAGGGTAGTATTTTCAAGTTTAATTATACGGGAGGAACCTGTTTTTGTTGTTTTTACATATAGCTTAGCTTTGCACTTTGATTTTAAAAGCTATGTTCTTCTAAAAATCTGTCAATTTCTTTACGAGAAATGCGCTTTATACCTTCGATTTCACAGATTTTTAAGCCAATTGTTCGAAATTTCCATGAGTATTATGTGAAACTTGTGCTATTTGCAGCCTCTTTTAAGTTAAGCCACTCTTTATATGGTTGGCTTTTTAACGTGAGGGCAATTGGAGGGGTTAAGCCCCTAATCAGATAAATAATCAAAAAATCCGCTTATATTACTTTCGCTAGTTACTTAATTGAAGATAGGAGACTTCCAGGGGGACGTAAAACATAAGAAAAAAATCCCTCGCTACTTTTCTGTAGTGGGGAATTTTTTTGGGAGGATGTCTGTCTAGTTACGGGCAAATTGGTTTCCCTTGTGCTTGAACTTTTCTTTATACATTTCCTTGTCCGCCAGTTCAAGGATTTCGTCAGGACTAAAGTTGCTTCCAGATTTACATTGATACAAACCATGGCTGGCTGAGATTGGATAGGGCTTTTGGTCAATTATAGCCATATCCTGAAACTCACTTTGAATGCTGGACCAGATTGCTTGTGCGACGTCTATTTGTTGATCGAAAATTAGAATTATAAATTCATCACCGCCAAGGCGGAAAAGGACATCCTTTTCTCTGATATGGTGTTTGATTGTTTCGCAGCAAGTAATAATTAGGTCATCGCCTGCAGAATGTCCGTACCTGTCATTTACCATTTTTAAATTGTTTACATCAATATAGCAGACAATAAAATCTGTTGCTCCGTCTAGTTGTTGAGAAAGTATTTCCATTCCTCGCCTTCTGTTGAGGACCCCTGTAAGCGGGTCAAGCGATGCATGATTATAAAGCTCTTCTTCGGTTTCCTTCAAATTTGTAATGTCAGTACTACCAATAAGAACACAGCACTCTCCTAAATAATTGACCAGTTCAAAATTAAGCATTGACCATTTCTGTTCAAGTTTGACCATATAATTTTTTAAGCTCTGATGTTCTTCGAGTTTTTTTACTATCGTTTGTTTTTCCTCAGGTGTGGTCAGCATGAACCATCCATCAAGTTTTGCAATATCTTTATTTTTTAAAAGAAAGTATTCGATAGCCTGCTGATTAAGGAGCGAAATGTTGCCAGTTTTAAGGTTGAAAAGAATTAATGGATTAGGATTCATGTGAAATAATGTGCGAAAGCTCTCTTCATTCTTCTTTAATTTCCATTCGTTTGTAAAATTATTTTTGCGAAATGAATAGAAGGCATACGCTATCGTAAATGAAATGACAGCTGCACCTGTTGAATTCACCAGATTAAATAGGAATGAAAAGTGATTTTCTTCCAGAAGGAACAACCCTGTAATGAAAAATAGATGAATTCCTGTGATGAGGCAAGCTTGGTACTTTGGTTGAACCGGGAAGATAACACCAGCGGCTAAGAGAATAATAATATAAGCATAGATATTACCGTTATTAAGCTGACTGTTGATTGAAGAGACGGCACCAATAAACAAATAAAGAAATAAAAAGGTGAGAATAATCGACCCTTTGGCGTGGCCCTTACTTCGGCGGTAAAGGTTTAAATAGATTAGGGAAATCATTAGGCCTATAATATGGATGGTTGAAAGGATAAATTTATAAATCGGGTTGTTCAATTTAGCCAAAAGGATAAAGTCCACAATGTAAAAACAGGGATATGTGAAGATGAGCATATAGGAAACGTATTTAATTCGCTCGAATAAGAGGTTTTCATTATAAACGATAAATTGTTGCTCCATATCATTTCCACCCGTTGCGTTTTTTGCCAATAACTCCATCAGAACAACCATCCTTTATAATCGAATCACATCAGTATATTTTATCATTGAAAACAGTAACGTGTCACGGAAACTGGGGCCAGTTCTTGAAGAGGGACAGCACCACCTGACATGTACTGTCCCTCTTCCTAAGATTTACGTTTTTATACCAGTCGCAAGTAAGGGACCATCTATAGTTACAAATAGTATACTGTTTATTCTAAATATAAAGAAAAATATTTTTAATTTTGTAAAGTATGGATAGAAAAGGCGTATAATAAAAATTAATTTATATATATAATATTGTAAATTATTATAAATTTTATTTGAAAGTTCTTCTTTAACAGAAATTATAGAGATTAATAATCTGTTGATTTTTGTAAAGAATAGATTGAAATATTTACTCCATAGATATTTCGTATATAGAGGAGGGGAAGTATGGAAAGAGTAAAAAAAAGAATTTTTCACTATAAGAATGAGTATGTGAAAAATGTTGAATTAGTACATTATGATAGTGCTACTAATAGGAGATATCGGTTAGATATAGAATTGAAGAATGGGGATAACGAAAAAGCTGTCCAGTTAATGATGATCAATCCTAGTAAAGCAAATGAGGAAATTTCCGATAACACACTTAATCGTATTATCAAATACGTTTCGTTAAATAACGGTGCTGGTATTTTACAGGATATAGGAAAAATTATTATTACGAATCTTTATGTCGTATGTGAGACATATCCAGAAAAAGTGGATGAATATATTTCAGTAAAAAGTTTGGATTTTGTTAAAGGAATAGATAGTGACGGAAAATATAATAATGATACGATAATTGAAATGGCTAACAAAGAGGCCCAATTAATAATTATTGCTTGGGGCAAAGGATACATATTTGATTATGACAAGCGGATTCAAGAAGTCTTTAGCTTAATGAAAAACAAGGAAATGTATCTTATGGAGGATTTGACGCAAGAGGGGTATCCAAGGCATCCTCGAACTTGGGCTTATTCTTGGAAATTAAAAAGATACAATATTCAGGGATAAAGTAGGGGGATTTAATAGCCCTTTCCCCTACGAATCAATATGAGTGTCGGGATTTTAAAAGGTAAACCTAATATCTAAAATGATGTAGCCATCTCATTTGAGGTGGTGTTTTTTATGTGCAAAGTAAGTTATGTCACTTTCCACCTCCAAGTGAAAACGAGATGCGGGTGCTATCATTAAAATAATGTTAAACTTTGTCGTGGGAATTGAAGGATGGCTCAGCGTATTTGTCAATCTTGAAGAAAAAACTGGACAGAACAAAATGCAAACGAGCATATTTCAGGGCTAGTATTAATGGGGGAAGTGGATACTGGTACATAATTAGAACATTTTTGTATAGGTGAATATAATAAATAAGATAGGAGGACATACGATGAAACAAAAGAAATCTCTAAAATTTAAAATTTTCACTGGAATTTTTGCTTTGTTAATACTGCTAGTTGCAGGATTTTTTATTTATGTAAGTTCATATTATAAGGCTAGCTCATTAGCTTTGGATAGTTTGAAATCTGACGAAGTCGTTAAAGTCGAAGAAAATGGAGATATTTTATTTGAACCCGTATCGAATGCTAAAAATATCGGCTTTATTTTTTATCCCGGAGCGAAGGTAGAAGCTTCCGCATATGCACCTTTAGCTAAAGAGATAGCAGCAAAAGGTTATACCGTTAGTATTGCAAAAATGAGCTTTAACTTAGCCATTTTTTCACCGAATAAAGCAGACAGTATTATAAGTAAACATAAAGAAATTGATACTTGGGTGATCGGAGGACATTCCTTAGGGGGCGTCATGGCAGCAGATTATGCACTAAAAAATGATAAAATAAAAGGTTTGGTACTGTTAGCATCCTATCCCCAGTCAAAAACAAATCTAAGCAGTCAACCAATCAAAGTGTTATCACTGTGGGGAAGCAATGATAAAGTTGCGGATTTAAGCAAAGTAAAAGATGCAAAAAATGCTATGCCAAGTGACGCACAATTTATCGAAATAAACGGTGGCAACCATGGAGGTTTTGGAGATTATGGTCATCAAAAAGGTGACGGCGAATCTTCTATAACGAATAAACAGCAGATGATGGAAACATCACAGTATATTGTAGAACTGTTGGATAGTTTAAATAAGTAATATTTCGGGAAAAGAATTAGGTAAAAGAGAATTATTATAAATATAAAAGCCATAGGTTGCCCAATTGTGAAAGGTGAGACTATGGCTTTTATTATTGGTAATTAACGAATACGTACTTAAAAAACGCGTTTCTGTATTAGATCAATTCTATTTACATAACTACTTTGAAGACTTTAGCTATAATAGAAGTAATGAATAGAAGAGGAGAACATAATGAATCATTACATCGTCATGCAAGGGCACACCTATCAAGAAGAAAAAGAAGCAGAAATCATCTGGATACCACAAAAAGATAAAGGCGGAAACACTCCGCATTCATGGCGACGTGTGGAGGAAGTGAGCACGGGGGATCGTATCTTTCATTACGTAAAAGGAAAAATCGTTGCGATTAGCATTGCGCTGTCAGATTGTGAGGAAGGAAAAAAGCCTGCTTCTCTGACATCATATGACCAGTGGGAAGAGCAAGGTTTACTCGTGAAGCTACAATATCATGAATTTGAACAACCATTAACGATAAAAGATTATATTAATGAGTTGAAAGTGTTATTGCCTGTTAAATACTCTTCTTTCCAGCAAGATGGGGATGGAAATCAAGGCTATTTATATCCATGTAATGAAGAGCTTGCAATCAAGCTATTAGATATTATTAGTGATATGAATATTTATCAAGTAGATGATGAACAGCTAGAATTTGCAATTGGCACGGTAGTACGTACAGAACGAAATACGCTTATTCCTGTGATTACAGAAACAGAAGCGGAAGCAAAACGTAAAATCCGTATTGGCCAAGAGAAATTTAAAACAGCTTTATTACCTTTATGGAATCACCAATGCGCACTTTGTGGTATTGAGCTGCCGGCTCTATTACGAGCAAGCCATTCAAAGCCTTGGCGTGAAAGTTCCAATGAAGAACGGTTAGATCCGTATAACGGTGTATTGCTTTGCTGTAATCATGATGCATTATACGATCAAGGCTATATTACATTTGATGGAACAGGCTTAATTCATATTTCAGAACGAATTCCAGCAACGAATTATGGAATGTATAACATTCATCAAAAGATGAAGGTGTTAAGATATGAAGAGAATAAGCAGTATTTTAGATGGCATCGGAAAAATATTTTTCGTTAAGTAGAGAGAGCAATAAAGCCTCTCTGCTTTTTTGTTGTCTGATGCACGTGATTAGTAAATTTATTCTAAAATTAGAAGTTGAAAGTAATAATTTAGTGGTAAAATAATCATAATACATAAGGTTGAAAATGACCTATAAATCCATATAAATGAAGTGCACGATTTGTGCTTGTGTGCACAAGATAAAGTGGCTGTGTAAAAGTAAATCGGGCATATGAATTAAAGGAGTGGTTGCAATGAGTTTTGGTAAAACGATCAAAATGTTCTTAATAGATGGAGACCCAAGTGGAAGATTAACGTGTGAATTATCCAACTGGACAGGGCTGGCGTATAGAATACCAAGAACCGAAGTGAAAAAATGCTCGGATCGTCCTAACTTGAATTCTACTGGTGTGTATATGTTATTCGGTCGAAATGATGAAGATAAAGAAGCGGTATACATAGGGGAAGCAGAGGAAGTATATACTCGATTGCAAAGTCATTTGCGTGAAAAAGATTTTTGGAATGAAGTGATTGTATTTATAAGTAAAGATGAGAATCTAAATAAAGCGCATATAAAGTACATTGAAAATAAGCTATATGAAAAGGCTAAAGTCGCAAATCGTTACTTTTTAATGAATGGGAATATTCCTCCAATGCCTTCTATTTCTGAAGCTGACCGTGCAGAAATGGATGAATATATTAGCAATCTTACAATGATGGTCAACACACTGGGCCATAAATTATTTGAAGAGATTAAAGATAGCGCAGATGTTAATGCAAATGATGTTTTATTTATCAAATCGGCTCGTGGTGTCGATGCTACAGGCATTCAAACACAAGAAGGTTTTGTCGTATTAAAAGGTTCGAAAATTGCAAATAGCATTGTAAATTCGTATACGGAGCGCTTATTAACAAAAAGAAATGATTTATTACATACGGAACAAGTGAAGATTGTAAATGATGAATTTGTTGTAATGGAAGATCTTTTATTTACTAGCCCTTCGGCAGCAGCTGATATTGTAACGGGGCGAAGTGCGAATGGGTTGACTGAATGGAAAGATAGGGACGGAAAAAGTTTGAAAGATTTAGTTTGATTATTATAATTTTGATAGCATCGAAAAAATATCCTTCACTAACAGAAAATGCAGAGAGGCTTGATCACCTCTCTGCATTTTTTCTATCTTTGAGAACCCCCTTAATCCCCACTAAATTTTATAGCAATATACCAAAAACCCCCTAAAATACAAATAAAAAATTCTAAAAATTATGTTGATTCTTAACTTTTAGTTCTGTACAATGTAAAACAAGTCATCTAGATGTATAGATGATATGGGGTGTTTTGTAATTTAATTTCATTCATAGGAGGGTGAGTATGAGTAATAATTATAATTCTCTGATACCAAAGTATGTTCAGATTGCAGATAGGTTAAGAATAAAAGTAGATGAAATGTATAAAGAGGGAAATGAGAAGTTTGCAAGTGATGATGAACTCATAAAGATGTTTGATGTTTCTAGAATGACGATTCGTCAGGCGGTTCAAGTGCTTGTTGAGGAAGGTCTTTTAAAACGTATCCAAGGAAAGGGTACCTTTATTGTTCGAAAAGAAAAATTGAAGACGGATATTGCTAAACTAGATACCTTTTTTAGAGGGTGGTACCTAGAAAACTTTACTGTGGAGTTGCTATATCGAGGATCTGTTCCTTGCCCAGTAGGGTTAGAAGAAAAATTGGGGGTACAGCCTGGAGAAGAAGTTTATCAAGTAAAGCGTTTACGTCTTTCGGAAGGTATACCGATTGTTATTGATAACCGCTATCTTTTAAAAAAGTATGGTGAACAAATTACGGATGAGGAATATGTGAATTATTCTTTTTCTCATTTATTTTTAAATAAATTTAAGATGGCGCTTACTGAAGGAGAAATTGAAATAGAAGCCGTTCTTGCTAATCAAGAGATTGCGAACATTCTTGGTATTTCTGAAGGTGCCCCGATTTTATATAGAAGTGTTGACTTAAAAGTAAAAAATGGCTGTGTTTTAACAGGTGCTTCTTCTTATCGTGGAGACATGTATAAATACAAATCATTATTGAGTTTAGACTAAAAAAATATAAAGTGGCTGTCCGTTTTGAAAGCGCTTTATATGCATGTGACGACAAGGAGGAAATTATGTTTTATTCCATTTTAATTATATTGGCAATCATCATTGCCATCTATATGGGCGAAAAACTAGATATTAATACTGGTTTAGTAGCTTTAGCGTTAGCTTATGTAATTGGTTGTTTTGTGTTGGGGATGTCGATTAATGAGTTATTGGCAACATTCCCGACAAAATTATTTTTAGTTATTTTCACATTGGCACTGTTTTTTAATTTTGCCGTGGTCAATGGTACTTTAGAAAAAATAGCTCAATTATTACTTTATCGTTTTCAAAAGCAAACAAAATGGTTGCCTTTAATTTTGTACTTTATTACAGCATTAGTTTCAGGAATGGGTGCAGGTTTCTTTACCTCTGTGGCTGTGATGGGCGCCATTGCAATGGCATTATGTAAATCTTCAGGGATGAATAAATTAAATGCTTCCTTCGCTGTGTCATTAGGTTCCCTTTCAGGTGCGAATTTCATGTATAGTGCGCATGGGGTACTGTTTAATTCATTATTAAGTAACACGGCTGTTGCTGATCAGGCAGATATGTTAACAAGAGATATTTTTGTTGTATCATTTATTTATCCGATATTTATTATGTTGATTTTGATGTTTTTTGATAGAAAAAACAGTCAAAGCATTAACTTGAATATAGCTAGACCAGAAGCTTTTACTAAAAATCAAAAAGTAAATATTTCTTTAATCATTCTTCTTATGGTCATTGTTCTAGGCGTACCAATGCTGTCTAACTTTATGCCTGACAATGAAACGATTCAATTTATTAATGCACGTACGGACATTACGTTACTAGCACTTGTATTTGCAATTGTTGCGTATATATTAAAATTAGCTGGGGACAAACCGAAAGAGGTCATGGCAAGAATTCCTTGGAGTACATTATGGCTTGTGTCTGGGGTTGGCATGTTAATTGATGTTGCAGTTGAAGCGGGGACTATCGATTTATTAGCTTCTATGATAAATAATATGCCGACTTTTATTGTGCCTATTGCGGTGGCACTCATTGCGGGTGTGATGTCGATCTTTAGTAGTACGTTAGGTGTTGTTGCACCGCTTATGTTCCCGATGATTGCTGGTATAATAGGTTCTACAGGTTACAGCCCTTCGTTAATTGCAGTGGCTATTATTATCGGTGCGCAATCATCAGCTTTAGCACCATTCTCTACTGGTGGGAGTTTAATTCTTGGTAATAGTGGTTTAGGTGAAGATGAATCTAAGAAGTTTTATAATGATTTACTTTATAAAGCAACACCATTAGGGTTAGGGTTTGCTGTTGTCGCAACTTTGATTTTAATGTTTATTTTGTAGGGGGTAGTTATGCAAAAAATATTTGACACTCATTTTCATATTATTGATCCGAAGTTTCCGCTTGTAGAAAATCAAGGATTTGTCCCTGACTTTTATACAGTCAATGATTATTTACAGGAACTGAAGGAAATGTCGATTGAGTTAACTGGTGGCGCCATTGTATCAGGCTCATTTCAAGGCTATCATCAGCATTATTTTGGGGAAGCAATTTCAGCATTAGGTACTAATTTTGTAGGTATTACGCAGCTTCCATTTGATACAACGGATGAAGACATTTTAAAATTAAATGATATCGGAATAAAGGGCATACGATTTAATCTATACAGAGGGCTATCTGCTTTACCAAAAGAAATTAATGAGCTTTCAGAGAGAGTTTATCATTTATGCAATTGGAAAACAGAGCTTTATGTAAATTTGCAAACCATTGATAAAGAGATTGAAGAATTAATGTTTACATTACCAAAAGTATCAATTGATCATCTTGGGATGCATCAGTGTTCGGTTGATAAATTGAAAAAAATTGTTCATGCTAATATACCAATTCGTTTAACAGGCTTTGGTCGAGTAGGATATGAACGTGATGAAATACGTCAATTAATATCCATATTGTATAGCGAAAATCCAAATAGCCTTATGTTTGGTAGTGATTTACCATCAACCCGAGCAAAAGAGCGATTCTCCTATAATGATATTCAATTAATTCAAGAAACAGTAGGTAGAGAAGCACAAGATAAAATTTTCTTTGAAAATGGTGAAAACTGGTATTTAGATAAATAACTTAGACATCTAAATAATGATTTCAGTATTAGGACAGTATTTCCTCCTTAAAGTAAACGGTAAAAGGCAACATTTGACCGTTTACTTTGGAGGGATTTTTTATTAATAGCAGGCGCTATAATACAAAGATTGTAGTACATTTCTTCAAATTACTACCCATCCAAGCTATACTTATCATCAAAGCAATTGAATGGAGCTGGTAGCAAGTGTTGAAAACACAAATAGAATCATTAATAAACAACGAAACTAATAGTAAATTACTAGAAGTAGAAAAGACGTATGCTCAAAAGCACGCATTGTTAGATGAGGATGCAACCGTAGATACGATCGCGTTGCAATTTGAAGTAATCGAACGTTGCAATAAGGAGACGGAAGAATTAATTGTAGAAGAAACAGCTTCGTTTCTAACAAATTCAGTTCAATATTTAAAAGAGCATGCAAATGAATTTTTGTATGTGGCATCAGAACGTTTTGATGTAATTCGCGTCGATTCGTTTGCGCTTGAATTCGACGGGGCGTTTGGTGTGTATAGTGCCTTGTTCGGGCTTCGACTACAAAAGAAGTACAGTGAGTTTTTGCACTCGTATTTAAAAGCACATTTGCAACATGAGAAGATGACGTATAATGTGGCATTTTCTGGAGAAGACGGTCTTTGGGAAGTAAATCTTGCGTTAGATGCGCTGGATGGCTTTAGTGAGCAGCAGTCATTTGACGAAGTGTTAGCACAATTATATTCACTTGTTTTTGAGCTTCTTGAAGAACTTGAAGCGGCTGTCTGATGACGGATGCTTATTTTAAGATTTAGAAGAGACTACTAGTTGATGGTAGCGAAGGCGGTGACTCCTAGGGGAACAGCATACAATGTAAGAGTCAACAAGACCGCGCGTTAGTGAGGGTTGCTCCTTATTGTAAACCTAAAGATATCCCCGCTAAAAGCGAGTAAATCGCCCGTAAACATAGAGAAATCGCCGCTAAAAGCGAGTAAATCGCCTGTAAACATAGAGAAATCGCCGCTAAAAGCGAGTAAATCGCCCGTAAACCTAAAGAAATCGCCACTAAAAGCCCGTTAATCGCCCGTAAACCCGCACATAGCAAGCAACGCCGTAGCGAACATCGACGTCTAAGCAAAAAGTGTTAGCTTGATCGCCATCAAGCTAACACTTTTTCTCGTCTCTTAAGAAACCGTCTCCTCCACAACAACCATTTCCGAGGCAATAGCCGCTGGAGCAGGTGCCTTCTTCGCCTTAGGAATTAAGAAGCACAAAAACAATATAGTGGCAAACAATGCCATCGCAATATAGGCAATCGAATGGACAGCGGACGTAAGACCTGCTGCATTTGCCGTAGTATAGATGGACTCGAATGATACGCCTAAAGATGTAAGGTGTTCAGCTAAGGCGCCGTTTTCGACAGTACCTGTTTGACCAGCAGCTAGTAGTGCGGCTGAATGCTCGCTTGTGATACCGACTTCCGTTGCATTCGCTAATAATGTTTCTTTAAATGCCGCGTCTTTAAAAATGGAGAATAGCACAATACCTGAGACAGAGCCTAATGGTGTGCCGAAATCACGGATGAATGAGAACAGACCTGCGCCTGCCGCTAGTTTTTCTTTTGGTACTTCGTTTAAGGCGAATTTCATTAAGATTGGTGTATTGGCTCCAGATACGAAACCGAGACAAACGGCTAATGTCGCAATAATATTAAATGGCATGGATGCGTCTAGCATTGTAAAAATAAACATAACAATCGTTGGGATGAAGAAAATGGCAATTAAAATGGAACGACCATTGATTTTATCAGATAAGCGTCCTACAACTAAGCCACCGATCGATGAGGCGCCGTATAAGAACATATAAAATAATCCTGTTTGGGAGGCGTCTCCACCTGGACGTGATGTGATAAAGAAGTTCATGCAATAAATAAATAGCATAAAGGTTGCCACGATAAGCAAGTTAATGCCGACCGCCATGCTAAAGAGTTTAATTTTTAATAACGACAATTCCACTAGTGGATTGTGAATGCGGTTTTCGCAAATCCATAACAGCGTAAGTGCCACGATTCCGACAATCAACGTAATGATTGTATACGGGGAAAAGAAGCCGAACGTTTTGCCGATTGTTGACACAGACAACAGTGTGGCTGATGTAACAAAGATAAGGATAAGACCGATGTAATCAAAAGATGTTTGTTTTTCTCCCTTTGATTCTTCGACGAAAAGTAGAACAACAATTAAGCCTAGCACAGCCAATATAGCGCTTAACCAATAAGTTATTTGCCAGCCATATTGTAAAATTAAATAGCCAGCAATTGCCGCACCTGACATGGCAGCAATAGCTTGTACGGATGAAAAAATGCCCGATGCCATGCCGCGTTTTTCTGGTGGGAAAATAACACCGATATAAGCAATCGCTATCGGTAAGATAAAACCAACAGCTACGCCTTGGAATACCCGCGCAATAAGGAACACTGTGAAATCTGGTGCTATCGCAGCGGCAACTTCAGAAATAGCAAAAATGACCATGCCGATAAGCAACATCTTTTTTCGACCATACTGATCCGCAAGACGTCCTACAATCGGATATAGTGTAGCAGAAGCAACATAAAAAGTTAGTAAAATTAAACCAGCCAAATAGGTTGGTAGTTTAAAATGTTGCGAAATTACTGGAATGGCTGGTGCCTGAAATGCCATTGCCTCAATTGCTACAAATGCCCCAAAAACTAATGCTAAAAATTGAACCCATTGTGACCTCGTGACCTTTGCATTTTGTGGTTTACTTTCCGTACTTGCCATCTCTACTCATCCCCCTTAATGGTAATAAAGCGTTTACAATCCAATGCATCTCCTTCCGCAAGAATTTATTAAGCCCCATTATAAGAGATATATTTTTCGGAATTCAATCCACAAAATCTATGAAAATGTCGTATAAACAACAATGTCTTGTGCTTTGATGTGTTTTTACTGATGTTTCGACATTATTCTTTCTTTAACGATCGAAATGCTGACAAAGCATGTTGGACTCAAAAAGTTTTGTCGTTTCTTGCGCTATAAATTGTGCGGAATATTGATAATAGGTTTCCACACTCCAATGATAAATCATGCCTGTTATGACGGAGGCGTAATACGTGGCAGCAATTTGAGGTGCCAGCATCTTGTCCTTTACTACAAGTAAAAATTGGTTATAAATTTCCGCAGAAAGCCTTTTCATAAAAGAGTCGCTAAACGTTAAAAAGGTGTGGAAGGCCACATAGTGCTGTTCTACATAGCTAAAGATTGCATGTTGTACATCATATTGAAAAAAGAAGGTTGGAGAAGGCTCAGCATGCTGAACCATAATCCCGCAAATATCTTCAATGAAATCCAAAACAATTTGATTTTGTAAGTGTTCCTTTGTTTGAAAGTGCATGTAAAACGTAGAGCGATTAATATTACAACGAGCGACGATATCTGTAATCGAAACAACTGTAGAGCCTCTTTCTTGGACTAAAGCAATGTACGTTTGCTTGATTAAGTTACGCGAATGCTGTGCACGACGGTCTTTTTTTACCTTCATAAAAACACCCCACTTTTTTATTTCAGTTCCAATAAAAAATTAAAGTAATATTGCTATATTCGAAATTATATATTATCATAATCGAAATGACTATAATATTCTGAATATTCAATAAAGGAGTGTGGAGAAGTGAACGCATATTTGCTATTGTCAATTGCCTCCAGTATTGCACCAGAGCAAGAAATTTTAACTTTTTTTAAAAGACGTCTAACTTATGAGCAACTAACCCAGCGTGTAGGTGCATTGGCTAGTCAATTGGCAGCCGATGGTGTTAAACGTGGTGATCGAGTGGGGATTGTTTCGACAAATAGCCCTGAAGTAGTAGAAAGTTTTTTTGCAGCATTTCAACTAGGTGCAACCATTGTGCCGATTAATTATCGTGCCAAGCCGGAAGAGTTGGCATATATGCTACGAGATAGTGAGATTAAAGTTTTACTGATTGAGGGTCGCTATGTCCAATCGATCGAACAATTTTTAACTAACCCGATGTGCAATATTGACAAGACGATTGTAATTGGCGATGACGCACAAGGTTACGAATTGTATGAAACATATATTGCGAACAATGAGCCAATGATTGACTTTGCTGACATAGAAGAAGACGATATTGCGATTTTACTCTATACGAGTGGGACTACGAGTTTGCCGAAAGGGGTCATGCTTACTTATACACAGCTAACGAATTATGTGATGGGGCATACGGAAGCGGCAACGGGCTTGCCGAATGGCGCATCGTTAACATGTGTTCCTAATTACCATGTAGCGGGGGCAACAAGTATTTGTAACTGTATTTATGGTGGTCGCCGTATTGTATTGATTCGACAGTTTGAGGCAGATACGTGGCTAGACGCGTTAGAGCAAGAGCAAGTGACACATGCTTTTTTAGTACCTACGATGCTCAAACGTATTATCGATCATCCACGCTTCGGACAAACTGATTTCTCAAGTTTACAAAGCTTATCGTATGGTGCAGCTCCGATGCCATTCCCAATTATTCGTCAGGCGATTGAGATGTTCCCTTTATCCGTCGATTTTGCCAATGCGTTTGGTATGACCGAAACGACTTCAACAGTTGCTGTGTTAGGGCCAGATGATCATAAGCTTGTAGGCACACCAGAAGAAATTGCACGCAAGATTGAACGCTTACATTCGGTAGGAAAGCCGTTGCCAAATGTGGATATAAAAATCCTCGATGATGGTCAACATGAGTTACCGCCTAACGAAATTGGTAACGTTTACATCAAAACGGCAAAGGCGATGAAAGGCTACTGGAATCGTCCAGATGAATCACAAGAAACGTTGATTGATGGCTGGATTAACACAAAAGATATGGGTTATGTAGATGAGGATGGCTATTTATTTTTAAAAGGTCGTAACTCAGACATGATTATCCGTGGTGGTGAAAATATTGCGCCGCAGGAAATTGAAAATGTGCTCATTGCTCATCCAGAAATTTCGGATGCAGCGGTAATTGGCGTACCTAGTGTGGAGTGGGGCGAAGAGATTTTAGCGGTCATTATTCCAACTAATGAACTTGCACCGCCTGCTATTGCGGATATTACGGCTTATTGTCGAGAGCGACTCGCTAGTTTTAAATGTCCTAGAATAATAGAATTTGCAACGGAATTACCACGTACATCATCTGGAAAGTTATTAAAGCGTGATTTACGTGATCAATATACTACTAACTTAGTGGAATAAAAATAGAAGGGTGATGGGGAAATGAAATTCGAATTAACAGCAGAACAAGAATTGTTACGAAAAACAATTCGTGAGTACTTGGCGGAGCAAATAACAGAGGAGTTAATCGAAGAGTTAAAAGGTACACCTGAAGGGGGACCTATTTGGAAGTCGTACATTCAAAAGCTTGGTGAAGATGGCTGGCTCGGTGTTGGTTGGCCAAAGGAATATGGGGGGCAAGGTCTTACACCGCTTGAGCAATATATTTTCATTGAGGAAATAGATCGTACAGGTGTCAATATTCCGTTCATTACGCTAGAAACAGTCGGTCCAACGTTAATGAAATTAGGGACTGAGGAACAAAAAAATTATTTTCTACCAAAAATATTAAAAGGTGAAGTTGAGATAGCGATTGGCTATTCAGAACCACAAGCAGGTACTGACTTAGCTGCATTAGAAACAACAGCGATTCGTGATGGTGATGACTATATCATTAACGGTCAAAAGATTTTCACAACCAATGCACATATTGCTGATTATATTTGGCTTGCCGCGCGCACAGATACAACAGTGTCAAAGCATAAGGGTATTTCGATTTTTTTAGTGCCAACGTCAGACCCAGGATTTTCAGTCACACCTATGGCATTAATGGGTGAGGAAACAAATGTTACGTACTATGAAAATGTGCGCGTACCAGCTTCGGCACTTGTTGGTGAAGAAAATAAAGGCTGGCAATACATTACGTCACAGCTATCCCTTGAACGTTTAATGCTTTCTACATATGCACGGATGGAGCGTATGGTGGAAGAAACATTGGCATTTGCTCAAGATGCAGTCATTGATGGAGAACGTGTCATTGATCGACCATGGGTAAAAGAGCATTTTGCACAAATGAAGATGAATTTAGAAGTATTGCGTTTACTTAATTACCGTGCTGCATGGGGCCATGACAATGAACAAGAAGCGCCATTTAGACCTTCGATGAATAAAGTGTTTGCAGCTGAAATCAATCAGCGTGTCTTTGATTCTTGTATGCATATTATGGGGCTATTTGGGCAAGTGCGAGATGGCTCTGATTGGGCAATCGCGAACGGCGATGCAGAAAGTTATGCAAAGAAACGCCTAGTGTTCTTATTTGGAGGCGGTGCCAATGATGTGCAACGTGATTTAGTCGCGCGTTTTGGTTTAGGCTTACGCCGTGCTTAATACAAAGGAGGGGATGAAGATATGTCATTAACAACAGAAATGCTACAATCGCTCGTTGGCATTGAATCAGAGGTGACAAAGGGCACTGATGAAGTGTGCCGTCCGATGATTCGCCATTATTGTGAGGTGATGGAAGATGCCAATCCACTCTATCATGATGACGCATATGCAAAGACATCACGCTACGGGGAAATCATCGCACCACCAACACAGGTGCAAGTATATACGATGAATCCACTTTGGCCAAAAGTAGAGCGTGAAAAAAATTCAATGGAAAACTTAGTAGATTTATTAAAGGAGCATGGCTATTCTTCGATTGTTGCGACAGCGCAAGTACAAGAATATTTTGAGCCAATGAAAATTGGAGATGACATTAGTTATACGCTGTCCGTAAAAGAAATTTCACCGTTGAAGCAAACGGCACGTGGGCCAGGATACTTCTCGACATTTTTATATACCTTTTTAAATCAGCGCAATGAGGTTGTCTGTAAGCAGTCATTTACAATCTTATCGTATCAAGCGCAAGTGCAAGAATAGGAGGAATGGGAATGGAAGCGACGACATATGCAAGCATAACGTGGAAGGCCATTGAAGTCGGAACGGAATTGCCACCTACCTCTAGGGAGGTAACGGCAGCATTAGTTGTGGGCGGTGCCATTGCAGCGACGCATGATTATGAAAACGTCCATCACGATCATAGGGCAGCAAAGGCTGCTGGCGCAGATGATGTCTTTATGAATATTTTAACGACGAACGGTCTTGTTGGTAAGTATTTAACTGATTGGGCAGGGCCAGAAAGCACGTTGAAAAAAATTGCGTTGAAATTGGCAGTTCCGAACTATCCGAATGACACGCTCGTTTTTAGCGGTCATGTCAAAAACAAGTATGAGGACAATAATGAATGGCTAGTAGAGATTGAGTTTGTCGGTAAAAACAATCTAGGCTATCACGCATTAGGAGAAGGCGTTTTAGCATTACCAAGGGGGTAAAGGTGTGGAAACGATTCAAGGGAAAGCAGCAATTGTAGGAATTGGACAAACTGAATTTAGTCAAAATTGTGGAAGAACGGAATTACGAATGGCTCTTGAAGCGATTCTAGCTGCTGCAGAGGATGCGGGTTTAGCTATTAACGAAATCGATGGCATGGTCAATTATACGATGGATAGTGCGACTCAAATAGATATAGTACGTGCACTTGGCATTCCTAATTTAAGCTACTTCAATCAAATTCCATATGGTGGTGGTGCGAGTTGTGGCACGGTTGCCAGTGCAGCCGCGGCTGTCGCATCAGGTATGGCGAACTATGTCGTTTGTGTACGGTCCATTCGTGATGCATCTGGTCCGATGCGTTATGGCGATTTCGAGCCAACGCGTGTAAGTGGAGATTTGCACATGGGCATGTATCATCCTTATGGCTTATTAACACCCGTGTCATGGGTAGCGATGTTTGCCAACCGCTACATTCATGAATATGGCATAAAGGATGGACAGCTAGCGTGGGCACCGTTAGTTAATCGTGAAAATGCGAACCGCAATCCGAATGCTATATTTCATCATCGCAAAATGACGATGGAGGAATACTTAGAATCGCCAATTAATGTCGAGCCATTACGTCGCCATGATTGCTGTTTAAGTACGGACGGTGCGGTTGCCGTTATTGTCACAACGCCAGAGCGTGCTAAAGCATTAAGGCAAAAGCCAGCGATTATAGCTGGCGCGAGCCAAGGGATGTCTACAAATGGGGAAGTGATGACGAGTTATTACCGCGATGAAATTACGTTTTTACATGAAGTAGAAGCGTACGGTAAAAAGTTATTCCAGCAAGCTGGTATTACACCGCAGGACATTGATGTGGCACAGTTTTACGATGCATTTAGTCCGTTAATTCCGATGCAACTTGAAGCACTTGGCTTTGTTAGTCGAGGTGAGGGGGTTGCGTATTGTGAAGGCGGTACGAGAATTAATCGTCACGGTGAGTTACCGATTAACACAGCAGGTGGTTTAATGTCGGAAGGCTATTTACATGGCATGAATTTAATTACAGAAGGTGTCCGTCAAATTCGTGGAACATCTACAACGCAAATTGATCACGTGGAAAACGTGCTTGTTACGGGTGGTTTAGGTGTTCCAACAAGTGGACTCATTTTAAGGAAGGGGTAAAACAATATGGTGCAATATACGGGTATTGGCACACCAAAGCCAAATATGAATGAAGATACGGAAATGTTTTGGCAAAAGCTTCAGGAAACAAAGAAATTACATTTTCAGCAATGCTCTAAGTGCGGTACAGTGTTACATCCACCGCGTCCTATTTGTTATAACTGCCATAGTTTTGACTTGGAATGGGTAGAGGCGCCTACGAAAGGAACAATCTATTCTTATGTTGTGTATCACCGTTCGGTACACCCAGGATTTCAAACACCGTACGAAGTAGTATTAGTTGAATTAGAAAATGGTGCAAGAATTGTCGGCAATATGCTGGACGCTGCCCCAGATGAATTGGCAATTGGTATGCCTGTAGAAGTAGTCGTAGACGATCAGGTCTATGAAGACTTATCTCTTATTAAGTTTAAAAAAATATGAGGAGGGGTCGTAAATGGATTTTCATTTAAATGATATTCAAAAAGAGTTTAAACAAACTGCACGCAAGTTTTTTAAAGAGAAGTGTGCATTGGAGGAACTACACGCTTTTGAAAAAAATCCACACCATTATTCAGAAAAGCTATATAACGAACTGGTAGATCTGGGCTTTGTCGGTCTTGTTGTGCCAGAGCAATATGGTGGTTTTGATGGAGACTTTTTAGATTTAGCGATTGTCATGGAGGAAGCGGGTTGGGGCTTATTCCAAGGTCCTTTCTTCTCCACAATCGTAAGTGGTGTCATGCCAGTACTTACACATGGTACGGAGACACAAAAGGAAACTTTGCTTTCTGCATTTACAAGTGGTGAACAAAAGGTCAGCTATGCGATTGCAGAGCCACATGCTCATAACAAATTGGAGCATTTGACGCTAGAAGCGGTTTTTGCAGGCGACAAATATGTGTTAAATGGTACGAAGTTATTTGTTCCATTTGCACAGTCAGTTGAAAAACTATTTGTCGTAGCACGTACAGATCAGGGTGCTGTTGGGTCAGAAGCAGGTTTGACAGTGTTCCTTATTGATACGGCTACAAAAGGAATTGAAGTGAAAGACATTCCAACGATTAGTGCAGACGGTTTATGTGAAGTGCAGTTCAATCATGTAGAAGTAAGCGTGGAGCAAATCGTCGGAAAGGCTGGAGAAGGGTTCCATGTAGCAAGCGACATGCTAACATTTGCGACTGCCTTAAAATCTATTGAAATGACAGGTGTACTCAGCCGAGCAGTTGATATTACATCTGATTATGTGAAGGAGCGTCATCAATTTAATGTACCGATCGGTTCGTTCCAAGCGGTTCAACATCGCATGTCGGATATGTTAACAATTGTTGAAGGTGGTCGTCTAGCAGCCTTTCATGCCTTTTCAAGATTAGTAGAAGGCAAAGATGCAAAAACAGAAGTAGCCATTGCAAAAGCTTGGCTTAGCCAGGAAGGGCAAAAAGTAGTAACAGGTGCACATCAACTGCACGGTGGAATGGGGATTGATTATGACTACCCATTACAGTTTTGTTACCGTCGCTTCAAAGGGCAACAGCTAGCGTTTGGTTCATCAGAAGTTCATCTGCACAATCTAGGTGAATGGTTGTCCATAAAGCAAGAAGAACCTTCAAAAGTATCTAGTATGTAAGGGGGGGAGTAGATGACACAAACTGCATTAACACATCTGAAAGTACTCGATTTGTCGTGGCATATTGCAGGACCGTATTGTACCAAAATATTGGCGGATTATGGGGCTGAAGTCATTAAAGTGGAACGTCCTGAAACAGGAGATCCATCAAGAGCAGCGGGTCCCTTTAAAAATAATGAGGAAAATTTAAATGCGAGCGGTTTATTTGCTTATTTAAATAATAATAAACAAAGTATTACACTCGATTTAAAATCCGAGCAAAGTATACGTATTATAAAGCAATTAGTGAAGGATATGGATTTACTTGTTGAAAACTTTGCACCTGGTGTGATGCAGCGACTAGGCTTAGATTATGAAACGTTAAAGGCGATTAATCCTAAGCTTGTCATGGTATCGATTACAAACTTTGGGCAACAGGGAGAATTTGCACATTATAAGGCGACGGAGATTATTACGCAGGCGATGAGTGGTTTTTTATCTTCAGTTGGTGAGCCGAATCGAGAGCCAGTACGTGCAGCAGGACAATTACGTATTTTAGAGTATATCACTGGTACATTTGCCGCATCCTCCGCTATTGCGGCATGTCGAGGAGCACGTGTAGCGGGAATAGGTGCACATTTAGATATATCCATCGCAGAAATGGGTTTATTACAGCGTTCCTATCCAACTGTTCAAAATTCTTATCCGACAAGTGTTTTTAAGTATGAGGGACGATATGTTATGCTGCCAGGCATTGAACAATGTAAGGATGGGCATGTCGGCATAAGTGTTTTGACAGGTCAACATTGGCAAGGGTTCTGCTTTATGATTGAGGCGTATGATTGGGTAGAAGATGAGCGTTTTACAACGTTACCTCAGCGCTTAATGCATAAGGATATTTTCCAAGCACGGCTTGATGCATTTTTAATGGAGCATAAGACGGAAGAAGTGCTTGCATTAGGTAATGAATGGCGTGTACCTGTAACGCTTGTTCCGACTTTTGAAGACTTACTATCCTTAGATCAGTATGTAGAACGTGAATTTTTCGTCGAGGTCAATCATCCAGAGCTTGGTATTATGAAGCAACCTGGTGCGCCTTTCCGAATGTCGAAAACACCTTGGTCGATTCGTACAAGTGCACCATTGCTAGGTGAGCATAACGAAAAAGCATTCAAAGCATTTTATGATAAAAGTACACAAGTTTAGAAAGGGTGAAATCATATGCATCAACCATTAAAGGGAGTACGCATTTTAGATTTGTCGATGTGGTGGTCAGGCCCAATGTGTACATCTTATCTCGGTGCACTTGGTGCGGAAATTATAAAGTTGGAATCTATTCAATCACCAGATGGCTTCCGTTTTATGTTAACTTCCCCGAAGGAAGATTGGTGGGAGTTTGGTCCACAATTTAACGCTGCCAATCATAATAAATTAGGTGCAACGCTTAATTTAAATGATGAAGAGGGAAAAGCGTATTTTAAAAAGGTGATGGAAAAATGCGATATTGTTATTGAAAACTATACACCACGTGTGATGGAAAACTTTCATTTAACATATGACGTGCTATCTAAGTATAAGAAAGATGTGATTATGCTTTCGATGCCAGCCTACGGGAAAACAGGGCCATATCGTGACCAACCTGGGTTTGCGTATACATTTGAAATGTTATCGGGTATTGCACAATTAAATGGTTACCAAGATGGTAAACCGATGACTGTACTTGGCGTTGCAGATGTATTAGCAGGCTTTCATGCGGCGGCAGCCTTGTTAATTGCATTAGAGCATCGCGATCGTACTGGTGAGGGACAGGAAATTGAGCTTGCGCAAAATGAAGGCTGTGTGAATTACATGGGTGCACCTATTGCAGACTTTATATTGAATGGTGAAAATTGGAGTCGTGTAGGCAATCGTCAGCCAGGAATTGCCCCACAAGGTGTATACCGTACTAAAGGCAAAGATAGTTGGGTTGCGATTTCCATTACTTCAGATGAGGAATGGCAAAATTTATGCCAAGAAATGAATGCGCAATCACTAGTAGAGGATGAGCGTTTCAAGACAGTAGCAGGGCGCATAGCAGCACATGATGAATTGGATGCTATTATTTCGAAGTGGACGCAGCATGAAACACATCATGCAATTGCATCACGCCTCCAAAAAGTCGGTGTGCCAGCAGGTCCTGTATTGGAAGTGCATGAAATGGAGCATGATCCATTTTTAAAAAATATGTTTCAAGAAGTAACACGCGCGTATGTAGGAACACATCTATATCCGTCTTGGCCAATTAAATGGAACAATGAACGTGTTTTACATAAAGCACCCGCGCCATTACTTGGTCAGGATAATGAATATGTATTTAAGGAGTTATTACAACTTTCAGAGGAAGATTATAATCGCTTGCTAGAAAAAAATATTATCGGCAGTCAAATGCTTAGCTAAAGGGAGGGAGCGTAAATGACTATTAAAATCGGTACGAAATTCACATGCCCAAAATGTCAAAGTGAGTTCATTATTATGAAAATCGGTGAAGGACAACTAACTTGCTGTGGGCAAAAGATTAGTGAGAAAAAGTAAGGAGTGATGTACGATGGCGAATCAATTAGGAAAACGCTTTGAATGTTTGGAATGCGGGAGTGAAGTAATGTGCATCAAATCCGGTGAAGGTTCAGTACAATGTTGCGATAAAAATATGCAGGTGAAAAAACCCGTCGCATTACCGACAGCGGACTAAGATAGGAGGTCGTATGATGAAGCAGCAAACACTTAAGGGCTGTCGAATACTAGAACTTTCAACAACGCTTGCAACGAGTTATGCTGCTGAATTATTACGGCAGCAAGGAGCATATGTCGAAAAAGTAAGTGTGAAGCAACCTTTCTTTTGTGATTCACAGAAGGTGCTTACATCATCGGTACAAACAGAGAGTGAATGGGATATTGTGCTAACGGATGATCGTAAGTGGAGAGCAGCGTGTTTTCCACAGGCAGTCACACTATTCATTAACTTTCAATCTTTTCAAACAGGTGATGAGCGTGAACTACAAGTGAAAGCTGGCTGGCTTAAGGAAAGTGAGCAAGAATCATCCCCTTCTATTGCCATCGGAGGTTTCCCCGCCTCCATATTAGTGGCAGCTCATATTGCTTTTGTTTCAGTTTGTCAGTTACTTGAAGGGCAGCGCGATACCACAGTAGTTGTACATGTTGCCTCCATTTTAGCGAGTGCTCTACATGGTCGCCTGTTTACAAAAGAAGAACAAGAGATTGTGCCGATGATGCTAACCCCTGCTGTGGATGGTCCACTGTTCATTGGTGCGCCTAGTGATGAACAGTGGGCATTTTTAACCCGTTGGGCACAAGTAGATTTACCAACTTGTACAACACAATTGGAACGACGGTTGCAAAAAAGCACAATCGAGGCTTCACTAAGTAAGTGGAGTTCCAGTCAGTTACGGCAAGAGCTAATGACACTCGGGCAAACGTTTAGATTACCTTTTGCTAGTGTCCAATCGCATCAGGAAGTAATACAATGTCCCCAACATAAAAGTCGAGGTTTTATTGAACAACAACGCATCATCCGTTCCCCATGGATTATGTCAAAAGGGCTGGCAGCAAACCAGTCCTTTTCTTTTACCAGTTTTAAGGCGTTGCAAATGGTGGATATGACAGCGATGTGGGCTGGCCCATATTGTACACGTTTATTTGCGGATTTAGGAGCGACAGTAATTAAAATCGAAGCGCCCCATCGTCCAGATGGCATACGCGGTAAGTCGGGATCAACTCCTTTTTTTGAAGAGCTAAATCGCAATAAAAAATCAGTCGTTCTAGATTTGAATGTGGAAGCAGATAAAGAGGTTCTATTACATCTCATAGAAGACAGCCATATTGTCGTAAATAATTTTAGCCCACGCGTAATGGGGAATTTTGGCTTGACTGATGATGTACTACAGCTACACAATGCAACAATTATTCATGCATCGTTATCCGCATTTGGGCAAACAGGACCTTTTCGAGATTATGTAGGCTATGGCTCAACATTGGAGTCAATGGGTGGAATCGTCGCACAAACAGTAGATCATACAGGGACACATACGCTACCTCTGTTTTCTATTAGTGATATGTTGGCAGGTGTTATCGGTGCCTTTTCGATTGCTCTTGCTTTGTATGAACAAACGACAACGTATGCGGCTTATATGATTGATGTCTCGCAATATGAAGTAGCGACGCTGGTTGCGTGGGTTCCTTATGAGCCTACTTCGGATGCATCGTGTGACAACACAATGAATAACTGTGATGACAATATAATAGAAGAAACACTAAGTTCATGGCACGATCAGAAAGAAAGAGCTCCTTATTTTGGTGAGCATACTGCTTTTTACAAGTCACATTATTCCAAAGAAAAGAGGGATACATTATGAATTATCAATTTATCAATATAACCCAACAGCAAGGCATTGCCTACATACAACTAGTAGACAGTAAAACACAAAATGAATGGCATGCACCCTTTATTCAAGAGTTGCGAGATATCGCTATTTATTTGCGTGATGCAACGAATATTAAGGTAGTTGTTGTCGGTTCAAGTGCAGATGAGTTTTCAATTGGTAGTAGACTCCCTGCAATTTCAGAGGAAGATGTTCCACAGCAATATCAGACAGTAAGTCTTGCAACAGACGTACTTGAACTATGGGCAAAGCTCCCATATCCAATTATTATTGCCATCCATGGGCAATGCACATCATTAGCATTTAGTTTTGCTTGTATTGCAGATATTCGGATTATTGCGGAAGATGTGCAATTTGCGGTACCTGAATTAGCTTACGGATTAGTACCAGCAGGGGGCATTACACAGCGATTGCCAAGATTAATTGGTAAAGGTGCAGCGATGAATGTCTTGCTTGGTCAGTCTACTGTAGATGCGCAAGAAGCGATGGCGCTAGGTTTAGCTACAACACAAGTGCCACGTGAGGAGCTATGGCAAACGGCATGTACTGAAGGACTGCGTCTAAGCGAACTTTCTACTTTATCATTACAATATACGAAGGAATGCTTATATCGTGGAAGTGAGCTACCATTTGAGCAAGGCTTACGTTTAGAGTTAGATGTCTATTTATTATTACAAACTTCGCGTGATCGTATGGAAGGTGTTGAAGCATTTTTAGAGAAGCGCAAGCCACAATTTATTGGGGAGTAGGAGGCGATTACATGGAATCAATCGTTTTATTAGAGAGAGATGAAAATATAGCTATTATTACATTGAATCATCCTGAAAAATTAAATGCCGTTAGTGTGGCGATGCGTGATGCATTGTATGAACAAATTTTAGCAGTACAAGCTGACCCTACAATCGATGGCGTTATATTACGTGGTAATGGCAAAGGATTTTGCGCTGGCGCCGATTTAAAGGAATTTGGCACAATCCCTTCTGTTATTGAGAAACGGAAAATTCGGATTCAGCATGATATATGGGAGGAATTCCGCCGATGTCCAAAGCCGATTGCCGCTATTTTGCATGGCTTTGCTGTTGGCTCAGGAATAGAGATGGCGATGATTTGCGACTTTCGTTTTGCAGCACCTAAAACAAAAATATCGTTGCCTGAATGTGCGCTAGGGATGTTACCAGCCGCTGGAGGGACACAAAGCCTACCCCGTTTAATGAGACATGGTTGGGCGATAGATTTTGCGATGAAAGGTTATTATTTATCGGCAGAGGAAGCGAAGGCTCGCCAAATTGTCACAGATATTTTTCCAGAAGAGCATTTATTTGATGAAGTAATGCGTTTTATGAAGCGTATAACGACGTATCCTAAAACAGCACAGCAAATTAAACGGCTCATTTCTAGTGGGATGGATCGATCTTTAGAGCAAGGGCTTGCATTTGAACAAACCCTTGTTAAGGAATGTTATAAGCAAAAGGTCATCGCAAATGGCTAATGTTGTTGTTCAAGAAAATCTTGTGTAATTTTTGCTGTGTATTCTTGTACAATTTTCTCCATCTGTTCTTTGATGTCCTCATGATAACGGGCAAGCGGGAGGAGAATCGTGAGTGCCGCTAAAGGCTCTTCACTTTTACCCCAAATAGGCGCGGCAACGCCAATCATACCATCTGCTCGCTCACCAAGGCTCCAGGCATAGCCGTCTTGCTTGATGGTGGAGAGCTGTTGCTTAAAAAGTTCAATATCAAGTGTAGTTTCGGTATGTTGGATATAGGTAGTGCGATTAAAATACGTTTGTAAATCTTTTGGCGACATGTAGGCCATATGTAATTTGCCGATAGCGCCATAATATAATTCATATTCTTCCCCAAGTGGCGTAGTTACTTTTAAGGCATGCTCACTCTCAACACCTGATAGAAAGAGATGTTTATTACCTGAGCGTATTGATAAGTAAACAGACTCTTTTGTTTTAGCTGCTAGTTCCACCATGTACGGTTGAGCAATCGAAACAATATCTGGCGAATGAAAGCGATTGACGATTTGGAAAATAATTGGCCCTGGCTGATACGTTTTACTATCCGAATTTTTTAAAAGCATGCCACGGTCAGTTAAAGTGGCAGCTAAACGAAATGCCGCTGTTTTACTAATTTTTAGTTCACGCTCAATATCAACAAGCCCAATGGATTTGTATTTTAAAAATAATGTGAGTAATGAGATGGCATTATCCACAGTACTTAATCGGTGGACGGTTTTTGTATTATCCATGGTTTTCACACCTTTACGTTTTTTGAAAATTGCGATTATAGCAATTAACTATTTATTATATATAGTTATTGTACGAATTACAATATTTGTTATAAAGAATGATAAAGTCGCTCACCAGCAATCCACGTCTCTAATACTTGCATATTTCGAAGCTGAGCCAATGTACAGTTTAAGGGATGCTGTTCCACAATAATAAAATTAGCGTCATAGCCTGGTGCAAGTTGACCTATTCGTTGTTGTTCACCAATAACGAAAGCGGCTTGGGTTGTATAAAGATTAAGAGCTTCCTGTCTTGAAACAGCCTCTTGCATATTGACTGGCAAGCCATCCTTACTTTGCCTTGTACATGACGCATGCATGCCAAGCCAAGGGGAGATAGGGGCGACAGGTGCATCTGAACCAGCTGCAACTGTTATACCGCGTTGTAGTAAAGAATGCACTGGATAAAGCCAACTGTGCTCACTGCCGTCTACTTGCTGTATGTAGCGATCACCATGAACGTCGATAAACGGAGGATTTGTGACGACTTGTATTTGATTTTCATGTAACATCTCAAAAAAAGCTTCGGGACATAAACTCAAATGTTCAAAGCGGCAAATTCCTTTTATTTCAGGGAGTTGCTGACGTACTGTTTGTAAAGCATCAATGGCATGCCAAACCATTTCAGGATTAACAACATGAATTGCCACTGGGCTATTTGCGAGAAATGCTTGTTTCATCATGTGTACAACGGTATCTTGATGAGGGTAAATTTCTGGCATTGTCTCCAATACAATTTTTAAGGCGTTGCGTTTAAATATTGGTATAGGTTGAAGATGATTTGCAAGATCATCAAAGTGAGCGCTACCTGTCATCCAGTGAACGGGAATTTTCCAAAAGTGTTGAGCCGCTTTTTTCCATATTGTAAGCTGCGAAGCGGATGTCGTGGCAGATGCATCACAAACAGTGGTAATTCCTAAAGATAGAAGTTTTGATTGTAAAGTTTTTATACCAGCTAACCACTGCGCTTCAGGTAATTTCGGTAATACAAATTCGTTTAGGAAAGCGTCGGCTCCATGAATAATACCTGTAGGCTGTCCAAAAGAATTTAGCTCCAAATGAATGCCTTCTTTAGAGTGACTTTCTAAAGCATGTTTAAAATAGTCCCAGGCATTGCTGTTTAACACAGAAGTATGTCGTGTTACATAACGTAAACGGATTGGGTGTTCTGTAGAAAGCTCATCTAGCATCGCCATAGTGAAAGGCTCTATTTGCGGGAAATGATAAGGATGATAGCCATTAATTCGAACCCAATTTCCAGTTGGAATGTGCGATATTTGCTCACGAAGATAGGCAAAAAGCGTCTCTTTCGTTTTGTATAAGGTCGGTATATGTATATTAAACTGCTCGCTAACCATCGCTTGTAAGTGACAATGTGCATCGATGAAACCAGGCAAAATCACTTTTTGCTGTGCATCAATACTTATTATAGCTCGATAGGGTGAACAATCATTATGTCCAAATAAAGCGATGATTTTTCCGTTATGAATGGCCATACTTGTAGCGATTGGTACAGATTTTGATTGCGTTACGATAACGGCATTATAAATAAATAAATCGATTTGTTGTACCATAAGTTGGCTCCTTTCCATAAGAAGTGCTATTATCTTAACATAAAAAGACAGAATAATAGAATAATTAAGTAGAGGTGGAAAGATGCAAAATCAAAAACGTTTAAATTGGCAAATGGTTACATTGCCTATACCTTATGATTTACGCAGTGTTAATTGCTATGTAATTGAAGAACCATCTGGTATTACAATTATTGATACAGGTGACGATACAGTCGAGTCGAAAGAAATATGGCGGCAGGTAATTGGTGAACGTAAAGTTAACCGTGTGCTCATCACACATTTGCATATTGATCATTTTGGTTTGGCAAAATGGCTCCAAGATGAGTATGAGGCAACTATTTGGATGTCTCAACGAAGTTACGAGGAATTAACAATCAGACGGGAACGATTTGAAAACGGCATTACCGACGATGGCAGTTTATCTTTTCTAGCTGATTATGGGATGGTGCAAGATAAAGCGGCATCAGCGGTATTTAATCGTTACGAACCATTTCAAGTACATGTCGATGTTATTTTTTCGGAGCATCAAATGATTGAAAGTGAAACCTTTAATTTGCAGCCAATTTGGACACCAGGTCACTCGGCAGATCATTATTGTTTTTATGAAAAAGAGGCTGGCGTTTTATTTTTAGGGGATCATTTATTAGAAATTATTAACCCGATTGTTATGCCTTCAACAAAAATGCAAAATCCGCTCGCCTTATATTTGGCGACATTTGAAAGCTTAGGTCAATTAAAAATTCATGATGCATTGCATGCCCATGGGACACAAATTGAAGACTTTAATGAGCGGGTATCACGATTAATGGCACACTATACTGACAAATGTCAGCAAATTTTAAATGCAATACCTGAAGAAGGTGCTTCAGCACAGGAAATTACGAATCAGGTGTATGCACATAAGCCTGTAGAGCTTCGAGGAGCAGCTTTTATTCAAGTGATTACCTTCGTGCATTATTTAATGGAGCGTAATTATTTGATACGAAAGCGTAAAGGCAAAAGTTATTGTTTTTATAGAAGCAGTAAGGTAGAGGAAGAGCCATTTACGCTTTGTTAATCGTTACGAAGATAGTCATTTCTTTTCATAAAAATTAAGTGTATTTTTGCCATTATGGCAAGGATATACTTATTTTATTTTTGGTAACTTCGAGGGGATCATTAAGGGGAAATGCTAATGGGATATTATGTTAAAATCGAATGAAGTAGTTGTTTATTGGATTTTTGGAAGGGGTGCGTGAAAATCGATATTAGGAAGATTCGCTATTTTATAATGGTGGCAGAAGAATTGAATTTTAGTCGTGCAGCAGAACGTCTTAGAATGGCACAACCTCCTTTAAGCCAAGAAATTCGTAAATTAGAAGAAGAATTGGGCGTGCAACTTTTTTACCGAACAAAAAGAATGGTTGAACTGACGGATGCTGGCAAAATATTTTTAGCAGGATCTCAACAAACCCTGTTGCAATTAGAAAGAACAATTGAGGAAACGCAACTTGCAGCTGAAGGTAAAATGGGAAATTTAATAATTGGATTTGTTGATTCTACAAATATTGTTATAGAAGTGCTAAATCTATTTCGAGAACGCTTTCCAAAAGTCCGTCTTATATTGCGTGAAATGACAACGGAGCAGCAATTAAAGGCACTTTATGAGAAACAAATTCATATTGGATTTATTCGCTCAAAACAAAACAACGAGATACTCTCTTCTGAAGTTTGTTCGGAAGAATCATTAAGAGTAGTTTTACATCAAAATCATCCTTTCGCGACATTACCTGACATTCCAGTCCAATTGTTAATTGGTGAACCTTTTATATTGTTTCCGCGTCATATGGGCTCCAATTTTTACGATTTAATTAGTAGCTACTTTTGGGAGCACGGCGTAAATTTAAATGTTGTTCAAGAAGCTATTCAAATGCATACAATCGTTAATTTGGTTGCAACTGGCATGGGCGTTTCTGTCGTTCCTTCGTCGGTGGAAAGTTATCAACGTCCGGGTGTGCTTTATAAGAAAATCAAAGAGACCACACCAAAAGTTAATCTCTATGTTGGCTGGAGAAAAGATGAAAAATCTACAGTAGCAGAACATTTCTTACAAGTTGTTAGAGAGGTTTATACGCCTTTGCAATATAATCACGAAGCATAAAAGCCCATCCACATGGGATGGGTAGTCCAATCATCAAGAATTGTTCGTAACTCAACCTGTTTTACTTGGATCATACTCAACGAGGCCTTCTAGTACGTTATCAATTTGCTGCATTATTTCAGGTTCTAGTTTAATACGAGCAGCTATGGCATTCTCTCTTACCTGTTCTGGATTAGAAGCCCCAATAATTGCTGAGGAAACATTGTGATTTTGTAGTACCCAAGCTACTGAGAGTTGCGCGAGGGAAAGGTCAATTTCTTGTGCGATAGGTTTGAGGTTTTGGATTGCCGTTAGAACATTGTCGTTCATCCAACGATGTGCAAGTTTATCGAAAAATGGTTTGCCAGCAGAAGAATTAGCACGGGATTGAGTTGGTATTGGTTGTTGAGGTAAATATTTTCCTGTAAGAACGCCTTGTGCTAAAGGCGACCATACTACTTGTCCTAGTCCCTCGCGTTGACAGGTTGAGATTACATCGGTTTCGATGACTCTCCATAGCATCGAATATTGGGGTTGGCTTGCAATAAGCGGAATCTTCAATTCCCGTGCAAGTGCTGCTCCATGTGTAATTTGTTCAGATGTCCACTCACTTACCCCGATATATAGAACTTTACCTTGTCTAACAAGATCTGCGAAGGCTAACATTGTCTCTTCAAGAGGTGTAGTTGGGTCGAATCTATGTGCATAATAGACATCAATATAATCAGTCTGTAACCTACGTAAAGAGGCATTACAATTTTCTAAAATGTGTTTTCGTGATAAACCTCTATCATTTGGCCCGTTGCCAGTGGGATGGCACACCTTTGTACAAAGTTCAATGCTCTCCCGTCGTATACTTTTTAAAGAACGGCCAAGTATTTCTTCAGCTTTTGTTTCTGAATAAACATCTGCAGTATCGAATGTGGTGATACCGACATCTAGTGCTGCTTTCACACATTCATTTGCAGTATCTTCATCTACTTTGCCACCATGATTGATCCAGTTACCGTATGCAATCTTGCTTACAGATAATCCGCTATTGCCAAGTTTATTAAACTCCATTCAAGTTCCTCCTTTAATAGTGATACATTCATTATAATGACCAGATTTTAACATGGATAATATATTTTTGCTAAAGGAGTTATATAAAATATATATTAGAAGATAGTGACTTTCTATGTATTTAACAGTTAGCAAGGCTTAAGTAGGAACAAGTTAGAATACCTAAGCTCTGATGAAGCGAAGTTAATTTTATAAAAAATAAATGGGGAATATATTGGAGCGTTGCAAACTTTACAGCAATGTAAAAACTGGATTATAAATTTATGGTGGAAAATAACGCTTAAAATAAGCACAAAATACCTATGACTACATTAATTAGAAACAGACAACTTTAATTTAGTTATCTGTTTCATTATAAAATTAAACAATTTTTTGTTGGAAAACCAATTCAGATAAATCGTCTGACCAGTATTGAGTTAATTAGCACTTATCGATGTGATAAAAAAGCTGTTAGCTAGCAAGCGGAAACTGCTCTTTGAATGTGCGCGAAAAGTTAGATCGTTTGCGAATAAAGTAAATGGTTGATCATCATAGTAGGTTGTAAATGCAAGAATTTTACCTTGTGCTTCCTCAAATCCAGGCCAAAAACCAGCAATAAAATGGTTATTATCTGCAACCTTTATAAGTACATCTGCTTCATCCGGTACAGCTGTGATCCAAGAGCCTGACGATACGTAAAAAGGTTCTTTTGCTTCATAGCCAGCCGTATACAAACTTTTTTTAACATTAGTTTGTAATAATCCTTCGTACCAATTATTTCCTTCATGATAATCATAGCCCTGAAGAAAACCGGCTTCCTTGATGGTGTAGAGTGCTTCTTGTCCTACACCAATATATGCTTTATCACGCAAAATTTCTTTTGTGACTTGTCCAGCATCATCAAAGATAATATCTGCTTCTTTTACGTTAACAACTGGGAATCCAAGCTCTTTAATTACAAATCTGCTATAGGCTGTCCCTAATACAGCAATTTTGGGTTGCGTTAGCGCTATAGTTTCAAGTGAACCCTCTGATGGAATAACGTCTAATGAATAATTATTTACATAGGCAAGCAAATCTTTTGTTCGCACAAGAAAATCACCAGTTTGAATATTACCAGCATCTTTAAGAACAAGCTTTACTTTTTTGCCGTCTTGAAGCAATTCATTTACGACTTTGATGGCATCATTATTTGAATTGGAAATGATATAAGAATCGACTTTTGCTTGAATCGTCGTTTTAGGCTTTTGATTGACTGTTACAATTTTTGTTTTATCCTTGAATGCGTTTACTTGACGAACCTCTATACAATCGAAGCCATGTAATGCTGGGAAATTTACAACGATTTTATCATTTGTAACTTCCCAATCGGAGAGATTTTCACCAGGGTATAGAATTGCATTAATGAGACCGCGCTTAGCTTGTTTCATTGGTATAACATATGTTCCTACTGGGTAAGGAACACCATTAATGGAAACAGTTTCAGTTGTTTCCTCAACTTTAAGTCCATGTCGTAGCAAGTAATCAATCATATTTGCCGCTTCAAGGGCATTTTTTTGCAATACGCCATCCTTTGGAATTACATAATAATCAGGGAAGAAGTTCGGATGTTCCCCACGATTTCGGCCGATTTCTTCGCCCTTTGAATTAACAAACCATTTATCGACTTCGCGGTTATCCTCACCATCAATTCCGCGTTTGAACAGCATCAGCTGCTTCTTAAAAAGCTCATCCTTCTGTTTTACAACAAAATCTATTGCACCAATTCCAACATAAAGGGCAGCATAAAGTGAATCCTGACTTAATGTGGGTACCTCGATTATATGTCCGAGAGAACCATGAAGCATAGCAAAACTCGTCGTATAAGACGGTGTAAAATCATCCCAGCCAATGCCGTAATCGAGCTGTGGAATTGTATAAGATTCAATCTTTGAATTAGCCACACCAGCACGTCCCATCGCATGTGCCTGATTAACCATACTTTCAGCTAGCAAATCATATTCGTAATTTGGATTATGAGGTGGTGTTCCGGGCTCGATGATAAAGTCTTCAATGTAGCCATGTAATTCAATAAAGGACAATGGTGTCCATTTTGCTAATTCTTGATTGACAGCAATCGTCTCTACTTGTGTTTGAAAGGCATTATCACGAATTAAATCAAATTCTTCAGCGTTATGCCTCTTATTTTTAGCGCGGCCATCTGGATTATGGGTAAAGTTCAAAAGTATAATGACATGATCAAGTACTTCATTTATATTCAATTTCACGTCCTGTTTAATGCCTTGTTCATCTGTCGTCTTGAACGACACTTCATCCTCAAGCGCAAACTTCTTTAGCAATTCTACTTGAGCATCAACACCCTCAATCTCATCTGGATGAATATTATTAAACCAAATTGGAACCTGATAATCACCAATCGTGCCATTTTCAAGTTTCTTTAATAGCTCTGTAGGATTTTCAAGGGCAGTAGGTAGTGTTTCATTTAAATATTTGTCGATTGCCATTTTGTCCTTTGCTATCATTACAAAATGAAGATCGCGACCTTCAGTGGATTTACCAAGCGTCTTATATGCTAAATAACGACCTTCACGCGCTTTTGAAAACACATCCTCTATAGTCGGCTTCATCTCTTCATATTTCAAATATTCATTGTAGACATTCAGTTTCAATGTTGTTGATGCCGATTCCTTTGATTGTAAATCTATTGCTTCAAGTTCGTATTCCCCTATCAATTCAGGATAAAGAATACGGATTGTTCTTGGAGATAAATCTGTCGTTCCATAAGGTAGACCAAATTTAAATTCAGCTTCGATGACAGTGGAGCTTCCAGAAAATCTAGGTTTTTTCACAATCGATATAAACGACTCACCGCTATATTCCTCAGCTTCATTATCCCATTGCTTCCACTCAGAAAATTCTTTTCCTCCGAATGTCCACTTTAGTTTATTGAGGTCTACAGTTCTACCAAAATCTACTTTTACTTTTAACGTACGTTCTTCAGTGATGGAAAGAAGGGATTGGTCAACTGTTAGCTTGACATTAGCTTTAAGCCCAGATTGCTCGGTCTGACTAAATCCTGTTTGTATTCCCATCGTCATGACAATTACTACTGCTACTAATAAGGAAATAATACTTTTCATAAAATTTTATCCTCCTTCTAATAAAAAGTTCAACCAATTTTCAATTGCTAAACGAATGATAAAATGGAGTCCGCAAACAAATAAATAAAAGCATTTTAAGATAAACATTTGGAACATATGATTTCGCATCAGTTCCAGTGACTATGTTATTAACAAATAATTTAGGAAGTAGATAGATTAACGAAAGAATTACTTAAGTATAAGAATTGATGCGCAGTCGTATAGGAGGGGATAAGACATATCTAGTTTGGAAACACAAATATCCGATGAACACAACGAGATATTGTTTAATAACGTTCTAATTAGTTCTGTTATCAAGAAAATTTTTAAGGGCAGTTGGAAGTGGACAGTGCTTCTGACCGCCTCTTTTAATTTTCTCTAGTTTGTCGTTTTTAAAAATGCTCAAATCCAAATGTAAGTAACTTATGTGTTTCAAGAAATCGAGCATCATCACTTTTTGTTCCCATTACGACCGAAATAAGTCGTGTATCCCCACTTTGTGCAGTTCCTGTAAAACAATATCCGGCAGTTTCAGTAAAACCTGTTTTTAATCCATCCACCTGTTTAAAATATAAATCGTGATTTTCGGGATATAGCATAGCGTTTGAATTTTTAAAGGTTGTCCCATCGTATGCTAATTTGTATTCAAGCAGTTTGGTTGTTTCAATTACATCAGGGTAATCATGTAATAATTGATTGGCTAGTAATGCAACATCTTTTGCTGTCATAACATTTTCAGAACCATCGATATTAGATAATCCTGTAGAGTTTACAAAGCTTGTTTTGGAAGATAGACCCATCTTTTTAGCTGTATCATTCATTAACTTTGCAAATTTTTTTTCTGATCCTGCTATGTGCTCAGCCAAGGCAATGGTAGCGTTGTTTGCAGAGTGAATAACCATTGCACTATATAAATCCCGTACTGTTAAAACATCATTGTCTTTGACATAAATTTTAACCGCTCGGGAGTCTATATTGTTGGCACTGTGTGACATTACAACCTGATCATCCCATTCCATAACGCCATTATTAATTTGCTTCTGTACGATATACTCTGTCATCAATTTGGACATGCTTGCGACTGGAAAAGGGATATCCGCATCTTGTTCCATTAAAATCTCCTCCGTAGATGCATTCAATAAGATTGCGGAATGACCTGTTATAGTTGGTGCTTCTATTGGAGAATCTATAAAGACTGGTGAGCGTTCAAAGATCTCTTTGTCCTCGTTTTTTTGATTGAACTGGTATGCTCCTACGTAGAACCCTATTAAAGCAATGACAATAATTAGTAATTTGCTTTTTCTCTTTAGCTTACTGCATTTCATCCTTTTTTCCTCCGTTTCTTCTTCTCTAAATACTTGTTAACAATTCTTTATTGTAGATAGTGAAGTTTAATAGAAAGGAAAGAAAAGTTAAAGAAAGTCTTAAGATTGCGGTTGTAGATAGTTTTTCGAAAGTATCTACGTTTATAATATAAGAATAATTTAGAAAAAATAGGTGGTGTTGTCTTATGAGTGCAGTTATTTTAATAATCGATGACGATTCTGATATAACGAATTTATTACGGATTTATTTAGAGGCGGAACACTATAAGGTTCATATAGCACATGATGGGGAAGAAGGCTTACAAATGCTGTCAAGGCATTCAATTAATTTAATTATTTTAGATGTGATGATGCCTAAAAAGGATGGGATTTTAGTGTGTCGTGAAATACGACAAAATAATCAAACTGTACCGATTTTAATGTTAAGTGCAAAAGCACAAGACATGGATAAAATATATGGTCTTACTACGGGGGCGGATGACTACCTTATTAAACCTTTTAATACATTAGAACTAATTGCCCGAGTAAAAGCTTTGTTAAGAAGATCAGGGTACTTACAAATTAACAAAGATTCCTCTACTGAATGTCTAATCTGTGGACCTTTAGAAATTAATAAACAGAAACATACTGTGAGTATTGATAATAACCCATTGAAATTGACTGCAATTGAATTCGATATTTTATGCCTACTTTGCAGTAAGCCCGGACGTGTATATAGTTCTGAAGATATTTTTCAATTGGTATGGAATGAACAGGAGATCTATTCTAGTAAAACTGTAATGGTTCATATAAGTAATTTAAGAGCGAAAATTGACCGCGCGTTAAATGGAGAAAAACTGATTGTCACTGTTTGGGGAGTTGGTTATAAAGTTGAATATTAGAGTGTTGTTACTAGAAATTGGGCTATTTTCGAAGTGGCGTCTTATCACCGCAATAATTTTATCCGCATTTTTATCCGCAGTTTCTCTATTTATTATTAAAAATGCGGTGGTAGGTTTTATTAATACATCAGTAGTTGGTAGTGGAATGGTTACTGAATTTATTACGTTATTTGGTAAGAGGAGAGTTAATGATATTCTATATTCTCATTGGCCATTTCTTCTTAGATTAATTAGTTTTTTTATAGTATTTATATTCTATCTTTTTTTATTTTACCGACGTGAAAAAAGCAGACAGTTTTTTAAATCTCTCAATCAGCTGGTTAGCGATACTAAAAAGTATGTAGGCAGTCCAGATACAAAGTTCCAACCTGTTTATCAAGATAAAAATTTGGTGCAATTAACAGAAAGTATAAATATGATTATCAGCAAAATGGATACACTGATAATGGAAGAACGCAATGCGCAGAGAACTAAAAACGAGCTAATTACAAATGTCTCCCACGACCTTCGTACGCCATTGACTTCTATACTTGGTTATTTGTCACTGATTACGGAAGATAAATATAGAGATGAAGTCGAACTAAGGCATTACATTAATATTGCCTATGAGAAAACAACTCTGTTGCATAGGTTAATTCAGGATTTATTCGAATATACTAGCGTGCAAAATCATCAGCTTAAAGTAAAAAAGGTACCACTAAATATAAAGGAAATGCTTGGGCAGCTAGTTGAACATAATCGTATTGAAATAGAGCATAGGCAGTTTGTTTGTAATGAGACATATTGTTCTGATCCACTTATTACAGAAGCAGACGGAAATCTCCTTATTCGTGTTTTTGAGAACCTGTTGTCAAACGCTTTAAAATACGGAATAAAGAAAAAACAAATTGATATTTGTGCTACATTAGATAATAAAAACATTTTAGTAGAAGTGATAAGTTACGGGATGCCCATCCCAGCTTTAGATTTACCTCATATTTTCGAAAGATTTTATCAGGTGGATAAGTCACGTGGAGTGCATTCTGAAAGTTCCGGTTTAGGACTTGCCATTGCTAAAAGCATTGTTGAATTACACGAGGGTGAAATAAAAGTGGAAAGCGATGTAGAAAAAACCGTGTTTTCTGTTTATCTGAAGAGCCTTTCTCAAGATGAACAAAGCTTAAAATAAATACCAATTATTGTATTTGCTATCGAAGGATAGTAAGTTGCATCATTATCACAATAAAAAAATTTGATGAAATGAAACACACTTATTGTAATTCGGCATTTCCGTGGATTCTGCATGGATTTGACTTATAAATTTCTAAGTGATATTCTCTAAACATACTACCGGTATGTATGGAGGAGAAGCATGGCTAGAAATAAACATCCTGAAAAAACCGTTCAACAAATTCTTTCGATTTCGTATCGACTGTTTTTAGAAAAGGGTTATGAACAAACAACGATACAGGACATTATTAATGAATTAGGTATGAGTAAAGGTGCTATTTATCATCACTTTAAGTCAAAGGAAGAAATCTTGCATGCAATTGGTGATAAGGGTAATTATTCAGATACAATTGAGCTGTATAAAAACCTTAACCATTTGAATGGACTGCAAAAACTAAAGAAGATAATAAAGAATGAATTTGAAAATCTTGAAAAGCAACAGTTTAATAGAAAGGCAATATCATTAACAGAAAATCCTAAATTCGTTAGTGTCTTATTAAATGGTACACTGAAATATGGTGCGCCAATGTTTCAAGAGCTTATCGAAGAAGGTAAAAAGGATGGCTCAATTTCTTTAGAGGATAGTAAAAGTGCCAGTGAGGTTATCTTATTATTAAATAATGTTTGGTTAAGCCCAATGCTAGGTCAAGTAAGTGAAGAAGATTTAGAACGTAGAATTTTATATTTAAAAAGTCTTACTGAACTTATGGGAATACCGTTTATGGATGACGAAGTTTTAAATGCGATGAAAAGTTATTTGAAAAGCATATTTAAATAATCAGCTGCCTATTAAAGGCGGCATATTATTTAAATAATAAATACCGCTGGTCGGTTTGTTTATAACATGATTCAAGGAAGGACATTATATGAAAAATAGGAGTCTATTTAAAAAGGATTTTACTTTATTAATTATTGGTCAGATTATATCTTTATTTGGAAATTCGATTTTACGTTTTTCTCTATCGCTGTATATTTTAGATGAGACAGGTTCAGCTGGAGCTTTTGGAGGTGTTCTTGCAGTCTCGATGCTTCCTACAATTTTGTTATCACCTTTTGGAGGCGTGTTGGCAGATCGAGTGAATCGAAGGAATATTATGGTTGGTTTAGATGTGATTACAGCACTAGTATGTTTATTATTTCTTACTCAAATAGGTAGCAATCAGATTGTTTTCTTAGTAGCAGGTGTGATGATTGTACTCTCCATGATTCAGTCTATGTATCAGCCAGCTGTACAATCGAGCGTTCCTATATTAGTAGATAGCCATTATTTGTTGCAAGCGAATGGTATTGTTGTTCAAGTTAACGCATTAGCTAATTTCTTAGGACCTATTTTAGGCGGAATGTTATACGGATTTTTGGATTTAAAGGTAATTGTTATAATTAGCGCATTTGCTTTCTTTATTTCAGCTATGCTAGAAGGATTTATGCGTATACCTTTTACTAAACAAGCTTCTGATGGAAAAATAATAAAAACAGTGATTATGGATTTAAAGCAGGCAATAACTTTTATCGGGAAGGATAATCCGGTTTTATTTAAGATTTTATTATTGGTTGCTGCTATTAATTTGTTTTTCTCATCGATGATTATGATTGGTTTGCCTTATTTAATAAAAGTAAAACTTGGTTTGAGTTCTCAACTATATGGTATTGCTGAAGGTTTTTTAGCTATCGGCTCGATTGGAGCAGGTCTGTTTATAGGATTAGTGGCTAAAAAATTCAACATTCATAACTCTTATCTATTTATCTTATTAGGAGGAATGTTATTATTACCTATTGCACTTGTATTAGGTTTACCAATACAACCGATGATTGCCTATGTTGTCATTTGTATAAGTACATTTTTATGCATCGCATCAGTAGGGATTTTTACCATTTTTGCACAAACGTTTATTCAAACAGAGACACCAAATGCAATGTTAGGAAAAGTAAGTGCGGTTGTCTCAACAATCGTCATGTGTTCTTATCCAATTGGGCAATCTTTATATGGCGTGTTGTTTGATTTTCTATCAGATCATGTATATGTTATTGTTTTATTTGCAATTTTTGTAGAGATATTATTAGGTTTTCTGACAAAACATTATCTCACTAAGTTACACGGAAAATCTTTGCATATAAAGAATGAATAATAATAACATGACAGAGTTAAGTTTTATCAATCGCACAATATGGATTGTAGCAAGTTGATGATTTTGTTGGGGTAAATAGGGGAATCATATGAGCCAGAAAATATAAGAAAACAGTTATAAATGCGATACATGCATGGTTAGGATTTGCCCCGTACACTTTTCGTAAGTCACAAATTTCAACGATGTATAACGAAAGGGGCAGATATCCTAACATTTTCTTAAAATGCCCGTACAAAAAATAGGCTATGTAGTGTAATGCTTACAAGTCTAATATATATCCGTAACGTGGGACCGAATTAATATATTTCCCGTATTTCCCTAATTTCTTTCTTAATCTATATACAAGCATATTAATTTCTTCACGTCCTACGTCCGGTTTTTCATTTTTATGTAAAATTCGTTCAGGCCAAACGGTAATTTTTATTTCATCATAACTTACTGCACAACCTTTATTTTGATGTAACAACCAAAATAGCCCTGTGTCTTTACTTGTAAGATAAATTTGAACACCGTCAATTAGTATTTCTCTTCGTTCAATATTAATAGTTAATCCAATAGAATCATCCATATTGTCATTTTGTAATATAGGTAATTCAAGCGTTTTATCAAGGCTGCTCTTCAAATGATGATGGAAAGTAAGAACCGAAGTGCCTTGAGCTAAACTAATAACATCCCTATCGTGAAGGAAAAAAGGTTTGTTCTTTTCAATGCTAGTATAATTTATTTCTGTTCCGTGTTTACTCTTAAGATCAATAATATAATAATTTCCACTTTCAACACCAATTAAAGCGTGTTTTCTTGAAATGTATTGACTAGTAAAAGAAACGTCTGGTATAAAATCTCTCCCCTCACGCCCTAATACAATTTCAGTATTTGTAATAAAAATTCTATTTTGTTTAGTAAGTGTTTCTCCCTTATTTATTGAAATATAAACATCCTGATTTAACATCTGTATACTCCTTAAGGAACAAATTTAGTTTAAAGTATGCAAAGGGTATCTTATCATATGAACTTGAAATGTAAAGAATCGGTTCTTTATCTAGGTAATAGTCATTCTTTTTTCTTGTACTGTTAGCGTTTTGTTAGCGTTCTGTTATTGAACAGGGCAATATCTCAATCTAAAATGAACAAGGAAAAGGAGGAGTTAGAAACATGAAGAAAAAAATAATGAGTTCAAAAAAAGTTTTATTGTGTGTGTTAAGTTTCGCAGTAATTATGGCATCGTTCTTATTGCCAATAGCTACATCTAAAACATACGCATCTACTAAAAGCGAGGAAAATAAAGGAATTGTAAAAGGCAGCAAACAAACAGAAATTAGCAACGAGGATGGTTCGGTTAAACTAACAAAAATAAATGATGAGGTATGGGTCCACACTACCTATACAAATATGGATGGCTTTTCAGTACCAGCAAACGGTCTGCTTATTAACTCATCCAAAGGTCTTTATCTTATAGATGCTACGTGGAATGACCAATTAGCAAATGAACTATTAAAAATGATTGACCAAAATTTCCATAAACGTGTAAAGAAAGCGATTATTACTCATCATAAAATTGATCGTGTAGGCGGTATCCAAGCGTTATTGGATGCTAAAATTCCTGTTGAAAGTACGTCGTTTATTGCAAAAATGATAAAGGATGAAGGCTATCCTCAAATTAAAACTACCTTGGATCGAAATCCTGTATTTAAAGCAGGAAAAGTTAGTATAGAGACATATTATCCAGGTGAAGCGCATACAAGAGATAATATTGTAGTATGGTTACCTCAATATAAAATTTTATTTGGCGATATGATTTTTGCACTTGAACAAGGCAATGTCGGAATAATTGATGAAGCAAATATGAGTGCGTGGCCATATACAATGCAAAATCTCATTAATAAATATCCAGACGCAAAAGTAGTTATTCCTGGGCATAAAAGTTGGGGAGATTTTTCACTTCTCACTCATACAATAGATAACTTAAAAAACTATGAATTAGCTAACCAATAAGGAAGCTTAAACAAGTGTGAAAAGTTAGCCTCTTCTAACTATTTCTATCTTGTAATTGGGCAAGCATTAGGATGTAAATAGAGTTTCATGCAATAACCACATGTGATAACTTTGTTGCAATCTTTAGAGCATTAAATGCTACAAATTATTATAGTGAACCTGCATTTTATATATAGGACAGCAATAGAGCCATCTAACTATAGATGGCTCACAGCTTATCGACAAAAGGGATTAAGAATAGAAATCTTACTCCCTTTTGTTATTTTTATTGTGAAAAAGGGGTTCTTACTTTCGTCAGCATCCCCTCCCTATAAAGCTGGTTGCCATAATTATAGTAGACTGCTAGCAATTCATATAAAGTTGATTGCAGTGGAGGGCGGGCGACTCCTGCTCAGAACGCACAGTACGTAAGACGCAACAGACCGCGGGTTAGCGAGGGTTGCGGCTTACGGTGTGCCCGCGGAAAGCGCCCGCCCGTAGCGGAAATCAACTGCAGTAGCCCTCTAAGGTTATTTAATGATTCAAGCAGACAACTAGCAAACATAATCATAAGTGCAATAATTGTACTGTATTTTAACTTTGTCCTTCGAAAAAGCATGTTGACACTAGTTGATTGGAGTGAAGGGCGGGCGACTCCTGCTCAGAACGCACAGTACGTAAGACGCAACAAACCGCGCGCTAGCTAGGGTTGCGGCTGACGATGTGCCCGCGGAAAGTGCCCGCCCGTAGCGGAAATCAACCGCAGTAGTCATCACCTATATTAGTTTTAAAGACAAATCCCAAAAACCTCGAGCTTGTCTACAGTCTGAGAGCCATCTAACTATAGATGGCTCTATTTAATTTAGAAGAATACCTTAAATGTAGAACGACAAGAATAGAGTAATTTACAACGCAATGATGTGGACGCGGTCTTGTCGGTCTAGATATAATAGAAGTAATGATAATTATGGGTATTCAGTTACTTTTAGGATTTATGATGATATGTAGATCAATCTAATTATCCCTTTTGAAAGGAGTGCAAAAATGATTAACTCAAATAATCCAATACCTCTCCATATACAATTAAGAAAAATGATCGAAAAGAAAATTAATCAAGGTATATATATCGGTAAAATACCAAGTGAACGTGAATTAATGGAAGAATTCAATGTTAGTAGAAGTACAGTGAGAGAAGCCATCTCTCATTTAGCAATAGACGGTATTGTGGAGAAAAGACATGGTAAAGGTACATATATTACGAGAAAACCAGTTCATTACTGGTTAGGTAATTTAATTAGTACGACTAAAAGTATTGAAAATATGGGAATGAAGCCAGGAACGAAGTTAATTAAACATGGGATTGTGACGGTTCCTAATGAAGTGAAAGAAGCAATCAATTTAACTGAAGCATATTTGATTAAGCGTGTACGTTATGCAGACGATATGCCGATCGCTATTGAGACACAATACTATCCAATTGAAATTGGCGAAAAGCTTTCTAAACTCGATATTAAAAGTGGTACATTGTATGACTTATTAGAGGATGAAATGAATATTCAATTACATGATGCAGATGAGGTTATTACGAGCAAGCCAATTTCCAAGGAGGATTGTAAATTGCTTGATATTAAGGAAAACAGTAATACACTCCATCTGACTCGCTTTGTTTACGATATTAATGGGGATCTTATTGAATATTGTATTGCTGATTATAATCCTGGTAAGTATGCATTTCACTTCAAGTCTCAACGGTTAAAGAAGCAATAAAACTGGATAATTAAATTTTAAAAACTACTGACAAATGGGGAGTCAGTAGTTTTTTTAGAAAATATATAAATAGTTACTATTGGGGAATAGTAATTATTTTTACTTTGAAAAAGCTAATTGTTTACTTTCATACACAAATTCACCATTAATCATCGTAGCTAAAATATGAATGTCTTTAATCGTCATAGGCTCAACGGCTGTAGGGTCCTTATCTAAAATTGCAAAATCAGCTAATTTCCCTATTTCAATACTACCTAAATCCTGTTCGTCGAAGTTCAATTGGGCACCATAAATCGTCATAGATTTTAAGGCACTTTCAACATCAATTTTTTGTTCTTCTCCTAATACATGCCCATCTCTCGTTATACGGTTAACTGCTGCCCATACTGAAAAGAGTGGGGAAATAGGTGTAATAGGACAATCGGAATGTAATGTATATAATAAGCCTAAATCATCGGCTTCTTTTAATGGGTTCATTCTCGCTGCTCTTTCAGGCCCTAAAAAGATGTTTTTATGGCGATCGCCCCAGTAATAAACATGATTAATGAAAAATGAAGCAGCAATATTGTAGTCTTTCATTAATTTTAAATCTTCAGGTGTAGCAGTTTGCACATGTTCAATTCGATGACGATGATCACTTTGTGGTGAAGTATCAAGTGCATACTGATACGCTTCTAAAATCGAGCCTATAGAACGGTCTCCATTTCCGTGTGTTGCTATTCTATAGCCACGATTATGAAAATCTAATACGTAATTGTTCAAAATATGTTGTGGGAAAATAAGATCTCCATATAAATTGGGATCATTATAATATGGTTGACGTAAAGCGCCAGTAAGTCCTTGAATGGAGCCATCTTGGAATAGTTTTGCACTATCTAACTTGGCCATGCCGTTAGAATCCTCTACTATTTTTTGATTTAGTTGATGTGCATCATATTCCTCGAAAATGCCACCCTCCAATAATAAATCATTCATTATCATGAATCGCATTCGCATTGGATGTGCTTTTTCTTTCAATGCCTCAATATGGATATCGTACTCTATTGGACCTAATGTTAATCCAACCCCTGCATCCGTATTCGTTGTGATTCCTTGTGCTAAATAATCTTGAGAAGCTATGCGAATTAACTCAATTACTTCTTTGGTCGATGGAGTAGGTATACTATTAAAAACTAAGTCCATTGCAGCTGGCTCATATAAAACGCCATTTAAATTATTGAATGCATCCCGTCCAAAATGACCCCCATCTGGGTCTTTAATAGAAGCATCTAACTGCGCGATTTCTAGTGCTTTTGAGTTTGCAACTGCAAGATGATTTGAAATATGGCGGATAAATATAGGCCGATCTGTACTTACTTTATCTAAGTCTTCTCGAGTAGGATGTCTATTCTCAGTAAGCATTGTATCATCATAGCCAAAGCCTAAAATCCAACCGCTATCAGCGCGTTCGTTATGGAACTCCGTTAACTTACGCAATATATCTGTAATGCTTTTATTATGCGTAGGGGAACAATCTACTTGAGACTTGTTTAGCGCATAGATTAATAAATGGTTATGTGTATCGATAAAACCAGGAATTAACGTTGCCCCATTTAAATCTACCTCGTTCATGCTTTTAGTCAAAACTAAAGATTCTTTAACTCTAGTAAACTCATCCTCAGACCATAATCCTACAATTTTTCCCTCGTAAGAAGCTAAAACATTAGCACGAGTATTTTTGGCATCTAACGTAATAATATTTGCATTTTTAATAAGTAAATCAACTGTAATCATTTTATTGACCTCCTAAAAGTAATTTAATTTAACCAATATTAATAGAAGTAACGGTATCGATAACAATGAAAAGATTGTTGAAATAACTGTGACAATAGCACCTAATTTATCATTTGCATTATATTTACTAAATAAAATAGATGACAATGTTAGAGCAGGCATCGTTGCTTGAATTAGTAAAGTTTGTGCAATGATATGATCGACAGTAATAAAACTAATCATGATAAATACTACAATTGGTAAACCAAGAAGTTTCACTAAAGTAGGAATAATCGATTTACTTTTCAGTACTGTAAATTGAGATTTATTTACAGACATAATTAGTATCCCGATATAAAACATAGCAAGTGGTGATGCCAATGCAGCTAATTGATTAGTTAATGTAATAAAAATAACGGGAGGACGATAATTAACAAAAGCAAAGAATAAGCCACATACAATTGCAATCGTAGGAATATTAATCATCGATTTTAACGTGCTAAAAGAAAATTTCATCGTTTTTTGCAGCAGCATAACGCCAACAGTCCAGATGACCAAGTCCACACCTGCATCAAAAATTGCGGCATATAAAGCACCTTTAGGACCTAAAATTGCAGCACATAAAGGTATTCCGATAAAACCTGTATTGCCAAGTCCAGAGAGAAGGGCAACTTCAGGTTTCATCGTACTTTCCTTATCAAAAATAGTAATCAATAACCATCCTAAAAAAATGCCAATTAGACAAATCATCATAGATAACACAAATACCATGCCAATATTTTTAAGAATAGTAGGGCTAATCTCTACCTTAAATATGCTTGATAAAATAATACAGGGCATCGCAACGTTCACGATGATTAGTGTATAGGTTTTACGAGTGCTTTCATTAATAGGTGTAATTCGAGCAAGTAATATACCTATTAAAATCATAAATCCTATTAATAGTATTGATTCAAAGACAATAGAATACTCCATTAAATGCACTTCCTAAAACGATCATTATTAAACTATTTCTCCATGCGTACAGCTACTATCGGTGTTAGCAACTGTTTGTTTTTAGATGTTAGTAGACTCACAATAATCAACACAGGGAAGTTGAAACATAATGCAATCAGTCCTGTATTAATTGCAAAAATACTAATACCTGCAAATTGGAAGGATAATGCGATTACCGTACCCGTTAGAATACCTGCACCAACCCCTATCGCAGTAGCTCTTTTCCAAAAAATAATGGAAAGAATACCAGGTAATATTTGACCAAAGCCAAAGTAAGCTGTGTTAATTAGATTTAGCATTAAACTTGGAAGAGATACAGTTAACAACATTGAAATTAATAAATAAACAATAACAACAACTTGTGACCATTTGCGTTGTTTATTTTCTGGAATACTTGTCACAATGTTACGAGTAAAAATACCACCAACTACTAAAGAAATAACGGCTAGTACGAGTAGCCCTGATAGTGCGGCCCCAGCAGCTACTAATCCAACTACCCATGAAGGTAATAATTCGATGGAAGTTGCAATAAATGCATGGTTAGGGTTATCAATGTTCGGTAAAGCAACTAGAGCAAAATATGCCGAAGCAATTAAGAATGGATACATAAGCATATACAGTGGCATAAACCTTTGAGCACGCTTAATTGTCCCTTCTGATTTACTTGTGAACAATACATTTATAATAAATGGGAAACAATAGAAAGCTACTGCTTGGAAAATAATTGTCGTTATTGAAAACGTAACTTGTTCTGTCGAACCAAAAGATAATGAAGCACCGTGTTCTTTTGCAGTAGTAAATAGATTATTTACACCATCAAGTTTTGAAAAGGCTGCCCAACCTACGATAATAATAGCTGCGAATAAAAGAATATCTTTTAAAATTGATATAACAGCAGGTGCTTTTACTCCAGAAATCGCAACATACACATATGCAATAGCCCCAGCAATGATTACAGCAATAATAGGTGGGAAATCGAAGCCTAAAGCATTTAAAGCAACTATAAGCCCTTCAAACTGTAACTGTCCCCAAGGAATGAGGAATAGTAAACAAGTACAAGCCACTAGTAATTCTAAAGGTCTGCTAGAAAAATGGCTTTTGAATAAATCAGGAGCGGTCATCGCATTGTAGTGTTTGCCAGCCCGCCAAATAAGAGGTGAAAGGAAGTAGCCTACTGGATAGGCTAAAAGAATGTATCCTAGAAACCAAATTCCGTAGCTAGCCCCTTTTGCGTATATGCCTCCAGGAAACCCAATAATTGTTCCGATACTATACACTTCACCGATCGCAAGGAAGAATAAGATAAATCCGTTAAAAGATCTTCCACCAACTAAATAATCTGCTACGTTGTCTTTTTTCGATTTACCTTTTGAAAGAACTGCTAGAATTAGAGAAAAAATAAGAACACCTATGAAAATTGCAACTGCCATTATCCATCCCACCTTGTAAATTAATTAATCATAATTTTTTTTATCAAAGAAAAACCAAGAACAAGAAATACAAATAGATGTCAGAATGAACCATAAGAACATCCAAAAATAAAGAATAGGAAAACCTAAAATAAAATGTTCGGAGTAACGAAAATAAATTAACCCACCAGGTATACAAACAACTGGTATAACAAGACCAATAAAGACATTCAAAATTGTTTTGCGGGACATAGCATAACTCCTTTCTAAAAAGTAAATAACTATAACTTGTCATGACGTACGTACCAGTTGTGTTATATTCATTTACATTTCCATGGTTTATTTTGGAATAGTATATAAATTTTAAAAAAGGTTGTCAACATAATAATGGTGTTAAAGTAGAAAAAAATGATTTAAAAGAGAATTATTATTTAGTATATAAATGTTTTTATAGGTATTTTCACTTAAATTTGAAGGTGGAAAAGAGGATATTGGGACTCGAAAATGTAATGAATAAAGTATGTCTAAAGATTCTGATAATACTAACGGAGTAATAGAATAATTTTACTAAGAGAACAATGAAAACGCAGGGGAATGGAGGGCGCAATACAGAACTGGTATGAATTTTGAATATTCGGAAAACTACTGACGGATGGGGATCGTCAGTAGTTTGTCTAACATTTATAAATAGTTACTATTTGGGGAGATAGTAATTATTTTAACTTTGATAATGCCAACTCTTTATTTTCAAATACAATTTCACCATTAATAATGGTTGCTAAAATATGAATATCTTTTATCGTCATCGGATCAACGGCTGTTGGATCCTTTTCTAAAATTGCAAAATCAGCTAATTTCCCTATTTCAATACTACCGATATCTTGTTCGTCGAAGTTCAATAGAGCGCCGTAAATCGTCATTGATTTTAAAGCGGTTTCAACATCAATTTTTTGAGCTTCACCTAGTACATGTCCTCCGCTCGTTACGCGATTAACCGCTGCCCATATTGAGAAAAGCGGGGAGATTGGCGTAACAGGGCAATCCGAATGTAATGTATACAATAAACCTAAATCATCTGCTTCTTTCAATGGGTTTATTCTCTCTGCTCTTTCTGGTCCTAAAAAGATATTTTTATGGCGGTCACCCCAGAAATATATATGATTAATGAAAAATGAAGCAGCAATCTGATAGTCTTTCATAAACTTCAAATCATCTGGTGTAGCTGTTTGCACATGTTCAATTCGATGACGATGGTCACTTCGAGGAGACGTTTCAAGTGCATGCTGATAGGCTTCAAGGATCGAACCAATCGCACGATCTCCATTACCGTGTGTGGCAATTCTAAAGCCCCGATTATGGAAATTTAATACGAAGTCATTCAAAGTTTGTTGTGGAAAAATAAGATCCCCATATAAACTTTGATCACTATAGTATGGTTGACGTAATGCTCCTGTAAGCCCCTGAATAGAGCCATCTTGGAATAGCTTCACGCTATCTAATTTAGCCATGCCATTAGAGTCCTCTAAAATTTTTTGATTTAGTTGATTTGCATCGTATTTTTCGAAAAAGCCATCTTCCAACAACACATTGTACATAAACATTAAACGCATTCGCATTGGATGTATTTGATCGCTTATTGCATCTATATGAATATCATATTCTGCCTGTCCTACCGCTGCATCTGTATTAGTAGTAATTCCTTGTTCAACATAATCTTGCGCAGCAATACGAATTAAATCCATGAATTCTTCTTTTAAAGGAGCAGGAATATGATCGTAAACAAAGCTCATGGCAGCATGTTCATATAAAACCCCATTTAAATTATTCGCAGCATCTCGTCCGTAATGACCGCCTTCAGGATCGTTCACAGAAGCATCAATATTCGCAAGTTCCAGTACTTTGGAATTGACAACGGCAATATGATTTGAAATATGGCGGATAAATATAGGGCGATCTGTACTTACTTTATCTAAGTCTTCTCTAGTAGGGTGTCTGTTATCTATGAGCATTGTATCATCATAACCAAAGCCCAAAATCCAACTGTTGTCATCTCGCTTCTTATGAAACGCCTCTAAATTGTATACGATATCTGCAATGCTTTTATTGTGCGGAGATGAACAATCTACTTGGGCCTTATTTAAGGCATACACAAATAGATGATTATGTGTATCGATGAAACCAGGGATTAATGTTGCCCCATTTAAATCGAGTTCCTTGGCATTTACTTCGAGAACTAACGAATCCTCTGCCTGCTTAAATTCACCTTTAGACCATATTCCTACAATTCTTCCTCTATAAGAAGCTAAAACATTAGCACGAGTATTTTGAGCGTCTAAAGTGATAATATTTGCATTTCTTATAAGTAAATCAACATTCATCATATAATTCCTCCTAAAAGTAATTTAATTTAACAAAAATTAAAAGAAGCAATGGTATTGACAATAAAGAAAAAATTGTTGAAATTACTGTTACAATTGCACCTAATTTATCGTTCGCATTATATTTACTAAATAAAATAGATGACAATGTCAAAGCAGGCATTGTAGCTTGAATTAATAAAGTTTGCGCAATTACATGATCGAGCGTAATAAACCTTATCATTATGAATGCTACAACCGGCAAACCTAGGAGTTTAACGAGTGTAGGAATAATCGATTTACTTTTTAGTGCGGTAAATTGCATTTTATTTACAGACATTATAAGTATTCCGATATAAAACATGGCGAGTGGAGAGGCAAGTGCGGCTAATTGATTTGTTAACGTAATAAAAATCATAGGAGGACGATAATTAACAAAAGCGAATAATAAGCCACACACAATTGCAATGGTAGGAATATTAATCATCGATTTCAGCGTGTTAAATGAAAATTTTACCGACTTTTGCAGCAACATAACGCCAAAAGTCCAAATGACCAAATCAACACCTGCATCAAAAATAGCAGCATATAAGGCACCTTTAGGCCCTAAAATAGCCGCACATAATGGTATGCCGATAAAGCCTGTATTGCCAAGTCCAGAGAGAAGAGCAACTTCAGGTTTCATCGTACTATCTTTATCAAATATAGTGATGGATAGCCATCCTATTAAAATGCCAATTATACTTATAATAATTGACAGCCCAAAGACTATTCCAATATTTTTAAGAATAGAATGATCGATTTCTACTTTAAAGATACTCGATAGAATAATACAGGGCATCGCGACATTTACGATAATGAGCGTGTAGGTTTTACGAGTACTATCATTAATGGGCGTCATTCGAGCAAGTAATACACCTATTAAAATCATAAATCCTATCAATAAAATCGATTCAAAGACAACAGTATACTCCATTAAATGCACTTCCTAAAAACAATCATTAGTAAACTATTTTTTAATGCACATAGAGACTTAGATTTCAGTAAACTGACAATATAACGTTTTAAGTTCAATAAAATGCAAGAGGAACACTACATAACCACATAGTATTGATGGATAGAGAATAACTCCTTTCTAAAAAGTAAATAAAATAACTTATTGTGATGTACGTACCAGTATAGTTAGGTTTATCTACCTTTTGAGGTTTAATTTGGAATAGTATATAAAATTTAAATTACGATTGTCAACATAAAAATGGTTTAAAGTAGAAAAAAATAATTCGAAAGAGAATTATTATGCATTTTTAAAAATGTGACATAGTTATTTCTAGTATATAATTTTTTTACAGCAATTATTACAGTTGCATTATCTAGGTAGTGGACAACAAAGAACAGTACTATTTCCTTCGTCTGGTTTAGCGTATTTACCCTCTTTTGTATTAAAAAACTTCTTCTAAATAGTAAATTTATGCTTTTTGAATTAAACTATTATAAACGGAAGGAGATAATTTATTATGCATTCAATTAACAAAATAGGTGACCGTTTTTGGTTTATTACGCCAATCTCAGAAACCGATCGTCCCATTCTAGGAATGGTAGTAGGCAATAACAAAACATTAATGATCGATGCAGGTAACTCGGAAGATCATGTACAGTATTTTCAGGATGAACTTTTAAAAATGGGGGTTCCTAATGCGGATATGGTAGTTTTAACGCATTGGCATTGGGATCATATTTTTGGCCTTTCAGCATTACGTAATATCGTTTCCATTGCTAGCAGCGCAACAAAAGAAGAAATGGAGAAATTAATTCCGTTCTCTTGGTCAGATGAAGCAATCGATGAGCGTGTAAAAGAGGGAATTGAAATTGAATTTTGCGCGAGAGCGATTAAAGAAGAATTCAAAGATCACCGTGATATTAATATTGTTTTACCAGATATGACGTTTGATAAACGGGTGGAAATTAATCTAGGTGGGATAACTTGTATTGTTCAACATGTTGGAGGGGACCATGCAGCGGATTCTGTAGTTGTCTATATGAAAGAAGAAAAGATTCTTTTCCTTGCTGACTGCATTTATCCTAATCTTTATGCTGTAAAAGAAAATTATACAATTAAGGAAACAGTGCGATTATTAGATGTTTTAGAGCAATTTGATGCAGACACATATATCCCTTCCCATCAAAAGCCGATTTCAAAAGAAGAGTTTAATCTAGAAGTGGTGAAGCTTCGAACGATTGCCAACTTTACAGGTCGTCTTGGTGGAGACGAACAGAACATTATTAAGGAATATGAAAAACACGTACAAAGAGAACTGACAGAAGATGAACGCGAAACAATCGCTAACTTTGTAAATGGATATTAATTCAAAATAATAATACTGCGGTTGATTTCCGTTACGGGCGACGCTTTCCGCGGGCACAGAGTAAGCCGCAACCCTCGCTAACGCGCGGATTGTTGCGTCTTACGTGCTGTGCTGTTCCCGCAGGAGACGCACCCTTCACTTCAATCAACTAGTGTTACATTCTCTTGCAGAGGAAAAGGATAAAATACAGCACAGTTATCGCACTTAGTCGTCTGCTTCAATCATTAAAAAATAAATTTAGAAGACTACTGCGGTTGATTTCCGTTACGGGCGACGCTTTCCGCGGGCACAGAGTAAGCCGCAACCCTCGCTAACGCGCGGATTGTTGCGTCTTACGTGCTG